>NZ_BAABMC010000001.1:0-1493591 GCF_054767475.1 Paenibacillus sp. YSY-4.3 | reverse complement strand
TGTTTGACTTGCTCATTTTGAATCTGACGAGATCAGATTTGCATCTGACTCTAATTTTTAGATTTCACTTGCGTGAAACCCGCTCACTCGTTGTTCAGTTTTCAAAGATCAACTTTGCTTCTCGTTTCGGCCTTTAAAAGCGCCGGAAGATTAATATATCATGCCGATAAGCTTCATTGCAAGAAGTAAAACCTTCCATTTTGCTTACCGCCCCACCAGTTCAACCGGTAGGAAAACTAATGTAACATATCAGCCAAGCTCATTTCAAGGCGTAAGTTTTTCCAACTTACTGCTTCGATTGTTTGCTTCTCCGGTTTCAGTTGGCATTAATACCATCTCTCAATTGGCCGGAATATTAATATACTACTTTCACAAGCTTCAAGGCAAGAAGAAAATCCTTCCTGTTCGCTTATCGTCCAACCATTTCGCGGCTGGATGATTAATATATCATGTCCTGCAGAGACCAACAAGTATCACTGTTTTCCACAGATGGTAAACCATTCATCCCCCCTCACAAACCGCTTATACTCGATATCTATTAAAAGAAGCCTTCGTTCATCGGACAATCAGTCTTTCTATTAAACTAACATGATACAGCCAAAATGCAAGAATCGGGAAGCAGAATAATTCAATTGGGAGAAGGTAATACTACGTGCATTCGGCTTTGGCACTATTTATAACCAGACGGGAGTGCGATAAATGAGCAACACTGAAAAACGCGGACACGTAGAATTTCACTCGTCCGTGAAGCTGACGGCTGAGTTACCTACTGATAAGAATATGCGGGAGCACCTCGATGAACTGAAGATGAATGACGGTTTTCAGGGCTCCTGCACCACCGTATCGCCGAATGCGCTCACGAAACGAAAGGTAGACGAGGCTGATGAGTGAAAACCTGCAGTCCATAATGGACTGGCTCGATAATCATATCGGCGGAAACCTGCATATTCGCAAAGTGGAGCAAGGAGATACCGACGAGGTCCAACTCAAGCTGGAACATAAGGGCATACATGATGATCATACCCATGCATTAGATGGTTACACGAATGAATCGGTGTTGATTTTGCGAGGAGAAGGCCGGGTTATCCAGCCGGGTGGTACAGAGCTTCCCCTGCCAGAGAATACATTTCTAATTCCGGTGGAGAAAATAATGCAGACCCGGATGGACAACCAGACGATGATGGTGGAGACAGAGCGAGCCCGTTACGATATTAGCGAATCCGAATAGGAACAGCATTTTTCGAAAACACTCCCGAATAGCAGCTACGCCTGCGTGAGGGAGTGATTTAGGTTTGGACATTTGTTTTAATCTACAATGTTTATCATGGTTCAACTTATTCTTTTTCCACTCCAGCGTTACCTGCGATAACTTGTGCCTCAGTATATTGCGAAATGGCGACTTCGAAAGTCTCCCCATGAATAATATGATTATCTTCTAATGTAATTCCCTTTGGCGGTACATCGAAACCTTGCGGATGTTGATCCCAATAGTTCTTTTTATAAGTTATATTTTGAGCTGGAGGCATGACATGCAGGACGACAGGTGCATCGCCTCCGTAGATCACGTTGTTTTCAATTAAGATCCAGCGAGCACCATAATCCACATATAAGCTGAAATTGTAAGACGTTATTGTATTGTATATCACATTGCCTTTGACGATGGCAGCATCGGCTTCAGAAGTCCCTTGGCTTTCTGCAAGATAAATGCCTCCGCCGTCGGCCAACTTCTTCATGGTGTTAAACACGAGATTATTTAATATTTCAACTCCGCGAGCCATTTTCCCGCCATATACAACAATACCGCAGTGTGGTACGTCATTGATTTGATTATGAGCTATAGTTGAATACTGTGTGTTCATGAGCAATATGGCGGAGGAGCCATGATACTCGCAACCTGTATTTTGAATATGATTGTACTCCATGTAATTGTTCGACGTTTTACCCTCTTCAAAACCAGCAAGATCCGTACCTATCATAATTGCTGTAGCCGAGATATCGTGGAAACGATTGTGCTTGATGTAATTAGAGGAACTTCCTGTAGTAAATTCAATCGCACCTGTTCCTAAATGAATGAATTGGTTGTACTGTAATAAAATATTCACTGCACTTTCAAATCGTAAAGCGCTTGGCGTAACTTCGGGATGACTTGGAACGTTCAATGATGCGCCCGCCGCCCATTCTACGGAATGGACATCGCCTCCGTTGTAATAAGTGGCTCCGTGATAATGCAGGAATCCATCCGGTCCGCTAGGACGATGCCATGTAGCATGTGCAAAGGTAAAGCCTTGAAACACAAGGTTTCTTAGTGGATTATCAGGAGTACCTCTACCGTCAATCAGGGATTCATGTACGGGAATTACAGCTTGAATCAGATCCATATCCTCACCCTCACGAGGTATATAATACAAGAAATGGTTTCCTGGTTGTGAAGAGCCGACCGCGAAGGAGCCAGGCTTCTGAAGATAATCCAAAGCATTTTCGATCTGGGTTGGGCGGGAAAGTCCATACATTTCGTATTCTATATAGTTGTCACCATCTGTGGACGCCTCAGGCATTGTACTTTGATACAGTTTGACAGCATTATCGTAAGCAGGCTGTGTCATGGTGAAAATAGTCTCGGATCCGACGGTTTCAACCGAAGCGACGCCCATACGCGCTTCTGACCACGGATAAATGCCCGTGTATACGAATTCCAGATCTTTGTCATTGCTCCATCTTCTTTCTGTCAGCCCTGTCACCTTATAACCAGTATCGGTTTGGATCCATGCGCCCTTTAAACTGTCCACTGCAGCACGTTCTGCTCGTTTGTCATTGATGAACAATTGTCGTGGTTTACGATCACCGATCGAGGTCTTCCAAATATTAAATTTCGGATCATGTAATGTCCAGCCAGTAAGCGGTTTGCCTCCACTAAGCATAACGGACTCCTGCTGTTTCGTACTAAAGCCGAAGGCTTGATAAATAACTCGAAAGCCTTCTCTTCCAGAATCCCCAGCATCGCTTAGAAATTCAAGCGGCTCATCAAGAAAGTAATGACCCGCCCGAAAGTTAACCGTAATATCTGAATCCATTAAAGCACTCATCTTACGAACGCGAGCTTGTGCCTCTCTGAAGGTAGCCAGCGGTGTCTCAAATGATCCATTGGCCGAATCGTTTCCATCCATTGCGACAAAAATGTGGTTCTTATTTAGGTTTGTAGACAATTGATCAACCTCCATTAATCACATTTTATTAATTACATATTAATTTTATTTCATTCATGCAAATGCTAAGGTTTATTCATTTATTTCTTTTATTATAGAACTAGTAATCATGCAACCCGTCATGTAGTTTAATATTTAACTTTAAGTAATTTGAAGAAAGGCAGCCAATCTTCTGATCAGCTGCCTACTTAAATTGAATTTTCGTTTCCCCATGGCCGTTATACAACGTCCATTGTTCCCTATTGACTCTAACTGTCGATTAGAATTTCCTACTGTACTTCCTTCTTTGCAATAACATCAAGAAGATGATGTAAAGAAGCGATGCCGCGTACCTGTTCAATCAAAGCTTGATCAATGAATTGTAGAGATTCACGAGCAATTTGCTTAACTTGACCAATGTTATTGTTATTATCTATCCCCGACAATACTTCACGAACAATATTCAAGGAGTAAGCTGATCTTTGAACCGTTCGGATGATAAGTACCTTACGAATATCAGAAGGACTATTCGGAATCCACTCTCTTTGTCTCGCTCGGGTCTGATTAAACCCTCCTTCTCCCAATGTCGAATCGCAGAAGCAGATACATTCGCTTCTTTAGCTACCTCTCCAATCGTAAACGTATTTTTAGAGGTGTACTTTGGGAGATCTATCAGCTCTTTTAAATCAAGCATATCAACGGTTCTTTGTGCAGCTTCCTTCTCTGCATGCAGATTAACTTGAGCTTCGTTGATTAGCCATAAAGCATCAAGTATCTCCCCATTCCTTATGCGTGGCATAACCTTTCTAATCATATCCATTCCAAAACCAGTATTCATTGCTCGTATGCATTGAAAATAAGCTTCATGTTCCTTTGTATAATTGCGATAGCCGTTTTCTGATCTCTCCACTTTAGGTATAAGTCCCCAAGCTTCGTAATGCCTTAATGCACTCGTGCTTATCTGCAATTTCTTTGCTATCTCGATACCTTTCATCTCGTTCCACTTCCTTAACCAATAAATAATACAAAGCCATCAATTAGACCTTATGTAACAACAAAAGCCGCCATTTTGGCGGCAAAGTGCGCATGGACTGAATCTATCGTTCCCGGTTACTTCAACAGTCCATAGATATACGAACCACTCCATACTGCTAATGCAATCCAAACGGCTATTATGAGTGTGCCTGTAATCCAATTGTTAGGTTTGCCTAATTTTCTTTGTTCCTCTGCCTTTGCTCTGTATTCTTCAAGCACTTCTTTGGGAAACAGTCGTAGGGCAATGTAAACACCTAACGGTACAAGAATTAAATCATCAAGGTATCCAAGTATCGGTATAAAATCTGGTATCAAGTCCACAGGGCTAAAAGCATACGCAACAACGCAAATTGCAAATATTTTCGTAAATAAGGGTACTCGTGCGTCACGATATGCAAAATACATCACCAACAAGTTTGCTTTGAGTTTCTTTGCCAGCGTTTTCAATCTATTTAATAATGATTGCTTCGTTTCATTCGCTTTAGCATCCATTGTCAATTCACTCACCCTTTTGAACTAGAAGTATCGGGAGGCACCTCTTTAATATACGCTATTAACATTGAACAATCCTGCCCACTACTTCAATGAACCAAAAAGGAAGCTTCCGTAAAGCTAGAATGGCTTAACGACCATAAGCACCAATATGGCAATCATCAGCAGCTGTACTGCCGTCTCGATGGGTACGATCTTTTTTATCAGCATTCCGAACTCGGCGGGTATTTCATTAATCTGGTCTTGACTTTCAGATATGATCTTTATGATTTTTTTCATTCGCGGCTCGATCCATCCGTCGATCATGACGACCATGAGCAGCGATAAAAGGATGGATACATTCAGCCACATTTGGGATAATCCCATCTTGGTTATGATCATAAGCCAAACCCCGGTTATAATAAGTACGGCTCCGCCAATTTTAGGCATTATGGCAAGTTTGGTCGTTATACCAAAAGCAAAGTGCAGCTGGCCGACGGTTCTAGCGGATCTCCGAATGATGGGCATCACGAAAGCGGAGCCAATTATGGTGATTGAAGCCAATATATGCAAAACGAGCAGTAATCCAAACAACCCCATTATCCCCCTTCTCCTCAGCGCACTGTAATATTGCTTTGATAGGCTAGACCGACCCTTTTTCTTTTAAACGCTCCTCCGAGCTCAAGATGGTCCAACATACATTTCGCGACATCGTCATAAGCAACATTCAGCTCTTGAAGTCGGCTGAACAAGTGACCGGCTATATCTGCCTCGGTATATTCCTTGATCGTCTCCGGAATCGGAATGGGCAAAGTTTCCGTTGTTACATGTAGATGAACTGAATCTCGGTGCTCTCTCGAATCCATCATTGTTCCCGGACACATTATGGACCAATCGAGCCCAGTCTGTTGCAGCCTTTCGAAATTCCGGTTGTGATTTTTATACTCAGGTGGGAAGCCCGGTAAATTGTTGCCGATATGATCAGTATATGGAATCTCCAACAGACCAGCTCCTCCCATGATCCATACCCGCCCAGAGAAACTAGACTCCAATTCACATTGGCTTACGATGTTATCGACCATACGAACAAATTCTTCTCCCTGGCCCGCATGGCCGGCCGCAATAATAGCGGCGTCTTGATGTGCGAGCGCCTCACCGACGGTCACCGGGTCCATAATATCGTCTACGATCACCTTTACATGCTTGGCGGAATGCTTACCTAGCTGATCATAAAGCTTCTCTGAATTTCGCACAAATGCGGTCATTTCATGCCCTATTTTTATCCCTTGTACCAACACTCTCTTCCCTGTATTCCCCGTCGCTCCAAAAACAATAACTTTCATTGGTCTTTCCTCCTCTTAAATGGATCCAATGTTTGGTTGACTCAAGCTTAGCATCGCTTCAAAATGATGTTAAGAACCTACTTTAAAGTAGGATACTTACTTAAAAGTAAGCATGACATGATCTCGAACCCAATAATTAATTCATCCGAGGAGTGTGACTGTAGGTAAACAAAAGCTGCCCGGAATCCCGTGGCAGCTTTTGTTTTAAGTGGATTGAATTAGTGTACAAGTTTATTGAACCAGGTTTATGACGCTGACTCTTCATATTTCCGCTTATTATGATTTTCTCCCCAAGCACACATGACTTCTGCTACAGGAATCAATGTTCTGCCGTATTCACTAAGAGAATATTCTACTTTTGGAGGGACAACAGGGTAGACCGTTCTATCTATTATGCCTTCTCGTTCCAAATCTCGGAGATGTTGTGAAAGCATTTTTTGTGAAACGTCAGGTATAAGCTTTTCCAGATCGTTGAATCTCTTTGTGGATCCAATCAAATGCCATAAAATCATTGGCTTCCATTTGCCGCCTAAAACATGAATGAGTGTCTCAACTGGACATTCACGCTGATGAATCATTGATAAATCATCCCCTTACTTTTAAGTAAGTACATTACCTAAAATTAACATAACAAAATTTTTGCGATAGCGCTACAATCAAGTCAATCATTGAAACCCAAACAGAAAACAGCCATCTCCCCCCAGCGGACGGAAATGGCTGTGATGACGGTACCGGGCGGACATGTTTTCCGTCAGCGCGCTTTCGCGAGTTTCGTGCCGCGAACCGATGCCGCAGCGTATACGAGTAGCGCTGTCCAGATGAGCGCGAAGCCGATGAGAAGAACCGGCGAGACCGATTCCTTGAACACGAATACGCTCAGTATCAGCATGATCGTCGGCCCAATGTATTGTACGAAGCCGAGCGTGGACAGCGCCATTCGGGCGGCCGCTCGCGCAAAGAAAAGCAGCGGTAGCGCTGTTACCACGCCGGAAAGAAGCAGTTCGACGAACGTGGACACAGGTAGCGTCCATGCCGTCGTCTTTCCCACGGCGGCCAAATAGATCCAGTAGCCGAGCGCAATGGGCAGGACTACAGCCGTCTCCGACAGCAAGCCTACAGAAGCGTCTTGTCCGATCTTCTTCTTCGCGAGGCCGTACAAGCCAAACGTCGCGGCCAGTGTGATTGAGATCCATGGGAACCGTCCGTAGTCGATGGCGATGATGAGCACCGCGGCGCCAGCGATGGCTATCGCGAGCCATTGGCCACGGTTTGGCTTCTCACGAAGGAAGACAACCGCAAGCAGCACGTTCAGCAACGGGTTCAAATAATAGCCGAGACTTGTCTCGACGACATGATCGTTGTTGACCGCCCAAATGAAGATGAGCCAATTAGCAGCGATCAGCAGTCCGCTAGCGGTGAGCGACAGCAGAAGCGAGCGGCTAGCCGCAATCCGCTTTATGTCACCCCAGCGACGCTGGACGGCGACGAGAATACCCATGAAGACGAACGACCAGACAACCCGATGTGACAGAATCTCGCCTGCCGGCACATCGTTAAACAATTTCCAATAAAGCGGGAGTACCCCCCACATGATATACGCGATAATAGCATTGACCAACCCATTGTTCATAATCAATTTCCCTCTTCTCACTCCGATGTCTTAACGGATTATACGCCTCGATCATCGTCTAAGTAAAGGGATAAATATTTTGGCGTCATCCTAACGGATTCCATTTCAAATTTCCCATTGCGGGTTCCAAACTACTTCCCATAAATGACCATCAGGATCTTGAAAATAGCCAGAGTAACCACCCCAAAAGGTATCCTGTGCCGGGACTGTAATAGTAGCACCAGCCTTCTTCGCTTCATCCATTACCTGATCAACCTCTTCTTTGCTACTTACATTATGACCAAGGGTAAATTCAGCAGGGTTCTTACAGGACGATGTTGATCGTAGGTTATAGTAAATGGCTCGTCAATGAATCTATAAAGCAAAGTCTTAAATTCATTTTCTTAAGATCATGTTCAAATATAATGTCACTGCAGCCGTCTGGCAACACCCGATCGATACTATTCTCACGGAGCGATTCAAAAGATTTAGTAGACCCCTGACCTATGATGTGACACATTTTGTTCTCGTAGCTGGGTTGGGAAGGTTTAAGATCATCTGAAGTCCATATTTCTCAAGGCCGGAGTTAAAAGGATTGAGGAAGTAAGAAGCCGGGTTCGAAACGGCCCCACGCTATGAATGCTGCCAGCGCAAGATAAATCAGGTTCCCCACCACTGGTATGACGTCGCCGTGGCGAAGGTGGATGATGATCGCGCCGATCATCACCAACACCCAGCAGACAGCAGTCACCGGCACCATCAGCGGCGCGATGCCGACTAAGGCGGGCAGGATCAGGCCTATCGCAGCCAGGATTTCGAGGATTCCTATAGTCTTGAGGAAACCGACGCTACAATCTTTGACCCATCCCCCGAAAGGGTACTCGGCCAGTTTCTCCTTGGGTAAGAATGTCTTGTTAATACCGCCGGACAGGGCTACTACAGCGAGCAGTCCGGTTGCGATCCACAGTGCGAGGTTCATTTTTCCTCAGCTCCTTTACGTTTTGCCCATATAACAATATAAGGCTCTGATTTGTGACATCGGAAACGAACGAATGATTCCTCGGGTGTTTTCTTCACATATTAATTTCAAAGACCCAACTTTTTCTACATAATAAACTATGTTTGCAGCAAAAAGCCTCTTCCAAGTTCAACTAACTTAGAAGAGGCCGTGTAGCAGCGTATATCGTTCGATTGATTTTCAATCAGCACTTCGTATAAAATTCCAGCGGCTCTAGCGGCTTCAATCTTGTCGCTCGAAATAAACGGTTTGCCAGCAAAGGCGCGAATCGGGCCGCGCTTGGCAAAAGTTGCTGAGCGGCAGGCTTGCCCATGAGCCATTGCAGCAGGCTGCCCCATCTTAAAGGACTGGCGAATTCCTGCCGGACCGTTTGCGTATAGCGTTGTTCCCATTCCAGTAAAGAAATGCTTCCCCGCAGAAAACTGTCGGCGAGCGGAGCGCATAATGCCGCCGAGCGCAGCGCCATGGACATCCCGTCACCGCACAGCGGAGCGATCATCGCGGCAGCGTCTCCTAGCCGAGGAATCCCGCCCCATGGCGATGGCTTATGCTGTAGATAGACGGGGGCGATAGCAGCTTGCGTATCGTGGACGGGCACAGCTGTTGCAAGCCGCTCGGCGAGCCTCCGGTTGCGCTGAATCGCCGCTTCCAGAATGGACAACACTGATTTTCCCGCCTTTACAAATTCGCTACGGTTAAGCAGCGCCGCAGCATTCACGCTGCCATCCTCAACCGGACATAATCCTAAATATCCACCGTGGAAGAAATACATCTCAAGCACCGGCTCCATCTTTAAACCGGCATAATGGGTTTTAACGCCAATGTAGGCTTGCTCTGAAGCTGCTGCATCTGAACGATGTCCTGCATTCGCAATCCGCGAATTCGCACCCCAGGCAGCAATGACAGCCCTGGCATGCAACAGCTTCGTACCCGTTCCCTGCTTCGTTCGAACAATATAACCTTCACTATGCTGCTCAATTCCAGTAACCGCGGTTGATAGGTGCAGTTGTGCTCCGGTCTGCATCGCGGCTGTATGCAGCGCCTCATCCATCATGTATCGGCTAAGTCCCCAGGCAGAGCCAGGGATCGGTAGCTCGATTTCACCACCCTGCTCGAAGATGAGCCGAACCCGATCAATCCGCGTTGGATGAAGAGACACGACCGTCTCGGTTAATCCTAGGGCGTGCAGCGTGCTCTGGGCTTCTGGCGAAAGGAATTCCCCGCACACCTTATGACGCGGGAAGGTCCGCCGATCGACCAAGGCCGTCTCCCACTGCTTATCCGCGAGTGCCTTAGCGATACAGCTTCCCGAGATGCCTCCCCCGAGAACGACGACATCCACATCATGCTCCAATTTGATCAGCTCCGTCCGCTTAAATATGAATCAGGCTTACCGATCACGACCGCATAACGGAACAACGGCCTCCAGGAATACATGATCTGATGGATCCCCATCACCTGCTTAAGGCGCTTCCAGTCCTGCGAGCGGAAGCCTTTAGCCACGGACAAAGGGCCATCATTCAAAATATACCTGTTCGATGAAATAACCCGGGTCGCAAACCATACCGCCGTCCAAGCGATCCAGTGCCGATGGATATCATTCACGACAACGCCAAGCCGGGCTGCCCGCAGCATGCTTGCAACTGCACGAGGCAGCTCTTCCTCTGAAAAATGATGCAGAAGCTGTGTGCCTGTCACGATATCCGCTCCTGCCTCAGGGAGTGTAAATAAATTGCCGCGCATGACCTGAACACGCGGTTCATCAAGGTATAATTGACGCGCTTCGGCGCAAGCTTCTTCCGTCATATCGACCAGCGTGATCATCAAGGCAATGCCTTGCCGCGATGCCCACTGCAGAACGCGCCGATTCACATCACCAGAGCCTGCACCGACGTCTGTAATGGACAGATGTTTCGGCTTGCCCGCCTCTCGCCACAATTGCTTAATTCCGTATAACGTTGGCGCGCTTGCTGCGAACAGCCGATTCAAGCGGCGAAGCTCCCGTAGTGCTTCACGAAGCTCCTCGCCGCCACTTGTGAAATCGTCCATGAGCTCAGCCGCCGATGCCCGCCGATGCAGTTTAGGAAACATAATGCGCATCATCCGTGCGGCGCTTGGCTGGCACGCTGGAAGCAACATAAGTAATTTGGATCATCTCCGCAGTCAACCCAGGGCCGAAGGCTAATGCGACTCCGGAGGCCCGTTCTGTACCTTGCTCCTGCAGTTGTTCCCTCATCTTCTTCATAACGAACAAAATCGTAGCGGATGACACATTTCCAATCTCTCGCAGGACACTAAGACTTGGTGCAACCTGTTCATCCCTCAGACCATATTTCGATTGAAGCGCTTCGACAATGCCTTTGCCTCCCGGATGAATCGCCCATAATTCGGGAGGCTCGTCTCCAACAAGATGTGCTACTTCGGCTGGAACATGATCGCCAATCAATCTCGGAATATTCGGGGACAGATATAGGTCAAACCCATCATTGCCGATTTCCCATATCATTTCATCGGCTCCCCCGGGCAGCAACACCGAACGATCATCGCCAAGCTGGTATACATGCTGATGCTGTGAAGATGCCACACCGATTACGCAAGCCGAAGCTCCATCGCCGAAGAATGATGCGCCGAACAAAGCTTCCCGATCGCCGGAAGGCTGAATATGGAGGGTGCACAATTCCACGCACACAATCAATACGTTCGCATTCGGATCTCCGGACACCAGCTGCTTCGACAAACATATCGCCTTCATCCCTGCAGCGCATCCGATGAAGGTCAGCGGGATTCGCATAACCGAAGGCGTAAGCCCTAGCTCTCGAATCAATACCGCATCGATGCCCGGAAGGAATTGGCCGGTACAGCTAACCGTGATCAGATGCGTGATCTGCTCTGCATCCATCTTCGCATCCGCTAAGGCCGATCTCGCCGCAGATAAAGCAAGGGGGACGGATTCCCGCTTATAGACCGCCATCCGTTCTGCCGTCGACGGCACTTTTGAACGATCTTCTTGCGGCATATAACGGCATACCGATCCTTCTTGCAGCAGATCCGGCTCGCATGTATACCGGCTCTCGACGCCGCATTGCTTAAATATTCTTCTAGCCCAACGGGCTGAATCCGGGTTACTGCTTAGCGCGTCAACGATCCGTCTTGCCGTATCAGCCTGGTCCATGTGATAAGGCGGCAACGCGGTGCCGATTCCTGTGATAGCAATCATTGGTCTAACAGCTGCCATAGCATCATTGCCTCCTAAATATTCGTATACGGCTTCAACTCTACGGTAATTCAAGTTCACTCCAAAAGCCGTTCTCATCAGCTTACCCATCTTATGAACATGACAAAACCCAGCCCGATTTGGACTGGGTTTTACCTATTGTAGATGTTTGGGTTTTCCCCGCCTTATTTCATGGTGTCCGCGGGCTCGGGTGTCACAGCTGCCAAGGACGTAAAATATGCCTGAAACCTCCGGTTCAACCATAGGGAAGCCGCAATAAACAACGCCACTCCGATAAACTCGACGGGTCGGTTGATAAAATCGGACAGATGCGTTCCGATATAGGAAACGCAGAATACCATGACTCCTTTGCCTAGAGCTACGGCTGCCGCAAAAGAAACCGTCCGCATTCGCGTTAATCCCGCTGCCATGTTAATGACGACGAACGGTCCTATCGGGAGCATGCTTAAGAGAAAAACGAAGCTAAATCCGTTCCTCTGCGCCCACACCATGGCCTTCTGTACCTTCGGTTTGGCCGCCCAGCGACGAATAAAAGGTGTATCCGACGCTTTGCGAATCAGCCAGAACGTAAGCAAGCTGCCCGTTACGAGGCCGATCCACGAATATAAAAAACCCAACCACAACCCATAAATGGCGGCATTAGCGCCAACGATCACGATGGTAGGCAGTGGCGGAACGAATGATTTCAGAAAAGTTAGCAGAATGCCGGGCAGGGGCCCCAGCGTGCGGAAACGTTCCAAAAAGAGTTCGATGTTTTGCTCCGTAAAATACTCCATGATGCTGATCTCAGCGCCAAACATTGAATGTGATCCCTCCTATAACTCCAAGTGTTTTCATTATACTACAGAATCGGAAAGGCCAGTTCGGGTCGTACTAGTGACTCGACCGCCACATCCGCATGTAAAATATCTTGAGATCCATCAGATAACTGAACTATTTACGTAATCACTAGCTTGCAATTAACTTAAACTATTTCGCTGATAATCACGAATTGTTTTCCAGGATATCAACTTAATGTTTTGGTTCTTAATCCGTTCTTTCACATCAGGATCATTGTAAAGTCGATACTCAATTTCACGATTCTCATAATACTCTGTCAATTCTTTAAGTTCATCCGATACAATAGCTGGATGTGTAGTAATTTGTGTAATCCCAGGCTTCAGATTATTAATTTGCTTTATTAACTCTTTTTTTGCTCCTTCATAACCTTCATCACTCGAAAAATGATAGGTAAGTCCAGTTATATCGTCAATCAATCGGATACCAAGTTGATTTGCTAGATTAATCCTTTGTCTAAACATTTGTTTTTGTTCTGAGCTAAAACTCGGGTGCTCCAGTATCTTGATAGGTAAACAAAATGGAAGAGCATACTTTTTGCACAAGTCAAAAACAACTTCTAAAAAATCACGACTATGATAAAGGCCTAAAATACTTCCTGCATGGCTATCTAAATGTGTTGGTTCTATTCCTAATGAAATTGCCGTCTGAATTTGAGCCTCGACTTCTATTCTTACCTCATCTGGATCTGCATTCTTTTCAAAATCGGATCCCTCATCGTAAAAGAATCCATGCTCATTGGTTAAACTAGAAGACCTCCTCAGTTTATTTATTGGTTTATAGTAACGGCTTTTGTGACTGGTCAAAGTTATATGTATTCCGACATTCATAGATTTTTCCTTTGTACATTGTAGCGCTGCTTCATGAGCAGCATCTGCCGATACCATTATTGATGTTGATGTAATGGCGTTACTTTGGAACATTTGCATAATTGCTTGATTCGTGGAACGCGTCACTCCCAAATCATCCGCATTGATGATGACTACTCGATCCGTTGGGCTAAACCCTAATTCTTGAATCATTCTTCACTACCTCCCACCTCTTAATCTGGTCACCGATCATGGAAAAAAATAAGGGGCACAACATGGTGTTGTGCCCCTCTTATTTTAGAGGATGGTATTGGTTCATTGGTAGTATACACCAATCTTCTGAAAAGTAAATAGCGGTTAGATCAATTGAACTTATACCCGAGCCAGCTTATCCGGGTTACGCACGGCAAACATTCTAGCTAGCTTTCCGTCTTGGAGCTGTATAAATATAGCGGCTACGATTTCGTTCTCCGACCTGATTACGATACCGGTCTCACCGTTCAGAGGTACGGTCTCAAACTGAAATGTTCCCTGAATAGTTCTGAATCCGTCGAGCAAGACCCGAGCCACTTGTTCGCGCGTTTGTATTGGGTGCTTGAACGCAAGAACTTTGCCGCCTCCGTCGGCAAAGAATATGACGTCCTCATTAAGCAGCGACAGCAAATGATCGATATCCCCTTGCTCGAGTGTTATGAGGAAGCGATAAATCCATTCCTTTGCAGTTTCATCGGCCTTTACGGGCTCCTGCTCGGATATCCCGAGTTTGCTTCTTGCCCGGCTCATCAGCTTGCGGCAATTTGCCTCCCGCTTGCCGATCAGATCAGCGATTTCGAGATAATCGAAGCCCAGCGCTTCACGCAGGACGAAAACCGTCCGCTCTGACGGCGTCAGCCGTTCCAGTAGTACGAGCATAGCGTAAGATAGCAGGTCGAAGCGAACAACTGTTGTCTCGATCGTATCCTCATCAGGCGTCCGAACCGGTTCGGGGAGCCAAGGACCGACGTACATCTCCCGCCTCTTTCGAGCCGATTTCTGCTGGTTGAGGCAGTGATTGGTTACCATTTTGCACAAATACGCCTTCGGTTCCTCCAAACGTTCGGGATGTACGTCGCACGCCTTAACAAACACGTCCTGTACCGCATCTTCCGCGTCTGCCGCGGACCCAGTTAGCTGATAGGCCAGCGTGAATAACAGTGCTCTATATTGCTGGTATAGTTCTTCCATTCTGAGCTCCACCTTTTCTTTGCTGTTCAAAAATGCAAAAACGGTCCATTTTTTATTCTATAGAAGCTTACTGCCTGCTTTCCATGCAATATTCCTGAATTTCCACGCAATCTTGCCCGTTAATATCATATTAATTCCTCGTTTGCGTCCCCACACCAACCCGCGATTTTCCCCAAGTCCAATACAGAAGAACTCCAAAGGAACCTTTTTATGAACTGGGGCGGGGCGTCCCTCCAAATCGGCCATCACGATTTTCCCCAATCGATCTGCTTGTATGCCACCCTCTTTGCATGTCATTTGATCCGCCTCGCCGTTTCTCGGGTCGACGATCCTCGCGCAGTCGCCAATACTGTATACACCCGGCGCTCCTTGAACGCGATAAGATTCATCAACCAGCACCTGGCCATTGGGGGTAAGTGGCAAGCCCATGCTGCGAAGAGCCGGATTCGGAATCAAACCAATCGTCCATATACATAGACCCACCGGGAGACAATCGCCATTGTTGAGCGTCAATATTCCTGCTTTCTCCCCCGTTGCCTTGCGATTGTGAAGCACCGTCACACCACATTCGCCGAGTAAGGATTCCAGCTTGAGTCCAACCTTCTCCGGCCCATCCGGGAACAGCCGTTCCTGCGCATTCAACAAATAGACAGAAATATCGGACGAGTTCAATCCTAACGACGATGCTTCCTTCTGCATTTCAATTGCCAGCTCAGCGGATGTCTCAACGCCACTAATGCCCGCCCCCGCAACTGCGACTGTCATTAGCCGCTTACATTCTTTAAAATTAGTTTCACGAACAGCTTGCCGCAGATTGGCACGCCAGCGCTCCCGGATGACTTCCGCGTTTTGCGGATCAGTTAAGGCAATTCCCCCCTGATCAGGATCCGGTTGCCGAACACTGCTGCCAACCGTCACAACTAAAAGGTCATAATGAATTCGGGCTTCAATTCCTTGTGAATCCGTATACCGAATTTGTTTTCCCTCACGATCCACGAACGTAACCGACCCTTGCACGAACTCGATTCCTTCTGGGAACCAATGCGTCCAGGGAATCATAATCTCTTCCTCGCCAACGGCCGGCCGGAACAACAGCATTTTGCGAACATGACCGGGCTGCTTATCGATCAGGACAAAGCGAATCCGTCGTCCATTCGCCATGCCTCGGGTCGTTTCCTGAATTGCCTTGAGCGCCTGAAGCCCGGCATGGCCACCTCCGATGACGATGCATGTCAAGTCGTTCATCATTCATCAGCTCCTTTACGTTTTGCACATAAAACAATGTAAAGGCGTGATTTGTGACATGGGTAACCCGTCATATATTTCGTTAGACAAAAAAGCCGCGTTTAAGCGACTTTTAAGTATGTACACCCATTAGTTGGATTTAGTTATTTTGGCCAGCCACTCCAGAGATCTATCTTGTTACCGGCCGGATCATAAGCAGTGAAATTACGACCGCAGTCACCATGATCTTCGATGTCCGCCACACGTGCTCCATTTTGTTTCATTGCCTGATCCTCTTGCACGGGACGCAACAACTTCAATTCGAGGTATTCAATATACCATTTGGCCGACTCTTCCATATTAGTTGCGGGCAAATAAACACAGTCTATTCTCCTGGTAATTATTATACCTAAAATTGGATTGATCTCCTAGATCATTCTACTTTACAACTATGATCTTATCTGTCCTATACAGATGCTGGTCTTTAGTCGGGGGCAATCACCTCCCGTAGTCTGTTCCAAATCACTGAGGATTTCGTTAAAATATTGTCATGTGTTCTTGAAGGAGCGATGGATGATGAATTACGAACGTAAAATACGGAGGGAACTTGCCGACTGGGAACAAAAAATGTTCAAACCGCCGGGATGGCTGGAAAAAACATCGAAAACAATCGGAAATCGAATAAACCACATCATTCCCCCGAAGGTACATGACATCATTACGACCACCATCCGATCGATCGTACGCACGGCCTTGTTCGGCGCGGAATATACGCCTAGCCGTTCGGTAAAGTATTCTCCTGAACTCGAGTCTGCCGATCAAGAAGCGAAAGAGTTGTTTGCACTGTACCAAAAAATCGCAGTTGCCGAAGGTGCCGGCACTGGAGCAGGCGGCATTGTGCTTAGCATGGTAGACTTTCCGGCATTAATTGCGATCAAGATGAAATTTTTGTTCGAGCTAGCGCATGTTTACGGCTATGACACCAAACACTTTTCCGAGCGGGTGTTCATTCTAAAGGTATTTCAAATGACGTTTTCGGGGCCGGAAAACCGTGCAAAGCTGCTCTCTTCCATCAAGAATTGGCATATTGAAAAAGAAATATGGCTCTCTGACGCCGAATATTCCCGCAATATGGACTGGGAGACATTCCAAATCGAATATCGCGACGCCATCGACTTCCGGAAAATGCTGCAGATGCTGCCCGGTATAGGCGCTTTTGCAGGCGCATGGGCGAATTACACCATTCTCGAGGAACTGCGCGTATTCGCCATGAACGCATACCGGCTCCGCAGATTGCACGATGATTTCATGGTTATGGGATAATCTTTTTTCTATAGTTTCTTAAAAAAACAAAAGGCAGCTCATCTCTATGATGGACTGCCTTTTGATTTATGCGGACATTATCGGTTAATTCACAACATGAATGAATCTCTAAATTTTCAACAAAATCTCGATTCTGGTTCCTTGATGGAGCTCGCTCTCCACTTGGATTTCCCCACCGTGAGCCTTCACGATATCGTGCGCGATGGCCATGCCAAGGCCGGATCCCTTGTGAAGCTCCCCCGTATGGGTCCCGCGATAATACCGGTCGAAAATCCGCTCAAACTCCTCTTCTCGGATTCCTTTTCCATGGTCCTCGACAACGATGCGAACGAAATCCCCTTCTTTCTCGACACTGACTTCAACCGCCACATGCTCATCGTTATGGACGACCGCGTTGTAGATCAAATTGGCGACCGCGCGACGAATCAGGATTTCGTCGGCTTCGACGAGGATCACTTCGTCGCTGTACCGGAAATCGATATTCCGGTTGCCGTACTGAGCATCGTTCAACATATCGATGACAGCGTTCCGGACGAGGCTGACGATGTTTACGCTTTTCAAATTAAGTGTCAGTCCCTTGTTTCTCAGACGGGTGGAATGGTTCAGATCCTCGATCACATCTTTCAAATAAAGTGACTTCCGTTCAATAATTTCCGAGTAATCCCGCAGCTCCTCGGTTAGTACGTTGACGTTGTAAAATACGTCCTTGTAGATGCCCTTCGTTTCGTAGTGAACGCGGTAGTTTTTATGGGCCAGCTGTTTAATCCCGTCAATGAGTGCGGACAGCGGCCGGGTTAACCTTTTGCTGAACAGATAGGCTATGCAGAGTGCAATGAGGCCATCAACGCAAAGCAAGGTGAGCATTCCGATTTGAAGGAACCGTCCGACCGTTCGGATATCATAGGTAAATATATTCCGCTCTAAGTAAGGATTCTCAAAGCCAATCAAATAGCTGTAGCGTTCCCCGTTTCCCTTCTTTTCCCCGATAAAAACGGTCGACATCAGTTCTTTTTCCATATACTTGTAGGTCTGAATGATATCTATCGGCGGATAAGGCCAGCGGGAGCAGGATGTTTTCCTTGACCGTCAACGTATCGAGCAGATTGTAGTCCTGAAAAATAAACCCGAGTTTATTGCGACGGAAATCGGACAGCTTCTCCTCGTTCATGGCAACGATGTTTTGCCCGTCGATCGTGATTTCGCCGGAGGTCGGCGTATCGATGGTCGAGAAGATGTTCAGCAGTGTCGATTTTCCCGCCCCGGAAGGACCCATGATGCCGACGACCTCACCTTCTTCAACGCTTAGATTGATGTTTTGCAGCGCTGTATAGAGATTTCCTTTTGTGCCAAAGATTTTGTTTACGTTTTTTGCTTACAGTATAGTTTTCATTAAGGTCTCTCCTTAAAATCCATAGATTCATAAGCACAAACCTAATCTTAAAGCCCCAATCTTACAGCATTTTAATGCGAACCTTACATCAACCTTAAAATTATTTTTGATAGATTTGTTCATGGAAAAATGGTACATTATTATGGATAAAACAGCACAAGTGTTCGTGTTTAATTGTGCTGTTGGGATAATGTGCAAGTCGGAATATCGTTTAGGCTCATATTATTTATATTTTGGGAGGACGTCGGCATGGACAAGAATTCTGTTAATAGAACAAACATTATAGGCGCTGGCGAGGTTGGCAGCGCCATCTCGGTCGACATGGATAAGGATTCTATTCATAAAACAAACAGCAACTTTTGGGACACAAAAGGAAATGAAATCTTAGGAGCAACCTCACTTCCTCTTTATGGAGCATTTGTCTCAGAAGAAAAATGCCAGCTTTTTGGTGATGTCTCAGGAAAAAAGATGCTGGAGATCGGCTGTGGAAGCGGTCAATCTTTGCAATATCACGGGGAACGTAAAGCATCTGAACTATGGGGTATGGATATGTCAGAAAACCAAATCGAAAAGACAAGGCAGCACTTGGCGACGTGCGGCCTTTCAGCGCGATTGATCTGTTCTCCCATGGAAGAAAAATGCGGCATACCAGAGAATTATTTTGACTTTGTTTATTCGGTTTATGCCATTGGCTGGACCACCGATCTTGAGGGTACTTTTTGCCGGATTGCTTCTTACCTTAAAAAAGACGGTGTATTTATTTTCAGTTGGTCTCACCCTATACACAAATGTGTTGTTGCAGAAAATAATATGCTTGCTTTTAAAAAATGTTATTTCGATGAATCTTGGTATTCGGTTTCTCTTGAAGACAGCACGTTAACATTATCGGACCGTAAACTATCAACCTATGTGAATGCGCTCTCAAAAGCGGGATTTGTCATTGAGCAAATGATTGAGCAATCTGATGAAGAAATCATACAATCTTGTGGAGATAACAATGAATTTGCAAAAAAAGCGAAGATGCTTCCTGTAACTTTTGTATTCAAAGCAAGAAAACTATAGTATTTGTCAGTGCAGTAAATCACTTACTAAATGCCATTTTTGATGTATATACAAATTATGGTACTTATGCAAATTATGAATAATATGAAAAATGGGGTGAGTAATTCAATGAGAAAACAATTGTTTTTTATGAGTATTGTCTCAATTATTGTATTAAGCGGGTGTATAAGCCAACAGTCAGAAAATAACGCAGGGCTCTTAGAAAGTGACGTAGAAATTAAACAGTTAGTAAGTGATTATAGTAATGGCAATATAGAAGGCCAATCTGCTTCAATCAATTCTACGCAACTAATAGTTACAAACCAGGATAATAGCCAGTTAATCTATACGTTGCCGAAAGACGAGTTCTTTGTTTCTATCGCACCATACATTGATCAAACACATCCTTGTGCCACCCATAGCTTGACTGGATGCCGAGGAGAATTGGTAAGTAAGGAGTTCGAGGTGTATATTGAAGACAGCGAAGGAAACGTTATACGAGATGACAAATTAACGTCAAATTCCCATGGATTTATTGATTTATGGCTGCCGAGAGATAAAGAATATCATATCTCAATTACCCAAAATGAGAAAACTGTGGAATCCAAATTTTCAACGTTTGAAAGCGACGATACATGCATTACAACCATGCAGCTGATATAAAAGGGCTGGAAAACCTCTTCAAAATTAAAGGAGCAGTTGTCATCGACACATCTGCTCCTCCATTCATTTATAACTCCCTCGCTCTTTCTAGCAGCCACAACATTTTTATTTCCGCAAAATCTTCTCCATTGCTTTTCCCTTAGCTAACTCATCGACCAGCTTATCCAAATAGCGAATTTCCTGCATTGTTGGTTCTTCGATGTCTTCTACTCGAACACCGCAGACCACACCTTTGATTAACGACCGTGAAGGATTCATTTGGGGAGCTTCCGCAAAGAAAGTCTCAAAGTCTGTCTTTTTTTCCAGTTGCATTCCGAACTCTTCTTGGCTATACCCTGTCAACCAACAGATGATTTCATCGACTTCTGTTTTCGTACGTCCTTTTCTCTCCGCCTTCGTAACATAATGGGGATAGACACTTGCGACACTCGTTGTATAAATCCGATGTTTGGTCATGATGTATCCTTCCTTATATGGTTTTCTTTATTATAGTAAATAAAATTGTATCGGGGAATGTATAATGCGGGAACAGAAAAACAAATAATAACCCTGATTCATTACCATTTATGAAAAGGAGATCTTTCATCATGCATTCGGGTTTCGAAAGTCCATTTTCACGAATTCACCTGTTGTATCATGCAAATATAAATGCAATTACACCTGAGGAGATCCAACCTGAAATCAACAGCCACGGCTATCATTTTAGTCCGCAGCAAGTTAAGCAAGAGCTGGATCATTTGACGAGCGAAGGTTATCTGACTAACAAAGGTTCCCAATACGATATTACATTAAGAGGAAAAGATGAACTTCGAAGTGTCCAGCAACATCTGGAAGCATTGTATCAAGAAGTCATCAAGAATAAATAACGCCTCATTCCCAGGTCCGCAATTTAACTGGAATGGAGACGTACAGCGCAAGGAAAAGAAATAAGCCTTTCACGAGAGATAAACTACCCTATATCCATATATAAAAGCCGAAGACCGTGATTCTTCGGCTAATTGACCATATAAAATAAAAAGAGCCTGAAATATCAGGCTCTTTTCACTGCTACTTTCCTTTAGAAACAGCTGTACCATAAAATAGTGGATGAAGGAAATCTTCCAAACGAATACGTTGGAAATATGAAGCCCTGTGTGAAACCAAATGGGTCAGTCGATGTGACAAACATAAGAAAAACATTAAAGGTACGAGTGACAATAATTGTCCATCGGTTCTGACAGCCTGCAGCAAATGCCACAGCTCCTTGGGACGGTTGCTGGAAGACAAAGTTCTGCACTTGAGCCGGAGACTGCGATAGCTGCTGAAACGTACCCAGTAATTGAGGCGGTGGCGGTGTAACACCTGGAGGCAACCCTGCACCAGGCCCTCCCCCTGGTGGCCCCGGAATTCCAGGCGCGGAAGGCACCCCGCCTGGCGGGAATGGAAAAGGCGAAAATGGAGCGAATGCTCTATTGTTATTCATGGATCTCACCCTCTCTTGTAAAGATCGACATATATCGTTACGCTACAGTATGCACAGGCGATAGCACATGTTCTTCGAACCGAATCGGTATAACAAATATTTTCGCTCTTACAATATTTCAATGTATCCTTCTGTTCCATGCACCCGGATTCGTTGCCCTTCTTTTATCCGTTTGGTAGCATTCTCCACTCCAACAACGGCTGGTAGGCCATATTCTCGCGCGATCACTGCTCCATGGGTCATCAGCCCGCCGACTTCGGTGACTAGGCCTTTTATGGATACAAACAATGGTGTCCAGCTAGGATCGGTAAAGGCGGTGACTAATATATCCCCATCTTCTAGATCCGCATCTTCCATGTTTAAGATGACACGCGCTCTTCCCTCTATCACACCGGAAGAAACAGGCAGACCCACAATAGCATCGGCTGGGATATTTTCTCGTTTGTACTTCCCAGCAATGATTTCACCATCAGACGTGATCACACGCGGTGGAGTTAGTTTTTCATATAATTTGTACTCGTCCTTTCGTTTCACGATGATCTGATCATCCAGTTTACTCGTGCGTACGGCTTCGTGAAGTTCGTCAAAAGTGAGGTAGTATATATCCTCTTTGTCACGAATAACGCCCGCTTGTACGAGTCGTTCGGCTTCTTTCAGCAAAGCCTGCTTATAAACAAAGTAGCGATTCACCATGCCGTATTTCGGATATTCCCTAAACCCGCTGAAATTTCGGATGAGGTCGATCCTTCGTTTGGTTTCCTTGGCTTTTTGATCGCCATCCGGTAATTGTCTCAATCGATCCAACAACTCTTGCTCTTTTTCTAATGCTTCCTGTCGACCTTGCTCAAATTTCCGCTGGCTGGCATTTGGCTCAAAGTTTTTGACGTTCCCAAGAATCAACGGGATAAGCGTAATTGGTTTCTCACTCCAACGAGTTCTAGTGATATCGATTTCTCCGGCACATCTCATGCCGTATATCCCCAGATAAGAATAGATCGCGTCTCGGGTTTCCTGCCCGCCATCCAACTTAAGCAGTTCATCCCAAAAGTCATCTTCCTTGACATGTTGCAAATATTCAATGACTTCTGGATAAGGTCGGATCGCATCGGCGACATCCAATAACGCCAGGCCCATTTCTGAAGTAATATTGCCCTGTACAGATTGAGATAGCGTATCTGCCACGTTTTTTTCATCTAACCACTTGTTCATGTTTTCATTGATCCATGTTGAAGCAGCCATAGCAGCCATAATCACAGCCGAACTTTGCGGGTCAAATAAAATCTTCTTTAATTGCTGAATATCACCCAGGATAAAATCAAGTAAATCTATTCCTGACTTCGTTTGGATGTTTAGTTTTAACTCTTCGATCGAGGTTTGACTACGGTGAATCAATTCAGAGACGATGGAGGGATCGTATTCGGTTGGTGCAGGCGTCCCCGCAGACGACATATCTTTATTGCTTTCGCTGGAAGTCCGTTCTTTGTTATCATCAGGTAACGGTTTTATAAAATCTCCCCGCTCTATAATGGTCACAAGTGCGTCTTTCATGAGCGGATCATGTTGTCCCATAGTATTTAGTAAAATGTTTCTACTGACCGGTGAGGCCAGCCTATGTGTGGCATCAACAAACAACCTTCCGCCAGCTTTACGCATAGGTGCAGGAGTCGTTAACAGGAAAAAAGACAATCCCAATGGTTTCATGGGGTCAGTCATCATTTGTTGATGACCGACGGATATATAGACATGGTTTTCTTGATCATTCGCTTCGGGGATGGGAAAAAGAGTCGTGATTGGACGGCTTTGGACAATATAAAATGTATCTTGGTCCAAACACCATTCGATATCTTGTGGCTGGCCAAAATAAGCTTCGATCTGTCTTCCGACACGTGCCAGTTGTAAAATTTGTGAGTCAGTAAGTGTTTGCGTCTTTTGCTGATCAGGAGAGATCTCGTGAGTCTCTGTCCCGCCTTCTTTTCGTCCATAGATAGCCAATTTTTTGGTTGCGATTCTTTTTTCGACGATTTCCCCTTCCCGTACTTTATAACAATCAGCAGATACTAAGCCGGAGACGAGTGCCTCTCCAAGTCCAAAGCTGGCATCAATCGATAGCAGCTTGCGATTAGAAGTAATCGGATCGGCGGTAAATAAAATTCCTGAAGCTTGTGGGAAGACCATCCTTTGGACAATAACGGATAAATAAACTTGACTGTGGTCGAATCCATTTTGCATACGGTAGATTACCGCGCGATCCGTAAATAGGGAAGCCCAACATTTGCTGATATGCTGTAAGATGGCTTCTTTGCCGATGATATTTAAATAGGTGTCTTGTTGACCCGCAAAAGAGGCATGTGGTAAATCCTCAGCAGTCGCACTAGAACGCACGGCATAAGCATGTTCCTCGCCAAACTGGGAGAGATAGTGAGTAACTGCTTTTACAACATCAGAAGGAATGTTTACGTCCATAATGATTTGCCTGATCTTCCTGCTGATTTCACCAATTTGATCTCGATCTTCTACTTTTAGCATAGTTAGCCGACCCAGCAAAGCATGATATGTTTCGTTTTGTTCGATGGCTTTTTGATATCCCACTGTTGTAACACAAAACCCTTCGGGTAATTGTATTCCTTGAATTTTTGATATTTCCCCTAAATTCAACCCTTTTCCGCCAACGAGCCAAAGTTGCGTTTTTTCGATTTCCTGTAAGCCGAGAACCAATGAACTCATTCAACATCTCCCCTAACCATTGGATTGGAAAAAAACCATTTGACAAGAGTTTACCGGCATGATACACTTAAAGTGTAAGATGGATTAATTGTGCCTACATATACTATGACGGTGACGATCTGATTATATCATTGTGTTTATTTACGTGCAATAACAAAGAACCTGACAATTTGTCCAGGTTCTTTTTTGATTTTCCGCTATGCTTGGCCTCATCAAAACCAGTTCGGCTGCCCCCCCTCCCCTCCCGCTACAACAATAACTGTTCACAACACTTAATGCCCCCCGTTCACTTGTATGTTTTTGCTTCAACTGAATTGTACGTAGGAACAAAAAAGTTCCTATGGAACTATGAAGTATCTATAGCACTTAAAAGTACGTACTTTTTTTAATGGCTTGTTTATTTCATAATAACATTTGCCTGATGATTTTCACCGTGCCGCTACTCTTTCATTGCTTGGGTATGATTATTTTTATTGTTGGTCATACTACTGTCAGTTATTTTACTTATGTTTACCGATTTGCATAAGGTACTACGAACAACATACTAGGAGGACAATTTTATGATAGCCAAAAACTTACAAGACAAAACCACTTTGCATAACGGTGTTAAAATGCCCTGGTTTGGAATTGGGGTGTTTAAAGTTGAAGAAGGGCCTGAGTTAGTTCATGCTGTCAAAACAGCCATTAAGCACGGTTATCGCAGTGTTGATACGGCAGCTGCTTACGAAAATGAAGAGGGAGTTGGTTTAGGTATCCGTGAAGGGATTAAAGAAGCCGGCATTTCCAGAGAAGATCTATTTGTGACATCGAAAGTATGGAATGCCGATTTAGGGTATGAATCTACAATTACAGCCTATGAAACGAGCCTAAATAAACTTGGTTTAGAGTATCTGGATTTATACCTTATTCATTGGCCTGTACAAGGTAAATATAAAGATGCTTGGAGAGCATTAGAGACTCTTTACAAAGCAGGACGTGTAAAAGCTATTGGGGTAAGTAATTTTCAAATTCATCATCTCGAGGACTTAATGAAAGATGCAGAAATTAAACCGATGGTGAACCAAGTGGAATACCATCCCCGTTTGACCCAAAAAGAACTTCAGGTGTTTTGTCAAGAACATGGAATTCAGCTGGAGGCTTGGTCTCCGTTAATGCAGGGTCAATTACTGGATCATCCGGTGCTGAATGAAATCGCTAATAAGTATGACAAATCTACTGCGCAAGTCATTTTACGTTGGGACTTACAAAACGGCGTTGTAACCATTCCCAAATCTACAAAAGAACATCGAATTGTTGAAAACGCAGCGGTGTTTGACTTTGAATTAACCGCAGAGGATATGGAACGAATTAATGAGCTGAATCAGAACTATCGCGTCGGTCCAGATCCGGACAATTTTGACTTTTAATACACGAATTTCGGAGGGACATACATGCATTTGCACTTAAAAGGAAAAACGGCTCTGGTTACTGGGTCTACATCAGGAATTGGAAAAGCAATCGCCTTGTCATTAGTAGCTGAAGGAGCCACTGTACTCATTAATGGACGCCGCGAAGATAAAGTTAATGAGACTATAACAGAAATTCAAGCCAAGTATCCTGAGGCTATTCTTCAGCCAGTTGTCGCTGATCTAGGAACAGAGCAAGGATGCCAAAAGGTTATTGAGAAATACTCTGAGGTAGACATTCTCATTAATAATCTGGGAATTTTTGAACCTGTAGAATATTTTGATATCTCTGATGAAGATTGGTTCAAACTGTTTGAAGTCAACATTATGAGCGGTGTTCGGCTTTCTCGTTGGTACCTAAAACAAATGATTCAAAATAAAGAAGGCAGAGTCATCTTTATCGCCAGCGAAGCAGCGATTATGCCGTCTCAAAAAATGGCTCATTATAGTGCGACCAAAACGATGCAGCTCTCGCTCTCCCGCAGTTTATCCGAGTTGACTAAAGGAACAAATGTGACTGTAAATACAGTTATGCCTGGTTCCACTCTAACTGAAGGAGTGGAAACAATGTTAAATAGCCTCTATCCTAATGAGAATTTGACAATGGAAGAAGCTGAAAAACGATTTATGAAAGAGAACCGGCCAACCTCCATTATTCAAAGACTTATTCGGCCAGAGGAAATTGCACATTTTGTCACCTTCTTAAGTAGTCCTCTCTCTTCTGCAATTAATGGTTCCGCCTTACGGATCGACGGGGGATTAGTACGTAGCGTGTTTTAACTAATTTAAAAGGATGAGTATAGATCCACGGTTTCAACTGTGAATCTTGCTCATCCTTTTTTAGCATGCTGTCAAGCCCGATGACATGTATTTACGTTCAGCAAAACCTTATCACCTGCACTGCGGATCGGATATCTTATCGTTCCACCTGATTTGATAGAACGTATCTTGCAAACGAAAATCGAACTGCATCAAACCACTTCGGGCATTACACAATTAGTATTGACCCGATTTATTGAGGATGGTCATTATGACCGGCATATTCTGAAAATGAAATTACGGAAGGCCTATTGAGGATTCACCGTTTTTTGAACGATTGATTCCTGCAATTGTGTATGAAAAATCTTATAGATTCCGCTGAAATAACGAAAAGATTTGGCGCATATTTTGACGATTCTATACGAAAAACCAAACTGATTAGCTCTCCACTTTGACTCTTAGACTGATCCTATAAAAAACAGCGGCTGTCTTGGGCTGGAAAATAAAGTCCTAGACCGCCGCTTATTAATTCAGCTAACGTTCCTTTATTTACTTGTTTCCATGACAGCGAAGTAATTTTCTTCATGATCTGCGAAGTTAAAGACTCTTCCAGCGGGAAGTTCTACAATTTCTCCAACGGTGACGTTTTTGCTTGTCAAATCACGATATAATTGATCAAAATTTTCCGTAAAAAACATTAAAGATGGTGTTCCCAGATTCATTCCAGGATTCATTTGGGCAACAGCCTCTTTATTATGAAGAACAATGCTAGTTGCGGCACCCTTAGGAGCAACTTCGATCCACCTCATCGGACCATTGGTTTCCTCCGAAATTACCTCGAACCCTAGTTTTTGTGTCCAAAAATCTTTGGATTCGTCTTGGTTACTCACATACAACATAACTTGGCCAAGTTTATTAATCATGAATTTAAACACTCCTCATATAGAATAATTTATTGGGTTACTTCATTGACTCCAACAGCTCGCTCAAGCGATTCCAAGTTTCGGTGATTCCTTGCAGCATGCCCATGTCCATAACGGTTTTAAGGGCTTCTGCCGACACATATTCAGCGAGGTTTACCAATTTGGTCTTGTCGCCCAGATCGATAAATTCCATCGTGATTAGGCTCGACAATTTCATTATAAACGCCTTTCCCCCATGCTTCCATACCGTAAAACTGACCAAGATTCTAATCAACGCACTTCATACAGTAGTGCCGCACGCCGCCCGGACGGAAATCAACGTTGCAGATCTCCCAACCCTTCGGTCCCCACCAACGCTTTAGATGCTCAGCCTCCTTAAACATCTGGAATACGAGATCGCGTGGCGCATCGATTCGCACTTCCACAATCCTGCTATCGCTAAGCACTTTCAAGTGCTTCGATGCTTGTGGTTAGCGAAGACCCAGCCGATTGGCAATTTCGCCGATAAGACACTTGTTTGAAAATAAAAGATGGTTTTTCCAGCACGTTAAGGATAGGATACCCGGCTCTTATTGCTTATTATGCTATAGAAGTTAATCTTTATAGAGTCTTAACATTGATTTTCCATTTTGCTGAAATTCATACGATACAACTCTTTCTTCAGCTTTCCAGCCTAAGTCATGAATAAACATTATGATCTCTTGTAGATTCTCGTATCTGTTTCCAGTTAGATCTGCTAACGGAAATATTCTGATTTCCTTTCTGGCTACTCGAGTCATCTCTTTAAGCGTTTCTTTATGAAATTTAATATCCAACCTGTCTGAATACATAAATAGGAAGTGTGCAGATAATATCATATCAAATTGACCGTTGTTAAATGGTAATTCAGGTAGAATGGCAGGTGAATATAACTCAGGAAATTGTTTCATATGTTTAACACAATCATGTAATGCGGAGTTACGCTGTTCCTCTAGTTCATCTATAGAATTGAAATAATCCCATTTATATTTTTCTTTCACCTTTGAAATTCCTGCAATAGCATGCTCTATGTCATCTAGCCCTTTCTGATACAATTGTTCCACGGAATGAAAATAAGCTATGTCTGCTGCAGAAACCTGGTATCCTAATTGACTTGCAGTAGCAGTAAAAGAACATGCTCCAGCAGGTGCATCTAGAATTGTATAATTCTTTAATTCTTCATCTGTTAAATCAAACATTTTGACATACTCATCATAAGTCCTTCCGACGAAGATTACCCTTGCTAATTCAAGTCCAATATTTTCTTTTCTCATCTCTGCTCAACCTCTCCTCTTCTCATCTCATCTTGTTAATGTTTTGAACGGTTCTCCTTAAGTTGTCTGTAATCACAAAATGACCCAGCCATAGATAACTCTTATCTTAGGCCGGGTCAATTGTTGTCTGAGCTTCTTCCATGATTATACATCTAATAATCAAGGGAAGATAGCCCTGTACTTGAATACAGTGTTATTTAAGATTCACCATTAATTATTTAGTTTCTCGCGGATTAGATCAGATACAAGTCGATCAGGGGACCGCTTGCCCCTTCCAACCCTCATATGACTACACACTAATCACCTATTGCTTCCAGTTAGTTCAACGAACTAACACAGAGCCACAGGGTTTAATACTCTCCCTTAATGACAAAAAACGAGCCACGGATGGTTCCTGCTAGTTTAGACTTCTGTCTAGCAAACTTAAACTTCTCTTCTAACTCCTTGGGTATCTCCATCCCCTCAGAAAGCTTAAAGCCAACGGCCCGCTTCTTAGGGTCATCAACTGTATACATGACGTTGACCGAAAGTCCATCCTCATAGAAGATGTAGGCCATTTTGATATTTTCTACTTGAAAACTGGACGTCTCTAATGGTTTGCTTGAAAATTCTATATCCCGTTCTTCTTTCAAAATCCGGTTCACATAATCCAAGGTCTCCTGGCTTTCGCTGGCGGGAACAACCGTAAATTCATGCTTGTATTTGTTCATAAAGTAACGGGCTTCATTCGCACGTAAACCAGCAAGCGCTTCTGCTACAGGTGAAGACTCTAAACCAACCGTAGACACATCTTTAAAATCAACCATATAGGACATTTCCTTCTCTCCTCGCATCACTCTTTTAAAAATCACAGTATCATTTGACTCATTTGTTTCCTCTTCATCATTATTTCCAAATTTTCAAGTTGATTAACAGATAACCAGACACCATTTGGTGTCTAATTAATTATATGACACCATTAGGTGTCGTGTCAATGGAAAATTGATATACCTGATTAATGGCGTTATGGGGTTTACTATAAATTAAAACCCTGATTTTTCTACACTCAGCAGAACAATCAGGGTTATATGTTACTTCTGTACAATCTGAATAAGGTTGCCGCATGTATCGTCGAAGACAGCTATTGTGACGTCACCCATTTTTGTCGGTTCCATCGTAAACTTTACGCCTTTATCCATTAATCGTTCGTACTCATTGCGAATATCTGCAACGCCAAACATGGTTGCTGGTATGCCATCGGCAAATATCTTCTTCTGATACTCCCTTGCGGCAGGATGGTTATTCGGTTCGAGCAAAAGCTCTGTACCGCCTTGATCATCGGCTGAAACAAGCGTTATCCACCTAAATTCTCCGACAGGAACGTCCTCTTTATTACAAAGCCCAGCTTTTCTGAATAAAACTCCAGCGCCTTGTCTTGATCTTGTACGAATATACTGGTAACAATGATTTTCATACTGTTTTTGCCTCCCTAGATGAGTTATGATGCCCTGTTCTAATTATATATAAAATTTACTTATTCACCCTCCAGCATGGCCTCAAATTCAGTGAATCAAACTTTGCCAATAACATTAACGAAGAAGCACCTGCATAAGCCTAACGCTTACAACATGATGCTTCCTCGTTTTCTCGTATTTAACGATAGCGCGTTCTTTTTAAAATTTATCAGGAAACTGTTTGACAATGCCCTCTGTGAGGATATCGGCAAGATGAATTCATCTATTTATTGAATTCATTAGCTGGAAAAAGTATTCAGGTTTCTGAGTCTTATTTAGGTTATACCATGAATCTAATGTATCTGGTGCAAATACATCTAATTTTTTCAGTACTTCCATCGCAAATTCCAGAGGAGCTACTCCTGATGCAGTAACCAAGTTCTCACCAGATACCGCAGGTTCCATCTCATAAAATTTTTCTCCTTTATAATTAGGGCAAACCGTTTTAATATACTCTAAGTTATTGCTTGTATGCTTTCTAGAATCTAGGTATCCCATATTCGCAAGGGCCTCGGTTGCACCACAAATTGCAGCAACAATAGTACCGAGCTTTAAAGCTTCGCCAATTTTTTTCAAGATTGGTTGATGAATAACTTCTCCCCAAGTATTCCCTCCAGGTAAAACAAAAAGATCTTTACTCTCGAGATTACACTCATCAAGGGAAATATCGGGTTTTATGTTCAGTCCCCCCATCGTAGTAATCATTTCTTTATTAGCTCCTACTGTAACTACTATTAAAGGTGCTATATCTTTTTTGAAATATCTTCCTGTGTTTAGTTCAGCAATTAAGTATCCATATTCCCAGTCTGACATTGTGTTAAATACATAAAGATAAACTTTTTTTGTTTGCATCCAATAACACTCCCAATCACAATTGATATAGCCAATTATAAGATAACTTCCCTGACAGCTAACGTCAGGGAAGTTATCTTACTTGATGAAATTTTATTAATTCCGACAGAACTTCAATAAGAAAGCTTGCATAATTCATTCCAGCATGATTTACACAAAATGAAGTGTGTTACTTAAAAATTTTAAACTTTGCTTCATGGAAAAAAGCAATGAGACAGATGTCATAAATATAGAGCCCGCCAATGCAAATGGCGGGCTCTATGGTCTAATCTTAACTTTTCAACTTATACATATTTACTTCTCCGACTTTGTACTTTAACACAAACTACATCAAATATTTTCCCGTAATCGATTGCTCCGCATGGATGATCTGCGCTGGTGTGCCCTCGAACACGATCTGGCCGCCCTTGCTCCCTCCATCCGGTCCCATATCGATAATCCAATCCGCTTGGCTGATCACCTCAAGGTTGTGCTCTATCACGATCACGGTATTGCCGGCATCGACAAGGCGGTTCATTATACTGAGAAGATGGCCGATATCCGACATATGCAGGCCGGTCGTCGGCTCGTCCATCACGTAGATGCTGCCCTTCTTGTGCAGCTCGCTTGCCAGCTTGATGCGCTGGCATTCCCCGCCCGAGAGCGTGCTAAGCGGCTGGCCGAGCGTAATATAGTTCAAACCTACATCGCTCATCGCCTGGAGCTTGCGTACGACCTCTTTGAGCTGGAAAAATTCCAATGCCTGCTCCACCGTCATCTCCAGTACATCTGCAATCGATTTACCGTTCAGCTTGTACTCGAGTACCTCTTCCTTGAATCGTTTCCCTCCGCATACTTCGCATGGCAGTTTGACGCTTTCGAAGAATGATAGATCCAGATATACAACGCCCAGCCCTTGGCAATTCTCGCAAGCGCCCTTGGAGTTGAAGCTGAACAAGCTTGCGCTCACCTTGTTCGCAGAAGCAAACGCTTTGCGTACATCATCCAGTATGCCCGTATAGGTCGCGGGATTCGAGCGAGTTGACACGCCTACCGCCGACTGATCGATGACGATTGCATCCGGATGCTGGCTGAGGAATACGTCGTTAATCAGCGTACTCTTCCCCGAACCGGCTACACCCGTCACTGCGGTCAGCACTCCGGTAGGAATGTCTACGCTTACGTTCTGCAGGTTGTGCAGTTTGGCGTCATGGATAGACAGCTTGCCGGATGGCTGCCTGCATTCACTCTTTAGCTGCAGCGGCCGCTTCATATGAGTGCCTGTCAATGTACCTGACTCCAGCAGGCCTGGGTAGCTTCCTTCATACACGATGTTACCCCCGCGGCTGCCGGCATGGGGCCCGACGTCGACGATATGATCTGCCACCTTGATGACATCGGGATCATGCTCAACGACAAGCACGGTATTGCCTTTGTCGCGCAGCTTTTGAAGCAATTCATTTAACCGGTGTACATCACGGGGATGAAGGCCAACGCTAGGTTCATCGAAAATATATGTGACATCGACCAGGCTCCCGCTCAGGTGCTTCACCATCTTGACCCGCTGCGATTCGCCACCGGATAAGGTATCCGTCTCACGGTCCAGCGTCAAGTAGTCAAGTCCGATATCCACCAGATGCTGCAGCCGCTCCGTCAGCGACTTGACCATCGGCGCGGCCGAGGCATCGTCAATCTCTCGAATGACATCAATGAGCCTACCGACCTCCATGGAGGATAGCTCCGCAATATTGTGTCCATGGATCCTGCAACTCAGCGCGGCTTGACTGAGTCTAGCACCGTGACAGCTGGTGCAGGGACCCTCGGTAATGTACGGCGCTACGGTTTGTTGAGTTCGTTCGGACTTCGTCTTCACGTCCTGCTTGATGTATTTGTTGGTGAACTTTTCGATGACGCCTTCTACGGTAATATTCGTTGCCTTCCCAGCGAAATCCATCTTCACTTTTCTTGCCTTGCCATATAGCAGCTGCTCTAGGTCGTCATCCGAATAATCGCTGAGCTTCTTATCGAGATCATAGGAGCCCGACTGAACAATCATGTTCCATTCCCATCCGTCCACTGTATAGCCTGGAAGCATAATTGCCCCTTCATGGAGCGACTTGGTCATATCTACCGCTCTGCTCATGTTGACGCCAAGGCTGCGGCCAATCCCGTTGCATTCAGGACACATGCCATGCGGATCATTGAATGAGAACATATTCGCTCCACCAACATGAGGCTGACCTACTCGTGAAAAGAGAAGACGGAGAATTGGAGAAATATCGGTAATTGTGCCCATCGTAGAATGGGAGCCGCCTCCCAGCCGCTTCTGATCTACGATAACCGCCATGCTCAGGTTCTCGATTGCGTCCGCATCCGGCTGCGGATATTTAGGCAGGAACGTGCGTACGAACATGCTGAAATTCTCATTCAACAATCGCGTGGACTCTGCAGCAATCGTATCAAAGACGATCGATGACTTGCCCGATCCGGATACCCCGGTGAATATCGTGATCTTCCGCTTGGGAATTCGCAAAGATATGTTCCTGAGATTGTTTTCCCGCGCAGCTGAGATGACAATATATTCTTGATTCAATTCGCTCATGGCCAACTTCCTTTCTGTCGTGTTCATTTCTATATCAAATTTGCTAAGATGATATTGATAGCTCCTTCAAAGCAGACATAAAACCGGCTGCATCGTCTTGCAGCCGGCTTATGTGGATTCTGTTCAAGCGGTCTTCTTATTGTTCCAATACCTGTTCAAGCTTATCGACCCAGCTGCTCCAGCCATACTTAGCACCTTCGAGCCCTTGCGTATTCGAGAATCCGGTTTGTTCGAGGTGAAGGTTCACCTTACCGTCCCCTAAATCCTGCAGTGTCAACGTAACCGTTTGCTTCTCTTGTCCGGTAGCCCATTCATAGGACAACCGGTTTGGTTCGTCCACGATCAGTACTACGCCATCGACGATTCCATCCCACCATTCGGACGGTTGATGGCGAAATTGAAAGCGATGTCCTACCTCGGCCTTAAAATCATTTTCCGCAATCCAGTTGGCAAGCTTGTTCGAATCGGTAATGGCGGACCAAAGCTTCTCAATCGTTGTGGTGAACTGAAAATCCATAGTTAATGATAAACTCATTCTTCCTCTTCCTCCTCTAATAGTTGTTTCAGACGCAGCATATTCGTACTCCAGTACTTGCTGTAGAAAGCCACCCAGTCTTGAACCTCTTTGAGTGGAAAAGCGTTCAGCCGAAATCGTGTTTCTCTGCCGACTTTTCGGTCAAGTACCAGCCCGGCCTCCTTTAGGATCGTCAAATGTTTCGATACCGCTGTGCGGCCCATTTGAAAGTGTTCCGTTAATTCATGGAGTGGTACTTCATCGGCTTCAGCCAACAATTGAATCAATCGGCGCCTTGTTGGATCTGCAATTGCAGCAAACACATCCCGCAACTGGTTATTCTCGCTCACGACACCCTCTCCTAAATATTATTGCCAAGGGGCAGCCGCTATTTTCACAACTTTCTCAAAAAACAAGCTGCTAATTGGACACCATTTAGTGACGCCTTGATTATATGCCACCATTTGGTGTCGTGTCAACATCGCTGTGGCTTTGTTCTTCTTTGCTTTCACCATACCCGATAACGCTCCTCCCGTTGCCGCAGCGAGATCGATTAAAATCTTTTAGGTATTACAAAAAATCCTTCATCTTCATGAAGGATTTTGGAGTATGATTAAATCTTGTAGGTAGAAATTTTAATATTTAGATATGATACTGAATTTTAAATTCGAAAATCTCATCAACAGCTTGACGATACCCGCCTGATTTTCGAAGAGATTCCTTTATATTTGTAACAGCTTCCACATAAGAAGAGCTTAACACATGATCTACGCTTTCACGCAGTTGATTTGCAGTCAAGCTATGCATCTGTAATTGCATGCCAGCTCCGATATGGGCGACTTGTTTCGCTATGACCGGCTGATCCGCGCTTTGCGGGATCACAATTAGCGGTACTCCGAAATAAAGTCCTTCATGGGTGCTGTTCATTCCGCCATGTGTAATAAATAATTTAGCGTGCTGCAGAATATCGGTTTGTGGAACATAATTTTTGACGATGAAGTTATTAGGAATTTTCCCTAAATCAGATATTGGGGTTTTACTCCCGATCGACATGACAATCGAATGCTCCGTGTTGCCTAATGCCTCAAAACAAAGCTTATAGAAATGGGTAGCCTGGTTAAAGACAGTACCCAATGAAATGTAAATGGGGTTATTCCCCTGGATTGCCGCAAAGTCGAATTTTTCTTGAGTTATACGTGTAGAGAGGGATGGGCCGACGAATTTATAAGTTTGGTCGAATGCATCTCCATATGGCTGAAATTCCCTGGTTGTATAGACGATAGTTAGTGGTGCGGGATTACAAAATACCTCATAAGGAGAATGGATTTCCACATCATATTGTTCCTTGATCTTTTCCGTCAAGCTTTGAAATTTATCGTTTATAGGTTGAACTATTTCTGCGGGGACGTTTTTGAAGATTTGTTCCATGGAATGATCGAAGGATGCTTTTGTCTGAGCAAAAGAAGTGCAAGAATTGATGGCAGGAAGCTTAAGAATTTGAGCAAGCAATCGTCCGCAGCCAAACATGGAATCATGGATGATGTAATCGTAATACTCTCCTTTGATCTGTTCAAGAACGCTTGGTATTACGATATCTGCCGTAAGTAAAAGGCCGTTGACTCTTTCGAGTAAATAGTCTCTACCACCTGAGATAAAGGCTTCTATAAATTTCTGACCGTCAAATGTTCGTACCGAAGCCCCTGTCTTCTCTACACGCTCCCGAAATGCTTCTATACAAAAGTAGACTACCTCTTCACCGCGCGAAACAAGCTCCTCTACAACTCCAAGCGTTGGATTGATATGTCCCTCTGATCCACCATTAATAAACAAAACACGCGCCATTATTATCTCTCCTTAATGTATTCTGTTGTCTATATGCATTATAAAAGACTGCCGGCTGCTCCGACAGTCTTTCTGTTACATGAAGCATACTCTCGTACTAATCGCTGGACAACTCCTTGAACGATTTGATTTTACCATGAGGACGGCGATCTTGCTTTCGAGACTTCCAGGCAGCTTCTTTCCTTCTCTTCTGGTGAGTCATAACAAATATCCTCCTCCGGAAAATGAGATGTATACCACTTCCTTATGTTGTCATTCCTGGGTCTTGTTCATGCATGAGCGACAATTTTACATCTTTTCATTTATCTTATCGGACCATACCGGTTCTGTTGCGTATATGAAAAGTTACCTTTGTCCCTACGCCTAACGTACTTTCAATATGAAGCCCTGTTCCGAAGTGCCGTTTTAAACGCTGATCCGTATTGATCAATCCGACTCCTGAATTACGCTCTGCACTTCTTTCTAGTATTCGCTGCAATTGTCCCTCGTCCATTCCGATTCCATCGTCTTCAACTGTGATCTCTGCATGCTCTTTATAGACGAAAATCCGAATAAAAATCTTTCCACCACGAGCACGTTTCATAATCCCATGGAGTATCGCATTTTCAACTAAGGGCTGGATCGAAAGAAAAGGGACTTTCAACTCCTCATAGTCATTTGCCTCCCAAACAAGCTCTAACCTATCTTCAAACCGGACCTTTTCAATATACAAATAAGAACGCACAAGACTGAGCTCTTCTTCGATGGGAACAAGCCCATCCATATTTTGAAAACTGAATTTATTTCTCAAAAAATGGCTGAATTCTTCAAGTAAAGTACGCATCTTGTCCAAATTGACATCACTTAAAGCTGCTATAGCATTTAATGCATTAAATAAAAAATGAGGCTGAATTTGCGCTTGCAGCCAGGCAGCTTCTAACCGCAATTGCTCTTTGACGACTTGTTTTATCGTAGTCAGCGCCTCGATCCGCGATCTGATTTCTAAGGGTTCTACCGGCTTTGCTACATAATCGTTGGCCCCTGCTAAAAAACCGCTTTGAATATCTTTCGGCTGGCTTCTTGCCGTAAGCAGCAAAACAGGAAGCTCTGTAAGTGTAAATCGCTCGCGAATCTTTCGCGTTAGCTCATAACCAGACATCCGGGGCATCATAATATCTGAGATGACCAGGTCCCATTCCTTCGTATCCAGTATAGCCAGCGCCTCTTTACCGCTTGTTACCATCACTGCCTCATATTCGTCTTGGGGCAGTATTGCTTCAAGCACTTGAAGGTTGACCGGATCATCATCAACAATAAGTATGACTGGCCGATTATTATTGATTTCTATTGAAGTTGATTCCTTTGCATCCGGCAGAATTTCCGATTTTGCCAAACCGGCTGAAACTTCCTCAGTCGGAGGGGTATAGGCTAAGGCCAACTGTTCGAAGAAGTGAGGTGCATCATCTTCCTCTCCTTGCAGACTCGCCATCTCTAATGAAAATGTAAATTTTGAGCCTTCTCCTAAAACGGAGGACACATCTAACGCACCTCCATGAAGCTCAACCAACTGCTTGCTTATACTTAAGCCTAATCCAAAACCGCCTTCAATCAACGTCTCGTTCGTATCCGCTTGCTCATAAGGGCGGAATAAACGCTTCACCATCTCCTCATCTATTCCGATCCCGGTATCGGTAATAGCAATATAAGCTCTCTCGTCCTTAGCATAGGCTTGAATTGAAATTACGCCTTCATTCGTATATTTCACAGCATTATGCAGCAAATTGAAGACGATTTGGATAACCCGGTTCTCATCCGCAATGACGGGTGGAAAATCCTCGGGAATTTGATTTACAATTTTTACGGACTTCACTTCTACGTTAAACTGCAGCATGTCCAGTACTCCGGTTAGGATCGGCTGAATTCGTATGGCTTTTTTCTGAAGCCGCGGATGGCCATCCTGTAAACTCATCACGTCGATCAAATCATTTAAAATCAAGGTCAGCCGGCGTCCTACGGATAAAATCGTTTCAAGTTCTTTGATACTCCTGTCCTGCATGTAATTTCGTTCTCTTTTCAAGACGGATTGCGACATGTTAAGCATACTATGTAACGGATTTTTAAATTCATGAGAAGTATTGGCTAGAAATTGATCCTTATGATCATTCATTCTTTGCAGTGTTGCGGCAAGCTCCTTTGTATTCGCATGCATGATAAAATAATCCCTAAACCATACAGAGGCCAAGCAGCCCATCGAAAGAATCATATCAAACGGATAATAGACAAGACTCAAACCGCTTTCCCGCCAAAATAACGACCAAACAAAATGATGAATCAACACAAAGATTGAAATAAGCAGCAGAAGATTGCCCTTTTTATCCTTGATGGCTTTATTAGAGATGGCAAATATCGTGATCACTGCAGCAATGCCAGCCAGTAGATAATATACCGGGAAGAGCATAATCACCTGACGAGGGTTTAGAAACAACGTGATGCCAGCAGTCCCGAAACTTATTACTCGATATACAGGATACATCTTTCTCCAGTAAGGGAGTTCGCGATGATTCGTACACTCCAGCAAAGCATAGGTTCCAATAACAAGAGCGACATTAGATAACCGGAAATCCCAATCACTGCCTATGTAAAATAATTGGTGAAACAACTTCTCATCATTGCTTAGAACATTAGTAAGTGTTATGGATAACATCACCACAGAAAAATAAAGCAGCCTTTTCTCCTTATTTCCCAGCAAAAACAAAATCAGCGCATAGATAGAATGCATAAAAAATATAATAGCCGCCAGGAGCTGCATAGAAATGGAGACTTTCATCTCCTTTGTAATCGTTTCTTCAGAACCAAATTTGATGGACCGGGCAATGCCGCTGCTTCGGCTATCCACATAATTGGCCGCCTGAATCACTAGATCGATTACCCCGTTTTCGTCTGCCGTAAAGGTTGTCGAATAAGGCAAGTTTTTTGCAGTATAACTATCCTTCGTTTCCGCCACTTGCCCGGATTGGGCAATCGAACGGCCATTTACGTACAATTCTGATGAGGTACGCACGCTAGGCACGCGAATACTATAATTAATGTCCTCTTGCGGATTTACATAAAGACGCAAACGATATGACGCATATCCATATGGCGTTGGCTTGTCAGCACCCAGAGCTTCATTCCATCCTCCCGGAACCTGAATAAGCCTTGGCATGTTTTCACTTAATTCCTGCAGCGATCTGCCATCCATCAACCATTGATAGGGATAAAACTCCCATTCCCCATCCAGCAAAAGTACGTCACCATCTTTTGCATTCCAATCTCGCAAATCTAATTGCCCATTTTGAATGGAGACGTGTTTTGGATCAGCGAAAAAATCCATCCAAAAAATACGCAAACTGGATAAGATGATAAGTAATAACCCCAAGAATAAAATATGGCTTTTTTTAAATCGGGACTTTGCCGGATCTCTGGTCAAAAAATATTCCTCTCCTTTGCTGCTCATACGAATGCTACGAATTAGCCCTTAAACACCAAGACATTGAAGCAGGAGACACCCCATAATATACTATAACAAACATGACCTGTCAGCGGTCGATAGATATACGATATGATTACGTAAGGCTTCTCCAATTAGGAGAATCAGAAAGGAGATTGTTGAATGTCTGTCTTTCCTTATACATCCTATGACGCTGTAGGGCTTGCTCAGTTGGTTCGAAATAAAGAAATTTCTCCTATTGAGCTCGTAAATGCTGCTATTGAACAAATCAATCACCACAATCCCAAACTAAATGCGGTCGTGCATACCCGTTATGAAGCAGCTTTAATTGAAGCTGGCCAAGTCAACGTCGGCGAACAGCCGTTTGCGGGCGTACCTATTTTGCTCAAAGATATTTCTCAAGCCATCGGTGGTGAACCGCTAACTTCCGGCTCTCGTCTGTTCCAGCATCATAAAGCCCAATCGGATTCCCATTTTGTCGCCAAACTGCGACAAGCGGGCTTTATTCCCCTTGGGCATACCAACACTCCCGAGTTCGGACTGAAAAATATTACAGAGCCGCAATTGAACGGCCCTACTCGCAACCCATGGAATCCTCTCCACTCACCTGGCGGTTCAAGCGGAGGCTCCGCAGCTGCAGTCGCTTCCGGTATGGTCCCGATGGCAGGCGCGAGCGACGGTGGCGGATCAATCCGCATACCAGCTTCATTCAGCGGCCTATTTGGCCTTAAGCCGACACGCGGCAGGACTCCGGTAGGTCCCGGCGTCGGTAGACAGTGGCAAGGCGCCTCGATCGATTTTGCTCTATCCAAGACCGTTCGAGACAGTGCGGCGCTCCTTGATGTACTCCAGGTCCTGCAGAACGAAGCTGCATTTCAGGTCCCCTTGCATCCGGGGAAATATCTCGAAGACATGTACCGGAATGAAGATAGAACATATCGTATCGCCTATACCACCGATTCTCCTGTAGGGACTGCGGTCAGTGATGAGGCCAAACAAGCCGTGCTGCAGTTAGTGAAGTTTCTGGAAGCAGAGGGTCATTTTATCGAAGAGAAACCAAGCCCTGTCAACGGTGTTCAGCTTATGGAAAATTACTACATGATGAACAGCGGCGAGATGGCTGCCATGGTGCTTAATATCGAGCACTTACTCGGAAGAGCGATAACATCGAAAGATATCGAAATTGAAGGTTGGGTGCTGCTGGAAGCCGGACGCAAGCTATCAGCCGCTGAGTATGCACTTAGTCTTGCGGATTGGGACGTGGCCGCTGCCCAAATGAATACGATTTGGGATCGGTATGATTTCTATATTACGCCGGCGACGGCCTTTCCTGCTCCACGTGTCGGTGAATTAACACCGGGCCCAGAGCAGATCCAGCATTTGCTAACCGTGAGCGGGCTTTCAAAAGAAAGGCAGCAGGAATTGATTTACAACATGTTTGAGCCAAGCCTGGCATACACACCGTTCACCCAGTTGGCTAACCTGACGGGGACACCGGCCATGAGCGTTCCGGTATTTCTTACCGAGACAGGGTTGCCTTTAGGTGTGCAAATCATGTCCTCCAAGGGACGGGAACATGATTTGTTCTCCCTAGCTCACCTTCTGGAAAACTCTTCGTTATGGGTCAGCAGCTCAACATTCTAGCCATGAGTCATTAGTTCATACCATTAACTATAACGATTGGCGTCTGTCGGTTAATATTACCTAACGATAGACGCCTGACGGTTGATATTGCCTACTTATAGCCGCTGACAGCGTTGACGCTACGTAACGATTATCGCTGACAGCGTTGACGTTATCTAGCAATTGCGGCATTTGACGTTATCTAGCGATTGCAGTCTGACAGTTGACGTTACCTAGTGATTGCCGCCAGATAGTGTTAGCGTTGACCTTACCTAATGATTGCTATCGATGTTATTTTACGGATTATTCGCTGTTTGAGAATCTAACGGTTGTATATGCTGCTATTCTAACCTTTTTATACTGTTGCGACGATTTTCGAATGAATAACGCGGATTACAACCGTTAGTTAGAATTCCTAAAGCCTCATTTTCGACGGATTAACGACTGTGGCAACCGTTAGAGCCCCTCGCTTAAACGATAAGTGCGGTATCTCAAGTTTCCGCTAGCAACAGTAAGCAAGTTTTTCGCCACAAGAGAACGTAGAATAACTCTAGTGCGACTCACTGAGAGAGCCAGATGAGCGGATAGCTCGCGAGCTTCAAATACGCGCATCAATCTGCGTGCATATCGTAGCGTTTCTTTTTCCGCCCAGTTCAAACCTAACGTTACATCTATCGATAAAAACTTCCCGATATCGATAAAAACTTCCCGACGAAAGACAGTACTAATTGCTTGCACATCCCGGGATCGTCACGAATGGACAAGTAAGCAATCGGCAAAAAGGACCAATCATCAAGCACCAGCATCGATTGCTTCATGCATAAATCTTTGAAGCGCTCAACCTCAACGTCCCTGGCGTGACTTCGATAATCGTGAATTTCGATGCAGCCTTTTGCGCCACCGGGCATATAGGCTAGATCGAGATAGCGGTACCGGTTATTAAAATCGCGGACTTCATACTCAGGATGCAGTTCGTTCAAGTTGCCAATCACGGGAAACCATATCGAACGCAGAAATGTAACCGTTCCATGGCTCAACCCTTTTCCCAAAAGCCCACGTCTTCTCGGGTTATCCTCTTCGGCTATATGCCTTGTTAACCAGTTCTCATAAACTTCATCAAACAACGTGCCCATCTCCTCCCCCCTCATATTAAGCTAAATACGAAAAAACCGCTCTAATACGACTATGCATCTGCTGCATCGTATTAAAGCGGTGTATGCTTTACACCGTGATATTGCAATCATTGTACTATGCCTGGCACCGTCGAGCAATCATTTTCTACGCTTACCTACTTAGCAAGCCTGATGATGTTTTGAGTTATCTTCTACGAAATAATAATAGGGTCATTGCCGATATACGGTTGATGTTACCTAGCGATTGCAGCCTGACAGCTTGAGTTGACCTAATGTTGTCGCCTGACAGTTCAGGCCACGTAACGATTGCTATCGTTGTTATTTCGCGGATTATTCTGTGTTTGAGATTCTAACGGTTGTATATGCGGCTATTCTAACCTTTTTATACTATTGCGGCGATTTTCGGCATGAATAACGCGGATTACAACCGTTAGAATTCCTAAGGGCTCAAACCCGACGGATTAACGACTGTGGCAACCGTTAGAAATAACCGTTTAAACGCATCGTGCATTCACGCAATAACCGATCACACATATCAAAACCAAGAAAAAAACTAGCCAATATTTCACGGCTAGTTTTTTACTATTATTCACAATGCGGGATATTCATCCTCAATATCCGGTCACGCCATGGATATAGGTGAGCCAAGGAGTATCCAGAGCCCCTTGCCCTGGATTATAGGTAAAGAAGTACTCAACCGTATCCGCGTGTTGCAGGTTATTTAGAGGATAAGTATAATTACCGTTTCCCGTTGATGTCATGGCTACATTCATTTGCCCACCATTATTGACCTTATAGTGCAGATCGGCAAAGGTTGCTCCATTAACATAGAACAGCAAGTCATTGCCTGTTTTCTTCAGGCCCCGCTCCTCATCACCGATAATGATTGCAGTGGAAGGATCCGGCACATTGCCATTTCCATTGCCATTTCCGCTTCCAGGATTCCCGGCGCCGTTTTCTTTATAGACGCGCACATAATCGACCTGCATTGTCGCAGGAATATCGGACGGATTCGGAGTAATCCCGCCGTCAAAGCTTCCGCCGATCGCCAGATTCATAATGAGATAGAAAGGCTCATCGAAAGGTGCATTCGGATTGTTCGGCGCTGCTAGCGAATACCATTGTTCGTTGGTCACTTTAAAGAAGAACTTGCCATCCACATACCATTTGATGTTGTCCTCTTCCCACACGACGGAATATACATGAAAATCATTGTCGATAGTTTGGCCTGCTGGGAAGTTATATTCGCCTGAAATATGCCGGTTCGCCGGCCAGGTTCCGCCAAAGTGTACGGCACCGGTCGACATGCCAGGTAAACGTCCTCTCGCTTCCATTACATCGATTTCACCGGATGCTGCCCATGTTCCGTAAGGGCTGTCTTGCGGAAGCATCCACAATGCCGGCCAAACGCCATTGCCTGTAGGCAGTTTTGCACGGAAGTCGACTCGGCCATATTTAAGGTTAAAATGATCCTTCGTGTTAATTTTGCCGGATGAGTATTGTGCGTACCGGTTTGGATCTTGCGGGAAAGACTTGGATTCATGCAGAGCACGAAGATTCAGCTTCCCGTCCTGTACGAATACGTTTTGCGGACTGTCGGTATAGTGCTGCAGTTCCGCATTGCCCCAGCCCCATGTACCAGGATCATCATTGAGATAATAGCCCTGCTCGTAGTTCCATTTGCTCGTATCAAGCGCACTTCCATTAAATTCATCCTGCCAGATCAGATTCATGCCCGCTATCGCTGGGTCGCTTGGCGTTCCGATGGCAATATCCTCATGATCACTTACATCCGGACGGGGAGCATTCGGATTGCCGATAAATGTGTAGTTCACATAATTGTTACCGATGCTGCCGCCCTTTTGCCCGTTTAATGGATAGCCGATACGGATCTGCATATCTTCCTGGATCGGCTGAAACCATAATCCATAAATGTAATCAGCCCAATATCCCCATTGATTCTTATCGGACATATTGTTGTAGCCGTTGGCAGAGTATGAAAATCCGCTCTGACCGGAATCTCCCAAGTTAACCCATTGCCCGTTGATGTTAATCTCGTATACAAAATTATCAAGCTCCGTGCTGATTGGCGCGCCTCCGTCAATCTTAGGCAGCGGTATGCCGATCGCACCGCTTGTATCGGCCGTAAAAGTCGTTCCTTCATATGGAGTAATGACATATGAATTCCTTACGGCTTCATTAAAGTTGATAGTATACACGACGTTAACCAAAGAAGTCTTCGATTCCAATTTGACGTTGATCGACTCCGTTACGTTAAACCAGTAGCCGCCGCCGCCTTCGGTAAATTGACCGAAGTTTCGATCATAGATCCAGCCGCTCGCCGCATTATTGTCGATATCGATCCATGTGCTGCTGTTTACAGGTTTTACATACACCTTCAGATCATCAGCGACGGCTTCATAAGTTACGGCCGGATCGTTATTGAACGTAGGATAGGTAAAGCCGGCCCCACCTGTAAAGCTTGCTGTAATCTCCGGCCCTTGAGTAGGAGTCATCGCTGTGATCGTGGTTTTGTTGATGTTCTGAAACACAAGCGTGTATTCAAGTGTAACCCCATTCGCTTTGGAGTACAGCTGAATCTCGGTCGTTGCGGAGAGAGTGAACCAGTAGCCAGTAAAGCCACCGTCACTCCAGTGACCCCAGTTCTGGTTGTAGATAAAGCTGCTGACACTGTCAATGTCGACCCAGTTGCCGCCAACTTTCACCTTGACGCCTACATCATGGGCAACATCATTCCAAGTGGCGGAGCCTCCGTTGAATATCGGCATAACAAAACCATAGCTGGCTTGTCCCACCCCCGATTTGGAGATGACTGGTCCGTCTGCTGGTGAAAAATAATCCATAGAGGTAACCGCAGTTTCCGCGGCCTGTACCTTCGAAGCTGGCCATAGGCCAACACTTGCCAGCATGAGTACGACTAAGAACAAAGTCAATCCCTTCTGTAAATACCGCCTTTCCGTTGTGTAAAATCCCTTCATAAATACACTCCCTTATCATAGTAATAGATGCACCCAGCCTAAACGAGAGTAAGTAAACGCTTACAGCAGAGGACGACTCCATTTTATCGAATTCCCATTCCGATGAATAGATAACATATTTAGGGTTATGCCCCAATATTTCGGCTCGAAAAAGAACCCCTGGCGGCGCTTGGTTTACTTCCGTCCCCAGGGGCTCTCTATCTTTTCATGCGTTAAGCGGCTTCAAGCCTAAATCAGACTGTAAAGACATGGTCAATGATCTGCCCCGACGTACCTGTACAGTGTAAGGTAACCGTAAGAGCTATAGGTGACGTATCTGAGAATTGGATATCTCCGCTAGCCTGTCCCGAGCTGCGAAGCTGCCCATCTGAGGTGGTTAGATGAATTGTTTTACAGTTTGCTACATTCCACTTCAAATAGTACTTGTAACTGCCATCCTTCTGACGGATGCCAGTATATGACAAATTCTGTACTTTTAAAAAATCCGTAACCGTGATCGTCATGCGCTCCTGGACAAGACGATCCGGTCCCATACAACTAAGAATGTATTCTGTAGATGCATCCCCAGGCACAACGGTTATCGAGCCACCTGACACTCGCCCAATGCCTTGATTCAAGTAAATCCCATAGGCATCTTTTGCTTCATAGGACAGGATAACCGGATGACCAAACAGCGTTTTATGATCTGGACAATTGGATGTAAACCTGCTAATAACGGGACGCTCCACATAGACCGCTGCAGTACGGGAAATTTGCTCATTTGCGCCAAGAGCATACAATCGGAACGTGGTATCTGTGAAAACCTCTACCTCAAGACTCCCCACACGATCAACCCTAATGTCTCCCGGTGTGAGTACGCACTTTACGGCATCCCCAGCTACAGCCCATTCAAGTTTAACCATATCGCCGACAGCAACTTTAGTTCGGCTGCACTCGAAGTCTAGAATCTTAAGAGGCGATCTCTTCTTAAAATAAGCAAGAAAATCAGTCCCATCCAAATCCCCTTCTAACCCGTCAGTCCGAGATGGCCATGTTGCTCCGCCGCTCATCGGAATGTTAGTAAAGCGAACGGCCACGTAGACCATTTTCTCCATTCCGCCAAAAGACACCAGATTACCGATGCTAAAATACATCTTCTCCCTTGGAACCAGGTCATAATCATTAAGTGGGTATAACTTGAAATACACACCATAACGATCAGGATCATAAGCTTGCTCCACATCCCAGTTATACGGAGCATAGCAGATCATTTTCTCCGCCCATTCCTTCGTGGTCAGATAAGCCTCTCCGTCGCCAATTGGAAAATAAACATAGATGACCGAAATTTGAGCTTGTTCCGCTCCAATATCAGGGATAGGCGCTCCCTCGGGCAAATGATTGATAAAAGAGGCCGTCTCCACACAACTGACATTGACGACTTCAACATCCAGCGAGTTGGGAAACAATAAATCCTTCCCCTGTTTGTGCTCGCTGAGCAGAATCCCTTTCTCCCCCAAAGCGTTAGCTTGGATCAAGCGGTCCATTACAAGACCTCCCCCTCGAGCAGCAGCACGGGATAAGCACTTCCATCACTTTTGGTACAAATTAATTTTGCACCAAGCAGTTTTTCCGGAATTTTCGGTTTATCAGGTCTTACCGATAAATATTCAAACTCCCCTGTGCTGTCTATTGCAGTATTATGCCAGCTAGATTCGTCTTCCGTAAACTGAAATACAACCTCCTTAACGCCCTGGGTTCTCCATGTCCACTTGGTATGGATATAATGAGGGTAGACACGAACATAGCTTCTAAATATTTGCGGCTTATCTAAAGTGAGTCCCTGCAGATGTAGGGTGGCATACTCTGTATAAATGTGGCCTTGAGCACGTAAGACGATCTGAGGTTTGGCAGGCATCTCAATTTCCATCGAACCATTCTCATTTACCGGCTTATAAACTGTGCCCACCGCAAGCTGCAGTTCCTCACTATACTTTGTTCGCCAAATCACTTGCTTTGCTGCAGCGTCATAATCCAGCTGCAAGATGTCCGGAGGCTGCACATACAAGTTTACGAACGCATTCGTCTCCAATGCATTTCCCTTTAACGACAGGCGGTATTCCATACTGCGATTCAGATCAACTTCCATACCAGGAGCCGGCAAAGTAAAAATGTTAATCCCGCCGGGTGTAATCTGCCCGTCTTTTGCCCCGCTGATCTGCCATTGCAAGCGCAGCTGCCCACTCTCGCCAGTCGTCGTTTTATCGCTGAAAAATCGATGAATCTGAGGAACAGCCGGCTTCTTCTGGATGGGAAACACCTTAATGACATCATCAATGCCCACCACATTTTTAATCTCAGCATACACATAAGTTAAACCAACCGGCGCATAAGACTGGATATTCTTGCATCTGAAATAAACGCTAAACAAAGTTTGAATGATTTTTTGATTATAGCAGCTAATGACAAAGCTAATATGCCTCTCTTCTATAACTCCTTCTGCGACTGACCAATCGCCGGACTCCGTTTCGAAAGTGATCAGTTTCCCTCGCTGCGCATCGATGAAATCCCCCACTTCTGTTCCATAAGGAAAGAAAAAACGAATATACGACGTATCTTCCACCGGTTCACGGTTTTGAAGTTTTTTTAGAATGTCTTCGGCATCGAGCTTCTGGGGATTATTAAATACCATTTGATGTACCCGGTCCGGATTAAGGAGCTGAAAGGTTAATACACTTTTCACGGGATTATCAGCGTCTAGAATCGCATGATCGTTCACTGCAATATGATTGTCGTCAACGTCAAGCAAGTATCGGCAATGACTAGGATACCTCTGTTCATTTTGTAGTTTCTGTTCCATGCGTCCCCCCTACTTTTAACTTCAGCCATCCTTCTACCACCCGGAAAGGAGGTTTGGCCAGAAAAGCATTTCCATTGGACGGATGAAGATTTTCGGTTTCGATCCATTCCTCCGCCTCACCAGGTGTAATAAACTCCCAGTCCCGATTAGGCAGTTTGGTCAGCGGCATGACGTAACTTTCTTCTCCCACCAGTAATGGCCCCGCATACAAAGTCAAATAAAGCCTATCCAGAGCAGCTTCAATGCGATCCAGCGGGATGCGCTGTTCCGAAACGGGCAGCATTCCGCTGATCAGATGTATACTTGCGAACGGATCCATAATTAGGGAGATGGTTGTTCCTTCCGCTTGATCATCTGCTGGAACTTCAACCCGGTGGTTTTGTTTCAAATAGTCAGTCGCCGCATCAGATTCGGCAAAAGCGCTGTTGAACTGCTTGTAGTCAGATTGGCCATCTTGAATGAAAAAACCAATGACCCCGTCTCCTGTATGGTGTTGTTCCCCAATCCATAAAGGCATCTCAAACTGCTTAATAGATGTATCCGGTACAGGAACAGGCTTCTTCGTATTGCCTTCAAGCAATTTATAGCCTTCAGGCGGCCCGGCTTGCATCAGCTTGACGTTGGCTTTGGCCAATACAAGCGGTTTCCCCACAAACAGGCTTAACCCGCTTGCACTTGCTGATTCTGGCTGATGAATATCCCATAACGCAGAGTCAATCAACTGAAGAAATGGTGTAAGCACATCTTCGTGACGCTCGTGACTGCGGCGTAAAATCTCACTCAACAATGCTTTCATATCCGCATTCATCGTAGCTGGAAGCTCTTCCGAGCCGGCTGCAAATAATGGCTGGTCGTTCGTAGACGGCATACCTGGCGCGTTTCTCCATTGAACGCGATCCCCATCAAACGCCGTTGCAACCAGACTTCCGAGCATCACACCCTCTTCGTCATAGATCAATAGGCTCTGGTCTGCATGATTTGGAATCATCCAGCCGCAGATCGGAGAGTCCGGTAGGTTAAAATCGCAATACTCGGCGCTTCTTGCCTTGATCCAGTTGAACTCAAGCCGGGTAGGCTGCATGAAACGAGGAGGCAGCATAATGTACTGTCCCATCGGGGCCTTCGACATTCTCAAATTTTCTGAGATCGCATACTCGTTACAGACTATATCCTGAAATTGGCCAAAGGTATCAATCAATCTAAGCTGGTTGAATTTAAAGAAGCCTCCCCTTAAAGGTGAAAAAAACTCGTTGAACAACGGCTTTTCAATGGCAAAGTCCTTCAATGCATTGCGTACTAGAGCTGCTAAATCGGAGCTTCCCTTTTGAAGCACCAGGACGGGAAAGCGCAGCGCTAGCTCACTCATCAAAAATGTTTCATTAAATCCATCTAACGCCTGCGACAAGTAATCCAATTGATCCAGCGCCCCAAATGTCTGAGCAAGCTCAGCTCCGAGCTGCTTGACGGCCATCGCTTGCAGTTGTTCCGCGATATGAGGCGTTATAAAAATTTTCCCCTTCATCGCTATTGAATCCTTGGTATCAGGCATGGAGCCTTGAAATACATAATCCGTCCCTTGAAATGTCCAGTTACTCAGTTTCGGATGATTTCCGATAAGCTCTTTGTCTGGATAATACAGGCCGCGCCAGCAGAGCAGCACAGGATTCCAGGGCGGTTTCCATAGATTTATAAACAAGCGGTCTGGAAACTCTGCTCCTTTCCCCACCAGTCCATTCTCCATCTCGCGCTGCACTTGACGAACATACTCGGTCATCTGAATCCGTTCATCTTTTGAAAAAGGCAATAATCCTATCTGCTGTCCGATCAATGTTGTAATCAGCTCAGCACTATTCATAATAAACAGCGCGCCCTCAAGCAGTAATTCCGAATAACTTCCCCTTACTTCCGCTTCAGGCAGTAGTTGATTTGTGCGGATCACTGCAGAATAGGTGCTTCCTCGCAATGTAAAATCAAACTGCAGGGCTTGCACCGTTTCCTTCAGAAGTCGGCATTTTAATGGACGTCCCTCTCCGTTTACCAGATTCGAGTCGAAGAGCGATCCTCGCTTAGCACCTGACAGAAGCAGAACAGGCGGATTCGGCTCATAGTATCGGTTTCCCGCAGTCTGCTGCAAATCATAGAACTCTTGAATAGAGCTGGCTAATTGTTGCTCCAGTATCTGAAGACGTTCTTGAATCTCTGCAATTTCGATTTCGGCTTGATCCAGCGCCAGAATTTCTTCCGCTATTTTCTGCTGATACACGGCCATCCACTTTTTCGCTTCTCCGCTTTCATAGGGATCTGTGATGTGAGCCTTAATCATGTACTTGCACCAAAGATCATAGATCGCCGACCGCTTGGCATCCTTACCAAATAGCTGCCGATACAGCGCATGAATCCCCTGCTGCAAATTACGGAATAGAATTTGATCGACCGGTGATAAATCCGGCAAGTCTTTGTAATCTTTGTCATTAATCTTGCTCTGAAGCTTGTACGTATTTTGTGCAGCAGCCATTTGAAAACGCCTGTCATGTTCTGCATAGTCTGCTTGATAGAGCCCGTTTAAGTTCAGCAATTTGTGACTTTGGTCATTCAATAGCACACGCATCAAATGCTCGTTCAAACCGTCTTTCACACCATGCAATGCCGAGAGCGCTTCTGCAGACGTATTACCCACTGCCAGTTTGGGCATAGGTAGATTGCGGATGACTGGACTATTATAATCCGTTCTGTCATTACTCCAATGCATACCGGTTACAACGCCATGCAATGCTAGGGAGGCAGGATATATCAAGCCATCCGGGGGCTGCCAGCCGTACCGGTCCCGGCATATATGTGCAGATTCCACTAGAGTCAGTCCATCCTTGTAATAACCTCGCACCACATAGCTGATCCTTATATTTTCGAGGCGCTTGCCCAGCTGATCGGTCAGTTCATCATAAAAACCAAATACATTGCGATGGTATGGGTACATAGCAGAAAATGCGGGATTTCCCGGACCCAAAGCAGTTAACGTGTCCAGTCTCTCAGCAGGCTCGGCCATGTTCGCTTCATAGGGATAAGACCGGCCCAAAATCCGATAAGGCCTTACTGAATCATCGAGTTTAGGAAACGTCAAACTGCCTTCATTTCCGTATTCAGGGGCGCTTGCTTTTTCCAGTGCATCACTTTCCACAACCCAATGCTTGCATAATAAAACATCGGCTTGTTCGTCAGATGACCATAAACGAGAGATAATCCACCTCTCTGGCACTTTTGGATATTCAGGCTCCTGGTCCTCGCTTTCTTGGGAGCCCTGCCTCAAGCCTTCAGGCAGAATCCAATGCAGATGAACTCCTGGCTTTTCCTGTGTTTTTTCACTCATGATGCCGGAAGGCACTTCATTGCCCAAGGGTGTTATAACGATTCGAGAAAAGTCGTCAGGTATATTGGCGAAGACCGTCGGCACGGGACTGGCTCCAACCATCATCGCTTGGACCTTTATCGGAACACACAGTAGATTCATATCCGGTCCGGTTACTGTCATGGACTCCTCACCTCTTTACAGGTTCCACATAAACTCAACAAAAGTATCGTCCTTCCCGGTATCAACAACGATATTCCGATAGCCTTCCTCATCCTCAGAGCTGACCTCCAACGTGACACGGATCTCGAGCTTCATCTTGGCAATACTGGCGCTGAAGTCTTTCGTAGAAAGCCTGTTCTTCCACTCCGGGGCCGCTTTGAGATGAATAACCCCTGTTGCCAGATCCGTTTGCAGGTTTACAAACTTGGAGTTGTTGCAGTATCTGAATACTTGTCCTGAGGGCAAAGGCTTCATCGAGATACTAAGATCAGCATAATCTAGCATTTTGAACCCATCCGCCAGTTTCAACTGCAGATCGATAGGAGCATACAAATCTAGATGGGCATTACCTTCCTGCGAAATATACATGGCGTTTAACGGGTAGTTATAATCAGCGCTTCCACTTTCTGAGCCATTCACAATTTGTATTATCGGCCTTTTGTTTCTACTGTACGGTTCCAATAGATCCTGACTCACAATGATTGCTGCACTTCCGATGATCGAGTACTCCTTCTCGAACGTCTCTTTCCTCGACCTGCCTTGCTCATCTTGCCAGATCAAATCCATCAGGGCAACCAAGTTCTGATTTTGTTCTGGAATACTAAGCGAAAGCTTTTCATGGATCGTTTGTGTATTGCGGTAGGTGTAAGTGGATGAAGCAATCTGCTCCTGCGTGTCTGCATCAAAAATGCGGACCATCATGCCCAGCGATTCCAGCTTGGTCGGCAAAGAGGCGGAAATGTTAAGTTCATAGTTATCTCCATAAAAATGAGGATCAGAGGCATCACAAGTTATAGCATCTGTACTCCACTCCTGGGCATTCAACATATTGTGCGCCTCCTTTGATTTTCCCATCACTGCATCTCTAACATCTTGAAGCATCAGCAAGAAATCAAAATAGCCTTGCTGGTCCGGTTTCAAATGTGAATTAAAATCCACGATAGACTGCCGCACCGCATCTCCATCATAATCATATTTCAGGCCAGTCTGGCTGCTCCAATGCCGTTTCAAGTCTTCATAGCTGTGAGCATCCGTATTCCAACCCTTAATCAGCGTAGGCAAAAGATTATCTCTCCAGTTCTGATCTGAAGGTTGTTCCCCGCGAAAATAGCTCAAGAACCCATACACGGCCTTAGCTGCATTAGCAAAGTAATCATTATTGATCCGTGTGTAGCTGACCGGCGGTATGCCTTTAGACAGAATGAACTGCACGTTATAGTCGTCGCTGACCCCGCTTGTTCTGAATTTGCCCACATTTGGATGGGCTGCATATTTTTGCGGGTCGTATTGCTCCGTAATATTGTTGAAGGTTCTCGTATCTCTCACTTCCACTATGGTCCATTTGTTCACATCGCTCATATAACCGTTGAACGGAACATAAGCAAAGCTATCTGCGGCAATATGCAGCAGTACCCCGAGACGTCTCAAGGCATGAAGTGCGTCAGGTGCTTTCAAATTTGAACGATACTGCTCTTCTGCTCGCTCGAATAATAGTCTAAAAGTATCGCTGCTTCGGAGTGTTTGAATTGGAGCAACCCGATAATTGTTTCCACCAACTGTGACAGCATCAGAAAAGTAATAAAAAGGAATCAGAATCTCTTCCTGATTTTTGCGGCTTGTTAATGCATCCCTATCGTTCTCATCTTCAAGTGCAGACAAAAGCAGGGGAATCTTGCACATTTTTGCCCCCTTGGATGGTTCATCCTCACAAAGGCCGCGGTCTTTGATGGCTTCAGAGATTTGATCTTTCGGCAAATACAATGCCGCTTCCTGGTGATTGTCATTGATAAACTGGCAGGTTGCTGCGATCAGCTGGGCTTCCTGCTCACTGTATCCCGATCTGGAGGCGATCGTTTTCACCGTGAAATAATGAAAATTAAGCTTCATATGCAATAAGCTCCTTTACGCGGTTTTGCAGCATGGAATCGCCGAGGAGCAGGCCGTTGCCGATTAGAATCGTTTCTTGCTCAAACTCAAAGTTATACACTTTATCCTCATAATCCGACCATTCCACTGCAATCACCTCTTCTAAACCCGATACGGTTCGCAATCGCATGCCAACCTGTACATCAATCGCAGGCAGAAGACCATCTTCGGTACAAACGATATGATCTGGCGTCATCCGTACACTGCGTTCGGAAGTAGAAATTTTATAGAGTTCAACTTCATGTCCCGTCAGTACCTTTTTGACTTGAACGCTGCCTCCTTCAGCACTTCGAACCAGCTCACCGATCTGAATCTGATCTGCGCGCTTCAGCGTTCCGTCTGCCATTATGATTTCAGTATCTCGGGCAACGCATCCCCATTGAATAAAGATTTGCGCGCATTGAATGTTGAGCTTGCCATAGTCCTTGCCGTCACTTTTCACGGAAATTCCTACGGTCATAGAAGGAATACTCTTACTGGACATAGCCACGCCGAAGCTAGAATAGAAATCCACGTCCGTATAGACTCTGTTCTCGATTTTCCTGAAATCGAGTATATTGTTCCACGATTCCGGAAAAATGAAGGTCATTTTAGTACAGCGATTTTGGTCATCAAAGGCATCCTTCCGCTGAATAATAGCATCGTAATTACCATAATGATTGATCGTGCCATTCACCATATTTTTCAACCACATCCGGTAGCCGTATGTTTCATCAAAGCCGGTAATCCACCATCGATCCGCAGCCTCAACGGTAACGGAAAAAGGAACGCGGACAAGAATCCTCCTATTATCTCCATCCTGGAACGGTTGATCATCATTGGTATAATCGTAATCGGGAATGGCCCCTGCACGTCTATAGGATATTTTGACTTTAGTATGATTAGGGTCTTTGCGATGAGATTCTTTAATGACAGGGGCATTTAGTGTAAAAGATTTGATCATCTCCGTGTTGCCCTTCAACGTAAATCCTACGGATTTTGTAACGTATCCTTTCAACTGGGCAAACTCAGATTCATTTTCAGCTATTTTCGAACAATAGAACGTGCTCTGAATTAAAAATTCTCGAGGGGTATCTTGGAAATATTGAGGATAATCGGCTTGGATTGTGCCTTTGTACTTAGAGGAATTGACAACGTCTTCCGCTGTAGTATGCAGCAGCATTTGATTGGTCACGTCATAGAGCTGGGAAACAACGGCAATTTGATCCTTCACTTCAACATAGTCCGCCATAATTACTGCCATCGTTGTTCCTTCTATGGAAGCAGCTAGAGACGGATCCGTTTGAAGAGTTTGACGAGCATGAAATATCATGTTCTCAACGGCTATTTTATCTTCCGGTCCTTCATGATAACCATCCGCAGGCACATTCACGGATCGCTGTAAAGGTTTTGTTCTAAGGTTTTGAAGCGCAGACGCAAGATGAGGATGTTTCTGATTAAAACTTTCCAAGCCGCTCACCTGACTCAGAAAAAAACGGTAGTGATCATCATCGGCAAAATCAAGCTCCAGCATCCCCGTATCGGGATCAATCTGCCCCAGCACCTTGTTATGGAAATCCGGTAAAAAATCATACATGCTCATTTCCCCTTTCCTTCATAAAGATCGTGATTTATTGATCAACATCCGTCCGGATCACTTTGCCTATGTATGGGGTTTTAATCATCTGTAGAGCAAATTCGGCAGAAGTAATCTCTTTATCTAAGGAGGCTTCCATACGTTTTGCCGTTTGGCATACATCAATGGTACGCAGTTTCTCATTGTGAACGGCAACCTCAACCGTATATGTTTCAGCAAGCAGTTCTCCGCTTTCAAAACATCTTAATCGTTTATAAAATTGCCCTTTGATATGGTTGAACCCAAAATAGAAACCCTCCGGCGGTTGCGCAATTTCTATTGTATAGGGGACTCCGTCAAATAATCCAATCAGCACCTCATCGGATACTTGCTCGATTCGCAAAGCCCGTAAAGGTGTGCCTTCGGATGAGAAGGCCTGAAACTCCAGCCCTCGCCAGCCGCGTACCAAAGGGGACCGCAGAATAAACCCTCCCATGATGTGCACGCCTTCCTGAAGCTCCTCTGCTGCCACCAGCTTCTTCTGTAGAATGGGCCGAACGGTTTTCATTCGTTTGCCGATCTGCGCAAATACCGCATCGATCAATGCTTGATCATGGGACAAATCCATGGAAGCATTTCTCCCCAAGCTGCTTGCTCCATCTACAAGCGCCTGCTGCCAGTTGGGATTGACGTAAAATAAGCGAATTGCATTGCCCGGCAATATACTGTCCGAAGGGATCAAATAGTGAAAAGGCACATTGCTCAATAAACACAACTCACTTAGCCAGGCAATCAGCTCATCCTCTGGATGGTCTGGATTTACTGTTCGATCATCTGCGAGTGCAGCAAGCTCGCCGAACACGCGATGAACATGCCTGCGAAGCACAGGGGCGTAAGTTTCCCAATCAGTCCTGGCTTGCATCAGCAATCACCTCACTCAAAAGCGTTTTATAACGATCGTTCAGCTGCTGTAAAACGGTTTGTTTTCCGCTATTTTGATCGCCGTTCTCATCGAAATTCCGAGCAGCTTGTACAAACGGATATCCAATGGATTCATCGTCCTGACTATCTCCAATACTTCTGTCGGCAGGCTGAGAAGACAGATGCCTTCTTAACAGTCCGTGATAGACCGAAGTGCGGGCGAGCATTTCATTGCTCTGACGCCATGCGTATAACTTTTGTGCGTAGGATTGATCCGCCAAGGCCATCGACTTGCCGATCTGCCAAGCGCTGGAATAGCGAATATCCATCATTCCTATATCCGGATCATATGCCAGCAGTTGATCCGCAAAACGTGAGCACCTTGTCTCCTCTTTCGGATCATCATAAGGAATGAGAGGCGACTGGTACCACGAAACGGTCTGGCTGCCGTCCCTAACATGATGGTTCATCGGGAAGTACCCTTGGCGGCATAATTGTTGAATTTGTTCATTGCTTCCCTCGTAGGGGATTGACAACATAGCAGCGTCGAGCGAAGCAAACGTAGAGCCAAAATCAAAAGCAGCTCTTGCCATAGAGAAGCTCCAATTCGCCAGCACAATCATTCTGGCTGTATGACAATTAGCTAATGCTGCTTGCCGGCTCTGCTCATCTTTAAGACAATCCTCGTATCCTTCCAAGGATACCAAAAGAGCCGTGTGGCGAATGGCATGCCGATCGTCCTCAGGCTCCAGGCAGAACCTGTTCGCTACGACGGTCGCAAACCAGTCATCCCTAACGGAAGCATCGGTTACTTTATGATCCAGACTCACTCCTTTGCCATGCGCTAACAAACATAGCGCCTCAGCGTAAGGGAGAATTTCGGCTAATAAATCGACAGGAATATGTACATAAGCACAAGAATCTTCCGGCTTCTCATAAGCATCGTTCAAGACTAAAGAAGGCACGAAAATTCCGGCGGCAGGCTTAAGCGCTTCTTGGCAAGTGCTCTCGATGATTTGAACTCCTTCCGTCTCGTCAAATACGAGCAAAGCCAGCCAGGGCATATTCGGATGACTGTTCAGAAGCGTTTTCTCCCAAGGCAAAGTTCTTCGATTCAGCACAATATGGGGCAGGCAATTGGTATAGTCGCCAACTGCCTCCCGAGGCGGATATACCGAATAAATCTGATCCGGCAGCAGACGGAACCTTTCCGTTGCAACCGTAAAGTCAATCATTTCACTCGCAAGCCGGCAGTTGATATTCGTCACGGACTCAACCTTGATTTGATAGGTCCCGGCCTTCAAAGACGGTTCACATCTTTGCGAAAAACGGATTGATTCCCCCATAACACTCTCCTTCCTATGTTTTATAGATTAGCTTCCCTACTGCCTGTTGTACGAAGTTCAGGAACAGCAAATAGTACCTCTTGCGGATCATTCGCCAGTGACCGCATCTTCGCTTGATCCCATGTGCCAAATGCAGCAGCAGCATCACTCAGGAGCTTATCCCGATTTTGGTTGCTGCCGATCGTGGTTTGTACGACTTTCATCACCGTTTCGGGCTCTGTAGGATAAACTTTAGCCGGTTCAAAAATTGGAGCTCGATAAATGACTTCTCTGGTAATTGCTTCTCCCGCACTCAGAACCGCTTCATCATAGGCTCCATCCTCAGGAAGGATATGTACGAGAGAAACTGAATCTTTTGCGGTAACAGACATGCCCATAGGCATATCCTTCATTATCGGAGCGTTCGGATCTATGCCTCTCTTCCCCCAAAGTGCAGCGGGTACATTCTTGCGTTCAGGAACTGCATGCAGGCCGGATAAAGATCGCTCACCACTCAAGCTGCTGATGGTCACATGCTGCTCCATCCGAACATCGCTTAGTCCCATAGGCACGATGCCGAATCCCGCTTGTCCGCTCAGAAGTTTGTGGCCATTAAAAAACAGATCGGTACAAGGCGTCTTCTGCTCAATCAAACAGCGGACCCTGAACCCGTCCACCACATAAGCGTCCCTGCCATCAGCAGTCTGATACTGCGCTAGTAGTCCATCGGTAATCGTCACACTGCTGAGCCTGGCTTCATTCGTCGGTACAGAAAGCGAGGACGCATGCTTGGCACTTCGATCTTCAAATGCACCTGGGATAAAGCTATCGGCGAATTCCCCCCATTCAATCGGCTTTGGCTCATTCGGGCTATTAGCTCCAAAACCAACAGTGAAAGAGATAATATACCAGTTCACTCTGACTTTGCCGGAAAATTCGGGGCCCCAAAGCGACAAGCCGGCTCCTAATTCAATCTTGAATGTTTTGCCGATGCCAAAAATGCTGATGCGATAGGATGCACCGATACTGATTTGAACCCTTGCCTGATAAAAAAAGGGCTTCCAATTTAAAATAAAATCCGCCGCAGCGAAAAACCAGGCTTTGAGCCTTCCCAATTCAAACAGCAGCTTTAAACTGGCACCTGCCATCATACAGGAAGGAGTCAGGGCAAAATAGCATTCGCCTTTGATCGAAATGTTGTTATTTACGATCCAGGTCACACCGAGAGGCGGTATGGATGGATAATGGATGTTATGAAAAGCCGGATGATGACATCCTCCTAAGGTCACAATGAAATCGCCGCTATACGTTCCCTTGAACCAGAATCCGATCGCAAATCCACCCGTAAGTTTACAAGCGGGGTCAAATAAAAACGAGCGGTCAGTCAACGCGGCCATCATTATAAATTCTCCCTGGCCAGGATCAAAAGCCACCTTGAGGGCCAATTCAGCCCGCATGATGGGACTGGCCCCACTCACTTTAGGCGGGATGGATGCATTGGATAGTCCGAGCAATGAAATCACAAGCCGGTTCCCCATCTCAATATTGAGCAGCGCAAAGCTTTCCAGCACCCCGTACGTCAGAAATCGTATGCCGGCAGAAATGAAATACTGGCCGGAATCTGGGACAATCGACTTACTCAGCGCTCCTAAAGCCTGCTTAGGCGGCGTATTTGGTTTAAGTCCCGAGTCGTCTCCCATGGCCGCCGCTACCAGTGGGAAGGTTCTGACCCCATTTAAATCCGGCAATTTTAAAGAGCGATTCACCCCGAAACCAAGCGCCAAGCCGTTGACGAAAAAGAACGGCGGTCCACCCAGTGGCAAACCCAGCATCAAATAGGCAAAAAACGTTTTTTCGCCGCTGCCGGGCATCTCGCCATATGAACCAATGGCTTGAAAGCTATACTGGCTGATCTTTAAGCCGAGAATCCCGTTGTATAATTCTTCTTCGCGGGATTTATACAATCCGCCAATTAAGCTGAAGCCCGGCTTCTCCAATGTGACCATCAAGCCGCCTAACCCAAAGCCGATATCGGTCAGTTTCTTTAAAGAAGTCGAGACGTAAAGTTCATAGAAATCCATTCTTAACAACGCAATCGTAAAGCTAGCATCCAGGTAAAACGTGATCTCCGACTCTACCAAACTGACTCCTATTTTGGAAAAGTACAATACACTGAAGCCTTTATTGATATCAAGCCAGTAGATTGTATTTTTAGGACGTTCAGACGAGGCTGCAAGAGCCGGAGACATGGATCGCTTGTACTTTGGTTTTGGCTTTAAAGATTTAATGTAGTTCACATTTACATCTACAGAATGCTCTTTAATGATCAACTGCGAAAGAAAAGAAAAAATAAATTCAACCTCCGGCGTATACTGCAAATCAACGCCTTTGAAGCTAAATCCATCCCCTGGGTCACAGAACTGGCCGATAATCGGAAGGCTAGAGAAGTCTAGCTTTCGGTCAAAATTAAGATCCAACGTATAACTTCGCTCTTGATTATTCGGATTCTTCGAGGTGTTTAGTTCTAATTTACCAAAATTACGAATGACAGCTTTGAAATCCAATTGACTGCTGGACGATGTAAACTTAAGTCCAACGGTTTCAATAAACAATTCAAAATTCAAGCATTCCGGGAATACAACATCAAAGTAAGCAGCCACATCATTCATTTCAAAAGCAAAATCCCGATTGATCCACTGCCCTGAAACATTGGTTCTCTTCTTTTCCTGAAGAAAAACAATTTGAAACAGAGCGTCCTTGATGTAAAACTCACTGTGCAGCACGACGGTTAACGATTTAGCGGATTCAGCATCATATGCTTTCATCGCATGACGTCTCCTTGGATCAAGCTAATAGCTCGTCAATATTTTCAAGTTGCATGCGCTCGATGACTTTTTTGCGATCCGTATTATAGACTGCGAGCCCCAGTGATTTAATATGAAAGAGCTTTAAACTCTCATCCGGTTTTACCGGATTCAAAATAACAAAGTTGAATGCATACTCACAAGGCTTGCTTTTTCCCTCAATATTGGATTTATCAACATAAATAAAGAGCTGTCTGATTTGTACGCTAATGTCCGCAATGCTTTTCAGCCCCATAGATTCAAGGGTGTCCTTCATGCTTTCTACGGTGACTTCCTTGCCGCCGCCAAAGGATCTGATGATCTCGTTGATCTCCTCAATAAGCTCCAGCAGAGTCATACTTTGAGGTTCCGCATCTGTTGGCATAACGAGAATTTTCGTTTTCGTTTCCTTTTCCTTTTCCTCAGGTTTGCCCTCGATCACCTGATACTGATATACGCCTTTCAGGTTACAATTCAACAGCGTCAAATCAATAAAAGCTTGAACATTGATGCCTGGAGCCGCCCCAAAACTTTCCACAACTTGACTTTGACTCATCTTATTCATCCTCTCCCAACAATTAATTATAATTTGAACCGATGTATATGAAAGCTGCGATGCTGAATCGCTATAGAAAAGCCAAGCGATGTGGAGAACGACAATAGAAAGTAATAGTATGTACAGAGATTATCATACTCTATTGTGATTTACTGGTAAATAGAGCTTAAAAATTTAAATATTATGCATGAATAATTTTCCTCCCTTAACAAACACTACAGTTATGAGGAGGCTGATGCTTCATGTGTCAACGTTTTTCCATGGCGGCCGAGCTGCCGGAGGTTCAGGAGCATTTTCAGATTGAACGGGTGATGTACTACTATAAAAACCGCTTTAATATTAGCCCGACGCAGAATATGCCGGTCGTGCTTCAGCAAAACGGGGAGCGAATTTTAGATGAGTTCCGTTGGGGGTTCATTCCTTACTGGGGAAAAGATGCGATCAACGCAGATCTCAGAAATGTGCATCAAAATCCGACTTATCGCAAAATGGTGGACAAGCAGCGATGCGTCATTCCGTGCAATGGATTGTATTATTGGAAACAAGAAGGAAAAAGATCGTATGCAGTGAGGGTAGTCATGAAAAACCGGAGTATGTTTGGAGTCGCCGGACTATACGAAATTTGGCGGGATGCACGCGGTGAACCGCTCCGTACCTGCACATTGGTCATGACGGAGGCCAACCCGCTGATTGGGGAATTTGAGAGCCGGATGCCAGCGATTCTTTCACCGGAGAACATGGCCCGTTGGCTGGATGAGCAGACGAACGACCTCGATGCTCTCGATCCGATTCTGCGGCCTCATTCGGCCGAAGAGATGCATGCGTATGCAGTAACGCCATTGATTGACAACAATAGGCATGACACGGATGAGTGCATTCGAGAAATGGATTTGAACCGGGCGTGGGTCAAGCGCTGATTCCTGGCGCCCGGATCATTGATTAATCTTATTCTTCTACAGCATTCCCTTTTGCTTGTTTGCTCAAAATAAGGTTTACTTTCTCAGCACTCAGCAACATGAAAATAAGTAAAGCAAGCACAACAAGCGGAAATAAGGTTAGGCTCGTTTGCGTGGCGATGAGTCCAAAAGCTGGAGGTAGCAATGTAGTTCCCGTATAGGCGACAGCCATCTGATATCCCATCAGTTTTGCTGAATACTCTCTCCCAAACCGAGACGGCGTTTCATGCAAAAACCCAGGATAGATGGGAGCCAGACCGAGTCCAATCAGAACAAACCCTATCAAAGAAAACGAAATCGGCAGCGGAAGCAACAGGATGATTCCCCCTGCAATACTAATCAGTTGACCATAACGGATCAGCAAACGATTGCTGACTTTCAGCGTAATAAATCCGGTAATCAGCCTGCCCACCGTTATACCGCCATAGTATAAAGAAATCCATCCCGCAGCTGTTTCTGCTGTAATATTTCTTGCCCCAACCAAGTAACTGGCTCCCCACAACCCTACCGTAGCCTCTACCCCGCAATAGAACAAAAAGGCAATAAGGGTTGGTTTAACGCCATTAATATGCAGGACGTTGACTTTGGCAATCGTCTCGGATTGCAGTTTGCCGCGTTCGACTGACTCTTCGATTTGCGAATGCTCAAGTTTTCGAGCTGCAGCCACCCGTTTCCATAATGGGAGCGTAACAAGCAAAATAATAACGAGTATAAACTGAATGAGGGCAACTGCAGCATAACCTCCCCTCCAGGAGTTCTGGCCTGCAATATAGGCGGACATAATGATGGGTCCCATCGTTGCTCCTACACCCCAGAAGCAGTGTAACCAATTCATGTGATGAGCCTTATAGTTTTCAGCTACGTAATGATTTAAGGCTGCATCAACAGCACCTGCGCCTAGCCCCAGCGGAATAGCTAGAATGACAAACCAGAGCATAGACGGTGCCATAGAGAAACCAAGCAGTGCCCCCGCGGTCATTAAGCAGCTGAATAAAGTGATTTTTCCTGTACCCCATCGTTGAATGATACTCCCGCTTGCCAAGCTGGATACGATGGTTCCCCCTGCGATAATCATAGATACAATCCCAGCAGAGCCGAATGAAGAACCAATGTCTGGCCAGATTACCGGCCATGCCGATCCAAGCAATGAATCTGGAAGTCCCAGACTAATAAACGCCAGATAGATAATAATCAAAAACCAGGTTGCCAAGTATACACCTTCTCCCGTTATCAATGAAACTTAATAAAGTGTCTTTATTTAGTATGCAGAAGGCGTTTTTCTTTGTCAAGATATACAAAACAAACTACCCTCTTGAATTCATTTCAAGAGGGTGTCCTTAACTGAATTGAACCAGGCTGGGCTCTAAGGATTTGAGTGTTATCCAGCGCATGCCAGCCTCGAAATCCTGTTGAAATGTCTGCTGTAAAAGCACAGCAGGATATGACGGCATAGGCTGCCGAAGCTGATAAGATTCCCAGGCTGGGTTCCAGACATCTGCTTCCACTCTGTCCTGATAGATCACGATTTTGTCAGGAGCAAGCACGGCATTAACGGTTTGAACAATTTGGCAGACGGCATCCACAAATGCCGGCTTGCTCATCTCACGCTGCCAATCTGGACCGTGTGGAAGAAATTTGATTTCCCCCGACATGCCATTCTTTCCTTTGACAATCTTTCCATCCAAATAAATGCCCATGCCTGGCGGATACCTCCTTGGGAAATAGATGCCAAGCACACATTGCTCCAAATCGACATCCCGCTTCGTACAGTACCCGCTGATTGCTGCATTAACATCGTTCTCGACCATAACAGGCAGCCCAAACTTCGATTCAATTTCTTCAATTATGCGAGAACCCCTCAGCTCCTGATGACTGCTTACCGTAATCTCGCCATTGACTGCCTGTCCAGGGATGCCTATGCCAATTACCTTAATGGAAGGATGTAATGTGAGAAATTGCTCTATAATCTCATAAAACCTCTGACGATCAAATGCAGCCATCATATAATCTTCTTTTGACACAATACGATCTTCCAAATTTACAACCGTTGCTGACACCAGCTCCTGACCCTGTTCCTCTTTCAAGTAAAGAACGAGCGCAAGGCTGAAATCATAGTTGTAACGATAGGTTTGGGCAGGTCTTCCCCCGTTCGAGGGAACGGTATCATCTTCAAACAGTTCCCCCAACTCATGAAGTTCCTTGACCAGGGAGTTTATTGTAACTACGCTCAGCTTGGTAAGTGAGGCCAGTTGGGGTTTGGTTGCCGTTTCAATCCGTTTCATGACATGACGTACATTGTTCAGATTGATTTCTTTCATCAAATTGGCGTTTGCTATTCTCATAGGCCCCCTCCCTTACTCATACTTTGAATCATTGAAAACAATTATAACTTGATTCTACATGAATGTCGTTTGGTTTTCACTAAATAATAGTCGGCACCATGCCCCCATCCATTCGGATCGGAGAACCTTTAAATGCGGATGCATGGGGACTACATATAAATGCAACCAGTCTACCTATTTCGAAAGGCCTGATAAATCGCTGTATTTCAGATTGAGGCAGATTTGTAGCCATAAATTGTTTCTCTTTTTCTGCAAAAGACATATCCTCATCAGTGTAGATCCCCTCAATGATTTGATGCACATTTTCAGAAAGTGTCGGTCCTGGCATGACCGTATTGACCGTGACTTCTGTTCCTATAGTTAGCTTAGATAAGCTTTTTGACAGGGATAATAGCGCGGATTTGGTCATTGCATACTGAGGCATTTTCCCCGAAGGCATAATAGCTTCTTCACTCGCCATAAAGATAATGCGGCCATAATCATTTTGCAACATTTTAGGCAAATAATATTTAGTTAAGCCGTTTGCAGCAAGAACATTAGTCCGGAAGTATTTGTCCCATACTTCATCATCGGCGTCCTCGTATTGCATGATTTCATATATTCCCATGTTATTAACTAAAATATCAATGTTAGGGAATTTCTCGAATAAAGCTTCTCTGTGCTCTTTATCTACTATATCGGCTGTAGCATTTTGAGGAGAGGTCGCCGGGAAATCTGACTTGATTTCATTTACAATTCGTTCTACTTCTTCGTAATTACGTCCATTAATGAGTACATTAACGCCTTCCTTGGCAAGTTCAATAGCAATGGCTTTACCTATGCCTTTCGTTGATCCCGTAACTAAAGCGGTTTTATTGTTTAATCCCATGTCCATAATATAATCGATATCTCCTTTATGCTCGGATAGTGATTATATTACCTTGTCTGAATTGTTCGGTAACTAGCCTGCTGCGCCAAAGTTCTTGTTTTACACGCCAAATGAATATCAGTTTGTACCTAGATGTTGAGTACGCCAATTTGATGGGGTAACACCTTCCCAAAGGCGGAAGGCCCGGTAGAACGAGTTCTGATCTTCATACCCAAGCAAATAAGCCACTTCTTTAATATCGAATGCGGGGTTTGCCAAGTATTCACGTGCTTGCTCATGTCTAGCTTGTATTAACAACTGCTTGAAGCTCGTGTTCTCCTCAGTAAGCCGACGCTGTAAGGTTCGATCGCTCACGCTGAGCTCCTTCGCGACAGCCTGAATGTTGGGACGCCCTCCCGTGAGGCTGCGTTTCATAATCCATTTGACCATCTCGGTCATGGTAAGGCTGCGCTGTTGTTTATCAAGCGATTGATCTAGAGCGGGGGTCAGGATCTCCAGCAGCTCTTCATTATATGAGACAAAGGGGCGATCCAGATCTCTTCGATGCAGCGTCAATCGGTTACGCTTTGCACTAGTCTGGATACGGCAGCCAAAGTAAGCTTCAAGAGCCTGTACATCGCCCATGGAATGCGAAAATTCGACGAACTTCGCTGTCAAAGGGTAACCTGTGCCTCGGCGCCCAAGCTCCAGAAGGAATGCCAGCGTGATGCCAACCAGTATCGGCGGACCTTGCTGCTCGGTATCCTGCCATTCCAGCTCGATTGTACAGTGCTCGTCCTCCTCAGTAATACGTAAGCTTTCGGGTGGGCACATCTGCTTGTACCGGGCCATTCGGTTCAGAGCGTCGCGGTAGTCACGAGCGTGGTAAGTCGCTAAGACGGTCGGCGGGTACTTCGCTGTTTCAAAAGCGGTCGCAAGTTTGATAATTCCTTTGGCAGTATCGCCAATGAGATCGGAATAGGCCTGCCAAATCGCGAAATATTGGGCGGTGGTGACTTCCGGTTCAGTAATAATAGTGAGCGGAAGCTTTGCTTTAACAGCTACGTCATGGGCGGCAATTCCTAGTTGACGCAATCCTTCCCAAAATCCTGCCGGCATTTTAATACGGTCTGAGGAACGTGACTTCATATATTTGGCCTCCCTTTCTGCATCATCCATTCCTTTACCTTATCAAAACTTTTCTAGAAAACAGACAAACAGATTTTTCCTTCTATATAGAAAAAGACAGCCGGATCTTCGGCTGCCCGTTCAATCTTGATTATATGACTTCTTTCCGCTTGAATAAATAAGTATATAAAATGATTCCCGCAACCGAACTTAGCGCTGCGCATAAGCCTATAACGCCATAGCCCGCCTGAAGCCCTCGGAACAGGCCAACTTGCGAATCTGCCCCGAAAATGCCTTTCGTGATTTCGATAACTCCCCCAATCAGATAGTTGCCGATGACGCTGCCTACTCCCATCAGTGTAACGGTAAACGTAATTGCAGTATCACTGCCCTTCGGATATCTCTTGGCGATAAAGGCCATGACCGTTGGATAGATCATCGCAATGCCTACACCGGCGGCAGCAAATAAAAAGGCTAAGCTTTCTCCGCCAAATATCGCTGCAAAAGTACATGCGGCCGATAACCCCGAAAATACAATCAAAGATAAAGTAAAGCCAATTTTGTCGGTTAACGGTCCAAGCAAAAGCCGGGCAAGCGCGAAGCATAAGAAAAATGCAGATAACATTCCTGAAGCGGATACCGTGGTCCAGCCATAAGCTTTTTCCAGGAAGTTAACAAGCCAGCCTCCAACAGCCAATTCGGATACGACGCCAAAGGTTAATACAAGCACCATTAGCCATAGAACGGGATCCTTAAGCAATGTTTTTAGAGATACCCGTTCTTCATGATCGATGTCATCTCCAGGAAAAGTACTGAACAATGCAAATACAATCGGGATGACAGACAAGAGCAGCATGACAAGATACATGCCTCGCCAATCCAGCGTATAGCCGTTGATCGTAACCTCCATTAGTCCCGTTGCAATAAGCGGTGCAACCGTCGAGCTAAGACCATAGAATCCATGGCTTAAATTCATCATCGTACCTGTGTTTTTCACAAAGATGCGGGCACCCAGAATAGCCAGCCCGATCTCCAGCATCCCGTTTCCAATATACATTAAGAAATAAGACGCCGAGAACAAAGAATAGTGCTGCGAGAAAAATATGAATATACCTGAGACGGCCATCGCTGCAAAAGCAATAATCGTTACCCGCTTAATTCCCCATATCTTTGTCAGATAGGCCGTGAAAGAGCAAGCGATTAAATAGCCAAGCGCATTCAGGGACAACAAGGTCCCAAGCTGTCCTTCGTTTAGCATAAAGTCCAGTTGAATTCGCGGAATAGCAGGTCCTTTGATATTTTCCGAAAATCCGAAAATGACGAATCCTATAAATATTGTTGCGAGCTGCATTGCATATATTTTGTTGAAATTTCCTGATCGTTTACCCACTCTTAGCTGCTCCTTTATCCGTTATCTTTTTTCGATGACTCGCAGGTGATAGGCTAGGCTCTCCAGCGTCTCCGTCACCATGCCTTTCATATATTCCTCGTTAGTATCGTTTTTAACAAAAAGTTTAGGCATGTGCTCCTGCGGGATGTGTCTCATACAACCCTCATATATTGTATCCAGCTGTGTCTCACGGGGCAGATCCCCTGTTATCGCAATGGATACCGGGTTAATCAATGCAATGATGGAGGTGAGTGTTTGGACTGCCAGCCGGACAAAGCCTTCATCGGTGTGTAATTGCAGCAGCTGCTCCTCCCGGGAGATTCCAAAAGGCAAAAAAGAAGCTTCCCCAGCGAACTTCGTGTTGCCGGATAGAATTTGGCCGTTTACGATAAAGCCGGCACCGGGAAAATGTTTCTTTGGAAATGTAACGACGGCAAATGTCTTTTCCTCTTCAAAGTTTTGTAAATGGTAAAATCCATAGACCGTCATATTCATATCGTTTTCAATAATAACCGGAATTTCATATTTTTCTTCTAGATACGGACCCAATGATTTGCCTGCAAGATCAGGGACATCACAAACACCGATTACGCCGCAATGGGCCACCCCGGGCACTCCAATACCAATGGCCTGTGCATTGCCGTGCTTGTTAAGCAATTTGCCGACAAGGTTATCGACCTCATCGACATCGATATGCTTTAGATTTATTATCGCATCTTCTACAGTCTCCCCCACTAGATTAACGATACTGTATCTAATAGAGTGGATGCCTCCTTCCGTCTTGATTAGCAAACAAACGACGCTGCCAAAGTCAGCGTTATATTTGTATTGCATCGCTGGCCGACCGCCGCTTGATTCATCCGGTTTCTCCTCGATCACTTCGCCGATTTCCACAAGTTCGTTTAAGATGGTACCGCATGTGGCCACGCTTAAGCCGGTTAAGTTGGCAATGGATGCTTTGGTTGCTGTCCCCTGCGCTTTTAACGTATTTTTTACTAGCTCAACGTTCAATTTTTTTACTTGACTCGTATTATACGAGACAGGCTGCACTGTGCATAACCCCTTTTCAATAGCACTTTTTAAAAGTGTTTTAATAATCGGATTGTACCCTCCCTTTCTGGATTCGTCAATGGCGAATTGGAGTAAATCAGCGTCTAATCAGCCCAGGGCATATTTCGTAATTGTCGGAATAATATAAATGATTAGATAGGGTTTGCAGGGTGAGGATCATCCAATTGATCTAAATGGATTTATAGTAGTTAGTTTCTGCGGCAAAGATGGGGAAGTAGATTTAAATGGATTTCATGTCGTTAGAATAAGTGGAGTTGCCAAACATGCCCTGGACTCTTGATTTTAAGTGCATAAAATCCATCTAATCCCCTGAAACATTCGATTTGAGCATAATTAGATACATGAATTCCATTTAGTGTACGACACAGCTTAACGACACAGCTAAGTTTAAAACAGTATGTCCTGTTCTTCATTTTTTCTCGATATTGTCAAACTGGCATTTCACCACACTGTGAAGGACTATATTTGAATATGCTTTTCCGATATTGGTTAAAATTAGTTTAACTACTTAAAGGAGGGGTTCTTTTGGGAGAGAATAATGACATGAAAATACCTCACGAACACGACGTGAAGCGTGAAACGTTGACAACACGCCAAGGCCATCCGGTAAAAGATAACCAAAATATTCGCACGATTGGTGACCGCGGTCCAGCTACACTTGAGAATTACCATTTTATCGAGAAGATCTCCCATTTTGATCGTGAAGAGGTGCCGGAGCGTGTAGTACATGCTCGCGGGACTGGAGCATTTGGGTATTTTGAAACCTACGGCAAAGTTGGAGATGAGCCGGTGGAGAAATATACTCGAGCCAAGGTCTTCTCAGGCGCCGGAAAAAGAACACCGCTAATGGTGCGCTTTTCCACGGTGGCAGGAGCCAAAGATTCCCCGGAAACCGCACGAGACCCACGGGGCTTCGCTGTGAAAATGTATACTGAAGACGGCAACTGGGATCTGGTTGGCAACAATTTAAAAATATTCTTTATTCGCGACGCGATGAAGTTCCCTGATATGATTCATGCCTTTAAAGCTGATCCCGCTTCGAATGTAGCGCATCCCCAGCGGATGTTCGACTTCGTCTCCCGCTCCCCGGAAGCAACACATATGATTACCTTCCTGTTCTCTCCATGGGGCATTCCAGCGACATACCGCCACATGCAGGGTTCTGGCGTTAATACCTACAAATGGGTCAATGACAAAGGCGAAGCTATGCTGGTCAAGTATCACTGGGAGCCGAAGCAAGGAATTCGCAACTTGACGCAAGAAGATGCAAACGCAATCCAAGCGAAAAACGTCGGACATGCGACGCAAGATCTGTATGAAGCGATTGAACGCGGCGATTATCCGGAATGGGAGCTATTTGTCCAGATCATGGAGGATGGTTATCATCCGGAGCTGGATTTTGATCCACTCGATGATACGAAGCTGTGGCCGGAGGATAAATTTCCATGGCTGCCGCTCGGCCGAATGGTTCTGGACCGAAATCCCGTCGATTTTCACGCGGAAATCGAGCAAGCCGCCTTTGGTACCGGAGTGCTGGTCGATGGGATGGATTTCTCCGATGATAAAATGCTGCAAGGTCGTACCTTCTCTTACTCCGATACGCAGCGTTACCGTGTAGGCGCGAACTATTTGAAATTGGCAGTGAACGCGCCGAAGGCAGCTGTCCGCACGAATCAGCACCGCGGTCAAATGGATATCCGTGACCCGAAGGAATCTGGAGAAAATCCACATATTAATTATGAACCTTCTATGATTGGCGGCTATCAGGAAGCCGGACAGGAGGATCGCCCGCAGCATCGTCCGACGTATAATGCAGCGGCCATGAGCGCGCCGATCGACCGTCCCAATAATTATGGGCAAGCGGGCGATACGTACCGCTCATTTGAGGAATGGGAGCGCGATGAGTTGATCAAGAACCTGTCTGAGGCGCTCGCGGTATGCGACAAACGAATTCAAGAGGCCATGGTCCACCACTTCACCCAAGCAGATGAAGACTATGGCCGCCGCGTTAAGGAAGGGATCGACAGGGTCATAAAAGAAACACAAGAAATGAAGAAGGACAGCCCGCTCCCTGGCCGTGAATCCGGCCAATCGAAATATGGCCAAGGCTCGTTAGCCGCGAACGAAGCCACAAAAGAGGCCGTGGAGAAAAGCCACGAAGCTGATCCATATTGACGTTATAAAAAGGCTGCAAACGTCCGTGAATACGGTCGCTTGCAGCCTTTTTTGTTCCTTTTCACCCAATCTGCTGCTGGAATACCAGCTTCTTCCTCTCTCCCGACATATAACTTACTGGGTTTAGCCTAAAAGAAAATAAGCAGTAAAGTGGCAACTAAGAAACAATAATAAGTGAAATAAATGAGCTTGCCTCTTTTCATAATTCCCATAAACCATTTCATGGCAAAGTAGGTCATGAACAGTGTCGCTATAAAGGCCGCTATATATGGAATCGCTAGCTCGCCCTTATTGGGTTCATTGATAAAATCGGAAAATCCGAGTACAACGCCACCAAGACTTACTGGGATATAGAGCATAAAGGCAAAACGTAGAGCTGTATCCTGTTTGATGCCGCAAGCTATGGCGGAAATAATTGTAGCACCCGAGCGGCTAATGCCAGGTGTAAGTGCGACGGCCTGCCCCAAGCCAACTAAAATGGCATCCTTTAGCTTCATATCTGCCTCGCCTTTAGTACCTTTCATATTACGGATTAAAAATAAGGCGGCACCTGTAACAAATAACATGATAGCAATCGTCGTCATGCTGACACTGTCTGCAATAAAATCCTTTAGAAGCACTCCAAGGATTCCTGCTGGAATCGTACCGATGATAATATACAGCACAAACCGGAAATCGCTTTTGTAGTGTGTATCCTTCGTCTGCAGGTAGCGGATTGAATTTTGGATTAAGCGAAAGATATCGTCGCGATAGATCCATAATACGGCGAGTAATGAAGCGGTGTTCGTTAGAATCGCAAACGTGAACCCTTGTTCACCTAGCCCTAAAATCTCACTCGCAATCATCACATGTCCGCTAGACGATACTGGAATTGGTTCTGTGAACCCTTGAACAAGCCCAATTACGATCATTTTTAAAACAAATAAAATGTCAATTTCTCCCATAAGTCCTCCATATTTTATTACTGTATGTATCCTGCTTCTAGTTTTGGATACTCACTTGCTTTATCTATTGTAAATAATTTTGAAGATAGTTGCACCTTTTTTCGGTTTCGTAGTGTGGATAATAAAAATAAAGAATCCATTTTGATTAAATAGCTCAAAAATGGATTCTTATGCAATCAGGCGTGATTGTTTACCATAACCGTTCTGAATAAGTAGTTAATGCTTTCTTATACCATGCTTCATTAGCCTCCATTACGTCCTGCTTTCCGATAAACATAAGTAGGGTATATTGGCGCGAAGAAAGGGTGATGGCTAAAGTAACAGTGGCCTTTGTTCCACTGACCGTTCCGCTACCTTTAAAGTAGATTGCATCATATGCTTGGATCTGTATTGGCTCAGGCTTTGTCCATTCGAGAATTTCTAAACCAGAATCGCTAATATATAGTTCAAATAAATCCTCTACAGTCAAGGCGAAGTCTTCAGAAACTTTCTCGCCATAAGCAAAAAAGACCGTATTGTCTCCTAGATGCATTGCCTGTAACTGCGCATCTTGATCTATGTTGACTTTCTTCCATTCTTCTGTAAGTTCGATCTTCATCGAAGCCAGTTTATTATCAAATACTTGAGGCTGTTCATTTTCCATTCCAAGAGATTTATTTTGCTCTTCCACCTTTTTCAATACTTGGAAGGACTCTATAACACGTTTATACTCTCTTTCGTATGTAAGAAAATCCTCAACAGGGCTAGATATCACCATTAAATAATAGGCATTATCTTTCCGCAGTGCTGTGATTAGTAAACCATGCGTCTCTCCCTTATATTCACATCTACCTTCCAGTTGATATGCAGGTTGTCCATCAATAAGAAGCTCCCTCCAGCCAATCATTTCGCCTTGTTGGAATTCTTTAAAATTCTCAAATCTTCCACCTACAATTTCTTGAAGGGTTGTCTCCTCCGTCATTCCTGAGGCGAACTCCCGAATAAGCAGCAGTTCCGCTTTCTGATCATTTTTTAGGGTGAATTCACCGATTTGCTTAATATCAGTTTTATCTTCCCACCAATTCAAGGGTACAGTAATTTGTAGCGACTGATCATCATTAACCATCGTTTGACTATTGCTGGAGTTAAATACTTCCTTCTCAGCTGGCTTAAGCACTTTAAAGGTCTCCGTCATTTTCTGAAATTCCTCTTTATCGTTAGAAAAAGCCACTTGTGCCCCTTCAATCGAGATTAGATAAAATGCGCCCTCCTTTTCCAAAAAAGTCTGCATCCAATAACGTCCAGCATTGTTCTTTTTTGCAACGAGTCGTTCTTTAGCCCGAACGCCATCGATTTCCAGTATGCGTTCTTCTGAGATCATGACTAACCCTGTGTCCGTATCAAGTTCCTCTGCCCATTTTTCCAAAGTCATATCCTCGTTTGCGTCGGCATGAAGCTCCTCTACAATGCTTATAACGGCAGGATACCGCTCCCCGTCAACTACTAGGCGTACATTCCCTTGGGTTGCGTCCTCCGCTATTATCCAATCTTCAGGAACAGAAATTTGCACTGTTTCGTCTTCGCTCATTACGATTTTCGTTTGCTTGTCAAAAAGCGTAAAATCGGGTATCTTCGCTGCTGCCTCCCCTGATATTTCTTTCTCAGCCGACGTACAAGCCGTTAGCAATATTAGCATTGCAATGACGGCTATCCACGTCTTTAATCTCATAAAATTCATAATTTCTCTCTTCCTTCCCCATACTTTAACTGAACTCATCTAATATCGGTTAAAAAAAGGAAATTTGTTATTCTCTAGGATACAATTGTGATTGTTCCTTGCTTCTCGCCGGGTGATGTTGTAACATCAACTATGAACATCCGTCGAAATGTTTAAACATTTAATCCTATTAAGTGAGGTCATATATGATATGGGAAAAGAAGCGCTAAACATCTTTCGGGAATGCCTTCCTGTACTTCAAACCTTAAGCGATGCGCACCGTCAGGATATCTTACTGCTGCTATCCGAGAACGGCAGCTTGACGGTAAATGAAATCACGGAACGAGCGACTCTGTCGCGGCCGGCGATTTCCCACCATCTCAAGCTGCTCAAAAATGCGGGTGTGGTCAAGGTCGAGCAACAGGGCACACAGCGGTACTATTCTCTGTCTCTGGAGGAATCCGTGCAGTTGTTAAGACGATTATTGCTCACATTAGAACGGGATTGTTTATAATAATTAACCTATCGGGAGGATGCATATGGATTATTTAACATCGAACCAGGCCGAGCAAATCCTGCAAGAACATCACCGGTATTTTCATCGCGGTCAAACGCGGAGCGTTCATTTCCGTTTGGAACAGCTGATGAAATTGTCCGATGCGATCCAGCGCCATGAACAGAATCTGCTCTCTGCCTTATACAAGGACTTGCGTAAGAGTGAATTCGAAGCCTATACGACGGAAATTGGTTATTCCCTGAACAGTATTCGCCATACCATGAAACACTTACGCCAATGGGCAAAGCCGCATAAAGTAAAAACCCCTTTCTATCATGTGGGATCCCGAAGCTATTTGTATAAGGAGCCCTACGGAACCGTTTTGATCATTGGCCCGTTTAATTATCCGTTACAGTTGTTGATCGAGCCGCTGATTGGGGCCATTGCAGCAGGAAATTGCGTCGTCTTAAAGCCCTCAGAAAATACTCCTACCGTGGCAGCCGCCGTAAAGCAGTTGATCCAGGAAACCTTCGATGCGGATTACATTCGCGTGATTGAAGGTGAACGAGAAACAACCTCGGCCCTAATACATGCTCCTTTTGACTATATCTTTTTTACCGGAAGCGTGCCTGTCGGCAGAATCGTTATGGAGGCGGCTGCTAAAAATCTCATTCCCGTCACGCTCGAGCTTGGCGGCAAGAGCCCTGTCATTGTAGATCGTGCAGCGGATATCGATGCAGCAGCCAAGAGAATTATATGGGGCAAGATGATCAACACAGGCCAGACCTGCATTGCTCCGGATTATGTACTTGCGCATACGGATATTAAAGCGGAATTAATTGAAAAAATGAAAATGGCCATCACATCCTTTTACGGGACGGATGCACAACAGAGCAGTGATTACGGCCGCATCGTGAATGCACGACAATTCGATAGATTAGCATCGATTCTGGAAAAAGATCAAGCTAACGTGCTATTTGGTGGTGAAACACATAGAGAGGATCTTTATATCGGACCAACCCTTCTTCATGCCACTTCATGGTCGAATGCAGCGATGCAAGATGAGATTTTTGGCCCGATATTACCCATTATGGGCTTTCAACAATTAGAGGATGCAATTCAGATGATTATTTCTCGTCCCAAACCGTTAGGACTGTATTTATTTACAAATGATAAACATATCGAAAATGAAGTGCTTACCCGTGTATCATTCGGAGGCGGCTGCATCAATGACACCATCACACATGTGGCCAATCCGAATCTGCCGTTCGGCGGAGTTGGGAACGCAGGTATTGGCGCCTATCATGGAAAATACAGCTTTGATCTGTTCTCACACACGAAGAGTATCATGAAAAAGAGCACAAAGTTCGACCTGAACATCTTGTTTCCGCCTTACGGCGACAATCTGAAATGGATTAGAAAAATATTGCGTTGATTATTTTATGATCGCGACTTCAGGTTCTGGAATGAACCCATACTCCTTGTATATGGCTTCAGAAATGATCGTTTGCAGATGAAGAATATGTTCCGCCGTAGCATTATTTACATTGATCAGCATATTGCCATGGTGAGAAGAAATCATTGCACCACCATACGATATCCCTTTCATCTGCAGACGATCGATTAATGCGCCTATGGACTGCCCGATATCATAATTATTTTTAAAATAGGATCCGCATGAATGATTAACAAAATGCTTGTTTTTGGTTCGGTATTCTTCGATCTCCTGGATGAAAGCCGGTGTATTTGCATGCGTAAGTTTTTTCATTTCGCCAGAGAAAAATGCATGAAATTGCATCAAATCCGATTTATTGTCTTTTAGCAGCAAATACCTTTCCAGAACCAATTCTATCTCCGCTTGGCTCAACAATGGATAGCCTTTTACGGGAATATCCGCCCCTAATATGATCCAGGGCTTATCTTGAAATATGGATTGTTTATAACCATACTTGCATTCTTCGACAGGTAGGCACTTGATTTCTAGGCTCGGTTCAGTCCTATCCAAATAATAAACACGGGAGATGATATCTCCTATTTGCCCATGATAATATTTAGCATTCATGAAAATGCCTGCGCCAAAACTGCCCGGTAACAAATGCGTAAATTGATAATCTTTGCTTTCAATTAGCTCACCTGCAAGAGCCAGCATAGCCATAGGAATCCCAGCTGACACAAACCACTCGTTATCTTTCACATCAAATTGCAGCAGCTCTTTTAAAGAGATATACATGATGTTTGAACTCGGTTGGTCTGAAAACAAAATATTACTTCCAATACCGAAGATGGTATATTCTAAGTCATGTTGTTTACAATAGCGTAAAAGCTCGATTAGTTCTGTTACATGCCTTGGGGCTGCAAAATACTCAGCATTTCCTCCAATAGCGTATGAACAATGGTTAGATAGCCTTTCTTGCTTTTTAATGAATTGTTCCAGTTGACGTGGAGCTTTATGGGAAATCAATCAGAGTCACCTTTCCATTCTTACAGTTGTTTTGTTATGTTCACTACCTATTTTATCATATGAAGCTCCTTTTGCATTTGCTCTAACACGGTGACGCCGGATGTTTCGCTTGCCTTTGCCTGCTCTAGAAGACGAATCGCTTCTTCCGCATTTACAGGATCGTTCGGCTCCCCGCCGTGCGGATGCGGAAATAGTTGCCGAAACGCGATGAATGCTTCAGCTGCCTTCTCATAATGTGCTGCGGCTTCCTCTGCCAACTTCCTAACCCGATTATCCAGAGAGTTGTTTCCCTGCCATTTCGCTGACAAGGATCGTAAAAACTCGGCTGCAAATTCCCGGGCATCTCCGACGACCTCCGCATTGTAGGCATTGCCGAAAGGGTTCACCGTGCGATTGCGGAACGCCTGAATCCAGGCGTCGTAACCGGCTAAACCATGCCTGTATTCTTTGGAAAGAGTCGGGGCTTGTTCACGAGCAAACAGTACGATACGATCTAGCGCCATTTTCCAAGCGTGCTTCAAATCAACCGGAATCGACTCCTGCACTCTCAGCATAAAAACGAAGTTTAGCGGCAGCTCGTTCAATTTTGCGTAAGCCAGCGGCCCTTCATAGGAAGGGTCCTTGCAATACAGCTCCTGCTTATCATCATCGTAACCGTAGATCACGCCAAATTCGGGAATAAACAAGCTCCAACCGATCGCCGGAATGCCCCGGTCAATCGTTTCTTGGGCAAATTTGACGGCCTGCTCCAGCTTCTCCGGCGGCGCAGGGGTCGAAAATCCATGCAGCTGATCGCAGGTGAATCCGAGATTGCTGAGACCTGCCTCCAGCAGCTCCGTCGGCGAGAACATCGTCGGTCCCGCAGGACTAACATCGTTCGGATGAATGTTGATGCGAAAAGCATGATCAGTGAGACCCATTACATCAACCAATGAATATGTATCTTTTTTATCTGTGTATTGCAAAATGGCATAGATTGATTGTGCTGCTTTTGGTGGTGGGGGAATTTTAGCTCTGAGGTAGATTTTAATTGAGACTAACTGTATTTCTTACATCTATTTAGTCTTCATTCAGGGCAATTTTGCAATTTAAATGTATTTCCTACATCTAAAATATCCCTTTTCACCTTCGTAACCCGTAATCGTCTAATTTAACTGTATGAAATACAGTTAGTTACGCCTCCGCGTGTAGAAGCCTCATTTTAATTGCAACAAATGCAGTTAGTATGCGTATATCCGTGTTCACCACTGTACTACAGCCCCTGTCACTATGATTACTAAACCACCGTCATCAACACCATAGCTAGTTCAACTATTTCAGCTACTTAAGCCGTAAAGCTACCTAAAGTCACTACAGTAATTGTGGTAATTGTGGTAATTGTGGTAATTGCAGTCATTGCAGTCGGTTAGCCTTGCTCTTTCCCGATGCCTTCGCACCAATTCGCCGAATGCCTCCCGGTCGCCGGTGCGCGCATTCTCGACCATTTTTCTATTTTTCTAGTACTTCTTAGTTCAACCTGTATCCTCGGCATTCCTTCCGTTAACTTAAACAAATAAGCCGAGCTATAGCACCAAAAAAACGGCTGTTCACTGATTTTCAATCCAGTGACAGCCGCTTCTTGGTCAATCAAGCTCTTTTTCCATGACGTAGTCGTCCATAACAAAACCGTTCCCGATATCCGCGACTTGCGTGCGAATGGTTTTAAATCCTTTTCTCTCATACACGGCGATCGTGGATGCATTGTGCCTGTTTACCGTAAGCCAAATGGCTCCTAAATTGCGATTTCGGCAAATATCTACAAGCAGCTCCATCGCCTGGCTGCCATACCCTTTGCCGCGATGCTCTTTTTGAAGATAAAACTTGCTGAGAAACAACTTGTTCTCTTCTTGCTTGACGCCTAGATAACCAATAGGATCACCTTCGGCGGTCATAAAATAATATTCGTATCCCTGGTTAGTTATTTGATCTGTCAACGCCGGAAAGGATTGAAATTTCTCCACCATGTAATCGATTTGTTCGTTGGGAATAATGACAACAAAATATTCATGCCAAATGTCCGAAGCCAGATCCGCCAAGGAAGCAATCTCCTGCTCGGTCTCTATTTTCGCTAATGACAGCTGCATATAGAATCCTCCAATATAAAAGTTTCAAAGGCAGCCATTTCGGCTGCCTTCAGAAAATATATATTTATTTATAGATAACCAAATCAATTTCCTGAAAACGGCTCACTTGTGTATTCCAACGCTCCTCAACATATTTAATATGTACCGGATGGTTATTGTACGCATCGTAAGCATTTTGATCAGCAAACACCATGGAGAATCCATAATCAAACTCATTCTTGCTGCTCACCTGATGAAACACCTCGAATTGTTCAACACCAGGTATTACTGCCAGTTCTTCTCTACTTACCTGCAAAAAGGCTTCTGACTCTGGATTATCCTTACCAGAATGCAATGAGAATGTAACCATGTGTTTAATCGAACTCATTCAATTTCCTCCTCAAATTCCGTTCAATGCGTTGCGCTTGGTTTCTACCATGGTATCAAATATTTTCTCATTTTAAAATAAGCAGTGCAGGAAACGATTAAAATCCTGTAGTGTATTGTTTAGGGACAGTAATATCCTGCTTTAGAGTTGCTGCTGCTTCAAGTGTCCAATAAGGATTCCTTAACATTCCTCTTCCGATTGCTACAAGATCCGCATCCTCATTGCCAATAACGGCATTGGCCAGAACTGGGTCTTCCAGTCTGCCAACAGCGATTACCGGAATATCCAATGAAGCCTTAATTTCTCTAGCCAAGGGGACCTGGTAAGCTGCATGTGTGCCTGGTTTTCCGGAAGCGCCAATCGGGCCTTCTCCGCCAGAAGAAATATGAAACATATCTACTCCAGCCTCTTTAAATTGCTTAGCAAATTGAATACTCTCGTTGATCCCGTAGCCGCCATCAACATACTCTTTAGCTGAAATACGCATAATTAAGGGCATGTTATCGGGCATCTCGGCTTTAGCCGCTTCTATGATCTCCCGGCCAAATTTCGTAAGATCCTTTCCATATTCATCATCTCGCTGATTGGTTAACGGGGAATGGAATTGATGAATTAAATACCCATGAGCACCATGAATCTCAATCGCATCAAATCCAGCTTTAACTGCACGTTTTACAGCTTGACGGAATTTCTCTACCATATCTTTAACTTCTGATGTAGTCAGAGCTCGCGGAGTTTTCCAATCTGCGTCAAACGGAATGGCTGACGGTGCAACCGGCTCTGCCGCGTCCTCCGCTTTTCTCCCAGCATGAGCAATTTGGATGCCAACTTTGGCGCCGTATTTATGGCAAGCTTCTACGATTCTCGCCAGAGCTGGAATTTGCTCATCAGACCACAACCCTAAATCATAATCACTAATACGGCCATCAGGTTCCACATCGGTCATTTCTATTATGATAAACCCAGCTCCCCCAATTGCCCGGCTAACATAATGCTGATAGTGCCAGTCGGTAGCTATGCCATCTTTATTCTCGACAGAATATTGACACATCGGCGGCATAACCACACGATTTTTTAATTCCAAACCTTGAATTTGATATGGGCTAAACAAATGGTTCACAAAAACCACTCCTTCATGATCAGAATGCTTAATAGATGCATGCGCACGCATATAAATTATCATGGAACATTTTCTTTGTCAACTTCATCATATACATTTCACATAAAGAAAAAACCTTCAGAACGTATCTGAGGTTTTCAAGTATCATAACTATGTTTTATAGTCTTAGCGATTGAATTCAATTCTTGCAATAACTGTTCCTTGGAGAGATTATCCCGTAGTAAAGTCTCAACCGTAGCTAGCGATTCCTGAAACTTCACTTCTCCCGATGGAGTGAGACAAGTGTATATTCCCCTGCGGTCATTTTCACATACATCTCTTTGCAGCGTTCGGCAATTTTTGGCCTCTAATCTTCCAACTAGCCTTGAGATGGCGCTTTGACTGAGGCCAACCCACTCCTGGAGCTCTTGCAAACGCAGCTTTTTATCCTCTGTTTGGGCTAGGAGATATAGAACAAAAAACTCCTTCAATGAAAGATCATGCTTATTTTGCAGTTCTGCTTCAATGCTGTTATTGATCTGTGTCTGGAGATTTGTTATAGACATCCAGCTGTCTATAAGATCGCTTTTATTGCGGCTGCTCATGCGTACTCCATTCACCTCATCTTTCCCATCTTTAGGCATCGTATCTTCATTTAAATATGTTAATTAATTATTCTATCTATCTTATTTTGAATAGTCAATCAGGTTCACATTTTATGAATTGGGAAAGCTTGCTCTTTGGAAATACGGATCATTTCGCTGGGGTAAAACTGCTTAAAGTACTTTTCAACCCTCATATGAATATCCTTTTGATACCATTTCGCTAAATCATGCTTCTCAAATAAATGAGGCATCCCCAATCTTTCTGAACGCTTCCCCCTCTGACCGTCTCCGATCATTAGCGTATCGATCCAAATTCGATCTACAATCCCTTCCAACACTTTAGGGAAGTCAGGTGTAAAAGGCAAGACCGGAGAAAGCGCTGCCTGGGTAAAGACCTCTGCGTCATGCAATTCTCTCAGCGCTTTTAGCCGCAATTTGATTCCTGGGGCATAAGGGGAAAAAACTCGTTTCATATCTTCACGGTCTGTTTCCACCGTCATAGATACCAGCACTTCACATTGTTCCTTCAAGGTGATCAGCAAATCCAGATCCCTTGTAATCAAAGGGCTCCGCGTTTGAATTTGAAGCAGATCCGGCGGATTCTCAATCATTTCCTCCAGTATCCGCCGGGTCACGGCTGCCTTGCCCTCAATCGGTTGGTACGGGTCCGTCGCCGAGGACATAAAAATATTTGCCGGTTTGTTTTTGCGGCGGAGTTTAATCATTTCATTCCGGTAATTTTCAGCGGCGTTTGTTTTGATGTCCACCCATTCTCCCCACGGAATCTCTTTGAACTTTTGAATGGGCATTTCTCTGACATAGCAGTACTTACAGGAAAATGCACAGCCACTATACGGGTTTAAGGAATGAGTAAATCCGATATCCAAGTAACCCTTGGCCTCGCTAAGGATCTTTTTCGAGATAATATCTTTGATTTCAATTGGCACTGATTGGTTCCCCTCCCTTTAACGATCCCTTTACCCCCTATGGTTAACGTGATCTAACGGTTGTTATCTCGGTTATTTCGCGGATTATTCATTGTTTGAGAATCTAACGGTTGTATATACGGCTATTCTAACCTTTTTTTACTGTGGTGACGATTTTGGCATGAATAATGTGGATTACAACCGTTAGAATTACTAAGAGCTCGTATTCCATCGATTAACGTTTGTGGCAACCGTTAGAAATAAACGAATTTTGCAATAGCAACAGTAGCCGCAATACCCGTTGCAGCCGCAAAACCAACAACCGTAACACCCGCAGTAACCGCAACACTAGCATCACACTTACCGAACGACGAAATAACCCTCTAGATATCTCCAAAACTAAACTTGGATAAATATCTAGAGGGCGTATTTCCTATACTCCCGTCCAAACATCCTTGGCGTATTGTCCTCTTAGAAGAAGATCGTCGAGCCAGGCAACAGCCTCTTCTTCAGTCGTTTGACGGATCTCCCTATACGCTTCGCGGATTGTGGCCTCTACATCTGGAGCCATGCGTGTGCCGTCTCCGCATATATACAGCCGTCCTCCCTGTTCCAGCAATGAAATAATAGTCTCCCGATCCTCATTCAACTTATGCTGAACATATTGCTTGGCTAATGGATCCTGCCGGGAAAAGGCGGTGTGCAGCTTCACGATGCCGGAATGGTTATAGCCTTCAAGCTCCTGCTTGTAAATAAAATCTTCATCAGACTTTCTGCAGCCAAAATACAAATGAGCCTCGCCAAGCTTCGCCCCTTCTGTCCGCAATGCCTCACGAGCCTGAAGGAAGCCGATGTAGGGCGCCACGCCTGTACCCGGACCGACCATGATGATCGGCGTTTGCGGATCCGCAGGAAGCTCGAATCCTGCCCCAGGTCTGCGCAAAAATACGACAACCGATTCGCCCGGCTGACGGTCTCGCAAATAATTCGAGGCGATTCCCCGGTATTGGCCGTTACCGCTGCGGGCGGGCCCTTCGACTACACCGACCGTAATACTGAGCCTGTTTCCTAGAGCCTTAGGCGAACTTGAGATCGAATAGTATCTCGGCTTCAAAGGTGGAAGCAGCTCCAAGAAACGGTCAAACGGCATCTCACAAGCCGGATACTTCTCGATCAGCTCCAGCATGCTGACTCTTTTGTGGAGCACCTCTGTTTTGTAGGTATCCTCCTCCAGCAGCGCTTCAAGCTCCTTCTTATGCGGCGGGCAAGTCGTATACGCCATAATTTCGCGCAATTGCGAACGGCTGGCCGCCTCCTGCAGCTCGACGCTGTAACCGAGCAGATCCAGCAAGCTGATCGGTCTTCCCAGTGGCAAGTGGGCGATGCTGCGCCCGCCGCCCTCCAACAGCAAATGGTCATCCGTATTCAGACGAAAGCGTTCAACAACCCGCTGAATCAAAGCAGCGGGATTTCGCGGCAGCACACCCAAGTGATCCCCTTCCTGATAATCAGCGCCTTCCGGCAATTCAATCTCGATGTACCGCGTGCTTCTAGGGCTGTCAGGGCTCTGCAGCTCCTTGTTCTGTACGACCATTGCATGAAAAGCGTCATAGCTTTCCGCTAAAGGCATCCCCGCCATTCCGCTGACATAGCTAATCGAGAGGGAGCTTTCTTTTTTATCCACTTTCTTATAGGTGAGTCCAAAAGCGTCCATGATGCCAGCCCATAGCGCCTCTCTCCACGCTTCATACTCTTTCTCGAAGTCGCCGCTGGCATCGCCTTCCCCGCGTTCAACCAAACGTGCGGCGCCGAGCGCTTCAAGACGCTCATCAATATATACCGGGATCCGTTGATACGTACTGGCCCAGTTATGATCTCCGCAGCCGAAGACGGTATAACGCACCCCTCGCAATTTTCCTTCTTCCTCGCCGCTCAGCCATTCCACAAACTGCTTGCCGTTGTCCGGCGGGTTGCCGTTATACGAAGCGGATACGATAATTACCGCTCCCTCCGTGGGCAGTTTGCCGATTCGCGAGTCCATGCTCGCCGATTCGCTATTGAAGCCGAGCATCTTTCCATGCTCCGCCAGCTCGCGTGCTATGCCTTCGGCCGTCCCGAGATTGGAGCCGTATAGTACCAGCAAAGGCGTATCATGTCCCTTCAGCTCTGGATTGGCTGTGATATTCAGCGCGCTGTCCTGCGGTTTAGGCGTATTTTCTTCAATCGCCGCGGCAGCCATCGGCTGCTGTCTAACTTTCACCTGGATCGTAAATTGATCCGGCTTTAGCGTCAGCGTTTCTTTGACTTTTAGCTCGTAATTGGTATGGTCGATCAAGTCGAAGTGCTTGAGTACCATCCCCAGCGTCAGCGTGGCCTCATGCAGAGCAAACTGCTGCCCGATGCACGCCCTCTGACCATTGCCGAAGGGCTTGAAGGCATGATGCGGAATCTTCCCATCATCTTCGAACCGTTCGGGACGGAACACTTCGACGTCGTCTCCCCATACCTCCTTGTCGCGATGCAGTTGAGGGATTAACACCGTGACCGTATCATCCTTGGGAATGGCATACTTCCCGCCGATGACGGTATCTTCCTTGGCATATAAAGAAAACGCCGGTGCCGTCGGCCATAACCTTAAACTTTCGTTCAAAATCATGCGAATGTATTTCAATTCCCTGACCTGCTTGTAGGTCGGGACAGAGCCGGTAAGAATCCGATCGACCTCCTCCTGGGCTTTCCGGAGCTTATCCGGGTTTTTCAGGAGATAATATATAGCGAAGGACAGCAACCCGCTAGTCGTCTCGTGGCCGGCAATCAGGAACGTAATGATCTGGTAACGAATATTTTCGTCATCCAGCATCTCCCCGGTTTCCGGGTCTTTGCTCGTCAGCATATGAGCCAGCAAATCATCCTTGCTGTCCGTTTTACCGGCGCGCCGTTCCGAAATGATTTTGTCCACAGTGGAGAACATCGATTGAATATCGTGCTGGAACTGACGCTTCGTAATGAGCATCAATTTATTTTGAATGCCGAGCCGCTGCCCCTGATTCATCGCTTCGTCCAACGCACGGGTCATACTGACGACGAACGGATGCGGCTGATCCCGGTAGAAACTGTTGAAACGGAAATTAAAACCACAGAGCCCGATCGTATCCAGGGTTAGCCGCGTCATGTCATCCGGGACATGTACCCCCTCGTCCGGATTGAGCCGTGCCCATTTCTGAACGAGCTGCAAGGCGATATCCACCATCATGTTATGGTAACCTTGCATCGCTCTTTGACTGAAGCTCGGGAGCAGAATGTGATGGGCCTTCTGCCAATTCGGTTCGTAAGTCCAGCTGGTGAACAAGCCGTCGCCCGTAAAAGCACGCACTCTTTGCAGCGGGCTCCAGACATTTTTGTCAAACCTGGACTGATCGCACGCCTCCTCGACGAGCTGATGCCCGGATATGAGCGTCAGATGTCCACCCGGCAGTTCTACTCTGAAAATAGGTCCGTATTCCTTAGCCAGCTTCACTAAAGATTGGACGGGCTGATCCGTATCAATGTCGGGGAGGTTGCCGAGAATACCTTTGGTTTTGGGTTGGGGAATAACATGATTCGTTTGCTTGTCCATCCGTGGTTTCTCCTTTTGTTTTTAACCTCGATTAGATCTTCTATTGCCATAAAATTATACACAAATTTACAACAAAAGCAAAAAAAGGCCTGATTTCTCAGGCTTAATACGTCGATGGACGTTTTGCTTATTGATTCCTAACGATCTCAACAACCTCTTTCGAGATTTGGTCTCCACCCTGCCTCTTCCATTCCACTACAAAATCATCAAAAGCACTTAAGGGCAAATCGCATAATACTCCTATTTATGCAAATATATCGACATTAGCCTGTCGGCTGTTTGCCGCCATGTAAAATGCTGAATTACACTGCTTCTTGCTTTGGTTCCCATACTGCGTCCCAGCTCCTTCTTCTTTCCAAGTCTTATCAAATATTGTGCAAACCGTTCAGCACGCCAGTAATCTTCTACCAAAAAACCACTGCCCTCATGCTTCACAATTTCAGGAATTCCACCAATTTTCGAAGCAATCACGGGCAATCCTGAAGCCATGGCTTCAACATTCACCAAGCCAAAGGCTTCGTGCTTTTGGGAGGGACAAACAAAACAATCCGCAGCCTGATATACCTTATGAATATCGGAATGTTTCTGTTTGCCCAGCCATTTTACAGGTACGTTTAATTTGGATGCCATAGCTCGCAGCTGTTTCATGTACGAAGCGCTCCCCCGTCCCGCGACGACCACTTGAAGAGGAATTTCTTTCCTGGCAATGCTGGCCGCTTTGAGCAATATCGGAACACCCTTACGCGGAATAACTCGCCCTACAAACAGAGCTGTATATCTATCGTCTATGCCATGCTTTTTCCTGTATCTGGCCCGATCAGCCTGGGTTGCCGGGTGAAATCTGCCCGTATCCACCCCAAGCTCAACGGTGCGGATTTTTTGTGCCACATCTGGGAAACGGTTGATTAATTTTTGTTTCAGTGAACTGCTGTTAGCGATGATGAGTTTGGCATGCCTCAAGCTTCTTGCAACGCTGCTCGCAGCCGGTACAAATGTGAGTGAATGCAAGAATAAGGTTACTTTCATTTTCGGAAAAGCCTGCTGGATGGATGCCATATAATGAGGCCGATTGTCAACCTGAATGACGTCAAAAAACTTCCCCTGAATAAAACGAAGAACAGAGGCTATATAAACCTTTGCGCTGCCCGATGGAACCCTGGCGATGGTTACGCCACCCTCGTTGCTTTGAGCAGGCAGCCCCTTTGAAGCTCTGCTTACGATAGTCACCTTATGTTTATTTGCAAGCTGTTTGGCGATAGCGATAATACATATTTCTACCGATCCGTTTCCAGGAACAGGGATCTGTTCCGGAGCAACGATTAAGATGTTCATGTTTCCCTCTCCTTCTCGGAGCACAAATTCGGTTTGAACACTAATATACGTATTCAATCTTTTGGAATGAGTATAGTCTGAGGATTTGTTTTTTGTAAAATGTATAAAATGCCTACTCGCACATGGGTGAGTACACATAGAATGTGAGAAGATGAACGTCATGCTGCAACAAGTTAATCAGGAGGGATCCAGAGGATGAGCACAAAGAAATCATTTAGAGTAGTGATGAATAAATGGGTCAAAACAAAAGTACTTCTAAAAAGCAAACAAGTTCTCCCTTTTATTCCGGATACCCGGAAATTCAGTGACTCCACCTTGAAGAAAATGCTGAAGCTTTATAGCATGGTATACATTAAACCTGAGATCGGACTTCATGGGAATGGAGTTATACGTGCAAGGCTGCTAAAAACTGGTGAATATACGTACCAAATTGGAACAACGGCAAAAACCTTTAAGGATTACAAATCATTTTACAAATCGATACAAAATTATACGAACAAGAAAAGCTACCTTATTCAGAAGGGCATTCATCTATTGAAGTATAACAAACGGCATTTTGATACCCGAGTCATGGTACAGCTAGATCCAAAAGGAATATGGGAAACGACGGGTATCATCGGAAGGGTAGCCCATCCTAAAAAAATCGTGACCAATTATCACAGTGGCGGTACACTTATGGATATCAAACGCCTCTTCGCTGCTCACACCTCAAATCGCGAAATTCAAAAGAAGATTCATACGCTTAACGAGCTAGGTGTAACTACTGCAAAGTCTCTCCACAAGAAATATCCTGGAATTCAGCAGATTGGCATGGACATTGGATTCGATCATACCTGGACACCATGGATTATTGAAGTAAACACCAATCCGGATCCCTATATATTCAACAAATTAACGGATAAATCGATGTACAGAAAAGTGATTCGTTACAAAAAAGCTGCTGCTGCGAAATAATGACTAATAACGATCTGGCCGAATAATATAGCAAAATGAAGCGGCAACCTCTTAGGGTCACCGCTTCATTTTGCAATTACCTTATATATTTAACGCAGCCCCCGGCTGCAAGGAATACATCCCTTGCCCCCCCTCCTCCGCCAGCCTCATCACCACTTGATCGGTTGCCGGTTTGGGAGCATGAACCAGAACCGTATGCCGACTAGGGACTTCATGCAGCATAACCCGGACATCATTTAATCCCTGATGGATTTTGTAGCCCATCTGGATCACCTCACAGTATGTCCCCTCGATTTCTCCTATTAGCAGCTGGCGAGCGAAGGTTCCTTCACTTGCATGGCCGGAAATGACAATAGCATGGACTGCCGAAGAGGAAAGACGCTCCACATACCAGCGGGCTCGAACCGATTCCATCATGCCGTCCGTTGTAAAAATGATAAGGGGATTCTCTCCCAGCAGCAAACGAAGTCGATCTTCCTGGCTGCCAGGTACATGAACATTCGGAGAAACCATCGCCTCTTTAATATCATGAATAATCCCCGGCCGAAGCCAATCCTTCCACTCTGCCATCTGTTGCAATCCTTCACGGATTTCTTGTTCAAGCAGGATATGTTGTGTCGGGAATGAACTTAATACCCATAACAATAAATCCTGTCCCCGGCCAAAAGCAGGAACCGGCAGCAGTACATGCCCTCCTCGCTCCTGTACTTCGAGAATAAACTGCCGGAGCCCGTGCAGCTTCTGATTTTGCGATTGTTCATCTATGCCGTACGCATTATCGATGATCGATAGGGTCGCCTCTGGCGGGAGCTGGTTTGGACTTTCAGATGATTCGTAGAAAGTATGCACACCAGGTGAATCATTAGCCAGCAGAGCGGATTCCCGGCTGAAATCTCCGGAGAAAAATATACGATTCCCTTCCAGCTGCAACCGCAGCCATACGGAACCAAGCATATGGCCGCTCCGCCCCCATTGCACACTAAGCCCATCCGAGAGAAGGAACCAATCACCAGCTCCCGCTTCTTCCTCCAGAATGCGAAAACGCATGGCTGAAATATGCGTATGGTCATAAGGAAGCTCCCCGCCGCGTCCCTCTACATATTTGCGCCAATTAGCAAAATAAGATTTCAGCTGCAAAACGGTTGGCTTGGTCGTCCAGATTTCTCCTTGATAACCATGCTTGTATAGCAGCGGCAAAGCCATGGAATGATCCTCATGCGCATGCGACAGAAATACTGCTGTTAACTGAGGAATCAGCTCTTCCTCAAGCAAGGGATACTGTCCGATCCCCTCTTTCTTTACGCCGCAATCGAGCATGATCCGATGCTGTTCTCCTGTTAGCACATAACAAGAACGGCCATGCTCGCCGGCACCGCCCCATATTCTTAATTCCATCAGGACGAGGTCCACTTTCTTTTAGAGCCCATAGCTTCCAACAGGATGAGCAGAATAGTCGTTAACCCTACTGAGATAACAGCCATCGCCATACCGAGCGATACTTGACCCTGCTCGAACTGAGCATAGATATACGTAGCCGAGGTCTTAACAGACGGAGGCAATATGAGCAAGGAACCAACCAGCTCACGAGATGCAATCGTGAAAGTCATCATCCATCCGGCCAGCATTCCCGGAATAATGAGCGGCAGCAGCACTCTGCGGAAAATGTATCCCGGTTTTCCGCCAAACACCTGACCTGCGTGAAACAACGAAGGATCAATTTGGGTGAACGCGCTTTTGACGTACTGTACCGTATAAGGAACAAATAATACAACATAGGTGAGAATGACCATGCCGTAAGTGTTATAGAGCGGTATCGGCATCCAAGGAGAATTCCATAACAGAATCAGACCTACAACGAGCACAATCCCCGGTACTGTATTCGGCAGCAGACTGAACAAATCAATCGTTCGCTGCAGTCGGGTCCTGGATCGCTCGATCACCACGGCGAACCAGGTGCCGAGAAATACGGCGATGGTGGAAGCGGCCAAAGACAGCCATAGACTGGTCAGCAGCGCCTTCATGCTGGGGGAATTCCAGCTCAACAGCTCTTTGTAGAAATCGAGCGTAAAGTTGTTCCAGGCTAAGCCGACTCCCCGCAGCTTCATTGTAGAAGCCGCTACTATGGAAAAGTACGGGATGCCAACCGACACGAGCAGAAGCAAAAACGCGTAGATCCCTCCTGCCCAATGCAGCCAGCTTCCGCTGTCCATCGCGGAACGGCGTACGCCTTTTCCTCCGACTAGCCCATAAGTATATTTGCGGTTCACCAGAGACTGCGCGTACCAGACCAGCAGGCAGGTGGTGAGCAGCACGGATGACAGTGAAGTTGCTTTGCCGAAATCGATCGGCCAGCTGGATATATACTTATGAATTTCAGAGGTCATGACCTCGTAACCGATACGTTTGCCAAACGTAACCGGCGTTCCGAATTCAGCAATCGTCTTGACGAAAACAAGCATCGCTCCCATGCCAAAAGCCGACAACAGCAGCGGAGCGACAACCCGGCGGAAACGGTACATGAACGGCGCTCCCATGACAGCAGCTGCTTCTTCCATATTTCCGCCTACTCTTTCCAGCGCACCGCGCAGCAGCAAATACAGGAACGGATAAAGATGCAGACTCATGATCGCGACCATTCCACCAAAGGAGAAGAACGCCCCCCCAAGCCCGGCAAGACCCGGAGCAAGCTGCTCCAGGTAGCCGTTCTTTTGCATGAACAGAATCCAGCCCATCGAACCGATATAAGGCGGTGTCATAAAAGGGATCAGGAATACGATTTCGAGCCAGCGCCACCGGCTGAGTCTGGTATTTACCATCACCCAGGCCAGAGGCAGTGCAAGCACTGTCGTTCCCAGAATGACACATACACCTAGCCAGATTGAAGCCAGCAGTACGCCCATCATTTCTGAATTTGCCAGGGTGCGCAGCGGGGCTGACCACTGCAGCTGTCCATCCCGGTATACGCTTTGAATGAAGATTTCGGCCAGAGGCACGACGATAAGCAGACCTAGAACTAGTAGTGCAAGCACCATCGACCAGATTTTGAACTGACGTTGTTGTAAGGGTTTATTCATGTTATTTAAATAGCTTTGTGAATTTATCCGTTACATCCGATCCTTGCTCGCCCATCCAATCCCAGTCCGTCTTCAGCAACGGGATTTCATCCAGGTTGGCGCGGTTCTCCGCTTTGATATCCGTACGGCCCGGCAGCAATGCCGCATCGGAGACCAGCTTTTGTGCCTCATCGGAGAGCAGATAATCGATAAATGCTTTTGCGTTCTCTTCATGCTTGGTGGACTTCAAAATAGCGGCAGGACGCGGGCTGATCACGGTACCTTCCTGTGGATAGACGATATCGATCGGCTCGCCTTTGGCTTTGGCTTTGTAGGTCATATAATCGACCGCACTGGCAACGATACTCTTGGCACCAGTAATGACAGGATCAAGCGCTTCCTGGTTGGCGCCGGCCATGGCTACGCCGTTAGCCTTATACTGCTCGAACAAGGACCAGCCGCTCTCGCCTTTGTCGCTGAGATAGCCTGTAATGAAATCAAGTGCAGAGCCGGACAGCGACGGATCCGGAATATTGATCTGGTCTTTGTATTCCGGCTTAGCGAGATCACTCCAGGATGTCGGCGGTGTCGTGATGAGCTTCGTATTATAGGCGATGCCAAGCGCCGATGCACTGGTGCTAAAGTAGTTGCCTTCCGGGTCGGACCAATCCTTGTTCAGTTTGTCCGCATTTTTAGCTTCCGGGTATGGCAGCGTCAAGCCTTCGTTCTTAAGGCCTTGAGCGGATGGCAGTGAGGCCAGAATAACGACATCGGCTACCGGGTTGGACTTCTCAGCTTCCAAACGGGCCAGAATTTTGCCGGTTGTGCCTTGAAACATTTCTACTTTGATGCCGGTTTCGGTTTGAAACTCTTCGATCAGCTTGTTCGCCAAGCCTTCCGGGCCTGCCGTATATACGGTAAGCGTCTTGTCTACTGCTTGCGCAGGCTTGTTTTCTGCACTTGCCGGAGCTGCTGTATCTTGGGCGGTATTGCCGTTTCCACAGCCGGCCAATGCAGCTCCTAGCGTCAGAGTCAGCACAAGTGCGCTTCCTTTTTTCCATGCATTGCGTGTCAAGTTAAACATCATCATTTCCCCTTTTGTTCGTTTTCTTGAATCGAATGATTAATTCCCGTTCAATCGGTGAATGCAGCACTGCGGCAGATAAACGGTTACCTCTGTTCCTTCTTTCAGCCGCTCCGGATAATAGACCAGCCATGACTCGGCAGCCTCGTCCGCCTTCAATCTCACTTCATACCTGTCTCCAACATAACTGACCTGCGCAACCATGGCATTATAGGATTGAACATCCTGTCCTCCCGGCTTGAACCGGATATGCTCCGGTCTGAACATGGACTGTCCGTCTGCCAGCCAATTGGACTTCCCGATGAACCGGGCAACGAACGGATGGTTCGGCTGATTGTAGATTTCTTCCGGCGCCCCTTGCTGCAGCACCTGTCCGCTATGCATGACAATTACCTCATCCGACATGGACATCGCTTCGATCTGATCATGCGTAACATACAGAGCGGTTAACCCCATTTCCCGCACCAGATACATCATTTCCAGACGCATCTCATCCCGCAGCACCGCATCGAGCGCACTCAGCGGCTCATCGAAGAGAACCAGCTTCGGCTGTGTGGCGACCGCTCTCGCAAAGGCCACCCGCTGCTGCTGCCCCCCAGACAGCTGGTGCGGATACCGCTGCTCCATGCCGTTCAGCCTAACTTTATCTAGTGCTTCCATTACCCTGTCACGAATCCCGTTTTTTCGTCCGGTTGCCCTTAATCCGAAAGCCACATTTTCAAAGACGGTCATATGCGGCCAGAGCGCAAAATCCTGAAACACCATCCCGAAGCCGCGCCGATGAGGCGGTACTTCTCTCGCCCCGCTGTACAGGATCTCCTCGCCGAAGCTGATGCTTCCCGTATCCGGCCGCTCAAGACCGGCGATGAGCCGCAGCAACGTGGTTTTTCCGCAGCCCGAAGGTCCGAGCAGCGTCGTGAACTTTCCCTGGCGGATGACTAAGTCCGTTGGATGCAGCGCAATATTCCCGCCAAAGCTTTTGCTCACGCCGCGTATGTTCAAATCCATTCTGATGATTCCCTTCCTAGTTCAGCTTTTGGCACGTCTCATTGCTCTGACGTTCCTACAATAACCAGTCTACCTGGGCGAGTGCAGGACAGTATTACCGTTATGTAAAACGAGAATTAATTATTTCGATGAACAGCATTTACATTCATAGATTAAATCTATATAGAGAATAAGCTCATAGAGATACAAGGAGGGAACTTCAGATGATGAATCTTAACTTATTGAAGCTGCAGATTGTCGAACTGCTGGAGAAGCACCATAAAATTACCACGGTGGCCGACCTGCTCGGACTCAAACAGCCCACGGTTACCTTTCATATGAAAAATCTGGAACGCGACTTTGGCGTCAAATTGTTTGATGCCCGCATGGGACGTATTATCCTGACAGATGCCGGCCATGCCCTGCTTCATTACGCGACCAAAATCAACGCCCTTGCGGCGGAAGCCCAAAGAGTCGTCAACGATTTTGATACACTGCGGCAGGGAACGCTGTCCATCGGAGCCAGCTATGTGCCTGCGACCTACATATTGCCGGCAATACTCGATTCTTTTACCAAATCTTATCCGGGCATAAGCATCTCGCTATCCGTCAAAACCGCGCCAGCCGTCACGCAAATGCTGCATTCCCATGAGATCGATGTCGGTCTTATTTCAACCGGCCCTTTTCGCCATGCCACGCTGAATGCTCAAGCGCTCTGCAAGGACGAGCTTGTTCTGGTCTGCTCCCCTGCTCATCCGTTTGCGGAAGCTGCCGAATGGACGCCGGAACTGATTGCTGCCTCATCCTTCGTGCTGCACGGCAAAGCATCCAGTACGCGGCGGATTACAGATCAGTGGCTGGAGCAGCGGGGCATTAGCCCCTTCTCCAGACTTGAGCTCGACTCACTGGAGACCATCAAGCAGGCGGTTATGCTGGGCGAACATATCTCCTTCATCTCACGGATGGCTGTTCAGTCTGAGGTGAATCGGGGACTGCTGCAGATGTGGCCGATTCCCGGCCTTCCTGCCGAACGCCAGATATACGCGATAACTAATCAGGATCGCTATATGTCGGCAACAAGCAGCGGGTTCATTGAGCTCCTGGATCAATGGCGGCAATCCTTTCAATAATCTCTCTTGGCCTGCCAAGAATTAATCGTGCTTTTTTTAACCGGAGCGCTTCATTCTGTTGATTTGGGTTTGACAAAGTACCCTTACAGTAGATAACGAACCACATATTTCCATATTAAAGGAGCTGAAATGATGAAGTTAAAAACGAAAACGGTCAAAACAATTATTATCGCCGCATTAAGCGCGGTCATGCTGTCTGCAAGCTGGCAGGCCCCTGTCAAGGTGGAAGCCGCAGCCAACGCCGTTCCAACGTACGAAGTTAAATTTCTGCTGAATTCCGATCTTGTATTGAAAGATGATCTTACGTTACGGGATCAAGTGAAGAATGCTTTTCATATGGAGGAGCCAGCTGCACGATTGCTGGTGGAATACTTCGATACAGCATCCCTATCGTTGAACGATTCGGGCTGGAATGTACGCTTCCGCAAAAAAGAAGATAAAAAGAAGTACGAAATGACCTACAAAAAGCGGTACACCGTGACGAACGGGAATATCACCGCCGCTTTGGATCAAGCCAACCGTGAAGGCTTCAGCGCGTCAGATACGAATTATGAGGCGGAAATCGACTGGGGGTACAGCAAGCAAACGCTCAGCTTCTCGAACACGAAGGACGTAACGGCATCTACAGGGCTGACTTTGCCCAGCAGCAAGGATGCGCTGGAAATGCTGGTAAGCAGCATTCCCGGCAAGCTTGATAAGACCAATGCTCCCGGCTGGGGAACAACCGCATTGAAGCAAGCCTACGCGCACGGCCCTGTTCTAGTTAGCAAATACAGCGGGACTTTCGAAGGCCTGGAGACGGCGATTGAATTATGGCCCATTGTCAGCGCGGATGGCACAGGTACGGAGAATATTGTAGAGATTTCATTCAAGACCAATCAGTATCAGACAGCAGCATCGGGCCGCGATCAACTTTTGCAGCTGCTGGAAGCCAAGGGCTGGCTCGTGCCAGCCGACTCACTCAAGACAAATCTGGTGCTGGAACGATATTAAGAAGGGGCTGTCCAATAAATCCCTAAAATAAAAGCTGGACGGAAAACATTACATTTTCCGTCCAACTTCTTTATACACCTGACATTACTGGTGTGAGGTAGTTGATTGTCGGCTGTGTGGCCAGTAGTGTGGCCAGCTGTGTGGCAGGTGGGCAACGGGATATTTGCTATCCTATCGGACACAGGCGACGCTATTTGTGAAATAACGAGGAATTTTGAGAGCTAACGGACCTACGTTCCGTTATTGATCTCAAAAACCTGATTATTGAGTCAATTTGGTCGAATAACGGAACCAGGGTCCGAAGACATTCCAAAGAGGGCCTATTTCAACAAATAACGGAACTCCTGTCCGTTAGTGGGTGAACAGTCCTACGAGTTCAGCCATTATCATCAGTTTTATCAGTTTCATCAATTCACAAATTCACAAATGCCAGCCCCCAAACCACACTATGAAGTTATTGAACATCTTTGCCCGTGAAAAGCGTGACTCTCGCTTTAACAAGCTCTGTGTATTCTTGCTCCATCTTCTCGGCGCCGACCTGGTTTAATTCGGCGATAAAAGCATCATAGATTTTATCGAAGTCGCCCGATTTGGCTAATACGGCTTCAGGAATCCGTTTGCGAACGATATCCTGCGTTTTTTTATAAATGATTTGGTAATCCCCGTCTGTCGGTACCTGCATATTGTACAAGGCGCCCCACTCTTTAACGGGAAACTCATCTTCGCTAGGAAAAAGATCTTTCCAGGTGGTGGCGTTATACGCGGCCAATGTTTCCTTCTCGGCATCCGAGTAGCTGGCGATGATCTGTTCAGGGAAGTTGGCCGTGTAGTAATTGCCCGTAGAATCTTTTACGCCGTCACCATAGCGGACCCCGAAGATGGGATACAGATTAATGCCGCTTTGCTTGGTGAAATTGGTGGCATCATTTACTTTTTGGTTAAGAACATTTGCAGGAATAACGCGTTTGCCATCCTCCATGTTGTAATGCTTGCCTTCAATTCCCCAGTTTCTCAGCACTTGGCCCTCGTCCGAAGACAGCCAGTCGATAAATTTGATCGCGCGTAGCGGGTCTTTACATGCCGTCGTGATACTTATGCCGTAGCCATCGACTCCGATGGACTGCATGGTGTGATCCTTGTACTGCTCGCCCATCGTCACGGGAAAATGTCCGTAAGTATACTCCTCTTTGCCCGCGGTTTTTAGAGCATTCTCGGCGTCCTGGTATTCCCATTTCACAGAAGTTAGGCCCAGCACGCGGCCGCTGGCGATTTTCGCTTTGTACTGGTCTTCTTTTTGTACGAAGGAATCCTTGTCCAGCAACCCTTCATTATACATGTGGTTCAGCCAGCGGAAATATTCCTTCTCTTCCGGTCGTTTATAGTGAAGCATAGCTTCATAGGTATTCGGATCTACAAAATATTCACCGTCGCCGGGAATGCCGGTTGTGAAAGCCGCTTGATTCGTTACCGTAATCATGATCTTCCAATCGTCGGCATTCAGCGTGAGCGGAATGGTAGGTTGTCCATCGGTCGTCGGATGCTTGGCTGTGTATTCTTTGAGCACGCTTTCAAAATCCTGGACCGTTTTGATTTCCGGATAGCCAAGCTCTTTCAGCACGCGCAACTGAACCTGGAAACCGCTGTTGGCGTCAAAAATCTGCTCACCGACCCCGACATTGGTAGGAATGGCATAGATCGCCGGATCGTCATTGCTATATTTCATGCGGTTCATGTTATCACTCATGACCTTCTTAATATTAGGAGCATGTTGGTCGATGAGATCGGTTAAATCAAGAATAGCTCCGGCGTCTATAAGAGCTCCGAGCTCCCCTTTTGCATAAATCAGATCCGGATATTGCCCGCTGGCTGCCATCAAAGCGATTTTGCTTTGTCCGCCGCCGCTGCCGACATCGTATTCCGCCTCAAGGGTAACGCCTGTTTTGGCCGTGATTGCTTTCCCTACATCATCCTGCATGTTATTCCAGTTCGGGCTTGCGTCAGCGCCGAAAAAGGTAAACGTAATCGGACTCGCCTCATCCTTGCCAGCCTCAGAATTGGCGGTGCTGCCTCCTGAGCTGCTGCATCCAGCAGATATGAGCAGCATACCGCTAACAATCAGAGCTGCAAGTTTATTTGCTATTCTCCCTCTCATCTTCATCATTTCCCCCTTCATGTTATAAGGAATTTATTTGCTTACTCATCATTTTAGTTTACGGATTAAAGCTAAAACCTTGATTTTCAAGTCATGCAATAGCATGATATAGACATTAATGATTCTTGGTCGGGTGGGGTATTTTTTGAGCAATGTGTATTTAAACTGGTTTACGACGGATGCGCAGTTCCCCTTTTTTATTCAATACGGCGGACATGAAGCAGACACGTCCCTTCATCAGCATATGGACTTCTCCGAGCTTGTTATCGTGCTGAACGGGAATGCGACCCATATTGTCAATGACGAAGCGTCATTTATCAAGAAAGGCAATGTTTTTGTCATAAACGGCGGTACTACGCATGGCTTTAAAGACCCCGTTGATTTTAAAATTTGCAACATTATGTTTAAACCGGAGATGCTGCGGTCTGCCGGTCCTGATCTAAAGACTTCCAACGGCTTTCAGGCGCTTTTCATTTTGGAACCGTTCTATCGCCATATCCACGCCTACAAAAGCAAACTGAACATGTCCATATCCAGTCTTGAACACGTCTCCTCGCTCATTTCCGTCATGATCGAGGAGTACAGCATGAAGCTTCAGGGCTACCAGACGATGCTCGCTTCCCGCTTTATGGAGCTCATTGTCTACTTGTCCAGACAGTATGACAATCAGGAAACAGCCTTGGACAGCAGCCTAATGCATCTAGCGAATGCGATCTCCTATATAGAAGATCACTATCTCGAGGCGATGACCCTGGAAGAAATTGCAGCGAGATCGAATATTTCCGTGAGGCACCTGAACCGGATATTTAGGGACTATTACCAAACGACGCCGATTGCTTATCTGCAGCGGCTCCGGTTAGAACGGGCGTGCTCCCTATTAAAACAGACAACTCTTCCGATTACGGAAATATCATACGAATGCGGGTTTAATGATAGCAATTATCTCGCGCGATTGTTCAAAAAAACATATGGCGTCTCGCCGAAATCCTACCGGCAAAATCGTTAATCGAGCGGTTCATAATCGAACCAATCGAAAAACGCTGGCGTAGCCGGCTTCGTTTTACAGGCGGCATACATTGCAATATATACCCCCGTAAAGCCGCCTGCTACTTCAGTAGACAGCAGATGAGCCTCCCCCCATCCCATTTCAATGATATCGAACTGATGAGGCCGAATCGAAAACTCGAATTTATCGGGGCGGGCTTCTATGTTGAGCACCACCGGCCCTGCTGGGCAATTGCGAATCTCCTCTACCCTTAGCGATCCAACGGTCCGGCGGAAAACAACCATTTTCCGTCCTTCCATGGATCTTACGGCAAGATCATAATGATGCTTCTCATTCATATAAACGGTTAAGCCCGCTTCTTCCCCCTCATGCATCGGTTCAAATTCCATCGCCGCGGAAGCATGGCAGGAGAAATGGCATAGCCGGCGGCCGACAAAGGCTGGAGAACCGGCATCATCCAATGACGTCTGATTTCCACGCAGCGTCAAATACCCCGGACGTTCCAGCAATGACCAGCTTTCCGGCTCCGGATTCCGCAGAAACGTCCAGTCCAAACCTAATTGTGCATCGTTGAACTCATCCCGGACGGGTCGATCCGGCCACCGGACTTCAGGCAGCAGCGGCGCGTCCATGACGGGCTCGATCCGGCCGCCATTGCCAATGACTGGCCAACCGTCATCCGTCCAGCTCACTGGGGCGAGGAAAACCTCTCTTCCAAGATGATGTCTCATCGGATAAGAGACGGGTCTGATGCCTAAGCAAACACTCCACCAGCTGCCGTCCTGAATCTGAATTAGATCCGCATGCCCCGTCGCGTGTATGCTGCTCTTCATGCTCCTGTTCGAAAGAATAGGATTATTCGGACATCCTTCATAAGGACCGTACGGATCGGTGCTTCTGGCGATCGTCACCATATGGCCGTATTCGGTTCCGCCTTCGGCGATCATTAAATAATAATAGCCATTCATTTTGTACACATGCGGAGCTTCCGGATGCGCTCCCCCTGTCCCCTTCCAGATCAGCCGGCTCTCTGACAGCATGCTCCCCGTTTCAATATCAATCTCGCATTGATAAATACCGTCCCCCTGATCGCCTGTACGGGTCGATTGAAAGAATACACGGCCGTCAGCATCAAATAGCAGCGACGGGTCTATGCCGTTCTGCGCCACCGGTATTGGGTCAGACCACGGCCCGGAGGGCTCTGTAGTTTTTACATAGAAATTTCCGATACTGCTGACGTTACTCGTCGTCATATAGAACCAACCGTCATGATAGCGGATTGTCGGTGCGAAGATTCCGCCCGAGCTCCATGCATTAGCAAGAGGCAGTTGGCGCTTTGACGTAAGGCAATGTCCGATTTGCTGCCAATTTACAAGATCTCTGCTGTGAAAAATAGGGACTCCGGGAAAATATTCAAACGAGCTTGTCACCAAATAGTAGTCGTCGCCCACCCGGCAAATGCTGGGGTCAGGATAAAATCCGGGGATTACGGGATTGGCATACTGCATCAAGGCTGCACTCCTATTCATACCGAAATTTTTAAATCTCGATGTTCATTGTAGTTCACGAATAGGAGATTAACCTTGATTTTCAAGTCACTCGCATAGCATGATATAGACTTTAATTTTCTGTTTTCAGCGTTTTGACTAGTAAGACATCAACAGGTTGTCGGTCATTTTTAACAAATTTGACTTCGCTTGAACTATGAAACTATGATTATATTTAGCATTAAATTGCATAAAAGGATAATGTTATATGAAAGGATGGTCGTCATGAACAATTCTAGTGGAATCGCGCCAGAAAAAGCAGTATTCAGCTTATTTAGCGGAGAAAGCGGAGATAATCCGTTCCCGCTATTTGCCCAGCTTCGAGGAATGGGACCCGTTATTCCGATCCCGTTCCCCATGGGCGGCTCGGATCGTCCGGCATGGATGGTCACGCGTATGGAGGAAGCCATGCTTGTACTGAAGGATCATCATCACTTTACTGTGGACAGCACCTCCATTGCTGGAGGCAGCCATTCGAAGCTCTCATTATCCAGCAATGCCGATCCCGACTCGCCTCCTACCTTCTTTACCGGCAAATCCATGCTGAGTGTCGATGAACCTGATCATCGCCGGTTACGGAGACTGGTATCGAAGGCCTTTACGCCTCGATTTATAGAAAGCCTGCGCCCGCGCGTGCAGGAAATTGCCGACGAGCTGCTTGACCAGGTACTAGCCCAAGGCGAGATGGATCTCGTGAAGGACTATGCTTATCCCCTGCCGATTAACGTGATTTCCGAAATGCTCGGCGTACCTCAGGAGGACCGGGAACAAATTCAAGTCTGGTCGGCAGCGCTCGCGCACGGTCTCGGACTAGGACGGCGTGAACCCGGGGTCGATGAACATATGCGGGCTTTCGGCGAATACACCGCACGGCTTGTTGGCAAGAAACGCGAACAGCCTGGCGATGACCTGATCAGCCAATTGATCGCGATCGATGAAGGGGAAGACCAGCTAGACGAAGCAGAGCTTGTCTCCATGATTACGCTGCTCATTTTTGCGGGCCATGAAACCACCTCGAATTTGATCGCTACCGGCAGCCTCATGCTGCTGGATCATCCCGAACAGTTGGAGAAGCTTAAAGCGGATCTAAGTCTAGTTCCATCGGCCGTCGAAGAACTGCTGCGCTTCAATGGGCCCGCCACTATTGCAGGACCACGTTTTGCCACGGAAGATATTGAACTCGCCGGACAACAAATTAAGAGGGGCGATCCCGTAATTATCGTATTGAAGTCGGCAAACCGGGATGAAATACAATTTACAGAACCCGAAGAACTGGATATAACGCGCGCACTCAACCGTCATCTTGCTTTTGGACATGGCATCCATATGTGTTTAGGGGCCCCGTTGGCCCGTATGGAAGGTGAAATTGCGTTTACATCTTTATTGACACGAATGCCTGACCTGCGGCTGAACATCCCTCGGGAAAATGTAGTGTGGAACTTTACTTTAAGTTCACAAGGGCTAACTACACTCCCTGTTACTTTTAAAATGGACTAGGTTGGAGTAAATCCGCTTCAGTCTACGATACAATCGTCCATTCCGCATCTCCATGTTTGCCATACGATATAGCAAACCAGGAGGTGTAAACCCATTGAGTATCAACCACTGTAGAGTGAGAAAAACAAGAAAGTCGATATGCCGGATAAGAAGAGGAAAAAAGCGATTTGTGGTGAAGAAAAAATTTGTTTGTCCGCCACCTAAAATTGTCGTCAATGCCCCAGCAGGACCCGCTGGACCTACGGGTGCTACAGGTCCCGCCGGGCCGGCCGGATCCCCTGGAATTCAGGGCGCCACTGGAGCTGCGGGGGTAACAGGCCCTCCAGGATTGATTGGACCTCAGGGCATTCCAGGACCAATTGGGCCTGCGGGCCCCGCTGGTGCTCAAGGTATCCCGGGAGCAACAGGTCCCGCCGGACCGGTTGGAGCTACGGGTGCGACAGGACCGGCGGGAGGACCGCCCGGAGCTACAGGGCCAGCAGGGCCGGCTGGCGCTACGGGTGCCACTGGGGCCACAGGAGCTACGGGAGCTACAGGAGCCACTGGTGGAACAGGCGCTACGGGGCCAGCTGGAATCTTTGCATCATTTGATTGTACACGATTTAGCGGCATTACCCTAACCTCAGACGCGCCGACGGCAACGCTGGGAACCGTCACAGTCACTGTAGCTGCACCAACCAACACAGTTTGGTTAGTGGCATCTTCGACTTGGACACCAAGTTCAGCTAACCCGACGATTACTTTTACGATTCTTCGCGATGGAACAACGGTTATTGATACGGCAAGCGATACACCTGTATCCGCCAATAGCCCGATTACGACTGCTTTTACCACATGCGATGAAACTCCGCCTACAGGTACGCATACGTACACTTTGCAAGCGACAGGCAACGCCTTGTCAGGCGGCCAAACGATTACCATTAATCATGGAGCAATTACTGCTGCGGATATTAATATTTAACCACTATCCAGATCAAGGCGTTACTTCAGCAACTGTAACGCCTTGTTCCAAAGAAGGCCTGACCGTCTCCAAGTATTTCTTGTTATGCATAATCTGCGGATCAGTGGGACGATATTTTCTCGCTAATTCGTTATGTTCGTACGCTAATTCATATTCTCCGATATTGGAGTAACATACGCAAAGCTGCAGATGTGGCAGCCATGTCCAGCATGCGTAGTTAATGAATCCTTGCATCTCTTTGGGCAGATCGAGCCTTGACGCCGTTTTATACCAATAAATAGACCGATCCCATTGCTTCTTTTGCATAAAATAATATCCGATTCGGCAACAATGATCTGCCCTGGGAGCATCATAATGGAATGACCTAAACGCCCAATCTAAAGATTTGTCATGCTCCCCCAAGAAGTGGCAGCAATCGGACAGCTTTCCGCAAGCATTGATATTGTCCTCCACCCAGCCTTGGCCAGTTCTTAGAAATCGGAGATAAAACCTTCGCGCCCTTTTGTAGAAGCCATGATCGTACAGCTCATTTGCATAATAATACAAATCACGTGGCGAGAAGCGTTCTCCTTCTCCATAGTGTTTTTCGTATATTTTAAGATTACGGTCGGACGTGCTTTCCTTTATGCTATGATGCTCGATCTCAATATCGGAATCAATAATATTGCCACCGACTTCCAGATATTCATGAACAAATCCTTTCCATTTGAAATCTCTTTCTCTACGAACAAGCCTATTCCTTTTAACGCTAATATTCGGCTTGCCGTACTCATCCCGAGCCAGAATATACTTCATCATGACCGAATCAACCGATGCATCAAGCGCGTTCTTTAGAAGGAGAAGCTTTAAGCCATTTTCCTCGGACAGAACGTCGTCGGCATCCAACCATAAAATATAATCCATGGCCGCTTTGCTGAAGGAAAAATTCCTTGCTGCAGCAAAGTCATCAATCCATTGGAAGTGATATACATTGGGCGTGAATTCGCTGACAATTTCGATGGTCTTATCTGAAGACCCCGTATCTACAATAATCATTTCGTCTACGATGTTTTGAACGGATGCGAGGCATCTCGCTATGGTTCCTTCCTCATTCTTTACGATCATGCAAAGGCTTATCGTGGCCAAGCCTATCCACCTCCGCTTCTTTTACTACAATTAGTTTATGACTTGCCGCTCAAATGGTTCAGCATTGCTAAACAAAAAGCACCCCCGATTACTTAATCACATTCAAGGTAATCGAGGGTGCTTTTTTTCATTTTACTTATATCCGACGATGGGATGAGGAATATACGGTTCTTCAAGCGAGGCTATTTCCTCAGGCATCAGCTTAATAGCCAAAGCCGCTGCTGCATCCTCGAGATGGGATATCTTTGTAGCGCCGATAATTGGCGCCGTAACCGGCTCTTTCTGCAGGAGCCAGGCAAGCGCAATTTGGACGCGTGGAACGCCCCGTTCCTCTGCGATAGCTGCAAGACGCTCAACGATATGCCGGTCAGCATCTGCAGTCGCATCGTATTTAGATTTCTGAACCTGGTCCGTTTCAGAGCGATGGGTCGTCTCCGACCAATCCCGTGTTAGTCTGCCTGAAGCAAGGGGACTATATGGAATCACGCCGATTTTTTCTTCCTTACAAAGCGGCATCATTTCCCTCTCCTCTTCCCGGTATAAAAGGTTGTAATGATTTTGCATGGATACAAACCGGGTCCAGCCATTTCTTTCGGCGATATAGTTCGCCTTTAGAAACTGCCAGGCATGCATCGCGGAAGCGCCAATATACCTCGCCTTTCCAGCTTTCACGACATCATGCAGCGCTTCCATCGTTTCTTCAATCGGCGTATTGTAATCCCAGCGGTGAATTTGATATAGATCTACATAATCCGTCCCGAGCCGCTTCAAGCTCTTGTCAATTTCGCTCATGATGGATTTGCGGGAAAGCCCAGCGCCGTTAGGTCCTTCATGCATTTGGAAATAAACCTTCGTCGCGAGGACAATTTCATCCCGGTTGGCGTAGTCCTTTATGGCTCGTCCCACAATTTCCTCGCTTGTCCCGTCGGAGTATACATTCGCCGTATCAAAAAAGTTAATGCCCAGTTCGAGTGCTTTTTTAATAATCGGACGGCTGCGCTCTTCATCAAGCACCCATGGGTGAATCCAGCGTTCTGCTACACCGAAACCCATGCATCCAAGGCACAGACGGGACACATCCAACCCCGTATTTCCAAGCTTCACATATTCCATTAGATCCTGCCTCGCTTTCCAAATATATTAGGTTATCGTGTATATCCAATATTATGGCATCTGGAGTTAACTCCAGGTCAAGCGAAGATGCTTGAAAAAAACAAAGCGTTACAGATAGCACTGTAACGCCTTTATAAATCGATGTTATTTTATTATTGATACAGCGCGAATTATTTCAATACATTGGCAGGCCAGCTGCCGTACCAAGCATAACCGGTTCTTCTTTCTTTCTCAATCTCGCTAAGATTGTACTTCACTACACCGTCTCGGCCTACAAATATAGGTTTGTTCGTGCCGATTTCATAAAAACGGGCCCAGATCGGCGTTGTAACGCTGGAATCTTTCACGACCACAACATCATCGCTTGTTTTGACGACCTTGACCCCGGTAATTTGGACGGCCCTAAACCAGTTTTCCGCCGCTTTAATAGAAGCTGTGATTTTTGAATTTGCCGTTCTGGTCTTAAGGAATTTTACGATCGTCGTGCTTTCTGATGCGCTTAAAGAAGGAACCTCATAGGCACGCGCTCCTGCTGGCTTCAAGGTCGATGAGTCATGCTGCTGTCCCCAGGCGGTCAGTTTGCCGTTCGCAACGACTTGGGTATTAAGTATGCATTCAATGCCTTTATCAACGGCCTGCTTGCTCTTGCTCGCTAAGCTGCTATCCACGAAAGAGAAATCGCCTTTCCTATTAGCAACCTCATCTAGCAAAATCATGACATTGATCATCGCATCATCGTTATAGGTAATATGTTTATGATAACCGGAACTCTGATACACTTGCGGCCAGCCACCGTTGGAATACTGCATGTTGATCAGAAAATTGATGCCCTTGACGGCTGCGGTCGAATATTTGCTGTCCTTCGTCTTCTTGTATTCACTCGCCAGTCTGCGAATCTCCGAATATGTAGCTTTATTATCGATTGTTGACTTCGCCCATTCCCCGCTGGTTACAGCGTAATCCTTCTTCCATCCGCCGTCCTGCTGCTGGTTCTTCAGGATATCGGAAATACTCGCCGTCGTCCCTGAGGCATCTGCAGCCATGACCGTGGATGACGGATACAGCACTACTGCCGGTACGGATAGAATCATTGTAATTGCTAGAGCTAGGGATATTGTTGTCTTCTTCATTTGATACACTCCCTTACTAATAATTGTTTTAAATCCAATATTTATGTCAATATTGTAACTTTATCCGTTATATATGTCAATTATTGGAGCAGAGGACAAATTAATGTCCTCCAACAGGATTCATTAACAACAAATATGCTATTATATGACTTGAAAATTTTTTGTATGGGAGATTGGTAGAAATCATGGTATCACGAGAAAAAATTGAAATGAATCAAGTATGGGTTTATATGGTCACCCTGATTGCTGCCGCTGGAATTGGCCTATGGCGGCCGGAATTCAGTTCGAATTTGGAGTCTTCGCTTTCATTCGTACTTGCCGTTCTAATGTACGGGATGTTTACGCAAATCCCCTTCTTCCGACTAAAGGAAGCTCTGCAGGATCGGCGGTTTTTTTATGCTTTGCTGATTATGAACTTTATCGCAGTCCCGGTCATTGTATGGGGACTTTCTCGTTTCTTGCCTACCGATCCTGCCTTGCTATTAGGGGTATTGCTGGTGCTGTTAACGCCTTGTATCGATTATGTCATCGTGTTTACACATCTTGGCCGTGGAAATGCACAACTCATTTTAATCTCAACACCGCTGCTCTTTGTTACCCAGATGCTTCTCCTGCCACTTTACTTATGGTTATTTATGGGGGGACAAGCATCCGGGATTGTGAGTGTCGGTCCATTTCTAGAGGCATTCATTGGCTTAATCGCTATTCCTTTAATATTTGCTTTGCTTACCCAATGGTGGTCCAATCATAAGGCGGTAGGAGCGCGCGTTCTTAATGCTTCAGGATGGCTTCCTGTTCCATTCATGGCAATAACATTATTCGTTATTGTAGCCTCGCAAATCTCTAAGCTGTATATCTCACCGGATTATGTGCGCCATGCGATCCCCATATATGTGGCCTATATGATCCTTGTTCCGGTAATTGCCCGTATCTTGGCGGGAATTTTCCGATTAGATGTCGGTGCAGGCCGGGCGCTTATATTTAGTGCTGGAACCCGCAACTCTCTTGTCGTCCTCCCGTTTGCGCTTGCGCTTCCTGAAGGCCTAAGAGAAGGCGTAACTGTAGTTATCGTAACGCAGACGATTATAGAGCTGATCGGCGAACTAATTTACGTTCGAGTGGTTCCCCACCTGCTCATGCGTGACAAACCACGCTGACTGAAACGGTACAAATGAAAAACACCATTAGGTTAATTATTAGTCCATACGTCTTTGGCATAGCGCCCTTCTCTCTGAAGGGTCTCCAGCCATTGCCGGGCTTCTTCTCGACTTGCTGAATGAATATCTTGATATGCTTCCTGCAAGCTTGCCTCCACATCCGGGGCCATTCTGCTTCCGTCTCCGCAAATATACAATTTGCCCTGCTCCAAAATACGAATGATCTCTGCTGAATTCTCTCGCATCAAATGCTGGACATAGATTTTAGGGTTCTCCTCTTTACGTGAAAATGCCGTGTGTACAGTTACAATCCCCTGCTTCTCAAATTGCTCTATTTCCTCCCGGTATATATGGTCCAATTCATTGCGGCAGCCGAAATACAGATGTGCTGCACCCAATGCTTGGCCTGAATTCTTTAGAACTTGCCGTGCCTGGAGAAAACCTCGGAATGGAGCAAAGCCCGTGCCTGGTCCGACCATGATGATTGGGATCCTTGGATCGTCAGGCAATTGAAATCCGGAATCGGGGGTGCTTAAAAACACTATTACGGAATCTCCGGCTTGTCGGCTAGCCAGGTAATTGGAGGCAACGCCGCGATACTCGCCGTTTCCACTCTTCGCCGCCCCGCGTACGACGCCAACCGTAATGCTCACCCTGTTCCCCTGCAATGGATATGCGCTAGAAATGGAATAATAACGCGGTTTTAGCGGTGGCAGCAGCTCGATAAAGCGTTCGAACGGAAGCTCGCAAGCCAAATAGCGTTCTAGCAGATCCAACATCGTCAAGCGTTTGTCCAGTACATTTTCCTTGTAAGCCACCTCCTGTAGAAGCAATTCCAATTCCTTCTGATGTGGCGGACATACAGTGAATGCGGCAAGCTCGCGGAGCTGCGCCCGCGTAGCGGCTTCCTGCAATTCTACACAATGGCTCAATAGATCATGCACGTTAACAGGTCTATCTACCGGCAAGTGAGAAGTGCTGCGCCCGCTAGTTTGTATAACGACATGCTCATTTCCCTGAAGTCCGTAACGGCGTAGAACGCGCTCCACAACGACAGGATTATTCACCGGAATAATTCCTAGATGATCGCCTTCCCGATAGGTTTTGCCTTCCGGAAGCATGATTTCAATATGCCGGGTGCTTCGGCTGCTGCCTTCACATTGAAGTTCCCTATTCTCCTTTACGACACCAGGGAATGCCTCATAGCTTGCCGCAATTGGAGTTGTTACCAATCCGTTAACAAACTGCAACGTTAGCCTGCTGCGTTCTTGCGTGTTGCTAGTGAGATTCAATGCACTCCGCAATTCATTCCAAAGGGTCTCGTTCCAAACATCCATCTGATTCTCAAAATCGCCGCTTGCATCCCCTTCTCCGCGGATTGCAACGCGTAATGCTCCTTTAGCTTCTAACTGCTTATCAATGTACCGTGGAATATGCTGATACGTATCGGCCCAGTTATGGTCGCCACAGCCGAATACCGAATAACGGACTCCTTCCAAAGCCCCTTGTTCTAAGTTCTCAAGCCATTCTATAAATCCACGGGCATTTCTCGGCGGTTTGCCATTATAGGAAGCCGAGACAATGAGAACTATCCCTTTCTTAGGCAGCCTGCCTACTCCGTCGTTAAGCGGCATCACCTCGCTATGAAACCCTTGACACCGTGCCGTTTCCGCAAGTTCACGCGCTATCCCTTCGGCCGTGCCCATATTGGATCCATATAGCACCAGAAGTGGAGTATCATGCGTCTCAACGGTTGGCAAATTAACCTTTTCAGCTGGCTTAGCGCCATTCTCCGCTTTTTCTGCAATATTAAATACAATACTGTTTTGCCTCATACGAGGCCGTACCTGCATCGTGAAGCCTTCCGGTTTTAATGTTAGCGTTTCTTTTACCCGCAACTGATAATTCGTATGGTCGACCAAATCGAATTGCTTCAGTACCATTCCGAGCACCAAGATTGCTTCTTGCATCGCAAATTGCTGTCCGATGCATGCCCGTTGGCCATTTCCGAAAGGCTTGTAAGCATGGTAAGGAACTTGCTTTGCATCCTCAAATCTTTCCGGCCGGAATTCCTCAACATCTTCTCCCCATACATTCGTATCCCGATGAAGCTTGGGAATAAGCACAATTACGGTTTCCCCTTTTTTTAGGGGGTATTTCCCAGCCAGGATCGTGTCCTCCTCTGCATATAACGAGAAAGCTGGAGCCGTTGGCCAAAGTCTCAGAGCTTCATTCAAGATCATTCGAATATACTTCAGCTCCCGTACTTGCTTGTAACTTGGCACAGGATCCGTAAGGACTCGATCCACCTCTTCATAAGCCTTGGCTAGTATGCTCGGATTTTTTATAAGGTAGTACAAAGCGAAGGACAACAGTCCACTCGTTGTTTCATGTCCGGCAATCAGGAACGTAATAATTTGATATCGGATGTTCTCATCGTCCAGCCCCTCGCCTGTAACAGGGTCTTTGCCGTTTAACATATGCGCGAGCAGGTCTTCTCCGCCCTTATCGCCCGAGGCCTTTCTTTCTGCAATAAGTTTATCCACTAATGAATACATCGTTTGAATATTGTGCCTGAATTGCTGCTTCGTTCCTATCATCAGCTTATCTTGAATATTCAAGCGTTGGAGCTGACTCATGGCCTCACCCAGCGCCTGAACCATACTAGTAATAAAAGGATGCGGCTGTTCACGATAAAAACTATTAAAACGGTAATTGAAACCGCATAGGCCAATCGTATCCAGTGTTAAACGAGTCATGTCTTCAGAGACATCTATACTCTCATCCGAATTCAAGCGGGCCCACTTGTGTACAAGCTGTACGGCGATATCAACCATCATGTCGTGGTATCCCCGCATTGCGCTCTGGCTGAAGCTTGGCAGTAATATATTGTGCGCCTTTTGCCAGTTGGGTTCATTAGTTTCTGCCGTGAACAGGCCATCTCCAGCAAACGCACGAACTTTACGCAGCGCGGCGGAAACGTTTTTATCGAAAAGGGATTCATCGCAAGCTTCGGCAACAAGCTCATGTCCTGAAATAAATATGCTGCTTCTCCCAGGAAGATCCAAGCGGAAAATAGGTCCGTATTCATCCGCCAATTTAACCATCGATTGTATCGGTTTTTCCTTGTCAATGAGAGGAAGATTGCCAAGCGGACCATACGTTTTGGGTTGTGGGATCGTCATCATTTTCAAAAAAACCTCCATTTTCCTGCATTATTAATAGCGCAAAAGACTAGGAATGAATATTCATTCCGCAAATCCTATGCTCATCTTGTTAATGAACACGGATCGCATTCCAGCAACATTCTTCGACTTGATCCAGTAAACCGGGCGATTGTTCAATCATCCCCATGCGGATGACCTTAAAGAGTTCGACCAAAGAACCGTAGACAATGGCAATTAACACATTTGAGGGCAATGGACAGAGTATTCCCTGGCGTTTGCCTTCATCAAGAACACGCCGAATCGTATCCAGAAATGCCTGGAACATACTTTTGCTGCTTTCATCCAAGAACTGCGCCCCAGTATGAGAACCAATAAAGGCCAATGCTTTCTCATGATCACAAGCAAACTTACTGATTTGCATAAAAATATGCTTGAATTTCAGGCGGATGGGTGCCTCTTTAAGCGGCTCATCCAAAATCAGCGCCTGGGCCAATTGCTGCACGCATTCTTGAAATAATGAATTAACGAGAACTTCCTTATTCTCAAAATAACGATAGATCGTTCCGGCCCCTACATTAGCTTTTTGCGCAATTGTTGGAACTGTCGTCGCATCGTAACCTCTCTCAGCAAACAACTCTAATGCAGCTTCAAGTATATCCTCCCGCTTGTTGTTGGACATTTTTCCAACTCCCTCCCATCGGAATGAATATTCATTCAATACATTTTTACTATTTTAAATTTTTGATGTCAATTACTTATGTGTTATTTCCTACCATTTTACTAGCGAAATGAGGAATAAATTCCTAGTAAGGATTTTGGCAAAATAAAGACCGTTTTCCGAAGAAAACGGCCTGGTGCTAACTCTAAACATTGGGGATAATATATTCTCCCTCTGGGTAAACTATAAATCATTCATTACCAGAATCGAGGTTCAAAATATGATCGATCATAACTGCAACTCTTCCTCGTTAAAAGAACATTTGGCAAAACGCCTCCATGAAATATCTTCATTAGCCCAGCATAATATCGAACTTTTGAGTAACGAAAACATATGCCTCGTACAGCAGTTTGAAAATATGCGAAATATGATGACCGATATCGTCGAGAGCGCGGCGTCTTTTTATTTGAAATGTTATTTATCGCCCTACACGTCTAAATACGAGGATTTGACGATTAGCGTGCGAAATTTATCGGAACGCAAGCATGGCGCGTTAATCGTCGTGGAACGGCAAGACCCTCTTGAATCGCTCATTCGCTCCAACATTCCGATTGGCGGGACAATATCCCATGCCCTGATCGAATCGATATTTTATCCGGGAAACCCGCTGCATGACGGCGCTGTGTTGATTCGCTCCGCAACGGTTGTGTCGGCTGCCAACGTACTTCCCCTGTCCAACATTCGCGTAACGGACAGGAAATTGGGAACAAGGCACCGTGCGGCGATCGGTCTGACGGAACAATGCGATGCTATCGTGCTTGTCGTATCAGAAGAAACAGGGCAAGCCTCTTTTGCCATCAACGGAACCTTGCATCCCATTAATGTGGATAGTTCTTAAACTGCTTTCCGTGATTCGAACACATTACATTTTCCCCCGTTCCCTGATCGTTAATCGTGACGCGCCTCCGAATTGAAGATGATATAGCCAAAACATCGTCACTGCCATCAAGCACATGACGATAAAAATGTTGCTGTACACGTAGGCTTGTTCATTTGCCACGAAGGGGTTGAGGCGAAGTACTGTTTGCTGCTGATCCAGCACCTTCCCTATGACACTCATGGATATTGCGCCAGAAAGAAAATTCAGCATTGAAAATAGCCCCATTCCTACACCCACCTGTTCCTTAGCGAGCGTTCGGGAAATCGTGTTCGACATCGTAATCTGCATGAAGGTTTGACCGACATTTCCCGCAATTAATATTACTGCAATAATATATGGCGCGGCACCCACGAAGCTAGATAGCAAGGCATAACATATCAGCATAAACATCGAGGCAGCGGACATCAGGAAGCCATTGCCGCGCTCATCGGCCATTTTGCCTCCGATACGCCCTAACAGCGCAGAAACGATGGCTGCCGGGAATAATACAAATCCGATGTTTCCTGGCGAGAGATCGTTTAGAGCGGCCAAATACTGCGGAGTCATAAATGTAAGCGCAAAATTCATTGAAGTCGTTATAAATGCAATGAACAGTCCGATGGAGAAATTTTTATTCGCAAAAATGCTAGGCTGGATAAACGGATTCAAGGCTACTCGTATCCTGAAGACAAATAATAGGAACAAAATTGCTCCGATGACAAACAGCAGCCAATGGCTTTGCGTAATAGCCAGCAGCAAAAAGGTTACTGTTCCTGCCAATAAACCTCCGCCCAGATAGTCGATATGTCCGCCTTCTCTTGTTTCATCGTCCAAATATTTACGGAACAACGGAAGCGTAACTAAAGAGAGCAATGAAAGTAAGAATAACCATCTCCAGCTGCCAAAGCTAGAGATCAACCCGGCAACAACCGGACCTAACGCACTTCCCAGTGCTAATCCAATCGCAGACGTGCCAAGCGCTCTTCCTCTTTTCTCGGGCGCAAAGTAACGAATGGGAATAATCATCGCCGTTGCAGGTAACACGGATGCCCCCGCAGCCTGCAGTATACGACCGAGAACAATCATCCAATATTCGGAGGCAAGCGCACCGGTAATTGAACCAACGGCAAAGAGCAGCAGCCCGAAGGTCAGCAGGTTCTTCAGCTTGTATTTGTCCGCAAGCTTCCCGAACACGACCGATCCGATAGCATATAGAACCATATAACTCGTCATCACCCAGCTCACCTGGGATGGAAGCAATTCGAACTCTTTCTGGATCATCGGCAAAGCGACGTTGAACATCGTTCCATTCATGACAGAGAATATCAATGTGAAAACGAGAACGCGCAGCAGTTTGTCGGCGTTTTTGTCAGATGGATTATTCATCATCGTTCCTCCTTATAATTAATTATTGCGTCACGATTCGGTTCAAGGAACCGTGACTTTGACAAGCCCTACGGGTTATAATGTATAAATCGTAAGAACGGTTGTTATAGAATTGCATGTCAAGGGAGCCGATACCGTTGTCCATTAATACAAATGATCCTGCAGCCATTGATCTCATTCATATTTTAATTAGAACGACCCAGACGATTCAAAGAGATTTCAAGACGCAAATTTCAACCGTCGATCTTCCGTTCAAAATTTCCGGTCCGCGCTTGCGTCTGCTGTCCACAGTATCGGAAGCAGGACAAATCCGGATGAGCGAGCTGGCGGTTAAGCTGGATATTCAGGCGAGAACCGTCACTGACTTTGTCGACGCACTTGAAAAGGACGGTCTTCTGCTCAGAATCCCTGATCCTACTGACCGCAGGGCAACATTGATTCAACTCACGGAGTTGGCGCATGCCCACCTTCAAGAAGCTCTTGCGCAACAAGCGATCATCGCGGAGCAACTCATTCAGAACCTGACGCCGGGACAGCGCAAAGAACTGCTGGAAATGCTGCTGCTGTTAATCAATGACAAAGATCTGTCCAGCGCTTGCGAAGACCCCCTCGACTGAACAAATAAATAATTATACCATTTACTGAGGTTACTCACTATGAGGATACTCATAATAATTGCGCATGTCAATCGCTAACGACAGAAACCATCGAAGTAAATAACAAAAAGAGGGCAGCCACCATTTCTTTCTAAGGGCTGCCCTCGCGCTGCTATAATACTTTAGATTGCTCCCGGAACAGTGTTATATTCCGTAATGTCCCCCTACTTCTCGAACCGGAACCAGCCGAAATCGAACTGGCTTCCCGGCAGGAAGATGAAGGTCACCTTGCATGTCCCGGTGATTTTCTCGATTTCAAACACCCGCTCTTCATACCCTTCGGGCTGCGTAAATTCGACAAGCTGATTGCTTTCGCCATCCTCAGAGCCAAACCGGATATGAATCGTATTCTTGTCAATCGGCGAACGGCCGTAAATGACAAGCTTAGTCGCTCCTTCGATTCCGAAATCCATCTGCTCAAACACCAGGGAAACGTTATTGCCGATGCCTTCGACGCTGTTGTCCGTTATGGTATACGTATCGCCGTAAATGCGGTCGGCATAGGCGGCAATATTTTGCTCGAATGCTCTGTTCTTCGCTTCAAAGGAGAATCCCTTGATATGCACCTTCTGCCGCAGCACGAAGCAGATCGAGGTCACGCCGCGAAGCGTCTTGGAGAGACGATATGTTCCCTCCTGATATACGTTCCACTTGCTCTCTTTCTGATAAATGACGTTGGCCAGACGCTCGCTGCCTTCCTCTCCTGGCATCCCTTCCCAAATTTCCAAGGGATATGGTTCGTTCGACAATGCGAAGATCGGAATCGTGATCGTATCCGAACCGAACGATCCGAAGTCGATTTCACGGAAGCCAACCTGCGTCTCGCCGTCCCTGCTCGTAGCTACTCCCCGTTCGTTTCCGTTGCTTACCTCACCTTTGCTGTAATCATAGAGCCCTGCAGAAATGAACTTATACGGATCTTTATAGGCCGAGCCAAGTCCGCTTGCCGTAAACTCCAATTGGGATATCAGCTTGATTTTGTCCGTACCGTTCTTGCTCATGCAGCGCAGCCTGAATTCCCCATCTCCCAGAGCGGTGATTCTCGCTTCATATCCATTCGCCTCGACTTTGGCAATATTGGACTCGATGCCCGCGTCATTTACGACAGACCATTCGACATCACGGTACGAAGTCGCTGCTGGATGAAGCTGGGCTCTAACAGTCATTTCCCGTCTGGACGGATCAAACTGTTGTCCGGCCTCACTGATCAATTCGATTTTGCGGAGTGGTATTTCATCTGCTGTTCCCATGACGCAAAGCAACTCTTCATTCTCCGTCCGGGCACATCCCCCGGAACTGGCACCGTCTGCAGCCTGTAGAGATTCGAAAACAGCTATTTGGCTGGCCAGTCCCTCCGAGGTTACTTTCATTTGAATCTCTCCAACCTCCAGGGTGGCACCGATGATCGCCATGAGCTTACCGCTGAATAGCCTGCGGCTCCGGCCTTTATACGGATCATAATCTGTGCTGTCTCCATTATCGAGGCCGATCAGCCTACCTGCGCCAGTAACCCCGATGTGCACCCGGTTATTGGCGTTTTCTACAGGATGACCCTTGTCGTCCTCCATCGTAATTTCGACGAAAATAAGATCTGTACCATCAGCCAGAAGCTGATCCTTGTCTACCTTCAAGGAAATCTTGCTTGCATCCCCGAAGGAGGTTTTGACATCGGTGGCAATGATGCGGCCCGCCTCGTCATAAGCGATGGCTTTCAATTCCCCAGGTACATAAGGAATTTGCCACCAGCCGACAATTTCTGTTCCATGCTCATGATCGATGTCATGCGTGCCGATCGTTTCGCCGTTGAACTGCAGCTCAATTCTCGGCGCGTTCGAGCAGACCCGCACATCGATCAATTGTCCCGGATTGAAATCCCAGTAAGGCAGTATATGCACCATAGGCTTCGTTCTGTAATCGGTCCATGCCGATTGGTAGATGTAATAGGAATCCTTGGGAAAAGTCGCTGTATCGATCTGCCCAAAATACGAATTCTTCGTATGATACGGCGTCGGCTCGCCGATATAGTCGAATCCGGTCCAAATGAATTGACCTAACGAGAACGGCATATCCCGCTCAGCCAGAATACAGGCCTCCGCGGATTTGGCTCCCCAGCTCGTGGAGCTATTGCCGAGTGCAGAGCACTGCTCGTCATCATCGGCAAGAATGGATTTTGCGAACGGAAAATGGTAGATGCCCCGGCTTTGCACGACAGAAGCTGTCTCGCTCCCGTATATGATCCAGTCCGGATGCTCCTTATGATGCTGCTCATAGTATTTTTCCGCATAATTATAGCCTGCGACCTTCACGATATCGGCGCATTGCTGCGCGTTCTCCCAAGGCATATAGTTCGAGCCGATCGTAATTCTGGCATTTTGCTTCGGATCAAACTCCAACACGGCATCCATCAGCATTCGGGTGATTTTTTGACCTCGTTCATCAGCATGGGTATCATAAATTTCGTTGCCGATGCTCCACATGATCAGGCTCGGATGGTTCCGGTCCCGCATGACCCAGCTGCGGACGTCCCGATGCGCCCATTCCTTGAAGAACCTCGCATAATCATAAGACGTCTTCGATCTTTCCCACATGTCAAAAGCTTCCGAGACAACAAGCATCCCCATCTCGTCCGCCAAATCCATCAATTCTTTGGCAGGCATGTTATGGGCCGTACGAATCGCGTTAGCCCCCATTTCCTTTAAAATAATGAATCTTCTTCGCAGAGCAGTCTTGTTGAACGCCGCCCCCAAAGCGCCCAAATCATGGTGCTCACATACCCCGTTCAGCTTCATCTTGATTCCGTTCAATATAAATCCCTCGCTCGGATCCAAGCGGATGGTTCGAAATCCGATATTATGGGAAACGGTTTCAATTTCCTCCACGGAATGCCTCTGCGAATTCGACTGGCTTGGTGTGGCAGGATGAAGCCGGGTTATGAGCTGGTACAAATGAGGCTCATCCGGGCTCCACAGCTTGGGTTGTTCTACCGTCAGCTTCTGTCGGTTCATCACGCCTGCTTCGTTGCTCACGCTTATTTGGTCCACAACCTCGGCGATGATCCGGCCTTGATCCAGAATTGTATGCGAAAGATAAACATTCTGGGTAAGGCTCAGCTCGGTATCGACTTCTACCTCCCAACCGTGCTCCATTTGCTTCGTCGATATGTATACGCCACCGGAAGCAATGTAATTGGCCGTTCTTTCTATCAGCCATACATTCCGGTAAATACCGGCTCCCGAGTACCACCTGCTATTGGGGCTTTGGTGTACAACCTTTACGATGATCTCATTTTCCCCTTCTACAACGGCGTTTGTGATTTCATGCTCGAAGGAAGAATATCCATACTTCCATTCGCCGACGAGTTGACCATTAACATAAACAGATGAATCCATGTAAACGCCATCAAAGCATATCAGAAGCTGCTTGCCTTCCTTGGCGCATATAAACTTTTTGCGATACCAGCCAATGCTGTTCTCATAAAGATCCAGTGTATTGTAAATCAGCCAATCATGGGGAATATCGATCGGCTTGAAGGCAAGGCCTGCATGTTCCGCTGTCTCCAGGCCGCTTTTTGCAAACTCCCATCCATCATTAAAAAGCATTTTCTTATTCATGGTCGGCATACTCGCTTTCTCCTGAGATTTGATAGTAATGAGGAAATAAAAAACCTGACTACATAAGCACATCCTTCAAGCTACTATAGCATGACGCGAAGTCCAGTGAGCATGATTAGAGATAATTCTAAGTTTTCTAAAGAATTTTCTTTAAGTGCTGCCGCTCTTTCGCTGCTAATCATTAAACTATGCGCTAGACCGAGAATACATTTATCAATTTTGCTATATGAAAACAAACCTTTGTCTTGTTGTTTTTGCCTCTTACGGATTATTAATTATTTCATAAAATATATCAATCTATTAAAGGGAGTGATATTATTGGCAAACAGAGATATACGTCTTACACTTTGGTCTGGCATCAATTTTACTGGTCGTCGAATTGTATTCAGACGTGGAGGAGTTGCGGTTCGGGATCTTGGGGCATTCCGGTTTGACAACGTTCTTTCCAGCTTCAGACTGAGAAATGTTGTTCAGAGCTCTCAAGTAACGCTTGTATTGTTCTCGCGAATTAACTTTCAGGGATCATTTCGTGTGTTCCGTGGCAGCCAAAACGTAGCGAACTTGGGCAATTTTAATTTTAACAATGTCACATCTTCGTTCATTTTGCTAGGCCGCGACATTACTAACTCCGAAATCGCTCAAATTCAAAACTCGGGTAGACCGCCTCAAGACATTCTCGTTATCAGACAATAACACCGTAAAAGGGTGCCTTATGGCACCCTTCCTTTGTATGTCTGGGTCCCTGAAATCATAGTTTCAGGAAAAACAAATAAATTAGCGAAAAATCAGTTAATTTACATTAATTGGTCGTCAGACTTAGAAACAGTGACACTGTACTAAATAAGTGCAGCAAAACGCAACTTTACTCCTGAGTAGTTAGCCTCAAAATTCTACATAATTATACAAATTGTGATTCGTTGTTAAAATACCCCAAACATGAAGTAGTTCCTTTTATACCTCTCTTCCTTTAGCTTGCCGGATTCGACATGTCCCGTAAGAACATGGGCTCATATATTTTTCTGTTATCAATGCTATAATAACCCCGTTCGCTTTTAGAGAGAGAGCAATTTCTTAGAGAGGAATGGAGGGTAAACCATGAATGTGAAAGGTTGCCATAAGCTGGTTGGTCTTCTGGTCGCCTTGCTCCTGTTGGGATTTCAATCCCCGGTTTACGCAGAAAGGTCTATGGTTAAAGCTACATGGATATGGCAGACAGATATGATTATGGATGGCGGAGACCAGGTAATTCGCTTTTCCCGGAATGAAGGCATTAACCTGATCTACCTGCAGATCAATCGTCAGATTCCGAAAGAAACGTACGAGGTTTTCGTAAAGCGAGCGCATGAGGCACAAATTGCGGTTCATGCCTTAGGTGGCGATCCCAGATGGGCCCTGGTAGAACATCGCGACGATATGCTTGGTCTTGCGGATTGGGTGATGAACTATAACGGTTCCGTAACGCCCGAAGGCCGCTTCGATGGTGTCCACCTTGATATCGAACCCTATGTCCTTAACGATTGGGAAAGCGAACCGGATAGGATCATTTCATCCTGGGAAATCAATCTCAAGGAATTTCTGGGCAAGCTGTCGGGATCTGGCTTAGAGCTCGGAATAGATATTCCCTTTTGGTTTGACCATTTCACCTTGGAGAATGGAACCGGTTTAAACGAATGGCTGATAAATGCTTTTGACCATGTGACGGTAATGGCATACCGCAACGAGCTTGATTCGGAGAACGGCATCATCAGCCTCACCCAGGATGAACTAGAGCTTGCCAGCAAGCTTGGGAAAAAGGTGCTAATTGCCGTCAATACGAAGGAGATGCCGCAGCAAGCCTACACCACCTTTCACGGCCACAGCAAAGAACAGATGGAGCAGACGCTGCAGCTATTGTCCTCTACGCTAAGTTCCCATGCATCCTTCGCTGGGCTTGCCATCCATGATATGCGCAACTGGAAGAACATCTATAGTGACTTAGACCATACGTCGCCTGGCGGAGAAGATCCTTCTTCGAAACCGGTACCTGAACCAACGCCAGATCCAGATCCAGAACCGGAACCCGATCTAGAACCAGTACCTGAGCCACAGCCGGAACCTGAACCAGTCGACGTTGTGCCCGATGCGCAGCCTGTTCCGAGGGATCAAATCGTAAGAGGCACATATATTTGGGAATCCAGCGAAGTCATCCGGAACAGCCAAGACATTCTTGAATTTGCCATCGAAAAACAACTGAACTGGTTATATGTTCGTTTGGATCTCCAGCAGCCGTTCAGCGCCTACTCTTCATTTATAAAACAAGCGGCTGCAGCCGGAATTGAAGTGCATGCCCTGGGAGGTACACCAACCTGGGCCATGGAAAAAGAACTACCCAGAATTATGAGGCTCGTTAACTACGTTAAAGACTATAACCGCACCGTAGAGCCTGATGAGCGTTTTCACGGTATTCATTTGGATATCGAGCCTTATGTACTGCCTGAATGGAGTATGGATCCGCAGCAAATTATTTCTGAATGGACCTCGAATCTGGATGCGTTTGTTACAGAGCTGAAGAAAGACTCCAACCTCGAGGCCAGCATGGATTTGGCGGTATGGCTGGACAAGTATAAGGTTACCGGCGAGGACATATCACTCAGCAAATGGATGATTGACCGCATGGACCATGTCGCACTTATGGCTTTCCGGGATACAGCGGAAGGCTCCAATGGCATTGTGGCCGTCACCAAAGAGGAAATCGCATTTGCGGATGAGCTAGGCAAACCGATCTATATCTCGGTAGAAATCAAAGCCAGTCATGAAGGCAATCATATTACCTTCTATGAGGAAGGCGCAGCCTACATGGAAGAAGAGCTTGCCAAACTCAAGGAGTTATTGAAGCATACTTCATTTAAAGGCACGCTCGTACATGCCTATACTTATTGGAAGAACGCCAAACCATAATGAAATGCTAATACCTCACTTGCCCCTGTGCTCCTTTACGAGCATGGGGTTCTTTATCTATAGTGTATTCCTCATACGTAAACGCAATAACATGTTTCAACAACAAAAAACGACCGTCTTCCTAGGAAAACGGTCGTCAAATCTTATATCTTGTTTAACCCTCTGTCATAGATATTCTTCTTGCAAAATCAACGAACTGAAACTTGTCCAGTCGGTGCCGGGACTCCGTATATTGAAAGAGCGTCGTATCCTCCAGGTGCACATACCCTCGGACGACAACCACATGCTTATCGTCGCTTAAGTCCATACAGCGATAATCCTGCTCCGTAGCCCGCTCCACGCAGATCACCTTCTCTGCGTAGCTGATCTTCAGCTGAAGCTCTTGCTCCAAATATTGATAAATCGAATCTGCCGCGATCTCCTCTGTCAGGTCCGGTACGATTTCGGCAAGCAAATAATCGATATCCAGAATGATACGCTCACCGTCGATTTCCCTGGCGCGAATTACTTTCCATACCGGCTGCTCCGGTTCGATTTGCAATTCCTTGGCGATCGTCTCCCCCGCAGGAACGCGTTCGGTTGTATAGACGAGGGTACGGCTTGACTTGCCCAAGCGATCGGACAGCTCCTTATAGCTGACCAATCCCGATATCGGGAACTTGAGCCGGCCTGTATCCAGTACAAAGGAACCCTTCCCTTTTACCTTGTTGATATACCCGTTCTGTGCCAGCAGGTTCAAGCCCTTACGAACGGTCTCTCGCGAAATTCCGAAGGTCGCGGCGAGCTCATTCTCCGAGGGAAGCTTGCTTCCTGGCGGCAGCACTCCTGTATCGATTCGTTCAGCGTAATCCTTATAGAGGCTCATAAAAATATTGTTCTTCATCACCTGATCACCTACATCATTGTATCATGATTTATGGCAATGTCATTACAGTTCATTACAGCTCAATCTTTAGAATCAAGACTCTTCTCGCAGCGTAACCCCGAGTACCGGAGTCTTGCCGTGAATCGCTGCTCCTTCATATTCCTTAACCTCACCAATAACATCCTGCCCGTCCGGCACGATCACCGGGGTAATGACCGGAAGTCCAGCCTGCTCAATCCGCTCTTTATCGAATTCAAGCAGCAGTTGCCCCTTGGTAATGGAGGCCCCGGTCTCAACATGTGCTGTGAAGCCCTCCCCTTTCAAGGAAACGGTGTTAATACCGACGTGAATCAAAATCTGAATGCCGTTCGTATCCGTAAGAATCAGCGCATGTTTGCTCTTAATCAAATGGGCAACCGTACCGTCAAACGGGGCAAATACCTTGCCTTCCGACGGAATGATAGCAATGCCTTGTCCCATTTGCTTCTCCGCGAAAGCAGGGTCAGGAACTTCGGACAAAGGCACGATTTCCCCGCTTAGCGGCGCCGCGATCTCAATTGGAAGCTTTGCCGAATTGGCTTGTACTTCGGATTGAGGGTTAACTGGCTCCTCCTTAAGTTCTTCGACGACATCATCGCTCACAACGGAATCGGCTTTGGACATGCGATATTTGCCATACAAGAGCGTTCCCGCAAAAGGAACCACAAGCACAATCGCCATTCCCAGGAAGAAAATGCCCCATTGGTTCGGGAAGATCGACAGGAAGCCAGGAATGCCCCCTACCCCGATCGAAGACGCCAGAACATTATTCATGGCTAAGATTACGCCCGCAATCCCGGAACCGATCATTCCGAAAATAAATGGATATCTGTGACGTACGTTCACGCCGAAGATTGCCGGTTCAGTAACTCCCAGGAAGGCGGATATCGATGATGTTACGGCCAGTCCTTTCGCTTTCTGCTCTCTGGCAATGAACATCATAGCGAGCGCCGCCGCACCCTGTGCGATATTCGCCAAAGCCAGCATCGGCCACAGGAAGGTTCCGCCTTGGCTGCCGATAAGCTGAATATCGACGGCCAGGAAAGTATGGTGCATTCCGGTAATGACCAGCAAGGAGTACAAGCCCCCATAAATCAAACCGCCAAGCGCGGCAAACGAATCAAAAATGCTGACCAGCCCCGACGTCAGTACGTTGCCGATCGCAAACGTGATCGGCCCTACGACGATAAACGCGAGGAACCCGGTCACCAGCAAGGCTACAGGTGCTACGACAAGCAGCTTGATCGAATCATGCACGCGCTTGTTCAGGAAGCCTTCGATTTTCGCTAAAAGATAAGCGGATACCAGTACCGGAAGCACCTGCCCCTGATAACCGATCTTTTCAACATCGAGACCAAAGAGATTCCAAACCGGCACCGTGCCTGCCAGCTTGGCATCAGCATATTGATAGGCACTCATCAAATCGGGATTGACCAGAATGAGGCCAAGCACGATTCCGAGCAGCGGGCTTCCACCGAATTGCCGCACCGCAGACCATCCGATCAATACCGGCAGGAAAGCGAAGGCCGTGCTTGCAATCAGGTTGATGATCGAAGCCACGTCCGCCCACTGCGGATGCACTTCAATGAGCGACTGGCCTGCATAGAAGATGTCCGGTCCCGTAAGAATGTTATTAACCCCGAGCAGCAAACCCGCCATAACGATCGCCGGCAATATCGGAATAAAAATATCGGCCAGCGTCTTAATCGCCCGCTGAAGTGGATTTTGCTTCTTGCTGGCGAGTGTCTTGACGTCATCCTTGCTCGCTCTTGCTCCCCCGGTAATTTCAATCATTTCATTATAGACCTGGTCAACCACCCCCGGTCCAATTACGACCTGAAATTGGCCCTGGGTTGAGAACTGCCCTTTGACGAGATCATTTTCGTCCAATGCTTTGGCATCTACCTTGCTTTCATCTACAAGGGCAAATCTTAATCGGGTCACGCAATGCGTAGCGGCTTCGATATTGTCTTTGCCGCCTACGGCTTGAATGATGCGCTCTACGTTTTTGCGATCTATGTTCGCCATCGTCATCTGCTCCTGACTTTTAAGAATAAGTGATAATTCATGATGTTAACCAAATTAATTAATGTTATTAACAATCCACATATATGAGCCATAAGGCGGCAGTTTGATGGAAGGCGTAAGCTCCGGCGCATCCTTCGTATTGCCTTGTAGAAGCTCAATAGAATGTGCCGTGGAGAAATTCGCTGTGAACCCGTCTGGCAACTCAAACTGCACCTCTTCACGGCTGAAGTTCGAAATAACCACCAGCATTTGCTCGGCGTTCTTTCTCGCATAAGCATAAACTTGCGGATGTCCTTCATCAAGGCGCTCATACGTCCCGTCCGTTAATACCGGAACGCTCTTGCGCAGCTCGATTAAATGCCGGTAGTGATGATAGATTGATTCCAGGTCTTCAACTTGCGATTTCGCGTTAATCGACGGATAACGCTCATCGATTTTAATCCACGGCGTTCCGGTCGTAAATCCGGCCTGATGGCTATCGTCCCAGAGCATAGGCAGCCGCGAATTGTCTCTAGAGCGGACCCTTACGATATGGGCAGCCTCCTCTGGAGTTTTTCCCCTTTGCATTAGTATCTCATACATATTAAGTGATTCGATGTCGCGGAATTCGGAAATGTCATTCCATTTCGGGTCAGGCATGCCGATTTCCTCGCCTTGATACACATAAGGGGTGCCTTGCAGGCCATGAAGCGTGGTCGCAAGCAGCTTGGCGCCTTCTACTCGGTATTCTCCGTCATCCGTGAATCGGGTCAACGCCCGCGGTTGGTCATGGTTGTTCCAGAACAGCGCATTCCAGCCTCCGCCCTGCTGCATGCCAACTTGCCAATCGGAGAGCAGTTGCTTAAGTTCCTCGAAATCATACGGCTTGAGCTCCCATTTCTGCCCATTCGGGTAATCTACCTTCAAATGATGGAAATTAAACGTCATAGAGAACTCGTGTTCATCCGGATTGGAGTAACGGATGCAATGCTCCATCGTCGTAGAAGACATTTCTCCCACCGTGACCAGATTGTAAGGCGCGAACACTTTGGCGTTGAGCTCCTTCACGTACTCATGAACGCGTGGCCCATCCGTATAGAATCGTCGCCCATCCCCTGGTGAAACCGATCCGTCATCCATCGGAAAGCTTTGATCCTTGGAAATGAGGTTAATGACATCCATTCGGAATCCTCTTACGCCCTTCTTCGCCCAGAAGGTGAGCAAGTCGACAACCTCCTGCCGGACTTTCTCGTTCTCCCAATTCAGATCCGCTTGCGTCTTATCGAATAGAGTCAGGAAATACTGCCCCGTCCCCTCGTCATACTGCCACGCCGAGCCGCCGAATTTGGACTGCCAATTGTTTGGAGGGCCTCCATCCGCAGCTGGGTCCTTCCAAATATAATAATCGCGGTAAGAATTGTCGCGAGAGGACTTCGCCTCCTGGAACCAACGATGCTCTGTGGATGAATGATTCACTACGATATCGATCATCAGATGCATGTCTCTACGCTTCAGTTCCCTAACAAGTTCATCAAAATCCTCCATTGTTCCAAAAGCGGGATCAATATTGTAATAATCCGCCACATCGTAACCGTTATCATTTTGCGGAGATACATACACCGGCTGCAGCCATACAATGTCGATGCCCAGCCCTTTTATATAATCCAGCTTCTCCGTAACCCCGCGGATATCGCCTGCACCGCTCCCCGTCGTGTCCTTGAAGCTCTTAGGGTATACCTGATAAACCGTTGACGTTTTCCACCAATCCCGAGGCAGGTTTCCTTTCGTTTCCATGAAACTCCCCCCTCCTTTTATCTTGTATATACAGGTTGCACGTTAATCATATTATACTTGTATATACAGGCTGTCAACCTTCTAAGTATAATTACCCTTTTCTTGCTTACTGGACTAATATTTTTGGAAAAAATCTAATAAATAAAAAACATCTGTACTTTCCCCTTAAGATGCTAGAAATCAACGCATCAAAGAGAAATGTAAGATGTTTTAGGCAAATATATAGCACTTCCAATTATTTCATTTTATATAAATACCAGTGATTATCAAGTTCTTGCAAACTTGTGAGGTAAGGACTAACGGGTTGACCGCCTTCTTTTGAAAATACCAACCCTTGTGAAAATCCAAAATTAGAATCTTTAATAAAATAAACAAACGATTTATCTGCTGAGTGAATAGAATGATACCCCATTGAAAATAACTTAGATAAATCTAAATCAGAGTTAATATTCGAATCTAATTCGTAACTAATGTCCTCATCATTTAATAGTACTTTATTTGCAATGTTATCAAAAAGAGATCGATGACTATTAAAATCATTAACAATAGAATCTTCAATCCTTGTTTTTCCATCATTATTGGTTCGCAGTAAGGAAATGAATAAAATTATAATTATTAGAGCAAATAGACTGAGCATTATAATATTTCTTTTCAAACTGAATCACCTCAGTTCTACAAGCCCTATAATTGAATTCAATACGCTGAGATTGCAGGCCAGTCTTCCTGGAGGAATCATAGCTGAGATGACTCCCCGCATTCACAGCATATGACAACCGCCTAGTTCTGGGGTACAACTTCCACAGCGGCAGATGCCACTTCTCGCCCATTAACCAGCAGAACGATGCGGTGTTCGCCAGGGTAATGGCGGCGGGTCGTCAAATCCTTCCAGCTATGCTTCCGTGATCCTGTCAGCCGGGTTCCGCCTGGCAAATCTCTATCGACTAAACGAAATAGCTTGCGCGATGTCTGTCCATTCGCCTTCACAAAATCGATGCCGTATTCCATCCGCACCCGTAGGAAATCACCTTTGCGAAAGCGAATGTCATACGCGAGCTCGCTGTTCTCGCCGATCGCAACTATGGCTTTGTCCACCGACAATGCAGCATCAGAAACTAACGGCGTCGCCTCTACATCCGCCGTATCCGTATAGCCGAATAGCTTCATAATATCAGGATCGGCTTTGCGGATTAAGTTGCGGCAGGCATGCCTGACGATCCAGTCGGTGTCCGGATGTTCGCCAAGCCATTCGCAGGCCAATCGAATTACAACGGATGGATGATCCTTCGTAATATCATTCAGGTTATTGGCCACGCTTTTTCGCACATATAATGACGGATCAGCCTTCAACTGCTCCAATAAGGGAAGCAGCGGGCCAGGGTCACGCTTAAACATCGGCAAGGCTTGTCCCCAAGGCAAACGCGGCCGGCAGCCTTCGCTGGAAAGACGGCGTACATGCTCATTATTATGCTTCGACCAAATCATCATTTGCTGCATCATCCGCTCTGGCTCCCGCAGCAGGAACGGCCGCACTGCGAATTCTGCGGATGATTTCGAGGTGAAACGTTCCAACGCTTGCATGGAAAGCTCCCAATGATCCTCCGCCTGACCATATACCTCTACAAAGTCGGGAAAAAACAAATACGGAAACCCTACGCATTCCTCATCAATTTTATACAGTACCTTGAGCGCCTCTTCATAATTGCCAGGAAGAAACCGTCCCAGCGTGGAGCTAATTTTTCGTATTCTGGCTTTTAGTTCTAGCTCGTCCCATGGCTCAGCCAGTACATCTGCGATAAATGTAGCTCCCTCAAACGGGCTATAAACTCGCTTCACCTTTTCAGCGAAGCCGCTTAGAAACTCTTCGTTATACATTAACTTTAACGGCTCAGCCATCCTATAATTCCTCCCTCTCTAAATACAAGTTCCTCCAACCATATTAAAGCAACAACTGTACAGATTGCTACTATAAAAATGGTACAAAAAAAGAGACCAGACTACGCATCTGCTCTCTTTCTCCAACATGCCTTTTGCTAGGGTAAATGCCCCGTTACTTATGAATTAATGACACCCCACGAAAGGCATCATTCCAATACGAATCACGAAAAAATTCATCATCTACATCGAGATTTACATCTACACTGCAAATACCGTCATCCATCCAATTATGCTCTAAGAGTCTACCTTCTCTCGTATAGTTTATAACTAATACATTCGTCTTGCCTTTGACTAAAGAAGCCAGGCTGTCTCTCAAACGCACCGCATCCTCATAGCTGCAGCGCTCGCGAACAAACAAAGCCGAATCTGCTTGGGCTGCCAGGCTCATGAAGCGGCTGATGCGTCTGTCTAATTTCTCTTTAAATTCAGAATAATTTGTGATTATCTCGGTCCCGCCAGAGCATGGAAAGTCGTGAAAGGAATGCGCTTTGTATTCCGTGTCTTGAACCGAAAAAAATCCATTATGGTTGCCGAGGATCTTTAAATTTTGTTCCTCCATATATCCTTGAAAACGATTGTCCAACAGACGAATTAAATCTCTTGTTTCATGGATAATCACCCAATCGACAGGTCCCGAAAAGCTTCTGAGCGATAACCTCTTTAATTGATATGCCACCATGCAGTTATAACCAAGGCTCATAACAAGATCATATGGGCGTTGCAGTTCAGACAGTCTCATCGTCATACCTCCCCCAAGGATACAGCTCTCTAATATCATATTCACGCCTCATACTAGGAAACTAGATATTAGGAGGGGGGCAAACAAATATTTTAGAAGAGTAGATTCATGACTATATTAGTTGACCCCGCTAGATTCTTTAGATGATATAGGTTCAAACTCTCGAAGCAGCTTCCTTTCTGAAAGATTTCATCTTATATAGTCCCTTATTTTCATAGGGTGGTTTTGAGGGTTAGTGGGACTGGTCATCCGCTAACGGACAGGAGATCTGCTATTTGTTGAAATAGGCTTCTTTCTCTGTGCTTACGGACGCTGGTTCCGTTATTCGACCAAATTGATTCCAATAAACAGGTTTTATAGATCAATAGCGGAACGCAGGTCCGTTAGCTCTCAAGATTCCTCGTTATTTCACAAATAGCGTCCCCTGTGTCCATTTGGGATTGCATATATCCAGTTGCCCAGCCCAGCCACCCAAGCCACACAGCCGGCGACAAACCGACGACAACCAACTACCTCAAATCTACCCTATCTTTATTCCGCCAAGACTCGCTCCTTTAACAAACAAGCGCTCGATGTTCTTCTCTACCGCCGGGTCAGGAATGAGCGGCGGTGCTTGATGAGGCTTGCTGCGGGCATCGATAATAACGTTGTCGCACGCCCAATGCTTGTTATCGTAATAGCTGTTCACTCCATAAATGTCGTGAGACGGATTGCTGCGCGTGAAGGTCACCCACAGGAAATTGCTCAGGGATGCGCTCAGAAACTCGCTGTCGTCACATAGAATAATCATCGGGCAGGATGGGAATTCTCCTCTAGCCGCGATCGCCTTGCTTAATTCTTCGATTTCCCGATTCGCGCTGACATAATCCTTGAAGGCAGGTCCTTGCATAGCGACGATGCCCGGCATGACGAAACGGACATTTTCGTAGCCGCGAATTTCCTTCAGCCCGTCAGGCAGCTCTGTGCACAGCTCCCTTTTCTTCTCCCCATATGCCGCAAAAACAACCTTGCTCCCGGTATTTAGTCCCGTGCCGGAATAATCCAATGTATCGATCGTCGTATTCGTATGAAAATGGATATCCCGGTGCAGGTCGATGCGCTCCAGGATATAGCTCAAGAATTCAACTTCCCGATACGTGCTGAGCGGCTGCTTCTCTTCCGCGGTAATAAACAAATATTTCGCCAAGCTCAGCTGATTCGTACCTAGAATATGATTGGCAATGGTCAACAGCTCGGCTGGCTGCTTAACCTCCTGATACGGCGTATAGCGCTCACTGCCGATTGCGAACAGCAGCGGGTGCACACCCGCCGCATCAACCGCCTGAACCTCCTTCACGCCTGGAACCTCCAGCTTAACGGCATCACCAGTCAGCTCATGGATCAGCTCACCAAACGCCGTATCCTCCTGCGGAGGCCGTCCGACAACCGTAAACGGCCAGATGGCATTTGGCTTGGCATACACTTTGTGTACCTTCATGACGGGGAATGGGTGAATTAAGCTGTAGTATCCCAGATGATCGCCAAAAGGTCCTTCCGGCTTCGTCTCCCCGGGATGGATTTCGCCCGTAATGACGAAATCGGCGTCATGGCTGATGCAATAGCCGTCGACATACCCGTAGCGAAAACGCCGCCCGGAGAGCATTCCGGCAATTGTCAGCTCGCTCATCCCTTCCGGCAGCGGCATGACGGCGGCTAGTGAATGCGCTGGATGCCCGCCGACAAAGCAGCTTACCTTCAACGGCATCCCCTGCTTATTAGCCTTGTCCTGATGAATGCCGATTCCGCGGTGGATTTGATAATGCATGCCGACGTCTTTGTTGATCTCATAGTCGTTGCCGCTAAGCTGCACGCGGTACATGCCCAGATTGGAATTCATGATGCCCGGCTTGTCCGGATCTTCCGTATACACCTGCGGCAGCGTAATGAACGCGCCTCCGTCCATCGGCCAGTGTTGAATTTGCGGCAAATCCGAGATTTGTATCTCCTGCATGCCGGACGGCAGGCCCCCTGGCTTCTTGAACGGCAGCGCGGTCAGCGCAGCCAGGCCTGAGCTCATGCTTTGCAGGGGCTTCTTTAATGCTTTCATCGGATCATTGCGTAAAGCAATGACGTTCTCTGCGGCCTGCCAGGTATTGCGAAAAATGAATTTGCTCCGCTCGATCGTTCCGAACAGATTAGAGACGGCCCGATACTTCGTGCCCTTAACATTCTCAAATAATAATGCCGGGCCTCCAGCTTCATAGACGCGCAAATGAATCGCGGCCATCTCTAAATAAGGGTCTACTTCCTCGCGAATACGGACCAAATGTCCGTGCCTTTCCAAGTCAACTACACATTCTTCCAAATTGCGATACTTCATATGTATACTCCATCCATTCTCCAGAGATATTCGTTCTAACGCGGCTGTTTCAGCATCATGGATGCTTTCCTCATGATAACATATCAGAAGCGGAGCGGAGTAGTTTAATAGCTGACTCACTTGTGAACAATGTCAAAATAACGCGAACCGAACATATAAAAGGCCCCCAAATCTTCTGCAAGACAGAAGTCTGAGGGCCGATAGCTCGATCCTGCTTAATGTGAAATCATTGCTTTGGCATCCGGCATCGACTCGTTCTCGGATAGCTCATCCTCCGATTTGTTCCGCGGCTTGCGCAGCAGAATGCTGAGCAGCAGTCCGGAAACCGCAATGCATGCCGTCACAAAGAAGGTTTCGCCAAAGGCTAATGTAGAGCTCGCCATGATATCTCCGGCTGTCTCCGGTGCAGTCATATGCTTCGTAATATTGGAAGTTAAATAGCCCGTCAATCCAGCGATAGCAAAGGAAGTAACGACCTGCTGCGTCGCCGAGGTCAACGGAGTGACCCGGTTCACGAGCTTGCGCGGTGCCGAATTTAATATATGCGTATTCAGCGGCATCATCGTCATGCCCATGCCTGCCCCCATGAGTATGAGCGGCACTACAACCATGATCATCGGGGTATCCACCTTGATCTGCGAGAGCAGGAACAACGCCGTGGAAATCAAAGTGAGGCCTGTCATGGCGAGCGGACGCGCTCCCCATTTATCAAACAACCTTCCGCTGATCGGCATCATGGTCATAGAAGCCAGCGCTTGGGCTAACGTCGTGAACCCGCTTTGCAGCGGCGTAAATCCCCTTACGTTCTGCAAATAGAGCGGCACCATCAGAATCGCGCCGAACAGCGCGACTTGCATGATCCAGGACAAAAGCACACCCCTAGTGAAATCAGAAGACCCGAAGACACGCAGCTCGAGCAGCGGTTCCTTCTTGTTCAATTCTACGATGATGAAAATAATGAGTGCAATGCCTCCGACAAGTAGTGCCGTTAACGTAACCGGGGAAGACCAGTCCGTTCCTCCTTCATTTACGCCAAAAGCCAGCGTTGCAAACGCGATCGGTGCCAGGATCATCCCCAGGATATCCAGTCCGGGAACCTTCTTGCTCTCAAACTTAGGCAGAAATTTAATACCGACAATGATCGCGGCGATGCCGATCGGCAGGTTAATCAGGAAAATCCAATGCCATGAAGCGACTTTAATTAACCAGCCCGACAAAATCGGTCCCGAAGCTGGCGCAAGCAGCATCGGAATGCCCAGCATCCCCATGACAGCCCCTCTCTTGTCGGGAGGAGCCAGCTTGAACACCATCGCCATGCCGATTGGGGCAACCATCCCCCCGCCTAGTCCTTGAATAACCCGAAAAATAACGAGCTGCTCGGCGGTCTGAGCCAAAGAGCACAGCACAGATCCTAGCGTAAACAACGTAATCGTAATCAAGAATACCTTCTTTGCCCCATACTTATCCGTCATCCAGCCTGCCAGCGGAATAACGGCGGATAACGCCAAGGTATACCCCGTAATCGTCCATTGGATGGCCTTTAGCGAGGTGCCGAAAAATTGCTGCAAATTCGGTATCGCTACATTTATGACCGTACTATCGAGAATAACCATGATCATTCCCAGAATAACAGCCAGCAGAGGCGCTATTAACGACTTAATAGAGAACTCTGCCGGTTCATTGATGGCGTCTTTGGACATCGGTTTGTTTTCTCTCCATTCTCTTTGTAATGGTTTCCCCAAATATATGTTAGGATATATAGTGGAAACAAAATAACTCGTCATGACTACTTGGTTTTTAAGAAAACCACCCGGTCATTGAATACAATAATTCTACTTAAATTTGAAGCAATGTCAAACATTTTTTTAGGGAAAAGAGTGAGGGTTTTGAGTGTAACTAAGCAGAAAATTCTGGATTCGGCCATGCGTTTCTTTTTGGAAAAGGGTTATCTTGCTACCTCGATCCAGAACATTGCTGACGACTGCGGCGTAGCCAAAGGCTCCTTGTATAATTTCTTCAGCTCAAAGGAAGACATCCTGATTGAAATTTTAATATCGCAGCAGGAATGCATGATTGAGCGGAAGGAACAAATCCAAAGCGATGAGACGCTCTCCTCGAAGGAGATTTTTATCCGTGAAACGGAGTGCCAATGCGAATTTTTCTTGAATAACCATTACATGATGCAGGAAATGAAGAAATTCTCGACGCCTGACGGCAAGGTTGCTCCAATACTGTATCAAATGAGAGCCAGCCTGCTCAAAAGCAACATCGAGAGCCTCATTCGGGTTTTTGGTGAAGGAATCCGCTCCAACGTCTGGGATCTTGTCTTCATTTATAATGGAATCATTCGCGAAATTATCTTCCTGATGGTATTCGAGAATAGGTTTCTGATTCTTCGCGATGTGGCTCAGTTTATCGTACATTGCATGGAAGATATGGCTACGAATACACAGGCGGCCAGCAGACTTCCGCTGCTCAAACAAGAAGATATGGAAGCCTACATGCAATCTGCCCTGCAGGGAGAGTCTATTTGTAAACGCCGCAGACTGCCCGACCTGCTTAATGATCTTATGACCACCATTCCTGAGCTGCAGATTACAAATTTCAAAAAAGCCGAGCTGCAGGAAGCCGCCGAACTGCTCCAGGAAGCACTGCAGGCGGAGCAGCACAAACCAGTATTGATCCGCTCGCTAATCGGATTCATGGAGAAGGAGCACGCTCTTCGCCAGGTGCTGAAGCAAATCGAAAAGCTCGTGTTCGAGGGCTGATATTGCTCATATAGAACAGAAAAAAGCAGCTTAAATCTCTGAAACCAGAGAATTTAAGCTGCTTTATTTTGTATGGGTAGCCAGGATTAATCCTCGAGCTCCACGTTATGATATACTTGCTGCACGTCTTCCAAATCCTCCAGCGCGTCGATCAATTTCTCGAATTGCGCCTGCACGTCCTCCGATAGACTAACATAGTTCTGAGCCAGCATCGTCAGCTCCGCCACGGTAAACTCCGAAATGCCTGCAGCGCGGAAAGCCTCCTGTACCGCGTGGAATTGATCCGGTTCTGCATAGACGATAACGTTGTCCTCTTCGTCGATGATATCCCTGACGTCCAGGTCGGCTTCCATCAAAATCTCGAAAACTTCATCAATCGTTTTGTCCGCTACGCCAATGACCGCCGTGGCATCGAACATATAGGATACCGAGCCGCTTACCCCCATGCTTCCGCCGTTTTTGTTGAAAGCCGAGCGTACTTCGGGTGCCGTCCGGTTTACGTTATTCGTCAAGGTGTCTACAATGACCATCGAACCGTTTGGCCCAAAGCCCTCATAACGCAGCTCTACATAAGTTTCTTCCGAGCTGCCTTTAGCCTTGTCCAATGCACGGTCGATAATCGCCTTAGGCACGTTATACGTTTTCGCGCGTTCAAGCACGACCTTCAATGCCCGGTTCGATTCAGGATCCGGCTCCCCTTTCTTGGCAGCCACGTAAATCTCGACGCCAAACTTCGCATATATACGACTCGTATTCGCATCCTTCGATGCTTTCTTTTCTTTAATATTATTCCATTTACGACCCATGTTGTTCCCGCTTTCTTATATTATTTTACGTTCCTATTATAACATCTTCCGCCAGTTTGAAAAATTGTGGATCGCTATGAGTAACAAAAAGGGACTGACAAATAAGTCCCAAAAATAAAAACCGGACGAAAAACGCGCGGAACGAGCGGTTGTTAAGGATGTGGCCAAATAAGCTATAGCTTCGTACTGCGTACCATCCAGAAGTATTGCTACCTTTTATGTACTAATAGCTCTGGGAGCAGCAGCAGCCCGCAGGAACATTCTACTTACCCTACACCCATTTTTAATAGTTCAACACTTATCTAAATGGATTTATAGTAGTTAGTTTCTACAACCAAGAAGACAATGTAAATTTAAATGGATTTCATGCCGTTAGAAGATGGTAATTTGCCAATCATCGAATGAATTCTTGATTATAGCTGCATAAAATCCACCTAATCTCCTTGAGCATTCGTTTAGAGCATAATTAGATAAATGAAATCCATTTAGTGTACAACAGCTAAGTATCCGGCAACTTTTATAAGAGAAACTAAAGGAAGGGGGCGCCCCTAAGTCATCTATGATCACTTGAGGGACACCCCCTTGGCACTATGCCCTTACGACCTACGCCAAATATAACGGCATTTCCTTAACCCCCCGGACGATCATTCCCGGCCGCCATTCCAGCTCGCTTACATCGGCTTTGAGTCGAATATTCGGATATCGCTTCAGCAGGGTGTTGATCGCGATCTCCCCTTCCAGCCGGGCGAGCGGCGCACCAAGACATAGATGAATTCCTTTGCCAAAGGCCAGATGTGGGCTCTTCTCCCTTGAAATATCAAAGAGATCGGGATCATTGAACTGCTCCGGGTCCCGGTTTGCCGAGCTCAGGGAAATAATTACTGATTCTCCCCTTTTCATGGATACACCCTTGAACTCAAGATCCTCTCTGACCCAACGGCCAGTACTGAATTCAACGGGACCGTTGTACCGCAGCATTTCTTCGATCGCCGTATGAATCAGCTCGGGCCGGCTCTGCAGTAAACGAAGCTGATCCGGATGCTGGAGCAGCGCAAGCATGCCGTTGCCGATCAAATTGACGGTCGTTTCGTGACCAGCAATAATGAGCAGCATAACAAGATTATACAGCTCATTCTCCGTGAGCCGATCTCCTTGTTCCTCCGCAATAATTAATTGGCTGATCAAATCATTGCCCGGCTGTTTTCTGACTTTAGAAAACCAGTCCGCCAAATACTCCCTGAACTCCATGATTAAATCACGCACGTCCTCATCAGGTTCCTGGCCAGAACGCTCGATAAGCGCATTCGACCAGACCCGAAACTTATCTCGATCCGATTCCGGCACGCCCAGCATTTCGCTGATCACGATGATCGGCAGTGGGAATGCGTATTCATCGATCAGATTGATCGTCTCCTGGCCTTCCACCGCCACCAACAGCTCATCCGCGATTTGCTGGATCCGTCCTCTCATGCCGGAAATCAGCTGCGGCGTAAACGCTTGTTGTACCAATCCTCTCAATCTCTTATGATCCGGCGGATCGGAGAACAACATATTATTATTGACAAAGAGCATATCTCTTTCAATCCCAGCATTTTTCATATCCTTCACAAAACGAGAATCTTTCAAAGCTTCAACAGCATCGCTGTACCTGGTGATGATCCAGCCATAATGCCCATCGGGAAACAGCATACGCATAATCGGCTCTTTCTCTCTCATTTGCTCATAGGTCGGAAACGGATTTTCTGTGAATGCTTCAGAAAACAGATTTTCGCTTAAAGACGGATTGGTCTGCATGACAATAGTCTCCTCTCTCCCTCATTTGAAATTGTAGAGCAGCTACAAGGAAATATTACCATGCTGTTCATTGAAATAGCAAATAAACTCAAATTATCCTATTTTTGTATAATAACCCACTCATGATAAAAGTGTCGGCCAAAATAAGCGGAATTGGAGACACAGCCAATCCGACCGCAAACGGTTAAGCCGGGGTTCAGCCTACTATTCGACTTAGCTGTTCATACGATCGATCAACTGGTATCCTTATATGGAAGCGTGCTGAAAGGAGCAAAATTAATATGAACATCGCAACGATAGGAACAGGCTTTATTGTCGATACCTTCCTGGCTGCCGCAAGACAAATCGAGAATGTCAACTGCGTGGCCATGCACTCACGTAAGGAGGAGACAGCCCGGCCGCTCGCCGATAAATACGGTATTTCCGTGATTTATACAGAGCTTGAAGCTCTCATGGGAGATCCCTTTATCGATTTCGTGTACATCGCCTCCCCGAACAGCCTGCATTATGAGCAGACCCGCATGGCGCTGGAGCATGGCAAACACGTCATCTGCGAAAAACCCTTTACCTCGACGATCGATGAGCTCAATCAGCTCATTGAGCTCGCAAAGCAGAATAACCGGATGCTGTTCGAAGCCATTACGACCCTGCATCTGCCGAATTACAAGCTGGCTAAAGAACATCTGGATAAGCTCGGAACGATCAAATTCATCCAATGCAATTACAGCCAATATTCGAGCAGATACAATCAGCTGTTAAACGGCGAGACGCCAAACGTATTCAGCACTCGGTTCTCCGGTGGCGCACTCACCGATATCAACATTTACAATCTGCACTTTGTCATGAATATGTTCGGCGAGCCTCAATCGGTAAGCTACACAGCAAATATGCACCCGAACGGCATAGATACCTCAGGTGTCCTGGTATTGAAATACCCCGAATTTATTGCGGAATGCGTAGGCTCCAAAGATACGAACGGCATGAATTTTGTGCTCATTCAAGGCGAGCAGGGCTATCTTCATGTAGAGCGCGGGGCAAATGGCTGCCGCAAGCTGATTTTGCATGCCAACGGCCAGGAAATCGAATTAAACGCACAAACGAATGATAATTTGCTTTACTATGAACTGGCTGCCTTCAAGCAAATGTATGAAACGCAAAACTTCGAGCAGTGCTATAAGCTGTTAGAGCATAGCCGTTCTGTCATCGAAACGGTTGTTCAAGCCCGTCAGGATGCGGGAATTGTTTTTGACGCCGACAATCTGGGCAGATAACTGCAGGAATGGCCGAGATCATTGCCGTTACTTCGATAGCCACATTTTTCCCTATATACATAGGACAGAATTCGTATCGTAACACAGCCTGTCCAATGGCGAACCAGGCGTTTCCGTAACGGCAATGGTCTTTCATGTATAATAATTGGCGTCCCCCCCGTATAACCCAATCCCTTCCGCCCTCTTCACCCAATCCAAAACAGCCGTCAGTTGTTCGGGCTCTATTTCATACCCATTTTTAAATGAATAGTCTAACAAATAAACACATCTGTATCATTCATCATATAAAGATATATGGAGGACTACCAAATAGGAGAGGAGAATGACGCCATAGGCCATGGATTCTCATAAAATTTGCTTCATTTATTGCGTTAGCCAACAGGAACTACTTCAAGAATCGCTTCGCCATATTTCGGCTCTTCACATCCCCGACGGATTCGAAATTGAAATCATTTCGGTTTCCGGAGCTCAGAGTATGACCTCCGGCTACAATAAGGCTATGTATAAGTCTGATGCGAAATATAAAGTTTATTTGCATCAGGATGTCTACATCATCCATGAGAATTTCATTAATGATATGATTCAAATTTTTCAGCAGCATCCAAATCTCGGACTTATGGGAGTCATCGGTTCTGCTTATATCCCGCCAAGCGGAATGTGGTGGGATGCCGCAGAGAAATACGGTCAGGTTTACGGCAGCCACTCCGGCAAGATGGAACTCCTTGCTTTCAATAACAGTGAAAAGGGTCGCTCTTATCAGCCCGCTGCTGCGGTCGATGGATTGCTGATCATGACACAGCTGGATATTCCTTGGCGCGAAGATTTATTTCAGGACTGGGATTTTTATGACTTATCACAGTGCATGGAATTTGCTAGGGCCGGTTATGAGGTTGGCATCCCTTCTCAGGACACCGCTTGGACTGTTCATGATTGCGGGGTCGCTGATTTGTCCAATTACGAGGAAAATCGCATACGGTTTATCCAGGAATATGATCAGGATATCCGCAAGAACTTTATTTTTTATTATGAGAAGAAGTTAAATGAATTCGTACTTGCGCCTGCCGCATGTAACATAGCGGACTTGTCCTTAATCGAGAAGCATTCTCAGGAATATGAGGTGAGCATCGACCCCAAAAAAGCAATTAAAAAGGAGCGCTGGAAAAGAATGAATTTTAGTGGCGAATATCAGTTTTCCGAATTGCTTGAAATCATCAAGACTACGGAAGGTTACTTAATGGAGCTCGAAATTCTAGCCCTCCTCCATTTACCTTTACTTGTAGATCATCTTGATGGTGAAATCGTTGAAATCGGTACCTTCAAAGGCAAAAGTGCGATAGCACTGGGTCTAAGCAGTCAATATCTAACAACACGCAAACGTCCCGTTCACATCATCGATCCCTTCTACCACCCTGCTTTACCTGCAAACTATGAAATTGATTTTGACGAAAACATCCGAAATGCCGGCCTGGAACCTCACATTCACAAAATAAAAAAACCTAGCCAAGAGGCTTACGACGACTGTCCTACCGAAATCGCAGCGCTCTTCGTTGACGGAGACCATAGTTACGAAGGGGTCGTTCACGATATTATCCACTATGCTTCAAGGGTGGTTCCTGGAGGAATCATTGCTTTTCATGATTACTCTTATAAACATTGCCCTGGATATGAATGGGCAGAGCTTCCTGGTGTCACGAGAGCGGTTGATGAAATGTGCGCAAGAGATGAGTATGCTTATTTATGCGACTATAACAGCATGCGGCTTGTCCGTAAGCTGTAAGGCAATGGTCGCTACTCATGCCCTCTAAGTCCCGCCTTGCTATTATTGATACCAGGTTCCCTTGGAAGCTCAGCGGATTTCGGTATTGGGAAAATGTGCAGATGCATGCCCAGCGTCCGGACACCCTATTTTTTGCTGCTGAACCTTACTTCGACGATTTCCCGGCGGTCGTGCATCCTTTTTCTCAATTCAAGGATTTAGCCGTTTCTGAACAGATTACAGACGTTTATTGCGTTTTTTTGAACCTCGTCTTAAGTTTGCTAGGAGCATGTACCCTCCCTGATGGTACTCACATGCCGGGCTCAAATCCACATTTGGATATTCGATCATTTTTGATCGAGCGGCAGATTAGGCTGCATACGACGCTGTATCCCGGGGGCGGTCTCGCGCAAGATACTAGAGCTGAATTTCTGGACATTGTTGCCGCTCATTGTTCCACTGTCTTTACTAATATTGAAGATGTTCTCTTAAAAATTAGAACGAGCGTCTATCAGCCTGTTGTCATTAATACTAAATTATATAATTACGTTGCACGATCGTGGGCATGTCCCATTCAGCTTGTTTTCTGCGCCTTTAATTATCCGAGAAAAGGATTCCCCTTGCTTGTTCAAGCTTATAATCTTCTTAATTCAGATGATTTCCACCTTCACCTTGTAGGCAATTGGGAGGATCAGCTTAATCAGTTAACGAATACACGTTTTACATTCCATGGAATTCTTCCGCCTGAACAGTTAAAGTCGCTGTACCAAAGCTGCGATGTGTTCATAAATTGCAGTACATGCGATCACATGGCTTTAGATGGTTTTCCGACTACGGCGGCTGTGGATGCCATGGCTACCGGATGTCTTCTGGTGACAACCAACCCGCGCAATGACCAGCTTATATTGCAAGAAGGAATCGACTATATAAAAATAGACGCGAACGAACAATCCATACTCTACACTCTGTACTGGATCAGGGATCATATTCATGAAGCAAAGCATATAGCGGCAAATGGGTCAAATACAATCAAATTCGGTTTTGAAATGAAGAGAGTCGTTAAATCTAAACTGGTCCATATGTTCGGTAATCGGTTAAGTAAATTCTTTCTATAAATATAACAATCCCCTTCGAAGGACTATGATTGCAACCATGAGGATATGGTTAGTCAATCAATGTTTATCGCAAGGGGATTCATCATTATGGATTTGTCCGTGTCTTTTTGAATACGGCTGGAACTCCTGCATATAGAACTTGTGGCGGCACGTCACTTTTAACAAAAGATCCGCCCCCGACCGTTGACCAAGCTCCTATGCTCACCTTCTCGCGAATAGCTGATCCGGTACCGATAAAAACGCCTTCTTCCACGGAGACATGACCGCTAATATTGACTCCCGGAGAAATCGTGCAATAATCGGAAACCGACACATCATGCGCCAGCGTTACATTCGTATTAATGATGACGAAATTACCGACCTGGACGTTAATGCTTATGATAGATCCGGCGCAAAGAATACTATTAATCCCAAGCCGGCTGTTGCGGGGTACATAAACAGATGGGTGAACCAGCGAGGGGGCTAATCGAAAGCCAGCCTCCCTCGTTTTGCACATAAATTTTCTTTTCAGCGCCGGGTCACCGACACCACTACAAATAATCTCCACTTCATTTCTGTAATTAGCGATATGTGAAATATCACCAAGCACGGGAACATCATCAACGACTTGACCTTGCATTTCTATACGCTCATCAAGGAAACCTACAACGTTTCGGCCCAACGCCTCGCATAGGGCGAGAATTTCCCGCCCCATGCCGCCGCAGCCCCAAACAATCAAATTTGCCTCAGTCATTGTTCAAGCACCTGACAATATGCTCAATTTGATCCTGTCTTATATCTTCCCAAACGGGCAAACTCAGAATCCGCCGGCTAATTTCTTCTGTAACTGCGAGCGATGTTCGCGGATGGGAATCGAACATTTTTTGCCGGTGACACGGTGGAGCGAAATAAGTTCTTACTTGTATGGACGATGCTTGCAATTTATTCACATAATGCTTATTCTCTTGGTCGAATGGACATAATATCGGGTAAAATTGATAAGCTATTTTACCTGCAACAGCTTGAACCTTCCAGCCTGATTCTGCTAACTTATATTCTTTCAACGCTTCCTTGTACCATTCTCCGATCTTCTCCCTGATCTTGATTTTCTCAGAGAACACATCCAAAGTCGCCAGTCCTACGGCAGCCGTATATTCCGAAATTTTGCCGTTCAACCCCAATTGCCCTGACACTCGCTCTTCATTAAATCCAAAATTTGTGGAGCGTTGTATACTTTGAATTAACTCGACATCTCCGCTATACACAATGCCCCCTTCTCCAACACCAAAAGATTTCGTAGCATGGAAGCTGAATACCATGGCTCCTCCAAAACTGGACAGATCCTGCTCCTCTATCGCCGTACCGAAACTTGAAGCAGCATCGATGACAACGGGAATGCCGCGCCGTATCAACGAATTATAGTAAGCTAGGTCAAGCTGCGTTCCGAACGTTGCGTATGGGACGACGACGGCTGCCTCATCCCCTAGCTCCTCTAATGCCAATTCAAGCAAGTGTTCATCCATGCACCAATGTTCAGGGTCGATATCGATATAATAGGGTTCGAGCCCGCACCACATGGCACTGAGCGGTGTCGCCGGAAAGGTAAAGCTGGGCATGAGCGCATATTTGCCTTGCCGCTTCAACTGGGAAATCGCTAATAGAAGTCCAATTGTCGCATTGCTAACGGTGACGACGGATCCCTCATTATTAAAATATTCCCGAAGCATCCGCTCTTCAAATCTTTTGTTCAAAGGACCGTTGTTCGTATATATTCTTGAAGCATCAATTTCATCCAAATAATGCTGATAGTATTGTTTGGGAACCACTTTCGGCTTTAGAAACGGAATATAATCCATAAATATCACAACTCCCTAATGCTTCATAGTCAAAGGCTCTGGATATCTTGCCGTCTTGATCCCGAGCTCCAACATGCGCCGAACTTTATTCCAATCCCCGGGCTCATTGAGCAGGTAGGATTTTGGATCCCAAGGAATGCATTTTAACCAGTGATGATAGAACATCGATGAGGTTGTAATTTTAGCGCACATGAGCGGCTCTGCATCATTCACCACCCAGTGTTCCGGAACGACATAGTAGTAAAATGGATGATAAATCAAATCGGCACGGGTTTCTTTTGCGAAGTTTACTAGCTTCTCAATTCGGTCTTCAGCAAATTCGTCATCGTCGTCCAAGTGGGTTATAAAATGACCTGTAGCCAGCTCGAGTGCACGATTCGTAGGGATGCTTCCCGCCACGAGCCAGTGCTGATAGGTCTCGGTGGGGTACTCTCCCCGGCTCGCTCTATTTTCGAATATGATTCTTGGATCATTGAATTGGCGGATGACCTCTTCGGTATGATCGGTGCAGCAATCACCGATGACGATGATTTCCAAATGGGTGTAGGATTGCTGCACAGCTGACTTCAGGCTTAAGTTCAATAATGAATCGGCACGATTATACGTAGGGATGCAAATTGTGACTAGCGGCTGCTCCAATTCGTAGACTTTCTTGTACTCATCGGTGCTAGACGCTTGTAAGTAGTCTGAGTTCGTCACCAATGAGCTCACCCCCAGGCTTGAATTCTCTAAAATCATACATAGACTTGAAATTTATTTTCTCCAGCAGCTTCTCATTATTCGTGAAATATAAGTTCGGGCCAATCTTGCGAATTCCATGAATCGGCTGGCCCAAATAGCTTCCCACGCGGGCGATGACCAGCGTCTCATCATTACAAACCTGCAGCAGCTTGCCCTGCCAGTCTTCCCTCGGGTACTTCCAATCTTCAGGACAGGAAGCAAATACCGTGGTTTGATAATTGGCCCCAACGATTTCTGCAATCTGATCCGGATCGACGATATTTATAAACAATGATAAAGGCATCCCATGCGGCGTCCACTCCCTGCCCCACTTGGCCTCAAAATAGGTTTTATTATGCTGAAACAAATTGTTCTTCTGCTCTGCATCCCATTGGTTAAATGTCGCGCTGCCTTTATGATACACAAAAGCATCCTCCGCCACGGCCAGTCTATAACCAGCTAATCGCATCCGCAGGCAAAAATCATCGTCCTCAAACATTCCAGTACCGAACTTCTTATCCAGCGGGCCTAACTTCTGGAATATTTCTTTCTTGATCGCGACGCAGAAAAAACCAAGCATTTCCGTGTATCTGGTTCTTCGGTCGTATAGCTCATAGAATTCATCGAGCCAAATTTCATTCGCACCCTGGATTTCATCCCCGATAAAGAAATCAAGCTTCTGGTCATTCCCGACAAAGTTGGACACGGGACCAACGGCTGCGATTTGTGGATCCATCTTGAATGGATGCAGCAAACGAGGCAGCCAATCTTTGGATACGATCGTATCGTTATTCAACAGCACGACATAATTCCCGGTAGCATTCAAAATTCCGATATTATTTGCTTCGGCGAAGCCGGTGTTTTCGGATAACAGAATCGTTTTGATATCAGGGTAGGTCAGTTGCAGCAAACGGGCTGCCGTCTCGTCGGTTGAGGCATTATCGACCATGATGATTTCAAACCGCGGATAAGCGGTATGCCGCAGCAAACTATTTAGGCAGCGTTCAGTGAATCCCCAATTATTGTGAGTCACGATAATGACACTAACTTTGGGATAAAGTACAGTAAGAATAATGGAATGGAATTCCTTGTACCGGTGTTTCCACGTATTCTCAGCCGCAAATTCTCGGCGTTTCTCCACTGCTCTTGCTTGCTCTTCACCATACTCTTGAAGTCCTCTAGCGATGGCGGCTTCAAACTCCTTCACATCGCTTGCAAGAGACACATATTCTTTCATTGAAGCGAGTTCAGGCAACGGGGTGGATACTACGGGTTTTCCCGCAGACAGATATTCGTATACCTTTACCGGATTAGTTGCCAAGGTCAGGGGGTTGATAAGAAACGGAATTATGCACACATCAAAAGCATGCAGGTATGCCGGAAGCTCATGATACTGCTTCTCTCCCAGTATGAATACGTTTTGCAGCTTCTTTATGTTTGAAGTATCGCTATAGTAGGTGTCGCCGACCAGTACGAAATTCCAATCCGGATTGCCTTTTGCAAGCTCATACACTAATTCCATGTCAAACCAGTCGGCAATGGCTCCGATATATCCGATGGTCGGTTTATTAACCTTCATAATATCGATAGGCGTATAGCTTGGTTTCACGGAGAAGTGCTCAAATTCTCCTGCATTTCGGATTAAATGAACGGATGGATTTAGATCCCGTGCTTTCTGGTAGAGTACGTCGGATGAAGCCACTACGGCATCGGCCCGATTCATTAGAGCAGGCTCCAGCGCGAGCAGTTCTTCGGAGGTGTTTGAGAATCCAGCATGCTCATCCATGCAATCATATATGACCTTATTGTCCTCCAGGTCGAATACAAGCATGGACCAGAACGGAAGATCGACGATCGAGGCGGTTTGGCCGATTTGAAATGTTTGCTTCAGGGCCTCAATCGACCACTGCATATATTGCTTATCCAGTGGATGATTGATTTTGTCGCGATATGCGTTCAGGCTGTTGTACGAGCATAATTTAACAAGCCAGACATTCTCCTCCGCCTCCCGAATCTGCAGCGTTGATTGTATATCCTCAAATGAGGCATCAGCACTGCCGATCGGAATCGTTTCAATCGCGAAATAAAATACCCTGTACCCGTGCCTGGCAAACTGCTGGCCAATGTGCTGCGGTCTTTGCCACCTGTAATCCCAGTCAATAATCGGAAACCGGAAAAGGGTAATATTGTTGGGATCTAATGGAGGATTCGCCGGTTTTAATTTATAATCGACCTTCGGTAGTTTCTTTAAGGGCACTTGCTGCATCCTGCTTTGCTTCTCGGTCTGTTCTTCGTTTAAGTTCGCATTCGACGTCTCGTTGCTCTCTGAGGAATGCGGCTGAACCGCGACAGCAGGCGGATGGATTGGAATTGGTGAATTTAAAGTGTTCCGATTCTGCTTGGCTCGAAGTCTTTTGTTTTTGCTCGTTTCCCAGTAATGTATTCTTCGAAGCAATGCTCTTTTTTGTAGTCTCGCCCGCCGTCTGCCTTTCTTCCATCGAATGGCTCCACTTAACATTCTTAATAACCTTCGCTGCTCTCTCGTGTACACACTGATCCACCTTTCCGCTCTCTATATACCTAAATAATTGCGAATGGTTCGGGGGTGCTGCCCCGAGAATGGCACGGTTCTGATATCATATTCGCCATGCCGGAACGACCAGTCAGGGTCGCCCGTATTATCGTATAAATTAACATCTCCACGGCGATTGTCGTTGAATTTGAATCTCTTTCCGAAAGCATAATGATAATGGTAAACCGGTACATCAATGCGTTCGGACGGCAACGACCAGATATCGCTGCTTGGTCCTTTAAGCGTACAATGATGCTTCTGGTCCTGGTAGCGAATGCCGATCCCGTTTCGCCACATGCGAATAATATCATTCGACCATCTCTCGTCATTGGGTGCATTAACGCGCACCGTCCACGGGTCCCTCCAGAAGTTTACAATCGGAAATCTCAGAACATGCGCAGTCGTTTGGGCTAATATACCGGGTAATACTGATTCAAAGGCGTCATCGAATATTTCATCGGCATCGATATTGGCGATCCACTCTCCTTGCGCTTGATCCACCAAAAAATTCCTAACCTCGGATTCATTCCATTCATCCGTATAAGCAGTTCCTTGATTATTTGTGAACAAACGAATATTATGTTTCCTCATAAATGACTTGATGATTGAAATGGAATTATCGCTGCTTCCTCCGTCTACGATAAGGACCTCGTCGGCAAAGGAGGTTACCCTTTCCAAAAACAGCCGCAAAAAAGTCTCCTCGTTCAAAACCGGTGTAATTACCGTAATGGTCATCTGTCACCACACTCCAAATATCATATAATTCACAGTCTATTCCCCCGGTTTGAAGGGGAACATCGGCATTTGCCCTTTTACTGCACAAAACAACTATTCGTCGAAATTGGTTGTCTGCCTCAATCGCTTGCCGCTCTCTGTGCATATGTTGAAGAGATATTCAACCTACATGAGATTGAATACAGAAAGGGCGATATCTTGTGCAGACAGATCTCGTGATTGTGACCTATAATTCAGTTTCTTACATTCAGCGTTGCCTCGATGCGATAAGAACATATACGCCATCTGATTATGCAATCATCGTAGTCGATAACGGAAGTACGGACGGAACCATGGAGTTCCTACAAAGCTACCCCAATATTAAGCTGATCGAAAACGGCCGAAACAAGGGCTTCGCCAGTGCGGTTAACCTCGGAATCGTAAACGGTTCTTCGGAAACGATCGTGATTATGAATCCCGACGTATTTGTAACGGAAAATTGGCTGCCGTCCCTGATTGAAGCCCTTTGGAGGGATGAACAAACAGCGATCGTCGCTCCCAAATTAATTAATAGCGCTAACCAATTAGTCGGCGTAGGGACGAACATGGATTGGACCTCTCCATATTTTTTATGTCCTAATGAACCGGGGATCTTGGAAGAAACAAGAGCATGCCTCGCGATAAATGGAGCTTGTTTTTTATTAAAAAGACACTTGCTGGAGAAACTTGGTTTATTGGATGAACAATATTTTCACTACTTTGAAGAAACGGACTATTGCTTTAACGCCATTTATTGCGGCTACAATATACTGTTCTGTCCAGACAGTACAATTTATCATGAATACTATCCCAATCCGGAACGCGATGAGGCGATCCGGCAGTATTGGGTGCACAGTGAAGCCCGGTTTAATCGCAAATGGAGCTATCAAGGCAATGGGATCGTTGCGAAAAATGCATGAAAAAAGGGAGGGCTGATCATTAATCAGCCCTCCCTCTTCACCTATCTTTTAAATTCATTGCAACTCGATCTGGAATTTTGCTCCTTTATCGCCCGCAAATACGATCGTGCCGTTTTTCGGCAGGTTAACGGTATTGCTGCCGCTGACGCGTTCAAAATTCAAACAGATTCCATGCTCATCATAGACGGCAAACGAACCATGGGATGGCACCGTTACCTTCATCGTCTGGCCGGCCGCAGCATCGGGAACAGAGAGCCATCTCGCATATCCTTCGTCTTGAATGGTCAGGAAGGACCGCGATCCGATATAAAGCGGCTTGACGGCTTCCTCGCGAACGTACAAGCTTCCGCCGATTTCTAAATACTCCAGCCCGTTTTGACTGAAAAAGTTGTATTCCATCGTATCCCTTCCGCCCATCAGCGGAATTTGCAGCTCGCTGACCGCTTTGTTCGTGTCAATCATTTTACGGTTCAGCAAATAATTCGGCGCCTCTGCGAATGTCTCTACAGTCTGCACAGGCATCATTGCCAAATACAGAACAGAGGAATATTTCTCATTGACCGCGAAATATTTCTTTCCTTCCCTTTCCTTCCAAACGGCCTGTGCCCCGGCCGGCAAGGAATGCGCCTCAAGCTTCTCGGCGGCATATTGCGATATAGCCGTCTGCCCTAATCCAGGCAGTGCGGAATAGTCTCTAAGCCATAAATAGGTGCGTCCGTTCTGTTCACGAACAAAACTCGCTTTGGCGCTGCCATCCTCTTTTACAAAAGAACCATCCGCTGTATAGACGTACTTCTCGACCGGATAATCCGGAATATTAAGTACGGATACAATCATTTCGCTATCTTCGTTGATGTCCACCTTCATTAGTGCGTTGCTCACTCCATAGATACCGGCATGCTCAGCAGCCTCTTTCGGCATGGCCGCCTTGACAGGGACTCCATACGATTTCTCTGGCTTCAATTTAGTAATGACGCCTTTTTCGTGAAGCGCGCTAAGGAGAATTTCATTGGCAAGCAATTGATCTGTCGTGCTGGCCCCGCCTGATGAAATCACGGCCGCGGCCATATTATATTCCGGAAGCACCACGAGGGAGGCATGGTACAGAATCGTATCACCGCCCTTGGACAGCGCCTGAATGCCATATTCGCTGAACGGGAACATGTTCACCGTATCCCATCCTAGCCCGAACGAAAACGCCGAGTCCGCCTCCTTAGGCCACATTCCTTTTCTATATTCTTCCTGCTGCATCGCTCTAGCCGACTTTTTGCTAATAACGGAATCGACCTGACCTGTGAATATTTGCGAGAATTTTGCTAAGTCTTCTGCAGTAGAATAAATACCGCCCGAACCGATGACATTAACGGTTTCATTCGGCAGCCGCCCCGGATATACCGGATAATATAACGGTGCTGTCTGGCTTGTTTTAACATGATCCTGCGGCGTTTTTGTGTTGTTCATCTTCAATGGCTTCGTAAAGGCCGTGTGGATATAATCGGTGAAGCTAAGCCCGCTGACACGCTCTACTAAAATTTCAGCCAGTGTAAAGCCGTCATTGCAATATACGGAAAATGCACCCGGCTCAGCTTTTAGATTTTGCTCGGCAAGCTGTGCCAATAAATGATCATGCGCGTATGTGTCGCTATCCTCGAACAAAAACGTGTTGCCAAGGGCGCCTCCCTGTAGCCCGGAGGAATGATTGAGCAGCATGCGCGGTGTGATTTGCTTATAGCGCGCGTCTTTCATTTTAAAATCCGTTATGTAGTTGACGACGGGAACGTCTAGATCGATTTTGCCCTCGTCAACTAATTTCATGACTGCAGCTGCGGCGAACATTTTGCTTGTGGATCCGATGCCGTACATCGTCTTAGCAGACACATCGGCCTTATCTTTGCTGACCACTCCGGAGATCACGATATTCCCCTGATCAATTAGCGCATACTGCACACTGTTCGTGTCATATGACTCTACCAGCAGCTTTGCCTTCTTGGAAGCTGTTTCTCTAGTAGTCTTGTATTCCCGGCTGAAATCCAGCTGAGAGCTCTCCTGCTCCGACGCGCTAACACTTTCTGCTGCCACGCTTCCTATTGGTATGAGCAGGCTCGCAGCAAGCATGATCGATACGGCGATACGTCCTTTTTTGTTCATCTCTCTCCCTCTCAATCTTTGTTATGATGGTAAATCATAGATAATACGCCGAGAGAACCTGTTTCGTTCAACGCGACAATAATAATCGTATGAAATTGCAAACCGTGACATTCCTATTCGAATTACGAAGAGCTACCAAATGAGCGATTACTCCTGAAACAAGCCTAGGCCACAAAAAAAGAATCCGCATCAAATGCGGACTCTTCATATCAATATTCAACTTAACTACAACAACGACATTATCTGCTTCCCTAGACAAGCTGAATTGAATTACAGAGCCCCGACCACGCTTTGAAACTGCGCATGGTGCAAACGGCTGTACGGGCCGCGAGCTGCGAGCAGCTCCTCGTGCGTTCCCTGCTCGGCAATGCCCTCCTCGTTTACAACGACGATGCGATCGGCATTTTTGATCGTTGCCAGCCGGTGAGCGATAACGAGCGTCGTCCGGCCTTCAGACAATTCGGCCAGCGATTGCTGAATGACCTGCTCCGTCTCCGTATCCAGCGCAGAGGTAGCTTCGTCCAGAATTAGAATAGGCGGGTTCTTGAGGAACATTCGCGCAATCGCCAGGCGCTGCTTCTGTCCGCCCGACAGCTTCACGCCCCGTTCGCCGATGACCGTCTCCATGCCATCAGGCTGGGAACGGATAAATTCGTCCAAACGGGCCCGGCGCGCCGCCTCCCAAATCTCCTCTTCCGTTGCGTTCAGCTTCCCGTATAGAATATTTTCGCGAATGGTGCCTGCAAATAAATACACGTCCTGCTGCACGATTCCGATCTGATGGCGCAGCGACTGCATCTTAATGTCCCGAATGTCCACGCCGTCCATCGTAATCGAACCTGACTCCACTTCATAGAAGCGCGGCAGCAGGCTGCACAATGTCGTCTTCCCGGCGCCAGAAGGGCCGACGAAGGCCACCGTCTCGCCTTGATGGATCGTCAGGTTGATATTGCTCAGTACAGACGATTCGCCGTCGTATCCGAAGGATACTCCCTCATAACGGATTTCCTTCCGCAGCTCGCCGATTTCCACGGCATCCGGTCTATCCGCAATATCCGGCTCGGTATCGAGCAGCTCGACGTAGCGTTTGAAGCCGGCGAAGCCTTGCGGATAGCTCTCAATGATTGCATTGATTTTCTCAATCGGCCGAAAGAAGACGTTCGTCAGCAGCAGAAAGCCGATAAACTCCCCATAAGAGAGCTGACCACGAATGACGAACCACGTGCCGCACACCATGACGAACAGCGTAACCAGGCGCATCATCATATAACTGATGGCGCTGTTCTTAGCAATTAACTTATAAGAGAACAATTTCGTCAGACGAAACCGTCCATTATTTACGGCGAATCTTTCCTTTTCATGCTCTTCGTTCGCAAACGCCTGAACGACACGAATACCGCCGACGTTATCTTCGACACGCGCGTTAAAGTCGCCGACGTCGGTAAAGAGTTGGTGAATCGCCTTGGTCATTTTGCCGTTAAAATACACTACAAGCCAAATGATGACGGGAACGACAACGAAGGTGAGTACGGCCAGCTTCCAGTTGATCGTAAGCATAAGCGTGAAAGAGCCTGCCAGCGTCATGACGGCAATGAACAAATCCTCAGGCCCATGGTGAGCCATTTCGCCAATTTGCATCATATCGTTCGTCAGTCTCGACATCAGATGTCCTGTCTTGGTGTTATCGAAAAAACGGAAGCTCAATTTCTGAATATGGTCGAACAGCTTTTTGCGCATATCCGTCTCGATATTAATCCCGAGCATATGCCCCCAGTAATTGACGATATACATCAGAACCGTATTTAACAAATATAATGCCAATAATCCTAGCGATGCCCATACGATCAAATTCCACTCTTCATTGGGCAGCAAATCGTCCACAAATCGGTTTACGACCAAAGGGAAACCAAGCTCCAGCAAGCCAGCGATCAAGGCGCAGCCGAAATCAAGCAGGAACAAGCCCTTATAGGGCCGATAGTAAGCAAAAAAACGGCGAATCATCATACTCATTGGCCTAATTTCAGCCCCTCTCTATTTTTATTCCTTTTTCACAGCAGCCAGGCTAAAGCGTTTCAGTCAACCTCATTGCTGAACCCTACTTGCTGTCCAAATAGTATGAAAAAGAAAGCTATTCAACCGGGGTTGAAAGCTCTCCACTTCTCTTTATTCTGAAGCGCATTAATGATAATCATTCTCATTTTCTTCATACCATTGTAACCCACATTGTGCCAGGCTACAATACACAATTTTCATAGATGCCAAATTCACCTGGTTGTTTGCGGCTGTTAGCCGTTTGCAGCTTGAACCAGCGCAAAACGGACCGCGCGGCTGATCAATGCGGGCAGCACCGAAATATGGCTTTCCCCGGCAATCTCACCATATTCCACACGCAGCCCTAGCCCCTGCTCAGCCAGCTTTGCCAATCGCTCAGCGAGCCCGCTCGCGTTCTCCACCATTCGGCTGGGATGCGACTGCTCCAGCTCGCCTGCAGTGATTAGCAGGCTCAGCTTCTTGAACCCGCTTGAGCTATCCGCCTGCCCATTTCCCTGCTCTATGCAGGATACGAACCTCTGCTCCGCTTCAGCCATATAGGATTTATTCCAATGAATCGAGGGGCTGCCGGCAATATAGGTCTGGAACAAATGCGAATGATCGAACAGAGCCTGCAGCACGAACAGCCCGCCGAGCGAATGCCCCAATACGGCCTGTCTGCCGGTATCAACGGAAAATTGGCGCTCTACCTCCGGCTTCAGCTCCTGTTCGATAAAGGCGATAAACTCATCGACGCCGCCTAACTCCGGCCAAGGCTTCCCCTCCGGTCCGGGAATGATCTGATCAGGCTGCGTCGGCATCGTGTAATCATAATAGCGCGCAGGATCAAATAGAGCATCGCTCGGATAGCCGATGCCGATCACAACGGCGGGAGACACGCCGGTCTTCTTCTGAACTCGCGATTGTGCGCGCACAGCATCCACCATGGTAGCAAATAATGCATTTCCGTCAAGCAAATAGATGACCGGATAGCCCTCGGGAGGCGGAGCCTCCTCCGGCTTAAAGGCAAAAATACGATAATCGCGGTTTGCTGCCGTTGAGCGCATATCCCAATAATGCGAATTTGGCAAAGTAAATGGCTGGTTATTATTTTCCAACGAAACCACTCTCCTTCTTAATTTATCTTTCGCAATCGGCAAGCCAAAACTCAGGAAATGCCCCGGCCCTTGGCTCTGTAAAGCAGAAATATGAAATAAGGCACGCCAATCAAGGCTATTACGACGCCTACCGGCAGCTCGGACGGAGCAAATGCCGTCCTGCCGATATAATCCGCCAGCATGACAAGCAGTGCTCCTACTACGCCGCATATCGGCAGCATATGCCGATGCGCCTGGCCAACAAGGCGCCTTGCAATATGCGGGGCCATTAATCCGACGAAGCCGATCCCGCCCGAGACGGATACACAGGCGCTTACAATGCCGATGCTGCCCAATAAGAGCAAAGCTTTTTCTTTTTCCGACGCAATCCCCACGCTAATTACGCTATCTTCATCCAACTGGAACAAGTCGAGTATGTAAGACTTCCACACAATGAGCGGGACGAGAAGCAATAACCAGGGAAGCATGGAAGCGATATATTTCCAGTTGGCGTTATAAATGCTGCCCATATTCCAAACCGCGGCCATTTCAAAATCGCCAGGGTTCATTTTCAAAGTCAAGTAAAGGGAAACCGCGCTTAATCCCGAGGCGATCGCAATGCCGGTAAGCAGCAGCCGCTGCGGCTCCAGCCGGCCATTCTTCCAAGAGAACATGTAAATTAGAATCGCGGCCATAAGCCCTCCTGCCAAACCAAATAGCGGCATCGCCAAAATGGACAGCCACCCGTCACCGCGAATTTGCCCTTGATAGAAGAAGAGGAAAATGACCATCGCCGCCCCTGCGCCAGAATTAATCCCCAAAATACCGGGATCGGCCAGTCCATTTCGGGTAATGCTCTGAATCACAGCTCCGGCCATGCCTAGCCCTGCCCCAACGAGCAATGCAACGACGATTCGCGGCAGCCGAAATTCAAAAATAACCAAATCATGATCTGGCTGCGGATGAATCCGCAGCAGCGTTCGAACGACATCCCGGATGCCGATATCGAAGGTGCCGTTCGTCAGACTGATATATGCTGCCGCTAAAATCAGGGCAAGCCCAATCATAAACACCCAAGCAAAACGTTGATTGTTCGGTTTATTCACGCTTCCCGTCCCCCCTGGTTCGAATCAAATATAAGAAAAAAGGAACACCAAGCAGGGACGTAACTACTCCAATCGGCATTTCATAGGGATAATTCAAAAACCGGCTAAGAATGTCACAGAGAGCCAGGAACAGCGCTCCGACGATGCCGGAACAAGGGATGATCCACTTGTAATTCACGCCGGTCAGAAAACGGACAATATGAGGCACGATCAAACCGACAAACCCGATTTTCCCCGCTAGAGCTACCGAGATCCCCGTTAGAATGACGACGGTCAGCATAGTTGCTAATTTGATCAGCTTCGTTTTTTGTCCAAGGCTGAGGGCAATTTCTTCGCCAAGGCTCAGCACGGTAATTGATTTGGACAGCCAGATGGCCAGCGCAATGCCTATAACGGCAAACGGAATTGCCAGCTTGATAAGATCCGGGTTCAATTGATGCAGCCGTGCATTGTACCAGAAGCTGATATTCTGTGAAACTTGAAAATAAGTCGCGATCGCCGCGGACAAGCTGCTCAGGAACGTACCGATGATCGTGCCCAGAATCGCCATGCGTACCGGAGATAATCCGCCAGGCAGCAGCGAGGCTAGCCCGAAGACGATCACGATGCTAAGCGCTGAGCCGATAAATGAATACAGGATCATTTCCACCGAGGTAGAATCCGGCATAAATACCATGCAGAGCGTGATAGCAAATGCCGAACCGTCCGAGACGCCCATAATAGAAGGGGATGCAAGATAATTTCTTGTCATCCCCTGCATTAATGCCCCGGATATGGCGAGAAAAGCCCCGATGAGCAGTGCCCCGACGACTCTAGGCAATCTGGAATGGATGATGATTTGATGATCCACATTCCCCGGATCGAAATGAAACAGCGCTTCGCGAATCGTGCTTAAATCGATGTTCTTCGCGCCATACAGCACAGATAGGAGAATTGTAAGCACGATCAGAAAAGGAGCGCTTCCGAGGATCAGGATAACTGAGGAACGCCTTGCCCGCATACCCGCATCCGTCACTTCGCTTCAACTAATTTACTGTTCTTCACGGCTTCCAGAAACGCGATTTTGCTGTAAGCCGTTCCGCCTTGAGCGCTAGGATCTACAATGTTAACGAAAAGATTGCCGTTCTTCACCGCAGTGATACTGCCCCAGATCGGGTTACTCTGCAATTCTTCCAGCGCCTTCGGCGTGTCTTTGTTCTCGGTTTCCGAGAATTGGACGAACAGATAATCCGGATTCATCTCGGACAGCTTCTCCAGCGAAATCATTTGCTGTGCCTTCGCCTGCTTCACTTCCTCCGGCACGCTCGCCCCCAGATCTCCGTAAAGCGATGGATTAAAGAAAACATCCTCCGGATAGATCATCATGCTGCCGGCTCGCAACCGAATCATCAATACACTTTTGTCCTGAAGGTTTGGTCCGATTTTCTCTTTCAATTCAGCGGCTTCTTGCTTGTACGATTTCAGCACATTATCCGCCTGCTCTTCCTCGCCTGCAAGTTCAGCAAGCAGCCTCAAATTTGCTTCCCAGTCCGTGGATACATGGGATACGGGAATTGTAAGGCCGACTTTACCCAGCTTCTCGAGCATTTCGGCGGGAAACTTGGTGCTAGCCAAAATAACGTCCGGCGCCAGCTTCAGGATCGTTTCGACGTTCGGCTGCGTCTTCTCTCCGATCGCAACCGCCCCTTCAGTAATTTCTGCAAATAGCGGTTCGAAAGAACCGCCCATCGTCATAGCACCAGCTGGTTTAACATGGAGTACAAGAGCATCCTCCATCGACTCTACCGAACCGGTAATCACGATTTTCTCGGCCTGGGCCGGCACCGTGTATTCCTGCCCTAAATATTTGATCACTCTCGACTCAGCCGATGCATTCCCATCCTTGACTGCGGAATTCCCGGCAGGAGTGGCGGAAATCCCCGTTTGCTGACTAGCTGTTCCTGAGTTGGCCGGCTGTGCCTCTTCCTTGGTTCCGCACGCAGATAAGCCAAGTATTACCCCCAGCGCTATAACTAAAATTGATGATTTCTTTAACATGTCTTGCTCTCCCCTCATCTTCGATCATCTTTGAGAATGTATTTTTCCATCGATAATCATTCTCAATTACAAATTATAGGCCTCCGTTTATTAGGGGAACATAGACTAAATCCGGAATGCGTTTGGACGATTTCCATGGACGTGAAGGATGAGATCGTCAATCATACGCTTACAGGCATATGCCGAGTACTCCCGCCAAGGGTCAGAGGAGATCATATATACATTGTTTCTGCGAACCGCCTTCAAGTCTCGCCACTGTCTGGACATTTGCAGGTTTTTCCAATAACTTAGCGACTCCGGCTCCTGACATACGTTCAGCAGTATTCTGTCCGCTTCAAAATCAGCGAGCTGCTCAGTGGAAATCGCTTGGGCATAACCATTAAGCTCTTCCCGTTCCGGCACCATATTCAGCTGCAAATCATCGTAGAGCACTTCACGCATCCCGCGCAGGGGGCAGACATAGCAGTGCTGCTTATGAATGCTGATCAGAAGAAATGTATCATCACCGAGTTCGCGGCCAAGCCATTCCCTCGCTTCCACGGCCTTTCGCTCATAGTTGGCCAGCCATATCTCCGCTTCTTGCGAAGCTTGAAGAACCTCTGCCGTTCGGCGAAATTGCTCCCTCCAGCTGTCCTGCCAGGATACTGTAACGACAGGCGCAATCGCCTTAAGCTGCTCCCTCTCCTCCTCTTGCAAATGATCATCGTCGCAGATGATCATTTCCGGGCTCGCTTGGCGCAGCGCCTCAACATTGGACTGCCAATCCCGGTTAAACCGGTAGGCGCTAAGATGGAGCGGAATAGCTGTTCGATGCTTACGGTAATAATACGCTGTCCATTTCGGATGGAGCGGAGCGGCGAATGGAACCATGTTCAGCGCCAGCAGCTGTCCTAAAATAGGCGGAGTATAGGCGGCAATTTTAAGACGGCGATTTCTAATATAGACGGAGGGCGGCACGCCAATCTCTTTCTTAAATTTACGGCTGAAATAAAATTCGTCGCTATACCCTACCTGATGCGCAATGTCCCGCAGCTTGGCTTCGGATTGCAGCATCATCCGCTTCGCATGGTGCATTCTTACCTCTGTAATGTAATCAATGGCGCTTAAACCATAAGTTTTCTTGAATAAATCCACGTAATATTTCGGACTTAACTCAGCTAAGCCAGCCAGCAGCTCGATATTCAAGTTTTCCTGGTAATGGCTGTTAATGAACTCCTTTGTACGTTCAAGCGCAGCTCGGGAATGGGATTCCCGAAGATGACGAATGTTGCTGAACAACCGGTAAATCAGTTCCTGAAACGCAGACTGGGCGCGCAACCGTTCCAGCGGCTGACCCTGCTCCCAGCAGCTATGCATTACTTCGCATAGCAGGATGTTTTGCATATCATGATGAACCGGTAGCTCACCTATGATCGGATAATCAACCACCAAACCTGAATCGTTCCAAACATCAAAGTGGATTAAATACAACTCGATTTCCTGGCCGGGTTCAGCCTCTAAGCCAATCGTTTGGCCCGGGCAGGCAAAATGAACGGCATCTTCTCTGAGGCGATATTCCTTCGTATCCAGCTTCAGTTGTCCCCCTCCGCGCTTGGAAATTATGAGGACAGGCGATTCAACGAGTTGATGCTCCATGCCCCCGCTGCGAACCCATGCAATGCCGCACAGCCTATGCCACAGCTCCGCGGCCAATATGTATGACGGTTCTTGCTCTATTCCGCAAAACGGCAATTCACTACACCTCTTTTTTGATGCGAATGAGAATCATTATCAGTATAACGGTAACATAATCCAGGGCCGATGGTCAAACCCAACTTGGTCAACAACAGTAATGCTAAGACAATTAAAAAGCTGCTGCCCCTAGGGCAGCAGCTATGAATATTTCTCTTTGTCTACTTCAAAATACTTGCCACTACATCATCGATAATTTTTCCATTCGCAATCACGCCGGTATACAGCCAGCTCGATTCATTATCAAATTCGTAAATCTGGCCGTTCTTCACGGCCGGAAGTCCGGCCCAGATCGGATCAGCGAGCAGTTCTTCCATCGGCACAGCGGAGCTGACAATGAAAATATAGTCCGCATCCAGCTCAGCAAGCTTCTCCGCCGAGATCTGATTCCAGTTCGCTACGGCCGAAGCCGAAATTTCCTGCACAACGGACGGCACCTTCATGCCTAAATCGCGATACAGGACATCCCCGCTGGAAAACTTATCATGAACAACGAATGTGCTCTTGCCAAGTGGCCACAGAACAGCTGCTGACTTCTCGCCAATGGCCGCTTGCAGCTTCTCCTTTGCCTCCTTCACCTTCGCATCGTAATCCGCAAGGGCTTTCTTAGCTTCTTCGGCTTTGTTCAGAACTTCTCCGACGGTAAGCAGCTCTTCCCGCCAGTCATTGTTCTGCTCTGTGCCTACAGAATATGTAGGAGCTATTTTCGAGTATTGCTCATATTTATCTCCAGTGGCCATGGCGGCATCGTCCATAATGATCAAGTCCGGCTGGAAGCTCATTACCGCTTCATAAGGAAGCTCGGATGGAATCGTCGGCACATCCTTCAGTTCATATTGCAAATAGTTCTGCACCGTCTTGCCTTCTGCCACGGACCATTGCGCTACCGGTTTGACGCCAAGAGCTACAAGGTGGTCCTCAAGATATGAACCAATAATCCGCTCGGGATTTGCCGGAACCTTCACTTCATGGCCTAATGAATCCGTAAGCACACGCTCTGCCGGCTGGGATTCTTCGATTTGATTTCCTCTGGAAGCTGGGCTTGCGTTGCCATTCGTACTAGCCGGGGCAGATCCGCCGGAACAGGCGCTTAACAATAAAGCCAAGCTTAGTATCCCCGCTGCAGCAGCATATTTAGGTGTTCTGTTTCTCTTCATTCCTGAATCTCCTCACCGTCTGACTGATAATGATAATTATTTTCAACGACAACATTATAACCTGTATATGAAGAAGATACAATCAAAATTAATTTTCTTCATATAATCTTGGACAAGAAAGGAATCATCATGCTTGTTTCGTCCAGACCCAACCTTTTGCTGATCGACTCTAGTACGGAGGATGACGAGGCGGACACATTATACACCCCCAGCCCGCCAGAAATAACTAAAAACTATATCAGGCATAATCCTTGGCCACGGATTCCTTGAGCGCCTCCACATAAGCCGCACCCAGCTTCGAAAGCGGCATGTTGCGATGCGAAATCCAGCCTACATTGATTGTCTCGTCACAGTCTAGGGGAACAGGAATAATGTCGCTTCCGTTCAAATCGGCGCTGAGCACTCCCGTAGAGATCGTATAACCGTTAAGGCCGATCAGTAAATTAAACAGCGTCGCCCTGTCATTGACCCGAATCATCTTCTTATGCGACAGCGTGCTTAGAATTTCCTCCGAGAAGTGAAACGAGTTGAATTCGCCCTGGTCAAAGCAAAGGAACGGATACTCGTCGAGCTGATCAATGGTGACGGTAGGCTGTTTCGCAAGAGGATTCCTGACACTGATAAAAATATGCGGCCTCGCCACAAACAAGCTGGTAAATTGTAGTCCCGCATCGTCCAGCAGCCGGTTAATGACCTTCGCATTGAACTCGTTCAGATACAGGATACCGATTTCACTGTACATATGCTTGACGTCCTCAATCACTTCGTAGGTTTTCGTTTCTCGCATTGCCAGCTCGTATTCGTCATGCCCGTACTCATTCACCAGCTTAACGAAAGCACTGACCGCAAAGGCGTAGTGCTGAGCCGAGACCGAGAAATGCTGCGGGGCGGGCTTCACGTTTAAATAACGGCTCTCCAGCAGCGCCGCTTGCTCGACGACCTGACGGGCATAACTAAGGAATTCCGCGCCATCCTTGGTCAGCACGATGCCTTTATTCGTCCGTTCAAAAATCGTGATCTGCAGTTCCTCCTCCAAATCCTTGATCGCATTGGACAGGCTGGGCTGTGAGATGAACAAGCGCTTCGCCGCTTCGTTCATGGACCCGCGGGTAGCTACCTCGATTACGTATTTCAACTGCTGAAGGGTCATCCTTCACGCCTCCTTTGACTGTGGTAAATATGCGCTTCTTTGCAACAAACCGACCAGTGATCCTGGTCGGCTGTCTGTTTAATATTAATCTGACTGAAACGCATGATCGATAATGATGGCTATGCTTGAATAACATCATGCAATTCGAAGGCGACAATCTGGTTTCGCCCGCGCTTCTTCGCTTCATACAAAGAGTCATCCGCCTTGGCTACAAGCGCATCGATATCGTAGGCATGATCGGGATATGCAGCTACTCCCGCCGAGATCGTCACGATGTCGCCACAGGGACTGACCGTGCTCTCCAACTTCGATCTCAGCCTCTCCGCCACCCGTACCGCGTCCTGCTGCGGCGTACCCGGCAACAGGATGATGAATTCTTCTCCGCCATATCGGCAGCAAATATGATTGGGCTCTACAGATTCCGCCATCTGTATGGCCAGAAATTGCAGTACATGATCACCGGCCGCATGGCCGTATGTATCATTCACCCGTTTGAAATGATCGATATCCAGCATTATTAGCGAGAATTGCGACTCTTCCTCCAGCCATTTCTTCATATGCTCTTCCATCCCCCGGCGATTCGTCAGCTTCGTCAGCGAATCGGTCTTCGACTCATGATTGGAATAATTAATGCGATTATGAAGAAACGCGAGGCTGTGGGCAAGCGCCTTCTTTAACTGAATGACCTCGTAATACCAAGCTGATATTTTCGCGATCTGCTTCTCTTGATTCTTCTCCGTGCTATTCTCAGTATAATAGGCCAGCTTATGCAGCGGCTGCGCTATTTTGTTGGATAGCCAGATAATGAATATGAGTGACACGAACAGGAACGGAAAGGAGGTGACGACCATCTTCTTCAGCATTTCCTTCGCAGGAGCCAGTGTTACTTCCGTATCCCGCTGCGAGACCACGCCCCAGTCGGCCATAGGAATATAACTGTATCCTGCCAGCATGTCCTTCTTCTTCGTGTTAATGACGCGCTCGGCCCCCCGCTCCCCATTCATCAGCTTCCGAACGACCGGGTTCTCGTCCACGACTTCATTGACGCGGCTTTGATCCTGATGATATATAATACGTCCGTCCTGATCTACGACGTAAACATATGAGCCGTCTTCGTAGAAATGCTCTCCCAAAATTTCATTCAGAATGTTCGTTTCCTTCAAATAAAGCGTTCCGCCAACCAAACCCAAATAATTATACTGCTCATCGAAAATCGGATAAGAGATAAAAATAATCAGGCGCCCCGTGAGTCCCGTATAAGGTTTCGAAATAATCGGCCTTCTCTTCTCAAGCGCTTCCTTGCTTGCAGACGAAGTCAGTACTTTGCCTTTAAGATCGAGCGATTGAGGGGAGGTCGCCAATATTTTGCCGCTTGGATCAGCAATCGCTACGGAATTGAAAGTATTCGTTTGCATTTTCAAGCGATCCGCTTCCTTCAGCAGTGCCACCTCGTCATCCATGATCGTCGCGATCTCCGCCGCGCTAACGCTCAGAGTCTGCAATGTCGAATAAAGGAAGCTATCCGTCGTTTGCGCCAGCTTCTCCGCATACATCCGATTCGTCTCCAGCGTGTTGGCAAGCAGCGTCTGCTTATTGGTGTCGTATCCGCTTAGCAAGCTGCTGATCAGCGTTAAGATGAAAGATAATAGAGCTACACAGACAATTAAATACCGCAGCGACAGTTTCATTCTTTTCATTCACGAGTCTCCCATTTCAACTGTTGTAGGTAAAAAGAATGCAGCTCTATTTTTATGTAAAAAAAGAGAGGTATTCTTTGTCTCGAAATATAGTTGAATAATAGTCTAATCCGTTGAATTTTATCATATTTACGAGTGCTTTTAAACAGTGATATTATCTTGGTCATTGCAGCATACAGCAAGCCTTCCCTGGAATAATAAAAAGTCCTTCCCCGCTTGGCAGAAGCAGGAAAGGACCGGGAAAATTAGGATATATGCTTTTGAATTATTTGTTCTCTTGTATGTTCATACATCCTCTTCTAATTATTTTACGATATGCGTGCCTGCCTCGTTTTTGATCGCAGCCTTCAAGCTTTCCGGATTGGTAATGATGACTCTGGAGCCGCTTTGCTCCAGGAAGCTCAGGCTGGCCTCGATTTTCGGCAGCATACTGCCTTTAGGGAAATGACCTTCGAACACATATCGCTTCGTTTCGGCCACCGTAATCTCATCCAGCGCTTTCTGGTTCGGCTTGCCGAAATGAATGAACACTTTAGGAACACTGGTCGTAATGATCAAGGTCTCTGCTTGGATTTGATCCGCCAGCAAGCTTGTTGCCAGATCCTTGTCGATTACGGCATCGATACCTTCATAAGTTTGATCCGCCGTCTTGACGACGGGAATCCCTCCGCCGCCGACGGCAATAACCACATATCCGCTATCGATCAGCGACTTGATGGCCTCTTTCTCCACAATGTCGATCGGCTGCGGTGACGGCACAACGCGTCTGTAACCGCGGCCCGAGTCTTCCACGAAGATCCAGTCCGGATGCTCCTTTTCCAGCTCCTGCACTTGCTCCATCGTAAAGAAGGAACCTACCGGCTTGCTCGGATTCTTGAAATTTGCATCGTCACTGCTCACTTCAACCTGCGTGATAACGGTCGCAACCTTTTGCTTCATTCTCCGACGAATGAATTCATTCGTCAGCGCCTGCTGAATCTGGTAGCCGATGCCGCCCTGAGTGTCCGCGACACAATTGACGAGCGGAACGCTTGGCATGCCGGCCACTTTCTCGGCGATTTCCCCGCGGCGAAGCGCAAATCCAACCTGCGGACCGTTGCCATGCGTAACGACAACTTCACAGCCCTCTTCTACCATATCTGCAATGTTGGCGGCAATTTCGCAAACCGCTTCATACTGATCCTGGATCGTATCATGATCGTTTCCCTTGACTAGTGAATTTCCGCCAATCGCTACTACTACCAGTTTCCCCACTGTAATCCTCCCAAGTTACTTAGCTGCCTACGTGTTCTCGTTTGTCTCCTTGTAGAGTAAAGTGTACAGCACAAACGAAATGATCAGCCCGCTAAAGAACGCAAAGTCTTTTAACGTTACTAATAATGGAACATTTGTGAATAATACGCCCGACATCGGGATCAGGAAGCTGATGATCAGGACGATGACCGCGATACGGTTGTAGCCGCCTTTGTAGCCGCCATCCTTACCCGATTTCAAGTAAATTTTATTCGACAGGTCAAGGCGTTTTTTGCCGAGGATTTTCATACCGGGCAGGAACAGCAATACAGTGACCGCCCATATTATGATATACGACAGCATCGCCGGGAAGTCCAGCCCTAGGTTGTTGAAGCCGTCACCCCAGGACATGTAGTCCGGAAATATTATGGTGAAAATGACGTTGAACGACTGCGCGCCAACGACCGACGTCGTGCCGAAGAAGACGAGACCCGTTATGAGCCCCGGCATAAGGCCGGACCCCAAGCGCAGAGTCACACGAAATGAACAGAAAATGAATTGAAAATCGACTAAAATGGCCTTACAGACAAAAAAAGAAGGAACCCTAAACCGATGAAGGGGTTCCTCCTTTTCCATGATAGAAATGCGACACTTCCAATATTAATGCTGCCTGACCGTCCCCGAGGATTGTAGCGCCGGAAAGGCCATGCACCTCACCAACATACGGACTGAGAGGCTTGACTACGATTTCCTGGTTGCCGATCAGTTCATCGACCATAAGAGCCATTTGCCGGTCCGTCGTTCCTACTACAACAAGCCGGAGCTGTTTCGCCAAGGCTTGACGCCTTGGGAAATTAAAATAATCATGTAATGAGAAGACCGGCAGCAGCCGATCCCGGATCGATACTAAGGACTCACCGCGGATCGTCTGCAGTGATTCGGGCGGGAGCCGGACGATTTCAACTACGCTGCTCATTGGAATCACAAAGGTTCTTCCGCTTAATTTAACTAATAAACCGGGTATGATAGACAACGTCATAGGCAGTCGGATCGATACCCGGGTGCCTTGGCCAAAGGTGGATTGCAGGTCGAATATGCCATTCAGTTTCTCGACCTGCAGCCTTACATTTTCCAAGGTCGAAGGTAAAACGGCAAGGTCGCGGATTCCTACTCCGTCATCTTCAACGACGATTACCACCTGATTTCCTTCATTTGCGGCAGCGATCTGCAGCCGTCCCTTTGCCGGTTTGCCGGCGAGCTTGCGCTGCTCAACGGATTCCACCCCGTAGAGTGCAGCATGGCGGATTAACTGCATCATCGGCTCTCCGATTTCCTCCATGACCGTCCGATCCAATTCCGTTTCCCCGCCGGAAATTAGAAGCTCGATGTTTTTATCGAAGGTTTTGCTTAAATCGCGAACAATTCGCGGAAAGCGATTCAATAGCTGATCCAGCGGAAGCATTCGCACCTGCATCACCCGATCCTGCAGTTCACTGATGACACGGGATGCATGATCCGTAATTTCGCTTAATTGAGCTATATTCTCGTTATCCTGCCGTGCTTCGATGTCGCTTTGGATGACGTCAATCCGATTTTGCACGATCACTAATTCACCGACCAAATTCATCAGCTGTTCCAAGTGCTCGACTTCTACGCGAATCGTTCGGTTCATCGTTTTTCCAGGTTCCGTTAGACCGGAATTCATCCCTTTTCCTCCTAAGGTTGCAGTAACTGCTCCAAATTCAATATATGAATAAGACCGTCCTCCGTAGTGTCGGCGCCCAAGAAGAACTCTTTTCCCAGCCGCTCCGAAGGAGGTTGAATATGCTGAAGCGTGACCACCCGGTTCACGCGATCCACAATGATGCCGACGATTTCCTCTCCGGCATTAACTACAACAATGCGCGATGCTCTCATATAGGATACTTCCCTTAGCCTGAGCCGTGCTCGCAAACTGATCACCGGAACGATACGGCTGCGTAAATTGATTACCCCTTTAACATGGACTCTAGCTAATGGTATTTCTGTAATTTCCCGCATCGTAATAATCTCGTGAATGCATTCCAATTTCAGACCATAGCGTTCATGGCCGCTGACGAGTTCAATATATTGACCCGGCGCTGCAGCTTTCAATTCGTTCACCTTCTTTAGCCATTATACTTAGACCCCAATCCTTCCGGATCGGGGCCGCATTCTCATATGTGCTGATAATTCCGAGTTAACTGGATAAATGTTGTTTACTTGACTTTGAAAATAGCTACCGAATGATTCAATTCCTCGGCCAATTCAGCCAGGGATTGCGCAGTGGAAGCTGTTTCTTCACTGCTCGCGGCCGATTCTTCTGTTGCGGCGGAGATACTCTCTATCGAAGCGAGCACATCCGAGGATTGTGCAGCCTGCTCTTCGCTGGCGGCTGCAATTTCGGCGACTTTCTGTGCCGAATCATTGACCATCGCCATAATATGCTCAAAAGCTTCGCCCGTCTGCTGTGTGGATTTCACGCCCTCTTCGACTGCGCGGACGCTGTGCTGGGTATTTTGCTGCATGCCTTTGATAATCGCAGTAATTTGTTTGGTTGCTTCGCTGCTTCGCTCGGCCAGCTTGCGGACTTCGTCCGCAACGACCGCAAATCCTCGTCCTTGGTCCCCCGCCCGAGCCGCTTCGATCGCCGCATTCAGCGCAAGCAAATTCGTCTGATCGGCAATATCATCAATCACCTCGATAATTTCTCCGATCTTGTTCGAATCTTCCTCCAGTAAAGCCATTTGCTCATTGACTTGGTTCATTCCAATGATTGACGAGCGTACTACTTCCCCGCCATTTTGAGCGATCGTCAGCGTTTGATTCGACAGTTCAGAAGCTTCCTCTGCGCTGCGGGCTACGGAGGTAATCGCAAAGGAAAGTTCGCGGAAGAGTTCATTCATCATTTGGGCATCATTCGCCTGGCTCGTGCTGCTGCTGGCGATTTCTTCCGTGCTTGCGGAAATTTGCTCTGCGGCGGCGGAGACGTTCTCTGCCGAATCCAGAATGCTGCTTACCGTTCCGCGAAGGCTAAGCACCATATCATTGATCGAGGCAGCCACTTGCCCTACCTCATCCTTGGTATCGATATTTCCCGTCTCTGTTAAATCGCCATGAGCTACCTTCTGTACCAGCCCAACTACTCGATTTAACGGACGCGCGATGACCTGGGATATCAAGTATCCAAACGCAATGCTTAGCAGAATCGCGGCAATAACAATGATAATTGTAATCATTCGTGACGAAGCATAGAGCACATCTGTATCAACATTGGCTTGCTCCGCCTGCTTAATGTTAAATAAAATTAAGTTTTCAAGATTCGTATTGAACTCATCGCGACTTACCTTATATTCGCCATGAAGGTAGTCCAAAAACTGTTCATTGCTGCCTGTCATCGAGATTTGGACCGCCTGATCAACAGCTTCCTCGAATCGCAACCATGATGGCTGTACTTTCTTAAACAAATCTTCATGTTCAACTGTATTAAACGTTCTTTTTCCGTACTCTGTAATTCTTGCATCGATTTCCTTTTTGAATTCTTCTATTTGGGCTATATTTTCATTTTTCTCCTGCTGAGCCGTCGCCAAATGAAGATTCAATACATAGTTTCGTAACCTTTGATACGTTATTTGCGAATCCATCACGTTTGTAATCGGAACTAAACGAATGTCATACATATCACTTACACTTCTATTTAGCTTATCCATATTGCTTAAACCATAGAAGCCTACAAAGGCAACGATAATAGCTAAGACAATAAATGAACTAATCAGTTTAACTGATGTCTTTAAATTATAAAACCACTTCATTTGGGCCACCTCATTCGATATTTTCCTGTAGTAATAAGCATTTTATATAAAAGCATAGCTATCGTTAACATCCCTGAGCAGAGCTTGTATATCCAGCAGCACAATCAGCGAGTCCTGCTGCTGAAACATTCCTCTGAGCCAAGCCTGCTGAGACATGTGCGGTGGAGAACTGATTCCTTCCTCGGGGAGGAACATAACCTGGTTCACTTCGTCAACGACAATACCGATCTCCTGACTGTCTTCCTTACCAGTATGTATAATAATGATACGAGTTTTGGAATCCAGCTCCTTTTCCGTTTCCGAGAACATGGTATGGAGGCTTAGTATAGGGATCAATTTTTCTCTCAGTTGGATCATGCCTAGAAATTCCCGGCGCGAATTAGGAATCCAATTCACCGTCTGCATCCGGATAATTTCCGAAACCTCTAATACAGGAATCCCGTAATAATTATCGTTGATGGCAAAAACAACGTATTGTTCGCTCGTTTGGCTCATTTCATCCCCCCTTCCTACAACAAAAAATCCTCCCGAAATAACGGAGGATCCCCTCGATTTCGGCAACTGGCTGGCATAATGTCCCTAATTCGGCGACAAAGTAGCCCCTGTAGCTTTGCGTCCTTGCCTTTCGGCAAGTTTGCCCTTCTATTCTGATATCCCTCCGAAGCTTCGAACAATGCATGTTGTTCGACATACTTTAGATCTATCTACCTCCATGTTTAGTAGGTGATTGGAATCATTTATCCCTGCATTTATAAGGCTTATTACCTGTAAAATAGGGTTATCTCAGCTATGTTAATGCAGCCACTATTGTTAAATAAGTACTTATGAACTATAATCAAGGGGTGGTAATTAGTCGAATATAGTTGAAATTTGTAGTAAAATGTCGAACAACATGCATTGTTCGACATTTTTTAAAAGCGACATCTTTCTCTATTTTTGAAAGCGATTACATTTATTTTCACTTACGTTCCAAATAGCTCCAATGCTTGAATTTAAGCCCTCTTGAGAAGCGAATGTTAACAAAAGGACTTATTCCTCTTTGACTTCAACGGTAGGACTAGTACAATGAAGGTCGTATTGCAAGTTGTTCATATTATGGGAGGGAAAATAGAATGATGCAGCTAGAATGGATTGAACACCAGCTTTCGCATCCTGTGGAGAAGAGTGAACATCACTCGGATGAACAAATTGTCGGCATGTTTTTAACATCCTTTGAAGGCTCGAAATATACGCTAAGAAATTATGAGAAAGCTATTAACCAGTTTCGCCGCTTCCTTGGCACGAAATCATTACAGGAGGCCACCTGGAAGGAGGTCGAGGTGTACAAGCTCGGCTTGGTGCAGGGATATTACAGCAAGAACAAGAAACCTCACGCCCCTGCTACTGTTGCAAGTTTAATCGCGCCTTTGCGTTCTTTATATAAATGGGGAAGTGATCCCAATATCGCCCTTTTTGACCGGAATCCGACGACCTCTGTCCGTACCCCGAAAATTACTGTGAATAGCAAAAATCATTATTTAACGAGAAATGAAGTCATTCAATTGCTTGGACAGCTGAATAAGCAAAGTCCCCGTGATTATTTAATTGGGTTAACATTAATCATGCTTGGTCTCCGAGTGTCGGAACTAACCTCCATTCGGTGGGAAGACTTCCATACCGACCCTTCTGAAACATCCATGTGGCTTACGGTAGTGGACGGCAAAGGCGGAAAACAGCGGGAAGTCAAAGTACCTGCAACTCTGTGGAAAATGCTGCATGCTTACCACGATTCCCCTCTTCATTTGAAGCGCCGCACCTCGGCAGGCCGACTGTTTCCTTTAACGGCTAGGCAGGTAGAGCGAATCATCCAAGAGGCGCGCGAACAATGTCAAATCAGCAAAAAAGTAACACCACACTGGCTAAGGCATACCAACGCCACTCTCGCCTTACTGCATGGCGCCTCATTGCAGCAGGTCCAGGAAACCCTCGGACACTCGCAAATCAACACCACTCAGCGTTACTTACATACGGTGGAGCAAATGCAGAAGGCAGCCCCCGACTTCGTTGAAGAATGCCTGAAGGAAGTCATTCTACAAGGAGAGCTATCAGCTGCGGTTCAAATCCGCCAGTATGAATAAATATAAAAAGCAAAAGTCCTGCATTCAGGACTTTTGCAAGCATTAGATTAGCCGACCGCGCATGTTTACATGAATTTTTAATTCACATCATTAATTACATGGTTTTCCCATAATAAAAAGACCGTTCTCCCCTACATTCCTTAGGATAACGGCCTTATTCCGTTAAATTAAGCTAACCTTGTCCTGTCCCTTTCACGATTTAAACAAATCGACATGAATCTTAACCACAAGTTTCCGGATTGTTGCCGGCTGCTCGGCCATCCCTGGTCGATGAATATCATGAGGGAAAAATACGGCGAACATTCCGGGCTTCATCGCCAATCTCACTTCATCGCTTGAAGGTTGATAAAGCGCATAATCTGCATCCCGATCATAAGCCTTCACTGGTTGTTCTCCCTCGCGCACAGGCGACCATCCGATAATCTCCTCGCCTTCGATCAGGTAGTGCACATCGATATAGGCTTCATGCTTCTCCGCTACCTGTTCTTCTAGCGGCTTGACTTCCAGTTCCATGACCGAGACGTACATCTCATCGCCACGAATCTCAACGCGCCCAGGGGATGGCGGATCGCAGACAATGTCTTGGATCGCTTCAATCGCCTCGGCGATTGCTTTATGCTCAAATCTTTGATCGTCTTTCCAGGTTGCCAGTGAGCCTAAAATCATATTCGCATCTCCCCGTATTAATAGATGTATTAATTAGCCTACAACAGCTTCTCGCTGACTGCTGCAGCGGTATTCTCCTTGTTGACGACCGATTGTTCCTTCGATCTTTTGAAATATTCGGTATATAATACGTCCAGCAAATAGAGCTGGGAAATTTTCGCTGATAAGGACCCACCCTGCAGCGGGCCTTCATTAGCTCCGCACAGCAGCGTGAGATCCGAATACGAAGTCAGCGGAGATTTGACGAACCGTGTGATCGATATTACCGTTGCCCCGCGCTCCTTGGCCTTCTTGGCCACTTCAATATTGTCCTTGGTCGAGCCTGAATAGGAAATGATTACAGCCACGTCCTTCTCGGACATCAGAGCCGCCGCCATCATTTGCAGATGCGAATCGAAGGTGCATTCCGCCTTATTCGTTATCCGCATGAACTTGACCTTGGCCTCCATCGCCGTCATGAGAGACGAGCCAACGCCGAAGAACAATATCCGTTCAGCTCCGATCAAATAATCGATGGCCTGATTGATCTTCTCGATGTTAAGCAAATTAAAAGTCTCATTCAAAGCACTAATATTTGAAGACAGCACCTTGGACGCGACCTGGTCGATCGTATCATCCATAAGCACCTGATCGGTCAGCTGCGGAATTTCATTGTCAACCGTAATGCTATGGGCCAGGGCGATTTTAAACTCCTGATACCCTTTATAGCTAAGCGATCTGCAGAAGCGGAATATGCTGGATTCTCCTACATTACAGGCATCGGCCAAATCCGTGATCGACATGTAAACCACGCTCGCGGCATTCTCCAGTACATAGTCCGCTACCTTCTTTTCCGTGTTCGTTAAATTGTTATACTTGGAATGAATCGAAGTAAAAATACTTAATGGCCGCAAATTCTCTCCCCCTATCGACAAAATAGTGATGCCGCTCCAAGAACGCCCGCTTTATTCCCTAGGGAGGCTTTCAGAATTTTCACATCACGATAGCTTTCCATAACCAATGCATTAGTTCGAGCTTCCACAAGCCGAACCAAATCATCCTGCTCCATTACGCCACCCCCAACTATAACGGCAGAGGGATTAAAGATATGAATGATTGAGGTTAAACCGTAGGCGACTTCATCCACCCATGCCCGCAAGACTTGCTCCAGCTCACGGTTCCCCTGTTTGATCTTCTCGAACAGTATTCTGCCATTCGTACAGCCTGGGTCAACCTCCCGGGCCATTTGCACCAAAGCCGTCGTCGAGGCATATTTCTCGTAAAAAAAGGGATTCACCCCGTTGCCTTTATCCGCTCCAGCATGCGTCACGATATGGCCAAACTCGGCAGCCACGCCGTTCGCCCCTTTATAAACCCGGCGATCGATCACGATAGCTCCTCCGATCCCCGTGCCATAAGTCAAACATAAAAAATCGTTCAGATGCCGGGCAGCGCCGAAAAATGCTTCACCCAATGCGGCCGCATTTACATCATTTTCGACCTTCACGGGCTTATGAAACTTCTCCTCAAGCATGTCCTTTATTCTCATACCGGTGTAATCAGGTATATTTTCGTTAGCGAAGACGATAAATCCTGCTTCCGCATCAACTTGTCCGGCCGTACTGACAGCAATAGCGTCAAAATCGTCATATTCCGCGATCTTATCCATCAATCGCGCCATCACATGGAGGCCGCCTTGGCGGCTCTCTGTGGTGTATTCCTGAAACTGCTCCAGCTTACCCTGTTCATCACAGATGCACAACTTTGTATTCGTTCCGCCAATATCCGCGGCTAATATTCTCATTCTCTCACAGCCTTCACGAACCGCTGGGTAATTTCCATCGGCCGGGTGATGGCAGAGCCGACCACCGCCGAATAGACGCCAAGGTCGTACATTTTCTTCAACTGTTCCGGCGTGGAAATGCCGCCTTCCGAAATAACGGGAACCGATAGACGGCTTACGAGCCGCTCCACTAATTCAAAATCAGGCAAAGCTCTGTCTTTCGTAGCTTCCGTGTATCCGCTCAAAGTCGTTCCTACCAGATCAAATCCTAGTTCCTCGGCCATGACCCCTTCCTCGTACGTGGAGCAGTCCGCCATGAATAACTGATCCCTGTACATCTCCCGCATCCGTGGAAACAACTCGGAAATGGTCGTGCCGTCAGGCCGGACCCGGTCAGTCGCATCCAACGCAATAATATCTACGCCTTCATTGTACAAAGCTTCAATTTCCTTTAATGTCGGTGTAATAAACACATCTGAACCTTTATACACCTGCTTGATGATTCCGATGATCGGCAAATTAACGGTCTTCTTAATCTCTTTAATATCTTCCACACTGTTCGCACGAATGCCGGCTGCTCCGCCCAAATAGGCGGCATATGCCATTCTCCCCATAATGTAAGGACTATGGAGAGGCTCCTCAGGCAGCGCTTGGCAGGATACAACTAATTTATGATGGATCTCTTTTAGGACTTTATGTTCTGTATTCATTTGTAAACCACTCCACGTTTTTTTAAGTTGATTACTCTTTCACTGCTCCAGCTGTAATGCCTGATGTAAAATAACGTTGGAACAATACGAAGATGACCAGCATCGGAATCGCCGCTACGGTAGCACCGGCCATTTTGTAAGCAAAGTTAGGGTTGAGATCCTGCATCAGAGTTGCGGTACCGACCATCAACGTTTTCATCAATTTCTCTTGGCCGACGACCAATTGCCACAAATAGTCGTTCCAGACCTGGACGAAGTTGAGGATGAACAAGGCTCCGATACCCGGTTTAACGATCGGCAGCATAATTCTTGTAAATGTTCGCCACTCACTGGCTCCGTCGATTCTTGCCGCTTCCCTGAGGGCATTTGGCGTCGTATCGAAGAACCCTTTCAATAGAAATACCCCGAATGCCCCAGCTACGTTCGGCCAGATCATTCCGCCATAGGCATTTACCATGTGGAAATTCTGGACGATGCGGAAAAGCGGTACAATCATGATTTCCTTAGGAATCATCAAGCTCGATACGAAAATAATATAAATAACATTACTGAACTTGAAATTAATTTTCGAGAAAGCATATGCTGCCATCGAGCCGATGATGATGACCAGAATGGTCGTAACGCCCGACACATATATACTGTTGAACGTCCAGCGCAATGCGGGCTGGTTTTGAAATATATCCACATAATTGGAGAACGTAATCGTCTTAGGCCACCAGTCTGGAGGCATCTTGACGACATCCGAACTGTTTTTCAAAGAGCTTGTAAACAACCAATATAGAGGAAACAGGTTTAAAACAGCGAAGAGGGTAATGATCGCGTTTGAAACGAAATCAAATTTCTCCATTTTTTTCTTGTTCTTGATTTGTGACATTTAGCTTATCCCCCTCACTTCTCCTGAAGCATGCTTTTCAATTGAGGTACTGACAGCAGCAGCGTGATGATGAACATGATCACCCCGACTGCAGAAGCAACTCCGAGTTGATTATATTTAAACGCATTGTTATATAGGTAATACATCAGTGTCACGGAGGCATTGTTGGGGCCGCCACCGGTCAACAACTGAATGACAACAAATATTTTCAGAACAGCAATGATATTAATGATCGTGATGTACACGGTCGTCGGTTTGACGGAAGGAATCAATATTTTAAGGATGACCTGCCATCTGCTGGCTCCATCCACTTCTGCCGCTTCAAATAGATCTTTAGGTACGCCGATCATCGCTGCAATATACAGAATGATTGCTTGACCGACGTTGGTCGCAAAGGTGACGAAAATAATGACGGGCATGACTGTCTTAGGATTACCGAGAAGATTCACTGTGCCTAGCCCCATATCGCGGGCAAAAAATGAAATCAATCCATTTGCGGGATTGAGCAAAAAGCTCCAAACCATACTCATAACAACCATAGAGACCATAACAGGGATATAATAGCTTCCTCTTATAAAAGAGACGTATCTGGCGTTCTTATCAAAGATCGCGGAAGCTACGAATAACGCAAAACCAACCGTTAGGATGACGATAAATACAACAAATATGACGGTGTTAAATAAAGCTTTGAAGAAGACCGGATCATTAAACAGGGTCAAGTAATTATCGAAGCCGACAAACGTCTCGCTCTGATAATTGATCCGATACATGCTCAGCCTCATGCCTTCAATGATCGGATATACAAGAAAGAGCAAGAAAACCAGCATCTGAGGTAAAATAAACAAATAACCGGTAATATTCTCTTTGGCATAAATATTTCTTCGTAGTTTCATATCCATTTTACCTTTCTAATTAGCAGCCTTGAGCCTAGCAGTTCCAGAAGCTCAAGGCTGTTAATCGTGTAATGTTGACCAGCCGGCAGACTATTTATTGTAGATGACGGAGCCTGCTTTATTTTGCTCAATCACCTTGTTGCCGCTCGTTTGATAATCCTTCACCATTTGCTCAGGCGTTTTTTGTCCTAGGTAAAGCGCTTGAAGCTCAGGATACAGCACTTCTCTCAACTGGCTGTAGCCAGGAACGTTGCCCGTAAAGTTGAACAGGTATTTGGAGTTGGCATCATATGCCGCGAAGAGCGGATTCTCGCCTTTCAGTTCCTCTGCAACCGAGCTTCTTACAGGAATTCCGTTCTTCGAGGATTTCACCAATTCGGGATCCGTAGAGAAGAATTTAACGAAATCCTTGGCTACTTCTAATTTCTTCGCATTGCCGGATTGGAACACACTAGCGCCAACAACGTACGTAAAGGACAGTGGATCTCCACTTTCAGAAGGTATATTGGCCAGACGTACGTCGAATTTAGGCGAAGTACCGTTCTCCATATTCGTCTTCATGTTGCTGAAGAGAATCGGGTTGGTAAAGCTAATGCCCAACTGCTGATTTTGGAACATAGCATTGGCATCGTTGGACGATACGGATTCAGCCCCAGGATTAGTGTAACCGCCGTCATACAGCTTTTTGAGCCAAGCCGCAGCCTTAGCGCCGTTCGCATCATCCAATACGATGTTGCCTTCGTCGTTGAAGAACTTGTTGCCGAACATTCTCAGGTAAGCCAGATTCCAAGTATCACCTTGGTTATTCACGGCATATAGTGCCATTGGATAAGCATTCGCATATTTGTCTTTAGGCAGGTTATTTTTCAGTCCGTCCAGGATTTGTTGGTACTCGTCCATGGTCCAGGTTTTGATTTCATTCTCATCGCCAACGAATTTCTCCAAGCCGGCTGCTCTGAACATATCGGCATTGTAGACAAGCGTGCCGGGATTATGCTGGAATGGATAGAAATATACATCTTTTCCGAAAGTAACTGCATCCCAGAAGCTCTGATCGATGTCCTTTTTAGCCTCATCGTCAACGATGTCTGTTAACGGAACAAGCGCGCCGCGGTGAACATAGTCGCCCATTGGGAAGACGCTTTCAAAAAATACATCCGGAGGTGTGTTGCTGCTTAGGTTAACGTTGAGAAGCTGGTCGCGCTGATCTCCCGCAATCACTTCCACTTTAACGCTGGCGTCGTATTTATCGTATTGCGCTGCGAATTTCTTAGCGGCATATTTCAAGAAGCTGTCATAGTCCGCGCCTTGCTCCGATGCATCTAGGACGCCCTTCCATTGCGGCGTCAGCCATGCCGTAATTTCGACTTTTTCTTTGCCGCCCTTGCCTGCGTTGGATGATGCCGCACCATTGCCGGCTTTATTGTTTCCAGAGCATCCCGCAATCATCGAAACAATCACCATAAGTGCCACTGTTGTCATTAACAGACGCTTTTTAAACATGTGTAAGCCTCCTTAAAATGTAAGTGAGTAATATATGCTGAATCCTAAGGATCGTAAGATTACTTGCAATGACGCTCGATGGCTGTATCGATCATTTGAATGATGCTATCGATTCGGCCGCCATCTTCCTGGCTAATGTTCTCCATCGGAGCTCTTACTCCGCCAATGTTTACGCCTCTTCTTATCAGCACTTCCTTGATGACGGCATACATGGAACCATCCTGAGAGCATAGGGCGATAATAATGTCGTTAATGTCGCTCTGAATTGCTGTCGCTTCAGCAAATTTACCGGACTTCACAAATTCATTGGCCTGCAGGAACAGCTCTGGCATCGACGCGTACGTTCCGCCGATTCCGGCGTCTGCTCCCATGATTCTTCCGGACACGAATTGCTCATCCGGGCCATTGAACACGATGACATCAGCACCGCCGACTCTTTTGAATCTCTCGATGTCCATGGTCGGCATCGAGGAATTTTTAACGCCGATCACTTTTTTATTCTCGAGCATTTTGGCAAACAATGCCGGACTAAGAGTATATCCAGTCGTTTGCGGAATGTTATAAATAATGAAGGGAAGAGAAGTTGCTTCGATAATATCGCTCCAATATTTATAAACCGCGCGGTCCGGGAGCTTGAAGTAAATCGGCGGAATAGCGGACAGTGCATCATAACCCAGTTCTGCCGAATGCTTCGCCAATTCAATGCTGTCTCTCGTCGACGGAGCGCCCACATGGGCAATCAAGGTCATTTTTCCTTTCAAATGTTCGGCAACATACGTCAGCACGGCTTTGCGTTCATCGAGATTATGATAGATGCACTCTCCAGAGCTTCCGCCAACGTAAACGCCTTGCACCCCTTTGCCTAACAAGTAGTCGCACAGATCCTTCGTCCGTGCTTCCGAAATGTTGCCTTCTTCGTCATAGCAGGCATAGAAGGCCGGTAAGATTCCATGAAACTTTTCTAATGAAGCCATTTTATTTCCTCCTTGTTGTCTGCATTTCTGTTGTCTTCGAATAGTCATGAACTTATGTTTGTAAAATATTTTCCCTTTTATATAATTTAAGAAAAATATTTTCTTCATAAATCATGACAAAGCGTTTGTGTTTGAACCGCTGACTTCCCCCTGTTCGATGAAACTAATGCGACATAAATCTGGAAGCCCTTACACAACATTTGGTTGTTAGTATTTAATTTTGGCTCCTTCTATATTCAACTTAACACGAATTTTTGATTTTGTAAATTATTTTCTACAAAATTATGATTGTTGAAAATTTCTTCCGAAAGTGAAAATATTGAATTTAACTTCCTGCCTTCATCCCCTTCAATGGGATATTGTGTTACCATATGATCAATCAATTCTAAGGAGAATAAGCCTATGACATTAGCGGAAGTGATGACAAAGCTCGAGGAACTGGGCACGGAGCAAACGAAAAAGACCTTTATTCGCCATGGAGCACAGGAGCCCCTTTTCGGTGTCAAGGTCGGGGATTTGAAAAAGCTGGTGAAACAGGTGTCCAAGAATCAGAAGTTGGCCCTGGCCCTCTATGACACGGGCAATTCAGATGCCATGTATTTGGCCGGACTGTCCATCAACCCGCAAATGATAACAAAGCCTCAGCTGGAGCACTGGGTCAAACAGGCTAACTGGTACATGCTGGCTGAATATACGGTCGCAGGCGCGGCTGCAGAGAGCCCTTACGCGCTGGAGCTTGCTCGGGAGTGGATGCGCTCCGGTGAAGAAATGGTCGCCACCTGTGGCTGGAGCACATATGCCAATTACGTATCTATTACTCCCGATGAGCAGCTTGACCTGGAGGAACTCCGCGCTTTGCTGCGGCAGATCGAATCCACGATCCACGAGGAACAGAATCGGGTCCGGTATACGATGAATACTTTTGTCATCATTGCAGGCAGTTATGTGACTGCTCTTTATGATGAGGCCATTGGAGTCGCGGAAAATATCGGCAAGGTTCACGTCGATGTCGGTCAAACCGCTTGCAAGGTTCCGTTAGCTGCCGATTACATCCGCAAGGTAGAGCAGCGCGGCAAGCTTGGCATCAAGAAAAAAACTTGCATCTGTTAAGGCCAGCCCCATCCTATTAGGTCTAAAGATTGAGCAAAATTCTGGCCACGGTGAAGTATATGATCAATCCTGTGCCGTCTACTAGCGTCGTAATAAATGGCCCTGAGATCACAGCCGGGTCCGCCTTCAGCTTATGCAGAACAAGCGGCAGGATAGCCGCTACAAAGGAAGCCCACAGCACGATCACCATCGCCGTAATGCCGACGACAAAGCCTACGTTCATCTCCACGCCAAGCATCCAGGCACGAAGAAATGCGATGACAAAAATCGTTGAGCCGGTCATGATTCCAGTGACCAGTTCCTTCCTAATTACTCGAAACAGGTCTTTAAAATGAACTTCACCGACGGCAAGCGCCCGGACAAGCGTTGACACGGTTTGTGTTCCGGTATTGCCGCCGGTGCCAATAAGGAGCGGAATAAAGAAAGCTAGCGATATGACCTCGGTCAACGTATCCTCATAATGCCTTAACACCGTCCCGGTATACGCCTCGGCTACAAACAGAATCAGAAGCCAGATAATTCTTTTTCGATAAAGATGAAATACAGAGCTCTTGAAATAAGTATCCTGAAGCGGCTGGCTTCCGCCGAGCATTTGAATATCCTCCGTCGCCTCCTCCTGCATGACATCGATTAAGTCATCGACGGTAACGACGCCGATCAGGCGCTGCTGACCGTCCACCACTGGCAGGGCAACCCAATCGTAGCGGGATAGCAGCTCAGCCGTCTCCTCCTGGCCCATCGTAGCCGGCACGGTGATAGGTTCATCCGCGATTTCCCGCAGCAGAGTAGCAGGATCGGCCAAAATGATTTTTTTTAGGGAAACGACGCCTAACAGCTCCCCTTTTAATCCGGTCACATAAATATAGGCCGTAATTTCCGCATCATGTCCGACCTTACGTATGTGCTCCAGCGTTGTATCCATAGTCCATTGACCTGGTGCGGCGATATAATCAATCGTTGCCAGGCTCCCCGCCGTTTCCTCCGGAAACGTCATCAAGGTCTGTATGCGTTCGCGATAATCGTCAGGCAGCAAATCCAGCAGCTTGTCCGCCTGATACCGATGAATCGCTAGCATCATGTCCGCTACGACGTCACTGGGCAGCTCATTAAGAATTTGCGAAGTAAGTTCCACATCCAGATGGTGCAAAATCTTATATTGCACAAGCGGCTCCAAGAACTCCAAAATTTCCGCGGCCACGGCTGGGGGTAGAAGCTCCATCAGTCTAAGCTGCTCCTCCGCCTTTAATTTCTCCAAACTTTCTGCCAAATCAATCGGTCTGAACGCCTCCGCAAATGTAAGCATATGGTCCTGATCCGCTGTCAAGATTTTCTGCCGCATTTGATTAAGATCGATCATTTTAACGTACTCCTTCGATATTGTTGTACAATGCCTAATATTCCATTATACCACGGTTTAAGGCAGGCAAGCATTTATATAGGTACAAATAAGGTATAAGGCGCATGCTTTCTTCAGACAATAAAATCATGTCAACAGCCATCATGAAGCAACCTGCTTTTGATTTCATTGCTACTGAAACCGCTAACAGCTACGATAGGTATAGGATATATGAACTACACATCAACTTCAGATTTAACAATTTATTTCGTGGAGGTCAAAAAATATGGATACTGCACAATCATCCGGCTTCAAAGTTCTAGTGCAGCGCTTCGGCCGTTTCTTAAGCGGAATGGTTATGCCGAACATCGGTGCATTCATTGCCTGGGGTCTGATTACGGCCCTGTTCATCCCGACGGGCTGGATCCCGAATGAAGGTCTGGCTTCACTTGTCGGACCAATGATCACTTACCTGCTCCCGCTGCTTATCGGTTATACGGGCGGACACATGATTCACGGCGTGCGCGGTGGCGTTATTGGTGCCGTCGTAACAATGGGGGTTGTTGTCGGGGCGGATATCCCAATGTTCCTCGGAGCCATGATCATGGGTCCACTTGGAGCTTGGGTCTTGAAGATGTTCGACAAGTCCGTTGAAGGCAAAATCCCTGCCGGCTTCGAAATGCTGGTCAATAACTTTTCCTCAGGCATCATCGGTGGTGCCCTTGCGCTAGGAGCTTTCAAAGGCGTTGGCCCAGTCGTTCAAGCGTTCAGCAACGTTCTTGCTGCGGGCGTTGAGTTCCTGATTAATACAGGCCTGCTTCCGCTGGCTAACCTGCTGATCGAGCCTGCAAAAGTATTGTTCCTGAACAATGCCATCAACCATGGTATTCTTGGCCCGCTGGCATTGGAACAAGTGTCCAAAGCTGGACAATCCATTATCTTCATGCTGGAGTCTAACCCAGGTCCTGGTCTTGGTATTCTGCTAGCTTACTGGGTATTCGGCCGAGGAATGGTCAAGAATTCTGCCCCTGGTGCGATTATCATTCATTTCTTGGGCGGTATTCATGAAATCTACTTCCCGTACATCCTGATGAACCCGCGCTTGATCCTTGCGGTTATCGGTGGCGGTATGGCTGGTACGTTCACCTTCTCGATTCTGGGTGCCGGACTAGTAGCCGCTCCTTCACCAGGAAGTATTATTGCCTACATGGCTATGACGCCAAAAGGCGGATATCTAGCAATGTTCGCAGGTGTTCTGGTCGCTACCGTCGTATCGTTCCTGATCGCTTCCCTGCTGCTGAAGACTACGAAAGACAGCGGTGAAGAAGGCGTTGACCTGGAAGAAGCACAAGCTAAGATGAAACAAATGAAAGCTGATGCTAAAGGAACGGGCACGACTAACGCTTCTGAAGCCAACAATGCGGTTAAATCCAATGAAGAAGTGAAAAAAATCGTCTTCTCCTGTGATGCCGGTATGGGATCCAGTGCCATGGGCGCGTCTATCCTGCGGAAGAAAGTTAACGCCGCCGGTCTACCGATTACGGTCACCAATACGGCGATCAACGACATTCCGGCTGATGCGGATATTATCTTTACTCATAAGACGCTGACAGATCGGGCACGTCTGAAAAATCCTAATGCTGAACATATATCCATCGAAAACTTCTTAAAGAGTCCTGAATATGACACGCTCGTCGAAAGACTGAGCAAGTAATCCCAAGCTTGGCGCTGACAGATTTTCTGTCGGCGTTAAGCTCATTTCTTTCGTGAAGGATGATGCCATATCATAATGTCAACTAGACAACGCCGGATCGTAGAGCTGCTGTTCAATCAACAGAATGAAATTACAGCCGCAGATATCGCTGCTGAGATTGGAACCAGTACGCGAACCATTCACAGGGAGCTAATTGATATTGAGCCTGCCCTTGCGGCTCATGGCATTAAACTTCACAAGAAGTCGGGAATCGGCATCAAAATCGAGGCGGACAGCGAGCAGATCGAACTGTTCAAACAGGAGCTTAATCTATCCGTGCCTGCGGAATATTCCCCCGAGGAACGGAAAATCCTGATCCTGTGCAAGCTCCTGCAGTATGATGAGCCGATGAAGCTGTTCACCCTCGCCCATGAACTGAACGTGACAATGCCCACGATCAGCAGCGATTTGGACCAGTTAGAAGATCAGATCAACGAACAACAGCTTACACTCGTCCGCAAACGCGGTTACGGGGTTGAATTAACGGGCAAGGAACAAGCGAAGCGGCAAATGATCAGCTTGCTTGCCATCAAGTACTTAGATGATTCCGATTTATTTGGACACCATGATGAACATAGCGATCAAGCCGTCGTACATCCACTGACCACCCAGCTTCTGAGAATGGTCGGAAAAGAGCAGTTTTTCAAGCTTGAGCGAGCGCTCTGGCAAATCAACAAGCAATGGCCAATCCGTTTGCCTGAAGCGGCTTACACCCGCTTACTGATTCGATTATCCGTGGCTCTGACCAGGATTGAGCATAGTTGTCTCATTCGCCAGGATCAGGAGCAGGCCGTTCAACCGGGTACTTCATCCGCCAAGGACAATGGCCAACTTGCCCGGCTCCTCCAACTGCTCGAATTGGAGCTCCCTCAGGCCGAAGAGGTGTATCTAGGCAGCTTGCTCAGAGGCGAAGCACAGCATGAGCTAGGACTGCTCGTCAACCATAATGACATGTCGCTCATCGAAACGGTAACCGAGCTGATTCGCTATATCGAGATCAAGACGCAGATTTCATTCATGAATGACCGCTCGCTGGTCGAGGGTTTGATCCAGCATATGCACCCTGCGTTTCAAAGGATTGCCAGCGGCATTGCCATTCGCAACCCGATCCTGACGCAGATCAAAAAAGATTATGACGAATTGTTCAGTATCGTTAGACAAGGCGTTGATAAATTCGTGCAAACTCTGCACGTCCCCGACGAGGAAGTCGGTTATATCGTGATGCATTTCGGTGCCGCCATTGAGCGTTCCAAGCAATTTCCGTGGAAGGTACGGGCCGTGCTCGTCTGCACAAGCGGTATCGGCTCGTCAAAGCTGCTTGCGGTTCGTATCTCCAAGGAGCTGCCGCAGATCGAGCTGATCGGCCATCTTTCTTGGTATGAGGCTGTACGGCTGCCTGCGGACAATTATGATTTAATCATCTCTACCGTCAATTTACCGCTGGCCTCCGACAGGTATATCAAAATCAGCCCGCTGCTCACGGAGGACGAGGCCGTAAGGCTAAGAGCTTTCATTCATGACATTACTTTGAAAAACAAAGAGCCCTCCCCCGCAGCCACTACCGATCCAGATCAAGGCCCGCTCGATCGGCTGAGACAGCTGCACATCTACGCTGACATTGTGCTGCAGCTGCTGGAGAACTTCAAAGTTCACAGAATGGACCGAAGTTCCGGAGGGCCGAATCTGCATAGCCAACTGCTGCATATGATCTCCACGATCGAACAGCACAGCGTATTGTTGAACAAAGAGAAAATCGTGGAGCAGCTGCTGCTCCGGGAGGAACAAGGCAGCCTGGTCATGCCCGACACAGAAATCGCCTTAATCCACACGCGAAGCGAATGGGTACAGCGGCCGCTCATCTCATTGTTTCGCTATGATTTGCCGATTGAGCTCAATCATGAAGCCGGTGATGTTAAGCAGGTCCTGCTGATGCTTGGTCCCATGAAGCTGGATAAGGCCAGCCTCGAAGTGCTGAGCGAAATCAGCGGAATGCTGCTCCTTACCGACATGGTCATGCTGCTAGAGGAAGGAAGCAAGGATGAGATCAAGGGTTTCATCTCCGGGCAACTGGAGAAATATATAATAAGAAAATTGGATTGGAGAGATTAAACCATGGCTATTCTATCTACAGACAAAGTGAGACTAAATGTAAAGGTACAAGACAAATATGAAGCTATCCGCATGGTGGGACAAATGCTGGTGGACGCTGGTCACGCCCCGCAGGAATATATCGAGAAAATGATCGAACGCGAGGATTCCCTTTCCACTTACCTCGGCGGCGGACTCGCAATGCCGCACGGCACGAACGAAGCTAAGTCCATGATCAAATCCACGGGAATGGCTATTCTCACCGCTCCGGACGGCATCGACTTCGGTGGCGACGAGCCTGCACGGTTAGTTATCGGCCTTGCTGCCATTCGCGATGATCATATGGGAATTCTAACGAATGTAGCGGTCCTCGTCTCGGATGATGATGAAATGGAACGAATCGTAAATGCGACTTCGGAGGAACAGCTGATTTCGATTTTCGAAGAGGGGATGAGCGAATGAAGGCCGTACATTTTGGCGCAGGCAACATCGGTCGGGGCTTTATCGGCTTGTTGCTCTCGAAATCGGGATATGAGGTTACTTTTGTCGATGTAAACGATACGCTGGTCAATCTGTTGCAGAGCAAACGTCAATATCCAGTCACCTTGGCCAATGAGCAAGCCGATACGATCGTCGTCGAAAACGTGACCGCGATTGACGGCAAAGATCAAGCTCTTGTCGCCGAAGCTGTTGCAGAGGCCGACATTGTAACGACTGCCGTAGGCGTCTCCGTGTTGAAACATATTGCTGCAGCAATTGCCAAAGGGATTGAACTGAGATTGTCGCGCAGCGCCCGCCCTCTTCATGTCATTGCTTGCGAAAATGCCATCGGGGGCAGTACACAGCTTAAAAACCATGTGTACGACCATCTGTCCGAAACCGCAAAGGGGCAAGCCGATCAATCGATCGACTTCCCTAATGCCGCTGTGGACAGGATCGTACCGCTGCAGCAGCATGAAGACCCGCTGCTTGTCACAGTCGAGCCCTTCTACGAATGGACCGTGGACCGTTCGGCCATGCGAGGAGAATTTAAAGAAATCGCCGGCGTCCATTATGTAGACCAATTGCTGCCTTATATCGAACGCAAGCTCTTCACCGTGAATACCGGGCATTGCATAGCTGCCTATCATGGCTATCTGAAAGGCTACGAGACGATCCAGGAAGCGATGAAAGATCCTGCAGTCGTCAGCGAAGTTAGAGGGGCCTTGGAGGAATCGGGTGCGATGCTTGTAAAGACGTATTCGTTCGATGCAGACTCCCATAAGCAGTATATCGAGCAAATTCTCGAGCGTTTCATCAACCCTTATTTGACTGATGAGATCGCACGGGTAGGCCGTTCCCCAATTCGGAAAATTTCTCCGAACGACCGGCTTGTAAGACCAGCACGGCTTGCTAATGAGCTGGGCATCCCTGTGCCCCATCTGACAAAGGCGGTTGCCGCGGCTCTGCTATTCGATGAGAGCAGTGATCCAGAATCTGTCGAGCTCCAGTCTTATGTGCGTGAGCAAGGAGTTCATGCGGCGATCGAGAAATACACGGAGCTGCCGCAAGAGCACCCGCTGCATGCCCAAATTGCCGATGAATACGCGAAGCTTAAAGAACAACGGCCGCAATAATAGAATGAATTCCATGACGGACAAGAAGCCGCGGGATTGCAGCAAATGAGAAGCTGCAGCCCAGCGGCTTCTTTCTTATGTAAATCTAATATTATTAAAAAAATAAATTTAAATAGAAATAATTTTACGTTTATCTGTTACAATAGCAAATATAAAAAATCTTAAAAATAAAAATAAGGATAGGGATGAAAATTGAACTCTACTGCTACTACTCAGCAACAAGATCTTTACAACATTAAGAAGCTGCCCATATTGATATCGCTCATTATCGGCGCATTCTTCTCCATTCTGAACGAAACACTGCTTAACATTGCGTTGCCGAAACTGGAAGTAGCGTTGGACGTATCCGCTTCTACCCTGCAATGGCTGGCTACCGGCTACATGCTTGTCGTCGGCGTGCTGATTCCTGTATCGGCGCTGCTAGTGCAGTGGTTTACGACGAGGCAAATGTTCCTGGGCGCTATGGTGCTGTTTACGGTGGGGACGCTTCTTTGCGGAATTGCCCCGAATTTTGAAATATTGCTGATCGGCCGTTTGCTTCAAGCGAGCGGAGCAGGCCTGATGCTGCCCGTCATGATGAACACGATTCTTGTGCTTTATCCGCCGGAGACGCGCGGAGCGGCCATGGGTACGATCGGACTCGTCATTATGTTCGCCCCGGCGATCGGCCCTACCCTTTCGGGCTTGATTCTGCAGGTTGCCGAATGGCGCTGGCTGTTTTTCCTGGTGCTGCCTTTTGCAATCATCTCGATTGTGGTCTCGTTCATTTTCTTGAAAAATGTCACGACCGTCACCAAACCTAAAGTCGACGTGCTGTCGATCCTGCTGTCTACGCTTGGATTCGGCGGCATCGTATTCGGCTTCAGCGGTGCGGGGAAAGCTGATACAACCTGGGCCAGCACAGAAGTATTTGTCCCATTAATCGTGGGCGGCGTGTCATTGCTCCTATTCGTCATCCGGCAGCTGAAGTCGGAAGAGCCTATGCTCGATTTGCGCGTCTTTAAATTCCCGATGTTTACGCTCACGACGATCATGCTCATCATCGCGATGATGACGATGTTCTCAACGATGCTGCTGCTTCCCTTTCTCATGCAAGGGGTGTTCCTGATGACGACCTTCGCAGCCGGACTTGTCCTGCTTCCCGGAGGTTTGCTCAATGGACTTATTTCACCGGTTACCGGCAAGCTGTTCGATAAATTCGGCCCGCGTGCCCTCGTTATTCCGGGCAGCACGCTTCTCGTCATCATCATGTGGCTGTTTACGCGAATCGATTTGCAGACCACTACGGCGATTCTGGTCCTGCTGCATATCCTGCTGATGGTTTCCATTGCGATGATTATGATGCCGATGCAAACGAATGGATTAAACCAGCTGCCACAGCGGCTGTATCCGCACGGAACAGCGGTATTAAACACATTGCAGCAAATTGCTGGGGCCATCGGTGTGGCGTTGTTCATTAGCATTATGACATCCGGACAGCAGTCCTATTTCATGTCGCTGACGGCGGAACCGACCCCTGCGCAAATCGCGGAAGGATTGCTGTCTGGCATTCATAGAGCTTTTGTGGTCGGCTTGGTATTCGGGATTATCGCGCTAGCGCTATCGCTATTCACGAAGCGAACGAAAGCTCCTGAGGAGCAGTTCTCAGCTAGTAACAGCCCGTCTTAAATAAAGACAATTTATGAAAAAAGGACGATACCCTCTGCTTTAAGCGGGGATCGTCCTTTTTGGTTGGCTCTTTTCTGAATACCAAATACCCTACATTAGAATTTTTAATTTTGAGAGGAGTGATGTGGTATGAAGACCATGTTGCATCTTTTTAAGGAAGGCTACGAAATAATCGTAGAGGTTAAATTCCTCTGCGAAGTAAATCAATTAACAAATTACATTGACTGTCGGCTTACATTGGATGCCGTATATTTCACAATTCAAAACGGCCGCTTACCGTATACCGGTTCAAGCGGCCGGCCGTTCAAGAAATGATTGATCCTTAAATCGTATCTAAAAGCTTGAGCAGCTGCCCACGGTCGGAAACGGACAAAAGCTGGTTTCTGAAATCATCGTCCATCAGTTTCCGGGACAAAGCAACAAGAATTTGCATATGCTCGTTCCCTTTCGCTTCCTCCGGTACGGCTATCATAAAAACGATCGATACGGGCTGCCCATCAATCGAGTCCCAATCCAGCGGATTCGTCAATTGGGCGAAAGCTAAAGCCGGTTCTTTTACGCCGGACGATTTGCCATGGGGAATGGCTACCTTGAAGCCGATTCCCGTAGAGCTCATTTTCTCACGGTTCATCACCGCTTCTAAATAAGCGGATTTATCGGCAACCGCTCCTGATCGTTCGAGCGCGCCGATCATAGCGTGTATGCATTCCTCTCTGCTTGCCGCATTCAATGGCATCAAAATAGCTTCTTCGTTCATGAGTTCAATAATTTTCAAGATGTTCACCCACCTAGTTGTTAATTACAGATTTCTTCAAAACAGATAGCATTAAGGCCGTTATGACAGTTCCTATCGCAATCGCCAGCGCATACAGGCCGACTTGCGTTACGGCATTAGGAATCGCCAATACGAAGATTCCGCCATGTGGCGCTTGCAGCGTAGCCCCAAACAGCATAGACAAGGCCCCGGTTACCGCCGAGCCCACCATAATGGAAGGTATAACTCGGAATGGGTCTCCAGCCGCAAACGGAATCGCTCCCTCGGTAATGAATGAAATACCCAAGACGGCGGCTGACTTGCCCGCATTTCTCTCGTCAAGCGTAAATTTCTTCGGCGCGATCAGGGTAGCCAGCCACAATCCAAGCGGCGGCGTCATTCCTGCGGCCATCACGGCTGCCATCGGACCGTAGACGCTGCTGGCCAAAAGGCCGACCGCAAAAGTATAAGCCGCTTTATTGACCGGCCCACCCATATCGAACGCCATCATGGCACCCAGCAGTAATCCGAGCAGCACCGCATTGGTAGAGCCTATCGTATTTAGCCAGTTCGTCAAGCTGTCCATCGTGAACTTGACCGGCTCTCCGATGACGTAGATCATAAGTAATCCGGTAATGCCTGTTGCGAGAAGCGGAATTATCAGAATCGGTTTGAGACCCTCCAAATTATGCGGCATCTTGATCCAGTCTTTAAGCCACTTCGCCAGATATCCTGCCAAGAAGCCGGCGGCTATCCCGCCGATGAATCCCGCGCCGATTTGCGAGGCTATCATCCCTCCGACGAGGCCTGGGGCCAGACCCGGCTTCTCGGCGATCGAGAAGGCGATAAATCCGGCTAGGATCGGCACCATTAAGGCGAATGCTGCTCCACCGCCAATGTCCATAAGCGCTGCCGCGAGCGTACCCTTCTCGTTAAAAGCCTCAATTCCGAAGATAAATGAAATCGCTATCAATAATCCGCCGGCAACGACGAGCGGAAGCATGGCCGATACTCCTGTCATCAGGTGTTTATATGGCCCTTTGCGCGAGGCACCCCGCTCTGATTTTGCTTGATTGATTTGCTTCAAATAATCATCGCCAGATGCGGCCTTCATCGCCAGTGCCTGATCGAGTAATCCGTCAGGATCTTTCAATGCTTGGGCTACGCCTACCTTAACCACCGGCTTGCCCGCAAACCGGGATTCAAGGACATCGGTATCCGCAGCCAAAATCACCGCATGTGCCTCAGCAATATCCTGCTCCGTCAGTTCGTTCTCGACTCCAATCGCCCCGCGCGTTTCTACCTTGAGCTCGATGTTCTTCGCTTTCGCCGACTTGATGAGCGACTCTGCGGCCATATACGTATGAGCTACTCCCGTTGGACATGCCGTAACAGCTATGATTTTACTCATTGTTCATTCTCCTCCTCATCATGATGTGCTTCCCGCCCGATTACATCATCGGTTCGATCTCGATTCGGTGAAGCGATTCCTCCACTTGATCCATCGTACAGACATCGGTTCCTGATTTTGATGCGGTGACCGTACCCGCCGCTGAAGTCCATCGTGCCATCTCCTCGGTTGTCTTATGGTGAAGCAGACAATATGCCATCGCAGCCACCATCGAATCCCCAGCCCCTACCGTGCTTAGCGGTGTAATTGGGAACGGCCTTGCACGAAAAGCATCCTCCTTAGTAACCAGAATCGAACCCTCACCTCCCATGGATACCAAGACATAAGAGATGCCTTTGCTAACCAATCCTTTTGCTGCTGACACGATTTGTTCCTCGCTCCCGAGCTTCGTTCCATACAGTGTCTCTAACTCATGAATGTTGGGCTTCAGGGCGAAGGGCACGGCTTCGAGCCCGCAGGTCAAAGCCTCTCCGTCAGCATCCAAAATCGTTCGCACCCCCTTGCGATTTGCAATTTCGATCAGACGACGATAGTAATCTGCCGGCGTTCCTGGAGGCAAGCTTCCTCCCAGAACGACGATAGCCGCTTCGTCCAGGCCGGCTTCATAACGGGCAAGGAACTGTTCCAAAAGCTCGTGGCTAGGTGTGCAGCCTGCTTCGTTAAGTTCGGTCGTTTGCTTCGTATGTTCATCGACGACCTTCAGATTCGTACGGGTCTCTCCTTCAGCCTCAATGAACCGAGACGGGATTCCCTGTTTCCCCAGCTTATCTAAGATGATTTTTCCTTGATGCCCTCCCTGGATTCCCCATGCGATGACGGGAACCGAGAAGCTATGTAAAACTTTAGCGACATTGATGCCCTTGCCCCCGGCATCCGTACGCATCGTCTTGATCCGATTCAATTCGCCCAGCGCGAAATGTTCCACTGTTACAGTCTTGTCTACTGCCGGATTTAAGGTTACTGTATGAACTGTCTTCATCATGATGTTCTCCCCGCTATCGTGACTTTGATCCCTTCCGCTTCCATCTCGCCGACCACTTGCTCTGATACCATTTCATCGACGATGCAGTGGTGAATTTCCGATAAATCTGCGACCTTGGCAAATGAAATTTGCCCGAATTTACTATGATCAGCCACTAAAATAATTTGCTTGGCCGCCTGGATCATACAGCGCTTCGTTTCCGCTTCGGTCAAATTTGGCGTGGTCAGGCCAACGTCCATATCTACACCATTGATCGCCAGAAACAACTTATTCACGCGGATGGCTCCAATGGAACGATTCGCTAGCGGACCGACCATCGCTTGAGTTTCATGACGCAGCGTACCTCCGGTAAGCAGGATCTGAATATGCTTCGCCTGCTTTAGCACTTCTGCGACCATATTGGAGTTCGTGACCACGGTAAGCTCCTGGAAGTCTTTCAAATGCTGCGCCAAATAATACGTCGTCGTACCCGAATCAAGAAAGATCGTATCCCCTTCCTCGATGAAGGCTAATGCGCTGCGGGCAATTTCTTCCTTTTGCGAACGGTAGCGGTCTTCTTTCTCGTTGAAGGTCGGTTCAACGCTATCCTGCTCAATGGCGACGGCACCTCCATGCGTTCTACGCAGCTGCTTCGCTTCTTCCAGATCTCTTAAATCCCGGCGTACGGTCGATTCGGATACATTGAATTGCTCAGCAAGTTCCGGAACTAATGCCCGGCCGTGGCTTTGCACATATTGCGCAATTTCTCGTTTGCGTTCTTCTTCAAAAAGAGTTGTCATTGTTTAAACCTCATTTCTAGTACGGTTTCTATCTTTATAGTATATATCATAAATATAAGAGATTGCGCTCATATGTGATTGTTTGTCGTTGTTTATGATTATATGTGATCATATTGATATTGTAAAGCGGTTACAACTAAATTGTTCACTTGAATATGACTACATGTGATCATATGTGGTCAAATATAAGCGTGAATCTTTTCGAAATACCTTGTTACACAAAAAAAGCCCCTTGTCAGCCAATATAGAGGCTAACAAGGAGGCAGAGCCGAATTGCATAATTTCCGATCTTATTATTATTCCTTCGGAGACTACCCGTAAACCGCTTATTTACTCGTTGCTTTCCGGACAACTGGAATTATCTCTGTAGCCATGAGCTCAATGCCTGAAGCAACTTTATGAAACGGTAAGCCGCCGATGTCAATCTGGGCAATGAAACGTTTATGTCCAAAAAGCTCGTACTGACGAAGGATTTTCTCTGCAATCTGCTGTGGACTGCCCACAAACAAGGCCGTATTCGGATCTGTCATCTGTTCATAATCAGCCCGCGTCATTTTGAACGCCATTCCTCGCTGGCGGTTCACATACGACCAATAATTCGAGTAATAAGGATAAAATTCATCCTTGGCTTGCTGAGTAGTCTTCGAGATGTACCCATGTCCCGTCACGCCTAACTTAAGAGCTTCAAAGTTATGCCCGGCCTCTATACCCGCGTTACGGTATGCTGCGACCAGAGGCATAAATCGTTCCGGATCACCGCCAAGCATCGCTATAGCCATTGGAACGCCTAACCGGCCTGCGCGAGCTGCGCTTTCCAGCGTTCCCCCAACACCAACCCAGATGGGTAGCTGTTTTTGTACAGGCCGAGGGGAAATTTCAGCATTCCTTAGAGGGGGGCGAAATTGACCGCTCCAAGTTATATTTTCATTCTTGTTAAGTTTTAAAAATAAATCCAGATGTTCTGAAAACAATTCATCATAATCGCTTGTGTCATAACCGAATAGAGGGAATGATTCCACAAATGCCCCTCGACCAGCAATAACCTCTGCCCGGCCGCCCGAAACTAGATCCAACGTGGCAAAATCCTCAAACAGACGCACGGGATCTACCGTGCTAAGCACTGTGGTTGCGCTAGTCAGCTTGATTCGTGTAGTGACTTGAGCAATGGCGGCCAAAATAACCGGGGGAGCGGACACAGCATAGTCCAGCCGATGATGTTCACCAACTCCAAAAATATCAAATCCAGCCTCATCCGCAAGTTTTGCCGCTGCAATGATATCCTTAATCCTTTGCTGTGCACTAACCCTTGTTCCGGCAAGAGGATCAGGACCTATATCTGCAAGCGTATAAAGTCCAATTTCGATACCTGAGTTTAAAGATCGTTCTTCCTCTTTCATGATACGCCTCCAGTAAGCCCTTCTTGAATTAGACCAGCAAAAGAATACGGTTCCCCGATGGATCGGCTGTAGCGAATGCGCCATTTTCCTCTGTAACGGAGGCACCTATATTTCTTAGATTCGCGATGACATGCTCTCGCGCTGCAGCATTGGGATACATTAATGTAAATGATTTGAGACCAGCACTGTTCTCAGCTGGACGGGGTGCACCCACACCATTCCATGTATTTAATCCAATATGGTGATGGTATTTACCCGTAGAAATGAACAGCGCCTGCGCCCCATATCGGTTTACGATCTCGAATCCAAGTCCTTTAACATAAAATTCTTCCGTCCGATGCAATTCAGATACATGCAAATGGATATGCCCCATCACCGTATCCGCCGGCAAACCTTCCCATGCTATATTCTGATCGATTCCCGAAAGGAGGTCGTTAAAATTCAAAGGATCCACGGCCATTTCCACTTCACCGTTATTCCATGCCCATTCCAAAGGATCACGGTCTCTGTAAATTTCAATCCCATTTCCATCCGGATCCGATAGGTAAAGGGCTTCACTGACAAGATGATCGGATGAACCGATTCTTAGCCCTAGATGAGCGAAATGCTGAACGATGCGCGTCAAATCTGAGCGGCTAGGCAAGAGCAATGCAAAATGGTACAGGCCTGTGGTCTTTCCGTGCATCTGCACGACGTTATCAGGTTGTTCAATGGACAGCAAAACCGTCTTTCCATCTGCGGTCAAGTTCGCCGTTTTTTCTGTCTGATCCAGCACCTTAAAGCCGATGACTTCCTTATAAAATTTCAGCGCACGTTCTAAATTTTGAACTTTAAGATTTACTTGCCCGACATAAACATTGGGTTCGCGGTGAAAACTCATCATACATCCCCCTTTTAATCTTTTTTCGTCCGGAAAAGAATATTGTCTAATGCCAAGAAGGATTTACTTTTCAAAGCGAGATAAACGGAAATTACAAGTAAAATCAAATCTAGCTCATATCCAGCCATTTGCCCATTGCCAAGGAATCCTGCGGCAAGTTTTACTTTAAAGATTGCACCCGCCATGATGATCGCGAATAAACCAGCGACAACCTTTGTTCCAAGTCCTAATACCATTGCAATGCCACCTAACAATTCAATTAGCGCTACAACATAAGCAGCAAAACCGGGCAACCCCAAGCTTTCGAAAAAGGCCGCAGTATTGGCAATTCCACCTTGGAATTTGTCAAACCCATGTATCAAGAATGTGATACCTAAACTCAACCTCAACAATATCAAACCCAACTCTTCTTTTCTTACCATTGACTAAACACTCCTTCATCATGATGCCAACCGAATAAACCGGAAAACAAAGCCTCCATTTATCAGTCAGTTACTTTATGTAAGTAATTATATTTATATAACCAGCATACGTCAAGTGTGTAATTATGTAAAAGTAATGATTGAACTTGTGGAAAGTGATATACTAAGGATATAAGGAGGAGATTCGATTGGATAAATCAATTTGTCCGGGATTTGAACAAGCGATGGGTTTATTAAGCCAAAGATGGACTGGATTGATTATTTATCAGTTATTATCTGGCCCACAGCGCTTTTGTAATATTGAAACAGCAATCGGGATAAGCGGCAAAGTGCTTTCAGATAGATTGAAGGATTTAGAGAACGAGGGAATAGTCAAAAGAGAAATTTATCCGGAAACTCCTGTGCGGATTGAATATTCATTAACAGATAAAGGTTTAGCATTTGAACCCATTTTTAGTGAAATAGAAAAATTTTCTCAACATTGGCTAAAAGCATAATTAATAACTAAAACACCGAAGCTCAGGAACGAACAGCTTCCTGGTCCTCAGTGTTTTTTCGTTAGTGAATTAGTATCCTTTTACAATTAATTGTGTTTGGATACCGAAAGGATCATTTACTGCAATGGCATTTTCTACGCGTTCGAACACTATCCCTGCTTCTTTAATCCGTGCTTCCACCTCGGCCAGCGCCTGCTGGTCAGGAAAAGTTACGGTGTAATACGCCAAGCCGGTAGCATCGGCAGCCGCTGGCGGGGCTCCCGCGCCTGCCCAGGTGTTAAGCCCAATATGGTGATGGTAGCCGCCTGCGGAAATGAACAAAGCAGCCGTGCCGTAATGGGCGGTAATTTCGAAGCCTAGCACATCGCAGTAAAACCGCTTCGCCTGCTGCAAATCACCTACATGGAAATGGACATGCCCGATCACCGTATTAGCGGGAAGCCCCTGCCACTGTGCCTGTTCGGAAATATGCAGCAGCCCCTCGATATCTACGGGATCTGTCGTCATCACATACTCCCCGTTAGCACTGCGCTGCCAGGTTTCCCGCGGACGATCCGCATATATTTCTATTCCGTTATTGTCCGGATCATTCAGATATAAAGCTTCACTTACAAGGTGATCGCCCTGCCCGACTGCAATATTGTGCTTGGCCAAATTACGCAGCGCCAAGCCAAGCGACACTCTGTCCGGTAATAAAAGGGCAAAATGGTAAAGGCCGGAGGAGCGGCTTGCCGATATGCGGTACTCGGCATTTGCTTCCAGGATAACCAGCGCATGGCGGCCATCGGCAGTAAGCTCGGCTACATTGCCCTCTTGCTTCAATAGTTTCAGCCCAATCACCTCTTCATAGAAAACGATTGAGCGCTCTAAATTTTGTACCTTCAAACGTACCAGGCCAATTTCAGCCTGCGGGTGAATAATTTGTGCCATGTGTAGGCCCCCTTCCAGTCTAAGTATATACTCAATAAACTTGTAATCATATCAGTTACAATTGTTGTAATCAGTATAGTTACACTTAAACTAATTGTCAACAACCACCTTTCAACGTATTACAGCAAGGTCGAGTAACGTGGTTTAGCATGCATGCCGCAACTTTTTTCCAGCCCATTCGTCCAAATGTATGATGCTATATTAACCAATCGATGGAAGGAAGAACCCCATGAACATCACAAAACGAGCTTCAGCTAAAATCGTAATGCTCGGACTGGCGGCCATGTTGTCCATCACCCCGATCGCCTTTTCGTCGGCTTCAGCTACAACGGCAGCGGCAAGCAGCACCAATTCGAAATCGAGTATCAAACTGGTGTTCAACGGCCAGGAATATTCGCCTTCGTCCGCGCCACTCTTTTACAAAGACTCGGTCTATTTGCCGCTCAGGGATATCGGCGAACTACTGGGCAGCGTCGTATTCTGGAACGCAAAGGAGCACAGCGTGACGATGACGTATCCAGATCGCAAAGTGACTATGAAACTAAATGCTTCAAGCGCTATCGTCAACGAAACAACGGTGAAGCTTAATTCTCCAGTCATCGTGCGCGACGGACGTACATTCGTGCCGATCCGTTTTTTCTCAGAAGCCATAGGAGTTGGAGTAGAATGGAATGCTGCCAAGAGAACGGTAAGCTTATCCCAGCAATCGCCCTATATCCAGGGAATTGCCGTGAACACAAGCATATGGCTGAATCGAAACACAGGCGACTTGTATTTTGCTTATCCGTTTGAGGCAGTGCCGGAACACGTCGGCCAATTGAATGCCGACATTAAAGAATTCGCGACAATCAACGCCTATAGCATGTACAGCAGTAAGCATAACTATATCATTACAGTGGAAGACAATTATGGCGAACCTCACGTCCATACAGATGTGTACACGGCTTTCATTAAAGACAAGCAGATCATCAGACAAAGCAAAGCTTATTACTTCCTGCGTTATGAGAAAAATGCCTTAATGGATCAAGAAGGAAATGCCATTCTTAACGATGGCAAACTACTATCCATCCTTAGCCCAGACGGCCAGGTCATTCGAGAATACGATTTGACTCGGCTTACCGGTAAAGACGAGAACCACTCCGTTTTAGCTGTAAGCTCATCCTATTTGCTAATCCGCCCGAATCTAAGCGGACATCTGACCTTGATCAACTTGAAGGATAACTCAGCAACCCTCCTGTATCAGCAATTTCTGAGCGGTCAAGAACGTGAGTATGCGGAAATGAACGATGTTCCGTATCATGGTGATAATCTTGTCTTCTTGGGTGAGAACAGGGATGGCAATCTGCAATTCGAGAATCGCAGTCCATATCATAACCATAGTACAAAATTCGTATACAACCTGAATTAAACGTAAAAGAACCGGGTTTCCCCGGTTCTTCCTCATTGGCATTATGGATAGCTAGGCGGTATAACATTAGCGACTATCAATATACATCAACAATTGCCGCTGACTCTATGCCGTTATAAGTCACCTTCAATGCTGTTCGACCTACCTTCAACCCAATGATGTGGCCATCCTCTATCCGAGCGACGGAGGGATCGCTAACCTCAAAATTGCTTTCAGCTGTAACATTTTCGAGCTTGTTGCCTTCCTGATAGTATACAATTAAATCCAAGGGTTCGCCGATGTTAACACTGTATTCTGCAGAGTCCAATAGAACAGCCGTGTATGTCCGTACAACGAAGACAGTTGCTTCTGCCGAAATGTTGTTAAATACCGCTCGAACTTTCGTTTGGCCAAGACGATGGCTCGTCAGATTACCATCCTCATCAATAGTGACGATAGACTCATCATCAGAAGTATAAACAGCTTGCCCGGAGACATTGCTCTTTACACCCCCATATACGGCAGTGACTACCGTATCCAGCGTTTGCCCTGCAACTAGCGAGTAAGCGTTAGAGTCAAAGCTCAGGCCATCTTCCAAAGGAGCTTCCCCATTCGCCCCTTTGAACTTCAACAGCTTTTGACCCGCAATTACAGCGGCTCCTCCGTCGGTTGTAGGAGCCAACTTGATTAATCCGCTCAACGTTCGCTGCCACTGAATATTCCCATTTTCCTCCACCTTATAAATACCTTCTGTCGTACCTACCAGATAGCCGCCATCCGCTGCTTCCTCAAGGGATTTCACTTCTCCTTTAAAAGAAAGCGAGAGATATAGCTCCGTCTCGTCTGAGGCTGTATTTTTAATGAGTACAACTTCATTCGTTTCGGCATCCGTGGCAAAGATGACGTATCCTCCATCATCCGTTGCAAGCGCCGCTCCGCTAAGAAGCCCTTGATATTCCTGCGATCCCAGGATCTGACCCTCTGCATCGAGCCGCCATACGTATTGATTTCTTTCGTAACCGTAATGTCCATCCACCAGGTAGCTTCCATCCATCAATTCAATCAGTCTGTCGGAATAATATCCGAAACTCACAAATGTATCGGCGAGCTTGGTTGACCATATCGTTTCTCCTTGAACCGTAACTTTGCCGGCGAAGGCTCTGTCATGAGGAGTAAACCAGCCCCCCAAATTATTGGCATATAGGATCCCTCCATCCTTCGCGAGCCGAATATCTGGAAAACTCGGAGAGGTACCGCCAGTGTACTGGCTATACTCCACACTGTTACCTTCGGCATCAAATTTTTCGATATAAAACGGGCTGTTCCGTTCCCTCCCCAATCCAACTGAGCCGCCAATGAAGTATTCACCGTCCGGTGTAGTGGTGCCAGCTCCTGGATTATATGATCGGCCGGGAACAGAGTTTGCCTCATGAAATTTCTCCCAGTATAAATAACCTTCTGCGTCGGTCTTAGCTAAATACAAGTCAAAGCTTTGATTATGAACACCAATCAGGGAATATCCGTCCTCCGTTTGCTTCACATCGATGAATCGAATGTCCTTACTTAAAGTCCGTTCCCACTCCAATACAAATTCGTTGCTTGCAGCGGCAGCCCCCCCTGCAGGAAGAACAACGGCGAGGAGCATAATAGTTAGCAGCCAAGCAATCCATTTGCGATTAAGGCGTTTATTCATATATCATTCCTCCAGTAGAATAGAATATTTGAATTAAGTAGAACGCCTGCTGTCTATTAAAAATATTGATGCTCAGTACAAATGAATCTCCGTATTGGCTCGTATTTTACCACCTCCAGGTTCAACTTATATAATTAGACTACGAATCACACTGGAAGTTTCACCATAATTTCCCATATTTATATAAGTTTTGAGTACTCTCTTACCGATTTAAATGTTAGCGCGTTTCTGATGACTTCTGGTGATAAAAGCTCTCCTCCGGGCATATGCGCGATTGCCCCGCTATAGAGCTCTTCCAGCGCATCGGCGTCTTTGAGCATATGCCCGGTTAATATCGCCGCAGCTGTCTCGTCTTTATCGATTGTTCCGTCTGCCTTAAGCTTCTTCAATCCGGCAAGCGTGGCCGCAGAGGCCGGCTCACAGCCGATTCCGCTGCGGTCAATGACCCGCTTGGCCAGCATAATTTCTTCATCGCTGACCGCTGCCGTCACCCCTCCCGTCAGTTCCAGTGCAGCCAGAGCCTTCCGCCAGCTTGGCGGATTGCCGATGTTCATGGCACTGGCTCTGGTGTGCGGATAAGGCTCAGGTACAAGCATATTCCCTTTTTGCTCTACCATCCGATGAAAGGGGCTGGCGCCTTCAGCCTGTACAAGCAATATGCGCGGCAGCTTATCGATCATGCCGAGGCGCCATAAATCGGCCAATCCTTTGCCAAGCGCGGACACATTGCTGAGAGCCCCCCCGGGAATCGCAATCCAGTCCGGCATTTTCCATTGCAGTTGCTGTGCCAGCTCATAGACGATGCTCTTCTGTCCTTCGATCCGGTAGGGATTCAGGGAATTGCAAACATACAGTCCAAGCGCGTCGCCCCATTTTTCCAAGAAGACAATGCCGTCGTCGTACGTGCCGTCAAACCGAATCACCTGTGCGCCGTAGGCAGTGGTCTGATTAATTTTTGCCGGAGAGATATTGCTGGAAGGCGCGATGACAAGAGATGTACTCCCGCTCCAAGCTGCGTACATCGCCAGCGATGCCGAGGTATTTCCAGTGGATGAGCAGGCAAATACGTTTTTTCCTAAAGATAACCCATGCGATACGGCCGCGACCATGCCATTGTCCTTGAAGGAACCGCTCGGATTCTCGCTCTGCGCCTTCAGCCTCAACTCTCTAATTCCTGCATACGCTGCACAGGCCTGTGAAAGATATAGTCCCGTGTTGCCCTCCCCTCTTGTCGTTAATGCTGTCTCAGGCAACTCTGGAGCAATCAGCTCTTTATATCTCCACACCCCGCTGGCATATACGGTTCCGCGCTCCTGAAAAAGCCTTTGTTCAAAAAGCCGCTGTAACCGCTCGCCGTCCAAGCCGCTTAAGTCGCGCCACAGCTCGAGAATTCCGCCGCAATCGCAGCGAATGCGCCACTGCCCATTGATTTCAGCTCCACATTCGAGGCAGCGCAGCACGTAATCCTGATTGATTCCGTTCCCCATTTAAACCTCTCCTTACTTCCCATTGTTTTGTGTAGATAAGACTACAATAACGGATAGCACGAAATAAAAATAATATATATAATTTAAGAATAGATAAATAATGTTTATACAAGAAAGGACAAGTTCCATGAATATCCATGCTCTGCGCATTTTTCATGAAATTTCTCGGGCTGGAGGAGTGAGCAAGGCAGCGGAGAAGCTCAATATCAGCCAACCGGCAGTGACGATGCAGCTTCGCAAGCTAGAGAAGGAATTACATATGCGCTTAACGCGCTTGGAAGGTAGAAATGTGGTGTTGACCGATGCGGGGAAATGGCTGGCAGCACAAGCTGACAGGCTATTTGCTCTCGAGGCCGAAATCGACAAACAGTGTGTCGCCTACAAGCGGGGGATTATCGGCAGTTTGAAAATTTCAGCCACCTATTTGCCAGCGAACTATTTGCTCCCTGACTGGCTTGCGCAATACCAGCGGACACACGCCGCAGTGGAAATCAGCATGGTATCGGGAAATGTGCAGTTTGCAGTAGACAAGCTGCTTCGTTACGAAACCGATATGGCCTGGATCGGCGGCTCGCATCAGCAGCTTCCGGCGAACATCGACTTCATCCCGGTCCATGAAGACGAATTATGGTTCGTAGCACAGCATGATCATCCCCTTGCCGGACGAAGTGTTTCTCCCGTCGAGCTGTTCGCCTCCCCTTTTATATTAAGGGAACCCGGGAGCTATACGCTCCAGGCGCTGATGTCGCTCTGCCAGGCAGCAGAAATACCCGAACCGCTGCCCGCGGTTCGGGTAAATGGGCCCCAAGAGGCTCTGCGCGCTGCGCTCGCCGGTCTTGGAATTACGTTCATATCGGCCATGGAGGCCCGCTCGTACGTAAATAGCGGTGTTCTAGTGCGCATCGAGGCAGGCGGTCTCAAGGCCAGCAACGTTATCTCTTGCTGCGTGCGCTCAGGCGACCCTCTGCCTCCGCAAGCCCAAGCTTTCCTGGAGCTGGCTTTGCACGCCTCCCCAACGAAAGCTTAGTAACTATGCTCACAAGAGGTTAAGCCATTTCTGCTTATCCAAGCATCGCGGCTTGCCGTTTGTAATGATCCTCAAGCACGAGGCAAGCCATCGCTTCGACCACCGGAATAATTCGCGGGCAAATGCTCGGGTCATGTCTGCCCTCCGTAATGATTTGCTGCTCTTCGCCCCGGATATTCATCGTTTGCTGCGGGACAGAAATCGACGAGGTCGGCTTAACGACGATACGGAACACGATTTCGTTGCCATTACTGATTCCGCCGAGAATACCGCCAGCATTATTGGTCAAAAATCCGGAGGCATTCATCTCATCGTTATGCTCGCTGCCCAGCATGTCCGCTGCGGCAAAGCCCGCACCGAACTCAATGCCTTTAACGGCACCGATGGAGAGCATTGCCTTGGCCAATTCGGCATCCAGCTTGTCGAAGACAGGCTCGCCCAGCCCGGCCTTCACGCCGCGAATCCGGCATTCGACGATGCCGCCGCAGCTGTCCCCCACGGCTGCAAGCTGTTCCACCCGCTCAATCATCCGCACCGCAGCATCGGGATCGCAGGCCCGCACCGCATTTTGCTCAATGATCTCCTCATTATAGGTCTCACAGCGGATTCCGCCGAGCTCTTTCGTATAAGCTACCACTTGTACGCCGCGATGCTCCAGCAGCTTGCGCGCTACCGCCCCGGCGGCTACTCGGCCCGCCGTCTCCCTCCCGGAAGCCCGTCCACTGCCGCGGTGATCGCGAATCCCGTATTTTTGCAAATACGTGAAATCGGCATGTCCGGGACGAAATGCATTTTGAATATCGCTGTATGCCTCCGGCCTCATATCTTTATTTTCGAGCATGATGAAGAGCGGCGTACCCGTCGTCTTTCCTTCAAACATACCGGATTTAATGCTAATGATGTCATACTCTTTGCGCGGCGTAGTCACCGAGGATTGACCCGGTTTGCGGCGGTCCATCTGCGCTTGAATGTAAGCTTCGGTCAGCTCCACGCCGGGCGTGACCCCATCCACGATGACACCGACGGCCGCCCCATGCGATTCGCCGAACGTCGTGATTTTGAACACTTCTCCAAATGTATTGCCTGCCATATCGATCTCTCCCTCATTCGCTCTATGTTGACAGCTTCTTATACCTCTAATTATAATTTGTTCATTGATATAAATGAAATTCAAAATTTATTCATTTGATATAGATATAATTTATATCATGAATTCGAACTAAATCATAGATAGAAGGTGAAGCGCAAATGGATCCAATGCCTGCAATGAATCAAGTCAACATCGAGCTGTATCGCATTTTCCTGCATACCGCGCGCCTCGGCAACTTGACCAAAGCCGCCCAGCAGCTGCATATCACGCAGCCTTCGGTCAGCTACGCCATCAAACAGCTGGAATCGCGCCTCGACGTTAAATTGTTCGACCGTCTCTCCAAAGGTGTAAAGTTAACACCAGAGGGCAGCGCCTTACTCGAATATGTGGAGCAATCCTTCGCTTTGCTCAAAGCAGGAGAGGATAAAATCGCGAACCTTAAGAAATTATCAAGCGGCGAGCTGCGCGTCGGTGCCAGCGGCCCAATGATCAAGCATCTTCTGCTGCCGGCATTGGATGAGTATCATGGCAGCTATCCCGATGTCAGAATTCGCTTATCCCAAGGAAAGAGCAGCGACATTCACAGCCAGCTTCTTGACGGTCAAATCGATATTGGACTGGTCCATTTGCCGCTCGGCGACGAGAGATTAGTCTCCAATCATCTTATCTCGCAGCAGCATGTTTTCGTCGTCGGTTCTTCCTACCGCCATTTCGCCAGTCAGAAGATTACCGCCAGCGAGTTAAACGATATTCCCCTGCTCTTATTCTCCAAAGACAGCAGCACGCGGCATTTCGTGGAGAAATGGCTGCATGATCTCGGAATCGAAGCCCAGGTCGACATCGAGCTCGGCAGCCTGGATATGCTGATCGAGTTCGCCAAACGCGGATATGGGGCCGCCTTTGTCGCCCGTTCCTTTGCAGCTGAGGAGCTGCGCGATGAAACGCTGTTCGAGCTGCAAATCGCCGAGCCGATCCCCTTGCGCTCCATTTCTGTGGCGACACGCCGGGACGTGTCGTTATCCATCAGTGCAAAGCAGTTTATGGAAGTCCTTATTCATTCGTTGCAATCTTCAGTCTAATCATGTTTGTAATGCCCGGTTAAGGGTAACTATAAATAGGGACAGAATCAATTATGCTGAAAGAAGGAGGCTACCAAATGGATCACCAATCGGAAGATCAAATCCGCAACAAGCTTGACGAGAAAGGCGATTCCTTGGCCGAGAAGAAAAAGATCGAAAGCGGCGTAGATATTGAGCCGCAAGCCGATGAATGGGTAGGCAAGCCTGTGGCGTTTGTCGACGACGACAAATCCGGCGGTAAATAGTCCGCACTCCGACCTCCCCCCTGCATTCAGCAACGTAAAATGCACCCAATGAAGCAGCAACGGAACATCTTGTGATGGTCCATATGCTGCCCCTGGGTGCATTATTTAATTAACGCCCGTCGCTGGAATCCGGCTGCAGCCTGGCTTTAGGAGCGGGCCCATAAACATATACAACTGCGCTTGCCTTCACTCCAGAAGATTCGGCGGTTATCGTCGTCACACCATGACGAAGCCCCGTAATGTTTCCAGCATCATCGATGGAGACAATGTCAGGATCGGCCGAAGCATAGTTTACTAATCCGCTGACATTGCGTACCTCTCCATGACTGTATACAGCGGTTACCACCGTATCGAGCGTTTGACCAATGCTCAGGCTGTAGCTGTCAGAATCATAAGTTAAGGAGTTTATTTTTTCGGATCGCAATGGAGCAGACAACTTGATCATGTTGCCGTATTCTGTGAGCACTATCGTGGCGCCTTCACGAGTAGCCACAACCCGGGTTACCCGCTCAACATCCGTTTTTGCCCACTCCAACATGCCGTCCTCATCCGTCTTTACCGCTCCTTTTACCGTTCCGATCAGATATCCCCCATCATCCAGCTGCTGCACAGAGAGAACCTTGCCCTTCACCCCATAGTTTTGGCTCCATATCGTCTCACCCTGCGCATCCGTAAGCGTTAATGTCGTATCCGTAAAATAATCGGAGGAGGCGATGGCGTAACCGCCATTCTCAAGAGGAATACCTACTGAAGGCTTAACGCTGTTATAACTCTTATTCCAAACCACATCCCCCGTCCCGCTTAAATTCCAAATGTCCAGCTTCCCGCGGTTGCAGCCAATCACGGAATAATAACCATACGGCGACTGCTCAATCGATAACGTATTCATATTCCATAGCTCAATAAAGCTGCCAGTCTTCAGTATCGTTTCCCAAACGGACTGGCCATGCTCATTCAATTTCCCCGTGACGAGGGTCATCGGTTCTCCTGAAATTACTGCAGCGTAAATATAATTCCCGGCGTCATCCTCCCTTATATCGTATAACTCGGCATATCCTACATCCCTGACAAAATCCTTGCTCCATTCCACATCCCCATATACATTGATCTTTGCTACATAAGGAATCCAGTCGAAATAGTAGAATTCCGGATAAGTTCCGCTCAAAATAAACCCGCCATCCCGGGTAGGAACCGCCGATGTGATCGTGACGCGTTTGCCGTTATCCGCGGTTAAGTAAAATGTACGGTTACCCTCAACCAGACCCGCTTCATCCACCTGTGATAGATTCACCGCATCCCTGGATGTAACCCCCGCTAAATCATAACCTCGCTCCGTTTCATTCAAATGAAAGATCTTGGAATAATCGCTGTACTTATAGCTCCACTCCACGCTCGGCTGTTCATTAGACGTAGTCATAGCTTGTAAACCAGTCGGCCACAGGGAAATCATCGCAGCAACAAGGATGCATAGGAACGTTCTTCTGCTGCCCACAGCCATCGCACTGTATTTCATAGCCTCGCCTCCAAATCTAATTACTTCATGGATTCAGCTGCATTAATATACATCAACAATGGCTGTCGTTTCGAGACCGTTATAGCTCGCCGTCAAAGTGATTTTCCCTCGCTTCAAGCCAACAATGTTGCCTTCCTCGTTCACAAATGCAATAGAAGGATCGCTCGTGCTGAATATGCTGTCCCTGGTTACATTTTTCCGGCTGGCTCCTTCCAAATAAGTAACGGCCACATCTATCGGTTCCCCGATATTAACGCTGTATTCGCTGGAATCCAGCTGCAGAGCTTTATATAATTTAAAGACATGCACCTTTGCCTCTGCCACTAAGCCGTCCATAACAGCCCTCACATAAGTTAAGCCCAATTTATGGCCAGTAATGTTTCCGGCGGAATCCACTGAAGCAATCGATTCATCATCTGATGAAAACACGACCTGATCCAAATTCGTGACGACTTTTCTCTCACTGCCATAGACAGCCGTAAGCACTGTGTCCAGCGTCTGCCCTTCAAGAACGCCGTACCCATTTGAATCGAATTCCAGCCTAACTATACTGCCGCCAAGCTTCAATACTTTACTTCCAGCGATAACTGCAGCGCCTCCGTCTGAAGTTGGAATTGCCTCTCGCAATCCGCTAATTCCATAAGACCACTGTACGTCTCCTTGTAAATCCGTCTTATAAACACCTTGCGACGTACCATACAGGAATCCATCACCTTCTGTGGCATACAGAGACAATACCTTTTCATTGGAAGGCATTAAACGAATATAAGCAAATTGGTCATTTGCATTATATTTAAACAGTGAAATGGAATTTTCCCACTGAACCGCAAAAGCATAACCGCCGTCTGCCGTTGCTGCTGCTTTTCCCTCTGGATAGGGGGTTAAATCTATTGTGCTTATGAGCTTACCAGCAGCATCTATTCTCCACAGATAATACTTCCCATCCCGGTTTCCAGATACAACATAACCACCGTGCGCTAATTCTACAATCTGGCTGGCGTGCAGCAGCGGATTTCTTGCCCCGCCGCTGCCAAGACCGCTTCCCCAAATCCGGCCTCCATCAGCATCGAGCTTACCGGCACTGACCTGGAAGAAACCCGAAAGCCAGCCTTCTGTATTATTAGCATACAAATATCCCCCGTCCTTCGACTGATGAATATCATCGAAAGAGGCATGGGCTCCTGATGAGTATTCGATCTTCCATTCTATCGAACCGTCAGGAGTGATCTTTGCGGCATAATAATCGCTGTACCGAGGATGCTCCCCTTGAACTGTAGCACCAAGTATAAATCCGCCGTCCTGCGTAGAACCTGCGGACTCCAGCACGGCGCGCTTGCCGTTTGCGGCAATAAGCTCCAGCTCTTTTTCCCAATAAGGAGTACCGTCTTCATGAAGCTTTGCTAAATATACAAATTTATTATTCTTATTAATGCCGACCACCGAATAGCCTTGCCCGGAATCATACACATCAACCAGTTGTAGGCCGCTCCCCAGATCCCGTTCCCATTCCAGCCTCCCTTGCACTTCGGATGCTGCGGCCTGCCCCGTCGGCAGAGCCCACGCTAGCGTCATGGCTAACAGCATAATGAATATCCTTTGACTCCATAGCACATAAGTAATGTTCATAATTTTCTCCTCCCGAATTTAAGAATATATGACTGTACTCGCAGCTAGGCATCATGTTAAATGTTGATAGATATTCTGTTAGAAAACGGCTCTGTTTTGAAGCTTAATCACCTTCTCGTACGAAGTGATATATATGGCTCCGCCGTCTTGCGTTGGCAGCGCTTTTGTCAATTGGCTTACTGGTGTGCTCCAAGTCACGTTCCCCTGAGCATCGCAAGCAATAACCGCGTTGGAGAGACCGATCAGATAGCCGCCGGTCAGCGATGCTTCAATCGATCGTGCCGTGCCGTTAATGCCGAGTTCCGTGGTCAATTGCTGCCCATTAGGATAGGTCAGAATTAATACGGATTGATTAAGCCAGCGGTCATAATTGACAATTGCAAAGCCGTTATTTGGCGCAGGTATGGCCCATCCGATCCCATCGCCATAATAGTTGATCGATTCGGATTGACCAGAAGCATTCAGCTTCCATAGCATATAAGTGCCGCTGCGGAAGGCCCCGGCGATATAGCCGCCATCTGCCATCGGGCGAACGGATTCTATGGACACGTGAGGGTCGTATTTCGTCATGGAAAGCTCATTTTGCCACTGGTACTCCCCTATGGCGCCAAGCTTCACGATGTAAGCGGTGGACTGGCCCGAATTATAGGAGTAAATAACGCCTCCGTCATACGTTGCCCGAAGATCGTTAAATTCCACATAATCACGGCTGAACTCTTCCTTCTCCCAAAGGATGATCCCGTCCCCATTCGTTCTGGCAATATAGTAATAAGAATCATAACCAGGGACCGTGCCGCCAAGAAGATATCCCCCGTCACCCGTATAATGCGCGGCTGTAATAATGACTTGATTGCCGTCGCTGGTTTGGAGATCCAGTGTCTTCTCCCAGACTACGCCGCCGTCCGCACCCAGCCTTGCCAAATAGGCTTGCTTCTTGTTCTTCGTTCCAATCAACGCATAACCTTGATCTGTCTCATAGATATCGAAGATTTTAATGCCGGTCCTGCTAAAATCGAGCTCCCATTCCTTGTCATGACCTTGTCCGCTTGCAGCCATGGCTGTTCCAGCCGCGAAGCTTACCACAAGAACCGCTGTCAACACGAGTACGTACCACGCTTTTCTCAACCGGAGTTCGAATGTCATCGTATTCCTCCATTCTTAAGACATCATGGGAATCAAGCTCTTTTAATACACATCAACAGTAGCTGTGGCTTCGAGTCCATTGTAGGTCACCGTCAAAAGCGTTTGTCCCCGCTTCAAGCCAATCATGTTGCCCTCATCGTCCACGAATGCAATCGATGGATCGCTAGTGTGGAACGTGCTCTCCCTAGTCACACGAAGCTGCGTGGCTCCTTCAAAATAAATCGCGACCACATCGATTGGTTCTCCGATATTGACGCTGTATTCCTTGGAATCCAACTGCAGAGCTGTATACACTTTAAAAACATACACCTTTGCAACTGCCTCTACGCCATCCAGCGCAGCCCTCACATAAGTTGAGCCCAATTTATGACCTGTGATGTTTCCAGCGGGATCTACCGTAGCGATCGACGCATCATCCGATGAGAATACAACCTGATCAAGCTTAGTAACCACGTTACTCTCGCTGCCATAGACAGCTGTTAATACTGTGTCCAGCGTCTGCCCTTCAATCAGGCTGTAGGAGGACGAATCAAATTCCAAGCGTCTTACCATGCTCCCGCCAACGTTTAGCTTCAAAATTTTATCTCCTATAAAAGCTGCAGCGCCACCGTCGGAAGTTGGGACTACCCGCTGCAGGCCGCTAATCTCATAGGACCACCGTATGTTTCCTTGTGAATCTGTCTCATAAACCCCTTGATTCGTATGAAACAAGAAGCCGCCACCTGGCGTTGTATTCAGAGCGATCGCCGCTCCCTTAATGGACGTGACATGACGAGAAACCAATTGGTCCTGCGCATTATACCTGTTTAATGAAGTAGAACCATCCTCCATGCGCGCCAAGACGTACCCGCCGCCTGCTATGGCAGCTGCTTTGCCCACCGGAAGTAATCCGCCGTCCGGCGAACTTATTAAGTTACCGTCAGCATCCAATTTCCAAGCGTAGAGCTCTCCATCTTTGCTTCCTTGAACCCAGGAGCTGCCGTCTTCTAATTCGATAATCCGATCCGCGTACTGGGACGAATACCTCCCGCCGCTGGCGAGGGTGGTTCTCCACATCTCTTTCCCATCGGCATCCAGCTTGCCAGCAACGACCCTAGAAGAGCCCGAGTTCAAACTTTCAGCATTAACCAAGTACAAGAACCCGCCATCTTTAACCTGATGAATACCTTCCAAGTAGATATGCGAGCCCACTGAGTGATCGCTTTCCCATTCAAACATACCGTCCGAGTTCACTTTTGCTGTATAGAAATCACTATACCGAAAGTGAAAACCAGGTACTTCCGCGCCTAAAATATAACCGCCGTCAGAGGTTATGCTTGTAGTTTGAAGCGTGGCACGCTTGCCGTTTCCGGCTATTAGCGGCAACTCCTCTTCCCAATAAACCGTCCCGTCGGCATGGAGCTTCGCCAAATATACAAGATTACTAACCTCGTTAAGACCGACCACAGAATACCCATTCCCGGTTTCAGACAAATTAAGGAGCTTCAGGTTTGTTCCCAAAGCCCGCTCCCATTCCAGAGTCCCAGTCGCTTCAGAAGCCGCGGCCTGTGCCGCCGGCAAAGTCCATATGATCGTCATAGTTAAGAGCAAGGTGAATATCCATTGGTTCCACAGTACACTCGCTTTTTTCATAAATTCTCTCCTTCAGGTATAAGAATGTATGACTGTACTTGATGAACAAGACATTCGAGAAATTCATGATGACCGATATTCGCTTTGCGACCTAAAAGAGGATTACGATCTCATTGTTATCCACGATCACCTCCGGGAAACCAAAGTATGGGCTTACAAAAGATTAGGCGAGAAAGCGCATTGGAAGTTTAAATATATTCTACCAATTTTTAATAGATTTTTAGAATGAATCGAAGTACTCAGAAAACGAAAAAACCACTTCCTGCGGAAGTGGCCCATTAGCCCTGGCAAACAATTATAAACGAACCATTTTCAAGCTTTCAGCTCCTCCAGCGTCTCTTCCCACCGTGTCATCACTGCCTGCGGTTCCTTCAGCTGGATTTGCACGCCGGAAATAATGTCGGCATATTTCGCTTTGTCCTCCCGGCAATCCGCCACTTTAGCTTCAAAACGCGTTCGTGGATGCTTGGCATCGGCAAGATCGGGAAGTCGTGTCAGCGATAGCCGGATATAACATGCAGCCTGATCCGAGATAACGACCAGCAGCGCTTGTCCGTTGCGGATAATATTGCGCGTCGTGACTGTATTTTCCCATAAACCGAGCCTGAGCGTGGACGGGTTTACGGCGACGATTTCGCCTGCGCTGATCATCGCCGTATGCGGCCAATTCTGTTCCGTAACGGTGAGCAGCATAAAGGCTTCGTGCTGCTTGTCCGATAAATTCTTCCCGCTTAGCAGCGAATATAGATGAGGAGACAGAACAGCCGAGTCATTATCGTCTTTACGCATCATTTCCCTCCTAAACATTCAACCTTGCAGTTACTTCGCCGCCTTCGAATACGCTTCCTTCATCATATTATAATCAATCGCTCCCTGAAATCTCTGCGTAATTACGCCTTTGGAATCAAGCACATAGGTCGTCGGATAAGCAATAACCTGATACTGGTCGGTGACGTGGCCCGTCTCATCGAGCGCATGCGGAAAAGTCAAACCGAAATCCTCAAAGAAGGACTTCACATTTTCCTTGCCTTCCTCCAGATGAGTCATGTTTACAGCCAGCACAACCGCATCCTTGTCGGCATACTTCGCATAGAACTTCTCCATATGCGGCATTTCAAGCCGGCATGGCGGACACCAGCTGGCCCAAAAATTAAGCAGTACCGTCTTGCCGCGGTAATCGCTCAGCTTCACTTCGTATCCATCCAAATTATGCAAAGTGAAATTCGGCGCACGGTAGCCGATCTTCAAGCCGATTGGAACGAATTCATCCTCCATAGCCAACTCTTCAGCTGTTGGCTGGTTGGCGTCTGCTTTGTCCATGTAATCATACAGCCCCCAACCGATTAAGCCCAGAAGTACGATGATTGCGATCCAGTTTTTTCTCATTTGTGTTCTCTACCCCCTTTAATGTCGTTCAGAAGAGCTTGGCTCATGTTTGGCGCTCCCTTAAATAATCTAAGAAGATCAGGAAAACCGCCAAGAGAACGAACAGCAGCTGTTCCAGCGAGAAGCCGAGCCATACGACATAGCGATTCTCCTCCAAAAAGGGAATTACGGCAGAACCAATGCTGTACCACAAGGCAATCGGCATGAACGATCTGAGCGGGGATTCGAATTTCAACCAGGCTGCAATCCATAGGACTAGGGACAAAAGCGCACAAAGCGGGAGCTCCCACCCCAGCGTACCTTCCCACAGAAATAGCATCGTGAACCTGACAGTCTGCACAGCAGCATATGCCAAAACTAACGATCTAATAAGAAGTTGGACAAACGGCCGATTTCTATACGCCTTGTAAACAAGATAGGCCATCCCTCCGAGCGCTCCGAGCCATAGGCCCCTCTGCCCTCCCGAGAAGTACAGCAGCGACAAGGGATTTGAGAGCGCTTCTAGCGGGTCAAAGATCAGCATGCTGAATTTCCATAAGAAAAATCCAATTCCTAGAGCAGTGACGTAAGCATCCTTGATCCAGCCACCCTCTTCCCGATGACGCAGCCGGATGTTAAGAACGATGTATCCGATGATGGCCGACAATAAAAAAATGAGCAAATCCCCTCTTAACACTAGCGGTCCAAGCGTTAATGTTCCGATCGTAATTCCCTCCGCTCTACTAAATGAACCTCCCCTATATACCCCGTGGGGTATATGAAAAGAATAGGTCTTTTGCTGTTTCGTGTCAAGTCATGCCGCAATGCCTGCTTCGAAAGTTTCATATAGGTTTAAAATACTATAGTCCTATCTTTAGGCATTTCCCGAAACTACTCTAGTACATACTCGTATAACATCATTTATAACATATATCACATTGCCAGAGGTGCATCGATTTGATTGAAATGCGCAATAAGGAAAATTTGAAATACTCCAACGAAATTCCGAAATGGGCTAAATTTGCCCATATCATCATTATTTCTGTTATCGCACTGATCGGAGCGGGAGCGTTTGTCCTCGGGGGCTATTTTATATTTGAAAAAGATGGGCTTGGGGCGGCGCTTTGCCTCATCGTAGGAGTCGTCATTGTATGGGTGACGCGCATGATGATCCTGGGGAGCAAGCTGCATACCGATTTCACAATTGTCAGCGAGCTGCGAGACGATGGCTATTATACATATTTCAAAAATATAAAAAACGGCCACGAACACGAGCATTTGATCTCTTTCCAGCGCATGCAGGAGGTTCTCATCGCACGAAAGACGCAGTATGTCTCTTCAGGAACGTCCAATTCAAATGGCTATTATGTTGTCTGTTCACAAATTATTATGAAATGGCAGGACGAGCACGGAAATATCGATTACACATTGTTTGGCCTGAGTAGCCGCAGCGATTTGGCCAAGTGGCTGCATAAATTTTGGGAGCATCACGTCCCCGTATTCCATACGACTCAAAATGTCAGCGAAGCTTCGGCGGCGGACTATGCTGCGGGGTATAATGAGCTCGATAAATTACCGCTAAGCTCTATGGATGCCTTATCCGACATCGAAACAAGACGACGCAAAAATATTCCGATTTGGCAAAGTACGGAAATGAAGCACCGCAAGGCGCAGCGGCATACTGCAAATGACCGGCGGATATTCCGGCCGATGTTCGCGGGAGTTCTGCTATCCCTATTTCTCATTGCCATGCTATGGGTTCCCTATTGGCCGATCGAGGAAGAAATGTTTCCTGACAACTCGCCTTCGCCAGTGGTTTGCATTTTAACCGTTTTAAGCATCGTCGTTTCGAGGACTTATTGGAGACGGGAGAAGAGATGGTATCTTCCCCTTGTCGATACACTAGCCATTTTAACGGCCTATTTTGCCGGCTTGCTAACTGCCAGACTGTGGTTGTCTATTCCTTCAATTTATTTTGAAGCGGCTTTGATTGACGTGCTGACGGCAGGGTTTTTCCTTCTTCTCATATTCCTAAGCTTCAAGCTCATCTATTTCCGGGATCGGCTGGAGAAGCGAAGCAAATAACAATAAACCGACCTTGAATCCAAAGGTCGGTTTATTTATAGCTGCATATGGAATCGGATCGCGGCCTCTACCCCGTTCCGTTAATGACGCGAAACGTTCCAGTGCCAAATGCGCATAGCTCCCCACTCTCCAGCCGGACATAAGCCTGCGTCGAAATGGATTTACGGGAGCTGTGTACGATTTCGGCTGTAACGACGATGCGTCCGCCTTCGGACTTCGCAACATAGTTCATGCTGAGATTGGTTGTCACGACGCTGTCATCCGGGCGAGCAATCATGGCGGTAAGTCCCATGGCTGAATCGACAAGCGTCGCATACACCCCGCCATGAACGATGCCGATGAGGTTAAGATGATGCGGCTGAATGTCCAGCGTCACGATGACTTTTCCCTCGTGAATCTCTGCAATTTTGCAGCCCAAGTAATCCCAAAAGGTATTCTTGGCCATGGCGTTCCATTTCTCAATATTGCGCTGCAAAGCGCCTTTGTCTTCCGTTTCTGCATTCATAACATGCTTCTCCCTTCCTCCGGGATCATTAATGCGGCTTTTCGCTCTCTTCCTCGACCAGTTTGCGCCGCAGCACTTTTCCGGCAAGTGTTTTCGGCAGACTGTCGCGGAACTCGTAAATTTTGGGCACTTTATAGGCGGCGAGTTTCTCTTTGCACCACTGCTTTAGCGACGCTTCGTCAGGCACCGCTCCGCTGCGTAGAACCACGTAAGCCTTCACCGTCTCACCGCGATAAGGATCGAACACGCCGGCAACGATGGCCTCGGCAATATCGGGATGCTCAAACAGCACCTCCTCGACCTCCCGGGGATAAATATTGTATCCGCCCGCGATAATCAAATCCTTGCGCCGATCGAGAATATAGAAATATCCCTCCTCGTCCATGCGCCCCAAATCCCCGGTCAGCAGCCACCCTTCTTTCAAGGTCTTATACGTATCCTCCGGCCGATTCCAGTAGCCTTTCATGACCTGGGGGCCGCGTACGGCCAATTCGCCGATTTCACCGGGCTTCACATCCTCCATCGTATCCGGGATTACGATGCGGGCTTCCGTATTGGGAAAGGGGATGCCTATCGAGCCGCTCTTCCGCTTCTCCCAAATGTTGTTAGCATGCGTGACAGGAGACGCCTCCGTCAAGCCATACCCTTCGATCAGTTTGCCCCCCGTCAATGCCTCAAATCTGGTCTGGACTTCAAGCGGCAGCGGCGCGGCGCCACTGATGCATACATTGATCGAGGATAAATCGTATTTCCGGACATCCGGATGGTTGATGATGGCCACATACATTGTCGGCGCCCCGGGGAATACGGTCGGCCTCTGCCGGTCAATGGCCTTCAAAATTTGATCCACCTCGAACCTCGGCATCAAGATCAGCGTGCCGGCCATATACACCGCTTTATTCAGCAGCACAGTCATTCCGAATACGTGAAAGAACGGTAACGCCGCCAAGTATTTCTCTTCAGCCACTCGACCGCGGTAGAACCATAGGTGCGTTTGCAGCGTATTCGCCACTAAATTGGCGTGCGTCAGCATCACGCCTTTCGCGAAGCCTGTCGTCCCCCCCGTATACTGAATGAGCGCCAAATCCCGCTCTACATCCACGGCAACCTCGCAAGGCTCTGGCGAAGCTCCCTTCAACAGTTCTTTTAATGAAAGCACCCGGCGGTCATAGTCTATCTTCACGTACATGCCATCCTTCTTAGCCTTAATGGGATACAGCACGTTTTTTGGAAAAGGAAGATAATCCTTCACCGAGGTAACAAGGATATAGTCCAGGCCATCCCCGCCAACTCCCATTGCGTTCTTAACGCGAGCAACAAGCGCATCCAATGTGACGATTATGCGCACGTCCGCATCCTTGAGCTGATGCTCCAGTTCCCGGGGCATATAGAGCGGGTTCGTCATTACGACGATCCCGCCCATTAGCAGCGTCCCATAATAAGCGATTACGGACTGCGGGCAATTGGGCAGCATGACAGCTACCCTCTCCCCCTTCCCAATGCCCAGCTTCAGAAGTGCATTGGCAAAGCGGTAACTGTGATCCAGCAGCGTTTGGTAGCTTATTTTGGCGCCCAAAAATTCAAGAGCAATATTCTCCGGATAACTTGCAGCGGAATCTACCAGAAATTTAGCCAGATTATGTGCAGGATATTCAAAGGTCGGTGGTACTTCAGCGGGATAATGTCTCAACCAGGGTTTGTTTGACATTGCCGTCCACCCCTATCTTCGGATGTTCGTTACACAACGTACTTCTCGGCAGCGATGACTTTCCCGGCAATTCGCCGTTTTAAGCCAATATTGTCGGCCAGCGTTCTGCGCGTCAGCTTCTTGAGCACGGACAGTTGGGTCCGCAGCGTATCCCCCGATTCCATGGCAGCCAGCAGCTCCTTCGCCCATCCTTCCAATTGCCCGAACTGTTCGTGGATGAACACTGTCGTCATAGCGATCGGAAGCTCGGCCTTCGCCTCATCTGACGTTTCTATGATTTTACGGGTTCTAAGCAGAGCACTTTCCATGGCGTAAATCGAAATCATCATGTCGGCAAGCAAGCCCAGAATTTCCTGTTCCTGCTCCAGCTTCGTTTGGTATTTCTGCACCGCTCCCGCACCAGTCATCAAAAATATCTTCTTGGCCATGGCCAGCATATGGGCTTCCTGCTCCAATGTCTCTTCGAAGGATGAAGACGGCATCATGCCAAGCAGTTCGGACTGCAGCGCCATCGCCTTCTGCATTAAAGGGAGCTCTCCCTTCAACGCCCGCTTGACGAGCGTCCCCGGAATAAGCAGGCGATTGATTTCGTTCGTTCCTTCAAATATGCGGTTAATCCGGGAGTCGCGGTATATCCGCTCGATCGGATACTCCTGGATGTAACCATAGCCGCCATGGATTTGCACGCCCTCGTCGGCGACGAAATCCAGCACCTCGGAGCCGAACACCTTGTTGATCGAGCACTCCAGCTGATATTCGGCGATCGCTTTGGCCGACTGGTAACCGACATCCGCGCTTTGATAATCTACCTCGGATAGACCGGCGTCGAACAGGCCTGCCGTTCGGTACACCATGCTTTCCAACACGAAAGTACGGATATTCATCTCCGCCAGCTTCTGGCCAATAAGCGGAAAAGAGCTGATCGGACGGCCGAACTGCGATCGTTCGTTGGCATATTTGGCGGAATACTGAATCGCGTCCTTGGATGCTCCGACGCAGCCGGCAGCCAATTTGAACCGGCCGATGTTCAGAATGTTGAAGGCGATTAAATGGCCTTTGCCGACCTCCCAGAGCAGATTATCGGCCGGCACTTTCACATCCTCCAGAATGAGCGGGCAGGTCGAGGAGCCTTTGATGCCCATCTTCTTCTCCTCGGGCCCGATGCTGACGCCCTCCATTTCACGTTCAACAATAAATGTGCTGAAATCTTTGCCGTCCACTTTGGCATAAACGATAAAGACATCGGCAAATCCCGCATTTGTTATAAATTGCTTCGCCCCGTTCAATACATAATGCGAACCGTCCTCGGACAGCACGGCTGTCGTCTTCGCGCCAAGCGCATCCGATCCCGAGGACGGTTCCGTCAGGCAGTAGGCAGCGATTTTTTCCCCGCTCGCGAGCAGCGGCAAATATTTCTGCTTCTGCGCTTCCGTACCGAAATACACGATGGGAAGGGTGCCGATGCCGACATGCGCACCGACGGAGAGGGCGAAGGAAGAGGCCTTCGTTAACCGTTCATTGATCAGCGTTGCGCTCACTTTATCCAGTCCCATCCCGCCGTAGCTCTCCGGTACCTCAGCGCCCAGCAGCCCGATCTCGCCCGCTTTTCTAAGCAGCTTCACCGTGAGCTCGTAGTCCAGCTTCTCGATCTCTTCGTCCCGCGGCAAAATTTCCGCTGCCACGAAATCCTCCGTCGTTTCGGCGATCATGCGGTGCTCCTCCGTAAAATCCTCCGGTGTTGTTACTCTGCGGCAGTCCAGATCCTCGATCACGAAAGCCCCGCCTAAAATTTTGCGTACGGATTCCGTCGTCGCATCCGCCGATTTGACCGTTTCCTTATTCATCCTTGATCAGCTCCTTTTCCTTTCCGATTTCTCCTTTACGGCATATGAAAAGCCCCGAACGCTCACTCAGATACCGCCTGCTGCCCGGCATGCACTTCGAACACGCCAGCCGCGCCCATGCCGCCCCCGATGCACATCGACACAACACCGTACCCGCCTCCCCGTCGCCGCAGCTCGGAAATCAGGCTGATAGACAGCTTCGTTCCCGTGCAGCCGAGCGGATGGCCAAGGGCGATCGCTCCCCCGTTCACGTTGACCTTCTCTTCATCGATCCCTAGCTCGCGAATAATGTGCAGACATTGCGAGGCGAATGCCTCATTGATTTCATAAATCGATATATCCTCTGGCGAAATGCCCGCCTGTGCAAGCGCCTTCGGAATGGCTTTGATTGGCCCGACGCCCATAATCTCCGGCTCCACGCCGCTCAATGCGAAGGAGCGGAAGGTCGCCAGCGGCGTCAGACCCTCCGCCGCAGCGCGCTCCTTGCTCATGACGACGACCGCCGCCGCTCCATCGCTCATTTGCGACGTGTTGCCAGCCGTCACCGTCCCTCCGAGCTTGAAGCCCGGCTTCAACCTGGACAGTGCCTCAAGCGTCGTATCCTGCCGCACCCCTTCATCTTCGTCGAAGACGAATGGCCGGCTGCGGATTTGGCCGCTCTCATCCATTATCTTTTCTTCCACCTGCACCGGAACAATCTCACCTCGAAATTTCCCGGCTGCGATTGCCTTCGCTGCTTTGTGGTGCGAGTTCAGGGCAAAACGGTCCTGATCCTCTCTCGTAACGCCGAACCGCTCTGCAACCCGCTCAGCCGTATGCCCCATCGCCATATAAATTTCCGGCTGTTTCTCCACGATCTGCGGATTCGGGGACACCTTGAAGCCGGTCATCGGTACATGGCTCATACTCTCTACGCCGCCAGCGATAATGACGTCGGCATGGCCCAACATGATGCGTTCCGCCGCCAGGGCGATCGTCTGCAGTCCCGAGGAGCAGAAACGATTGACGGTCATGGCCGGCACGGTTACGGGAAATCCGGCATACAGCGCCATGATGCGGGCGAAGTTAAGCCCCTGCTCCCCCTCCGGCATGGCACAGCCGATGATAATATCCTCGATCTCCTCTTTACCCAGTCCAGGGGCCCGCTCCATGACCGCTTCCAGTACGGTGCGGCCGAGATCGTCCGCCCGGACGTTGGCCAAGCTGCCCTTCTTCGCTTTGCCGACGGCGGTTCTCGCCATCGCTACAATTACCGCTTCCCTCATCCTTGCTCCCCCCTGTTCATTAATTGCGCAGCGGCTTGCCTGTGGCCAGCATATGCTGCATCCGCTGCCGAGTCTTCGGTTCGCCGCAGAGGCTTAAGAATGCCTCGCGCTCCAAGTCGAGCATATATTGCTCGCTTACATAGCTGCCCGGGGCAACGTCCCCTCCGGCCAGCACATGGGCGAGCTTCTTCGCGATGAGCAGATCGTGGTCACTTATATAGCGGCCTTCCCTCATACCGATCGCACCCAATTGCAGCACCGCCTTGCCTTCCGAGCCGGCGACGCGGATCTTTTCCTCGTGCGGGGGTTCATACCCGGCGGCTGACATGCGCAGCACCGCCTGCTTCGCCTCATGAATCAAGTAATCCGGATTGACGACGACGCGATCATTATCCCTGAAGTACCCAAGCGCTTTGGCATCATGACCGCTGCTCGATACCTTCGCCATCCCGATCGTTTCGAAGACCCGGTTGATCAGAGGCTGTAAATCTCCGTCCGTTCCCGCATGCCTGCTGGCCCGCAGCGCAAGCTCCTTACACCCGCCGCCTGCGGGAATCAGTCCGACTCCGGCCTCCACCAGCCCATAGTACGTCTCCGCCGCGGCAATGACCTGATCCGCAGGCATGCACGCTTCCACACCGCCGCCGAGCGTCATTCGGTGCGGGGCTGCCACGACCGGCTTCTCGAACCGTTTCAAATTGTACATCGTACTCTGAAACAGGCGGATGATATCGTCGATCTCATCCCACTCTTCATCCTGTGCTTCCATCAGCAGGAGCATCAGGTTAGCTCCAACACAGAAATTGCGTCCCTGATTGGCAATGACCAGGCCCGCAAAATTGCGCCGCACCTCCTCCACACTCTGCGAGATCATCGCCAGGATGTCGCTGCCGATCGCATTGTTCGGCGAATGGAACTCCAGGCAGGCTACGCCGTCTCCCAGGTCGATCAGGCTCGCTCCACTGTTCGCTTTAACTATCTTGTTCTGCGCTTTAAGCTCGCGCAGGGAAATTTTCTCCGGTTGAATGTCTACCTGTTTATACTTCAGACCGGAAGCCTGAAATAAGACGCCGTTCTCCTTTTTGTAAAATGTCTCGTTTCCTTCTGCGAGCCATGTTTTCACCCATGAAGGAACCGTCAAGCCTTCGGCTTCCATCCGTGCGACAGAGCGGGGCAAGCCGATGGCATCCCAGGTCTCGAAGGGTCCGAGCTCCCAATTGAAGCCCCACTTCATCGCTTCATCGATCTCGCGGATACTGTCCGCGATCTCGCCGACCTTCTCTGCCGAGTATAGGAGCACATGCTTCAGTACACCCCAGGCAAAATCGCCATAGCGGTCTCCGCCGCCCAGCAGCGCCTTCGTCTTGGCCTTGGCGCTTTTAGCGAGCTTCGCTGCTTCTAGCGACCCGGAAGCCGGCTTCTTCAGCGGCTTATATTCCATCGAGCCTAAATCCAATGCAAGGATTTGGCTGCCCTCGGGGCTCTTCACCTTTTTATAGAAGCCTTGCCCCGATTTCTCCCCCAGCCAGCTTTGGCTAACCAATTTATTCAGCACGTCAGGGATCGCAAATACCGTGCGCTCCTGCTCATCCGCCACATGCTCGAACACATTGTTCGCCACATGCACAAACGTATCCAGACCGACCAAATCGAGCGTACGAAACGTCGCGCTCTTCGGCCGACCCATCGCCGGACCGGTCACGGCGTCGACCTCTTCAACTGACAGCCCTTTCGCAATCATTTCCCGCAGCGTAACGAGCAGCCCGTACGTTCCGATCCGGTTGGCGATGAAATTCGGCGTATCCTTGGCCTGAACGACCGTTTTGCCGAGCTTTCTCTCCGCAAACTCGGTCATCCGGGCTACTATGCCGGGATCGGTATTGTTTCCGGGGATGATCTCCAGCAGCTTCATATACCTCGGCGGATTAAAAAAATGCGTACCCAGGAAATGACTGCGAAAATCCTTCGAACGCCCCTCGACCATCTCATTGATCGAGATTCCAGATGTGTTGGAGCTTATAACGGTGCCCGGCTGCCAATGCCGCTCGATGTCGCTTAGCAGCTTTCGCTTTACCTCCAGATTCTCGACGACGACCTCGATCACCCAATCCACATCGGAAATGCGGTGGAGATCATCCTCCAAATTTCCGGGGGTGATCCGCGCAGCGAAACGTTCGTCATAGAGCGGTGCCGGCTTGGTCTTCGCCAGCTGCTTGACGGCAGACGCGGCAAGCCGGCTGCGCACTGCCGGATGCTCTAGCGTCAGCCCCTTAGCGGCTTCGGACTCGGTGAGCTGCGTCGGAACGATATCCAGCAGAAGGCAGGATATTCCCACATTCGCCAGTTGAGCCGCAATTCCCGAACCCATAATGCCGGAGCCGATGACGGCCGCGGTTGTGATCGATTTAAACATACTCCTTCCCCTCCCATGCACATTTACTGTTTTAGGTGCTTTTGCTCGAATGGCAGCTACACGCTTTCTTCCGGCAAAATCAAAATCTTCGGCTGCACAGTGACCCCAGCATCACTGCCAAATACAGACAACGCCAAAATTTCCGCCACGTCCTTTGCTTTGACCGTCTCATCAACCTCCTTCAGCTTCGTTCCATCCTCGAGCATCGTAAGGCAGTAAGGGCAAGCGCTGCTGATCAGGCTCGGATTTACCTCCAGCGCCTGCTCGGTTCTGGCTACGTTAACCCGTTTGCCGCTGTTCTCCTCCATCCACATCAGCCCGCCCCCGGCTCCACAGCACATGCCATTCTCCCGATTACGTTCCATTTCGACGAGCTGCACGCCAGGGATGGCGCGGAGCACAGCCCTAGGCTCCTCGTATACGTTGTTGTATCGGCCGAGATAGCAAGAGTCGTGGTATGTGATCCGTTCGTTCACTTCATGCCTCGGGATCAGCCTCCCCTCCATCACCAGTTGGCTCAGCAGCTGGGTATGATGCAGCACATCCACCTCTTCCAGCCCGAAATCAGGATATTCGTTCTTCAATGTATTGAACGTATGCGGACAGGCCGTCACGATTTTGCGAACGCCGTAATTGCGGAAAGATTCAATATTCTCCTGACAAAGCTGTTGAAACAAAAGCTCGTTACCGAGCCGCCGCGGCGTATCGCCGGAATTTCTCTCCTCATTGCCAAGAATCGCAAAGCTGACACCGGCTTCTTGCATCAGGCGGACAAAGGCTTTGGATATTTTGCGGCTGCGCTGATCATAAGAGCCCATCGACCCGACGAAAAATAAATATTCAAACTCCGGGTTCTCCCGTACCGTTGGAACCGGGATGCCCTCAACATCCCCCGTCCAGGCCGCCCGGTCGCTGCGGCTAAGCCCCCACGGATTGCCCTGACGTTCGATGTTCGTCATAGCGCGCTGTCCTTCGTGAGGCAAGCTTCCCTCCATAAGAACGAGATGGCGGCGCAAATCGATAATTTTATCGACATGCTCATTCCCGACAGGACATTGATCCTCGCAGTTTCGGCAGGTTGTGCAGGACCAAATCTCCTCTTCCGTCATCACCCCGCCGATCAGGGCGACATCCCCGGGAGATGATTCATTCTGAACAGTCCAGGATGCTTTATGCCAATCCATAGTAGGAGCGATATCGGTAATACCGGCTGCCGCGTTCCAAGCGGGCTGAACAGAATCGGCCTCGGACGCGATCTCAAGGGAGTGAGCTCCCGGCATGGAGAAAGCGAATGCTGGCGCATACGGCGATTTCCCGGTAACCGCAGCCCCTTTCTCCTGCAAATGATCGCGCAGCTTCGTGATCAGATGCATCGGCGACAATGGTTTACCGGTGTTGGATGCTGGGCAGACGTTCGTGCAGCGGCCGCATTCCACGCAGGCGTAGAAGTCGAGCATCTGCTTATGGGTGAAATCCTCGATCCTTCCGGCGCCGAAGCTCTCGGCCTCTTCATCTTCGAGATCCAGCTTCTTCAGACGTCCGACTGGCTCGCTGCGGCGCAGCCACAGGTTAATCGGTGCAGTAATGATATGAAAATGCTTCGATTGGGGTACGTAGACTAAGAAGGATAGTAGTGTGAGTAAATGCAGCCACCAAAACAGATAGAAAATGAAAGCTGCGGAAGATTGCGGCATTCCGGTAAATGCTGCTGCGATCAGTGAGGAGACAGGTGCGAGGCCGGAAGAATCCAGCCCAAGCCACAGCCGCTCGAAGGCGAGCGACAAGAGTACGCTCAGCATGAGCGTGTAGATGAAAATGACGACGATACTTGGCTTCCAGCCTCTTTTCAAACGGGGCAACTTCTCGCCGTACCGCCGATATGCGGCATAACCCATGCCCAGCAAAATCAGCAGGACCGTAATCTCCTGCAGCAAGCCGAAGTACTCGTAAGCAGGTAACGGCAAATGCTTGCCTTTCGCCAGGCCTTTGACAATCAAGTCCAGAGCGCCGAACTGCAAAATAATGAATCCGTAAAAAATGATGATGTGCATTAGGCCGCTGCGCGGATCCTTCAGCAGCCTCTTCTGGCCGAACACTTCGGACAAATATTCAGCCGCCCTGCCCTTGCCGCGTTTTCGCGGCTCCGCCGGTTTTCCGAGCCGCAGGTAACTGTAACGGCGATGGACAGCGACCGCAAAGAAATAAATGCCCAATCCGGTTGCGGCCAGAAACAAAACCAAGTTAATGAGCTGCCACGTCATGTGCTTTCCGTCCTTTCTTCCGTAATGATCGAGCCAAAGACGACAAGCCTTAGATAGCGTTTACATACAGCTGTACTTCCTAGACAGTTGAGCAAACAAACATTGACTTTTCCCAGCATTTCTCATAAGATAATATCGAAAAATGAATGAGCATTCATTCAGTTGGTTTAAATATTAGCATTGAGGTGACCTGATGACAAGTAGAAAACAGGAAAAATTTGAAATGATTTTGGATGCAGCGCAAAAAGTCATTGCCGAGAACGGGTTTCACGGCTCACAGGTGTCCAAAATCGCAAAGGAGGCCGGAGTAGCGGACGGTACGATTTATTTATATTTCAAGAAGAAGGAAGATATCCTTATCTCTTTGTTCGAAGATCGCCTGGGCAAGCTGGTCGAGAGATTCAACAGCAGCATTAAGAACACCGATACAGCGGAACAGGCGCTGCGCAAAGTATGCGAGATCCACTTCACCGAGCTGGAGAACAACGTCGATCTAGCCTACGTTACCCAAATCGAGCTCCGGCAGAGCTCGATTGAACTGCGCAAAGCGATCGGCTTATCCGTGAAGCCCTATATTCAGTTGATCGAGCATATTGTACAGAAGGGGATTAATGAGAAATCATTCCGTCCCGAGCTTGATCCTAAGCTTACGCGCCATCTGATCTTCGGCGCAATGGATGAGGTCGTGACCTCATGGCTCATTTCAGGGAGAAAATATTCCCTCTCCGCCCAGGTCGACAAGACGGTCGAGTTCTTCCTCAAGGCCTTGAGTTCCTAACTTAAGCAGGCATTGGTTTGGGCATACCCGGCCAATGATGTGTGGTCAATCACGCGGTCACTAATGTTAAGGAGGAGAATTGGCATGGACATTTTCGCAATTTTGAAGCAAACCTTCGATACCGAGGAGAAAATCGTGATTCAAGGCGGGGAAATCTCCGAGGAGGGCGTAAAGTTCATCATTAACCCTTATGACGAGTATGCGGTAGAAGAAGCGCTCCGCTTGAAGGAGCAGCATGGCGGCCAGGTTACGGTAGTTTCCGTTGGCCCGCCAAGGGCTGCCGAAGCGCTGCGAACCGCTCTGGCGATGGGTGCGGATGAGGCGGTTCTTATTTCAGATGAGCGGATTTCGGCGGACGAATACAGCCTATCGGTCGTGCTTGCAGCGTATTTGTACAAAGTATCCGCCGATGTTGTGCTGGGCGGTAATTTTTCCGTGGACCAGGGGTCGGGGCAGGTCGCCGTTCGCTTGGCCCGACTGCTCGATCTTCCCCATGTCTCCTCGATCACGAAGCTGGATATCGCTGGCGGCAAGGCGCAGGTGCTTCGGGATGCGGAGGGCGATGCCGAGACGATCGAGGTCGCCCTTCCCGCCCTGTTTACGGCACAGCAAGGGCTGAACGAGCCGCGCTATCCCTCTCTGCCCGGCATTATGAAGGCGAAGAAAAAGCCATTTCACCAGCTTGGACTGGGTGAGCTAGGCCTATCGGAAGCGGATATCGTCCCCCGCACTGAACGAAGCTCACTATCTTTGCCTCCGCAAAGAAATGCTGGGCAAGTTCTGCAGGGCGATCTGAAAGAGCAGGCCGCGAAGCTCGTGTCCCTGCTCCGTACCGAAGCCAAGGTGATTTAAAACCCAAGGGAGGAATATCGATGAGCAAACATTACGTGGTCATCGCGGAAGTACGCGGCGGGCAGCTCCGTCAAGTCAGCCTGGAAGCCATTGCAGCCGCGCAGCTCGCCGCCAATGAAGGCGATACGATCTCTGCCCTGCTCCTCGGACATAACTTGTCCGAGCAGGCCAGCCAGCTGTCCCGTTACGTTCACGGACAAGTGCATGTCTTGGATCATCCCGATCTGGAGCATTATTTAGCCGAAAGGTATAACTCCGCGATCATTCCCGTCCTGGATTCCTTAGAGCCCTACACCATTGTCCTTGGCCATACTGCTATGGGACGCGACCTCGCCCCTATGCTGGCCGCCCATTTTCGGGCTGGCCAAATTTCCGATGTGACGGCCATTCAAAAAAACGGCTCAAATGTTCTCTTTACGCGGCCTATCTATGCAGGCAAAGCATTCGAACAGAAGCGGTTCATCGAGGGCCTGCAAATCATTACCGTACGGCCCAACAACATCGCTCCCGCCGCCGAAGCCGGCTCCTCCGGTGACATTGTGCAGCATGCTTACTCAGCTCAAGCTGATCTTAGAACCATCATCCAAGACGTCATCACCAAGACGTCGGGGCGGATCGATTTGACCGAAGCGCAAATCGTCGTCTCCGGTGGCCGCGGCGTGAAGAGCGCAGAAGGCTTTAAGCCGCTCGAGCAGCTCGCCGAGGTGCTGGGCGGAGCCGTAGGCGCTTCCCGCGGGGCATGCGATGCCGGATACTGTGATTACGCGCTGCAAATCGGCCAAACCGGCAAAGTCGTCACGCCGCAAATTTACATCGCGTGCGGAATTAGCGGTGCAATCCAGCATTTGGCCGGCATGAGCCAATCCCGTATCATTATCGCCATCAATAAAGACCCGGAAGCCCCGATTTTTAAAATAGCGGATTATGGTATCGTGGGGGATTTATTCGAGGTAGTTCCCCTTTTAACAGAAGAATTCCGCAAGGCGCTCGCTTGAGGCTATTATCTTCACCTTTTCTATCATGCAAACGACAAAGGCGACGACGGGATTGCCCGTCGTCGCCTTAGAATTTCACCAGGCTGGCGAGAGAACGCAACAAGGAAAGCGCTGCTTTACTCTTTATTGGCCGCCTTTTCATTCCAACGATTCTACCTTCCTCATTCACCCGGTAATGCTGCGGATGATGATGAAACAACTTCAGATCTCTCTCTAAGCGATATAACTCCTCTGTGAACATTCTCTCCCACCCCTTATTTTGTGAACCCTTAATAATATATTTCCATTATCTGCTTTAAAATCAGGAAGAAAAAGAGTACACTATTGAACAAGTAATTCCCCTTTTAGAGGAGATAGCGAATTTATGCCGCGATGAGGTGGTAATCATATGCTTACAGAAGAACGTTATTTGACGTTGCTGAATGAATATATCGCAAGGGACATCCCGATCGGTTCAGTTATGGCGAAGGAAGTCAGTTTGAGTGAATTGACCAAGCTGTTCCATTGCACGGAGAGAAATGTCAAGCTGATCGTTCGTAAGCTCGAAGAGGAAGAACTCATTACATGGCACCCCGGACGAGGGCGCGGCAATCGCTCGCGGATCGAGTTCCGCTTGCCGCGAAACGAGTTCCTTCTGCAACACGCGAAGCGTCTTGCCGACAAAGGCGAATACCGGACTGCGTTCGAGGTGTTGAATCAGTATGAAGAGGATCAGGGGATTCTCGACCAGTTCATGAAGTGGCTCAACGGCCAGTTCGGATATAGCGAAGAGGAAAATTCCAATTCGGGCTGCAGCGATTTGTTCCGATTGCCGGTATACCGGCCGCCGTTAACGTTGGATCCCGCCAATTTGTTCTATGGCTTCGACGCTCATTTGACCCGGCAAATCTTCGATCGACTCGTCCAATATGATTCGGATCAGAATTCCAAGGTTGTATCGATGATCGCCCACCACTGGGAAAGTAATAAAGACGGAACCGAGTGGATATTCCATCTCCGTAAGGGAGTTCGCTTCCATCATAAACGCGAGCTGACGGCAAATGATGTCGTATTTACGTTTAACAGGCTGCGAGACCGCTCTGCAAATGACTGGCTGCTTATGACCATGGATCGAATCGAGGCAGTAAGCCCCATCACTGTAAAAATGGTTTTAAAGCAGCCCAACTGGCTGCTCCCGCGGATGCTTTGTTCGGCGAGCACGGCTATATTGCCTGCCGATTTACTCGGCGACAACGAAGAAAACTTTTGGAAATCGCCAATCGGAACGGGAGCTTTTCGGCTTACGCATTGGAGCGCGAATCAAATCAACCTTTCGGTAAATACAGAATATTTCCTAGGCAGAGCATATTTGGATGCGGTTGAGATCGTGATTTTACCCGAAAATATTCCCGGTTCTTCGAGGCTAAAATGGGAAAAACTCATCGACAACGAAGCACGGCTTCCAACCAAACCTGAGAGTGACTGGAAGCGAGTCGAAGGCTTGTGGAAGAACTGCAGCCTGATCACGTGGAATCGCAGAAAAAACGGACCCCAGCAATCCTTGTCCTTCCGTCAGGCTGTCAATCTCATCATCGATCGGACGCAATTGATTCATGATGAACAACAAGGAATTCCAGCGCGCAGCTTCCTCCCCCGCGATCCAAGCCTCGCAAGCGGTGCATTTCGCTATGACCGGGACGCCGCCCTTCAACTGCTCCATGAATCCGACTATGATGGGACACCGCTAGTTTTAGTTACGCCTGTACATCAGTATGAGGATGCTGAATGGTTCGCTGAACAATGCGCGTCGATAGGGATTAACATAAAAATCAACTATGTAACGAGCAGCGTGTGTACAAGTGAGGAATACAGTTCTGAAGCCGACTGCTTCTTTACATGCCTTTCCTTTGCGGATGACGAGGTATGCCTATTAGAAACTTATCTTCAAAGGCAGAGTCATGTATATCAGCATATGGAGCACAATTTGCGGAAATGGATTTATAAAATCATTAACGATATTTTGGCAACGCCGTCTATGGAGGAACGTAGCGCACTTTTCCAACAAATCGAATTCCGGCTGCAGGATGAAGCCCAACTCCTATTTCTCGTTCATCGCAAAGTCAACAGCTACGTGCACCCTTCGATCCGCGGACTCGGCATTAACCGGTTAGGGTGGATGGATTTCAAAGACATCTGGTTGACCTCGCCTATATGTAGCTGTGACGAATAACCGCAAGCAAAAAAGGGAAAGCATCTTCAAGATGCCTTCCCTTTTTATGTTCGCAGCCGCGATTATTTAAATACTTTCAGACGACTTTCGATCGGATTGAATTGCTTCTCTCCCGGCTCGGCTACCGGCTTGCCGAACGGCATTTGCCCGATCAGCTTCCAGGAAGCCGGAATATTCCACTCTTGCTGAACTTTCTCGTCGATCAGCGGATTGTAGTGCTGCAGCGAAGCGCCAACTCCTTCGTTAGCTAGTGCAGTCCATACTACGAATTGCAGCATGCCCGAGGATTGCTCGGACCATACAGGGAAATTGTCTTTGTACAGCGCGAATTGCTCTTGAAGCCCTTGAATGACTTCTTGATCCTCAAAGAACAGTACCGTGCCACGGCCGCTGCGGAATGCAGCCATCTTCTCTTCGGTCGGTCCGAAGCTATCTGCCGGTACGATCGCTCTCAACGTTTCTTTCGTAATATCCCACAGCTTGTCGTGCTGTTCATTGAATAGAACAACTACGCGCGCGCTTTGCGAGTTGAAGGATGACGGCGTGTGGAGTACAGCATCGGCTACGATTTCCTCTACGCGTTGATCAGAAATAACCTCTTCCTTGCTAATAGCGTACACACTGCGTCTTACTTGGATTGCGTCCAGAAATTGACTCATGTTATAATGCTCCTTATCTTTTGAATATTAACTTACTTTTAACTAGTAACTCTGTTTTACATATTACATGATGAAAATAATAAATGCAATAGGAACAAATACTTAACCAATTTCTCCTAATTCGACGCTATTCATTCCTGTTCATCTCGTTTATAATGGGAATAAAACCCAAACAATACCCAAACAATACAAAGGGGGTGATCCCTGGCGTGGCGAGAACTAAAGTGTTCATCAGCTCTGTAAACGAAGACGGCCTGAAACCGCTTCGCCGAGCTGCTTTCCGCGAGCTGTCTTCCCTCGGGCACGATCCCCAGATGTGGGAGGAAAATTTGGGGCCATGGCCAGCCCATATCGATCCGATCAAGAAATGTCTTGATGCAGTTGAGGCGAGCGATATTTATTTGCTGTTCCTAGGGAGCAAATCAGGAACTTACAATGCTCCTTCCGGAATTACGGTGACGCATATGGAATTTATCAAGGCACATGAGCTGGGCAAGCTTATTCTCGTATTTGCGGATATGGAGATCAAATCCGTTTTTTTCACCGTGATCAAACCGCTGATCGATCAGTTCATCGATCAATATATCAAAGACAAAGAACAGTTCCCTTCCCCTTTACATATTATGGATTCCCTGAAGGCTAATCATACTATTCCTCCAAACGTTGATCCCTATGTATGGTATTTCCTGTACGACATGACTCTCCGCAAAATATACATCGACGATTTGTCGCTAGGCGTACCGATCGACTGGAAGGCTTATTTTAGCGATCTACTCCGCCGCGGCTCGCTGCTCCTCCCTCTCGAACAATCCATTGAGCAGACTAGCTCCAGGCTCGAGCAGTTTGATGAAGCGGTTGATTTGCTGTACCAACTCATCCCGCAGCTGGAAATCACGGGCTTGCAGCAGGCCGAGGAGTTTCTGGAAATCATCAAGTCGCGGATAAGCGGCGGCCGGATCGAGCACAGCTACGGCTCCTATGTCGCAGAGACTGTTGGTTTCTATGGCGAGTGCTGTGCGGCAACCTTATACCGGCAAGTAAATGATCGTCTCCAATTAGCAGCCAAAGTAGGCAGCGCGGCTGGAGCAGCTTTTTACAGTCTCAATGATAATAGTTCATATAATGTGCTTACATATCATATGGGTGATCACGAGGAGCAGGTATTCTTTAAAGCGTCGAAAAACATGTTTTACTATTGCATGCGAACGGGTAATTTAGTATTGACCCTCCATTTTCCGGCCGATCCGGATTGGGATTATAAGAAATTCATCCACTACAAAGAAGCCGCAAACGATGCTATAATTAGTAAAAATCCTTTGATGATCGAGTTTGTCAAGCTGATTCTAGGAGGGATGCAGTCATGAGCACCGGAGTATTCGTCTCGAAGAACGGGAAAGTTACCGAAGCCGTAGGCACACAGCCCAAGGAAGCGCTGCTGTTCGCTCCTTTCAAGAAAAGCTCCTCGCAAATATTACGCGAGCAGCGTACCGCGATGAAACGCAACAACAAACGGATCAAAGACCGGTTCAGTGAAGCAACCAAACGGGTCTGACCCGCTTAAGATACAAATAAAGCGACCGAACTCTCCTTCAATGGAGATTCCGGCCGCTTTTTTTAAAAATTTTAAGATATCAGCTTAAGTCCCACCGCTGCGCTCAGCACCATCGCAATAAAGAGAATTCGCCGCCATTCCTTGGACTCCCCGTACAACAGCATCCCCACAAGCGCGCTGCCGACGGTGCCAATTCCCGTCCATACAGCATAGGCCGTGCCCATGGCCAATGATCTCATCGCTATAGACAAGAGCAGAAAACTGGCAATGAATCCGCCGAACAAAAGCGCATAGGCTTGCCAATCCCGGTGCTTATTAATCCGGCTGATTCCCGCTACCCCGATAACTTCGCCTATTCCTGCCAAAATGAGTACCAACCAAGCCATTTTACTGCACCTCCTCTTCATCCTGCTCTTTAGTAACAAGCTTGAGACCCGCCACGCCGCATATTAATAAAACGATCAGCAGCAGCTTGGCCAATCTGAACGGTTCGCCAAAAACAAGCATTTCAAACAGTACCGTTCCCGAAGTCCCGATCCCCGTAAAAACGGCGTATGCCGTTCCCGTAGGAAGCTTCCGCGTAGACAACACCAGCAAATACATACTGGCAAAAATCGCGACAACCGTTGCGCTCCACGTCATGATGTCATGGGAATGCTTCAGCCCAATCACCCAGCCAATTTCGAAAAGCCCGGCTACAAGTACGATCAGCCAGTATTGATTCATCTTTCGATCCATGGAATTCACCCTCTCCTTTGCTCCTCATCTACCTCTCAGGCAGACAAAAGCCCGGAAAGATATCGGCGATTGATATCCTCCCGGGCTTTTGTCCCTCCGTGTCCGCAGGATATTTCCTGCGCGTCCTCTCTTGGACCAGGCCGACTGCCGGAGCTGCCGCGGAACCCTAGAGAACATTTGTGACACTTATATTACAAGATAACGCGTACATGGTCAACTGGAATGTCGTTCCCCGGCGCTTATTTCGGCAAACTTGTCATCGCATCCCGTATAGTCTAACATAGTTTTCAGAAGGAAATTTATACCGTCATCCCTGAAAATAACCCCTAAAGAAAAAGGAGAGTAACCATGACCCGAACTAAATTATTCTCGCCTTACACCATTAAAAATGTTACTTTAAAAAATCGGATCGTCATGTCGCCGATGTGCATGTATTCTTCTTATAACCGCGATGGCAAAGTCACCGATTGGCATCGGGTGCATTATCCGAGCCGGGCTGCCGGACAGGTTGGCTTGATTATGCTTGAGGCTACAGCCGTAACACCCGAGGGCCGGATCTCCTATCAGGATTTAGGCATTTGGAGCGACGAGCATATTGAGGGATTACAGGAAATCGTCCGTCTCATCCATCACCACGAGGCTAAGGCGGCAATTCAACTGGCTCATGCCGGAAGAAAGGCCGAGCTGGAAGAAACGATTATCGCACCTTCCGCTATTCCCTTTGAAGGCATGAAGACACCGAAGGAAGCTTCCAAAGAGGATATTGCCCATATCATTGCATCTTTTAAAGATGGCGCGCGTCGTGCCAGGGAAGCCGGATTCGACATCATCGAAATTCATGGCGCCCACGGCTACCTGATTAGTGAATTCCTCTCCCCGCTCGCCAACAAGCGCAGCGATGAGTACGGCGGCAATGCAGATAATCGTTACCGCCTGCTGCGTGAGATTATCGAAGAGGTGAAGACGGAATGGAACGGCCCGATCTTTGTGCGTATTTCCGCAAATGAGTACCATGAAGAAGGCAACTCGCTAGAGCAATTCATTCAATTCGCTGCATATATGAAGGAACAGGGAGTTGACCTGATCGATTGCAGCTCCGGCGGTATCGTTCCTGCAGCCATTGATGTCTATCCTGGCTATCAGGTCAATTTGGCCGACCGGATTCGGAACGAAGCCGGCATCGCAACCGGAGCAGTCGGCCTTATTTCCAGCGGTCTGCAAGCGGAGGAAATCCTCGGCAATGGCCGGGCTGACCTTATCTTTATCGGCCGAGAGCTGCTGCGCAATCCATATTGGCCCCTAAGCGCGGCCAAAGAGCTGGGCGCTGTAATCGAGCGGCCTAAGCCGTATCATCGCTCATAATATTTTTACTTTAAGGAGTGGCTCACAACATGGATCATTACAATAACTCCAGTATAGGCAATTCCCCTCCTCCTCGCCGCGTGCTCATCATGACCGCGGTTGAGGCGGAGCGGGAAGCGGTGCTGCGCGGCTTAAACGGTGCAGTTGGATTTGAGGTGCGATTGGCAGGTGTCGGCCCAATCGCTGCTGCGGCCAATACGGCGACGACGCTTGCAGCAGCGGGCGGGGCAGAAGCATTTGATCTGGTGATCAGCGCTGGTATCGGCGGCGGATTTATCGGCATAGCGGACATCGCTTCCATCGTCATTGCAACCGACATCATCGCCGCAGATTTGGGGGCCGAATCGCCGGAGGGCTTCCTGAGCCTGGACGAGCTCGGCTTCGGCTCCTCGCGGCTCAAAGCCGATGAACGCTTGTCGAGTCAATGGGCTCAGACCGTTCTGAAAGCCGGAATTCCCGCATGTGCAGCACCAGTTCTGACATTATCCACGGTTACGGGATCGGCAGCCACGGCGTTGGAGCTTAGCCATCGGATTCCTGGAGCCGCCGCGGAAGGAATGGAAGGATACGGCGTAGCCCTAGCGGCATACCAGCTAAATCTGCCCGTGCTGGAAATTAGGGCCATCTCCAACCCGGTCGGCCCGCGCCAGCGCGAGCTGTGGAAAATTAGCGATGCTTTATCAGCCTTGGAACGAGCCTGTTCCTTATTACCGGAGGTACTGGAATTATGAAAATAGCTTTCTCCCCCTGCCCGAACGATACTTTCGTGTTTCATGCCTGGGCGCATAACCTCATTCCCGGAGCGCCGGAGCTGGACATTACCTATGCGGATATCGACATAACCAACGGTCTTGCCGCTAGCGGCAAAGGCCCTGACGTATTGAAAATTTCTTATGCCGCCCTCCCTTGGGTGCTTGATGAATATGCGCTTATTCCCTGCGGAGGCGCGCTCGGCCGTGGCTGCGGCCCGCTGGTGTTGACGGCCGGAGACAATTCCGCCACATCGGAGGCAGATACAGCAGCAGCTGATCCTTCCATGCTGTCTGGACGGCGCATCGCCGTTCCGAGCGAGCGTTCCACAGCCTACCTGCTCTTCCGCTTATGGGCAGCCCAAGCAGTGCCCGGCGGCGTAGGCGAAATCGTCGTCATGCCCTTCGACCAGATCATGCCTGCTGTGCGGGACGGCCAGGTCGATGCCGGGCTCGTCATCCATGAAGCCCGCTTTACTTACCCTGCTTATGGCTTAACCCTAATGCGGGATCTCGGCAGCTGGTGGGAGGAGGATACCGGCCTGCCGATTCCATTAGGGGCCATTATCGCCCGCCGTTCTCTTGATCTTGCGGCCGTTGCGAACTGGACACGTCAATCGGTGCAATATGCGTGGGCTCATCCTGCGGCCTCCAGGGAATATGTCATGAGCCATGCACAAGAAATGTCGCCGGAAGTTACCGACGCGCATATCAACCTGTATGTAAATCGTTATACGGAATCGCTAGGCGAGGACGGATATGCCGCTGTTACTGCGCTGCTTAGCCGTGCGGCTAAAGAAGGGCTCGTGCCAGAGATAGACCCAAGCCTGCTCCGTTAGAAACAAATAAAGAGCCGATCCGCGTTAAGCACTTTTGCCTAACATGGATCGGCTCTTTGTTTTTCGAATTATTTGCCGCCAAACCGCTTCCGGTAGCCGCATTTGCGGCACAGCTCCTCTACGGCGGTTCTGCGCGAGAATCCTTCATAGAGCCGGGTTGCCCGTTCTCCTTCGATAATGTCCGAGAATGGCGTCTTATAGACATTGCCTAAATTAATCACGCCTTCCCCGTCCAAGCAGCATGGGATGACCGTGCCGTCCACGAGAATGCCCGCTTGATTCCGCAGCGCATGGCAGAAGCCGTGGCCGTCGTCCTCCTCCGCCCGCAAGTCCGGCCAGTCAAATTCGTGGTCCTGGTTCAAGTACACCCGGTCGGCTAGCTTAATTCCGCCTCCCGGTACGACTCTCTCCTCGATTTGATAATCGAGCCCAAACTCTTTCTCGATCATTTGCAGCGTAGCCCGATTGCGGCTTCGCTGCAAATTGGTCTCGTTACTCTTATCCAAATTCCACAGCCGGAACGAGACGATCATATCGGAGGTATTGACCGCCTCCCGTACAAAGGACAATATATTCTCGATATATCCCTCGCGATCGGTCGAACCCTCATGACCATCAAAGCTGTGCAGCGAGAAGTTCATTTGCCTGAGAGCAGGCTTGTTGATGATTTTGGACCAGGCTTTGCGAATCAAGGTTCCGTTTGTCGTAATATTTACCTTGAGGCCCTTCTCATGGCTCAAATCAAGCAATTGGTCGATCTTCGGATGCAGCAGGGGCTCTCCCTTCACATGCAAATAAATATAGTCCGTGTGCGGTCTTACCTCGTCCAGCACTTTCGCGAAATCCTCGACTTTGATGAACTGGGATTTACGCTCCGTAGGCGGGCAGAAGCTGCAGGCCAAATTGCAGATGCTTGTCGTTTCAATATAGAACTTTTTGAACTTTTTCATCTCGTCTTATTCCTACTTGTCTTATTATATTTGCGTTTATAACGGAAACGGCGTATCCGTTGGCTTAGCGTAACCCTCCCGATACTTCTCGTCGATGAGTGAACGAATGTCCGCGGCTGTTTTGCCGTCCTGCTGCATTTGGATTGATTCTAAGGCAATCTCCAGACATACGTTGCATTTTGTACCATGATCATCCCAGACGATCGAGCCGTCCTCCTTCAACTCATGGATGAAGCAGTCCCGATTACTGCGATGACCCGCCGAGTCCCCGCAGCCGCAGTAGCAAGGCATTCCGTCCAGCAGTTCGGGATACTCGCTGACAGCTTTGTATACAAGAGTTACATATTCATGCTGGCCCTCCAAAAAAGAAGGCAGCATATCCCGGCTTGCCGTCAGTTCCTGCACGTCTCCGCTAGCCGTAATATGTACCTCGTCATGCTGCATATGATTCGCGTCATTTCCGCTGGCCTGACCCTTACTCCCGCCGGTGCAGGCAGTTAAAGAAAGTAATAGAAGAGTAGACGCCAGCATCGTGGCAAACGCTTGTCTCACCGTTCCAAATCCCCCATTCATCTTACGAGAAATATGATCATAATCACAAAATCACTAGCTCTATTCTATCTCAAAACAGGATGAAACGCCTAATGAAATATGCCTCGCCCTTAATCTCCTTACCGCTTCGTTCTTCTATTTCCTAAGCTTGTATCAGGCGGAATGCTCAGCAGCGTACTCTTGGAGGCGCCGATTTGCTGGGAGCTGTAAATGCCGCTATGGCCGGAGAATACATAACTGACCAAGCAGGCAATAAACATGTACAGCGCCCCTTCGGAACCGAACAACTCGATACCCATGATGAAGCAGGCCACCGGCGTATTGGCAGCTCCGCAGAACACCGCGATGAAACCAAGAGCCGCGAGAAACGGACCATGGAGATGAAGCCACCCAGACAAGCTATGCCCCAGGCTGGCCCCGATCGCGAAAAGCGGCGTCACCTCTCCTCCCTGAAATCCCGAGCCCAGCGTCACCGAGGTGAACAACAGCTTGCCTAGAAAAGCAAACGGCGAAACTCCCTCGCCAAAGGAATCGGCGATTAACGGCAGGCCAAGCCCCAAATAATCCCGGGTTCCCGCCGTATAGACCATAACGATGATGAGACCGCCTCCGAGCGCAGTCTTCAGTACAGGATTAGGGACTACCCGGCTGAAGGCTCCTTTTAAATAGTGGGTCAATTTACTGAATACTAGGCTTGTCAACCCAAACAGGATGGATGCGGCAACGACCTTCAGCAGCACCATACCGGATAAAGCCGGAATTTCCCCGATTTGATACGTATGGTGCTGAACACCCCACAGATAAACAGTGGTCAAATGCCCGACAAAACTCGCGGCAAAACAGGGTACGAGCGCCCGATAACTGATCAAACCAAGTACAGCCACCTCTAGTCCGAACATAGTCCCCGCCAGCGGCGTACCGAATACGGAGCCAAATCCCCCGCTGACTCCACACATCAGCAGGATGCGGCGATCCAGCGGATCCAGCTTGACGAGCCGGCTTAACGAATCGGCCAGGCTTCCCCCCATTTGCACGGCAGTTCCTTCCCGGCCGGCTGAACCGCCAAGCAAATGGGTTACCAAGGTTCCGAACAGGATGAGCGGCGCCATTCGAAGGGGGATGCGTTCATTCCCGTTTTGGATTTGCTCCAGAATGAGATTATTGCCCTTAGCGCTGCTTTTCCCCCATTTCATATACGCATAGCTTACTAGCGCACCCCCAAGCGGCAGCAACCATAATAGCCAAGGATGCATATACCGCCAATCCGTAACAGCATCGAGACTGTTCAGAAAAAAGGCGGAAGCCGTACCGGCAAGCAGTCCGACAGCACTCCCAAGCAGAATCCATTTCACGAATGAACCGGGAAAAGCAGCAATTTTTTTAATTTCCCCGACTAGATAGTTACCCATTGTTCGATCATTATGGCGAGGCGATGATTGTTGATCCGGCATGAACTCAAATCCTCCTGGCAGGTTGAACTGGTAATGAACAAAAACTCCTACCAGCGCGCAGGCAAAATACGCACTGATAGGAGTCATTAGCCTCATTGGCAGTTATGGCGAACTCCATCGCCTTCGCTTTTTGGTTGGACTCATTGTATATCAATTTACTGCCAGACGTCAATCGTCCCCGGTCAAAGCTGGATCAGTATCCACCGCCCAAACCAAACCAAGCCAAGCAAACCAAACCCTTCTTCCCGGCATAAGATGAATGAAACCAGACAGAAAAGGTGATTTCATTGGCAAGTTTCCACAAAGTGTATCAAATCAAGCAGCGGTTGACCACGAAAATGCTGAAACGGCGTGGTGTTCACGGCATAGGCGTAGGCTTATGCAACCCGCGCCGCCCGGGAAAAGGCGCAGCAATTATTCTATATGCCAGCGCTCTGGCGGCAACCGCAAAATCTAGCCAAAAAGCTTCGTCCAAACGAAAACCTTTAAATCCTGCCCAGTTGCAGAACAAATTAGGCGTGCCTGTCCGCATCGTACGTTCGACAGGCTTTCATAAACACGGCGGATCGGAAAGCTTCCGGTTCAGAAGAAGAATCCGCCCGGTAGTCGCGGGTTACAGCATCGGAACCCCTGTGGTTTCCGGTACAGCTGGATTAATTATAACCGGAGTACGGGGCGGCAAAAACCGCTACGTCCTCAGCAATAATCATGTGCTCGTGAACGAGAACACCAGGCGCTGCTCCAAGACGCTCCAGCCGGGAGGTGCCGACGGAGGAACGGTAAGGGCGGATCGCATCGGAGAACTGCATCGTTTCGTAAGACTTAGTAAGAAAAAGAACAATTACTTGGATGCAGCGATGGCCAAACCTTTTCGCCCTTCATTGCTCAGCCCCCGTTACGCTGTGTTCGGAACCGTCCCCGGCCATCTGCGCTCTTATCGTGCGGGAGACCGATTCAAGAAGGTTGGCCGCACGACGGGAATAAGCACTGGCCGCGTAGAATCGATCCATACTGATATACTTGTCAGCTACGGTTCATATGGCAACCTAGGGACGATAACCTTCAAGAACCAGAGCGTCATTCGCGGCAAACGACCCGTCTCTTTAGGCGGAGACTCCGGCTCGGTATGGCTTACCGGCCGCGGAAATTTGGCGGCCGCGGTCAATTATGCCGGCTCTGCCGATGGCCTCCTGTCGATCTCATATCCGATTGAATGGTTCATGCAGGTATTCCGTACGAAGGTAGCCCCCTTCCGTTCTCAGCGGAAGCATCATACCCTGAACCGTCCAGACCGGAGTCGGCCGCGAAACTATGCCTGTACGCAGCCTTTGCCGCCCAAGCTGCTGCGTGTAATCAAACCTATTTCCGCCGAACGCTGTCCCAAAACACGCCACCGTTAAAATAAAAGGGAGCTTTCGCTCGAGTTAAACTTAAGCGAAAGCTCCCTTTATCCGGCTATAAGCTATTATTCCATAAAATCTTTCAAGCGTTTGCTGCGGCTTGGATGTCTCAGCTTGCGAAGCGCTTTGGCCTCGATTTGTCTGATCCGCTCCCGGGTCACACCAAACTCCTTGCCAACCTCTTCAAGCGTACGCGTCCGTCCATCATCCATCCCGAAACGCAGACGAAGCACATTCTCCTCACGTTCAGTCAGCGTATCCAGCACTTCCTCCAACTGCTCCTTCAGCAATTCGTACGCTGCAGCATCCGCTGGTGCAAGCGCATCCTGGTCCTCAATAAAATCACCCAAATTGGAATCATTTTCTTCCCCAATTGGGGTCTCTAATGAAACCGGCTCCTGGGCAATCTTCATGATTTCCCGAACCTTCTCCGGCGTAAGATCCATCTCCTTAGCGATTTCCTCCGGAGTCGGCTCACGGCCGATCTCTTGAAGAAGCTGCCGGGACACGCGAATCAGCTTATTGATGGTCTCTACCATATGAACCGGTATTCGAATCGTTCTGGCCTGATCGGCGATAGCTCTCGTAATGGCCTGGCGAATCCACCATGTAGCATAGGTACTGAATTTGAAACCCTTCTTGAAATCGAATTTCTCGACGGCTTTAATAAGCCCCATATTCCCTTCCTGAATCAGATCGAGGAACACCATTCCCCTACCGACATATCGGCGGGCAATACTAACGACGAGACGCAGATTGGCTTCCGCCAGTCTGCGTTTGGCTTCTTCGTCACCTTGCTCTATTCGCTTCGCCAGTTCGATTTCTTCCTCTGCCGATAAGAGTGGCACTCTGCCGATCTCCTTCAAATACATGCGGACAGGATCATCAATCTTTATACCTGGCGGCAACGTCAGGTCATCCGTATATTCTGATTCAGTATGAAGCTTCAAATCCTCTGTCACGATTCAGACCCCCACCTATGAATTGAAATACAACTTATCTTGATCTATATTTCGTTTGACAATTGCCAGCTTTTATGCTACTATAAAAGCGATCCTAAAATGATTACTGCTATTTGACTACCCGTCATTTTAACATATAAATAATAATTAATCAACGAATAGTTTTGATTAATTTATGCAAATAACGCTGATCCCATACGGGTCGGCGTTTTTTAATGGATAACGATTTTTAGGATCAATGAATCAACCCGAATTCTCGGGCCTGCTCCTCCGTTAAAATGAACTGTTCCTTATCCCACACCTCATCATTCTCGCTCAAACCAAATGCGCTCATCACTTTCGGCCAGATCCCTTTTTCCATCGCCTCGCTCTGCGTGATAATAATCTTCATGCCAGGATCGCTCCTTTTTCCAAGGTCTTTTATACCTAATTAATTAAAATTTTAATAGTATTTTAGCCAATATATCGAATTTGAAACGTGGAGTTGACTGACCGAATCGAGTCCTAAGGATTATTTACAATTTGTAATCGCTTACAACATGCTTGCAAAGGTCTGCGGGAACATGCTCATTTTAGGCGTTCAGCCTCTTTACCGTGCACAGGATATATGCATGCCATCCTATTTTTTTCGACAAATAACCTCACGCAAATCTGAATATATACCCAAAATTTATGTCGATTAAACAATTATTTTGAAAAATAATGCTAAAGACCTACGACAAAATACGACAAAAATATCAATTTATATGATATAGTGCAATTATAACCAATTCTTTCATGTATTTTTCATACGGTAAAGAAAAAATAGGAGGTAGGGCCTGGAAGTAACAGCATATCATGAAATCCTTTCATCTTCCCGCCACCATAGTCCTATTTTTGTGAATATTTTATTATTAAAGGAGCTGGACAACATGACTTTACATTTAAATCCTTTTCTCCGGCGTCTCTTCTTCCTGTTAATCGCAAGCTTGATCATATTCGGCACTATAAGTACCCCCACATCAACCAAAGCCGCTGCAACCGGCAAGCTTCCCAAAGCAACATGGCTGTGGAATACTAAACTGATCGAAACGCAGACCGAAGAGCTACTGGCATTCTCCGCTTCGGAAGGCATCCACATGATTTATTTACAAATCAGCACGCGCGTAGACATCCCTTATTACAAGAACTTCATCTACAAAGCGAATGCGCTCGGTATCCAGGTTCACGCTTTGAACGGAGCCCCAAACTGGGCGCTAGAATCAAACCGCTCTCAGTTGACAAGCTTTATGAACTGGATACGCAGTTACCAAGCGATGGCCGCTGAAGAGGAACAATTCACAGGCGTACATGTAGATATTGAACCTTATCTTTTACCTGAGTGGAAGAACGACATGAATACCGTCATTGGGCAATGGCAGTCCAATGTACAGTATATCGTTCAAGAGGCTAAGAAGATGAAGCTGCCAATCGCTGCTGACCTGCCTTTCTGGTTAGATAAATATGCAGCAAGCGACTCGGAAATGTCACTAAGCTCCTGGATGATCTCCCAATACGACTCCGTGACCCTGATGTCTTACCGCGATAGCGCCACAGCCGTCATCAACCTAGCTAAAGAGGAGCTTCAAGAGGCGGCAAAGTTGAACAAGCGTATTTATACTGGCGTAGAGACTAAATATTCCGCTGAAGGGAATCATGTATCCTTCTATGAGGATGGATACGACTATATGAACACGCAGCTGCTTTATTTGGATCAGCTTGGCAGAACCTACAGTTCATATGCGGGCATCGCCGTTCATGACCTCGTGGGAATGATGGAATTGGCCGGGCGAAGCAAGCCTTAGTCCCTATTATTTCTAAAACCCGTCTTACCCTGAAGCTCTCTCCATTTTCAGAATGATCGATAGTCATTCAAAAATGGAAAGAGCTTTTTTGATATTCTGTACTGTAATATGGTCGATTTAAGGCCGTTGCCCTTCTAAATTTTTAGCCGCTACAATGGATGCTGTAAACGTTTACAACTATAGCAGCGGTGTTGATCCCGCGGAAAGAGAGGGATTCACGATGTCATGTCAGGTTACAGACAGGAAATCACGCGTTCTCCCTTCGCTATCCAAATGGCTGGTCATGATGCTCATCGTCGGTATTATGCCGTTGTTCCCCGTTTCTCAGCCCCCCGCGGCCTGGGCCGATTCGCAAATCACGATCGACTCCCACAGCGATGGGGCGCAGGTAGCAGCAGGCCAAGTTATTATTGCCGGGCATTTTACGGACATCTACGAAATCAAGCTGATTGTGAATGGGCGCGAGCAGCTCGATACACACATGAACAACTTGAGCGGAACAGAGACGGGCACATGGTACGCCGAGTTGGACACCAGCCGGTACCATGGAGAGATCAGCCTCGTTGCGCGAGGACTTAGCAGTGAGACCAGATACGGAGTAACAACCCCGGTCAAACGGATCGAGGTCGATAATCCAGACTCCTCCCCTCCCCTTGTGCACATTGATCAGCCGCTGGACGGCTCCCTCGTCGAAGGACAAATCTCCGTTGCAATATCCGTCTATGCCTTAAATCCGGTTCAAACCGTTGAAGTCAGAATTAACAGCGGACCATGGAATGCCGCCAGCGGCTCCGGCCAGAACTACGAATATATATGGGATGCCGATTCAGCTCCTAACCGCACCTCAAGCATCGAGGCTCGGGCAATCGACCAATTCGGCAATATCGGCCGCAGCTTGACCGTATACGTGAAGAATGGCGAAGTAGTTCCAGAAGAGATCGTTTTGGATCGGCAGGATCGAGCCATATGGATTTGGGAAAAAGCCGCCTATAATTTATTCCTCAACCCAGGCTCGCGCACTGCCCTTAAGGCTTTCTCAGACGATACTGCCACCTTCGGCTCCGACCCGGTAACAACCTTCTATCTTGGTGTATTCCCTTATGAAGGCGTCGACATCCTGGAGGATGAGACCCACAAAGTACGCGATTTCTTAGCCTGGGCTCACGATAACGGCTTTAAAGTCCATGCCTGTATCGCCGGAGGAACGGTTCCGCCCTATTTTGGAGCGTTAACCCCGTATCATGAGCTGTCGATACGTGAAATGGAGAAAGTCATCAACTATAATTTATCTTCATCTGCTAACGAGCAGTTTGACGGCGTAAACGTGGATATCGAACCGTATATCCTTCCGGAATTCAAACTGCAAAAGCCTTCGGTACAGCTACAGTATCTCAATATCATGGAGCAGTTGATAGCCCGTAGAGATACCGCAGGCATCGCATTGCCTTTTGGTCCGGCCATCCCCAGATGGTTCGACAGCAACGAACCAGCCAAAGATATTACGTGGAACGGGCATACCAAATGGCTGTCCGAGCATATTCAGGATATGAGCGATTATATTACGATTATGGACTACCGCGATACAGCCGACGGCAGCGCCGGAATCATTGCGCATGCGCAAGGGGAAATCGACTATGCCAATTTGATCGGAAAGCCGGACTCGGTCATTATTGGCGTCGAAACGCTGGATATTGCCAACAGCGGAGACCCGGAAACCATTACTTTCCGCGAGGAAGGCCGAACTTATATGGAAAGTGAGCTGGATAAGGTCTATGCCTGGTTCAGCGGGAATCCCGCCTTCGGGGGCATCGCCATGCATCATTATGATTCGATTCGCTGGCTGCCTTCGGCCTGGGGGCCAGGTGGAGTGAAGTGGACGGTAACGCCTGAAGATGTGAGTCCGCCGACTGCCGTGAGCGTGCAGCCATCCGCCGAAGCCTTCGACTATCAGAGCATAACCCTCCGTTACGGCAGGGCTTTCGACAATTCGGACATCGAGGAATACGTCATTTACCGCAGCACCGAGCCCGACTTCGAACCTGGCTCTACAAACATCGCCGGCCAGTCCCGCAACCTGACCTATAAGGACCGCGGCCTACTGCCTGATACCACATATTATTACAAGGTTGCGGCCAAAGACATTAGCGGCAATATCGGCCCCGCATCAGAAATAACTTCGGCCACGACCTTCGGCACAACCCTTCGCCCGATGATCATCAGCGGAATGAATATCGTCCGCGAAGGTACTCGCTCGAAGGTGACGCTAAAAGTGGGCGATTACGAAACAGGTGAACAAATCATCGCCAGGGTATACGGTCGCTTCACCTTTAATGGAGGCAAGTACATCGAACTAGCCCCCGATGCAAGCGGTATCCTGTTTGCCCATTCGGAAGCATTGCCTGACGCCGCTGGAGAAGTCGGCTTCTGGCCGCAGCGCGTGCTATCGGGAGACTACTACTGGGCAAGCGCATACGATAATCCGCGAACCCAGACAGTGATCGCAAGCTGGCCTAATCCGTAAACGGATAAACGGATCATAAACACCAACAAGCTCCCTCAACCGTTGGTCAAGGGAGCTTGCTGGTTGTGTACTCTATTGTTGAAGCCGCCTAATCTTATATATCGTCAGCTTGCCGGGCTGCTTGCACGAGCGCTGCCGCATTCCGCTCGATTTCATCAAAGCGCCCTTCTTTTACGAGAGCCATATTGACGATGCTCCCCCCGAGTCCGACCGCAGTTGCTCCCGCTTGAAAAAACTCATGAATATTATCAAGCCGGACACCTCCCGTGGCGATCATCGGTATATGACTAAGCGGAGCCCGGATCTCGCGCAAATAGGCGAGCCCCATCGATGCCATGGGAAATATTTTTACCGCGGTTGCCCCCACATTCCAAGCTCTGACGATCTCGCTTGGCGTTATCGCGCCCGGATAAACATCAATCGATTGTTCGCGGGCATAGTTCACGACAGCTTCATCCAAATTTGGGGAGATTAAATACTCTGCCCCTGCGGATACGGCCTCTTTGGCCATGTTCAAATCTAGGACCGTACCTGCCCCGATACGCATCCGATCGCCAAATTGCTCGCGCCAGCGCGAGATCATGCCCAACGCGCCGTCGCTGTTTAATGTCGCTTCCACAAACACTACCCCTGCACGGGCCAAAGCCGCGATCAATCCGTCTGCCCGATCATCAGGCACATGGCGAAGAATGGCGATGATTCTCTCTTGTTTCAATTGCTCAAACGCAGTGCTCATCCTGCTCCCCCTCTCGCTTCACAACGTAGCATGTTCGAGTCCCGAATACAATACTTCCGTTCTTCTTCTTACATAAATTAGTTGAAATGTGACTCAAGCGCCCAAGTCAGTTATAATTTAGTAGGGATTCAACTACGTTCATTGAGGTGATAAAAATGAAGCTGACCTATTTAGGACATTCTTCCGTTCACATCGACACCGGCGAATACAAGCTTATCATCGACCCGTTCCTAACGGGCAATCCGGTCGCTACGGTCTCGGCTGAAGACATCGAGGCCGATTACGTGCTGCTGACGCATGGCCATTCCGACCATATCGGCGACGCCGAGGCCATTGCCCGCAACAATCAATGCCCGGTCATTGCCGTCGTTGAATTAGCGAACTATTTTGCAGCCAAAGGGCTCGAGACAACCGGTATGAATCTCGGGGGCTCCTTCACTTTTCCGTTCGGTAAATTGAAGTTCACTCCGGCCCTGCACAGCTCATCTGTTGAAGTAGATGGCACAAATATCTACCTCGGGAATCCTGCGGGGATATTGCTCGAGCTGAATGGGTTTACCGTCTATCACGCTGGAGACACGGCTTTGTTCACCGATTTGCAGCTGATTGGCACGCGTCACCGGGTCGATTTGGCCTTTATCCCGATCGGCGATTTCTTTACGATGGGCCCAGAGGATGCTTTGACTGCAGCGGAATGGGTTAGCGCCCGCCATGTCGTACCTATTCATTATAATACCTTCGGTCTGATCCGGCAGGATGGCGACCTGTTCGTCAGCGAGCTTAGCAAGCTGGGCATTACCGGACATGCGCTTAAACCTGGAGAAGAACTGCATCACCATCAACTAAGCTTATAAATACAGCAGCCCCATGCTACCGGTTTCGGCAGCCTGGGGCTGAACTGTCTCGGCTAATCCACCAGCTCTTTGCCTTTCGTCTCTGTACCCAGCCATAATACGGCCGCCGCACCGATAAGAATGGTCACGAAAAAGATACCGAAGATGTATCCGATTTGATAATGTCTGGCAACGAGCATCCCTACCATATACGGCGCAATAACTCCGCCGACACGGCCGAATGAGGCAGCCAACCCAACGCCCGTTGACCGTACTCCGGTGGGATACAGCTCAGGCGTATAAGCGTACATCCCGCCCCAAGCGCCAAGATTGAAAAACGACAGGCAAATGCCGGCAGCGATCAATGCGCCTTCCGTAGTCGCGAGGCCAAACCATGCCGCACTGACGGCGGTAAGCGCCAGATATAGAACAAGGACAAATTTGCGGCCAAACTTCTCAATAAAATAGGCTGCCGTAAAGTAACCAGGAAGCTGTGCCAACGTCATGATCAGAACGTACTCGAAACTCTTGACCAGGCTGAATCCCTTCAGCATCATCACCGACGGCAGCCACAGGAACATGCCATAATAAGAAAATACGACTGTGAACCAGAGTACCCACAGCATGATCGTCGCACGACGATGGGGCTTGGCCCACACAGATTTGAATCTCTGGCGAAACGACGTCGCTTGTTTTCCCTTCTCTACCGTTTGCTTTGTGAATCTCGGCGGATCCTCGATCGCCCTGCGCAAGTATAGGGCATACAGCGCTGGCAGCCCGCCGATAATAAAGGCCGCTTGCCAGCCGTACTTCGGTATCACGAAATAGGCAATCAAAGCCGAAGCAATCCAGCCGGCCGCCCAAAAGCTCTCCAGCAGCACGACCGCTCTTCCCCGATCCTTAGACTGAACCGATTCCGACACCAGCGTAGAGGCAACGGGCAGCTCCCCTCCCAAGCCAAAGCCGGCAATGAACCGAAGGATGCATAGGACCGCAAATCCGGTGGCCGCTGCCGACAAGCCTGTCGCGAGCGAGAATATCAACAGCGTCCACAGCAGCACGGATTTTCGGCCGTATTTATCCGCCATATAACCAGCGATGGCCGCCCCGAAGACCATGCCGATCGAGTTGATACTCGTAAACAGGCCGGTTTGCTGAGGGGACAGCTGCCATTTCAGGCTTAAGTCGGCGATAATGAACGAAAGCATGCCGACATCCATCGCGTCAAACATCCAGCTCAGCCCCGCGCTCATCAGCAGCTTGCGCTGCTTCGGCTGGCGGATCGTCTCCATTATACTCATTCTTCTACCACTCCTACGGGTTCGATTGGTTTCTCTCTTCTCTTAATATGGATTAATAATAGCAAATAATGACTTTTTTCGCTTAAAAACTTCAGTTCCCTCGTTACTTCTATGTAATTCCATGGTACTATTGAGGATATTATGCTATATTTTGCAAATCTTTTTTAAAAGGCAGGATGATATTCATGGGAAGCAATTATAACACAAGTCCGGTTCCTTGGTATTATGTGTATAACGACATCATCAAAGGCCCGGTCACCATCGGACAGATGCAAAGAGATTATTACATTTACCGCGAGCTCCATCCCGGCACGATGGTTTGGACCGATGGAATGGCCGAATGGACGCCGCTATCTTCGACAGAACTGATTAATCATATCATGTTTGCGCCCGGCAGCGGCTCTCCAACAGAGCAAGCCCGTCCTCCGTATAATGGAACATATACGAATCAAGCACCCGCAGGCCAAGCCTATCCCGGATCGCAGCCCGGATCGGTTCCTGGACCAGCAGGATACCCTCCAGGAGGCTATATCCCCGGTGCGCAGGTCTATCCGGGACAGCATATCGGATCTCAGGTCCCACCCGGACAATATCCGCTGCAAAAAATCAACAATACATATATGTGGCTTATCGTTGGGGTTGCTGGCATCGGCAATCTTATATATCTTCTCGCCCGGGACGTTGGCTCGGGATTCAGTTTCATGATAACAATCATCATGGTCGGACTATATGCTCTGTTTTGCTCACTGGATAAAAATGAACTGCAGCGTTCAGGCCATCGTACGACTTCGGTCTGGTGGTTTTTGATCGTCCCTGTTTATATGTTTGTCCGAGCATACCGGGTACGGCAAGTTCCATCCTATGCGATCGTATTTTTGGTCATCAGCTTTGTCGTAGGTTTTATCTACGGTTTCGTCAACGCGTTTTTTGGAGCGTTGTTATAAGCAAAACAACATAACAAGAGCTGTTCCCTAACATTGCAATCTGCGCTCGGGAACAGCTCTTTTACTATACTCATTGCTCTAATTTAGCGCCAGATGGTAAATATGCTGCGGCCCGATCGGGCCTTCGATCAATTTGCCTTTATCTTGGAAGCCCGCAGCCATATATACGGCCTGGGCCACTTTATTGCGCTTATTTACGGCCAATGCGACTTCATTATGCCCGGGGAAGCGGGATTTCATAAATTCGGGAAGCTGGAGCATCGCTGTTTTGGCAAGCCCTTGCCCTTGATAGCGGTAGTCGATAGAGAAGGAACGCAATAGCATCGCATCGGGATTCACGGTAAATTCCTCGATGTCCGGTCCTTCATGCAGAATAAAAAAGCCGGCAGGAATCTCCTCGTATGTAATGACCACTGGGTACTGGTACTCATCCCGATTCGCTTCATCCAGCACGTCCTTCGGCAAAGCGCTGAAAAGGACCTGCTCTTCGGGAAGCTCGAAGCGCTCTAATGGCACTTTGTCACTCGGTAAATACAGACGCAAACTCACTTTATTGTTCATTGAATCAGCCGCTTACTGGCTCTCTACCCTCCTTCCCAAAATGACAAGGTCTCTCTCGTTTCCGTCCAAATTAGCGACCCGCGGCAACAGCCCCCACTGCTCAAACCCGTGCTTGTGCAGCAGCGCCAAGCTTCCGGCGTTATGGCCAAACACGAAACCGAGTATCGTCTTCACTGCAATTTCCGGGCATGATGCAATGGCCTTCTCGATCAACAGGCTGCCGATGCCCTGCCCGCGGAACCCAGAGGTTATGTAGATGCTTATTTCCGCCGTGCTGTCATAAGCAGGACGCCCATAAAAGGACTGAAAGCTAAGCCAAGCGATCACAGGATTTCCATGCTCAATAGTCAAACCTGACCTGTTGTTTTCTCCGGCCCTAACTACCCATAGCGGTCTACGGTCCGGCGTATGCTCCGCAAACCATTTCAAGCGGCTTTCCACCGTCACCGGCTCCAGATCAGCCGTAACTTCTCTGCTGTCGATTGTCTCGTTATAGATGTCTACGATCTCTTGTAAATCATCGATTGTCGCATGCTCGATTGCATATGATGTCAACATTAATGGTGGCCCCTATCCGTTTCAGCTTTCAATCCCACCAAAGATAACAAAAAAATATAAAAATAGCTAGCCTGCGAGGCTAGCTTTGGATTAATTTCTTGTACATTTTAATAACGCTGAAGTGCATTCCCTCATGATAAAGGTTGAAATTCAAAAATCCTTCGACCGTGTCCAGCGTAAAGCCGGACGATGTCGTATACGGCTTACTAACGCGCTCCTCCAGCTTGCCTGATAAAATCGAAGCAATCTGCTTAGGCTGCTGCCCTAGAAGCTCAACAATATCAGCGAGCTTTGGCACATCTTCCGTCCATTTTTCCGGGGAGGTCCCATTAGCAAAAAAACTCTTATATTCGCTAGGAATCAGCGAAGGACGACCGCTGAGCTGAAATGCAAATGCGTCCTGCACAAAAGCAATATGCCCTAGATTCCAGCGAATATTGTTGCGGAACCTTGCAGGTATAATATCCGCCTGTTCCTCCGGCAAATCCTGAACCATTTTCAATGTCTGACTGCGAATGAATTCCAATTGACTAAAAATAATTTCTCCCATGGACTGGCCTCCTTGGATTAATCGATGAGCTGCTTGATCTGGACATAGTGCTGGACAACGGGAAACGGGTCGTAGAAATGATGAAGCAGCGCTTTCCACTCTTGATACTGTTCCGACTTCCTGAATCCAACCTCATGATCGGTAATCGACCGCCATTTGACGAGAAGAATATACTTATTCTCCTCTTCCACACATTTATGCAGTTCATGGTCGATATACCCTGGCATGCCCGATATAATCTTGGACGCTTGCCGAAAACTGCTCTCAAAGTCATTGATCGTTCCCGGCTTCACATGCAGCTCGGCTACTTCAAGGATCATTCTCTCCCCCCTTACCAGCTATAAAAAGCATAAACTGTTACAATGCCCTTATTATACCATCATAATATAGATTTGAGTTAATAGGATTTTCCTTTCTGTGTCCGCAAGGCCTTGTTAATCCAAATCGCCGCGATGGAACCTTCGCCCATCGCTACGGTGGCCTGCTCCGCATGCAGGGCTAAATCGCCGGCGGCCCATACGTTATCCACGCTCGTTCGCTTGCTTCGCGGATCACTTTCCACATGGCCGTTATCACTGAGAGCAGCCCCAATCTGCCCGGCAAGCTCGGAATGAACCTTGTTTCCGCCAAAGGCAATAAAGCCCCGCTCAGCGAGCAGAACAGTACCGTCGCTAAGCACGACTTGCTCAATTTGTCCTTCCGCGGCAGGCCGTATTTTCGCAATCGCTCTTTCAATATAAGTAATGCCTTCTAGATGAATCCGTTCCAACAGCTCCGGAGTTACCCTGGAACAATCATGATTCACGTAAGTCAGCTTATTTGTCCGTTCGGCCAGAAGCAGCGCCATGCTGGCGCCGGCATCGCCTGCCCCCATCAAAACGGTAAGCTTGCCTTGGATTTCATACCCGTCGCAATCCGGGCAAATATACACACTGCTTCCCAGCAGCGGGAGAAGTCCGGGGATTTCAGGAATACGATCGCTCACTCCGGTTGCAAGCAGCATCGTATAGGCCTCGTATGTACTTCCAGCTTCCCCTGTAAGGAGTATCGTCCCGGCATCGGTTCGAGCCGCTGTTATAATCCTATCCTGAACAAAGCGGACACCGGTGCTCGCTGCCTGTTCCCTCCCCCTGCTCCGCAGCTCTTCCCCCGATACTCCCTCCGGCCAGCCTAGAATATTGTGATAGCAGCGGCAGAGCGTTGATCTGCCCTCTCCGGCGTCAACGACTAGAACATCATAAGCGGAATAACGACCCAATTGAATTGCGGCCTGAAGTCCGGCGATTCCTCCTCCGACGATGATGCAATCCTGCAGCATAAGCGATTTTCTCCATTCATTTAGATTTGGGCAAACGCTGCAAATATACCCTGGCTTCATACGGACGCAGCTTCAGTTTGCATAAGTCTTCATTTTTTTGTGGCGGATAATTCGAGATAAGCAATTCCATTCCCTCCGGGGATAATTCCTTTGGCAGTTCAAACAGCGGCTCCCGTTCAAAAAAATTAAGGATCACCAGCAGTTGATCGTTATCCAGCGTCCGAGTGTAGGAATAAATTTCGGAATGCAGCGGCAGCAGCAGCTTATACTTGCCGTAAACGATAACCTTGTGCTGCTTGCGAAGCTGGATCAGCTTCTTGTAATAATGAAAGATGGAGTCGGAATCATTCAGCGCTTCTGCTACATTGATCTCCATGTAATTGGAATTGATTTTAATCCAGGGAGTCCCCGTTGTAAAACCACCATTTGTAGTCGTATCCCACTGCATCGGGGTTCGCGCGTTGTCCCGGCTTCTCTTGCGAAGCGCCTGCATGATCTCTTCTTCCGGCACCCCGTTATCCCGCTGTTCTTCGTAATAATTCAGCGTCTCCACATCGCGGTAATCGTCGATAGACTCAAAAGCGATGTTCGTCATTCCGATCTCTTCTCCCTGATAAACATATGGCGTCCCTTCCAGTGTATGAATGAAGGTGGCCAGCATTTTTGCCGAAGGAACCCGGTACAGCACATCGTTCCCGAAGCGGGAAACCGAGCGTGGCTGGTCATGATTGCACCAGTAATTCGCATTCCAGCCCCGATCGTGGAGAACGTTTTGCCAGTTGCTAATGATTTTCTTCAGCTCGAGCAGGTTCCAGGGAACGACGTTCCATTTACCGCTCCCTGTGGAAGCGGCGTCTATGAACATATGCTCGAATTGAAACGTCATATTCAACTCGCGCCGGCCATCTCCGACATAATCCAACGCTTGCTCTGGACCGAGTCCCGACGTTTCTCCGACGGTCATAATGTCGTAATAGTATAGCACCTTGTCATGCAGGTTCTGCAATAAAGTGTGGACATTCTCCAGATTGGAGAACATTTCATAGGCCCGCACCGTTTTCGTCTGATGGGGGTTGTTGGCGTCTGGAAGCCCCTCGGCTTTGACGATATGCGATATCGCGTCAAAACGAAAGCCGTCCACTCCCTTTTTGAGCCACCACTCCACCATGTTATGCAGTTCATCGATCACCACGGGATTGTTCCAATTCAAATCCGGTTGGTATTTGGAGTATAAATGCAAATAATACTCATCCGTTTGCGGATCATACTCCCAAACCGAGCCGCTGAAGTAAGATTCCCAGTTGTTAGGAGGGCCTCCGTTTTTCCCTTTCCGCCATATGTAATAATCCCTCTTCGGATTGTCTTTAGACTGGCGGGACTCTATGAACCACGGGTGCTTATGCGAGGTATGGTTCAGCACCAGATCCATCATAAGCTTCATCCCCCGGGAATGCATGTCCTGAAGCAATCGGTCAAAATCCTCCATTGTGCCGAACTGCTCCATAATATCGCAATAATCGCTAATGTCATAGCCGTTGTCATGGCCGGGGGATTTATAAATGGGGCTCAGCCAAATGACGTTGACCCCCAGCTCCTGCAAATAGTCCAGCTTGGAGATGATGCCTTTGAGATCGCCGATTCCGTCCCCATTGCTGTCTTTAAAACTTATTGGGTAAATTTGATATACTACGCTTTCCTTCCACCATTTCGGATTCATTATATACTCTGCCTCCTTATCCGGGTTGGGCCCTAACCTGGCATGCAAGCGGATTAATTCATTCTTCCTTTATCGCGGTAAACCTGATATGCGCTTTGTTATATCTATAAACAAGTGAAACGTCCGGTATAACAAACAAAAAGAACTTTCGGCGGAATTGTATCTTTTTACCGCTTATTTTCACTGATATAGTATAATGAAATAATCTGCGTCTATACGTCAGACTATGCAATAATCGCCTTGTCTCGAAAGGATGTCAGCACAGTATATGAATTCAATTACCAGCGATTCTCAGACGTCTTCACGTCCCTTATCCCGTTCCGCACGTTTGAAGACGGCTTTTATTCTCGGCAGTCTGTCTGCCTTTGGGCCGCTTTCGCTCGATATGTATTTGCCGGCACTGCCCAAGCTCGCTGAAGAGCTGAATGCGACAGCTTCCATTATTCAGCTCAGCCTGACCTCCTGTTTGCTTGGACTAGCGCTGGGTCAATTGGCAGCTGGACCGATGAGCGATGTGCGCGGCCGTCGTGCACCGCTGATTATATCCCTCTGCATTTACGCGATAAGCTCGCTGCTTTGCGTATTTGCGCCTTCGGCTTGGATACTTATTGCCCTGCGTTTTGTCCAAGGCTTGTCTGGGTCAGCTGGAATCGTGATTTCCCGCGCCGTCGTACGCGATCTTTACTCCGGCACGGAACTGACGAAATTCTTTTCGCTGCTCATGCTCGTCAATGGTGCCGCACCGATTCTCGCTCCGATCTTTGGAGGGCAGTTGCTGCAGTTTACGTCTTGGAGGGGCGTATTCGTAGTATTAGCCTTGATCGGTGTTGTTATGATGATCGCGGTATTATTCGGGCTTCCCGAGTCGCTACCCAGGGAGCGCAGGCAATCCGGCGGCTTCGCCGCCATGTGGATGACCTTTCGTAGGTTGCTGGGAGATCGTCTGTTCATCGGCTTCTGTCTGACGCAAGGCCTCGTTTCTGCCGCGATGTTCGCATACATATCCGGCTCCTCCTTCGTCATGCAGAATGTATTTGAGGTCTCGCCGCAAATGTACAGCTTTATTTTTGCTACAAATGGCGTCGGCATTATCATCGCCAGTCAAACTACAGGCCGTTTGGCAGGAAAAATTAAAGAAGCCAAGATGCTGCAATTCGGGTTGGTTCTAGCGTTGGCGGGCGCCACAGGCCTGCTGACGGCGATACTGCTTGGAGGCAAGCTGATCACTGTCCTTATTCCTTTATTTTTTGTCGTATCCTGCGTAGGGATCATCTCCACATCAAGCTTCTCGCTGGCGATGCAGAGCCAAGGGAAAGCCGCCGGGAGCGCCTCCGCCCTGCTCGGACTTATCCCCTATATCCTTGGAGCTACCGTCGCCCCGCTCGTAGGTTTAGGTGGCGAGCACACCGCGGTGCCGCTGGGGATCGTAATCGTGATCGCCGAGCTTGGCGCTGTATGCAGCTATTTGCTCCTGGTACGTCCAAGACTTATTAGCAAATAACGCAACGGCTTCATAGAAACTAAAGCAAACAAAGCGCAATCCGGATAAACGTTTATCCGGATTGCGCTTTATAATTATTTCAGCCCTAACACTTCAAATTCATAAATACGGGCTGCAGTATCTCCACCCTGTGTCGGCTTATCGACCTGCAGACGTACGTATCTAGCCTTCGTTAGCCCGATGGCATGCTTGCTGACGCCTTTAGTATTGTCATTTATGCTTACGGCATTGTTCCAATTCTCTCCGTCCGAGCTAAGCTGAATAGTAAATGCCCGCGTATTAAACGCAGCTGGCTCACCGCCCGCTTCGGCATGCTTAATGACGAATTCACTAATTTGTTGCTCTGAGCCTAAGTCTACCGTTAGAGTATGTGGTCCCTCACCGACTGCACACCATTTCGTCTTCACATTTCCGTCCAAAGCAAATGTTGGAGCTTCCTTCTCATTCACATAACTGGATGCAGAAGCCGTTTTCCCGAGGGCAAGATTACCTATGCCGTTTACGGCTTCTTTAGTTACAGTAATAAGCTGCTTTTTAACCTCGTTTTCTCCTACTATATTTTTCGCGATTAAAGTCACTTCGAACGTACCTTCTTCATGATAAGTCACTTTGGGATGGCGTTCTGAACTCTGTTCAGGCGTCCCGCCAGGGAAACTCCAGCTCCATTCTTCGGTCACTTCCGACGATAGGTCGGTGAACTGCACCGCCTCGCCAGGCGCAATCAGCGTCTTGTCGGCTTCAAAAGCGGCAATCGGCTGCGGATACTCCGGCCAATCGAAGCCTACGGCTGCCGCCTTGCCCTTTTCATAATGACGGTTTACAGGAATGACGACCATTTTAGTCGATTTTTCTTTATCCAACCGCTTCATTTCAGGCACATAGTACACATTGTTGCCTGTCATGCCCGCCAGCTCATATTTACCGTCCGGATGCACGCGATATATTTGATAGTACAGCACATCACTGTCCTTTTTCGGAGCATTCCAGGACAGGCGGGCATCGCCGTATATGCCATCGCGGAAGTCATTTTCGATGACCTGCAGTCCCGTGACATCCCCCGGTTTCTTCGCCTTATCATTCACCTGAGTAACAGCGAGCCGCCCGACATTCGCGCTGTAATTGTCTATCGCCGCGCCAGCTTCAAACTGCAACGATATACCAGTAATGATACGACCGGCATACTGATTCAGCCTGACGCTACCTTCTCTCCAGTCCTGCTGTTCCCCAGCCTTCTCCCACTTTTTAGGCTCGAAGAGCTCATATTGATCCGGTTCATCGGAGAATGCTAAACCGATCTTTACTTTGGCTGCACTCGAATTATCCTGATAGATGAGCGAAATTTCCGTCGTCGCTTGCACCGGCAATTGCGCCTTGTACAATTTCACATGGGTGGCTGCGCCTTGACTCATCGAGCCGGCTACCTTTAATGAGCTTCCGCCATAATATGACTTGCCGAAGTCAAAGCTCGGCACAAGTGCTGCCCCGTCACCTTTAGTCTCGGTAATCCAGCGCCAAGTCGGGAGGATATCCTGTAAGCTGCGATTGCTCCAGTCTTTATCTCTCATAACTTCGCCGTTAATAGCGAACATATGACCATTGCCCGTATTGAAATGAGTAATAAACTCCGAGCCTGTCAGCACGCTCTTATCGACGATATCGTTAGCGATCCCTCTCCAGGCAAGCGGGCTGCTTCCTCCAGGCAGCTGCGTGTTCTGCGGGTTCTTGTGCTGGCCCACCCAGAAAATTTGCTCTTTCTCCATAAATTCTTCCTGGGTTTCCGAGCTGTTATAAGCCCAGTCCGGCCGATAAATGCCGAGAGATACCGGTGCCTCCTTCCCATTTGGGAATAAGATTGGCCAATTATAGTTGCCCTGATATCCTCTGGCCTCTACATCAATACCCGCATACAAATCATAAGGACTGCGCCCCAGCTCTTGGGCCTTGCCCGGTGAATTTAATAACGAATTGACATTGCTTTGCCATCTAAAATCCAGGAACATACTGTCGGACACACGCTGCTCCCCATTTTGGAAAAACATTTTGTTCCGATCGGTCAGAGCTCCTTGCCAGGCCACCGGACCAGTATCGACCATCGAATCATACCAAATGACTTCCATGCCCGACATTTTGGCGTTCTGCAAATAAGTTAAAAACTCCGCCATCTTGGCTGCATCCTGCGGCGTGCCTCCCTGGGTTTCCTGGTTAATAAACCAGCCGTCGAATCCGTAATACTGGGCAGCCTCAATGAGCTTATCCGCCACCGGGAACGATCCATCCTCGCGCTGCTGCAGTAAATCATGCATCCATTCGATTTTTCCGCCATGCTCCCGCTGCGGCAAGAACACTGTTCCAAAAACCGGAACGCCATTTTTATGGGCTGCATCAATGACATCCGCGCTTGGCGGAACGATTAGCCCCTCTCCTGCTGAACCGCCCCACATCACGAGCTTATCCACATACTGCCAGTAGCTGAAAGTATATGTATGGAACTTATCAGATCCCTGAGAAGGAGCGCCGCTTGTACTTGGATACATCGATGCCAGGGAAATGACCTTCGCTTCATTCTTCGCATTCGAATTGATTTTATCGCCTTGAATTCTGCCTCTCTGAAGCTCCACGGTTCCCCGATTAAAAGGAGCATCCTTATCCGTGGACGGTGACCATTCCAGCAATGTGCTTGGATACCAGTACGAGGAATACGGCTGAGCCGCCTCTACCTTTCCCGCATAGCCTGTTAACGAGGCTGCAAGCAGTGCCGTACCCAAAGCTAATGTCAGTTTCCGTTTCCATTTTGTACGTGTAAAAAAATTCGGATTGATTCGTTTCATAGTATCCCTCCAACGATTTACTGATTGCTCGCCTTCCATTCATCGAACTGCTTTTGCGCTTCTGCAATGACTTTATCGATCCCTGCATCCTTGAATTTCTGTTTTGCTTTCGGCAAATACGTTTCCGGATCAACCGAACCGGTATAGAGTGGAGGAATGAATTCCTTCGCCACGTTTGTAATGGCCGCAACCTCCGTTTTTACTGGACCCGTATCAAAGTTAAATCCGAAGGTAGGCGCTACGATCGCGGACGAATTGAATTTCTCAAAAGCATCCCATTTATCCTCTGGCTCGCCTTCATGCAGGTAAGTCAAGAACATATTGCCGAGTGCAAATCCAGGCATGGCGTAATTTTCTTGCATCGCCGGCAAATCTTCAATATATGGTCCTTCCAGCTTTGTATAATGCGTTCCTTCGAGTCCGTATTGAATCATATTGCGCAATTCAGCATCTGTGTTGAGCAGATTAAGAAACATCATCGCCCGCTCCGGATTTTTGGAATACGACGAAATCGCCATCATGGAACCAGCAGCAGAGCTCGTGTAGATGACCGGATCATGCATCGGGCGAGTCACGATATCGTAGCCTGCATTTCTTGACCAGCCAAGATCAGCGTAAGGCTGGGTAATCTCGCGGTCTACTAGCCATTTTCCAGTCTTGAAGTTATCAATGCCATCTAATGTAGCGATATCTTCGCGTACGTAACCTGCTTTATAGTATTGGCGCATCGTGGTTAGCGCGGCTTCCAATTCTGGAGACTCCAGCACATTCACAAATTTGAAATCCTCGGTGCCAATGTACATCCCAATCGGAATTTCGTCACCCAGTTGATAGTCAAATGGCATGTAAGGCTTGAAGTTTTTCGGTACAGCTAGAGGAGTAATATCCGCTGGTTCGTTGTCCTTGATCGTTTTCAGCAGCGGCTCCAAATCCTCAAGCGTCGTAACGTTGGATATGTCAAGATTGTATTTGTCCACATATTCCTTATTGAAGCGCCATACGAATTGCTGCGCCAATTCCTTGTTTGCAGGAATGCCATAGTTGACTCCGTTTACTTTTGTACCTTCAAGGAAACGTGGATCGAGCTGTTCTTTAATTCCTTCTCCATACTGATCAAGCAAATCGTTCAGAGGCATAAACGCTCCTTTGGCGGCATTCGGCAGGTAATCAAATGCCCAAGAGCTGGTGAAAGCGATATCATAATTTTCGCCGGAGCTGGTGATGACCTGCATTCGCTGGCTGTAATCGCCCCAATCGATCATGTTAATGTCGATGGTCGCATTGATTTTCTCGGTTAAGTACTCATTGATTTTGTCCTGAACCTTAGGCAGATCCTTCTGCATAGGGCCAATCAGGTACAGCTTCAGCTTCACCGGATCAAGCTTGGAAACATCAACCGTTCCATCGCTTTGTACTGCCTCTTCTTCTTTGGATGAACCAGCGCTCCCTTTAGAGGCGCCGCATCCGGTCAAGACAACGGACAACATTAGTAGTAAAGCAAGAGACATTAGTAAGAATCTTTTCTTGAACATGTTCCTTCCCCCTGTGTCACATAGTAGTTAAGCTATATTGAACCACTTACACAACCGGTTTGTCATACTGTGCTTCCTCAAACCGAGTGTAGCTGGCTGCAACCTGGATTTAACCTTTCACAGAGCCCACCGTTAATCCCTGCACAAAGTATCTTTGGAAGAACGGATAAGCCATGACAATCGGCGCTGTCGCCAGAACGACCATAGCCATTCTTACCGTTTCGGTCGGCAGGCTGGCGGCCACATCATAAGAGCCAATATTTTGTGCGTTCTTCGTCAGAAAGTCCATGTTCTTCTCGATTTGCATCAGCATGAACTGCAGCGGTGGTGTCTTCTGTGGATTGTTATAGTACAGCAAGGCATTGAACCAATCATTCCAATATCCTAGCGAGCTGAACAAGCCGATCGTCGCTATGCCCGGCAGCGATACCGGGAGCACGATTTTGGCGAACGTGAGAAACTCGCCGGCCCCGTCTATTTTTGCAGATTCGATAATTTCATCGGGTACCGTCGTTTGAAAAAAGGTGCGCATGACGATAATGAAAAACGCACTCATCGATAAGGGAAAAATCAGCGACCAGATCGTATTTTGCAAATGCAAAAACTGGGTCATTACGATGTAGCCTGGCACCATTCCGCCCGAGAACAGCATGGTGAAAAATGCTAGAAAGCTGAAAAATCCTCGAAATTCAAAGCTTCGCCGGGATAACGCATAAGCGTATGTAGTCACCAGAATCAAGCTTAGCAGCGTGCCCAGCACCGTTACTATCAAGGTCACTCCGAAGGAGGAGATCAGTTCACTGCCCGACCGGAAAATATATTCGTAGGCTGCGATGCTGAATTGACTCGGAAATAAGCTGAAGCCCTGTTGCACCAAGGTCTGCTCGTCAGTCAAGGAAATCATGATAACGAACAGAAACGGAAATATGCATGAGAAAGTAAACAAGCCGATAATGATGTTGAAAATAACATTCCATACTGGAGATATGGCGTTGTAATCCCGCTTCTTCTTAACCTTTCCCGGTTGCGGGGCGGCTTGAGTTGATAACTGTGTCATATAAAGCACCTCCGCTGTCTAGAAGATCGCATGATCTCTTTCGATTTTTCGAACAATATAGTTAGCGATCAAAATCAATACAAGTCCTACCATCGATTGATATAATCCCGCTGCCGTGCTCATCCCAACGTCTCCCATGTTGATCAACCCGCGATATACAAAGGTGTCGATAACATTCGTAACCGGATAGAGCGCACCCGAGTCCTTCGGAAGCTGATAGAACAATCCGAAATCCGAACGGAAGATCCCGCCGATCGCCAAAATGGTCAATATGATCATCAGTGGTTTAAGCTGCGGAATCGTAATATAGCGGATCTGCTTCCACTTGCTGGCCCCGTCAATGACAGCCGCTTCATAATAAGACTTGTCGATCCCTGTAATGGCGGCCAGGTAAATGACACTGTTATAGCCAACTCCTTTCCAGATGCCGACAAATAAAATGATGAACGGCCAATACTTCGGCTCTGAATACCAACTAATCCGCTCCCCGCCGAAAAAGGTAATGATCTGGTTTACCGTCCCTTTATCCATGCTAAGGAAGGTAAACGCGAAATAACTGATGATGACCCAGGACAGAAAATGCGGCAGGAACATGCCGGTTTGATATATTTTGGCCATCCGCTTGTTGACCAGCTCACTCAGCAGAATCGCAAAGCTCACAGCGATCACGAGTCCCAAGATGATCAGAGCCAAGTTGTACAGAATGGTGTTGCGCGTAATGATGAAAGCATCATTGGTCGTAAATAAATACTCAAAATTTTTGAACCAGACCCATTCACTATTGAACACACTGGCGAAAAATCCACCCCGGCTAATGCGGAAATCCTTAAACGCAAGTACTGTACCGAACATAGGCAAATAGGCAAAAATCAAAAACCAGACCGTCCCTGGCAGTATCATAATCAGCAATGCCCGGTTGCGAATAACTTTTTTGATAAACGCCGACATGATCAACCCCCCTTATGCCTGTTACTTACAAGCTCATTATCGTGTTTATCGATCCCCTATGATCATCAACACGGCAGCGGGTACTCCGCTTCTTACGCTTGCCCTTAACTACTTTTATTGTGCCAAGTAAGCGCTGCCAGCCACAAGTTGAAAAATACTAGAAAGTCATGGACAAATTAAAGAAATCTGTCTTGATTAGATTTGATTGAAACAAATGGCTCCCAAAGGCGGACGTAAACTCCCTACGATTCGTTATTCTTATTCCAGGGAGGAGCAGTGCAAGAAAGAAAAAGGCTGCCCTCAAAGCCGGTGGGCAGCCTATCTCAGTTCAATTTTGCGCTTATTTGGCATACATTGTTCTTAATTCCGTAGGTGATACGCCAGCATATTTTTTAAACTGCCGGTAAAAATAGGAGCTGTCGATATAGCCGACATTTACGGCGATTTCTGCTGTTTTCTGTTCGGTATGAAGCAGCAGTTGCGTCGCTTTCTCAATCCGATACTGGTTCACATAATCCGAGAAGCTGGAGCCGACTTCCTGCTGAAAAAGCTGTCCCAGATAGTTCGGATGCAGTTGGAGCCGCTGACTTAACGTCTTCAGGGAGAGCTCCTCTGAATAATGATGCTGGACCTGCTCAATCAGGAATGAGACATGCGTACTGTAGCCCGTATCACTTTGCCGCTGCAGCTCCAAGCTTCGTTCAATCGTCGCCCACACATGCTGCTGAAGCCCTTGCAGCGTACTGATTATGTGGAGCGGTGCAAACACCTCGCTATAATCAGGATTTTTCTCCATATCTTTCACGGTAAGCATAAGTTGAATAGCGATATTGATGTACGGCGCTCGGTACACCACCTGCTCATCCCCCGCGCTGCACAACAGAGATTCAATATACGCCTGCAGGGCGGGCTCATTCCCTTCAATGAGCAGCTTGTTCATCTGCTCCTGATTCAGCGGCTTCTGGGGTATTTCGATATCCGTCTGACCCTCAGCAAGCGAATAGAATATGCCGCCCTCTCGAGCTATGATGCTCCGGCCCAGGTATCCCTTCGCGGCCCGGTAGCCCTCCTGAACTTCTTTAAAATTATTCGTATGGCCCCAGGAACACCATAGGCGGATCATGGTCATGCCATGCAAGCGCTGCATAGCTGCCGTAATGCTGTCTTGAACAGCGGCATTATGCACATCATGCGACGCGAACAGGACGACGATATCATCATCCACATCGGGAAAACAAATAACCTCATGGCCTTCACCAAGCGTCTGCGCAGCGATTTGGCTAAATTCATCTGCTAGTCCAGTTAAACGATATAGCTGGGAAATCGGTTTATCTTCCGAAATTAGGCGAAGAATAGCGACATGATAAAATGAATAGTTCAGCGGTATGCCAAGCAGCTCGGCTCTCTGCCTAAACTCATGACTCTCAATTTCCCCGTTAACCCATCTTTGCAGCACATTGCTGCGCAGCACTTTCCAATCCTCCTCCGAGCGGAACATCTTCAGTTCCTCCCGCTCCCAATCACCGCGAATATGCTTGATCGTAGATTCCAATTCGTCAATATTGATCGGCTTTAGCAAATAGTTTTGAATACCTAGCGTAATTCCCACCTTCACATATTCAAATTCCTCATATCCGCTGAGCACAATAAATTTGGTTCGCGGATGCATTTCCTTTACTTTTTTGATAAGCTCAAGCCCGTTCATTCTAGGCATCATAATGTCCGTGATGAGCAAATCGACCGGTTCTTCCTTCAGCTTCTCCAGCGCCTGCTCGCCATCATTGGCCGAGCCTGCGATTTTCAATTGATACTGACTCCACTCTATGATCGAGGTCAAGCCTTGAGCAATGAGGGGTTCATCATCTACAAAAAACACTTTTCGCATGCCTATTCCCCCTTCCGGATCATCGGAATTTCAAGCTGAACTTCCGTTCCCCGTCCCTCAGTACTTTTCACTGTCAACCCGTAGCTTTCTCCGTAATTCATAATGATTCTTTCATGTACATTCATCAGGCCAATCGAGCTGTGATCCTTGTCTGGCGGTTGCTGCGCCCTTGCCAGTGTCCGGCGGATCTCAGCCAATTTCTCCGGACTGATCCCCGAACCGTTATCCGAGACGATGATATGTATTCGATCCTCTGCCCGATAGGCACGAACCGTGATGATGTTATCAAACTCCAAGGAACGGAATCCATGAACGATATAGTTCTCCACGATCGGCTGAACCAGCAGCTTAATGATGCTGAAGCCTGCGATAGACGTCTCAACCTCAATATTGACTTCCAGCCGGCCTTCATAACGGATACGGAATAAGTCCAAGTAGTTCGCGCACATATCAATTTCTTCTTCGATCGTGATGATCGTGCTTTTCTTCACCATGTTTTTGAACATGACCGATAGACTGTAAATCATCTGACCTACGTCCTTTGCGCCCATGTAATACGCCTTCATCCGTATGGATTCCAGCGTGTTGTATAAAAAATGTGGATTAATTTGCGATTGTAAAGCGACCAGCTCGGCGTTCTTTTGCTTGATTTCAGACGTGTACATTTTATCGATGTACTGTTCCAGCCGATCCCCCATATCGTTAAACCGCTGGGAAATTTGCTGCAGCTCGTCTTCGCCCGGCATTTGAATTCGCGTAGATAAATCCCCTTCCCCGATGCGGTTCATCGAGCGGAGAATCCGCTGAATTTTTTTGGAAAATTGGCGAATAATCGTTGACGTAATTGCAAAGCTGGCCGTAATAAATAATATCGTTACGACAATCAAGCCATTTCTTAAACTTTCTATATTTTGCTGGATCGATGATTTGGATACGATGCCTACGACGAACAATCCGGCGTTCCCGATATTTAATACATTTACCTTCGACAGCTCATCCAGTTCGGTCCAATCCCCTGTATTCTCCAGCTCCGAACGATAGGGATAAGTTTGTCCAAAATATGTTTCCTCCGAATCGTATAGGACGGTTCCCTCGGAGGTCAGGACCAGGATCCGCCCGTTGATGACCGGGGCTCTGCTCTGCAGCCAGGAGGAAATTTGCCTGGCATCAAATTCGACATTCAGCATCCCCACTTTTTCAAGCGTCCACGGATCCTGCAGCTCTCTAGAATAAGAGTATAGCTGGGAATCTTCCTTACCCGCCGATGTGAATTGTTCGGTATACGGCATCGTGTCCCATGCATGCAGCCTGCGATGAGCAATCCATTCGCTCCAATCGCTACTGGAGCCAGTTTCCCCGTTGAGCTGCTGCTTTTCGCGGCTGATATAGAGGTAAAAGTTTTTGGGATAGCTGTAAATCGATACGCTTTCCGCTCCCGGCTCCTGTTCCAAATAAGCTTTAAGCAATGTGTTGAAGGAACGCAAGCTTTGCTCCCCGGTTTTGGAGAACAGATTAAGCCGATACCCGAGGTAGCTCTCATACTTATGATTTAAAAAATAAATTAATTCATCGCTTAACGTCGCATCCCCGTATATTTGCTGGATGACGTTCTGCACGCTGTCATGCTGCCGGCTCAAATAAATGCTCAACACATGCGCTGTTTTCAGATTCGCATCGGTCTGCTCCCTGATCATCCGCTGGGTTTGGTACTGATACACCAGGATTGCCGCGACCGCAAACAATACGATCATCACCGTCGAATAGAGCAAAATAATCTTGTTGAACATTTTCCGCTTCAGGTGATTCAGGTAAAAACGGCGTAACTTCGACATTCGGAACACATCCTGTTCTCATGTGGTCATTTACGCGATTCAGTGTAACATCGGCTTAGTTATTGGGCAAATTATTTTGTCTATCTGTTTTTGCATTTGAAAAAAAAGCCGGGTCTGCTTATAATGGACGTTGATCCCCTAGATCACCGCGACACTTAACCTTGAGCATGGGTCAATCACCATGCGCAATATCAAGGTTCTTCTTATACACTTGCCCCCACAATACTACAAGGGGGTAACTTTCCTATGTTTTTGACAGAGCACAAACTCCAATCGCGCCTTCATGAATTGTCAGGCTATCGCTACCGCGATGCCATATCCATCCCGTCTTTTCTCAGTTTAGAAGATCATCGCAAAGAGATTAATCCCGCACTGCCAGGGGTCGACGACTCCTGGTCTGTCATGAACGTCGGCGATACCTGGAGCGGCCGCGATTTGTACTTATGGTTGTCTGCGGATGTGGAAATTCCATCGGTCTGGGCTGGTAAAAAAACGCTTGGACGTTTTGATTTCGGCGAAACCGGTGCTGGCAACAACTCCGGGTTCGAATCACTCTTTTATTTGCATGGCAAGCCGTATCAAGGCGTCGATTCCAATCATATGGAAGTATTCTTCAATGCGGATTTATCCGGAAGCAAGCAGCATCTGCTATTCCGTTTATGGTCGGGGTTAGAGGGCGGAGGACCGCGGAAAAATCAAACGCATGGCGTTCGTCTTGCCGAAATTTGCTGGCTGGATGAGATTGCCGACGATTATTACTACACCCTGAAGGCAGTCACGGAAACTGTGAAAGTGCTGGATGAGAATATGTCCGAACGCGCGCAATTGCTGAAATCCGCTGACAAATCTCTGACTTTTATCGACTGGAGCGAACCGGGCTCGGAAATGTTCTATCAGTCGGTTTACGAGGCGCGCGACTATCTCTCGGAAGCGATTAACCGGATGGAGAAAACCTCACCAGTGGAAATTACTTGTATCGGACATACACATATCGATGTGGCCTGGCTATGGCAGCTCAAGCACACCCGTGAGAAATCGGCCCGCTCCTTTTCTACGGTGATGCGCTTGATGGAGATGTTCCCGGAATATATTTTCCTGCAAACACAACCTCAGTTGTACGAGTATGTCAAGAATGACTACCCTGAGCTTTATGAAAAAATTAAAGACCGGGTGGCCGAAGGCCGCTGGGAAGCCGGGGGCGGCATGTGGCTGGAAGCAGACTGCAACTTGACCTCGGGAGAGTCGCTAGTTCGACAGTTGCTGGTCGGTACTAGATTTCTGAAGCAAGAATTCGATGTCGATTGCGATTACTTGTGGCTGCCGGATGTGTTTGGCTATAGCTGGTCCCTGCCGCAAATTTTACAAAAGTCTGGCATTCGGACGTTCATGACGACGAAAATCAGCTGGAATCAATATAATCGGATGCCGCACGACACTTTCCATTGGCGCGGAATCGACGGTACGGAGGTGCTGACTCACTTCATCACGACGACTGAGCCGTGGTCGCAGCCGGGATCGTGGTTCTACACTTACAATGGGCAGATCATCCCGAAGACCGTTAAAGGAAGCTGGGACGCCTATCGCGACAAAGAGATGAATCAGAAGCTGCTTCTGTCGTATGGCTATGGCGACGGCGGCGGCGGTGTGAACCGTGAAATGCTGGAAATGCGCCGCAGACTGGATCGGATTCCGGGAATGCCGAAGCTGAAAACAGGCAGAGCCGATGATTTTTTCCGGGAATTGAATAAGACGGTTGAGCAAACCGACAGCTATGTGCATACATGGGATGGCGAGCTGTATTTGGAATACCATCGCGGCACATATACGAGCCAAGCGTACAACAAACGAATGAACCGGAAGCTGGAACTGCTGTATCGTGATGCGGAGTGGCTGAGTGTCATGAACAGTGTATTGAGCAAGGATTGGGAGCTGTACAGCGGCCAGGCGCTGAATGATGGCTGGAAAATCATTCTGCGCAATCAATTTCACGACATCATTCCCGGTTCATCGATCCGTGAAGTGTACGAAGACAGCACGATTGAATATGCGGACGCCGAGCAAATCGGGCGAGGTGTATGGCATAAAGCTGAGCATGGTATAACCAGTGAAAAGAATCATGCATACACCGTATGGAATTCCTCCCCCTGGGCTTGGAGCGGGCTCGTTGAAATTCCGGTGACTGAGGGATTGGAGCAAGGCGTCTGGCAGGATTATGAAGGACGATCCCTTGCTGCACAGCGTTCACAGGACACCTGGGTTATCATGGTAGAGGATATCCCTTCGCTTGGACACACAACGATCCATTTCCATAGCGCTTTGCCTGCTTCTGAACAACGGAGCCCTTTCATCCTGAAAGATAACGGGGTTGTCACGCCATACTATGAGCTTGCATGGAATGAGCATGGACAGTTGACCTCTATTTTCGATCTGGAGGAACAGCGCGAGGTTCTGGCGAGCGGTGCACGCGGCAACGTGTTCCAACTGTTTGAAGACAAACCACTGGCACATGAAGCTTGGGATATTGATATTTTCTATCAACAGAAGTCCAAGGAATTGAATGATTTGCAAGGCGTCGAGGTCATCGAGTCAGGCGCGCTGCGCACCGTCATTCGCTTCAACTGGAAATATGGCAAATCAACACTGAAGCAGGACATGGTTATGTACAGTGACAACCGCCGCATTGACTTCGTAACGGAAGCGGATTGGCATGAGCGTCAGCAATTGCTTAAGGTTGCTTTTCCTGTAAACGTACGCTCGACCGAAGCGACCTATGATATCCAATACGGAAATGTGAAGCGTCCGACCCACTGGAACACAAGCTGGGATATGGCCCGTTTTGAAACCGTTGGCCATCAATGGGCGGACCTGTCCGATAGAGGGTATGGCGTAAGTCTTATGAATGATTGCAAATACGGCTACGATATTAAGGACAACGTACTGCGGCTATCGCTGATTAAATGCGCCATTCATCCGGATATTGAAGCGGACCAAGGACATCATCGCTTCACCTACTCCTTGTTCCCGCATCAGGGCGACTGGCTGCACGGTGATACCGTACGCCATGCCTGGGACCTGAATAACCCGCTTCGCTATACGGAAGGCTCCGCGGATGCTCCGGCAAGATCATTGTTCAAGCTGTCCAGCAGTACGGCAATGATCTCCGCGGTAAAAAAATCGGAGGATCGCAATACCGTAATTGTCCGGGTTCATGATTTCTCCGGCAGCCGAAATGCACTGACGCTCGAAAGCGATCTTACGCTCGCAGCATGGAGAATATGCAACCTGATGGAGCAACCGGAGGGCGAATGGCAGCATCAGTCCAGCATCAATTTTGTTCTTGAACCTTATGAGATCACTACTTTTGAAATTGATTTGCAGGCCTAGGCACTAGCCAATAATTAAAGGACCGCGTATCGCTTCTGTTGCGATCGCGGTCCTATATATAGCTACATATATTGCTCAACGGTCTGGACATATTTCCGCCGCAAGGAAGTAAGCTCTGTCTCGACTCTGCGCTGCAATACAGCTAGATCCGACAGTATTCTGCTTACCTCCGATTGCTTGCTCTCCACTTGTCTCAACATTTCGCTAATTTTCCCTTGAACGATCCAATCCATAATGAAGCCGTCAAAAAAATAATCCGAGAACTTGAGAAATCCGCCGATTTCGATATGGACCGGCATTTGCTCTCCTACATCCCGCAGCTCTTTCTCGAAATGCCGAAGGCTGTTCTGGGCATGGTACAAATCATTCATCGCCTCATCCAGACGACTATGCTTGATATGCGTCGAGATCATGCCGCCGCCAAGCATATCATAGGTACCCCAATTTTTGGCCGATCGCAGCTTGTCAACGGCGTTATCCAGATCGTGCGCGACCGAGCGCCCCGCCCGCAGTGCTTCTTCCAATTCCTTGTTCTGTACGCTTAGGGCCGCCTGTTCTTCCGCCAAAGTCCGCAGCTCTTCATTGTCCTGCAGCACTTGCCGCTCCTTAGCCCCAAACACTTGATCATAATCCAGCCTCCAGAATTTAACTTCCGCCAGCTGCTTTTCGGAAGCGGCGATTTGCTGTTCCGTATGCTGTACTGCCCGATCCGCTTCATCATATTTCAGCTTGGCTTCGAGCACCTCGCGCTGCTCCTGATCCAGTTTCTCCATCTTGCTGCCGAGAACCGTGTACAGCAAATTGGACAAGGACAAGCCGGTTAGCTGCCTGACGTCCTTCTCCTCCGCAGCGAGTCTCCGGCTAGCCTCCTCTCTCGCACGCTTCAATACGGCGAGCTCTTCCTTCAACTGCTGATGGCGCTTCTCCCACTTCTCTTTTTTCCGCCCCTTCTCTTTCAGTTCGGCTAAACGTTCATTCATCTCCTCAAACATGCCGCATCCTCTCCTCCCTAGTGTAAATGTGGCCGGATATACTGCCAATTGCGCTTTCAAATTGAAATATCAAGCGGTTCTTGCAGTTCCCTCCCTGCCTGGCGAACAAGCAAAATGACGAGCAGCATGCTGATCAGCCCGCCGAGCATTGTCAGCAGAAGCAATACGGATAAGCCGGATGCTGAAGTATTCAACAAGAAAGGAATCGTAACCAGGGTAGCTGCAGAACAGACAAAATAAATAGTCCAACTCCTGGCGGCTGAACTCGCCATTTCCTTCATCCCTCGATGTTCCGCAAGCTTCCCTGTACCTCTGCATATCGAATAAATGAGGAGCATTTGCAGTAGAGTTTCAAAAAGCATAAACAACATGCCAATTATGGAAGTCTCGAGATTATTAGAGAACAACTGCAAGTCATTCGTCTGAAACAAGCGGCCAATGGATAGAATTGCAAGAACACTTGCCGCCCACTTCCCTGCTGCATAAGCCCGCTCCCATCGCTGCAGTCCCATCAAACCGGATAAAATCATGGCGTAACCTACAACGTCAGGCAGAATATCAAAGCTACCAATGCGGATGTTGATCATGACGAACACTATCCCCCAGCCGATCCGGTAAAAATACGGCTTCATTTCTCTTGCCTCCTTGCTTTGACAATGTCCTTGACATCACTCTCTTTCAAATATGGGTCATACTGAATATATACGGGATAGTCATACTTGGCTCCGCTCTCATCCTCAAAATCCAAATGGATCATAAAACGATAAACCGCCAGCTTCAGGGCAGGGGCTGTCTTCGCTGAGTGGTCAAACTTATAAATGGCAGAGACAGATTGACCCGCTGTCATAGACAAGGGGAATTTAATATTTTGAAAAGGAACTCCTGTATACACGTAATCATTAAAAACAACCTCAACCTTTTCTTGCCCGTAACGGCCCTCTAATGCTGTGCTATTCAAAGCAGCCTGCAGCCAGCCGGATAATGAATCCAGATAGCGGGATTGTACCCCTATCAGCTTGATAGGGTGTAATATTTGAAAGCTGGTGTACCCCAACTGCTCAGACGAAGACCCGCTTGAACTGCTGGATACAGGTCTATCAGGTTCACTGGATTCATCTGCAACACTGTGGTCAGGAATAACATGGATTTCACCAACATCCACTTCCTCCAGCGACCCGTCACTGTAATAAACAAGAACCCGTTGAATCGTGATAGAATCATCTTCGTCATTAGATTGGCTATTGCGATCTAATTCCTCTAAATCCGCTTCACTAAATTGTACTCGTGCTGTCCCCATGCTCTGATGGTTGTATTGTATTTGATCTGGAAAGATTGTCACGCTCGACATGGGAAGCTCTTTAATATAAAGACCGTTTACCCGCCGATCCGCCGCTTTATTCTCCAAATATTTGAGCTCAAACATTTGGCCGAGGGCCCCTTGCACTTCGAAATAATGCTTTAAAAAGACTGGTTCCGGCAGCTGGGAAGCATTGTAAAACAGAAGATTGCCGACCCAGCTTCCAGTTATCAAAATAAATACAATAACGGTTGCGATTCGTTTCATCACCTAGTTGCCCGCCGCCTGACTATGTCCATGACCATGCCAAATGTCAGCACCATGCTCCTCAGCATGTCTAACGACTAATTCACAGAGCCGATGGGTTTCAAGCGCATCACGCGGGGACAGCCCCAGCTCCGAATTGCTGCGTACACTATCCAGGAAATGACCGATGATCTGGTGGAAGCCTCTACGGTAAAGCACCGGATCCCAGTCGTTAAATTTGATCAGCTGCTCTTTCCCTGCATGAAAATGCCTTGTTGTATTTAAACCGTCAATAAACCATTTATTCCCCGGACTCATCACTTCCAGCGTCTCTTCGGATATTCCATTATCCCGATTCATAATAGCCGTGCTTGTAAAACCGTCACCCTCCAGCTGCAGAGTAACATGGTACAGCTTCCCATTCTGCTGATAAGTTGTGATTTTGGTGTCCTTAATTTCCCCCGGCGCCAAAAAGCGAACCGTATCAACTACATGAATGAAATCATCCAAAACGAAACGGCGGGCAAAATCGGGAGAGGTCACGCGATTTTTTTGCATAATAACAAGACGCCGCTCGTCATATTCCTTCATGGCCGCATACATCGGGGCATATCTCCGGTTGAATCCGACCATCAGTTGAACTCCCTTAGATTCGGCCAGCTCTACCAATCTGGCAGATTCCTCGTAACAGTACGAAATAGGTTTGTCTACATATACATGGATGCCATGCCCAATCAAAAGCTCAATGATCTCGGCATGCGATTCCGTCGCTGTATGTATAAACGCTGCATCTACCCCGGCAGCGATCAATTGCTCAGGTCGATTAGCCGTTTCGCGAATGCGATATTGATTTGCTGTTTTGCGGAGAACCTCTGAATTGCGGGTACACAATACAAGTTCTATATTTTCGATGGCCGTTATGACCGGTAAATACGCTTTGCGCGCAATGTCTCCAAGACCGATAATGCCTATGCGCATATGGGTTCCTCCTAAATGGTTATTGTAATAACGCTTACCATGTAGTACGCATTTTTCCTTATAAAGTTACACCAAAAAGGCACCTTCCGGTGCCTTTAATCTTTTTTTACTAACGTCATATTTCGTATATTATCGGCCATCCACAACAAATTGTTCAATGCGGGCCTTGATTTGATCCCTGATTTCCCGAAAGCGCAGCATAATTTCTTCCTCGGTTCCTGTCGCCTTCGCCGGGTCTTCAAATCCCCAGTGCCATTTCACTCCAATCGGGTTAGGAACGGCCGGGCAGTGGTCGTCCGCATGGCTGCACAACGTAATAATATAATCCGCACGTTTTAGAATTTCCGGATCAATCACCTCTGAACGGTGAGTGCTAATATCCACTCCTGCCTCGTTCATAACCTGAACGGCGCGAGGATTCAACCCGTGAGCCTCCAGTCCCGCACTGAACACTTCAAACTGATTGCCCCCGATTTTCTTGAGCCAGCCGTCTGCCATCTGGCTCCGGCAAGAATTCCCCGTGCAAAGGAAATATACGCTTTTTTTATTGTTCATATAGCACTCCTCTTTCTAATGTTAACAACAGTATCGTCTATCCTATGAATAACAGCCATAAATAGAGCCCAGTTAACGTAATGACAAGCGTTGGTATCGTCAGAATAATTCCGGTCCGGAAATACTGGCCCCACGTAATCTTGATGCCTTTTTTGGACAGTACATGCAGCCATAGCAAGGTGGCCAAGGAACCGATTGGTGTTATTTTCGGCCCGAGATCCGAGCCGATCACGTTTGCAAAAATAAGTGCTTCTTTCATGACACCCGTTGTACTCGTACTATCTATCGCTAATGCGCCAATCATGACCGTAGGCAGATTATTCATCACGGACGACAACAGCGCCGTCAGCAGACCCATGCCTAATGTGGCCGCGTATAGCCCTTGATCCGCAATAACCTGTAGCCAGCTTCCAAGCTGATCGGTTAATCCGACATTGCGAAGCCCATATACGACGACATACATCCCGATGGAGAAAACGACAATAGACCATGGCGCCTCTTTGATGACTTTGGATGTGCGTATGGCCGGGCTGCGCCGGGCAGCGATGATAAATATGACCGCCACTGCCCCCGCCGCCGCCGATACAGGAATACCGATGAACTCGCTGGATAAATACGCCGCAAGCAATAGAAGCAGGATGATCCAGGATAACCGGAACATATGGGGGTCCCGGATCGCATCCTTTGGATTTTTTAACTGCGCCTCGTCATAATGGGCAGGAATTTGTTTGCGGTAGAACAGGTACAACACGATCACACTGGCACTAATCGAAAATAAATTAGGTATGATCATTTTGATAAAATAGGCGCCGAACCCGATCCCGAAATAATCCGCTGACACGATATTGACCAAATTACTCACAATAAGCGGCAGCGAGGCCGTGTCCGCTATAAAACCGCTCGCCATAATGAATGGCAGCACCATGCGGTCCTCGAATTTGAGCGCCCTAACCATAGCCAATACGATCGGTGTAAGGATCAGCGCAGCGCCATCATTGGCGAATAAAGCGGCGACAAGCGCACCTAGCAGAATGACATAGACGAACATTAACTTTCCGCTGCCGTTCGCCAGCCGGGTCATATGCAGCGCAGCCCATTCGAAGAGTCCAATTTCGTCTAGCAGGATAGAAATCAATATAATCGCAATAAAAGCGAGCGTGGCATTCCACACGATTGCCGTGACATCAAGCACGTCTTGAAAGCCAACCACGCCAAAGATCAATGCAAATATCGCGCCCCCCATCGCCGACCAGCCGATGCCAAGCCCTTTAGGCTGCCATATGACCAGGGTTATTGTAAGCGCGAATATGCTAAAAGCAATGTAAACCATCCGTTCTCCTCTTCCATTAGCAGCAGTTGTTCGCTGAGCATTTCTTAATCCACTTCAGTTGTTCCACAGGTATAGGAACATGCTCCATCAGAGCCTGGACATGAGGCTTGTCCTCCAGCGTCAAATCATAATACACCCATGACCCGCGTTTATCTTCATCTACCAGACCTGCCTCCTTCAGCTTGCGCAAATGCTGACTGACATTCGGCTGCGTCGTCTGCAGAGCATCCACCAAATCACATACGCAATGCTCCCCTTCTCTCAAAATCGCTAACAGCGTCAAACGAGTCCTGTCAGCCAGTAGTTTCAAATCCCGAATGATCTCTTCCACAGGGAGCCTCCTTCCTGCATTCCTTATAGCTAGAACAATTATATAATCAGTCAGTTATATAATCAATTAGTTATATGTAAGTTTCATGCGCACAAGTAAAAAAGGCGCCAATTAGGCGCCTCTCTCTATTGAAATTCCTCTATATGACCATGACCTTCTTTTCGGCGAAACAAATACATATTTACGATTCCAAGCCATTCGGCGTTTGCCGCTCATCGCCAGCAGCGACTAGCCTTCTATCAATCCTTTTTCAATCAAAAATTGGCGCGCGACCTCTTCTTCCTTCAGCCCTTCCACATCGACATCCGCATTCAGCTTCTGCATCTCCTCGTCGCTGATCACGCCGCTCATTAGATTCAATACCTCTTCTAATTCCGGATACTTCTCCAAGGTAGCTTTACGAATAATTGGCCCTGCGTCATATGGTGGGAAAAATTCCTTATCATCCTGCAAAATGACCAGATCATGCACCTTGATTTGCGCATCGGTGGCATAAGCATTCGTTACGTCTGTCTCTCCGCCAGCGATCGACTGATACATAATGCCGTGGTCCATCCCTTTTTGCTGCTTGAAGTTCATGCCGTACAGCTTCTGGATTCCCGGAAAACCGTCGTCCCGATCGAGAAATTCAAATTCGACGCCGAGAATCATATCCTCGGATACTTTCGCTAAATCGCTGAAGGTTTCAAGGTTGTGCCGCTCTGCAGTCTCCCGTGTTACCGCCAGCGTGTACGTATTATTAATGCCGAACGGCTCCAGAAAGATAAGTTCATCATCAGTCAGCAGTTCTCTCGTTCTTGCCAGCGATTCCGCCGAATTTCCCGTTTCTTCTTGATAGTAATTGGCCACAACCGTTCCCGTATATTCGGGATACAGCTGAATTTCACCGTTCTTCAGTGCGCCCCAAGCGACGTTGGATCCGCCGAGGTTAACCTGCCGCTTCACCTTAATGTCCGTCTTGGCTTCGATTAACTCCGCCATCATCAGGGCAAGCAGCATATTCTCCGTGAAATTCTTCGAGCCTATTGTAATTTCTCCCGTGCTTTCTGCCCCGGAGCCCTTGTTTGCTCCGCCCCCGCACGCACTCAGAAGCATTGCCGCCAATATTACCGCCAGCAAACCAGCCGCCATCTTTTTGCTTATCGTCATCATTTTCATTTTAATTGTTCGAACCTCCGTAATTAAATGCTAAATACGCCACTGCCTGCACTTTAGGAAGTCAGGCTCTAATTAGCCTGATCCATTCACACTTTCAAGCCTTTTGGAGTCGTCGCCCTCTCGAGCAGACCAAGCAAATAATCCATAATCAGGGCGAGAACAGCTGCAGGAATTGCACCGAGCAAGGTCAGCGCCTCAATGTTGCGCTGGATACCAAGAAAGATATATTCTCCTAGTCCTCCTGCTCCGATAAAAGAAGCCAGCGTTGCCGTCCCTACATTGATCACTGCAGCCGTTCGTATGCCAGCCATAATGACGTTCAAGGCCAGCGGCAGCTGAACGCGGAATAGAATTTGCCATTGCTTCATGCCCATGCCGCGTGCCGCTTCCACAATCGACTTGTCCACATCGGTAATTCCCGTGTACGTGTTGCGGATAATCGGCAGCAATGAATATAGAAACAATGCTGCCACGGCCGTCTTCATGCCGATGCCGAACAGCGGAATCATGAAGCCTAGCATCGCGAGGCTGGGGATGGTCTGCAGAACCCCGGCAGCACCCAAAGTAACACCTTTAAGAGACTTGACTCTAGTAATCATAATGCCTAAGGAGATACCGACGACGATCGCTAGCAGCATCGATAGAAATACGAGTTCGATGTGTACCAATAAAGACTGCGCCAATTCACCCTTACGCATGTCGAATTGATGAATCAGCTGCTCCCATAACGACTTATCTCTCATACTTCCTCCTCACCTCCTACCCACTGAGCGGCAAACGCCGTTAACAAGCTGCTTCGGGTTACGATGCCCGTGATTATTCCGGCCTCCGTCACGACAGGGATGATGCCAAAAGGCGCTTGTGTAATGAGTGCAAGCGCATCCCTCGCTGTCGCCGTATCCTGGAGTACAGCTTGAGGGGATTGCATGATCTCCCCGATGGTTACCGAGCTATCCATCTGAGCCGATACATCATAAGCCGAGACGATGCCCAGCAGTTTGCCCGCTTCATCGCTGACGAGCAGCGTATCCGTCCTCCTCTGGCGCATGAAGGTAAGCGCTCTGCTAGGACTACGGCCTGGCAGTGAAGTTGAAGGGTTATCCCGCATAACCTCCGTAATCGGAATATATTCGGGATTTTGATAAAGGCGATTTTTCCCGACGAAGCCTTCTACGAACTCATCAGCCGGATGACTTAAAATTTGCTCAGGGGTATCCATCTGTACCAGCTCGCCATCTCGTAAAATCGCGATCTTGTCGCCGAGCTTGAGCGCTTCTTCCATATCATGCGTGACGAATACAATCGTCTTTTTTACCTCCTGCTGGAGTCGTAATAGCTCATCCTGCAGTTGCTCCCGGGTGATCGGATCAAGGGCGCCAAATGGCTCATCCATCAAGATAATATCCGGGTCGGCAGCTAATGCCCTTGCTACGCCGACCCGCTGCTGCTGGCCACCGGATAGTTGTTTGGGATAGCGCTTCGCATAAATTTCCGGGTCGAGCCCGACCAAGCGGAGCATTTCGCCGATCCGTGCTTTCTTTTTGTCCGTGGCCCATCCTTTTAATTCAGGGATTAAACCTACGTTGTCTTCGATGGTGTAGTGAGGGAACAGTCCGATTTGCTGAATGACGTAACCAATGTTCTTGCGCAGTGTTACGGGGTTTTCCTGCGTGATGTCTTTGCCTTGCACGTATATTTTGCCCGAGGTATGCGGAATCAGGCGATTAATCATCTTCATGGATGTCGTTTTCCCGCATCCGCTGGGACCGATCAGCACCAGAATCTCACCCGCTTCCACCTCGAAACTGATATTTTTTACCGCCTGGTGGCCGTTTGCATATGTCTTGCTTACTTGTTCAAATTTCAGCATTTCTGCCTCCTTTGTGCTTAAGATTTATTTTTCTTCTCCCCCCAATATGACTTGAATCAGCTTTATTGATAGTTTTTTACTACTATGCTTGAAGCACCAATAGGTATTACTATACCAAACCCTCGAATAACTGACAACCTTGTATATACATATAAGTTGTATGTTAAAAAATGGACTCCCCACAGCAAAAAAAGAGGCTGTCCTGGCATATCTAGCCTAGGAACAACCTCTTTCATCTATGTATTACTCGCTGATTTGATTGACAAACCGCTCGGTCTTTTCGTAAATTTTCGGATCTCCCACAAATACAAGCGTATCGTTCTCCCGCAAAATAACATGCGGCCCGGGAGATATAGAAATTCTCGTACCTCTGCGCAGTGCAATCACGGTTGCTCCGGTATTTTGCCAAAATTGCAGATTGCCGATTGTTTTCCCAACCGCATGGGATCCTTCCTTAATCTGAGTTTCCATCGGGTTATACGGAGTCAGGTTTTGCAGCCGATCCGAGGCCTTCGTAATTTTGTTCAGCAGTACCTCAAATCTGCGATCCACTTCTTTTTTCTCCGCCATCAGCTGCTCCAAATCCCGCTTTAATGAATAAGCCGATTTCAAATAATTGCTGCTCGCCAAATATTCCTCGGCTTTCTGATCGGAAATAACGACGATCTCTTTGCCCTGCGAAACCGAGACGATTCCCTCATCCTTGAGCAGCCCGATCGCCTTTCGTATCGTTTCGGGAGAGACATGATATTGAGCCGCCAACAAGGAACGCCCCGATATTTTGCTATGGACAGCCAGTTCCCCGCTGACAATTCTTTGAGCAATATCGAGCGCGATGGATTTGTAGACAGCAATTTCCTGCATTGCGGTAAGTCCCCCTTTTATATCATCATGCTATCCAGTATATCTTTTTTTACCCGGCAAATAAACTAGCCCCCGTACACAGAGATTTCCCGTATTTTACGCTAGGTTAACAGAACTATGATAATGTAGACGAACGGATAAAATGGGCCGGTTTCTCTAGGTATCCAACACGCTGAAAGGAACATGACTTGCTATGAATTCAAAAATTGCTGCAAAAAAAGAGACTGCCGTCCAGTCTCCACCTCGCATAACCGTTCTTGATATTTTCCTTGCTTCAATCAAACTGGGGCTGACGTCCTTTGGCGGCCCCGTTGCCCATCTGGGTTATTTCCATCAGGAATACGTCGTCCGCCGCAAATGGATCGAGGAGAAGGCCTACGCCGATTTGGTCGCCTTATGCCAGTTCCTACCCGGACCGGCCAGCAGCCAAGTTGGGATCGGAATCGGCCTGCGCTGCGCCGGGCTTATGGGAGCCATTGCAGCCTGGATTGGATTTACGCTGCCTTCCGTCCTGCTGTTAGGACTGTTCGCTATTGCTGTACAGCGCATGAATGTTAGTGAAGCACTATGGCTGCATGGATTGAAGCTGACCGCTGTAGCAATCGTCGCCCAAGCCGTGTGGAGCATGGGTGTAAAACTAGCCGCAACCCGGAAGCAGGCTGCCATTGCTCTCGGCGCAGCAGGTGTTGCGCTGCTCTGGCCGGGCACATTTAGCCAAGTAGGCGTCATCACGGCTGCGGCACTGCTGGGGCTCTTCCTGCATCGCCATGAGACGACTGCGGAATCTATCAATCCTGTAGCTGCGGCTAAATGGCGAAAGGCTCCCAGCTACAGGCAGTCCATAATCTATATAGGACTCTATTTCACATTGCTCTTGCTGCTCCCCATGCTCAACCAATGGTCAAGCAGCGGATGGCTCTCCCTGATCGACGGCTTCTACCGGGCCGGTTCCCTCGTCTTCGGCGGAGGACATGTGGTGCTTCCACTGCTGCAAGAAGAAGTCGTCGCGCACGGTTGGGTTAGTCAGTCCGATTTCATCGCAGGATACGGTGCCGCTCAGGCCGTTCCTGGGCCCCTCTTTACCTTTGCCTCCTATTTAGGCGCAATATATGGAGGAGTGCCTGGCTTGGCCATAGCAACAATCGCCATTTTTCTGCCAGCCTTTCTGCTGGTCGCCGGCGTTCTGCCCCTATGGGATCGGCTGAGCAGCAGCATAGCTATGCAACGAGCGCTGCAGGGCATTCATGCTGCAGTGGTAGGAATATTGCTGGCCGCGCTGTACGATCCCATTTGGATCGGCACTGTTAGCAATGCGACTGATTTCGTTATCGTGCTCTGCCTTTTCGCTATGCTGGTAATCTGGAAGCTGCCTCCATGGTGCGCAGTCATCGCTGGCGCCGCAGCAGGTATTCTCACGCAAATGCTCGTTTATTCTTCATAGATCATTTTCCTGGTCATCCCGCCGTCGACAACGAGATGGATGCCAGTGACGAAATCGTTGTCCGGATCTGTTAAATAGAGACAGGCCCGGGCGATATCCTCTGGTTTACCTACACGGCCGGCCGGATGCTGGCTATGATCAATCTCTCGCAGCCCTTCGTAGTCTCCCGTCTCAATCCATCCGGGGCTAATGCAATTCACTCGTATCCCTTCAGTACCAAGCGACACAGCCATCGCATGGCTTAGGGATACGATAGCTCCCTTCGAGGCGGCATACGCCTCGGAGTTGGGCTCGGACATCAAGGAGCGAGTCGAGGAAATATTGACGACTGAACCTCCGCCTCGCTTTTTCATCAATTTGGCCGCCTCCCGCGTCACGAGAAAGCAGCTTCGCACATTTGTATTCAGCACATCATCCCATTCATCCACCGTCAGCTCAAAGGGTGATTTGAACCGGGACACCCCTGCATTGTTAATGACGATATCAATTCTGCCATATGTACGTTCAATATGTTCCAGTATGCCGAAAATGTCCCGTTCGCTGCGGACATCACAGACGATGAATTCAGCTTGTCCCCCTGCCTGATTAATAGCGTCAGCCGATTGCTCCCCGACTGAAGATTGCAGATCCGCCATGATTACTGCAGCCCCGCGGCGAGCGTAAGCTTCCGCAACTCCACGGCCAATTCCCTGTGCAGCACCAGTGACTAATACGACGAGATTGGCAAATGACATAACGAGTGCAGCCTCCTTTAAATTAACGGGTCGTAAAGAAGCTCTTCATCAGCGTTAATCCGCACATAAGACCGAAAAAGAAAAATTCACGCTCCTGAACCAAATGAAAGTATTCGGCAATCGCGATAATTTTAATATATGAAGAGGCAATTGGATAAATCCAAATCAAAAAGCATGGCAGAAACACGCCGAAAAACAGCGGTTTATTCATTTTTCGCCGGGACGGCCACCCGTTGAGCAAACTTAAATACAAGCCGAATACGAAGGCATAAATCATGTTGGCCAGCAGTGTATTGTCGGTCTTGTAAAGAATCGCCCGCTGATGTTCCATCATGGCGAAGAAGCTGCCGCTATAGTAAATAAGCAAACAGACGCCGATCATCCACGCAATGTAATAGAAAATCCCCTTTGAGTTGTTCATGTACGACTCTCCCATTTTTTTGTTGGCACGCCTTGCGGGGCGTCTGTCCTTCCCATTTTAACATGCTTCAGTTGTGCAACGATGATGATGCTGATCACAACGAGCAGTAGCCATGAGCTGATTTTTCCGATGTGAACGAGCTGCCATACTTCTTCCTGATTCGGGTATTTCCAGGCTCCAAGGAAGGTGGTTACATTCTCAGCAATCCAGATAAAGAAGCCGATAAGCAGAAATGACAGCAGCAGCGGCATGCGGAAAGTCCGCTCTTCTAGCGTAAAATAAACCGTGCAGCGGAAAAATACTGCGATTAGGAGCAGCATGAGTATCCAGCGATAATCCCCGATAAAATGATGCGTGAAAAAATTGAGATAAATTGCCGTACTGACGGCAACGGCGTAAACCGATTTCGGCCAGCCCGTAATTTGCAGCTGCAGCCGTCTCCAAGCTTGGCAAATGTAGCTGGCGACACTGGCATACATAAATCCGCTGTATAGCGGAACGCCAAACACTTTGTTCCATGCGGGTTCTGGGTAGGACCACGAGCCCATATGAACTTTGAATATTTCGAGAGCAAGGCCAATCACGTGGAACATGCAAATGACCTTCAGCTCATCCAGCGTTTCCAGCTTGCTGATGATCATTCCTGCCTGAGCGAGCAAGCAAATCAGCAAAATCCAGTCATATCTCGGAAGGATCGGCAGCTGGACCGCTTTCGTCAGGGCGAGGGCTCCGAAGATCATTAGCGGAAATATGCAGGATAGCGCTTGAAGCCAAGCAAACACGAAAAGCTTGCGGATAAATGTCATAACGATGCATCAGCCTCCTGCTTCTTCAATAGGATTTTATCACAATTCAGACCTTGAAGTGACTAAGACCGCAAAAATTAAAAACAACAGGAAAAGCGCCCAACTTGCCAGGATCAGCAAGTTGGGCGCTGGCTATGCTCTGTTGCAATTAAGGCTCAAGACCCCATACCAGATTTCCGTTCAAGTGCAAAGTCGCCTTCTCCCAGCTGGCAAAATTGGTCTTAGTGGCATCATACGAGTAGTCATCCGATTCATTATAGTTGGACCAATCCGTCTTATTGACCCGCACCTGAATTTCGCCGGTATTCGCACCCGGTGCCAAGCTGCCTGCACCAGTTCCGAACGAAATTTCCAAATAATAATCGGCTCCCGGCTTGGCCGAAGGCAGCTTGACGAAGGTTCCGCTCAAGTTGCCGCTGCCGATGGCGGCGTAGTCGCAATTGAATTGCTGCGGCTTATCACCGTCAATGGTGTAATAATAGCGAATCTTCACATTGCTTAACGATACGGCAGTGTCCCCAGTATTCACAATGCGGAACTGCGGCCGGAATTGGTTGTCTCCCGGATTCGTGTCATTCGTGCGGTATTCAAGCTTCAAATTGCCTTGCACCGGCACTGGAGTGGATGCAGGCTTGGCGCTTGCCTCCGGCGAGTTAGGACTCTCCCCAACGCTGTTGGATGCGCTGACTACATAGTAATATGTCGTGCCGTTGACTACGTTGGAATCGGTATAGGCTGCTTGCGCCGTAGTGCCTAGCGTCGTATATGGACCGCCGCTTGTCGTTGCCCGCTTCACCGTATAGCTGGTAGCGCCGTTCACACTGTTCCAGGACAGATTGACTACTGCGTCGCCAGCCACTGCGTTTGGCTTGGATGGAGCTTTTGGCGCTACTGGATCTACCGGCCCGCCTTGATTGCTGTTGATCAGACGATCGTATTCGGCATAGGCTGTAGCCATATCGACTTGAGACCAGAAACGGTGATAAGTGAACTCTGGAGCTCCATTCGTCCATTTCTTCGTTTGCGAGTTCCAAGAAGTATTGTATTTATTCTCTAAATACTGCCACTGAGGATCATTCTTAATAGCTGGTCTTACATCGGTATAGCTGGCATAAACACCGTTGCCTCCCTTAGCCGGGTCGGATGGCACCGTGGACGATCCCGGGATGGTGTTGCCTTGGCCGAACAGACCCGTCCAGCCGTTAGGGAAATAAATTTCCTTCGTGAAGTAACGGTAGTAGTCCTCGCGCGGCTCAACGGTTGTGATTCCGATGCCGTCATTGTATCCCCAAGCGGCATCAAGCAGCGCCTTGGCCAACTGTTCTGCCTGGCTGCCCAGCGCAGAGTAGCTGCCAGTTTCCGCTTTGGTTCCAGCCGCAAAGAAAGTCAGCGCTTTGATATAGCTTCCAAGCACGCCAGCATCTTGCCCCGGGTTCTTCGTTACCACGCGCAAGTTCGGATTGCCGTTGTGGCTGCCGAAGCCGTTCCAAGTTGCCGGCTGTCCGGACCATTCCAGATTGCTTGGAACCCAGAACTCCCCAGGAGCCGAAACCGTGGCAATTGCCGGATTATTACCTCCAAGTACACGATTGCCCTGGCTATCCAGATAGTAGCCTTCAGAATCGGTTACCGGACGTTGGTTAGCAAAGACATAGTCCATAGACCAGTCGATCCAATTCTGTATGACCTGTTTAGCCATTTGGAAGTTTTCCGAAGAGGTATCTCCATTCGATGCCAAAATATAGTACAGTTCTGCGATCCGCTCTACTGGCCAAGCCTGCATGCCGAACCAATTATTGGATGGCGGATCATGGTAAACAGGCGCATCATCATAAGCCAGGCCGTAGAAAGTGCTCTTGCCAGCAGGATAAGCTTTATATGATCCGTCCCAGCTGTTAGTCGCTCCGCCCGCAATCGCTCCTTCCGCGGATTGCAGCCAAGTATAGAATTCCAATTGACGTTTCAGTGAAGTCGTCCAGTCTTGACCCGCCGTCGGAGAATTCGGCACCAGGCCGCCGCTTGGATTAGAAAGCGCGTAAGCCGCTACGACGTTCTGATAACCTTGGTGAGCGTGGCTCGCTCCGATTCGCCAAGCCCAGTTGCCTGTTTGTCCCAGGCCGCCGCCCCATGCGGTATACCATGCCATGAGATAATGGCTGGCATCCTTGCCGGTACCGGCTGCCGGCGCTCCATTTGAAGCGCTTCCAATTTTCTGGAAGTATTTATCGTACATCCCGTAACGCAAGTAGTCGCCCATTTTTTTGGCCTTGTTCAAATATGCGGAATTGTTATATCCCAACTCCTTGGCCCAATACATCGCTTGAATGGCACGCGCATCCGCATCGGTCGCGTTCGTATAACGCCATTGCTCGGCCGGGACATTGCTCTCCTTCGTAAACAGAGTCATGAAGCCTTCCCCTGTTTTACCAAACGTTTTATTGTCTTGCGATGGATGTGGTACAGCCTCCCATACCGACTCCTGCTCACCCCGCTGGAACGTGTTCACATAAGTTGCCGTATGGTTTGGATTGAGCAAATTGCCGAATCCATACCAATTGTCCACATCCAGCAGCCAGTGCATCAAATACGTCTGGTTATTTCCATACGTCGCTTTAAGCTCCGCATCGAGCGGATCCCTTCCTGCGGCATATTGACCGCTAAGCTGGCTCGGATACTGATCCGGCTGCGAATATTCCCCGGCATAAGTCGCCGGGCTACTCGGGTTGTAGTAGCTCATCGTCGGCTGCTCTTCCTTGCCGTCCCCCTCATTCACCGGGATAATATACTTCTCCATATTGTCCCACGCCGCTTCAAGTTTGCTCCAATCCCCGGTGTAATGACCATACAGCACCTCGAGCCACAACCAATAGCTGTACGCCTCCGAGGTCGTCATATGCCCATAGTCCGGAGCCTCGCTCATCAGAGTCTCGATGGAGTGATAAGGAATTCCTTCGGGCGAAAAGTAGCCATTGGTTGGATTTTTAAGCTGCTGATACATTTGCAGAAACCGGGTTTCCTCGGTGGACGATGCCGCAAACGCCTTGCTGGACTGGACGGTAAACACGCCCGATACGATCGAAAGCGACAGCGCTGCACTCATTAAGAGCGATATCGGTTTCTTAAGAGCTGACCATTTCATCATAAACATCCTCTCTATTCTTTGTTTTAGGGCTCAATCCCCCATACAAGATTACTACCTAGATGCACTGTTACTTTGTCCCAATCAGCAAAACCGCTTTGTGTTCCGTTGTACGAATAATCATTCGATTCGTTGTAGTTCGACCAGTCGGTCTTATTGACTCTGATCTGAATTTCTCCGCTATCCGCTCCAGGCGCCAAGCTTCCTGCCCCTGAGCCGAATGAGATCTCCAAATAATAATCCGCCCCGGGAACCGCGTTGCCAAGCTTTACGAATTTCCCGGTTACATTCCCACTGCCTACCACCGCATAATCACAATGGAATTCTTGAGCCTTGTCCCCGTCAATCGTGTAATAATAGCGAATCTTTACGTCGCTGAGGGCAACGGCCGTCGTTCCTGTGTTGACAATGCGAAACTGCGGACGAAATTGATTGTCGCCCGGATTGGTATCATTATTGCGGTATTGCAGCTTCAATCCACCCTCAGCCGGAACTGTCCCTTCTTGGGGCTTTGCGCCTACTTGCAGCGAATTCGGACTATCCCCGACAGAGTTCCTGGCAACAACGATGTAATAATAGGTCGTCCCATTGACCACGCCATGATCGCTATAGGTCGTCCCCGTCGTTTCCCCAACCACGGTATATGGTCCTCCGTCGGCTTGCGCACGCTTCACCACATATAGGTTTGCGCCGCCTGATGCATTCCAGACTAGATCAACCTGGGCGTTTCCGGACGTTGCCTTGACGCCTTTGGGCGCAGCAGGAGCAGTCGGTGTTCCCGGATTTCCTCCGCCGGAAGGCAGTTGTCCAAACACATGAACACCAGCATCATAGACCGGAATATTGTTCATCTTAGCGGGAGCAGCAGCATTCAACGCAATGCCCTGGTAGGAAAAATCATTGCTGTTATCCCAGAAATTTGTGTTCAGCGGAGCCGAGATCCGGAATTGGACCTCCTTCCGGTGCGCTGATTGCCCTCCGGGATAAATCGCAGTTCCGGTAAAATCGATCGTCGTATAGTAAATATAATTAGCTGCATCGTACGGCTTAAGCGGCGATACCGTCGCTCCCTGATTGTATCCGCCGGCAGAAACGGTGATATCCTCGGGGCCGTAGCCTGCCGCAACTGCTTCGCTGAGATCAATGTAATAATTGAAGGACAGCTTATCGCTGGAGCGCGCAGGCCAGCCGGATCGGTTATTGAGCAGAGCTCTGATTTCCACAAAATTGCTGCCGCTCACATTCACTGAGGCTTCGACGAACATTTCGTCGTCGCGAACTTCATGTGCTGGGAAGTTTGGAAGAGGCTGCTGTCCCTGTCCATGAAGCAGCACCATTCTCGCAAGCGCCCCCGTAAAGGCGGCATTATAATCCGTGGCTACTTCGTTCGACACATAATCTCCGATCGAGTCGGTGTAGCTGTCGTTCTTGGACGGCCCGCCAACGAGAGCTCCGTACAGAATATGCCTGTGATTCGCAGGAGTCTGCTGATTATCCGCCCAGGAGCCATGCGAGGTTCTATGATGCGGATGCTGAGGTGCATTACTGCCAAAACCAACTACGTAGCTGCTGTTGCGAGGATTGTCCCCCAGCATGTACAATATTTGATTTTCGGCAAATGAACGCGCACGTGATTTCTTGACGGGATCAGTCACCCAATCCGAGTATACGAAAGCAAGGAATGCCTGATTTGCAGCATAACGAAGAGCCCCCCATTGATCCAAATGAGCAAGTCCTCCAGGCGTATACGAGACTCGTTCACCGGTTCCGGAGACGCCTGTCGTCCAGAATTCCATACTCCGTTCCGTAGACTGTACGAACCGAGAATCGCCGGTAATCCGGGCCAAGAGAAGCTGGGCGCCATATTGCTTGTTATCCCAGTTATGCGTCCACTTGTAATCCCAGCCACCAGACTGCAGCGTCCCCCATTCGCTGCTTGCGGCTATAGCCTTGTTAAGATAAGTTTCGTCCTTCGTAGCGAGATAGAGCCACACGCCACCCCAGCTCAATTCATCGGCATAACCGCTCCAGGACTTGTAGTACTGGGTTGCGTCGGTGATGCTGTCCGAATATGATCCGCGGTATTGATCCGCGAATTGATAGAGCTGTTTCGCGTGCTTAAGCAGCTCTGCCGAATAGGCAGCATCCGTATCCTTGAAAATGATAGAGGCGGCAGCCAGCGCTGCAGCTGTCTCACCGGCCAGATCCGAGCCTGGATGGGCTGCATCAATCTTATAGGATGGCCGCGCCATAGGCATGACTTCGGCTGGTCCCCACCAGTTATGATCCGCTGTACCGTTTCCTACCTGCCCCCATAATTCATTGGGAGCCGTATGGGCTTTGATAAAATAATCGGTCGCCCAGCGGATATTATCCAGGATATAATCGAGCTGGCCGGACTGCTCATATCCTTCACGATACTCGTATACAGACCACGCGAGCATCGTTGCGGTATAGGCCATCGGAAAACCGAATTTGACATGATCCCCTGCGTCATACCAGCCACCCGTCAAATCCCGGCCGACGTCAGCACCGTCCTTCATCCCGGAATCCCCGCGCCATTCCACGCGATTATTATCAGGCAATTTGCCGGAACGCTGTGTCTCGTAGAAATAAATCGATTTCTGCAACGCTTCGGCATAGTTATAATCCGAGGCCGCAGCATGAGCACTTGGCATGTTTGTTAGAGCTGAACTCCCTGTAAGCGCTAACATTAGGGCGAAAGAAAATATCCCGCTTCGTTTCACCCATTTTCCCATAATATCCTTGCCCTCCTTTCTAATACGACAAAATCTATGAAATCCTTGACAAGCCGTTTAAATTACCACCTTCCTTCGTTAAATTAGGTTTGTTGTTAGTTATTTTCCAATTAATTACAACAACCCTAGCCATAATATAGCATATGAAACTATTAATTTCTATATTTTACATAAATATTGTTATTAATTGTTAGCATCAATATAAAAAAGAGTGATATGTCAAAAAGACATACCACTCTTGCTTCAAGTTGCTATTAAAAAACACGCAGCGCAATCATGCCAATGATGCATATGGACATGCCGATGACTTCGAGCCTTCTAAATTTCTCTTTTACAAAGATACGAGTATAAAGAAGAATTAATAGCACATTCATTGCGACAACGGCCGACACCAGCCCCGTAATGCCAAATTTAAATGCGGTTATGATCAGAATCATTCCGAAAAAATTGGTTAAACCGATCGCCATGCCGCTGAAGAAAGTTCGTTTTTCATTCCACTTGCCCTCCTCCGCAGAGGATTCGTATGTGCCGGAAGCCGCTGATTTCCGTTTGCGATTTTTATCGATCAGCCACCAAGCAGCAAAACAGATCGATCCGACGGAGAACATGTAAAATAACGTGGGAAACAGCTCAGCTTCCAAGCGCGTTGACATCTTGCCAGCCATATCGTTTAAGCCGAAAAATACCATCGCCAGCAATCCCCACTGCGCTCCCTGCAAATTCCCGATTCGCAGGTCATTCGAATATCGAACTGTCAAAATTCCTGCTACGATGAGGAAAAACGCAAGCATCTGCCCTAGGGACAGCGTCTCCCCCCACATCAAGTAGGCCAGCGTGACGACAACGACAGGCGGGAGCCCGGTCAGAATTGCGATGATCGACGGTTTGCCAACAGCGAATCCTTGGAACATGCAGGCATTCGCCACAAAAGAAAACGCTCCCATAAATACGCCTGTAAGCGCGCTCAACGTCCAGCTCTGTCCAAATATGAAGCCGCCTATTAAACTAGCGAGCGCTCCGGTAAAAAATACCCCGAATAGCATTAAATTACGATCCAATCCCTGTTTTGATGACCAATGGTACAAAATACCGCGCAGACCAAAACTGATCGCAGCGAGAGAAGCGAATAACAGCCACATTTTCTTGTTAACTCCTTCTTCTAGTTGAACTCGTTATTAAAAGCCGCTAATTATGCATTATACCATCATCCTGGATATTGGCCATCACCATTGTCACTATTTTTTACAAGTTCTCTGTTTGGGCTTTTCTTGTTGCCAAGTAACTTAAGCTCAATTAATCTTATATTAAGTTTGAACACCGTCAGGAGGGACATTCATGTGGAAAGAGTTCAAATCATTTGCATTTAAAGGAAACGTACTGGATTTAGCCATTGCCGTCATCATCGGCGGGGCGTTCGGGAAAATTGTCAGCTCGGTCGTCGAGGATCTGATCATGCCGCTTTTGGGTATATTGCTAGGCGGGCGCGATTTCTCGAACATCGTGATCCAGGTCAATGAAGCAACGATCAAAATCGGCTCGTTCATACAAACCGTGATCGATTTCCTGATCATCGCCTTCTCTATCTTCCTCTTCACAAAATTGCTCAGTAAATTGAAGCGTAAAGAAGAGCCAAAGGCGGATAAACCCGCAGAACCAAGCAAAGAAGAGCTGCTGCTCACTGAAATCCGCGATCTGCTGAAGAACAAGCAAATTTAGGGGAACAAGAAACTCACTGCAGCTATTCTACATAACAACACCCGCAGCGAAGCATATCTGCAAGCTGCGGGTGTTGTCTTGTTATTCTCAGGAAGAAGCAGCATTTGCTGCATTCAGCGTCGCGATCATTTCTTCCATCATTTCTTCCGTAAATGTACCTCCACCAAAATTAACCAACGCGCGCAGCGGCATATATTTCATCATCGCTGCCAGCATTTCCGCCATGTTCCCCTCATCGCTCATCTGCGCAAAAGGATGCGTCTCGTTCACTTTATCGAGCAGCTTCTTCGCTGTCGCAGAAAGATGCGGATCGGCAAGCAAATCTCCGACCAGCGTATTCCGGTGCACCTTCATTTTGATCGCTGTGCCCGAACGGACAAGCAGCGTGTCGCGCAGCACGATTTCACGGGAAGATTTCCCGATCAGCACTTCGAATTCCCCCGTTTCGACATGCCAATCGTTTAACTCGACATTGTAATATGCGAAGGAGCGTTTATCGAGAGTAAAAGTAACTTTCTTCTCCTCTCCCGGCTCTAGGCTGACCTTCTCAAAGCCTTTCAGCTCTTTCTCCGGTCTCGTTACACTGCTTTGCACGTCTCTCACATAGAGCTGGATAGTCTCTTTACCGGCAGTCTTCCCCGCATTTTTTACGAATACGCTGACTTCCACAGTATCGGAATCCTTGATTTCCTTTGCGCTGATCGACATATCCCGGTAACTGAACTCGGTATAGCTCAATCCATGCCCAAACGGGAACAGCGGCTTGATTTCTTTGGCGTCGTAATAACGGTAGCCGACGAATATTCCTTCCTTATACTCCACCTTGTCCCCGTCACCCGGGAAATACAAATAAGAAGGGTTATCGCTGAGCTTCATCGGGAACGTCTCAGCAAGCTTGCCGGAAGGATTCGCATCGCCGAACAGAAGCGAAGCAATCGCACCGCCGAGAGCCTGCCCGCCTAAATAGCCTTCAAGTACCGCTCTTACTTTAGGCAGCCACGGCATTTCAATCGGCGACCCGTTGCTGAGCACCGCCACGAGATTCGGCTGAACAGCAGCCACTGCTTCGATCAGAGCGATTTGGTTCTGCGGGATGCTGAGATGCTCACGGTCATAGCCTTCCGATTCGTAACGGTCGGGTAAGCCGATAAACAATACAGCCACATCCGAATTCTGCGCCGTTTCCTTCGCCTTGGCAATGTATTCCGCGTTGATTTCATCATGTTCCAGAGGGTAGCCCTCGGCAAATGACACCTCTGCTCCGCCCGCCGCCCGAACGATCTCCTCGTACACATTATCCAGCTTGGTCGGCAAAATATGCGAGCTGCCTCCGCCCTGGTACCTAGGTTGTGTCGCCAAAGTACCGATCACGGCAATCTTCCCTTGCTTTGCAAGCGGCAGCAGCTGATCCTCATTTTTCAACAGCACCATGCTTTCCATGGCTACTTCTTTGGCCAGCTGGTGATGCGCCTCCCGATCATAAACAGCGTTCTCCTGCTTCTCGTCAACCGCCTTGAAAATAATGTTCAGCAGTCTTTCCACAGCCTGATCCAGCTTCGCTTCCGGAAGCATCCCATTTCGGACAGCCGCGATCACTTTCTGCTCCCCGAGGCCGTTGCTCGAAGGCATTTCCAGCTCCAATCCTGCTTCAAGCGCATTTACGCGCTCATTGACCGCACCCCAGTCGGAAACGACAAAACCTTCAAAGCCCCATTCATCTCTTAAAACATCGGTCAGCAGCCCTTCATGCTCGGAAGCGTATTCGCCGTTTACTTTGTTGTAGGCGCACATGACCGTCCAAGGCTCGGCTTCCTTAACGGCATACTCAAAGCTGGCCAGATAGATTTCGCGCAGCGCTCTTTCGTCGGCGACCGCATCGGTCGACATCCGGCGATGCTCCTGATTGTTGGCGGCGAAATGCTTTAACGACGTGCCTACCCCTTGGCTCTGCACACCGCGTATATGGCTCGCCGCCATTTGCGAGGAGAGGTATGGATCCTCGGAGAAATATTCGAAATTTCTGCCGCACAGCGGCGAACGTTTGATATTGGCTCCCGGTCCGAGCAGCACCGCCACATTCTCTGCCTGGCATTCCTTGCCCAGCGCCTCGCCAACCTGCCAGATCAGCTCCCTGTTCCATGTACTGGCCAAGCCGACGGCCGACGGGAAGCAGGTAGCCGGCACACTTTCATTCAGTCCTAAATGGTCGGAACCTTCCGCCTGTTTGCGCAGGCCATGTGGCCCATCCGTCACCATGATAGAAGGAATGCCCAGACGTTCGATTCCTTTCAAATGCCAGAAATCAAGTCCCGAGCATAATCCGGCTTTCTCCTCCAACGTCATTTGGGCAATTAATGATTTAACATCTCTTTTCATAGGCTCCTCCTGTTCCATGCGAAATCGCTTTCAAGAACTATATATCTATTATAAGAAGAGCAGTTGATTATTTATGGTGTTTATTTAAGCTTTTTGATATTCTTTTAACATTATTTCATGGGAATTATCGTGGAAATCGCCGGAATATGCTATGTTCGAAGTAAGAACCAAAAAGGAGATTATGTCATGACTCTGCCAGCCTGCCATTCATTGAAATATATTTGCAAGCTCATGTGGCACTCTTTTAAAATTCCGGTCTTTTATTTGAATGAGCATAAAAAGATCGAGCTCGAATTCTCCGCTAATTTTGTATTAAACCCTCATTTCTCGTCCAAAAACAGCTGGTTGTCTCAATTTTGCGCAACGCAAACCGGACATATGCCCACTCTTTTCAGAACGGATGATTCGGAGACCTTTATCTCCGTTCCAGTTCGTATGGACGAGGAACAGAAAGGGGCCATCCTGCTTGGTCCGACAACAGAGCGGGAGCTGGCCGATGAGGAAATTCAGTCCTTCGACATTGAACACGACCTGCATGGCGAACTGGCGGCCTACTATCGCTCCCTCCCCGTGCTGTCGATCCCGGACTGCGTTTATGCTGCAATGCATCTGCACTATATGCTGTATCAAGAGGAGCTTGATCCTGCCTCTGTCTATACGCACAGCCGTTCGTTAACGAGCGTGTTTAAAGGAATCGAGGATCCGATTCTTACGATCTCCGAACGCCGCCAGAATACAGCCATGCATCATGATGCCTTGTTCGAGAAAAAATCAATGCAAGCAATAAAGGAAGGCAATAAAGAAGAGGTTATCCGCAACTGGAGGCAGCTCCCCCATTACGGCGAAGTCGGGCTTCTCTCTAAAACGAGCGAGCTCAGAAGCAAGAAAAATCTCGCGATAACCGTCATTACCCTGGCGACCCGGGCCGCAGTGGAAGGCGGACTGCAATATGAAACCGCCTTGACCATCAGTGACCTGTATATTCAAAATGTCGAAGAGTTCAATGACAGCAAGGCGGTCGACTATTTCATCGAGGAAGTGCTGTCCGATTATGCGGAACGCGTGCATCAAGCCAAACGGAACCGATACTCCAAGCCGATCAATATTTGCCTGGATTATATGTTCAAACATCTGTACGACCCGGTCAGCTTGAATGATTTGGCCCAAAAAGCCGCGCTCCATCCCAATTATTTATCCGCGCTGTTCAAGCGCGAAGTCGGCTGCTCCCTACGGGAATATATTCAGCGAACCAAAATTGAAGAAGCTCAATCCCTATTGCTGCTTACGAATCGACCCATTTCGGAAATATCGGCCTTGCTGAATTATCACGACCAAAGCTACTTTTCGAAAATCTTCAAGAAATTCACCGGAGTTACACCCATCGAATACAGAAATAAACGAAGCGTCCTGTGAACGCTTCGTTGATGACGCCGCACGAACGGGCAGCACAGCGTGTATGAAAAAATTCGTTATTACAGTTATTTGGTGTTCAAAATGCCTTCCCGCGGCGTTACGCCAAATGCTTGGGCCAGCTCAGCCAACTCCCCGTCGGTGATTCGCTGCCTGATCGGCTGATTGACGATGAGCATATAGATTTGCGCCGCCTTTTCAATCGTTTCAATGAGCCCGAAGGCCTCGTCAATGGAGCTGCCCGTGCCAAAAATGCCATGATGCGGCCATACCACTGCCCGGTGGTCCTGCATTTTCTCCGCCGTTGCCATGCCTATTTCGCTGGAGCCCGGTACCATCCAAGGGATAACGGCGATGCCGTCCGGGAAGACGACGATGCATTCCGTACACATCTCCCAGAGCGTCTTTGTAAATTTTCTTTCATCCAAATCATGAATAAAAGTCATGGCGATGACGTTCGTCGCATGGTTGTGAATGACGACGCGGTGATTTGGATCGACCTTCAAGCGTTCGATATGGCTCATGAAGTGAGACGGCAGTTCACTCGTCGGCACTGCGCCGTCTTTCAATCCCCACAGCAGCTCTAATTGCTCTCCGTCCTTCGAGACGCGCAGCACGCCAAGATTTCCTTCCGGGTCGGCAACGACATTCTTAAAGTACTTGCCCGAACCGGTAACGATAAAGTAGCGGCCAGCCAGTTCATGCACGGGAAAGGCAGGCTTGATCGTACGGATCACCTCATGAATATCCAGGTACTCCGACACTTCGGCTTCATCAAGAATACAGCTTACATTTCCGCCGTTCCGCTCATCCCAGCCAAACCTCCACATATGCTGCGTAATTTGCGCCATTTCCTTCACAAAAGGAATATCCAGCTTGCGCGTACAGGATAAAGGTTGCTGTTTAAAAGTTGTCATCGCGGTTTCTCCCCTTCTCTTATCTTTCAAACCCTCTAAACTTCTTTCTTCTACCCACATCGTACCTGTGTTTGTATACCAAGTCAACGTAATCAAACATAAATAAATGTTGTTTTACCTGTTTTATTCACTTTCGTTAACGTTTTTGTAACAAAACTATACTTTTCTTTTTTTCAAACATATAATAAGGAGCATAATGAAGCACGGAGAAAGGAGTTTCTATGCTAGCAGCTGAACGGCGCCAAATTATGATCAATATGGTGCATACGGATAAACGCGTCCTCGTCTCGGAGCTCAGCGGCAAATTCAACGTTACAGAAGAAACGATTCGCCGTGATCTGGAGAAGCTGGAGAAGGAAGGCATCGTCACCCGAACCTATGGAGGCGCGATTTTAAATAGCCATACTAATGAAGACCTGCCCTTTACGACCCGGAATGCCACAAATTCGGAAATCAAGCAGCAAATCGCTGCTAAAGCATTAGACCTGATCAATGACGGGGATACCTTGATGATGGACCCTAGCTCTACCTCCCTTGAGCTTATGAAGCTTCTGCACCAGCGCAAAAATTTGACCGTCATCACGAGTTCGATTCATATTCTGCATGAATATTTGAACACCGGAATTCAAATCATTTCCACTGGCGGAACATTGCGTCCCCGGTCGATGTCCCTGGTCGGCACGAACGCAGAGGAAGTCGTGAAGAAATACAACGTGGACAAGGTAATCATGAGCTGCAAAGCGTTATTCCTCGGCAAGGGGATCATGGATTCCAACGAACCGGAATGCGAGTTGAAGAAAGCTATGCTGCGCCAAGCCGGTAAAGTGCTGTTGCTTGCAGACCATTCGAAGTTCGATAAGACAGCATTCGTTAAGCTCATGGAATTCGATGATATCGACATGCTCATCACGGACCGGGAGCCCGAGTCGGCATGGATGGACATGCTGAAGGAGAAGGAAATCGAAGTCGTTTTCTGAGCGCAAAAAGGCTCTCCAGCCAGTTAGATGGCAAATGGAGAGCCTTTTTGATTTTTGAATTATTTTCAGATTAATATAACTGGTACTTATCAATCGCCTGGCGAATCAAAGCCAGCTCCTGTTCCGTCATTTCGTATCCTGCAATATCATAGGCCGCTTCCTGCGGAATGACGCCGGCAATGGCCAGGCAATGAAGCATTCTTAAAATGTATTTATCCATCGGCTCCGTGAAAGTAACCTCGGCGAATCCGTCCACGCGCTCCGATAAGTCGAGAAACCTGGCATAATCCTGTGCGCGATGCGCCTTGATCAAGTCCGCCTGAATATTCGGAAATGCGGTGCCAAGGCCAACGAGCGCGCTGCGTGCGCCGCGCATCAGGGCATAACCAAACATCCTGTCTTCTCCCGTGATGTGCAGCTGGCCGGGGAACTCTTCGGCGAGAAGCCGGGCAACGTCCTGCATCGTCATGATGCTGTCCAGCGTCGCTATTTTGATGCCGATCACATGGGGCAGGGACAGCAGCTCCCGCAGCAAATTCAAGGAATACGACCATCCGCCAGCTCCCTCATATAAATAAAATATAAATAGCGGAATGCCGAGCCGAGCCAAATCGCGGTGATATTCAACCGCGGCCGCTTCCTGCTCATGATCCGGCAGCTGGCGAAGGAGGACAGGCGGAAATACGAGCAAAGCATCTGCTCCCCCAGCGATAGCTTCCTCGGCCATGATTTTACTGTCCATTCGCCAACGCTCGATTCGATCAACCATGCATAAAGCATCGTCGGACAGCGCTCCTGTCCCCGCAATGACCATTCTAGAGGGACCCAGGGCCGCTCGCCACAACTGCAAAATATACCGGCGCTGCTCCGGCTGCAAATGCAGCCCTCTCCCGGTATGCGCCCACACCGCTACCCCAGCGATGTTCTGGTTAGCCAAGTAAGAAGCGTAAACGGCCTGAGCCTCGTCGTGAATCCTTCCATCCGCATATCGCGGAACCGGAACAGCAGGAATCAATCCTCCTTCCAGTGCTGTCCTAACCCGCTCCTCCGGCCTCAGCATCATTTTATCCCCCCCTTTCATAGCACCTAGGCATTAGTCCTTATCCCGTAAAAAGTTGCGTACGAATTGCGCCAAATATGCGGCGCCATAGGTTAGTGACTTCTCATCGACGGCAAGCTCGGGATGATGCAGCGGAAAGCTGCCCCTGCCTTCCCCACCCGTGCCGATCAGCAGAAATGCGCCTGGAACGCGCTCCATGTAATACGCCATGTCTTCGCTGGTCATTTGCGCATGCTCAAGACGTTGGATTGCTTTCTCTCCGTACAGTTCGTAAAGCGCCTTTTCGGCGTAGCTGATCCACTGGTCATCATTTACGGTAGGTGGATACCCAAACTCATACTGAACGTCAGCCCGGGCGTTCATTCCGGCCGTGACCGCCTGAGCAAGTTCTGTCACACGGGCTCGCATCCTTTCGCGGGCAGCTGAATTCACCGCACGAACTGTGCCGCGAATCTCCACCTGATCCGCGATGATGTTCGGGATGCTGCCTCCGTGAATCGAGCCCATGCTCAGCACAACGGCGTCCGCCGGGTCGCTCTCGCGGCTGATCAGCACCTGCAGCGCCGAGAGCACCTGAGCCGCGGCGATAATTGCATCAACACCTTGATGCGGAGCCGCTCCATGACTGGAACGGCCATGGACCGTAATATCGACATGATCCATGCTTGCCATGATTGTCCCCGCCTTTACGCCGAAGCGGCCCGTCGGCAGGTCCGGCCACAGGTGTAAACCGATGATGCCGTCCACGCGCGGCGAGTCCAGCACCCCGGCATCGATCATGTGCCGGGCACCGCCCAGCATTTCCTCCGCCGGCTGAAAGATAAACTTGACCGTCCCGGCCAACTCGTGCTTTAGTCCGGTCAGTAACCGGGCGGCGCCTAGCACCATGGCCATATGTCCATCATGGCCGCAGGCGTGCATCACGCCCTCATGCCGTGATGCATAAGGCAGCCCTGTCCGCTCCAGCAAGGGCAGGGCGTCCATATCCGCCCGTACCGCGATGCACGGCCCGGGACGGCCCGTCTCGAGCAGCGCCACCACCCCGGTGCCGGCAACGTCGCGCTGCACCTGGAGCCCAAGCTGCTCAAGATGCCCCGCCACGTACGCTGAAGTAATAAACTCCTGAAATCCAAGCTCGGGATATTGATGCAAGTGGCGGCGAACGGCTACAATTTCTTGTTCTAGAGATAAGGCGACTTGCAACAGGCTCATATTATTCATAGTCGACTCCTTCTAGGTTCAAAGAATAAATTTGCCGAGGTCTGCCCCGGCCGGCAGGCTGTTCCTCCCCTACGATGCAGGCGATCTCGTATTTCTCCAAGGCCGCCATAATCCGCCGTGCGCTGCGGAGCGTAATGCCGAAGCCCTCGGCCAGCTGTGCAGCGGTAATCTTCGACGTTCCGAGCCTCCGGCATAAGGAGATAAGCTTATTAATCGTGCCGACGCTCAGACCCACCATCTTCGCTAACGAGATAAGCTCGGGGTTCTCGCTCCGTGCTGAATATTCCAGTTTCAGCTCCGAGCCCATCGGGCCGTAAACCATTCCGTCCTGCATAATCAGGAAGCAATTGCCGCCGCCTCCTGCCTTGGCCTTGAGCAGCGCTTCGCGCGCTTTGCCTTCCGCCTCATTGGCTGTACGGCCTATGCCAATGCCGATGCTGACATTCCACTGCAGCCGCTCCATGACTTCCAGCAGCAGCGGGGCGTCATGGAATTTGCGCGTCACCTGCTCGATAATTCCCCGCGTGGTGATGAACGACACTTCATCCGAATCGCTCCATTTGATCAAGGACTGAGTTTCTTCCCCGAAATCGATCAAGATTTGCTGCAGGATGATTCTTTTGCGCTGGATGTCGTATTCGGATGCTGCCTCTTTGGCGACCTGCTCAAAGTTATCGATGTTCATAATGCCAACGGCGATTTGCGTGCTGCTGTAGCGAAGGCTCTTCCCCTCCAGCAGTGCGCAATTCAAGGCGTCTCGGATCGCCGATTGCGTCGGCACGACGCGGAATGCAGGAACGCCGAGCTCGACCAGCCGATGATACACCGAAGTTACGCAGGTTACCGTCACCGTTACTTTCCCCGCTCTCCATAAGTCATAATGAAAGGCGACGAATTCTTCATGGCTCATGCACGATGCATAGGTTTTGATGTAAATGTCACGAATAGGCAGACCGATTTCCCGAAGCGGCTCCTCCACCTCGTTTCGCTGCAGCACGTCTACGCTGATTGGCAGCCGCTCATCGAAGGACAGAATATGCTGACGGTAGCAATCAAACAGCACCTTATACAATGCTGTCCCCGAATAAAACACGTGTACCATGGGTTTGTCGGGCGATGCCGCCAAAGCGATTTGATAAGGTATCGGCCCCGTGAAGAGCAAAATGTCCGCCTGATCCTGAATTTTCTCGATCACCTCGAGCGTCTCCCGTTCGTGGCAGTAAGGCGCAGGGAGCATGGACAGCTCAGAAAACAAAGACCCAATATGGAGCACCGCATCGACTAAATCATGCGGACCGATGACTGCTACCTTCATGTTCATCGACATGTTCGCCACCCCCAGAATCAGGATCATATGCTTTAATTCAGGACAAGAACCCGCTACTGCGTGTATTCGATTAACTCCGCCAACGATTGCTTAGCCAGTTCCAGAGCCTGGCCTCCGAAATATTCGAACGAGATGAAGCCTTGATACCCTAAGGCAAGCAGTTTGCCGAAAATGGCCGCGTGATTCGCGTCGCCCTGCAATATGGGCACGGCTTCGCTTTTACTCCAATCCTCATGGTTCCAATGGTAATCTTTAAAATGCACATGGCCGACCAGCGGATAGAATCGCTCCAGTACCGGAAGCGGATCGAGCCGATCCACGCAGAGATTGAACCCGTCATAGATAAGTTCAATTTCATTTTCATAGGGTTCCAGCAGCCTGTTTAAGCCGTCGGTCGTGTCGGCCAGCGTATTATTGTGAATCTCGACCACAAGAGAAACGCCTTGACCGCTGCAAATTTGGAGCGCCTCCCGCAAGCCTTGTGCGGCCATGCGCCAATGTTCGTTTTCCGCCTTTCCAGAGGGTACATGACCCGCAAATACGCGAATTCGCGGACATTGCAGCGCGCTGGCCCACTCCGCCGAACGCCGAAGGCTCTCAAGCTCGGTTTGGTACGCTTCTCCCCCCTTCGTAAAATAGCAGTATTCGCTAATGCAGGGTACTTGCAGCCGGTTGGAATCCAGCAACTCCCGCATTTTGCTCAACGTACCGCCGCGATTCAGGTAGTCTTCGATATGTCCGCGCCAGATTTCCACTCCTTGCAGCCCCATGCCTTTGGCTTCAGCGGCGATCTGTTCGATTGGCATCGTCTTTAATCCGGTCGTGCAAATGCTAAACTGCACAGAGGCTTGTTTATCATTACTCTGTATCAACGGTTTGTTCCACTCCCGTCTCGTCCGAGCGGTACACCGCTTCCAAGACGGCGATGACCGATCTAGCGTATTCACCCGAGCTGTCCGGCTCGACATCCTGCCTGATCGCCTGCAACAAATCTTCGAATTGCAGAACGAACGGGTCAGAGCTATATGGAGGCTTAACCTCCTCATACCGCCCGTCCCGGCTCACCCACAGCCCTTTCGCGGAAACGAGCCTGATCATCCCTTGCGCAAATATCAGCTCGGTCTCGTCCTTGGGTACGCCTGCGTACCCGGATTGCACAATAACGGCCGATACTCCGCTTGACGTTTCTAGAAAAAGACTGCCGCTTCCCTCCACATCGCCCTTTTCCCCTTCAAAAGACAATGCCGCCTTAACCTTCTTAATTCTGCTGCCCGTCAACCACTGGATCTTGTCAATGGAGTGAGCGCCCAGATTCATGAGAATGCCGCCGCCTGCCTTGGCTTTCTCCAGAAACCACGCTGGGCGGTTTTCATTGAAATAATACAAATGGCGGGTATCCTGGATTGCAATGAGCTTGCCAAGCTCTCCGCGTTCAATGAGCGTCTTGGCCAGCAGATTGGCCGGCCAGTAATGCTGGGTATGCCCCACCATAAGCTTGACGCCTGCCTCCCTTACCCCTTTCAGGATTTCGTCGCACTGCTTCAAATTAAGAGCCATTGGCTTCTCCAGGAGCAGATGACAACCCTGGGCGGCACACCATACGGCGCATTCCTCATGCAAAAAATGAGGCAGTGCGATAATGGCAATGTCCGGCTTTTCTTTGCGGATCATCTCCTTATAATCGCTGTAATAAGTGATGTCGTACTCGCCGCTGACGGTTCTGCCTCGCTCCTCGTCGATATCTGCAACGGCCGCCGCGCTCAGCTCCTTCATTTGCCGGATTGCGTTCAAGTGATTGCGCGAGATGATGCCGGCTCCGATAAGTGCGACCCGATAGGGCATGCGAGCCCCTCCTTTCTTGAGGGTTACTTTATACCGGAAGAGATTGCCTTTGGCACAAACTTTCCCGGTTATTTGATACCGGACGAATTTGTGCCTTGGCCCAAATTCATTCGGTCATTTTATTCCGGGGAATTTGCCTTGGCTCAAATTCGTCCGGTCACTTTATTCCGGACGAATTTGTGCCTTGCACAAAGTATTTCTCCGCAAACAAAAACACCAGCAATATCGGAATCAAGCTCATCAACGCCGCGGCAACCATATACTGCTCATTGCCCGACCACTGCCCGGCCATGGAGAGGATGCCGATCGGCAGAGTGAAGTTCTCTTTCGAAGTCAGGAAGATCGCCGGCGACAATATCTCGTTCCACTTCGTCATAAACGTAAAGACAGCCAAGGTGGCGAAGGTCGGCTTGCACATAGGCAGGAATATTTTCCAATAGATCTGGAACGGGTTGCAACCATCCAGCTTAGCGGATTCCTCGTAATCCTTTGGAATCATGAGAAACGCCTGCCGCATCAGGAATATGCCGAACGGCTGGGCCAGCCACTCGATAATCCACAGCGGCGTCAACGTGTCAAGCATATGCAGCGATTTAAAAATAACGAATTGCGGGATGATCAGCACGACCGGAGGAATCATCATCGTGCCAAGTACGATCATGAATAGTGTATTTTTGAAGGGAAAACGCAGTCTAGCGAACGCATAAGCAACCATAGAGCATGAGATCAGCGCTCCGCCCACGGATAGCACCGTCACGATGACGCTATTTATCGTATATTGCTCGAATGCGCCCAGCTTCCACACCTCGGAGTAATTGCTCCATTGGACCGGGCTTGGGAACCATTTGGGCGGGAAGGCTGTATACTGAGCATAGGTTTTCAAGGAATTGAACAGCGTTGTCAGAAACGGCAAAATCATAATAAGCGAACTAATAATAATGACAGCGTAACCCGCACTCTTGCGAAATCCATTCAGCTTCATTCCGGAGCCTCCTTTCGACATGCTGTGCTATTCATTCGTAATGCACCCACTTTTTCTGAAGCGTAACCTGCAGGGCGGTAAGAATGAACAGGATGACGAACAGCACCCAAGCAATCGCTGAAGCATATCCCATGCGCAGGAAAGTGAAGCCTTCCTGATACAAATAAATCATCAGCACAAGGCTTGATTTATTCGGTCCCCCAGCCGAAGATGCGTCGAGCGCCCCTCCCGTCATCACGTAAATTTGCTCGAACGCCTGGAAGGTGGAAATCGTGCTCAGAATGAGAACGAGAAACGTCGTGCCCGAGATCAATGGCACCGTAATATGCATGAATTTACGGAATACGCCAGCTCCGTCAATTTCGGCCGCCTCGTATACATCTGAAGGAACGTTCTGCAATCCGGCAAGAAAAATGACCATGATGTAGCCGATCCCTTTCCAAACGGCGATCATCACCAGCAGAGGAATGACGAGACGTTCATCCTGAAGCCATTTTTGCGGTTCCAGCCCTATTTTCAGGAGAAAAGAATTGGCGATCCCAAAGCGGGGATTAAAAATCGCATCCGAAACATACAAAATGACCGTCCAAGAAGAAATGACCGGTACAAAATGCGCCAATCGAAAAAATTTCAATCCCCGCAGCCGCTGATTCAATGCCGTCGCTAAGATCAAGGCCAAGATGGTCTGCAGCGGCACGAATAGTACCGTGAAATACACCGTGTTCCACATCGCCTTCCAGAATACCGGCTCATGGAACAGCTTCTTATAATTCGCCAGGCCCGCCCACTGCGGAGCGTTCAAAATATCATAATGAGAAAAACTGAAATACAAGGAGGCAAGCAGCGAACCTAGCACAAACACAATAAAATGAATGATATAAGGGGTTACCATCAGCAGTCCCCACTTGCTGTCGCTATTAAGGCGCCGCCTTCGCGGGGCTAATGGTTTGACTCCCATCCTTACCTTTTCCGTTTTTTCCATCATGATCATCACGCTTTCTGTCGCTATTCTAGAGGGCCGGCATTTGGCGCCAGCCCGTAATTATCCAACCTATTCAAACCCAATGCGCTGCTCTGTTATTTCTTATAAAATTCATCCAGCACCTTCTGCACTTCCTGATCCGCCTGCTTCATCGCCTGCTCGACAGAAGTTTCGCCTTCGAATGCCCGGTTGATGTTGTCGTTGAATTTGCCGACCCATTCGCTCCATACTGCATTAACATCCAGCGTTCCGGCGAAATCGAAGCTGTCGAGGAAGGCCTGTTTATTGGCCGGCGATCCGCTCAGGAACTGTTCGGAATTCGCCACAGACTTCTTGACGGGCACAGCCTCGCCCAGCGAAGCCCACTCCTTCTGGACCTCATCCTCCGTGGCCCAGAATTTCACCCATTCCCAGGCGGCTTCCCCTACCGCACCCTCGGCCTTCTTGTTGATCACCCAGGAGTTCGCGATGACCGGGGAGAAGCGCTTGCCCTCAGGCCCCTTCGGCAGCAGCGTCACGTCGTAGTTCAGGCCCGCCCCATTCGCGTCGATCGTCCGGGCGTAGATGCCAATTCTCATGGCAGCCGCCTTGCTCGGAAAGGGGGCCATATTGCTCTGGAAGCTTTTTAAATCAGAGGGAGTCGGAAGCAGTTCGCGCTGCATGCCATCTACTATCCAGTCCAATGCGGCCTGATTCTCCGGCGAGTCGATGATCGACTGGTCCAGCGTCTCGTTAAGCACCCCTCCGCCGTACGATTTCAGCACCGTCATCCATCCTTCGGTGATGCTGAAAAAGGTGAGACCGTATTGACTGATTTTGTTTTTATCGAAAGAAGAGTCTACGGCGTATTTGCCATTGGTATCCTTCGTCAATTTCTCCGCGGCCGTCTTCAGATCGTCCCAGGTCCAATCCACGGACGGATATTCGACCTGCGCTTCGTCGAACATATCCTTGTTGTAGTACAGCACGGCGATTTGGATGCCTTGCGGCACGCCCCAGTACTTGCCTGCAGCGTCTTTATTAAATTCCAGGCCGTAATAATCGTCTGCTTTCAAATCCCGCTGAATCCATGCCGTCAAATCCTTGAGCACTCCGCGCTCCGCGTATTTAGGAACGAGCACCCCATCCGAGAGCCATATATCCGGTGCGCTCTCTGCCGCAATTTGCGTATCCAGCTTCTGAAAGAACTGATTGTACGGTGAGGATTCCGTTTTTATTTTAATATTCGGATGCTTTTCATGAAATTTAGCGATCAGCTCCTGCATTTTCTCATCCGATTGAGCGGAGGAATAAAACCCAAGCTTCAATTCCACATCTCCGCCGCCCTTGCCCTTGGTCGAACAGCCGGAGATCAGCAGCGCGGAAAGCAATGTCATCGCAAGCAGCAATGCGCCCCATTTTTTATGCTGACTTTTCAAGCTATAACCCCCTAATGATTGGAATGTTCACTTCATAAAAGCGCTTTCTCATAAATGTGTCTTTTTTGTGAACCGTGAACTTACTTTAAAATTACTGCATGCATCCTTTTAGGGTCAACGTCCTTAAAAAGTCCTTTATTCGTGCTTTACTTATACCTTTATGATGTATGGCCTCGCATCATTCCCGGTAAATCCGCCGCTACGCACAAGAAGCACCTCACCACTGAGATGATGCCCACCGAACCGGTAGCTGCGCGGACCTTGATGGGAGAACACGAACTCTTCCTTCCCCTGCTCTCTTTGCACGGAAAATGCTGAAGCCAAATGGGACGGAACCTGCTTGCCGTAACTATCCAGCACCTCCAGCTCTTGCAGGACAGGCAGCTTCGACTGCCGGCTGGCGCTGGGATACAGCAGAGTTATGAATTTGGTAAAACCTTTGCCTTTACGGACGAAGGATGCTTTGACCGAAGGGGTCTTCTCGTTGTAATGTCGAGACACCCAGCTCGCCCCCTGCTGTACTTCCACGGGAACAAACGGAATGATCCACAAGGCTGGACCGTCCTGAGCTTCAGCCGCTTGAACGATGCCATCCTTCCGGACCGTCAGCTCAAGCCCCTCTGCAAAATGAAAAGGGATCGTATACTCATGCTCTCCATGGGAGCGGCAAGTATCAACGATGACCCAATAATCCGGCTTCACGAACAGCACCTGACGCGCCACATGCACCGGCTGCTCCAATCTCCAATAGCCGTCATGTCCGGCCTGCACGTAATCAAAATCCGGACCGCTGTTCCAGTAACGGTCGAGCGGCCTCGCCACATCCGCCCATCGCCAGGAGCTGACGTACGTTGATATCGTCTTCCCGTCAACGGACAACGTATTGTGCTGCAGCGATTCCATGAAATATTGTCTTTCTTCCGTTTCCATGTACGTAAATCTGCCGGGATCAATAAGAAACTCGCGGCCGTGCGCAAACAGGCTCACATGCAGCAAATCATCGTGCCCATGCGCCCGGATCACGTCCATATGGCCACCGTCAAAAACAAGGTATTGCGCTTGGCTGCCCCATTCGCTGCGCATAAAGGCATATCCGCTGTCATTCAACAGAATCGACGTGAAGCTTGGCTCCTGGATCTCCAATTGATTAAAGCGATCGTACCCGCGTTCCCCAAAAAACCAAATCCCTTCATAATCCAACCTCTCATAAGCCATTCGCTTCAAATCGCCACGCGTAAACAAAACGGCACCATGGCAGAGCACGTCCCGCATATCTGTCCCATCGCTATCGCCGAGCATCGGCTGACATCCGTCGGGTTGAACGAACGCTAGCGAAGCGGTATACATGCGATTTAGCGTGTCATCCAGCACTTGCGGCATTTCAATGCCATTCAGCTTGCCGAGCCAAAGCGATTCGAACAGGCAATGCAGCACCTCATGATGGTACATCGTGCACTGCTCGTTTTGCAGTCCGTCCGGGTACACTTGCAGCCTGCACATTCCCGCCAGCCGCTGCAGCGCAGTCTGCAGCCATGCCTCGGATTCCGCGATATCGGGGAACAACAGGGCCAACTGAAATAAACCGTTAGTCTCCAGGAATCCCCAGTTGCTCTGGCGATCATGCGGAACATAAGCCAAATTCAAATACATTCCATGCCTGCGGACCGCTTCTTTAAACAGCTTCTCCTCCGCATCCCCCCACAAGGAACAGCGGCGAACGCAGTAATATCCCTTTAGCCAATGAGTAATCCGTATACCGCTATCCAACTTGCGCCACGTATCCTTGACGTTGTATGCGCGGTCTGCCGCAGATTGCACTTCTTCCTCTGTCAAAGGATTTTGCTGCATCCAGTCCTTCAAGAGCCGGATGTATCCCTCGGCATACTTCTCCTTTCCCGTCAGCCAATAGGCCTGCCCGAGCTCGCCCATATACCTTGCACGGTTCAGCATCACAAGCCATTCCAAATCCTCGTTATGCCGGTAATACCAGTTAATGCGCTCCGGAAAAGTAACCTCCTCCTCGCAGCGCTCCATATCCCAGCGATGGGTGAAAATAAAGGTGTTCCGGCACGCTAAATCAGCCCGGTGAACCACTTCCTTCACTTCCTCCGGCCAGTGCTTCCGGCAGGCATCGACGATAAACCGGCGATCCTCCTCTGTCCAATAAAAGCGCCGAACCGGCGGTGAGCCTTCACTCATCCCGTATGTCTCCCTTCTCTTCTGATCGATCTATACTTGATCCGAATAGCCTCCGGCGATGCCTTTCGCCAGTCGGCGTCGCCGCAAGCCCGCCGAGCGCCGTCTCTTTAAGCGTTCCGGGCATCGCCTGGCCGATGCGATACATCGCTCCGATCACTTCGTCCGCCGGAATAATGCTTTCGATTCCGGCCAGCGCCAAATCGGCCGATACGATCGCGTTGGCCGCCCCCATCGCGTTCCGCATCACGCAGGGCACTTCCACGAGTCCTGCGACGGGATCGCATACCAGACCCAGCGTGTTCTTTAAGGCGATCGCAACGGCATGGGCCGACTGCCTCGGCGTACCCCCGGCCATTTCGACGATCGCCCCGGACGCCATGGCCGAGGCGGAGCCGACCTCAGCCTGGCATCCCCCGGCGGCGCCGGAAATGAATGAGCGGTTGGCGATCACATAGCCGATGGCGCCTGACGAGAACAGGAAGCGGACCATTGCGTCGCGATCCGCGCCCAATTCCTCGGCCAGCCCGAAGAGGCAACCTGGAATTACACCACTAGCTCCCGCTGTCGGCGTAGCGACGATCGTTCCCATCGCGGCGTTGACCTCATTCGTCGCAATCGCCCGGCTGACCGCTTGAAGCACCCGCTGACCGGATATGGTACGACCCTGCTGCAAGTAGCCCGCCAGCTTGCGCGCATCCCCACCGGTTAAACCGCTACGCGATTTGACCTCCTCCGTCAATCCGCGCTGCACGGCCTTCTCCATCGTGTCCAGGTGCTGAAGCATTTTGCCGATAATCTGCTCCTTCGGCACTTCAGTGGCCAGTGCTTCCTCCTCGATCATGATGTCGGATATCGCTTTGCTCTGCGCCTCTGCAAGCTGCACCAGTTCCTCTATCGTGCTAAACTGCATGGTCGGGAACCTCCCTCTATATTCACCGTATTCACAATGGTGGCAAAATCCGGACATACGCGACATCGGCAATAGCTGCGATTTGCGATCCGGCGTAAGCGGATATCTCTTCATCCGTCTCAATGATCAAGAGCGCTTCCCTGCCCTTCGCCTTACGGGACATTTCCATTCTGGCGATGTTGATCCGCCGATCCGCCAGCACACTGGCCACAGAGGCGATCAAGCCGAATTGATCCTTATGGAATACGAGGGATGTCCAGGCATCCCCCGCCAGATTCATTTGAAAATCATCCGTCTCCAGGATGGCGATTTTACCGCCCCCGACGGAGATGCCCTTCACCTTCATTGTCCCTGCTTCATCCTCAAGGCGAATCCAGGCCGTATTAGGATGCTCCTCTGGCAAGTCTACGGTCGTGATCGTAACTTTAAGACCAATATCTTCTGCAATTTTAAGAGCATCCTTTATTCGGGGATCATGGGTATCGAAGTCCATCAGCCCGCCGACCATCGCCACATCCGTACCATGCCCCTGATACGTCTTGGCGAATGAGCCGCAAAATTCGATTTGGGCCTTATGAGGAACGCAGCCGAATAACCGCCTGGCCATCCGGCCGATGCGCGCTGCACCCGCCGTATGCGAACTGGACGGCCCGATCATGACCGGACCGATGATATCAAAGACCGAGCGATACTTCATGGCAATCCCAGCCATTTTGCCAAATGGCCCTGCACGAAATCATCATCGTTCAGATGGGGATAAGCGCGGTATACCCGGTCGATCTCCTCCATCTGCCCCGGAGACAGCTGCTCCGCTGGGTTCAGGCACCAGCGGCCTTCGAGCAAACCTTGGCGGCGGAGTACCTCATGGATGCCCGGAATACAGCCATGGAAATCATGTCCGGGATCAAAGAAGGCGGCATTCGCATCGCAGATTTCCATGCTTCGCGTGAGAAGCTCATTAGGTATGCTGTCGCCGCTTTCCCGCAAATCAATAATCTGCGACATCAGTTCAACCGCTTTGCGCGTCCAGACCGCCCAGTGCCCAAGCAGACCACCGACGATGCGCTTCTCCACTTTCGCACCGTCGACCGTAAAGCGGTAGATCGTCAACAAATCAGCCACGATATTGTCGTCATTGCCGGTATACAAAGCGATGGATTCACAGCGGCTGGATTCACAAACAGCCCTGACGACATCCAGCGTCTGATAGCGGTTGAAAGGGGCCAGCTTGATCGCCTTCACGCCTGGGATTTCAGCCATTTCCCGCCAGAACTCATAGCTTAGCCGTTTTCCGCCCACAGCCGGCTGCAAATAAAACCCGAAAACGGGAATGACTTCTGCGATCGCTTCCATACGCTGCAATAGCTCGGACTCGCTCCATGAATCCAGCCCCCCAGTGCTTACCAAGCCCAAGTCATAACCGAGATTAGCCGCGAGCTCAGCTTCCCGCAGCGCCTGATCCGTCGGCCCGCAAATCCCCGCGACCTTAATAAACGTGCGATCCAGGCACGCTGCCTCGACTTCCTCCGCCGCTATGCGCAGAACCGGCTCATACAAGCCGATCTCTGGATCGCGAATTTCGAATTGGGTCGTATGCACGCCTACAGCGATGCCGCCCGCCCCGGATTCGATATAGTACCGGGACAAGGCGCGCTGTCTCCGTTCATCCAACCGCCTAGCCGCATCCAGAGCCAACGGGTGGGCCGGCATAACGGTGCCTCGGTGCAGCAGCGCATCTACCTCCGGTTTCAACTGAAGGGCCGTCATTAGAACGCACCTGCCCGTTCTTGGAAATGCGTCGGTTTGTTTAACGTGTCTCCTCCAGCTTCAATCCAGCCGGCCGTCCATTCCATCATTTGCCGAAGCGTAATGCGGGGATAGCCAAACATTTGATGGGAGTGCGAGGCATTGTTAAGGAGCGCCGTAGGCTGCTCCGTACCGCTGAATTGCGGAGATTTTCCAAGCAGCTCGCCAAAACGCTCCGCCATCCACCGTACCGAGACCGTCTCTGGTCCGGTAATATTGAGCGTCACGGGAGGCGAGTCGCACAGCAGCAAGGAGCGGATCGCCATTTCATTGGCGTCCCCTTGCCAGATGACATTGACCTGGCCCATGCTTAAGTCGATCGGCTTTCCTTCTTTAACGGCCTTGGCGATTTCGAGCAATATGCCATAACGCAAATCAATTGCGTAATTTAAGCGGAAATTGACGATAGGCGTGCCATTTTTCCGGGAGAAATACTCAAACACTCTTTCCCGGCCAAGACAGGATTGCGCATACTCGCCAACGGGAGCAGGAGGAGTCTCTTCGGAGGCGCCGCCCGACCCGATATCGGTAAGCGGGTAAATATTTCCCGAGGAAAAAGCGACGATCCGCGATTGCGGGAATTTCTCCGCCACACGCCCCGGCAAATAGGCATTCATCGCCCAGGTAAAGTACTCGCGCCCCGTAGTTCCAAACTTGTTCCCAGCCATATAAATGACATTGCGTGCGGATGGCAGCTTGGCAAGCGCCGCTTCATCCAGCAGATCAGCGGCAATCGTCTCAATGCCTGCCGACTCCAGCTCGGTACGTAGCTCGCCGGTGGAGAACCGGGATACCCCGGTTACTTTCGTGCGGAGGCCGGCGGCATCGATCCCTCTTTTCACCAGTTTGGCCAGACTTGGCCCCATTTTTCCGCCCACGCCGAGGATGAGAATATCTCCATCCAGCTTGGACAAATCCTCTATTAAACGGTCAGAAGGCTCGCTTAATTTGCTCTCCAGTTCGCTTATCGTTTTCACATTCTCACCTCTACTAGTAATATGATCAGATGGAAATCAATACCTCCTATCGTCTTTCATTCTAGAAGCGGCGCTATTATAAGACAACGTCTTTAAATCGTCCTTAAAAGCGCTTACAGTAATTTTAAAAATAAATAAAGGCCGGGGATATTCCCCGGCCTTCCTGATTATGCGGTCGCTGTAACCTTCGATTCACTGCGCAGTCTTTGTCTCGCGCGGTATAAGGTGATTTTGAATTTGGACAGTGAAATTTCCATCAAATTCGCTGCTTCCTGGTAAGAGAAGCCGTGAATGTCGTACAGCAGCACAGCCTGACGCTGATTAAGATTCAGCAAGGACAATTGGCTGTAAAGTTCTTGACGGCTCTCCTCACGAAGCACGCATGTTTCCGGCGTTTCCTCGCCAGCGAATTGGTAGAAAAATTCATTTTCATAGGAGGAGGAACGGCTCTCTTTGCGCAGCTTATCTATGTAAGCATTATGAGACACACGGAACAGCCAGGGCTTAACTTTTTTCTCGGGCAATTGCTCAAGATGGGACCAGGCCCGGCAGAACGTCTCTTGCGTCAAATCCTCTGCAGTATGGTGATTCCGGCATAAATAGAACAGATACCGGTATACGTCGTTTTTATATTCACGGTAAGCTTTGTCGATCGATAATGCGTTCATTTCCAATTCTCCCCTTCGTCTTTCTCTCTTTAACTTTGAAATCCGTAATCCAGCAGTTTGACTGAGTCCGACCAAACCCCAAGCTCTGTCGAATGAAGAACTACGGAGATCAACTCTTTGTCGTTTCGGACGGCCGAGCCGACCAGGCAGTAGCCTGCCTTCTCGGTATAACCCGTTTTGATGCCATTAGCCCCTTGAAAATACCACTCATTATCACTTTGAATTAGTCTATTGCGGTTACGGAAAGCACTTGTTGTCCCCGTTCCCTCTCTATAGTGAACCGCCTCGCCGACGATATCCTGAAATGCTTCATGACTCATCGCGGCTTTGGCGATAGCTGCCATATCACGCGCCGTCGTATAATGATCCGGATCATGCAGCCCGTGCGGATTGACGAAATGGCTGTTCTTCGCGCCAAGCTCCTTAGCCCGCTGGTTCATCAAACCGGCAAAATAAGCGATCGCTTCCTCCGGCTCCTGCTTCCGGCCGGTTTCTTTCTCCGCAATAAATACTGCCGCGGTTCTGGCCGCATCGTTCCCCGACGGGAGCATCATCGCCGCGATCAAATCACGAACTGACAGCCGATCCCCTTCCTGCAAGCCTGCCGTGCTCTCGTCGGCTGTGCGAAGACGCACCTCCTTGCCGACCGTTACAAGCTCGTCGAGGCTGCCTCTTTCCAGCACGACTAGCGCCGTTAATATTTTGGTTGTACTGGCCGGGTACATTCGCTTCTTATCGTTATGGGCATATATGATTTTTCCGGATTCCCGATCCATAACGAGCATGGCCTTCCCTTCCACGCCGCTCAACTTAGAGGCCGTTATCATGCGCCATTGCGTTTTTGCTTTATTCATTAACGCAGACGCGTTCAGGTTCAGATGGTCAAGCTGCGGATAGTTGGCCAGGAGCAGCAGCCCGACGACCACAAACAGTGCAAGCCATTTTTTTCGCAAGTAATTCTTAACCCCTTTCCCACTCTGCATGCATTCGTCATATGAATTCGATAGTTCCATTATCGGGGCTAGAGTTTTCTTTCCGCGTAAGAAATTATTAAGAATATCTTAAGATTTTGCTGCAAAATTCTTAAACTTTCTGTCCTGGCACCAACAGTAACTGGCTCAGATCAGGTTACGGTTATAGGACAAGGTTCCACGAATGTCGTGATATCGATAAAAAACGCGCCTCCCTGTAAGGGATGACGCGTCTTTGACAGACTGATCTAAAACAGCATTTTTCTCTTATGCTTCTTCCTAAGCGTGTACTCCAATTCTTTCAAATATTTATGCCTTTCCTCTCTGTAACGGGAATAACGGTTTCTGCCGAGCTTCTTAGCATGATACATCGCGAGATCGGCTTCGGCCATCATTCGCTGCCGGTCGACCTTACGCCCTTCACTAATACTGATCCCTATGCTCCCGGTCACGGTGACGTTCCTGCCTTGAACTTCGAACGGCCTGCTAATTTTATCCAAAATGAGTGCAGCTAAAATTTCCACCTTATTCAAATCGCAATTTTTCATGATGAATACGAACTCGTCGCCCCCGATTCTGAAAGCCAGCTGGTTTTTATTCGTGATTTGGCGCAGGCCAATGCTGACATCATGCAGAAGCTGATCCCCCGCCTGATGCCCGTATGTATCATTAATCTCTTTAAAATGATCCAGATCAAGGGACAGCACAGCAAGATGGTCCTTTCCTTTGTAGCTTTCCCAGAAATGGTCGAAGCCGTTTCGGTTCATAAGCCCTGTTACGGCGTCGGTATAAGCGAGCTTCATCAGGTTTGTCCTGTCACGGAGCAGGGACCGAAGAACAACGGTCATCCCGACCAGAGTGGCGCTTAAAATCCCAATAATAATGATATAAATCGTTCCAGTATGTTCTGCCATACTCTTATCACATCCTATTTCATAAAAAGAACTATAAATAGCGAAGAATCAAGGTCGGTCAGGCTATGATTTAGGCTTAGGTATCTTAAAAGCCACCCTCGTTCCTTCGCCAGGAACGCTGCTTATACGTAAGCCCTGTCCATAGAGCTGCTTTAAGCGCCGGTCTGTATTAATGAGCCCTATCCCGCGGCGCGAATGAGAATCGGCTTCAAGCAGGCATCGCAGCTTCTCTTCCTCAATGCCTACGCCGTTGTCCTCAACAATGATTTCTGTAAAATCGGAGTGATTATGGATGCGGATCGTTACAGTACCTCCGCTTACCCGTGTCAGCAGACCGTGTCTGACCGAATTTTCCACGATGGGCTGAACGGATAGGGGAGGTATCTGAACCCTACTGTAATCCTGCAAATCCCAAACAACTTGCAGACGGTCACCAAAGCGCTCCTTCTCGATGTACAGATAAGATTGCAGCATCTCAATCTCATGCTCAATTGGCACGAGCCGCTGCAAATTGCGTACATCAAAGCTGTTCCGCAAATAACTGCCAAATCGTTCGAGAAGAACAATCATCCTTGACGTATCCATAACACTGAGCGAAGCAACGGAGTTTAGCGTATTATACAGAAAGTGCGGCTCAATCTGCGCTTGCAGCCAAGCGGCCTCCATGCGCAGACGCTCCATAATCGACCGCTTTAAGGCGATCAAAGCCTGCACCCTTGTTTTTAGCTCCAGTGCATCCATTGGCTTGCTTAAGTAATCATTTGCTCCAGCCTTGAAACCGGCTTCGATATCCTGAGACCTACTTCTTGCCGTTAGGAGCAGAATCGGCAGCTCGGAAATCGAATATTTGCGGCGAATTTCCCGCGTCAGCTCGTAACCCGATATATTTGGCATCATGACATCGGAAATGACGAGGTCCCACTCCCCCGCATCAAGAAGCAGCAACGCTTCCTCGGCGGTAGTTACGGCCGAAATATGATAATGCTCTATAGAGAGAACATGCTGCAGTATTTTCAGGTTCACCGGATCGTCATCCACAGCGATAATTTTCGGCTGGCTATCCCACTGGGTCGTCTCCTGATCCGGAGCAGTTTCCTCCGTAACGGCTGGCTCGGCTATCTCTTGAGAGGAAGCTAAAAATAAATATGCTGCATCGTCATCTCCGGATTCCCATGCTTCTGGAACAGCTTCATTCTGATCGGCCATGGATAGCGGCAACGAGAAGCTGAATACGGAACCATGACCGGGCTCGGATTGCAGCTCCAAGCTGCTTCCGTGCAATTCGACGAATTGCTTGCAAATGCTGAGTCCAAGTCCTAGCCCGCCTTGTAAGACCGGAGCGCTAGAAGTCCCCTGAATATATGGCAGGAACACTCTGCGCTTTGTCTCTTCGTCCATGCCGATACCAGTGTCTCTTACGTAAATACGAGCCTGGTTCTCATGCACTTCCGCCGACAGCACGATGAAGCCTTCGTTCGTATATTTAATCGCGTTATGCAGCAAATTGAACAGGATTTGCACCAGCCTGTTCTCATCGGCAAGAACGCGCGGAAACGCTTCAGGCACATCCAGAACCATTTCCAGTTTTTTTGAATCGCTTAAATAACGAAGCATCTCGACTACGCCGGAAGCCGTCGCCTGTAGACTCACGCTCTGCTTATACAGCCGGATTTGCCCCTCTCTGAGCAATGAAACGTCCAGCAGATCATTGAGCTGAAGCGACAGGCGCTGGCCAATCTGGACCAAGAGCTTCAGGTCGCTTCGATGCCTGTCTACCAGGCGATTCTGCCCATTATCAAGCACACCCTGAGCCATGTGGATCATGCCGTGCAGCGGATTACGCAATTCATGCGAAGTGTTGGCGAGGAACTCGTCTTTCCGCTTATCTTCCTCTTGCAGCCGTTCAGCAAGCCTCTTCGCATGAATTGTTGTCTGTGCGAACCGGATGAACCAGAAGGCTGCAAAACTGACAAATGCAATGATCAAATCCAGCGGATAGTATGGCATATCCATCCAAAATCTACTCTTGATAATCCCGCCGATAAATATATTTATAGAAACGGCAGCGGCCGCCATAAGAATGAAAACGGCCGACCGTTCTCCTTCCCGTATAGAGCGGAATGCGAAATACGGAACAAGTATAATGACGGCAAGCATAACGATAAGCAGTAGATGATTGCCTACTCTCAAATAGCGATCCGGCAAGCTGATCATGAGCAGCATGCCTGCAGCGCTAAACACGATAAGCGCACGAACGATTCTTTTACTCTCATTTCGGCCTAGAAGGGATTTCGTGCACAGCATTAGAAAAATGGCCAAGCAAATGTAGATGATAATCTTCAGCTTAAATATCCATGCCATTTGGATAGGCAGCCAGACCAGAAGCAGCTTATCGTCGTCCGTTAACACGGAGAGGACGGCAAAGAAAATCATTAGCGCAAAGTAAAACAGTTCTTTGGCGCGATGACCGAGGGCAAACAAGATTCCTGCATATATGCCATGCATCAGCAATACGACACATACGACGATCTGCAGCATTTCTGACAGCAGCCTCTCATTCATCATGGCCGTGGCCGTTCCAAATTGCACGGACTGTACAATACCGCCCATGCCGTAGATATGAAAGTTCGATACATGGAGGAGAACATCAATTTCAGATTTAGTGGTGTGGAAATTAATAGAATAAGGGACGTTTCTTGCTTTGTTGTGTTCCTTCGTCTCTGCTGGGTGCCCCATTTCACCATACATTTGGCCGTTTATATACAATCGTGATGCTGACTGGACATTCGGGAGACGAATCGAATATACGTCGTCCGTATCCTGAATCAAAACCCGAAGGCGGTAAGTTCCATAGCCGAATTTATGATTTATGGATGAGCTCCATTTTCCCGGCACCTGCATGTAGAGTCTATCGAATTCACCACGCTGTTCCACGTTGGTTGCTGGACTTACAAATTGCCCGGGGTAGAACTCCCACTCCCCATTCAGTGTAATAACCTGCCGATCGCTGAACTGCCACTGTCTAAGGTCCAGTTCTCCGCGTTCAGCCTGAGGATGCTCTGGCATTATGCGAAAGGAGTACCAAAGCAGTCTCAGGCTGACCAGCACAAGTATAAATATGCCGAGACAAATGAACACTTCTTTCGTTGTCATCTGCTTTTTTGAAATGGACAAGGTTCAACAGTTCCTTTACGGTAAGGTTGTAGATCATGCCTCACAATCATATTGATAAGGGAAGTCTACTCATTTCCCGCTGCTTGTTCGCTTTCCCTGATGTCCTGCTTGGCATGAACAATCAATCGATGGGTAGGGTTAACCAGCGGATCGCAAGTAATCAAAGTCAGTATACGATCATTGCCACTGCTCTCCAGTACGGATACGTCGGTGGGTTTGACGATCGAAATTTCGTATACGGAGTACACGAAGTTCTCTCCGTTCGAACGAACGACGATTTCATCTCCTACCTCCACCTCTCCCAGACGATTGAACAGTCTACCGGCTGTGCGAGAACGATGCGCGGCAATGGCTGCGTTGCCGACCTCTCCCAGGGGAGCCGTCTCCGTCATATGCGCGGCTGCATGCTGCAAATTCTGCTTTGAAGCACCTTCCAATATCGGCAGCTTCAAATCGATAGAATCGATGAGGATTGTCCCTAGACCTTCTTCCTCCTCTGAATCGATAGGTTCCGCATGTTCAGCCAGCGGCTCAGATTCTGCGCTTTCCTCAAGCCACCGGGATACTTGCGCATAGCTTGATACCAGGTCGCTGTGATTAACCTTCCAGTGGCTTTGCTCAGCGCTTTCAATCTCGCGCAAAAGCACTTCCTGCCTATGCTCGCTGTATAATACGCTCATTTTGGGATATAAAACAATGATTATTCCGGCAACAATCAAAATGTACGCTAACTTACGCATATCCATTACTCCTGTCCATCATTCTTGATTCATGTTTGATTTGCCCAGTATACAATCCGTTTCTATACAATTTCTCAACTTTTCTGAACAAAAAAATCCTTCCCCGGCAAATACCGAGAAAGGATTCATCATTAAACTTGTTTAGTTGTTCTTCGCCGTAAATAGATTCCGGCGATAATCATGGCCAGTCCAGCGGCATAGTAAGGCAAATCAGAGCTCTCTCCCGTTTTTGGAAGTTTGGTCACGCCCACGTCCGATTTACTCGGATGATCCTGCGCTTCTTTGGCAGCTCCTGACACGTTCTTGCCGTCATTGGCATTCGCATGTTCTTCATTGTCTTGACCGCCTGCCCCGGATTGAGGCGGATTGCTCTCGCCAGGCGAGGCATTTTCGGCGGATTCGCCATCCTCTCCGTTCTCCTCTGGCTCTTGCGGTGTCACTGAATTCTCCGGCTCTACCGGAGGTGTTACTGGTGGCGTTACCGGTGGCGTCACTGGTGGTGTCACCGGTGGCGTCACTGGAGGTGTCACCGGTGGCGTCACTGGAGGTGTCACCGGTGGCGTCACTGGCGGTGTTACCGGTGGCGTCACTGGAGGTGTTACCGGTGGCGTCACTGGAGGTGTTACCGGTGGCGTCACTGGAGGTGTCACCGGTGGCGTCACTGGAGGTGTTACCGGTGGCGTCACTGGAGGTGTCACCGGTGGATCCGCCTCTTTTTCATTGGCAATGGTCATTCTCTTAACATTGCCGTCGGCCTTGATGCTGGAGTCAATTGTGATATTGATCGGAGCATCAAGCAGCTCGTAGCCTACGGGAGCCTGCAGCTCTTCCAGTACATAGTCGCCGTACAGCAAATCGGTAAACAACACTTTGCCATCGACATCGGTCGTTTTCGTGATCGCCGGTCTTTTACCCTTGTCATCCTGCAATACGAACACAGCGCCTTCCAGCACTTGGGACGAATTGTCCTGGTCGACCTTGGTTATTTCCAGATTGCCTCGGATTCCAGAGCCTGTGCCCGAGCCTCCAGAGGTTCTAACGATAATCTCTTTGTTGGATTCCATCTTATCTGTCTTGATGCCGGTTCCCTCAAAGTGAACCTTATTACCGATAGCCTCGCCGTTACCTGCATCGATTAGCGATTGATATTTCAAAATGTACGCATCGGTTATCGGATCAATAAACAATAATTCGAAATTTCCCGAATCGTCTGGAGCGATGACCAGCGTATAATCGACGCCTTCCTGCAGTGGCGTCAGGCCCGTTATATCACTGCTTACTCCGCTTGCGTTAACCTTTGCTTTGTACAGACGGAAAGAATCCTCGACCAGCACCTGATTTGGTGTCGGCTCGTCAATGATTTTGGCATCCTCAACATAGGATTGTCCGCGGTTAATATAAATCGTCCAATCAATTCTGTCGTCGTTCTGCTCCCCGCCCTTGGATACAAACTCTCCGCCTTGCGGTATGGAAGCATTGCCTTTCCAGGTTGCGAGCGTGCTATTTCCCTCTTTGAACACCGCTTCATTCTCTACCGCGCCTTTATCGATAATAACACTATCCTGCAGGCTCGTCTTGAATTCAATCCAGTACGGAGTATTATCGTTCACGGTATTGAACGTTAACTGAAGCTCGTTCCCATTGGCTTCGGTCGGTGGCGTCAACGTATACTTCAACGGATCAACCGGAACGCCCTTAGCCGTTCCGTTCCATCCGCCGGTGAGGGTCATTTCATAGACTGACAGAGAACCGTCGACATACTTCTGCCCCTGCTTCAATGCGTCAACGATGGCCGCACTGCTCAAGGATTTTTTGTTATAGTTTGCGCGAATCGTCCAAGTGATCTCTTTAGTTCTTGGATCATATTGTCCCGATTTGGAACCATTGGTTTGGGTCAACCCGTCAGGCCAAAGCGTAGCTTCCGCCGTAACGTTTACAAGCGTGCCTCCCGTTTCTTCCCCCGTGATTGTTGCGCGGTTAAGGAACCTCGTAAAGTCACCATTATCCTTCCATTCTGGATTGAAGTACGTCACATACGTTACCGTATGAGCGCCGCTGATTGGCTGTTTGAAGTCAATGGTGAACCCTTGTTTCATATCCGGCGAAGCAGCAGCGAACTCGTAATCCGTCGGAGAGGACAAGACTGAACCGTGTTGATCTGTAACGACTAGCGATCCCAGCTTGAATTGCTGGCCGCTATTTACAAATTCATCGGTGATGACAACGTCCTTCATCGCGTAATTGTCTTTGTTGATCTCAATGCTCCAGGACGCCTCTTTGGCGTTGTAATCTGTCGCAACTTGAGTTTTCTGGATGACCAGGTTCTTATGTGTCCAGGAAGCTGTTTTGTAACCATAGACATCCGTAGTTACCGTATTTTCGACCAATTCATCCTTCAGGATTCTCCCATTGGCCTTAGTATCATATTTAATAATGTAACCGGAATTAATAGGAGTATTGAATTCCAGATCGAAGCCGGTCTTCCCGTTTGCCGCTGGAACGAGAGTTAGCTTATAATCATAGCCCGTTCCTTCGTTCAGAACCGTGCCCGTTTCCCGGTCAGTGACTTCAAGCGTTCCCGCTACCAAATGCTGAGTGTCGTTAAAGCGGTCTTCCAAAATTCCATTCGGAATATGCTTGCCTCTGAAATTATACTCGATCACCCAGGAAATCGTTCGAGTCTGCTCATTATAGCTCTCAAATCTCTTGCTCAATACATCAGGGCGCTGAATCGGCACAGTTTTCGAGGCGGTGGCAGATTTGCTTCCCGTCAGCTTCGCCGTATTGGTGAAGCTCGTTTCATCGCCGTTGCCGACATTCGTCGTATACGTTACCCGGTACGCCGAATCTAGCGTCCCGTCAAATTCGATTCTGAAGCCGTTTAGGGACTGTGTATCGAGCGTATACCCTGACGTAACGGATGCTCCAAGCTGGGTGGTGCCATCCACGTTGACGGCCAGCTTATAGACCTGAATCGAGGAAGTATCCAAGGTTAACCCCTGTGGCGTCTCATCCGTGATTACAGCCTGATCGATTCGTTCAAGCAAAGTGTTGACGTCGATGGACCAATGAATCTGTTTATCCCCTGCAGCAAAGCCGCTCTTGTCAAGCAGCGAGCCTTTATCCGGCTTGAAATGAACAATCGCTACCTGCTGCCCTCCGCGGATCGGGAACGGAATTTTCACCTCTGTACTGCCAGTTATTGTAGTCTTGCTAAAATTGGTATTGAAAATAATTGTCCCGCCCACATCAGAGTACCCGCTTACATCTTCGTCGAAGGTAACAATGACATGGCCGTTTTTGGAGGCAACGAACGTACCGATTTCTAGGCCGCTAATTTCAAGAATTCCATTCACGCTGTTGTACAACTCGAATTCCTGTGGAATGTCGAACTCAAACGTACTCCCTGCGACGTAATCATGACCATTCTCCAAGGCCCATTCATATTCCAGGGTCACCGGCGCTCCCATGACCACAGGGTCGGCATTGGGATTATAGACGGCATCAATGACGCTGCCTGCCGCATTCTTAAGCGTTACTTTCGTCAAAATGCTCTTACTGCCCGTTCCGGCGCCGCCTGCCCCACCAGCCGCATTGGCCGATGCAAGTCCGGGACCTATGATGCTGTGAAGAAACAGCATGACGGCGACCAGCAATACAAAACCTTTTTTTCTCATACTTTAATTCGTCTCCTATTTAGAACTTGTCTTCCTTGTACAGGATTTTCTGAAATACACTCCCTTCGTCGGTTTCTGCAGCGGCAAGCCTATAGTACAAAATTCGACTAGACAAATTCTCAACAAATAGGATGGACGCGGTTACAAAAGCTTGATTTGCTTATTATTGAGCCATTTTCAGCAAAATTACATCGTTCTCTTGAAACTCATCTTCTTTTAAAGTATAGAAACTGTAGAATTTCTTCCGCTTGACGGCCATCGTAAGCCAAGTAAAGAAATCCTGCACCATATCGTCTACCCACTCATCGCCTTTTCGGTATAACATGCGAGAATATGCGAGGCGCAGTTTGGTTTCCCCTCTCCAGGAGAACAAAAACGTATTCTCTTGGCCCTGGTGCAGCAATTGAATTTTAAAATTATTATCCTTCAGCAGGTAGGTATCCTCGTTGCAGAACAACAAAGGTCCCTTCGGCGTAGCAACAATGCCAAGCATCTGCCCTTCAAAATTAATATAGTAACCTCTTCTGTAACTAGCATACTTATCTCTAACAATCTCGACTTCTTTCATAGCAAGGAGATCCAAGCCCTTGGAAACAATGGTAGAACGATGTCTAAAGTTACGGATTAATTTCATATGCAGCTCTTCCCCCAATTTTTTTATGTCAAAGATTCTTGTCTCCATCATAGATAAGTGTCCTATACAATTTCTAAACAATTGAGAAAAGGCCCGCACAACAAAAAAAGCCGCACATCGGCGACTGTAATCATGTCTATAGCTGAATCATATTCTTCTTCCATTGCTTATACCATTCGATAATGTGAGGGCTTGGCTCCTCATTCAATTCTTCGTGGAAAATCTGAGTAAGCAGTTCATATTCCCGCTCGACCAAATGGGGATGTTTCATGGAATCGTGAAGCTTCATAAGAGCTAAATATGCGTCTTCCTCCAGAGAATGCTGCCTGCAAATAGCACTATAGCTATTTACCGCCTGATCAAGGAATCCCTCGTTTTCATACAGGGCAGCTACTGCATATGAGGCCTCGAGCCAAAGCTCCTTTAGCCGCTGGCGTTCACTCTCTGCCCACCAGTAGTCTTGTTCTTGCAAATAATGACCCGTATACAGCCTTATGGCTTCAGAGCATTGACCCATACGTTCTGAAGTCGGGGGAAAGAGAGATGCAAGCTTTGACTCCCACTCTTCCACGTCGAGCACGACATTATGGATTTTGAGAATGTAGCCTTCGGTTGCGTTGGCGATTTGAAATCGCTCTCCGAACGGATCCAGCGTTTTACGAATATGATAAACTGCGGTGTATAGCTGGGAGTAGACCTTGTCCACCTCATACTCGGGCCAGAGCAAATCGATCAGTGATGACTTCCGCACCAATTGCCCGCGATGCTGAAGCAAGTATAGAAACAATTCCTGCGCCTTGGAGGTCCGCCATTGCATGATGGAGAATTGCCCGGGCGAGGTTTCGATCGTGACCTGCTTCAAAACGTTCAGCCGGATAAGCTCGTCTTTCGGCGAAACTTCCTTATGTTTGGAGGCCAGTTCCATCCGCGACCTGAGGCGTTCCATCGTGATAGCTAAACGTTCGGCAATGATCGGTTTGACAATATAATCCAAGGCATTCAGTTCGAATGCTTTAACGGCATGCTCATTATAGGCAGTCACAAATACGATATGAATGTCCGGCTTCTTCTCCAAGATTTGTTCCGCCAGCTCGATCCCGTTGATTTCAGGCAGGCTGATATCGAGGAAAATAACGTCTACGTGCTGCTGCAAAATTTGCTCTTTACCTACGAAAGGATTGGTATACTTGCCCAGAACTTCTACTTTATCAAGCTTAATCAGCTGACGCTCCAAATAGTCCAAGGCGAGTCTTTCATCATCTACCAAGATTACCTTCATCGTAATATGCTCCTTCGACAACATTGCTTAAGGCTTTGACTTCCTTGATAACTTGACGGTAAATGCAGTCCGATCCCCATCGCTGTCCGCAAAGATTTCACCTTGATGAAGATCGACGATGTGTTTAGCGATAGCTAGACCAATGCCGGAGCCTCCCGTGTTCGTAGCACGCGACTTCTCAACCCGGTAGAACCGGTCGAACAGGTGTGGAAGATCGGCTTTCGGAATCGGCTCGCCGTAGTTAATCACTTCGGTAATCACTTGATCTCCTTCCACTCTGCCGCGGATATCGATATATTTCCCGTCACTGCCATAGCGGATCGCATTGGCGATCAAATTCTCATATACCCTTCGCAGCTTGTCGCCATCGGCAATAACCAAGAGCTGCTGCTCTCCGAAGCAGAGCCGGCACTCCATGTTGCTCTCCTGCAGCTGCCAGCCGAAATGCGCCGAAATTTGATGGAGCATTTCCACCAAATTGATCCGGCTTTTGTACAGCTTCATTTCTTTGTTCTGCAATCTTGTAAACTCAAACAAGTCCTGAAGCAACTGCTTCAGGCGCAGCGATTCTTCATAGGCCATACCGACGTAATAACGAAGCTCTACCTCATCCTTGTACCTATCCTGTTCAATCAATCCCAAATATCCGGTAATCGAGGTCAGCGGCGTGCGCAAATCATGAGATACGTTCGTAATAAGCTCATTCTTCGTCTGCTCCGCCCGTCTCTCCTCCTCCATAGACGTTCGCAAGCGATCGACCATCCGGTTGATGTCCGTCGCCAGCTGCCCTAACTTTCCGACATTCTCAATAGGGATTTTATGTGTGGTCCCCTCCTCGATACGGTGGACCTCTTCGATCAGAAGCGCCAAATACTTCTCCTCATGACGGCGAATACTTCGCCGGTAGAAATAGAGTGCAAAGAGAAGCAGGATCGGAACGCCTGTAATATAATAAGCATCAGGATAGCCGATATTCCGGTTAATCCAGCTAAGGACAAACCCAATGGTTACCGACGGGAATAGGACGTAGAACAGCTTCGCTACCAGCACTAAAATAAGTAAGGCAGCGATGGAAGTAACGACAGTCCATAGCAGCCACGTCAGAAATCTGAGGCTAGCTTTCAATTTTGTAGCCAACCCCCCATACGGTGCGAATCAACTTTTCGCCGTCCATTTCTTTCTCCAGCTTATCCCTCAGCCGGCTGATATGAACGGTGACCGAGTTGTTGCTCTCGAAATACTTGTCCTTCCAAATTAGCTCGAATATCTCCTCCGAACCGAATACCCGCCCAGGATGACTGGCCAGCAGGAACAATATATTGAATTCGATCGGTGTCAGCTTGACTGCCCGGCCATCGACCGTTGCCGTATGTGTCTCCTTGTCGATTTGCAGGGAACCCAAATTAATAATGTGATCCTGCGGAGGCTGTGCAGGCTGCATGCTGTATGAGGAGCGGCGCAGCAGCGATTTGATCCGGGCAATCAGCTCTAGGGGGTTGAACGGCTTCACCATATAATCGTCAGCCCCGGTCATAAGGCCCGTTATTTTGTCCATATCCCCGTCCTTGGCGCTCAGCATCAATATCGGCGTCGTTCGCGTCTCCCTAATTTTCATGCAAACAGTAATTCCGTCCATGCCCGGCATCATGATGTCCAGGATAACCAGATCTATGGGGTCACTCTCCACAATGTCAAGGGCCTCCGGTCCATTGTCTGCCTTAAATACCGAATAGCCTTCATTCAGTAAATATATCTCGATCAGCTTCGCGATCTTCTCATCATCATCTACAATTAAAATTTGTTTGCTCATCCAATAATCCATCCTTTGGGGTGATTATTCTAAAGATAGGTTAGTTCTATCATACCATGACCCAATCGCCTAATATGAATAACTTTCTGATTATCTTAAAAACGGACGGATCTATTGGAAAGTTACAGGCACTACAAATTTTCTACTTCAACGCTAACGACATGATCGATTTGACGTACGAAATGGTATATTTCAGGCGTGTATTCGCGTTCGGAGGCCGAGATTACCATATCAATACGCTGCCGCCCTTCCTCCAAATCCTTTATTTTCAAACGGCGTATGCGATGGCGGTTCCATTTCGCAGCCGTTCCCTTCTCATCCTTGCCCTCAATAATGCGGATCAGGTTCGTGACATTGCCTTGATCCTCCATCACGATTTTGACGGAAACGTCGCGTTGATTCAATTTATAAGGGCCGAGCCACTTGATCATATAAGGGATGAAGTTCACCGCCAAAATGAGCAGCACGACCGCCAGCGCCGCCTCAAGATAAAATCCGGCACCGATGGCGATTCCAATGCCTGATGCCGCCCAGATCATCGCTGCTGACGTAAGCCCGGAAATTCCCTCATTGCTTCTCCGTAAAATAACCCCGGCACCCAAAAAACCGATGCCGCTAACGATTTGCGCTGCTAATCGCATCGGATCCATATTCGGATGATCGGGGCCGGCGAATTTGGCAAACGATTGAATCGATACGATGGTCACCAGACAGCTGGCAATACAAATGACCATGCTCGTCTTAATGCCCAGCGGTTTCTGCTTTAGCTGACGGTCGATGCCGATGAACAAGCCGAACAGAAGCGCGATAAACAGCTTCATTATAATTTCCCATTCCATTAACATTCTTGATCTCCTCCTGCGTATAGAGTGAGTATAAGTGGAACTGCCATGTTTATGCAATCAAAATAAGACTACCCCTCAGGTTATCTTATAACCTATTCAGGGTAGCCTTATTGTTTACTATTATTATAAAGATCAGCGGATTACTTGGCGCCGATTAGCGACTCTTTAGCGCGGTATTGATTTGCGGCCAGGACCATGTTCTTCAACGATTTCACGGTCTCATCCACTCCCCGCGTCTTCAGGCCGCAGTCCGGATTGATCCAGAACAGCTCAGGATCAAGCACTTGAAGCGCACGGTCGATCATGGAGGTCATCTCCTCAACCGACGGTACCCGCGGACTGTGAATATCATATACGCCTAAGCCGATGCCCAGATCGTACGTGTGCTCTTCAAAGCTATGAACTAGTTCGCCATGGCTGCGCGAAGTTTCAATGGAGATGACATCCGCATCCAGGGCGCGAATGGAATCGATGATATCATGGAACTCGCAATAGCACATATGGGTATGGATTTGCGTCGTATCCCGCACAGTCGAAGTTGTGACGCGGAACGCTTTGACGGACCAGTCCAGATACCCCGCCCAGTCTTGGCGCTTCAGCGGCAAGCCTTCGCGCAGCGCAGGTTCGTCAACCTGAATCATTTCAACCCCTGCCTGCTCCAGCGCCTCTACCTCTTTACGCAGGGCTAGCGCGATTTGATAAGCGACTTGCTCACGTGATAAATCGCTGCGCACGAAGGACCAATTCAGAATCGTGATTGGCCCAGTCAGCATTCCCTTGACCGGCTTGTTCGTAAGAGACTGCGCATATTCCGTCTCCTTCACCGTCATCGGCTGGTCGAAATCGACATCCCCATATATAACCGGCGGCTTCACGCAGCGCGTTCCGTAGGATTGAACCCAGCCGCCATTCGTAAAGGCGAATCCCGGCAGCTTCTCGCCGAAGAATTCCACCATGTCCGTACGCTCAAATTCGCCGTGTACGAGCACGTCGATGCCGATTTCCTCCTGAAGAGAAATCCATTGCTGAATATGCTCATTAATGAATGCATCATATTGCTCCTGGCTCCATTCTCCCTTACGCCATTTCTGACGGGCGGAGCGAACCTCTGCCGTCTGCGGGAAGCTGCCGATTGTCGTTGTCGGAAGCAGCGGCAAATGCCATTTTTCTTTTTGCTTCTTGCGGCGAGTTGCGAACTCGCTTGCTCGCGTTGCCGGCTCGGCGGCGATCTTCTCTACCGCTGCCGCTACGTTTGCCCGGTTGCGTGCGGGATCCTGGGCTAGATTATCAAGCGCGAGGCGATTGCTTTCGAATATACTCTTCACACTGTCAATGCCTTTATTAACCGCAGCGCTCAATGCCACGACCTCATCCAGCTTCTCTTCGGCAAAGGACAAAGCGTCGCGAAGCACCGTCACCAGCGCCTGCTCCTGCTTAGCCGACACCGGTACATGCAGAAGACTGCAGGACGGCTGCACGATTACCTCGGCACCGGAAGTAAGTTCCAGGATCTCCTTCAGTTGCTGCTCCTGGCGATACAAATCCGTGCGCCATATATTGCGGCCATCGACGATTCCCGCTCCCAGCGTCTTGCCTGCCGGGAATCCAAACTTGCGAAGGGCAGCCAGGTTGCCGTCTGCGCCATGAATGAAGTCAAGGCCGATGCCTGCTACAGGCAAGGATACGACTTCCTCATAACGGTCAACCGCTTCGAAATATGTCTGCAGTAGAACGGAAATTTCCGGAGCCTCGCGCTGAATCGTTTCGTAAATGTTTCTAACCCGCGTCATATCCTCGGCGGATACAGAGGTCACCAAGGACGGTTCATCCACTTGAACCCAGGTTACGCCTTCAGCAACCAGCTCTTTAAGCACTTGAACATATAGCGGCAGCAGCTGCTCCACCCAATGATCCCACTCTGTTGCTTCATTAAACCCTTTTGACAGCTTGAGGAAAGAATACAGCCCGATCAGCACGGGTCTTCCTTCGATGCCCAGCTGCTCTTTCGCTTCCTGGTAAGCAGCCAGCGGACGGTTTGTCGTTAGCTGCGGTTTTCTGCTCCCAAGCTCCGGAACAATATAATGATAGTTCGTGTTGAACCATTTCGTCATTTCACTCGCCGGCGCTTCTTTATTCCCCCGGGCAATCGCATAGTACGTATCAAGCGATACCTCTCCGCCGCTATAGGAGAACCGCTCCGGAACAAGTCCGAACATAACAGCCATATCGAGGACATGGTCATAGTACGTAAAATCGCCTACAGGGATAATTTCGATGCCCTGATCCCGCTGCTGCCGCAAATTATGAAGCCGGATCTCCGTCAACTGCTCGTGCAGTTGCTGCTCGTTCAGCTTGCCAGACCAGTAGGCTTCAATCGCTTTCTTCCATTCCCGTTGCCCGCCGATTCTCGGATAACCTAAATTTCCGCTTTTTACCGTATGACTCATTAATAATTCCTCCCCAGTGTATGTGTCTTTCCAATAACAAAAAGGGCCCCCTATAGCTGGAATGGCTAAAGAGGACCTCGTCATGCTGCGCGATGGTTCAAATCTTTAACACCTCCCTATCTCCCGTAGGTACAGCAGTGTTGACAGAACAGGCAGGTCTCCTGGCTTCAGAATCACAACTGGACAGCTGCCTTCCCGATGACGGATCATCAGTGGCATGAACGCTTCCAGCTCCTCTGTTACAGTGGCGGGACCGCGCCGGCATTGCACCGGACTTCCCTTTTAAGCTTCAATCGACGGCGATTAAAGCACCTGTTCCCAAAATATTCGGTTATAAATATAAAATTTATGTTACTTCATGTTGTCAAATAATACAATACAAATCGGATTAGTCCTTGAATAAAAATGCAATAATTATGCACAAAAATCAATAATTATCAGCAACGGCCTTATTCAGCATGCCAATGCAGCGGTCTAAGTCGATCTTTACCTGCTTCTTATATAGCTCTGCCTTCTCATGCCCTTCATCGGTGAAATGATAGAGCACAATTTCCTGGAAATCTACGCTGGGATCATTCCCTTTCAGATGCTTTGTACGGTACAGTACCCCCTCCTGTACCAACTCATGAAGGGCCCGATAAATTTCGCTCTGCGGGGGAACATAGCCGAACGGCTTGAATTCCTCCTTCAACTCTTCGAGCATTTGGTAGCCGTAGCCCCTTCTCTGCTCAACCATCGAAATCAAATAGAGCTTAATGTAAGCTCGCTGTGCAATCATAAAAGCCATCGTCCCGCCTCCTGCTCTTTCCTAAAGTATAGAATAGCTATGAATTTTTCACAACAGCTGTCTATATTGCTCTTTATTACATATACATAGTTTACTAAGTACGTAGAAATGAGTAGGATTTGCAGATAGGAGCAAGAGAGGTTTTTGGGCTTTATTGTTGTGAATTTTTCATATATTGAAATATGATCATTAGAAGTTAACGTTCGACCCAGCCTTGCTCCAAAGCGTATCTCGTCAATTGCACACGATTTTCCAAATGCAATTTTTGCAATATATTTTTCAAGTGGTTTTTGACCGTTTGATCGGAAATTTGCAGCTCCTTAGCGATTTCCCGGTTGGTCATCCCTTTGGCGACCCAATCCAAAATCTCGCGCTCCCGGCTCGTAAGCGGGTGATCATCACTTTTATTTTTCTTCGATAGCGGAAATTCCTGAAGAATCCGAAAAGCCAGCTCGCTGGACAGCGGAGCTTCATCGCTAGCGACCGCCCGTAAATATTGCAGCCAGGTGCCCGGCTCCAAGTTCTTCAACAAATAGCCCTGTGCTCCTTGCTTCAGCGCTTCAAACAGATGAGCCGCATCATCGGAGACGGTAATCAACACGATTTTGACATAAGGATACTTCAGCTTGATCTCCCTCGTCGTTTCCAAACCGTCTTTCCCCGGCATATGAATATCCATCAAAATAAGATCGGGCATCCACAGCTCCGTCTGCAGCAGGGCTTCGTCTCCATTCTCGGCATACCCGATTATTTCAAAGCTGTCGTCATCCGATAATATTTCGCCGATGGCCTCTCGGGCATGGGGATGATCGTCAACGACTAACACTCTTACCTTCATAGCCCCAATCTCCTTCATGAAAATGATATATGTGGTTTTGCTGGCATACTCCACCGAATATACGCCATAGGCCTTGGGCCTGGCAAGCCTTTGCGGCAAAGTAAAAAGCAGGGCGAAAACAATCGCCCCGCTAACCCTGCCTGGTATTCTGACCTTTCCCGTTTCTTACTTCATCAACTCCATGATTTCATCTTTGATCGATTCGGATTGCGGCCCGAACACGATCTGCACCGCGCCTTGACCCAGCCGGATGATTCCCGCAGCGCCCAGCTGCTTCAATGCCGCGTCATGGACGAACTTATCGTCTTTGACAATGAGGCGCAGCCGGGTTATGCAAGCATCTACAGATTTAACGTTGTCAGGACCGCCGATTTGCCGCAAAATTTTAGCGGCGCGAGTATCTGCCTGTGGCTTCGCTTGGCCTGCCTCGCTCGAGGCGCTGCCGCTCAATCCATCCTGCTGACTCGGGCCGGCAAGCCCTTGGCCATCCTCATTATCCAACTCGTCAGGCTCATCTTCTCGGCCTGGCGTTTTTAGCTTCAGCGCTACGATGAGGACGCGGAATAATACGTAATACAGAAACGCAAAGACAAGCCCGACTGGAATCAGCAGCAGCGGCTTCGTCGAAAGCTGATAATTGATCGCATAATCGATAAAGCCGGCGGAGAAGCCGAAGCCGAGCTTCATACCGAGCACATAAGTCACATAAGCGGATATTCCGCTAAGCACCGCATGAACTACATATAACACGGGAGCCACGAACATGAAGGCAAACTCCAGCGGCTCGGTGATTCCCGTCAAGAAGGATGCGAACGCCGCCCCAATGAAGATCGAACCGACCGTTTTGCGGCGCTCCGGCTTCGCTGTGTGCACAATAGCGAGGGCCGCGGCCGGAAGGCCGAACATCATGATCGGGAAGAAGCCCGTCATGAACATGCCTGCGGAGGAATCTCCCGCAAAGAACCGGTACAAATCGCCGTGAATCACAGTGCCGGCAGCATCGGTGAAGCTGCCGATTTGGAACCACACGATCGTGTTGAGGATGTGATGCAGTCCAAACGGAATCAACAGGCGATTCGAAATGATATGAATTGCGGAACCGACGCCCCCTAGGCTCGTCACCCAATTTCCAAACACGTCGAGGGCCTCCTGGATTGGAGCCCAAATGAGACCAAATATAAGTCCGACCAGCACCATCGTAAACGCCGTGACCATCGGCACAAATCTTTTTCCCCCAAAGAACCCTAGCCAATCCGGCAGCTTGATATTATGAAACCGATGATACAAATACGCAGAAATCGACCCGACGATAATGCCGCCAAGCACCCCCATGTTGAGAACGGTTCCTTCGGCGATCAGCCCTGTGAACACGCCGGGCACTACCTCGAGCACCCTTAGCAAAATAATATATCCGATGACCGCCGAAAGGGCGGCCACCGCATCCCCGGCCAGACCAATCGCAACGCCTACCGCAAAAATAAGCGGCAAATTATCAAATATAGTCGTTCCGCCGGCATCCAGAAATGGAGCGATATACTTGTTCAGAAAGCCCCCTATGCCTTCTCCGAAATGGAAATCCTTGATGTAGTCGATATTGCCAAAGCGCATCAATATAGCTGCCGCCGGTAATGTAGCCACCGGAAGCATCAACGATTTACCGATTCTTTGCAGGAATGCCAACATGCGATCCTCTTCCTTTCTACATCATTATTCATCAGTTATTCGAAACCGCTTTCAATTAAATCTATATGTCTCTACCTGCTTATAAGAACTAATCCCACCTTATGCTTGTCATTGAAACATTTCTGCGCATACCGCAAACTTGCGGGTGGCCAAAATCGCACAACACAAAAAAGAGCCCGAGAGCATCCGACTCTTATTCGGAAGCTCTCGGGCTCCAAGCTTCTAATCATATAAACCATCGTAACCTATGCGGTTCATTTCGGCCGCACTCTATTCGTTGCCGTCGCCTGAAGCGGATCATCCGGCCAATAATGCTTCGGATAACGGCCCTTCAAATCCTTCTTCACCTCAAAATAAGCGTTGTACCAAAAACTCCGCAAATCGGCGGTAACCTGTACGGGACGCCGAGCGGGAGACAGCAAATGCATGATAACCGGAACATTCCCGTAGCCGATGCGCGGCGTGTCCATCATGCCAAACAGTTCCTGCAGGCGAACTGCGGCATACGGCTCTCCCTGATCATAATGGATCTGGATTCGAGAGCCGCTGGGAACTGTCAAATGCGTTGGCGCCTGCGCATTCAATTCCTGCTTGAGCTCCCATCCCAGCTCATTTTCGAAAATCATCGCCAGAGACAGGGACTGCAAGTCCGCTCGTTTACGAAAGTTGGCGATATAAGGTGCTAACCACCCTCCCGCGGATTCAGCCAAAGCATCGTCGGAGAAATCCGGCCAGCGCGCGCTCAGCTTGCGGAGAAATCCGATACGGGCCTGCAGCTGCCTTGCTTTATCATTCCAAGGCAGTATCTCCACGCCCAGTGTCGACACGGCATGCAGCAGCGCCTTCGTAAAATCCTCGGCCACAGGCTGTACCGGCTGCTCCCGAAACACAATCGCACCAAGCGTCTCCCGCAGGCGAACCCTGACAGTCCCTGCTGCTTCATCCCACTCTGCCTGTCTCTCTTCCTGGATATGCTCGCCGTAATACTGCGTTAAGTCATCCCGTTCTAAGGGAGCGGCCAATAAAATCCGCCCCTCCGTCCCTTCATCGTCGATTTCCGCTATCGCAAGGTATGGGGATTCCCCAAGATGCTGCTTCCTGGCGAAAACCGCGCCGCGGCCGTTGCGCAGCAAATATCTTCCGTCAGCTCTGCGTTTGGCGATGCGATCCGGATAAGCAAACGACACGAGTGTGCCGCAAGCATCAAACCATTGCTCATCGCCCGCTCGCTCTAACTCCTTGATTCCAAGCCTACGCTCATATTGGGCGCTCATGGCTACCAATCGCTGAATATCGCGATCTTCCACCTGAATCGCCGGATCTCCTGTGTTCCGGGAAAAACTGCCTTTTCCCATCAGCAGAGCCAGCCGGCTGCGGATATCGTTGTCTTCTCCAGCTCCAGCGGCCCCCCTGAATAAGTCGCGCTCCTCTAGAAGCGCGGCCAGGCGGCAGGCTGGCCGGCCCAGCCCCAAATCCGCCGCCTTCAGCAGCATATGCGCAAGACGCGGATGCAGCCCAAGCTCGGCCATCCTGCGGCCATGCCCGGTAATGCGCCCTTCGCCGTCAAGCGCTCCGAGCTGCTGCAGCAGCCGCACGGCCTGCCGATAAGGCGCCGCAGGCGGCGGATCAAGCCAAGCGAGCTCCGCTGGCGAGCCCGCCCCCCATGCCGCCAGCTCTAGGGCGAGCGGCGTCAGATCCGCCTCGAGCATTTCCGGCGCAGTGCGCTCGGGCAGCATCCGGTCCTCCGCTTCGCTCCAGAGGCGGTAGCATACGCCGGGCGCGGTCCGTCCGGCGCGCCCCCGCCGCTGGTCAGCGGAGTCCCGGGCCGCGCGCACGGTTACGAGCCGGCTCATGCCAGTGCGCGGGGAGAACAGCGCCGTACGCCGCAAGCCGCTGTCGATCACCACCGTCACGCCCTCGATCGTCAGGCTTGACTCAGCGATCGACGTGGCTAGCACCACCTTGCGCTTGCCCGGCGGCGCTGCCGCTATCGCCCGCTGCTGCTGCTCCGCAGACAGCGCGCCGTATAGCGGCGCCAAGAGCACATCGCTAGGCACCGCAGATGCCAGCGCCCGCTCCACCCGGCGAATTTCCCGTGCGCCGGGCAAAAACACAAGCAAGCTCCCGTCATGCTGCTCAAGCGCGACGCGTACCGATCGCGCCACCGCCTGCTCCATGGGAGCTTGGCCTAATGGCCCTGCCGCGTACCTGGTCTCTACCGGGTACGCCCGCCCCTGGCTGCGGATGACGGACGCGCCGCCAAGCAGCTCGATCAACGGCTCGGGATTCAGCGTAGCCGACATAATCAAGAGCCGCAGATCGTCCCGAAGCAGCTCGCGGCTCTGCAGCGCTAAGGCGAGACCGATGTCGCCATGCAAATTCCTCTCGTGGAACTCATCAAAAATAATCAGCCCGATTCCCATCAAGGCCGGGTCATGCTGCAGCATCCGCGTCAGAATGCCTTCTGTCACAACCGTAATTCTTGTCCGGTTCGATGCTTTGCTGTCAGTTCTCGTCCGGTAGCCTACCGTTTGCCCAACGGGCTCGCCAAGCTGTGCGGCCATATAAATCGCCGCCGAACGGGCGGCAAGCCGCCTTGGCTCCAGCATAACGATACCCTGACCCTCCAGCCAAGGCTCATGAAGCAGCTCAAGCGGCGTGCGCGTCGTCTTGCCCGCTCCCGGCTCCGCGAGCAAAATGGCCGTTCCCGCTGAGTGCAAGCTCGACTTAAGCTCCGGAATTACCTCATCAATAGGAAGCCTCGTCATTCTCTTCTCCTTCACGATACAAAGTGCTGTTAGCATTTTACCATACGGGCGTCACTTGTCCTACGGGCAGCACAGAGCCCCGTCCCGAATAGAGTGCACGAATCGGGACGGGGCTTTCTTGTTCATGTATACGCCCTATGGATCAAACGAAAATTACAGCAGAGATTCGGCCCCATCGATCACGATGCGGGCACCGGTAATGTGCACGGATTCATCGGAAGCGAGAAACGCCACCAAATCCGCCACGTTCTCCGGCTGTCCAGGACCTTCCGCGAGCGGCTGCGAACCTTCCGGGTATTCAACCGGAATGATAATTTCGCCCAGTTCCTCACTGACCTCAGAAGAAGAATCGATATTCGTCGAGATGGCGCCAGGACAAATGACATTAACACGAATTTTAAACTTGGCAAGCTCCAAGGCCAGCATTTTGGCAAATGCCACCTGACCGGCCTTCGTCGTGCTGTAAGCCGACATGCCGAATCCGGAAAAGCGGTCATTCCCGTTGATTGAGCTCGTAATGATAATGCTGCCCCCGCCCTGCTTTTTCAAAAATGGAACAGCATGCTTCACCGTTAGAAACGTCCCGTTCAAATTGACTCCGAGTGTGCGCTGCCAATCTTCGAAAGACATTTCTTCTACGGGAGCCAGCGTACCGTTAATGCCGGCATTGGCAAACACGATATCAATGCGTCCGAAATGATCCGCCGCTTCCTTGACGGCCTGCTCCATTCTAACAGGATCCGATACGTCGACGTCAAACGAACGCGACACGCCCCGATAGATTTCATTAATCTGGTGCTCGGTGCTGCGCGTGCGGTCATCTATTAAATCAAACAGCGCGACTTTTGCGCCTTCCTTCGCCAGCTTGATGGCGGTTGCCTTGCCGATCCCGGAGCCGGCCCCCGTAACAATCGCGGTTTTCCCTTGAAACCGAAGTCGATTACCCTGCTTATCCGTCATGAAGGTCACACTCCTACCAGAATTTTGGGTTCATTCGGCGAGGCAAGCTGCGCTATATGTTCCTCCGCCTTGCCTTCTGTTTCAAGATTACCCAATTCAGGGGGTGATTTAACCACTGGACAAGCAAAAATATATTGAAACGACATAAATTTTACCAAAATGCAAATTGAATAACGACAAGAGAAACGAGCCCAGCGGCCATCAGTCCGATCACTACAAGAAAGCCGGTAAGGAACCACCGTACATAGCCGCCTCGCGCAGGCGCTTCTTGATATTGCCTGACCTGCTCCTCCAAACGGACGATCCGCTCTCTCAGCTCCATGATTTCATCATCTACCCTGCTCATAAACTCCCTCTCTCACATCGTAGACTACTGCCTGCCTTCAACTTGCTCACACGGCTCCCTGAACCAGTGTAGAAGCATCTCCTGAAATTGGTCCTTCTGCGTCGGGGTAGCAATTAGCCAGTCTTCCTCTGCCTTCGTGCTGGAACGGAACAGCCAATTGATTGAATGGTTGTTGATGAACTGCGCATGCTGGGACTCCCATTGGTCGCCATTCCATGCAAAGAAACGAATGTCTCCTTGCGCCACATGAGTCTTCAGGCATTTGGCCAGCGAAATAACCCCTTCCTGATCATCGGTGATCTTCAGCAGCTCTACCATAACATCCTCCATATCCAATTCATCGAGCTGCCGGACGATTTCCCCAAACTGCCGCTTGGACAGCATCAGCGCAGGCAATTCCCCTGGGCAATGCGCATTCCACATCATTTTGCCAGCCAGGCTCCCGCATACGTTCTTGACCTCACTTATTTCATCCAGCTGATGCAGTGCCGGATTGTCCTTTGATCTTTCCACCTTGACTACGCATTCATCTGCAATATGTAGAAATTGTTCATGCGTCTCGGTACCCGTGCGATATCTCAGCCAACAAGCCTTATCTGCGAGGGACGCCGCCACAAGCCTCGACATAACAGGCATAGGCACGGTCAGCATATCCTCGCTTCCCCGAGGCGTTAAATAACCTTTCTGAATTAAGGATTCCCGGACATGCTCCCAATTCTCATCCATCTCCTTGAGCAAGAAGCCGCGAAATGGATCCTCCTTGCCCAGCAGACGGTCTGCTCCGAGCAGATCGGTTAAATAGATCAGTTCTTTGGACTCCAGTGTTACGATTTCACTCTGGGACGCATCCGCAATTAACATCTGCCCACCTCCTCAACAATATCAGGTATGACTCGTTAATCCTATTTTCTCTATCTAACTCGATTGAAAACAGTATTACTAGTTTGAATGGCTTAATTATATTGATCACACCTATAAACATTAACCAAAATAATTAACCCTTATTTCCAAAATTTGAAACACTCCTTACAGTTTTGTAATAACTTCATCACTATCATACCACTATTTATATCATTTATGCTCGGAATAATTTGGTAATCTATTGCATAATACCCATAAAAATAGGAAAATGAGCTTAACTTTTTCGCTATTTTGAAACTTTTCGGGCCTCTTTTTCGTAATTAAAATAGAAAAAAACTAGATAACAGCCATTTAATTTTTCTACATTCCTCATCAAAGATTAATTAAATTATAATGTTTTCTTAATCTAGTTTTAAGTTTTCTGTTTTACAATATGTATTATGAAACCACTGTATTAAGAGGTGATTCACATGAAAATACTTATTAGCTTTCAGAATAATCAGATCCCAGTATATTTCAATGTTGATAGCAAACAGCCGATTCAGCGGACTCTCAAGCTGCTGACCAGCGCGCTGGAGAACAAATTCAATCATGGTAAACAGGCGTTGAAGAAATGCCTGAACTCCTTGATCAGTATTGAAATCGAGGGTTCGGAAGCAATTTTGCACAGCAAAAGCGAATATGATTCCTTGGCGCTGTCTCTCTATTAATATTTTCGCCAACAGTAAATTATGATCATTCTTTAATAGAAGAATAGAGGCCCAAAGCTGCGGCGGTCACCATGCCGGCTTTTGGGCCTCTTCTTCATGCCAAGCTATCTCGATGCGTATCAAGAATAAACGAATCAAATTTTGCCTCATCGGCTGATAAGTACAGCTTTGCAGCTTGTTCAAAATAAAACGGTCGATCGCCATATCCTCCTCCCCTTTATTCAGGCTATACTTCCCCCTGGAAATATTCCCCTATCCCTATTGGTTATTTAACCCAAATGGAACGGATGAAACCCCAGTATTATTGGCCAGCAGATGAATTTTTACCCGATAGGCGGATGGTCTTCGACCCCGGTTTCAATTTTAGCGCCACTGCTGTCGCAACAAGCAGCAGTCCATTCAGCACAAACACTATGGGAATCGCTATCCATCCCGCCAACGTTCCGCCAGCGATCGGTCCCATCATATTGCCGAGCTGCGCCGCGGATTGGTTGAGACTGAATGCCCTGCCGCGGAATTCAGGCTCCGTCGTTTGGACGATCAGCGCATTAAGGGCCGGAAATACGGCGGCAAAAAACAGTCCGTAGATGAAACGCAGAGTGCCAAAACCGAAAATGTCGTGAAAGAACATTTGCAGAATATTGCCAAGTCCCCCGCCGACCAGGCCGATCATCAGTGTATTCCGGTAGCCGATCCGCTCTCCAATTTTTGCCCATACCGGAGCGGCAAGAACAGTAGAAATCCCGACTGCCGAGAAAATGATTCCCGAGCTGAACGAAGCATCTGCAGCAGCGGCGCCCAGATGCAGCACATAGAGCGATAGCAACGGCTCAAGCACCATAACGGAAGCAGTAACGATGAGCACGACGGTCAAATGCCGCATGAGCGGGCGATTCTCGGCAGCGGAACGCAAATCGTCAATGACACGGGAGCGGGCTTTGTTTTTATCGAAATTGTATTCCCGAACGAACAGCCAGGCGATCAAAGTGGGAATGAGCACGATAGCACCAGCCACAAGGAAGGACTCCCGGTAGCCGACGAATTTGCTCAGAAAACCTCCTACCAGCGGTCCGATAATCCCTCCTGCCGCCCCGGCTGTGGACATAATGCCGAGACAGTATCCCACCTTCTTCTCCGGGGTGTTGGTCGCGATCAGCGCGATCGCCGACGGAACATAACCTGAGAGCAAACCGGTAAGAATACGAACGATGACCAGCTCGAACGGATTTCTGACGAATGCATTCAGCACATAGACTAGACATAGGGCAAAACCGGCACGAAGCAGCATCGGCTTACGGCCGTATTTGTCGGATAACGATCCCCAGAATGGAGCAATTAGCGCGCTCGCAAGAAATGTGATGCCAAACGTAAAGCCGGACCAAATCGTTAAGTGATTGGTAATACCTAAATCATGGGCAATGAATAAGGACATGAAGGGGATGACCATCGAATAAGCGGTACTGCAAAAAAATACACCGACCCAAAGCACAACCAAATTTCTTCTCCAGGGGATTTCCATGCAACCACCTCTGCTTCTGTGACTTGAATTCCCTGATCCCTTAATCCCTGGTACATAAACATGACAACTCCATTGTACCACTTTACCCATATTTCGATGGCCTGAATTCCGCTAGGTAATGATATAATTTCTTTTATAACAATTGTAGAAGGAGCAAATGCCATGGCTTTAATCCAATGCCGTTTTTTCTCTGAAGTGCTGGGCCTCTCCACTTCCATGACGGTCATTTTGCCGCAGCCTGCCAAAGCGCAAATCGGTATGGGGGGCAGCGATGTATCCGGCCCTTTTCCCACCTTGTACTTGCTGCATGGCCTGTCGGATGACGATTCGATCTGGCTGCGCCGGACATCGATAGAACGTTACGTTTCCGAGCTCGGACTCGCAGTCATCATGCCCCAAGTCGATGTCAGCTTCTATACGGACATGGCCGCCGGCAATAGATACTGGACTTTCATCAGCGAGGAGCTTCCTTACATATGCCGTTCCTTCTTTCCCTTGTCCCAACGCCGTGAGGATACCTTCGTCGCCGGTCTGTCGATGGGCGGCTACGGCGCGTTCAAGCTGGCCTTGAGGAAACCGGACGTATTCGCAGCGGCCGCGAGCCTGTCCGGCGCATTGGACGTATCGGTCAACCGGATTGATGAAATCAGGCGCCAAATCAACAATCAGTCGCTTCATCAGCAAATTTTCGGACCTGACGGACCCGAAGGCACCGAGAATGACCTGTTTTATCTGCTTAAAACGGTAGATCCTGCTTCCGCCCCGCATCTGTTCCAGTGCTGCGGCACCGAGGATTTCCTGTACGAGCACAACATTCGCTTCAGGGATGCGTGCAGAGATTCGGGCTTCAATTTGACCTACGAGGAAGGGCCAGGGAACCATGATTGGGCCTACTGGGACGCCCGCATTCAGGATGTTTTGGCCTGGCTGCCATTGAACAAGGCTTGACTCCTGGTAGATATTCAGGATCATTTCCTGTAGGATAGTATTGTTTCGGCTAGCGCCAACGTAAACTTCATTCACAAACTAGGAGGACTCACATGCAAGACGTTATTATTATCGGTGCTGGTCCTTGCGGACTCTCTGCAGCCATAGAATGTCAACGGCGGGGACTTCACGTCCTCGTGCTGGAGAAACACAGTCTCGTTCATTCCATTTATTCTTATCCGACGCATATGCAATTTTTCAGCACCCCAGAGCTGCTGGAAATCGGGGACATTCCCTTCAGTACGCCTAACGATAAGCCTTTCCGCCATGAAGCCTTAGCCTATTATCGCGGAGTCAGCCACCACTACAATCTGCACATCGCTTCCTACGAGGAAGCCACGGCGATCCACCGTCACGAAGACGGGACCTTTACCGTTCATTCGGTCACGCGCAGCGGCGAAAAGTGGGAATACCAGGCGCGCAACGTCATCATATCCACGGGTTACTTCGACCATCCGAACATGCTCGGCATCCCGGGGGAGGAGATGGATAAAGTATCCCACTATTTCCGGGAGGCGCATCCGTACACCGGCACGAAAGTCACGATCATCGGAGGCAGCAACTCCGCGGTTGATGCAGCGCTGGAATTGATTCGCGTCGGGGCGCAGGTAACGATCGTCTACCGCCGGGACAACATCTCGGAGCAAATCAAGCCATGGGTAAGACCGATCTTTGAAAGCATGGTCAACCGTGGAAAGATCGATCTAAGGTTATCTTCACGGGTCATCGATATTGCCCAGGATCATGTTATCATCGAATCCGAGCTCGGCCGGGAGAAAATTTTGAACGATTTCGTGCTGGCCCTTACCGGATTTCACCCGGATCGAAAGCTGCTGTTCCAAGCGGGCGTCGAGATGTCAGGCGAAATGGAGAAGCCGATCTTCGACCCGGAAACGATGGAGAGCAACGTTCCCGGACTATATGTTGCCGGGGTCATCGCCTCAGGAAGCAACGCCAATGAGGTATTCATCGAAAGCGGCCGCAAACATGGCGTGCTGATCGCCGAGCATATCGTAGCCATCAAATCAGGAGAAGCTTAACGATGAGCCAAGTCGATGTCACTTCGCTTATTCTGCTATTTCTAGCGGCGTTAGGCATTTTCAGCAGCAATTTGCCGATTACGGTCGCAATGATTTTCCTGCTGCTGATCCGGGTACTGCAGCTGCACTCGGCATTTCCCTGGCTGGAAAAGTATGGTTTGACTGTGGGGATCATCATCCTGACGATTGGCGTCATGACCCCTGTCGCCAGCGGTAAAATCCCGTTGTCCGTCATATGGTCGTCCTTCTTCCACTGGAAATCCCTGCTGGCCATTGCCGTAGGCATGCTCGTCGCTTGGCTTGGCGGACGGGGAGCCGCACTGATGGGCAACCAGCCGACAATCGTCGCTGGATTGCTGATTGGCACGGTGCTCGGCGTGGCCTTCTTTCGTGGAGTTCCGGTCGGCCCGCTGATCGCGGCCGGCATTTTATCGCTCTTTATCGGGAAGCTTTGACAAAGCTCAGCCAAAGCATAAAGCAAAAGCGCCCGTGAAGCATTACTTCCGCTTCACGGGCGCTTTTTGGCATGGTTACACTGCTATTACTCTGCAGACAAAATAACTAAAATGAATAAGTCCTGACTTCTCTAAGGATTCAAATTCTGAATGCTGTAGAGCTGAGCATAAACCCCGTCCTTGTCCATCAGCTCTTCGTGTGTTCCCCGTTCGGCGATACTGCCGTTCTTCATGACGATAATTTGATCCGCATGAGTAATCGTGGACAGGCGGTGAGCGACGATTAAGGTTGTCCGGCTTCTGGAGAGCTGCTGAAGCGACTGCTGAATGAGATGCTCCGACTCCAAATCCAGAGCCGAAGTGGCTTCATCTAGGATTAAGATCGGCGGATCTTTTAAAAACACCCGAGCAATGGCAATCCTTTGCTTCTGCCCGCCGGACAGCTTCACTCCCCGTTCCCCTACTTCCGTATCATAACCATTCGGCAGCTCCATAATGAATTCATGCGCATTCGCCGCCTTGGCCGCCTCATGAACCGCCTCTTCGCTGCTGCCCGGCTTACCGAACAGTATGTTCTCGCGAACGGTGCCGCTAAACAGAAAATTGTCCTGCAGTACCATGCCGATCGAGCCGCGAAGGCTCTCCATCGTCCAATCCTTCACATCGCGGCCGCCTACCATCAGGCTGCCCTTCTGGATGTCGTAAAATCTTGGAATCAAACCGACAAGAGACGATTTCCCTCCCCCGCTCATTCCGACGAAGGCTGCCGTCTCTCCCGGATTGATCTGGAGGGATATATCCCTTAGCACCCAAGGGTCTTGTTCATGATATTTGAACCACACATTGCGGAGCGTTATGTCATGGTTCCCCCCTTTTAGAGGAAGAGCACCAGGTTGATCGACCATATCATACGGTTCCTCGAGCAATTCCAGCACCCGTTCCCAAGAGGCGGAAGCCTGGGTCAGTACGGTAGAAGAGTTGATCAATCGCTTCAATGGTGAATAAAGCCGGTCTAGGTAACCAAAAAAAGCAATAAACGTACCAAGCGTCAGTTCCTGCTGAAGAACCAGATAACCCCCATAGCCGATGACCAGCAGCGGAGCGATGTCCGTCATCGTATTGATGATCGCGAAGGTCCAGGCATTCCAGCGGCTGTGGGCCAGCGCTTTCTTCAAATACTTCCCGTTGACGCCTTCAAGCTTAGCCTGATCATGCTTCTCCAGGGCAAAGCTGCGAATGACCGAGATCCCTTGGATCCGCTCATGCAAATACGCCTGGATGCCGGCGAGGGCTGCGGAGCGGTCTTTGGTTAATTTCTTGAGCCGTTTATACAGCACCTTGACCGCAATCGCGTACAGCGGAAATATCGCGATGGACACAAGGGTCAGTACCGGATCCAAATAGAACATGAACCCAAGGACGAAGACGAGCGTAAAGGCGTCCAACCACACATTCATCATGCCGACTTCAACGATATTTTTGGTTTGTTCCGCATCGTTGATGAACCGGGAGATGATTTCCCCCACCTTCGTGTTCTGGTAATAACGGAGCGAGAGCCTTTGCAAATGACTGTACAGCTTGTTGCGTAAGTCGAAGAGAATCTTTGCCGTAATCATTTGCGCAAAATACTGCCTGGCATATTCGACGGGCCCTCGCACAATAACGAAGAGGAACAATGTTGCCCCAAGCACGATCATCAATTGGTAGACCTGCTCCTGAAGCCCAATCGATTTGTTCAGTAAAATATCGTCAACGACGTACTTTTGAACTAGCGGCAGCATCGACGGAATGCCGAATTTCAACACACCGATGAATAAAGTGAGCAGAATCCATTTCGTATACGGTTTGACAAAAGCGAAATAAGCTTTCCAATGTTTCAACTGATGCGCACATCCCTCTATGTTGTTCTGCTAAATTAATTTTGTAGTTTCCGCTGCTACAATCATCAAGCCAAAAGGCTGGCCGAACGCCGCTGCAGCAGACTTTCCGCGTATTCGTCCAATCGTGCGGCCAGCAAATCCTTGTGCAGATGCGTAATGCCAAGATCAATCCATCCACGGTATACCTCGAGACCGTAGGAAACGTAGCTCGCCAAGGTTGCCATATCCCAGTAAGGGTCGTATTCCGCTTCCTGCCCTCCCTGCATGGATTCCATGTAGGCTTCAAGGAACCGGTCGGCTGCATCAACCCCGTGAAGCTGTGCCAAATTCACCCGGCAATGACCTACGTCGATTCCTGAAGGACCCATGCAGGCATTGACCCAGTCGACGATGCCGGACACCTGCCCATGCTCCCACAGTACGTTGCCGGGATGATAATCGCGATGAATGAACCTAGGCGTATATTTTGGCTCCGGCCCCTGGATGACTCGCACGATTTCCTCCCAAACCTCGGGTCTGCCCGTCCATTCGGGAATGCCGAACTGGGTCGGATCGATATATGAAAAATAGGTCCATGAAAATGTCTTCGTCCCCTGGCGATGTAAATGGACCAGCGCCTGAGCGAGTTCCCTTAGCCAGACGGCTCTGTCTTGCGGCATAAGAACGACCTCGCCCGGCAATCGCGTCATCAGGACGGAAGGCGTACCGCAGCCGCTGCCATCGGAATCGGATGCGAGCCATTTCGGCGCCACAAACCCGTGCTCTGGCTCTGACGCTGCTTGAAGCGCCGCCGACTCATGTGCGATGAGATCCGGTTCTGCCTCAAACCGAGTCAGATCTGTATATTGGCGAAGCACCCAGCCGGTGATCTCCCCGCTTCTCTCCAAATTCACCTCGTAGACCGCAGACGAAACCCCTCCTAACAGGGGGATGATACGGCGAATGTTCCAGCTCCCCCCGTTTTGCTCCCTAATCCAGGCAAGGACGTTTGGAGACAACCCAGCTTTCCGTGCCAGATCCTCTGATTCAGGCATAACCATCCTCCATTTGTCGTTCATTTTTTCCCGATCAAGCTGTAATTGTACTCATGTTGTGATATACTCCCTATAATATGCCCTTGCCGCAGGCGAACACACTTGTGGCTAGCGGCAAAGAGCAGCAACCGTTTGTAGGAGGATAACCATGTCACGTCGATTTGTAATTGAAGCCGTGATGGTGGCCATTTATGGGGAGTTACTCGCGCCTAGCGCGCCTGTAGAATATATTGTTCCTTACACCACCGTCTTGGAGCTGTACGAATTTCAGAATAGTCCCGAACCTCTCATGCATGACCCGGCCGACGACATGCATGTTAAGAATAAGATTAATGAGTTAATAGCCTATCTGGAAGAACCGCTCAACCGCAAAAAGCTCGAACGGGCCCTAAACGTCCCTTGGACCAAGAGCCCTTCCATCCTGCTCGGCGAGAATATCTCATGGACAGTGGTTAACGCGCTCGACAACGAGCAGTACGGAGAATTTCTCGACCCGATCGAGACCGAGATCGTCCTGACCGCGCAACGTGAAGGTGCCCCTGTCTTGACGGATCAGTTGGAGTTGATACGCCGCATTATCGAAGCGGAGGTTCCCATTCAGGTATTTGATATCCAGGACTTCGAATTCGCGATGGAAGATAGCATTTTCACGAATAACCAACCATAATACAAACGAAGGCCCGAAACTCGGGCCTTTTCTTGTCGGAATTATCCTCTGCTCTGCTTATCCCCGCTTGTTATAAATTCGCTTTCTGAAGCTTCAGGGCTTATCGTTCTCTTTCTTGATTCTTTGCCAAAGGTTATGTGCGGTGTACCGCTCTACCCTATACCTCGGCCGTTTCATACTCATATTCGATATCATTGTGCTTTTGGTCATATACAACGTTCAAGTTGTATCCCTTCAAATACCACAAATCCTTGTCTTCCATGTAGAACGTAATCCCATCTACTTCGGAGACGGCTCCCGGCGAAACCGGGGTTTCAATGCCGATGCCCAGCGCAAATCCCGGGTGAATGGTCCCTCCGGCACTATATCTCGCAAAAAAGCGGATCGCCTGACCCTCTTGTACGCCAAGTTCATTTTTGTACCAGCGGGCCGCTTCTTTTGTAACGTTGATCATATCGATCCCCTCCTATCTTCTCCTTATTTTAGACCAATCCCGTTTGAATTGCCAAAATAAAAATTGACAGCGGTAAGAAAGCGGTGTTAAACTCAACAACATACGAAACTCATTTGCATTAATTACCAAACTATGAAAGGGTGAGCACGGTGTTAATTGTTAATCATTTTCCTGCACTTCATAACGGACACATATTACAACTGAATACCGGAGCAACCCCTGCAGGCTGGACTGGAGTATATTCGCGAACTGTCCCCGTCGTCTTCTAACGGGTATAGGCAATGCTATACGGCTGAGGTTGCTTCACTTTGTGATAGCAGCGTACGCGTTATATGTTATTGGTCTTCAAGGCATATCGTTTACGGACGATATGCCTTTTTTTGCGGTTTCAAATAGAGTCACCTGCAGTGGCTGCTCAAGAATTGACTTAAATATTGCATTGTTAAAGGAATAGGAGGAAACCTTCATGTTTTCCGTTCTTCAAAAGCTGGGCTGGTTCTTCCAGCGGGAAAAAAGGCGATACACGATCGGATTGATCCTGCTGATTATCGTCGGGATTATCGAGCTCCTTCCGCCGAGGCTGCTGGGCGCAGCAATCGACGACATCGTTAATGGATCCATTAGCTGGAAATCGCTAACCCAATATATTCTGATGATTGCCGGCGTACTCATCGTTATTTACTACATGACTTATATATGGATGCACAAGCTGTTCGGCGGCTCTAATCTGATTGAGAAGCTGCTCCGCACGCGGTTTATGAACCATTTGCTGAGAATGACGCCGCCGTTCTTCGAACGGAGCCGTACCGGGGATCTTATGGCAAGAGCAACAAACGATTTAAGATCCGTTGCTCAGACAGCTGGCTTCGGCATGCTGACCTTAACCGACTCGACGGCTTACTTGTCCGTCATCTTCATCGCTATGGGTACGCTTATCAGCTGGAAACTGACGCTGGCCGCAATCATTCCGCTACCCATCATCGCCCTGGCCATGATGATATACGGCCGCATCATCCATCAGCGTTATACGCTGGCTCAGGATGCGTTTGGCGACATGAATGACCAGGTGCTGGAATCGGTCGCCGGCGTGCGTGTCATTCGCGCCTATGTTCAGGAGCGGCTTGACGAGAAGCGGTTCCAGGACGTTACCGACGACGTGTACCGTAAAAATCTGGCCGTAGCGCGGGTCGATGCCTACTTCGAGCCAACGATACGGTTCTGTGTCGGGCTCAGCTACGCCATCGGTCTAACCTACGGCATTTACCTCGTGTTTCACAATGAGCTGACCTTGGGTGACCTCGTGTCATTCAATATGTATCTCGGGATGATGATCTGGCCGATGTTCGCCATCGGCGAATTGATCAACATCATGCAGCGTGGCGGCGCCTCCCTCGACCGGGTCAACGAGACGCTGAACGTCAAGCCTGACGTCGAGGACGCGGCCGATCCAGTTCATGTGGATCATCCCGACGCTATTGAATTCAACAATGTCACTTTCCAGTACCCGACCTCGGCGAAGGTCAACCTCGACAGCATTAATCTGAAGATTCGCCGTGGCGAAACGCTAGGCGTCGTCGGTCGTACCGGCAGCGGCAAATCTACACTGCTGAAGCAGCTGCTGCATGAATATCCGCTAGGAACCGGCGAGCTAGCGATTTCCGGGGTGCCGCTTCAAAGCATCACGCTTTCTCAGCTGCATGGATGGGTCGGATACGTACCGCAGGAGCAAATTCTGTTCTCCAAGAGCGTGAGGCAGAACATTCAATTCGGCCTCAAGGATGCTTCCGATGACACGATTATGAAGGCGATCCGTACCGCTGCGTTCGATCAGGATCTTGGGACCTTATCCGATGGGCTGGATACGCTGGTCGGCGAGAAAGGCGTGGCCCTCTCCGGAGGACAGAAACAGCGGGTATCGCTGGCAAGAGCCTTTATCGCCAATCCGGAAATCCTGATTCTCGATGATGCGCTTTCGGCCGTTGATGCCCGTACAGAAGCCCGAATCGTCGACAATATCCGAAGCAAGCGTTCCGGTAAAACCACGCTCATCTCCACCCACCGGCTATCCGCGGTGGAGCACGCCGATTGGATCGTCGTGCTGGAGGAGGGACGCATTATCGAGCAAGGTACACATCAGGAGCTGCTTCAAGCGAATGGATGGTACCGCGAACAATATGAGCGTCAACAGGTTGAATCCAACCTTGACGGGGAGGTGTCCTAGTCCTATGCACTCGCAAACAGGTAAAGCACTGTTTAAATATGCCTTGACGGCAAAAAATACATTTATCCTTGCCTTGGTCATGCTGGCGATTGGCGTCGCCGCCGACCTGGCCGGTCCCTTCATCGCCCGCTCCATGATCGATGATCACATGCTGGCGATCGAGCGGCCTTTCTACGAGACGTCCGGGCCCGGCAAGGAGACCGTTTCCTATGACGGGCGTTTCTTCAAGCGCGGTGACCGCTTTGCGGCTGACGAAGCCAAAGGCCAGGAGGTTCGCATCCTGCAGACGGGCAAGAACTTCGTCTTCATTGACGAGCCAGTCGCAAATCCTAGCGGAGACCGCAGTTTTCAAGGGGGCATGCTGACGATTGATTACAACGGGAGCAAAGCCGAGTATCCGGCAGTCAAGCTGTCGAAAACGGAATTATTTTCATTTTACCAACCGGAAGTTCCCGGCATTCTTACGTTGGTCGGCTGGTATTTCGCCTTTCTGGCAGTCGGCATCGTCATGGAATTCGGCAAAACCTACTGGCTGCAATCTTCCGCGAACAAAGTCATTCAGAAGCTGCGCGTCGACGTGTACAGCCATATTCAGCGGCTGCCGGTCAACTTCTTCGACAACCTGCCGGCGGGCAAAGTCGTTTCCCGGGTAACGAACGATACCGAGGCGGTCAAAGATTTGTTTATCGCCGTACTCTCCAATTTCTTCTCGGGAGTGATAAACATGCTAGGGGTGTACGTGGCCCTGTTCCTGCTCGATGTCAGGCTGGGACTCATTTGCCTTTTCGTCGTACCGGTCATTTGGATTTGGGTCGTGCTCTACCGGAAATTCGCTACGAAATACAACACCATCATTCGTTCACGGCTGAGTGAGATCAACGCGATGATCAACGAATCGATACAAGGCATGTCGATCATCCGGATATTCCGGCGCGAAGAGCAAACCAAAGAAGAATTCGAAAACCTGAACAACGATTACATGAAGCATCAAAACAAAATGCTCAACTTGAATGCCCTGACATCGCATAATCTCGTGAACGTCATCCGCAGCTTGTCGTTTGCGATCGTCTTATGGTATTTCGGTTCGGCTCAGCTGACCGGAGCCGGAATTATCTCCCTTGGCGTGCTGTACGCCTTTGTGGATGTGCTCGGTCGGTTGTTTCAGCCGATTACCGGAATGGTCAACCAGCTTGCGGCGCTGGACTCTTCCATGGTGTCCGCCGGCCGCGTGTTCAAGCTGATGGATGAGCCCGGCGAGCATGTCACTGACGGCGGAATGCCGCGCTACAAAGGCAACGTCGAGTTCAAAAACGTCTCCTTCGCTTACAAGAGAGATTACGTGCTCAAAAACATTAATTTTGAGGCGAAGCAAGGACAGACCGTGGCGCTCGTGGGCCATACCGGCTCAGGCAAAAGCTCCATCATCAATCTGTTATTCCGTTTCTATGATCCACAGAAGGGAACGATTACGATTGACGGCCAACATGTCACCGAGCTGCCGAAGCAGTGGATTCGCCAGCATATGGGCATCGTCCTGCAGGACCCATACCTGTTTACCGGTACGATCGCCTCAAATGTAAGCCTCGGTGATGAGCGGATCAGCCGGGCTAGCGTAGAAAAGGCTTTGGCCGATGTAGGCGCGACACGCATCCTGCAGCATCTGCCTAAAGGCATCGATGAACCTGTGGTGGAGAAAGGAAGCACTCTATCCGCTGGAGAACGGCAGCTTATTTCCTTCGCCAGAGCGCTAGCCTTCGATCCGGCGATCCTGATTCTGGATGAAGCGACGGCCAACATCGATACCGAGACCGAGGCGCTGATCCAGTCTGCGCTTGAAGTACTCAAACGCGGACGCACGACCTTCATCATCGCCCACCGTCTCTCGACAATCCGCAGCGCCGATCAAATTCTCGTGCTGCATCGAGGCGAAATCGTCGAAAGGGGTACGCATGAGGAACTGCTCGCTCTCGGCGGCAGATACTATCAGATGTATCGCCTTCAGCTGGGTTCAGCGGAAGAAGCGAAATCTGAGCCGCTGCCGCAGCACGCAGGCGCGGCAACTCCGCGAGCGGTGGTTAATCCGACCTGAACTGAACTGAACTGAACTGAACTGAATTGAACTGAACTAGCCTGATCTGATCTGATTTAACCTGGCCTGGCCTTTCGGCAACACACAGGATCAGCGCCAACGAAAAGGCGGCTTCCTGTAACGAACCTTGAGCACGCTAATCCCTCATTTTCTGGACAGTTTCCGATGTAACGAATCCAGATATCGCTATTTGGCTCAAATGCAGCACTTTGGAGTAGTTTTGAGGCCAATAGGGTTACCAGGGTTCGTTACAATTTCGGAGTCCTTGTTTGAAGCCAGTTAACGCTTCTCAGATTCGTTAGCGTCACCACTCCGATACGATATGCGAACGCTGCTTCAGGTCCATTAGCGATGCCACGATTCGATAAGCGAACGCCTCCTCAGGTCCGTTAGAATTTGGTTCATGTTACACATTGCACTATCTCAGATTCGCTAGCTAGAAAAAGGGGCTGTCCCATAAGTCATCAATAATGGCTTAAGGGCAGCCCCTATTTTCAATATTGCTATACAAAAAGAAGCCTTTCCTTAGCGTAATGGAAGCAATGAGCAACCATCTAAAAGGAGGGCTTCTTGGAGTCATTCAATATACTATGGACCAACTCTCTGTCTGCCAATGGGACAGTCCTTAGTTGGTTATTTTTTCAGCGGCTTGACGACCACTTCATATTGGCTGGATACATACGTTTCCGTCTTGGAATCCGTAATGACCTGCGGATAGAACTTGCCAGGCTCCGGCGATAGCAGCTCGTAATACACAACCGCAGTCTTAGCCTTGAACTCAATTTTGGCTACGGCAATGCCATATCCCGGATGAGGCTGATTCGCCCGGGTCAGAACGACCTTATTCACCTGGTCATTCACCTTCTCGACTTGGTAAGAAACCTGGTTCATCTGTTGGTCGTCGTCTTTGCCTGGAATGACGCTATCCTTGTGCTGCCGAACAAATTCCGCAGCATTGTATACTAGGCGGGCAGCTTCAATCCGGGTAATCGGCGTTCTAGGATGGAACTTTCCGTCATCGTCCAGCGATGCAATCTTCGTGAGCAGCAGTGTTTGAATATTGCTCATGTAATCCGGGTTTACCTGATCTGAATCAGCGATGTTCACATACATCATGATCACCGGATAATCACCAGTCGCATCGATGCCCTGCATCAACATATTAGCAAAAGCTTCTCGGCTCAGCTTCTCGTTTGGCTTGAAGTCCGCGGGCAATTGGATGCCGTTGTCTTTAGCAATTTGCAGCGACTCGGAATACCAGAACGCCGTACCGCCTTTTACGCCTGAATTAGCTTTGCCTTTGCCCTTCAAGTCCAGTGCCTGCACGATCATTCGCACGCCTTGCGCTCCAGTGAGCTGGCCCTTCGGTGCGAATTTGTCCTTGGTCATGCCATGGATGATGCCCCTTTCATGCAGAGACTTCGTAATTGTTGCGTCCTTTCCCTCCACATCTCGGAAGGCAGCAGCCGAAGAGGCCAGGAGCAGCGAGCTGGACAACAGAAGTGCTGCTGTTATTTTCAATTTTTTATTTATCATCATTCATCACCTCTGCCCTCTCTGACGCAAAAACCGTCCGGAAGGTTTCGACTTTCAGGAAATATCTCCCGAAAAACCAAAGGTTTCCTACCGTAGAGCGCTTTACCTGTTAAGCTACGGCGATCATACGGCGGCATAATTCCGCACATTTGCGGCAGGCCTGCTCACATTGCTTGCAGTGATGATGCTCGTGCTTTCCGCATTCCTCTGCGCAAGCGTCGCAGGCTTTGGCGCACAGCTCACACAGTTCCCTTGCGAATAGAGTGCTGCGCGATAGCGCTTCTGCAACGAAAGAACAGATTTCCGCGCATTCCCGGTCAAGCCGTATACATTCCCTCAGCATCGCCAGATCGTATTCCTTCAAGCTGGATACATAGCAGTAATTGCACGCATTCATGCACTCTAGGCAAGCTTGGATGCATTCCCTGTATTTTTCCTGAATCATTGACTATTCCCTCCTGAAGATGTAGTATCCGCGAACATTCTCTTTATTACTCTAACCAGGAAGACGATAAAATGAAACGATGAAGGACGATCTGCTAAATATTAGCTGGGCTTAACGTGGCACGACTTCCAGTTGACGAAGCTGATCAGCCAGCTTGTTTTTATCGAAATGCTCGCCAATGAACACGACGACATCCGGCACATTGCCCTGAGGCGTAATTTTCAAATAATCCGGTTCACGATAAGCATATTGGAACAAGAAACGGCTGGACGTATCAGAGAAGCTCAACACGCCTTTGGCCCGGTAGACATCCCGGGGAAGCTCGGCGATGAAGCTTTCGAATTGCTCGCTGTTGACAGGCCCTTGAAAATAGTGGCTGTATACGGTGACGTGTTCATGAGACTGATGCATTTGCCCATGAGCTTCCCCATGTCCATGATTGCTGTCATCAGTATGCGCTCCGCAATAACAGTCGCTCCCGTGGCTGCAGGATGACGCACGCTCTTTAAGATCACGATCATGAATTCCTTGCGAGTCATCATACAATGTAGTAAGGCGTTCAATATCCACGCCGCATTTAACGGCTGGCAGAAGCTCCGCATATGGATTCAACCGCCGCAGCAAATCCTCGATCTCCTGCAATTGTCCGCTCTGCAGCCTATCGATTTTGTTGACGATTAGAACGGAACCGCAGCGAATCTGCTCCATCATCAGCCGGTAGGTCTTCCCTTTCTGCGCCGCATGCAGCTCCAGCAAATGAACCGAATCCACAACTGTAATCATCGGCTTGATATCGATTTTGGCTGTTAATGAGACCTCGGTTACAGCGTCCAGTATTTCGAGCGGATTGGCTGCCCCTGTCGCTTCAATCACGATGACATCCGGCCGCTCATCCCGAATGAGCTCTAACATTTGCACACTGAGGTCTCCCCTAACCGTGCAGCATATGCATCCGCCCAGCATTTCCGCCATCGGCACCTCATCGCCGACAAGAAGACCGTCTAAATTAATATCGCCAATTTCGTTCATGATAACCGCAGGCTTTAGCCCTTGATCCTTCCAGTATGACAGCATTCGCTGCAGCAGCGTCGTTTTCCCGCTCCCGAGAAATCCGGACAATATGTAAATCGGCGTAGCTTGATTCAATTTCGCTTGCGACATCTTGTTACCCCCATCTGTAATTCACATTCCATGAGAGCGAGTTTACACCAAGCGATCCCGGGATGCAACCTGTGATTCGCCGAATAGTTCCGGGTAAGTATGTTAAAATAGGTTATTAGATCAACCACTTACAATCTACGACCGGAAAGGAAACGATATTATGAAATCCGTAGAACAACACCGTCAGGAAGCGCCCAAGCACATTTCCTGCATGATTGTGACCGTATCCGATACCCGGACTCCCGATAATGACGACAGCGGGAAGTTGATTCAGCGGCTTTTGGAAGCCAGCGGCTGCAAGGTCGTTAAGTATCGGATCATCAAAGACGATTACGACCAAATACGCCAGCTCCTGCGTGAAGCGGCTTCCGACCGCGGCATAGAAGCCGTTCTGCTCAGCGGTGGTACGGGAATATCGCCGCGGGATACCACATATGAAGCCGTACGCAGCCTGCTGAATAAAGAAATGCCCGGGTTCGGGGAAATTTTCCGGTATTTAAGCTTTACCGAGGATATCGGTTCGGCAGCCATACTAAGCCGCGCGATTGCCGGTACGATCAGCAATATGGCCGTCTTTTCCATGCCCGGTTCCCAGGCTGCCGTCAAGCTTGCGATGGAGCGAATCATCATTCCAGAGCTTGGACATGTCATGCGCGAAATCAACAAAAAGTAAACGCAAGATCAAGGATTAGCCATCCGGTTCAATAATTCCTCGAACACAGCCCGCATATTTTCGGTATATGCATGATTCATCATTCCATTCGAGCCGTATACGAATGCGGTTTTGCCGCGTGTGGCAATGACCGCGGGCTGATTAGCCGATTTCACGCGGATATTTCCTGTGCCATAGATTTCAGCCATTTCCCGGATGCGCTTTTCTTCGGATGGATAAACATAGACGATCACGAAATGACGAGGATCGCTGTCTATTAAATAATTATAGGTGATCGTACCGTCCAGCGTTTCGGCGTAGGTTTCTTTAGTCAGCCGAATTCCGTGTTTGGCGCTCTCGTTGACTAAATTATGGAGCAGAGCTTTATTTAGCGTTTTTCCCTGCGTAGCTTGCCTTTGGTTTCCCTTCTGATACGTTCTCATTTGCACGCGGTCGAGCTCTTCTTTGGCAATACGATTCGAACCGCTTCGGCATCCTGCTGTTACAACCACTATCCCTAGAATGAGCATGACTACATATAAGCCAGCCTTCCGCCTGTTCATGGCAACCCCCTCTTTCATACGCTTCAACAGCTTTAGAATTACGATTAGGTTGTCTCATGCAAGGCGGTTTCATACGAGCCCCGAAGATGGATTCAACGGTTTGAAAAAAAGGGCAGCTGCTCTTCATTGAGCAGTTGCCCTTGCGTCTTTAGCTCTCCACAGGGAGATTCAATTCAATTATTTTAATGAAACAACTTGACGCCCAAGCGCCTTGCCGCTCAGTACGGTCGCAAATGCTTCGTCCAGTTGCTCCAGCTTATATGCTTTCACGCCTTCCAGAAGCATTTGCTGCGGCTTCCAGTCGGCAGCCAGCCTCTGCCACAATTCAATCCGCTTCGCCTGCGGGCAGTAGACGGAATCGATGCCAAGCAAGTTGACGCCGCGCAGAATAAAAGGAAATACCGATGCTTCAAAAGCTCCGCCGCCCGTTAAGCCGGACAATGCAACCGATCCACCATATTTCACGGCTTTCAAAATCTCGCTCAGGCCTGCTCCCCCGACGGGATCGACGACAGCCGCCCACTGGGTCTTGCCGAGCGCACCCTTTACAGCGGCTGAGGCCGCTTCCCGCGAAATGACGGCCGTCGCACCCCAGTTTAGCAAGGTAGCTTCCGTCTCAGGCTTCCCGGTTGCTGCAACAACTTCAAAGCCGAGCTTGCCCAGAATGTTCACGGCGATACTGCCAACACCGCCCGTCGCCCCTCGTACAAGAATAGGCCCGCTGCTTGGCTGAAGCCCGTTATGCAGCAGCCGATCCACGGATAAGGCGGCGGTAAAGCCTGCGGTCCCGAGCGCCATGCTCTCCCGAAGGGTTAAGCCTTCTGGCAGCTTGACGAGCCAATCGGCTGGAACGCGGGCAACTTCGGCATATCCTCCGTCATGAGATACGCCAAGGCCGTAGCCCGTACATAGCACCTCATCTCCCGTCTGAAAATCCGGGCTGCGCGAGGCTGTCACCTTTCCGGCCAAATCGATGCCCAGGATTCGCGGATAGCTGCTGACTACCTTCCCCTTCGGGCTGCTGGCCAGGCCATCCTTGTAATTGATGCTGGAATAGTGTACCTCAACCTCAACGTCGCTCTCTAGCAATTCGGAAAGCTGAACCGTTTCGATGCCTGCCGAGAATCCGTCCTCATTCTGATCCACGCGATACGCGCGAAACGTTTTCTTTTCCACGGAAAGCCTCCTTTTGCTGATACGATAACTGCAGCTGCATACTTTAGCCTAGAACCTTGAGACTACAAATACGGATGCTCATGCTTCGCTAATAAAACTTGCCATCTCCGGTTCACTTCACGCTCGAACTCAGCCAGAGCCTCGCTGTTCTCCGGCTTCGTAAGATGGCGGGTCTTGCCCATCGTCTTGAGCCAATCCACCAGCGGAACGCGTTTGCCCTTCTCCTCCGGATTATACGTGATCGCGGTCATGCCATGCTCCACTTCATACAGCGGGAAAAAGCAGGAATTCACGGCAGCGTCAACGATATTCGTACCCTCATCATCGGGGCTAATCCAGTTTAGCGGACACGCTATTAATATTTTACCATATACCAGGCCCTCGTTCTGAGCATACCACTGAGCTTTGGCCGCTTTCTTGACCAAATCCTGAGGATAGGCTTCGCTTCCGGTGAATACATAAGGGATGTTCGTTGCCGCCATGATTTGCGCCGTATCTTTATGATGGAACACTTTTCCCTTTTGCACGGAGCCGATATTTGAAGTTGAAGTCCGATGGCCGAGCGGTGTCGAATAAGATAGTTGTGCCCCGGTGTTCATATATCCTTCATTATCGTATTCGATGATAATCATCCGATGATTACGGAGTGCGGCCCCAATCGCCGGTCCCATACCGATATCCATCCCGCCGTCGCCGGTAACCATGACGAACGTGAAGTCATCCTGCAGGCCGAGATCATCCAGTTCTCCCCGGCGCTTGCGCTCCCAGAACATCTCTACTACACCGGACAAGGTTGCCGCACCGTTCTGGAACAAATTGTGGATATAGGTCGCTTTGTGCGAGGAGTACGGATAGCCCGTCGTAACGACCATAGCGCATCCGGTATGGAACAGCGCAACGATGTCGCCTTCGATCCCTTTAAAAAACAGCTCCAGCCCAGAGAAAATGCCGCAGCCCGGGCACGCGCCATGGCCTGGCGCAATGCGTTTCGGTTTCTTCGTCAAGGCACGCAGCGGGGGTATGCGAACGCCCAGCTTGCCAGTCTCTTCATTTTTGGTTACTTGAATCAGTCCGGTCTTCAAATCCTCGAATCGGAGCGGATTCAGCACCCGTTTAGGCGCCTTCTCAGGGTCGCCCGGCGTATGTCCGTAATAATCGAACGGAACGTCGACCTTTTGCTTCTTCGCTGCCTCGATCGCCAAAGAAAACAAATGATGGCCGTCCTCAGCGTAAAATTCCTTGCCGCCCAAGCCGTAAACGCGGCTAACCACCTGGGTTGTCGTATTGCCATACGTATATAGTGCCGCTTTAATCTCATTCGTCATATTACCGCCATGCGCCCCATAAGAATCGGCGCGGTCGCCTACCGTAATAGCCTTCACGTTTTTAAGTGCCTCAGCGATTTGCTTCTGTGGGAAAGGACGAATCATGTTGGGCGCAATTGAACCCGCTTTAATGCCTTGGCTCCGCAAGCTGTCGACTACGTCTTTGATGATTTCCGAAGCCGAATTCATGAGGAATACCGCCACCTCGGCATCCTCCATCCGATACAGATCGAGCATTTCGTATTTTCTGCCCGTGAGCAGCTCGTACTCTCCCGCAATTCGTTCAAACACGTCCTCAGCATGGTACATCGCCTGAGACTGCTGAAAGCAGTTGTTGATATAATCAGGCTCATTCATGTATGGGCCGACGGTAATCGGGTTGTTGCGATCCAGTGTATGCGGGAACCCTGCGGGCTGTTCGCCGATAAACTTCTGTACGTCCTCGCGGTTCGCGAACGTATGCACCCGGCGTTTCTGGTGGGAGGTAAAGTATCCGTCCGAGGCAACGAGCACGGGCAGCCTCACTGCCGGATCCTCTGCCAGCTTGATCGCCATAATATTCATGTCATACACGGCCTGCGGATCACGGCACATTAAGATCGGCCATCCCGTATTCAGTGCAAAATACAAATCGGAATGGTCGCCGTGAATATCCAGCGGTCCGGACACCGACCGGCACACCAAATTCATGACCATCGGAAAGCGTGTTCCAGATTGAACCGGCATTTGCTCCAGCATGTACATGTACCCGTTCGCGCTCGTTGCGTTAAAGACCCGGCCTCCCGCCGTGGATGCCCCATAGCATATTCCCGCCGAGCTGTGCTCTCCGTCAGAAGGAATCAGTTTAATGTCATGCTGTCCGTTTGCCTTCATCAAATCGAGGAATTGGGCGATCTCCGTTGATGGAGATATCGGAAAATACCCCATGATATGATAATTGATTTGATGGGCAGCGTATGCCGCCATTTCATTGCCTGATTCATAAACGACCTGCTGCTCCACCTTGGCTGTGCCTTGCTCTTTTGCAATATCCATCGCCATGACGTTTCCGCCTTTCTTGTTATTTAATGGACTTCAACGATAGCTTCTTTATGCCGACATTTCCCTCTTACTGCATCGCAAAATCGAACCTGTGCGGGATGCGGCTGGCCGCAGCAACCCCATCTTCCTCTCGTTCACTAGATAACGCATCCGTTGGGCACGCATGCACGCATTTCAGGCAGCCTTTGCAGTATTGATAGTCGATCCCTTGCAGGAACATCTGCAAACGCCCCTTCTTGTCCGGCTGCTCCTCCCATACGAAGCAATTATCCGGACAGACGTTGTCGCATTGGGCGCAATGAATGCAAGCATCAAGTTTAAAATGAGGCATCATCCCTGAACGTGAAATGCTCAGATCCTTCAAAATACTGTTGCCCGGATTGATCACTATCCCTCCGATCGGCTGGGTTTCGTACCCCAGAACCGGCGTATCCGCCCGTGTGAAGGACGGCATGCTCATTCCCTCCGGCAGCGCGAACGTCTCAATCGTCACCTCCTGATAGCCCCGTTCAAACGTGGCGATAGCAGGAGCGACCATTTGGGGATATTTTGACTCCAGGGATTTCCGAATGACATCCTTCATCGTAAGCGGGTCCAAAAATGGACATAACCGAAACATCGCCCCAAGCATCGCCATATTGACCCGGTTCTTCTCCTCCAAGGCGATACCCGTCGCATCAATGACGGCAATCGTGCCTCCGAGCAACTTCAGTTGTTCCTTAAGCTCAGCCGGAGATTTGCGGGAGTTCACCAGAACGGTACTGTCCTCATAAATGCCGCTGATCACATTGACGGTCTTCGCAAGCGCTTCCTGAAAAATACCTACGATATGCGGCCGCTCTACGGGCGATGTGTCCCGAATCGGCGTGTCTAGATCACAGAAACGGATATGAGCCTTAACCGGCGACCCCTTCTTCTCCGATCCGTATGAAGAGAAGCTGACACCATTCAGCCCGGCTCCCTCTACCCCTGCTTCAGCCAGCATTTTGCCGGCTAAGTTCGCTCCAAGGCCGCCTATCGATTCCAGCCGAATTTCGAAAAATCCTAACTCATTCAATTTTGGTAATTTCATTGCGTCCGGACTCCCTTCTTTCGCCTATGCGAGTTCATTTAAACGAAATAATTACAGTAAAAACTATACAAAAAGACCTTCCACAACGTCACAAATACTTCGAGTCAAAAATACCTCGATTAATTTTTCAATTTACCATATGTGGAGTGTGACGGATGTAACAAATGTCATATGGACAATTTTGAAGCGGATGTCGAATGAAGCAAGCAACGACGCTAAAAATAGCAGTTTTTGCGCTTTCCCGAGAAATAAAAAAGGCTGCTTCCTAAGCTCATGCTTAGAAAACAGCCTTAAAACCCTTCAATTTGCTTAATCCTCTTGATGGCCCATATATTCCTCGATCAGCTTCTGCTTAAGCTCCCATGCCTCCTGGCTCAAGTTGACGCGATACTTCTCCGGATTGAGCTTCCGTAAATACTCGGGCCAGAACATTTGCAGCTGCTCTTTATGATAGGCTCGAATGGCATCAAGAGCGGGCAGTTCATAAACAAGCTCCCCATCCACGAAAATTTGCTGCTGCATCGAGATGGTCTTGTAATTTTTAACGGATTTTTTCAAATAGGGATGAACCGGGTCAAACAGACGCAGCTTCCCTCCGGATCTGGCCTGCTGCTCATGAGGGAAGCAGATGTAATCAGCGATCGCTTTGCCGCTCTCCTCATCGACAATACGTAAAATATCCTTTCTTCCCGGGGTCGTTACTTTTTCCGGATTGGCGGATATTTTGATCGTCGGCTCCATTGCTCCGTTCCGTTCACGTTCAACAAGCTTATATACGCCGCCTAAAGCTGGCTGATCCGCAGCAGTAATAAGCTGGGTCCCTACGCCCCATATATCGATCTTGGCCCCTTGTGCCTTGAGGTTAAAGATCGTATTTTCATCCAAATCATTAGAGGCAACGATCTTGACATATGGAAGACCGGCATCATCAAGCATTTTACGGGCCTTTATTGATAAGTAAGCGAGATCTCCACTATCCAGACGAATGCTGCTTAGTCTCTTGCCCTTGCTCTCTAGCAGCTTAGCCGTCTTGATCGCATTCGGCACACCGCTGCTTAACGTATCAAACGTATCCACGAGCAGCGAGACTTGATCGGGAAGCGCCTCAGCGAACCGTTCAAACGCCTCCAGTTCAGAATCGAAGCTCTGAACCCAGGAGTGTGCGTGCGTTCCTTTCGTTGGAATGCCGAATATCTCTCCGGCAAGCAGATTCGATGTGGCGTCAAAGCCTGACAGATAGGCGGCTCGTGCACCCCAAATGGCAGCATCTGCCTCTTGCGCACGCCGTGACCCGAATTCGAGCAGCACATCTTTTTCAGCCACCCGCTTCACCCGTGATGCTTTGGTTGCAATCAAGGTCTGGAAGTTCATGAAATTAAGCAGCGCGGTTTCGATCAGTTGGGCCTCCATAATCGTTCCCTCTACACGTACTAGCGGCTCGCTCGGAAATACCAAGGCTCCTTCAGGCACAGCGTAAAGATTGCCTTTAAAGCGGAAATTACGGAGCAGCTCCAGAAAAGCCGGGTCGTAATTCTCTTCCTGTCTACCCAGAAACTCGATATCGCTATCCGAAAACTGCAGGTGGGTTATGTACTGCACGATTCGCTCTAAACCTGCAAACACGGCATATCCATTGCCGAAGGGAAGCTTGCGGAAATACGCCTCGAACACCGCTTTGCGTTCATGCGTGCCATTTACCCAGTGGGCATAAATCATATTAATCTGATACTTATCCGTATGTAGCGCCAAACTTGCGCTTTGCATTTGTCTTTTCATCCTCTCTGGTGTCGCAACTGCACAAATGCGCAGCTTTTACTTAAGTTTATCGGCTGCTTGTTACGTTTGCACCCAAAGTAGCGCGAAAATGCCCAAGTGCCCATGCATGGCCTTCCGGATTGAAGCTGGCTACGCCGTCTTCGTAAACCGTAATGCTATAGCCTTTATTATAGGCATCCACGGCGGTATGCAATACGCAAATATCTGTGCAAACCCCGACAATCGCGATTTCAGTAATACCCCGTTCACGTAATTTCTGATCGAGATCGGTGCCGCAAAAAGCGCTGTATCTCGTTTTATCCATCCAGTAAATCCGTTCCTGGTGCCGTTCATACACATCAGCTAATTTACCGTATAATTCCCGTCCTTCCGTATCGCGGATGTTATGGGGAGGGAATAGTTTGGATTCCGGATGCAGCGTATCACCCTCTTCGTGCAAATCCACTGCCATAACGACAAAATCGTCCTGCTCTACATATTGCTCCGTAATTTTGCAAATCGCCGATTCGAGCAAAATCGCCGGCTCTCCTACTGGCAGCTTTCCATCCACGAAATCCTTCGTATAATCAACAACAAGCAGTGCTTTCATCACAGCTTCACCCAGCCCTTCTTTAATAATAAACTTGCAATTATGAACTTGGAATGAACATGAAACGGCAGCTGACTAATAGTTAACTACATTAACAAAGTATTCAAGACATCGTAAACAGCTTAAGTATAGATGGATAATCTCGGAGTATAGTCGGTAAAACGATACAGCTGCGCCGGGCGCTGCGAATATTGATTGGACAGCATCGGAGCCCCGTTCTCATCGCGCACTTCCTCCAAAATCCCCTGCCTGCTGCGGGTTGACGTGATTTTGCGAATGAAATTCAGCTCCGCGAAGTCCGGGACAACCGTTTGAATGACCTGATAAAGCTCGCCAAGCGTAAAATGAGGCGGCAAAAATTGCTTCGCAATCGTCGTATGAAGCATCTGCTGCTGAATTCTCCTATAAGCGTCCTCCAAAATTTCACGGTGATCGAACGCCAGCTGCAAATCCTCCAACGCCTCCTTCACCGTATACAATCCGACTTCCTGGGCATCATCAGCGGATTGACGCTTCTCCAGCACCCATTCCTCCACAAGCGCGAAAAAAGCATGGGAGATAATCCAGCCTCGCGGATCGCGTCCGGGCTTACTGTATACACCGAGATACTCCAAGTGGTGGCCGTCTACTCCTGTCTCTTCCTTCAACTCTCTCCGAGCGGTCTCATACAAAGATTCATCCTCTTGAGAGAATCCCCCCGGCAGCGCCCAAGCCCCGGCAAACGGCCAGCTTCTGCGGCGGATCAGCATCACCTTCAAGTCGAATCTGGGCAGTGACTTTGTGGCGGCCTTTCGCTCCTGCTTGGCTAGTGTAAACATGACTATGTCTGCAGGAATTCCGTCCGGTGTCCGGTATTTCTTGGCATCGTAGCGATGTTGTCCCTGATCCTGTTCTTGTTCCATATTCATCATGAATCACCACATTAATCATATGATAACGTTACCTAGCGAACTCCCGGGCAACATTCCGTTGAATTGCAATATTATGAATCAGCCTTGATCCTTGCCGGAATTCCCTTTATCCTTCGGCAACCGGAACGTGGCAGTTGCGATGCTTCCCAATACACCTTCACTGTTGCGGACTTCTGCACGCAAAGTCATCGTACGGAAGGTCTCATGCAGCGGATAAGCCGTCACGATCAATTCGCCCATTTGCATCGGACTAAGAAAGTTAACGTTCAAATGAGTCGTTACGCCTTCCCGGCCTCCCTTAGCGGCCGTTACTAGCGTTCCCATCGCCTGATCCATCATCGATGATATTACGCCTCCATGAACGATGCCCATTGAGTTAAGATGCGACTCTGTGGCGGTAAGGGCGATTTCCACGCGCTGACTGTCTGCCGATAACAGCCGGAGGCCAAGCAGTCCCCAAAACGATTTCTCGCTGCGGGACATGATATCCGTCCAATCCATTATCGTTCCCCCTATTCTGTATAGGTTGACTACGCCAACCCTTTCTCGATGTATTATTCCTAAGATGTCTTAATTCAAACAATCGTCACATTGCGGATATTTCATGATGTTAAATAAAAATTCTAAGGTATATCGTCAAAAAAAGTGCGAAGGGTAAGCCTCCGCACAGATTCATAACGACTTACTCCCCATATCCCGAGGCCGGAGCTGATTCGCTCCCGGACTCAACGTTTACCTTCTCCGATACCGTATCCCGAATCACCGAAATTACGAGCTGCAGTAAATAGTTAATATCGCTTTGGCTCTGCTGGAATTCGGTCACGAGCGGAATTTCATCCAGCTCATCCTGAAGCTCATCGATCTCACGTTCGATCTTGTCGACCATCGCTTGATTCTGGAAGCTTTGGAAGGCTACGATTTCCTTTTGCTTCTTCTTAATGGCGCTAATTACCGTTTGTACTCTTTCATGCTTCTGGATCAGTTGCTCAGCCTTCTGAAAATGCTGAACCTCATCGCTTGTCCCGATGAGCTCCGCGAGCTCCTTAGCTTTAGCCATAATATCTTCTCGAATGACGAGATCACGGGAATCGAATTTCGGAATTCCGCAATCGGTCGTGTGGTTATGCTCTTGTCCCAAGGCTCTATCCTCCCAACTATATTCAAACCATATATTTCTTACAGGGTTTCAGCCTGTATGTAATCCTATTAATTAAGCGGGGGTAACCGCTTCTGTCAAGATATTCCCTTTGATATACCATGTCATTGGATCAGTAATTTCCACTTGCACGAACTTGCCGATCAAATCTTTGCTGCCCTCAAAATGAACCAGCTTGTTGCTGCGCGTCCGGCCGGACAGCACATCGGCATTGTTCTTGCTCTCCCCTTCAACAAGCACCTCGACGATCTTGCCCTTCATCAGGTCGTTGCTGATGCGGCAATGCTCGTTAACGACGTCGTTGAGCCGCTGCAGACGCTCCTTCTTCACTTCCATCGGAACGTTGTCTTCCATGACCGCAGCCGGCGTTCCTTCCCGCGGGGAATAAATGAACGTATACGCGAAGTCATATCCTATCTCGCGAACCAAGGACAGTGTATCCTCGAACTGCTCATCAGTCTCCCCAGGGAAGCCAACGATAATATCGGTCGTCAGCACCACGTCAGGTATGGCCTTCTTGATTTTGCCAGCGAGCTCCAAATAATGCTCCCGCGAATATTTGCGGCTCATCCGCTTCAACACCTCGGTGCTGCCGGATTGAACAGGCAGATGGATATGCTCGACCAGATTGCCACCCTTCGCCAGCACTTCAATCAAAGCATCGTCAAAATCGCGGGGATGCGAAGTCGTAAAGCGGACGCGCGGAATATCGATCTGGCGGATGTCGTCCATCAAATTGGCAAACGTATAATCGATGTCCGTAAAATCCTTACCATAGGCATTTACGTTCTGTCCAAGCAAGGTAATTTCCTTGAAGCCTTGGCGCGCCAAATCGCGCACCTCGGCGATGACATCCTCAGGACGGCGGCTGCGCTCCTTACCCCGCGTAAATGGAACGATGCAATATGTGCAAAATTTATCACAACCGTACATAATGTTGACCCAAGCTCTCATGCCTTCGCGTTTCTTCGGCAGGTTCTCGATGATGTCCCCTTCTTTGGACCATACTTCGACGACCATTTCTTTGCTGAACAACGCTTCACGGATCAAATGAGGCAGCCGGTGGATATTATGCGTGCCAAAAATCATGTCGACGAAACCATGCTTCTGCATAATCCGGTTCACGACGCCTTCCTCCTGCGACATGCAGCCGCATACGCCAAGCAGAAGATTCGGATTTTCCGTCTTAAGCCCCTTCAGATGGCCAAGCTCCCCAAACACTTTATCTTCGGCGTTCTCTCTGATCGCGCAAGTGTTCAGCAAAATAATGTTCGCATCCTTACGTTCTTCCGTAGAAGTATAGCCCATTTCCTCAAGCAGACCCTTCATCGTCTCGGTATCATGCTCGTTCATCTGGCAGCCGTACGTATAAATAATATATTTCTTGCCGGTGCCGATACCTTTCAGTTCCTCAGGCACGGCGGTATTGTACAGCACTTGAATATCCTCTTTCCCGCGCTGCTTCTCTTTGCGGTGATCCGGTTCCGAAAGAATTTGAATATCCCGTCCGCGTATTCTGATTTTCTTCCCGCTCTCGTCCTCGGAAATGACTTTGGCGTCCGAGAAATCAAAATACTTGGAGTAATCCTTCGTTTCCTTAGCCATGATGTCGGCCCACTCCTTTAGTCAATCTATCGCTAAAACTATAACGTACTCTTGAGTAATTGAAAAATGCATTACACTAAATTATAACATGCTTCTAAATTGATATCCAGACGCGAAGAGGTCTTTGGTGATTATTCTGTAAGCTTCTTCAGCACGCGCAAAAGCCCGTTCCAATGGAACGGGCTCGGCTATTGCTTCTTCATTTTCTGCGGTCGAAGTTGTCCTAGAATCCCTTATACTGTGGTTCTTCATTCTCCAGTTGCGTAACTCTTGTTTCCACTTGGTCAACGATTTGCTGCGTTTGTTGAGCCGCCGCAGTAAACAAGTTTTTTGCATCCTGGTTTTGCGTGCCTAGAGCGAATGACTCCAGGTTCGCTTGAGCGCTTTTTAACGACGCTAGCGTCGTTTTCACTTGTGAAGCTACTGTCATCTGATTCACCACCTAACCTTATAACTGTGCTTTGCGCCATCATAATTTGACCCATTTTACACAAAACATACTGGAGTACGTTCTTCCAAATTTTGTGTTAGTAAAAAATCAGCTTCTGCGCATAATTTGGTTACCCGTGTTTTAGGCGTAATGAAAGGAGTGTCAGCGTCAGTATGCAAATATGGTTAGAGGTTGTCGTAAGAACCCTGGTTTCAATCGCAGTACTCTTTCTTCTGACCAAACTGCTTGGAAAAAGGCAAATCTCGCAGCTTTCCTTATTTGAGTATATTACAGGGATCACGATTGGGGATTTGGCTGCTTATATTTCGGTGAACCATGAGGAGCAGTGGTATATCGGCATTACCGCATTAGTCGTCTGGGTTCTCGTCTCTTTGGGAATAGAGTTCCTGCAAATCAAAAGCAAGAAGGCCAGAAACTTGATCGACAACAGCTCAACCGTCCTGATCCAGAACGGCAAAATCCTTGAGGACAATTTGAAAAAGGAAAAGCTCACGAACGAGGAGCTGCTGGAACAGCTGCGGAAAAAAAGCATATTCAAGGCAGCCGAAGTCGAGTTTGCAGTTATTGAGCCGAGTGGAGAGATCAATGTGCTGCTAAAAAGAGAATATCAACCTATAACCCCATCTCATTTAGGGATTAAGGTTTCTCCTGAACCGGAGACGCAAGCAGTCATTCTTGACGGAAGCATCATGGATGAGCCGCTCTCTACGATCGGCCTGAACAGGGCCTGGCTTCATACCGAGCTGGAGAAGCTCGGCGTAACTGTCGAAAATGTATTTGTCGCACAGGTTGACGGCTTCGGTCAGCTTTATGTGGATCTATACGACGATAAATTAACTGTTCCTGAACCTCAAGAAAAGGCAGTCTTGCTCGCCACATTGAAAAAATGTGAAGCCGATCTGGAGATGTATGCTTTATCCTCGGTAGAAGCAGAGCCTAAACAGCTTTACACCAACTGCTCCGAGCAATTGCAGCAAATCATTAATGACGTCAAGCCGCTCTTGGCTAGATAGGAGGCAATGTGATGGGAAACAAAAATAAAAAAATGACGCCGGTCCAACAGAAATACCAAAAACTGGCGCAGTCCAAAGAACCAAAGCGTCCCGTCTGGGGCAATTGTATCCGTGCTTTCCTTATCGGAGGCACGATTTGCCTCATTGGAGAAGCTATCCGCCAGGCGTTCATGAAGTATGGCGGTTTTACGGATAAGGAAGCGGGCAACCCGACCGTTGCCGTGCTGATATTACTGTCCATTATACTTACAGCACTAGGGATATACGATAAAATCGCCCAGTGGGCTGGTGCTGGAACCGCCGTACCCGTCACCGGCTTCGCGAATTCCATGGCCTCTTCTGCCATCGAGCACCGCAGCGAAGGAATCGTCTTGGGAGTAGGAGCGGGAATGTTTAAACTAGCCGGGTCCGTAATTGTATTTGGAACCGTAGCTGCGTTCATCATCGGTATTATTTACGCCATTTTCGTACCTGGATATGCAGGAGGAGGAGGTTCGTGACATGCTTAAAGGCCACCAAAGCTGGATATTTGAGAACAAACCGAAAATCGTCGGCAGGGCGACGATCGTCGGCCCCTTCGAAGGTGATGGGCCGCTGGCCAAAGACTTTGATATCATACATTCAGACCTGTATCTCGGACAGGAAAGCTGGGAGAAGGCGGAAAAGACGCTTATCGAAGAAGCAGCCAATCTAGCGGTCCAAAAAGCTGGTCTGACAAAAGAACAGGTTCAGTTTTACTTTGGCGGAGATTTGATGAATCAGATCATCAGCAGCAGCTTTGCCGCCAGATCGCTAAACATCCCTTTTCTCGGTCTTTTCGGGGCATGCTCCACCTCAATGGAAAGTCTCGCACTCGCTTCATTCACCGTAAACCATGGCGGGGCTAAATACGCTCTTGCCGGTACCTGCAGCCATAATGCAAGTGCGGAGAAGCAATTCCGTTACCCTACAGAATACGGCTCACAGAAGCCGCCAACAGCGCAATATACCGTAACCGGCTCGGGCGCTGCCGTAGTATCACTGGACGGGGAAGGGCCAGTTGTCACTTCGGCGACGATCGGCAGAGTTATCGATATGGGAATCAGCGACCCGTTCAATATGGGAGCTGCCATGGCTCCTGCAGCAGTTGATACGATACAAGCCCATTTCAGAGATATGAGAATTGATCCGTCGTATTACGACCTGATCGTTACTGGCGACTTGGCCAGAGTAGGCTATGATATCGCTAAAGATTTGCTGATGGAACATCGCATCCCTATGGAAGGGACCGTCTATAAAGACTGCGGCATGATGATTTACGATTACAGCAAACAGCAGGTTCAAGCGGGAGCCAGCGGCTGCGGCTGCTCGGCCGTCGTAACCTATGGACACCTGCTGAATAAGCTCGAACAAGGCGAATTAAACCGAATTCTTGTCGTTGCTACAGGCGCACTGCTCTCTCCCTTGTCCTTTCAGCAGGGAGAGACGATACCGTGCATTGCACATGCGGTGTCAATCGAAAGTACGCAGGCAACGTAAAATCACCTAACTGCCAAACAAACGATAAACGGGCTATCCCAGGGGATGATCTCATCCTGGGATAGCCCGTTATTCAATCGCCTAGCCAATTAGTCAATGATTTCAGCCGTATCGCCATTATTCGCTCCGGCTGCATTAGCTTCATCCGTGTCGATATGCATGTCCAGTGCAAAGGAATCAGATACGCGCGCAATGACGTTCTCCAGCACTAGGCCGCGTTCTCCACCCAAACGAACTTTCAGCATTTGCTTATCTTTAATGCCCCATTTCTCAGCATCTGAAGTATGGAAGTGGATATGGCGAGCCGCTACAATTACTCCTTCTTGCAGCTCCACTTCTCCAGCAGGGCCTTTAATCTTAATGCCCGGCGTGCCATCAATATGTCCAGATTCTCTAACCGGTGCCTTCACACCGATTGCAAACGAATCAGTACGGGAAATTTCAAGCTGTGAAGCAGGACGTGCAGGCCCTAGTATACGCACTTTGTCGAATTGACCCTTCGAACCGATGACAGCAACCGTCTCGTTAGCCGCAAATTGTCCTGGCTGGGACAACGGCTTGAATTCCGTAAGCTGGTAGCCTTGTCCGAACAAAGCCTCAATATGTTCTTGAGTCAAATGAATATGACGCGCTGATACGCCGACTGGCACTGTTTTGCTCATTTTGCAAACACTCCTCAGTTTTTTCTCTATGTCGATGACGTTTCACATCGTTACCCATTATACACCTATTTCAAACAAAAAGAAAAAAGATGTCCTCCCAAAAAGGACATCTTTCACCGTATTATCTGAATTCTGCTACAAGATTGTCAAAGTCAGCCTGGGATAATGCCAGCGATTGATGCGCCAGCGGCTCCTCGGAAAAACCGTGAACGAGGTTCTCGTAGCTTCTCTTCTCTTTGTTCTGATAAATCAAACCTGTGATCATACTGCCCGTTTCCATCAGCTTTGTCATCGCGGCAAGGCGATTTGTAGAATCATAGCCTTCTACCGTATCCAGATTAATGATGTTGTCCTTGAACCAGTCGTACGTATTCACTTTGTTGAACGTTACGCACGGGCTGAATACGTTGATCAACGAGAAGCCTTCATGCTGAATGCCTTGTTCGATCAACGAAGTCAACTGTTTCAAGTCGCTGGAGAAGGATTGCGCTACGAATGTGGCACCCGCAGCTATAGCTACCTCTAGCGGAGACAACGTTGATTCGATGGAGCCTTCAGGCGTACTCTTCGTCTTGAAGCCTTCGCCGCTTCGCGGAGAAGTTTGGCCTTTCGTCAATCCATAAATCTGGTTATCCATGACAATGTAAGTGATGTTGATATTGCGGCGAATCGCATGAACCGTATGGCCCATACCGATTGCAAACCCGTCGCCGTCCCCGCCGGAAGCGATGACGGTCAGATCGCGGTTCGCCAGCTTTACGCCTTGAGCGATCGGCAGCGCACGGCCATGAATTCCATGGAGACCATAAGCGTTGATATATCCAGAAATCCGTCCGGAACAACCGATTCCGGAAATGACAGCCAAACCCTCTGGCTCAAGTCCTACATTCGCGGCAGCGCGTTGAATCGCAGCTTGCACGGAGAAGTCCCCGCAGCCTGGACACCAGTTCGGTTTGATTTTATTGCGAAACTCCTTGAAAGTTGCCATTTTACACCAACTCCTCCTGCGGTTTATTCCCGGCTACATTTTTGCATTCGTTGTAAACTTCCGAAGGAAGGAACGGATTACCGTCATATTTCAGCACATTGACAATTTTATCGTGATAGCCGATATTTTGCTTGATCAGGTTGGCCAGTTGGCCTGTCGCATTGTTCTCCAGAACGAGCACTTTCTTCGCTTTCTTAATTTGCGGAAGCACTTCGTCTACCGGGAACGGATGCAGCAAGCGAACGGTCATATGGTTCGTCTTGATTCCTTCGGCGTCCAAACGAGTGCGAGCCTGATCGATCGTTCCGCCCGTAGACCCCATGCCGATGACAAGAATTTCCGGCTCAGCATGTGGAGCCTGCAAATGAATCGGATTCGTCATTTCCAATTTGTTCAGCTTGCGCAGACGTTTATCCATCATTTTCTTCCGGTTAACCGGGCTTTCCGATGGACGGCCAGCTTCATCATGCTCTACGCCTGTAACGTGGTGGATGCCATTCTTCTCGCCTGGCAGAACCCGTGGGGAGACCCCGTTTTCCGTAAATGCATAGCGATTGAACATGCTGCCATCTTCGCGATCAGGAATATCCTTCACCATATATCCGCGGTCAATGACAATTTTGTTGTAATCAAGCACTTCGCAGGACTGCTTGCCTAGTGAAAGCTGAAGATCTGTCGCTAGAATAACAGGAACTTGATATTTATCAGCAAGGTTGAAGGCTTCAATCGTATCGTAGAAGCATTCCTCGATCGAACTAGGCGCAATTACAATTTTCGGAATTTCACCATGAGTTCCGTAGATCAGCGCGTTAATATCACTTTGCTCCTGCTTCGTTGGAAGCCCTGTACTTGGACCTCCACGCTGCGTATCCACAATAACGACAGGCGTTTCAGTCATTCCAGCCAGTCCAATCGCTTCCATCATCAGGGCCAAACCAGGGCCCGCCGATGCAGTCATTGTCCGTACGCCGGCGTAGTTCGAGCCGATTGCCATCGTAATTGCGGCGATTTCATCCTCCGTTTGAACGACCGTTCCACCGAATTTCGGCAGTTTCTTAATTAAATATTCCATAATTTCAGAAGCCGGCGTAATCGGGTACGCACTCATAATCCGGCATCCGGCAGCAACCGCGCCAAGGCCGATCGCATCGTTACCGATCATGAACAGTTTCTGTTTGCCGTCTGCCGGGCCAAGCTTGAAGCTGTCAATCGGACCTCCGGCAAGCTCCAGCACGAAATCCGCACCGCGTTTCACCGCTTCGATATTTTTCTCAACAATCGCAGGACCTTTACGCCCAAATTCTTCTTCTACAGCTTTATTAAATACTTCCAACGGTAGACCAAGCAACGCCCAAGATGCTCCAGACGCTACCATATTCTTCATCAGTGAAGTACCCAGCTCCTCCGCAATCGCCGTAATCGGAACCGCGAAGAGAGTCGCGTCGACACCTTCAGGAACGGTAGGATCGAATTTAGCATCGGCCACGATGACGCCACCGCTGCGAAGCTCATGTGCATTCAAATCGATACTTTCTTGGTCAAAAGCGACTAAAATGTCCAAATCGTCGGAAATCGCACGAATCGGCATTGTACTGATCCGAATTTTGTTATTCGTATGGCCGCCTTTAATACGGGAGGAGAAATGTCGGTACCCGTACAAATAATATCCAAGTCTGTTCAAGGCCGTCGAAAAAATCCGATCTGTACTTTCAACGCCTTCGCCTTGCTGTCCACCGATCTTCCAAGACAATTGACTAATCAAGATCGCCCACCCCTTTAATCGTATCGCTATAGCACTATCATTATATTTATAGTGCAGCTAGAATGTTGACTTGGAAACAGCATTCATCGTTTCCAGAATTGTGAACATTCTGTTTCAGAGTCATGTCAATTTTATGTCGCAAACAAATAAAAAGCAAGCGTTTTCGAGCCTTTTCTCATATAGTTGTTTTCGATCATATCGATCTCACGATTGGATTAATTAAAGCGCTTACTTGTTTTTTGGCAGCCATTTGCGCAAAAACCTAACCGCATTATCGTACAACCATCCTCGTACAAGCCGCTCGGGGTAATGCTTCAGCAGCATTTCCGCCCACTCGGAATAGCGACCGCAATGATCTAAATCACTTAGGTGCTCTTCGATTCCATCGAAGTCCGAGCCAAACATAATATGGCTCTCCCCGCCCAAAGCGCAAATATGCTCAATGTGAGGAAGCAAATGCTTGCTCGACGGAGTACCGCTTTTATGGACGAACCAAGGGACAAATGTCACACCGATCCGCCCGTTCATTCGTATGATAGCTTGAATTTGCTCATCATGCAAATTTCTGACATGATCGCAAACTGCGTAAGCATTCGAATGGGAGGCAATGAAGGGACGCCGCGCGCCTTCTGAGAGCTCTGCAAGCTCCCAGAAGCCCTTCTGCGATAAATGGGATACATCCAGTATCATTCCTAGCTGATGGCTTAAATGGACGAGTTGAACGCCTTTAAGCGTGAACCCTCCGTTACGGGGCTCCAATATGCCGTCGGCTGCCCAATTGGCATGATTCCAGGTAATTCCGAGCAAACGAACGCCCAAATCGAAGCATACTTGCAAATAATGCAAATTCCCCTCCAGGCCATCCGCTCCTTCCAGCGACAGTAATCCTCCCACTTTCCCCTCCAGCTCCCATTGCTCCAGCTCATCCGCAAAGCGAATGGGGGAGACGCCACTCGGAACGATGCACGCATTGTAAATATCTATTTGATCCAAAATATGTCCCATATTCGGAGTACCGAGCTGTTTGGATAAGAAAATGGCAAAGCACTGCAGTTTCACGTTGCCTTGCCTCATTCGCTTCGCCATTACGTCGAGCCGGTCGTCTGTATTGAAGTCCATGCCGGGATGAAGCCGCATTTTGTTTAAAGCATCGCAATGGAAATCGACGACTTTCATTTTCAAACTCGCCCCCCCGCCCTTCATTAGCTGATTACACGTTTCCGCCTGGAAATGAAACGATGAATCATAATATGGTTTGCCGTAAATGCAAAAAACCTGTCTACGCATGCGCTCGTAAACAGGTATCTAATTATTTGAACGATTTATTATTTTATCTAGGCTCAACGATCAGTTTAATGGCTGTACGATCCTCGCCATCAATGACAATGTCCGTAAACGCTGGAATACAAATCAAGTCAACGCCGCTTGGTGCAACGAATCCCCGGGCAATCGCTACCGCTTTGATGGCTTGGTTCAGAGCACCGGCTCCTATAGCCTGAAGTTCAGCAGCGCCACGTTCTCTAAGAACTCCAGCAAGCGCACCGGCAACGGAGTTGGGATTGGATTTTGCTGAAACTTTTAATACTTCCATGGTAAGTACCTCCCTGGGAATAATGGTTGATTCCACTACTTAGAAGATATTCGTTAGAAGTGAAAAAATTCCTGCTTTTTACCATAGCTCCTGTTCCGCGGCCAATTTTCGGTGCTTCTTGCCGTTTTTTTACTCCATTACCCACTCATCTTCCAACAAGCGAATTTTTTGAATTTTCTTGGCATGTCCCGTTGACTCGTCAATATCCACCACTACGGCATGAAAATGCCACTTCCCTTCGCACACTTGAAAGCGTACCGGCAACTGCGTCGTAAACTTCCGCAGCACCGCTTCCCTCTCCATGCCCAGTACGCCTTCCCGTGAGCCTACCATGCCTGCATCAGTCAAGTAGGCCGTGCCTAGCGGCAATATCGTATCATCGTTGCTTTGTACATGCGTATGCGTACCTACAACGAGGGATGCCCTCCCATCCAGGTGCCAGCCCATCGCGATTTTCTCTGAAGTCGCCTCGGCATGAAAATCGACAAGAATGCATTTATGTTTTTTGGCCAGTTTCCCTATAATTTCGTCGGCTGCTCTAAATGGATCATCAATGGCGGGAAGAAAAGTGCGTCCCATTAAATTGACAATCGCGAGCTCTTTGCCATTCGCTTTGATTACGGTATATCCGCTGCCTGGCGTTCCTGGCGGAAAGTTAGCCGGACGGATCATTCGTGGTTCATCGTCAATGAATTCAAAGATTTCTTTATTATCCCATGTATGGTTCCCCATCGTTAGGCCGTGTATCCCGAGCTCAAAAAAATCTTTGGCAATCGCCGACGTGATGCCTCTTCCTCCGGCCGCGTTTTCTCCGTTCGCAATAATGACATGCGGGCTATATTTGGATTTCAAATGCGGGAGCGTCTCCTTCAACGCTCTGCGGCCCGTGCTTCCAACAATATCTCCAATAAATAAGACCTTAATGACAGGTTCCTCCCTAAACTCAATGGTTGTATTTCATAAGCAATGAGAAAAAGCGGCCCCATAAGGGCCACTTTCTCAGCATTGGCTTTACTTTGCGTATTCAACCGCCCGCGTCTCGCGAATGACGGTAACCTTGATATGCCCCGGATAATCCAGTTCATTCTCAATCGTCTTCGTGATGTCTCTAGCCAGTCGGAATGCTTCAGCATCGTCGATTTTGTCAGGCTGTACCATGACGCGAACCTCACGGCCAGCTTGGATAGCATAGGATTTCTCCACGCCTTCGAACGATTCCGAAATTTCTTCAAGCTTCTCGAGGCGCCGGATATATGTTTCCAGCGTTTCACGACGAGCGCCAGGTCTTGCTGCCGATAAGGCATCAGCCGCGCCAACCAGCATGGCGATCACCGATGTAGCCTCGCAGTCACCATGGTGGGATGCGATACTATTGATAACCACCGGATGCTCTTTGTATTTCTTAGCCAATTCTACGCCGATCTCGACATGCGATCCTTCCACTTCATGATCAAGCGCTTTACCAATATCATGCAGCAGTCCCGCCCGCTTGGCCAGAACGATGTCTTCGCCTAATTCGCCTGCCATAAGGCCAGCCAAGTAAGCAACTTCCATCGAGTGCTTCAGCACATTCTGACCGTAGCTTGTCCGGAATTTAAGGCGTCCCAAAATTTTGATCAGATCCGGATGAAGCGCATGAACGCCAACCTCAAAGGTAGCTTGTTCACCGTATTCGCGTATCCGTTCATCCACCTCACGACGCGATTTCTCGACCATCTCTTCGATTCGCGCCGGGTGAATCCGTCCATCCGCCACAAGTTTCTCCAGTGCGGTACGGGCGATCTCCCGACGAATCGGATCAAAGCCTGACAAGATGACGGCCTCCGGCGTATCGTCAATAATAAGATCGATCCCAGTCAACGTCTCAAGCGCGCGGATATTGCGCCCTTCGCGGCCTATGATCCGTCCCTTCATCTCTTCATTCGGCAATGCTACAACAGATACGGTCGTCTCCGCAACATGATCGGCTGCACACCGTTGAATAGCCAGCGTAATGATTTCACGCGATTTCTTATCGGCTTCCTCTTTCGCCTGCTGCTCAATGTCCTTGATCAGCTGCGCCGTTTCATGACGAACTTCCTGCTCTACATTGTTCAGAATAATGATTCTGGCATCCTCCATCGTCAAGTTGGAGATACGTTCCAATTCCTGAACCTGAGTCTTATAAATCTGATCAATTTGCTGCTGAGTTTCTTCAATTCGCTTCTCTTTGCCTGCCACCTGCTCTTCTTTTCGTTCAAGCGATTCTAATTTTTTATCCAGCGACTCTTCCTTTTGCAACAATCGTCTTTCCTGCCGTTGTATTTCGTTCCGACGTTCACGAATGTCTTTATCAGCTTCAGTCCGGACTTTATGGACCTCGTCCTTAGCTTCCAGGACTGTTTCTTTCTTCAGTGCTTCTGCTTCTTTCTTTGCGTTTTCCAAAATTTGGCCCGCAGCATGTTCCGCACTGGAAATTTTAGCTTCTGCAAGAGATTTGCGAATAAAATACCCGATCACGAACCCAAAGAATAAAGCGGCTGCAACGAGAGCGATCCAGACTCCATAGTTCATCTGTTCACCTCCCCGTTGATTCCTCCAAGGCATTCCTTGGGATACTTGCAGTTGTAGTTAACTTCCTCAATTCATCATCATTTCTAAGAATCGAATACAGGCCGATTCAGGTAGGCCGCTCACTTTAATTCCTGAGCTAAAATGTAAGCCTTCATGATTGGCGAATAGAATGTGTACAGAGTCATAATTTTGGAAGGAAAAAAGGACTCTGTGCATATAGACATTTTATTATTTGACGAAAGATATTGTCAAGCAAATGACAGCCGCCCCTGCGGCGGGCTATTCTTCTTCCCATCCCTCCGCATTATTCTGGCCGTCCTGCCGGGCCAACTCGCGGATTACTTTGGAAACTAGTCCACCCGAGTAGCCTCTGCGCATTAGAAAAGCTCCAGTCTTGCGTTTTCTGTCCATGAATTCGCCTGTGGCGGTCTTCCATTTCTTCGATCCCAGCTGTAAAGCGCTATTATATTCGTCTTCTTCGCTGACTTCACCAAGCGCCTCTTCAATCAAAGGCTTGGCAATGCCTTTCTGACGCAGTTCGTGTCGAACCCATAGTTTTCCCTTGCCTCTGCTCCCAACGCGCTGCTGGGCCCATTGCTGGGCGTATACGGCATCATCTATAAGCCGCTCCTGCTTAAGCCGGTGAATAACGTCGCCTACCGTCTCCTCGCTCCATCCCTTCTCCCCGAGGCGAAGGGCTATTTCGTAAGCTGTACGCGGCTTGCGGCTCAAATACACAAGAGCGTCCCCGTAGCTTCTCTGCCGTTCGTCTGCCGCGATAATCTCTTCCAAATCCGACTTGGTAAATGCCGAGCCTTTGATCATCCGATATTTAATCATCACATCTTCATGAACTTCGATCGAATAAGAACCAAAATGAATCCGGTAACGGAACTTTGGCCGCTTAAGGGCCTCCACCATCGTAATTTCCAATTCGCCGTCCTCCGGAAAATCATCAAAACTTGACTCCTCGGCGGGAGATTCCTTCGTAGTATTCCCCCAAAAACGCTCTTCAGAAATATCAACTATTCCCTGAGGTTCCTGCAACCGCCTTCCGGCTTTCACGGAAGGCTGCTGTGTCCTGCGCTTGCCGTATCCTTCATTCATCAAGCCGCCCCCCCTTGCCTCATTTCTGCAAATTCTGTTTTCATAGTTATATCATGGTACGCTTCCAAAATAAAAACGCTCTGTCCTGGCTTCGCCAGACTACAGAGCGCCTATTCATTGCTAAGTTATTATTCTTCGAAAAGCGCCTGCTCTTCTTTCGCTTCTTCCGCCAGCTCACTTGCAGAAGCCGAAGGAACGTCCGTGGACAATTGACTGGCTTCGCGAATTTTCAATTCAATGGCGTTCGCAATTTGGGTATTCTCCTTCAAAAATTGCTTCGCGTTTTCGCGGCCTTGACCCAAGCGCTCGCCAGAGTATGAATACCAGGCTCCGCTCTTATCGACAATATCAAGCTCTACGCCGATATCGATAATACTGCCTTCTCTAGAAATGCCTTCACCATACATAATGTCGATCTCCGCCTGCTTGAACGGAGGAGCCACCTTGTTCTTGACGACTTTGACCCGGGTACGGTTACCAACCATGTCATTCCCCATCTTGATCGTCTCTATGCGGCGCACATCAAGACGAATGGTGGAGTAGAACTTCAGAGCCCGTCCGCCAGGCGTCGTCTCCGGATTACCGAACATCACGCCGACTTTCTCGCGCAATTGGTTAATGAAGATCGCAATCGTCTTCGACTTGCTGATCGCTCCTGACAGTTTGCGGAGCGCTTGAGACATCAATCGTGCCTGCAAGCCTACATGCGAGTCGCCCATTTCGCCTTCAATTTCCGCTTTCGGAACAAGCGCCGCAACAGAGTCGATAACGATAATATCGACAGCGCCGCTTCTTACGAGTGCTTCCGCAATTTCAAGCGCCTGCTCCCCAGTGTCCGGCTGGGAGAGTAGAAGCTCATCGATATTTACACCGAGCTTACTGGCATAAGATGGATCCAGTGCATGCTCCGCATCGATGAACGCGGCTTGTCCGCCGATTTTCTGAACTTCGGCAATGGCATGAAGCGCCACTGTCGTCTTACCAGAGGATTCAGGACCGTATACTTCGATAATCCGGCCACGCGGCAATCCGCCTGTACCAAGAGCTATATCTAATGCTATTGAACCACTGGGAACAATTTCCACCTGCATATGAGTGGATTCGCCCAACTTCATAATCGAACCTTTACCGAATTGCTTTTCTATTTGACGAAGCGCCATATCCAGCGCTGCACGACGATCTGACAATTAGCTCACATCCTTATCAAATTGATTAAATGTAGGACTTTACATTAATAATTGTACCTTGTTTTGGAACGTTTGCCAAGCATTTTTTCGAACATATATTCGGGTCTCAACCCTCCCAAACCCTCCCTTACCGTAAGGGAGGGCCCCCGCAGGGCTTGCAGCCCTCGGGACTCCGGCAAATTGGAGGAACGTAGGAGTTGCAGAGGCGCTCCTGCCCGCTGTCCCCTGCGGGGAGCGCTTTACTTTTGGCGCGAGGATCGCTTTTCCCCCTTCGGGTACGTCTTACTTTGGGTTCACCCGGGTTACCTGGAAACACCCTGCTCAAGGAAATATGGTCGAGCACCCGGGTGAGTTTTGCTGGAATGAGCCGCTTGCCACCCTTCGGGTCCGCTCCTGGCTTGGCGCTCCTGCATAATGGTGGAGGGAGTTAATGTGGTGCGTTTACCTTCTACTTCCTGCTTGCAGGGTGCTCTCCCTTTGGGATTCGCTTACTCTGGTGCAGAGCTTAAACATTCTTTTATGGGTGCTCTAGATGAGCTAACCGACTAGAGAGGTACGATTGGCGCCGGCGCCTTCTACTTCCTGCTCGGCGGCGCTCTCCCTTCGGGATTCACTTACTTTTGGTGACAGCAATGACAACAAAGGGATAAATACCAACAAAGCTTTAACACCAACATCAACCAGCCATGGCCATAGCGGTTCAACAAAAAAAAGAACCGCAGCGCAACAAAAAAGTTAGGCTACGGTTCTTCCGTAATTTCATTATAACTCGAAGCTTATTTATTTTGCAAATGCAAATACAGGCAGCTATGCATGATCAGCGATCAGCGATTTCCTTAAGCTGTTTCCAAAGGTGATAAAGTATCGTCTTGGCAGAGCGAATCCGGATCGTTTCCCGATTGCCCTTCAGGTTCAGCTCAAGAACGGCCGTATCCTGTCCGCGGCGGGAAATGGCGATGTATACGAGGCCCACCGGCTTGCGCTCGGAATAGCCCGGACCGGCCACGCCGGTAATAGCCAGACCGAAATCTGTGTCGACAATCATACGCACCTGCTCGGCAAGCACTTTTGCGGTCTCGGCGCTGACAGCGCCAGGAGCATTGTCCCCCTCCAGCATGTCATGCGGAACGTTGAGCAGTTTCTCCTTCATTTCATTAGAATAGCAAACGATTCCGCCATGGAAGACGGCAGCGCTGCCTGGGATAGAGGTTATAGTCTCCATAAGCAAGCCGCCGGTGCAGCTTTCAGCACAGCTTACGGTTAAATTCAGCTCTGTCAGCAAGTCCACGATCGTCTTCTCAATCGGTATATCTCCGGTAGCGTACAGATGATCGCCGAGCCGCGAGCTGATTTCCTTCTCTAACACTTCCAGCTTGGCCATCGCTTCGCTTTCTGTATTCGCCTTTGTCGTAATCCGCAGCGTAACCTCGCTCTCCTTCGCGTAAGGCGCTACGGTCGGATCACTTTGCTTCTCGATCAGATCGAGAACCCGGGTCTCCAATGCCGATTCGCCGATCCCGGCAAACTTTAGCATCTTCGAATAAATTGGCTGCTCATGGGTCAATACATGCTGCATAATCCATGTTGTCGCCTGATTTCGAAACATCGGCATCAATTCTTTCGGGGGTCCTGGCAATACGATATAGAACTTCCCGTTATGTGCAATAGCGTTCCCTACGGCCAGGCCTGTCTCATTCGGCAGCGGCGTGCAGCCGTCAATGGCATGCGCTTGGCGCCGGTTATTCTCGGTCATGGGAATATTACGCCCCTGAAAGAACCGGTCGATATTATCCATCGCCATCCGGTCATAATGCAGGCCTCTGCCTAACACAGAAGCTAGCGCCTCCTTGGTCAAATCGTCCTGCGTCGGACCGATGCCGCCTGAGAAAATAAGCACATCCGCCCTCGACTCGGCGGTTTGAATCGCTTGGCGCAGACGGTCCATGTTGTCGCCTACAACCGTTTGGAAATACACGTCGATGCCGAGAGACGCTAACTCCTGAGATAAAAATTGCGCATTCGTGTTCACGATTTGTCCGAGTAGAAGCTCGGTACCTACAGCGATAATTTCTGCTTTCATATCTCTCCCACGTCTCCTTCCATCAGCAAAATAAGGCAGTCTCATTTTGACTTCAACCAGCATTCGCATGGCTAAATAGCTAAGTATTTGATTTAAATAGTTCGTCCCCTGATCAGCTTTTAGATAATGAAAGCAAATTTTTGTTTTTCACAAAATAGTCGATGCCGGAATAAATCGTAATCAGCGTAGCAACCCAAATCGCGATTTCATCGAAGGGAAAATGGAGCCACTCGAACGGAAAATTGTTCAGTAGAAGCACGGAGATCGCAATCACCTGAGCGATGGTCTTCGCTTTTCCCCACTTACTGGCGGCGATGACCGACCCTTCCAGCAATGCAATTTCCCGCAACCCAGTCACGGCAAACTCGCGGCTTATGATGACGATCGCAATGATCGCTTGGATCTCACCCATGGCAACCAGCGCCACCAGCACTGCGGCCACCAGTAATTTATCTGCCAGCGGATCAAGCAGCTTACCTAGGTTGGTCACCAAATTATGCTTGCGGGCAATATATCCGTCAATGCCGTCCGTACTGGCAGCCACGATAAACAAGATCGCCCCAATCAACTGGTTTACTGGCAGTATATAACCGCCAAACGACAGTTCATAGGACCACCACTCAAAGTCCACCAGCAAAAAGACCAGCATGACCGGGATCATAAAAATTCGGCTAATTGTTATGCGATTGGGTAAATTCAAAGGACACCCTCCCCGGACATGTCATATTCGTAAGCATGTGTAATGCGCACCTTGGCCATTTCCCCAATGCCTACAGGACAATTCGTTACGTATACTTCACCATCGATTTCCGGCGCATCATACTGTGAACGCCCGATATAAACGTCGCTGCGGCCGTCATAGCGTTCCACCAGCACGTCCAGAACTTCTCCGACGAATTTACCAGCATTCTCGTTAGAAACCTCGCGCTGAATTTCCATCAGCGTGTTAGCGCGCCACTCTTTTACCTCATCAGCCACTTGATCCGGCAGCCTTGAGGCAGGGGTATCCTCTTCCTTCGAATAGTTAAATACGCCCAATCGATCAAATTTGATCTCCCGTACGAAACCGCACAAGCTTTCGAAATCCTCCTCCGTTTCGCCCGGGAACCCGACGATCAGGGAAGTGCGAAGCGAGACGTTCGGTATCCGGGAACGAATTTTTGTGATCAGCTCCCGGATGTCGCGATTGCGTCCCGGACGGCGCATCCGTTTAAGTACCGCATCCTCACTATGCTGCAGCGGCATATCGACATATTTGCAAATCTTAGGATTCGTCGCAATCATTTCGATCAGCTCATCGGTGAAAAAGCCCGGGTAAGCATAATGGAGCCTTACCCACTCAATGCCTGCAACCTCTGTGACCCTATTCATCAGCTCGGCCAGCTTAAATTCTCCATAGAGGTCAGTCCCGTAATTGGTGGAATCCTGGGCGATCAGACTAATCTCTTTCACCCCTTGCGAAGCCATTAGCTTAACCTCGGCTACGATCGATTCGATGGAACGGCTTCGGAAATTTCCGCGCATGATTGGAATGCTGCAAAACGTGCAATTGTTATCGCAGCCCTCTGCTATTTTAACGTATGTAGTGTACTTGGCTGTCGATACTTTGCGAGGGAGTACCTCCTCATAATTAAACACCGGATTTCCGACTTGAACCGGTTTTTTGCCCTTAAGCGCCTCATCGACAATCTGATTAATATTATAGAAATCCCCGGTTCCAACGATACCGTCGATCTCCGGCATTTCATCCATTAGAACTTGCTTATAACGCTGCGTAAGGCAACCGGACACGATAAGCGCCTTCAGGTTTCCCGTCTGTTTCAAATCTGCCAAATCCAAAATTGTATTCACGGATTCTTCCTTGGCAGCATCAATAAAACCGCAGGTATTTACGATAATGACCGTAGCCTCTTCCCGGTCCTCTACGAGGCGATAGCCCCTTTGATCGATCAGGCCTGACATAATTTCAGAGTCAACCAGATTCTTCTCGCAACCAAGCGTCACGATTTTCACTTTTTCCGTCATATGCAGTGTCCCCCATTGAAATTAACCGATATACCCGTTTTTCCCTACAAGTATAAGCTTTACGAACATACCATGTCAAAAAAGTGTAAAGGTCTCTCACCGCGCGAGCCGCGCAGCAAAAGACCGACTTTTTTCGCTATTATTTGAAGTTGGTAAATTGCAAATCCAGGGATAAATCACCTTTGCGCAGCATCTGCATCACCTGCTGCAAATCATCTTTGCTCTTACCGGTAACGCGGATTTGATCACCTTGAATTTGGCTCTTCACTTTCAGTTTAGAGTCGCGGATCATGACATTGATTTTCTTCGCGTTCTCCGAATCGATGCCCTGCTTCAGCTTAATGCGCTGGCGTACGGTGCCAAGAGAAGCTGGCTCCACTTTGCCATAATCCAGGTTTTTGATCGGCAGTCCTCTCTTGATCATTTTTGATTGCAAAATATCGATGACTGCTCCAAGCTTGTACTCATCGTCCGAGACAATAACCAAATCGTCTTTCTCGACTTTAAGCTCGCTCTTGCTCCCTTTGAAGTCGAAACGATTTGCGATTTCCCGCTCTGTCTGGTCGATCGCATTCGTAAGTTCCTGCATGTCCATCTTGGAGACGATATCAAATGCGCTTTCAGAAGCCATAACTCTCCGCCCTTTCCTAATTTGCTTATATCTATTAATTATATGTAATCCCATGGGCAAAGTCCAACCTCGCAGAAAGCCGCATTGGCTAGTGAATAAATCACTCCCAGGAGCGCTTTCGCACAAAAAAAACGTTCCTCGAACAAACCAGCTCGAAGAACGCTTGTGATTTCCTATATTCCGGGGATTCAATTCGAATTCGCTCGACGAGTAGGAGTTCTGAACATATCCAAAATACCAAGCAGCATCCCGAAGCTTGCCGCTCTTATTCTGCGCTTGTATCAACGCTTCCTGTATCAGCGTTCGCTCCAGCATCGGTCGTATCCATGTTAAGCTGAATCTTGGAAGTATTCTTGCCGTCCTCCACGACCTGACCCGCAACGGTAATCTTCGTGTGCGAGGAAGCCCCGGATTTGATGTACATGCCTTCAGGACCCAACTCATACGTCAGTACATCTCCATTGGATGTATTGTCAAAATACAGCTTCTCGCCGTCTTTGCCGCCCTTATACACCTCGACCCAGCTCTTGCCGGTAGCATTGATCACGACCTGCACCGGCTGTCCGCCAGGATTAATGACTTTGAAATTCGTCGTGCTTCCGCTCTTGCCGTCCGGCTGAACCACGACATCTCCGCTCGAACCTGTGTCCGCGCCATTATTCGAACCGTTCTCCGCGCCGTCCGGTGTGCCGGTATCCGTCTGATTCCCATCGGTACCCGCAGGAACATTGCCGGCACCCGTCTGCTGGTTCGCATCATTAGCCCCCTGCGTCTCCCCGCTAGAAGCTCCGTCCTGGCCTTTGTCGCCTTGCTTCAGAGGATTCTCCGATTGGGTTAATTTTGTCGGATCGGTCTCATTGTTCTTGTCCGCAGCCGGATCCTTGCCCCAAACTGCAAAATACATATAAATGACGATCAAAATCAGAATAGCAAAAGACCACATCAGCGCTGTCGACATCCACTTCGAATTACGCTCAGATGTCTGTCTGCTGCGGCGCTTCTGCAGCACGGGCTCCATCGTCTGCTCCACCTGAGGGGCAGGCACGTCCTGACGATGCTCGTTCAGCAGCTCATCCGCATTTACTCCAACCGTTTCAGCGTATGTCTTTATAAAGGCCCGCACATAAAAACTCCCCGGCAACACTTTATAATCTCCCGCCTCGATGGCTTCTAAGTATCTTTTGCGAATTTTTGTCAAATCCTGCACATCATCCAGTGACAAGCCTCTGGCAAGGCGGGCTTCCTTCAATTGCTGGCCCAAATTCGACACGTCCATCACCTCCTGCAAATAATTGAAATAGAATTATATTTTAATTTAAAAATACAATTTAAAATGAAAGTAACCTTCCGATTACAATAACGTATTTCTCGGTGGAAATGTTACGCTTAACGGCCGGTCATTAATCTTGTGTACTATTTCACCAAAAAAAGACGACCAGTAACGCCATCTTTTACCATCGTACTCAAAAAGACCTACGAATTTATGTATTCATCGTCAAACCCCTTAACAAACACTCATTCGACAATATAGGCCATAATTCCTGCATTCATTTACAGAGAAGTGAAAAGTTTGCAGAATGAAAGCGAACAATAACAATACGTGTTTTATGATATATAAAAATTTTTCGAAAGGCAAGCACCTGCATAAAATGGTAGAAAAGCTCCCCATGACAGGGAGCTTTACCTTTCGCCAAACTATGCGTTTTCCTTAGCCAACTTCACCATCAGCCGGGCAATGGTCTTACGTTCTTCTTCATTTCCGACATCCCACAGCTCTTTCAGGGCGCGGTTTGAAGCGTTTTGTGGATCGACCTTGTCATCCAAGAAGCTGCCGATTTCGTAGGCAAGGTGAGAGATGGTCTCTTCGCTGAGACCTGATCTTTCCGCATGTTTGACGCGTTCACCCAAAAATTGTTTCCAGGTATCGAAATTTTTGAGTACTGTTGACATGTTTAAATCCTCCTTCGTTTGAACGTGAGATTTAAAATCAACAGTCGTAATATGCGATTTATTCGGCTTATTTATTCGTGGGACCCGGCAAAACAGCTCCGCCATTCCTTACCTTAACAGTAGAAATTAGCTTGGCCGCCTCGGCATTAGGTCAGCCAGCCGCCATTAGGACTAATGATTTGTCCTGTAATATAACCGGATTCGGGAAGCGCAAGGAAATACACCAAAGAAGCGATTTCCTCTGGGGAAGCCAATCTTCCTGCAGGGATTTCCTCCTCCAGCATACGAATCTCCTCAGCGGCAAAGCGTTCCATCATGTCCGTTTTAACGGCTCCTGGAGCGACCGCATTAACCGTAACGCCGGAAGGTGCCAGCTCTTTAGCAAGAGCCTTTGTAAAGGCGTTTACGCCCCCCTTGGCCGCCGAATATACGGCTTCGCAAGCTCCCCCGGAAATTCCCCACACGGAGGAAACGTTGATAATACGACCGAACCGTTGATTAATCATATAGGGCATGAATGCCTGACTGCATAAAAACACGCTTTTCAAATTGATATCCATCACTTCATCCCACTGCTCTTCCGATACATCTGAAAGCAGAGCATAGTGGGAAATCCCAGCGTTGTTCACCAAAATATCCGGCTTAAGTCCTCGCCCCTCCAGCTTCTCCTTCATCCGGCAAATCTCTTCCCGGCTTCCAAGATCTGCATTGACAGTATATACCTTTGCCCCGAGCTCCAGACATTTCCTGGCCACTTCGTTTGCGGCTTCATGTGATTTCCTATAATGAATGACAATATTCATTCCGACCGCGGCAAAACGGAGGGCGATATCGGCACCGATGCCCCGGCTCGCCCCCGTAATAAGCACAGTCATTTCCCCAATGCTTTTATCTATCCCATGACGACTGTTCATCCCTTAAGGGCTAACGACGAGCGATACTGCCAGCTGATCCCAATCAATATGCTCGCGTAGCCGGTTGTTCACCTCTTCCAAGGTTAAAGATTCATAAATCGGTAATACGGAGAACAGATCCCCGCCCCTGAAGCGATAACGTGTAAATTCGTGGGCGATATTCTCCGGAGAGTTCAACATCCGCAAATATCCGCCGATTTTTTTCTTACGCGCACGCTCGAAATCATCGCTCTGGAAACCTGAAGCTAGTATTTTCTTCGTCTCTTCTGTAAAGACCTCCAGAAGACGGTCGGGATCCTTAGTGTCTCCACCCATTGCCGAGAAAGCATAATTCGGATTGCTGTTGAATTCATGGCCGAAGCCATCCGAAATGAGATCCATGTCATACAGCTTCTGGTACAGCTTCGTACTGGAGCCAATCAGAAGATCCAAAGCTAGCTTGAGCGCAAGATCCCGGCGAAGCAAAGCTTCGTCCGTAATTCCTAGGTTGGTCTCTTTAAACCCAAAAAGGCACTTCGGCAGTGAAACCGGAAGCTTGATCTCCTTGCGTTTCTCGTGAACCTCGGCTGGCTCCACATCGAACAAGCGTTTAATTTCTCCTTGCGGCTGATAGCTCTTTTTAGCCTGGTTGCTCCGTATCAGCGAGAATACTTCTTCCGGATCGACCCCGCCTACCACAAACAAGAGCATATTGCTCGGATGGTAGAAAGCGTTATAACACTTATAAAGCGTCTCTTTGGTAATCGTTCCGATGGATTCCACCGTCCCGGCGATGTCAATATGAACGGGATGTACGGCATACATAGCCTCGATCAAACCGAAATACACGCGCCAATCCGGATTATCCTGGTACATGCCGATTTCCTGGCCGATAATACCCTTCTCCTTCTCCACGTTCTGATCCGTGAAATAAGGATTTTGCACGAAATTGACGAGCGTCTCAATATTCTCCATAACGTTCTCGGTCGCGGAGAATAAATAAACGGTCTGTTCGAAGCTTGTAAAAGCGTTCGCAGAGGCACCTAAAGAAGCGAATTTGGCAAAAATATCGCCTTCCGGCTCCTCGAACATTTTATGCTCCAGGAAGTGGGCGATTCCGTCGGGTACCTTTGTCTCGGCTTCTCCTTCTACCCGGAAATGATTATCAATCGAGCCGTATTTTGTGGAGAAGGTGGCATACGTCTTCTTAAACCCCTGCTTCGGAAGCACATACACTTGCAAACCATTGTCCATCGTCTCTCGGTACACCGTCTCTTTCAGTCGTTCATGTGTAATGACTTCCATCCGCTACACCTCCTTCTTCCCTGTTAAAAAGTAAATCGTGTCGAGCTTAACCGCATTCGCTACGCCAACGACATCCTCCGGCGTAATCGCTTCGACCTGCCGCAGGAGTTCTTCCGCCGGGCGTTCCCGGCCGGACAGCACGCGGTTGAAATCATACGCAATCATGTCAAACGCGGAATCCTGCATTTCCAGCAGGCTGTTGCGAATCATGGCCTTCGTCTGCGACATTTCCAGCTCGCTGATCTGCCCATCGCGCAGACTTTCCAGCTGCGCTTTTATGATTTCAAGCGCTTTATTATAATTCGCGATTTCGATTCCGGATTGAATCGAGACGATGCCTTTATGTCCATCGAATCTTGATGCTGCATAATAAGCCAAGCTTTCCTTCTCCCGGACGTTAATAAACAGCTTGGAGTGTGGATAGCTGCCTAGAATCCCGTTATAAAGCAAAGCTGCCGCATAGCGGTCGTCGCCATAAGTAACCGGAATGCTCAGGCCCATATTGAGCTTGCCCTGATTTACGTCGAGCACCTCTTCCACGACGCGAACTTCACCGCTTGTCGTATGGCTCTGTGCCGGCACATATTCCGGAGTAACCGATCGTCCTAAGCCGAAATGCTGCTCTACAAGCTCCTGCACCGCGGCAAGGGTCGTGTCACCGACGACATACAGATCAAGGTTCGCCTGCTGCAGCCACTGCTGGAACGCCTCGTACAGCGACTTTGCTGTGATCTGATCCAAATCCTTGCGCTGACCCAGCGGATGCAGGCGGTAAGGATCGTTCTGGAACATTTCCTCCATGCAGCGCTCAGCAGCATAGCGGATTTTATCGTTGATGATTGCCTCCAGCTTCTTCCGCACCGTCTCCCGCTCAGAGCTCACATAGGACTCGCGGAATGCGCCATTCTCCGTAACAGGCTTCGTTACGGCCTCACCGAGGAATGAGAAAGTTTTGCGCAGCAAAGAATCGTCGCTGGATACGAATTCATCGTTGATGGTATCCATGCGGAATTGAACGATTTGATAATTCCCCCGCTTGTATACGTCAAAGCCGAATCCGGCGCCATACAAATGCTCTAGCTGCTCGCGAAATTGAATTGTCTCCGGGTAGGATGCTGTACCCCGCCGCAGTACGAATGGAGTCAACGCCGTAGTCGTTACTGTATCCTCATTCAGCGGAGTTCCCGCATAAAGCGATACCGCAAACGTTTTGAATCTGGTCGTCGGCAGAACGTGAATTCTGATGTTGCCTGCAATACCCCGCTCAAATACAGTTTTATTCAAAATGAAAACTCCTTTACAAGAGACTGTCTTGTCACATTTTACCTCATAATTTTAGTTCCATTCTATACTATGGCAAAGTAAAGAAGCAACCCGCTCCCATGAACGGCTGCTTCCTGCCAAACAATTATTTACATGCAGAAAATATGCTTTCCAATCGTTTTGACCTGCGGACGAGACCAGATCCATTTTGATGTCGCCGTCTCCGGGTTAAAGTAATACGTGCAGCCGCCGGTTGGGTCCCAGCCGTTTAAAGCCTGCTGCACCGCTTTCCTTGCGCTCTCGTTAGGTTCAAGCCAAATTTGGCCATCAGCGACCGCGGTAAAGGCGAGCGGCTGGAAAATGACGCCTGACACCGAATTCGGGAAGCTCGGCGATTTCACACGGTTTAGTATTACCGCAGCCACCGCTACCTGTCCTTCAAAAGGTTCTCCACGGGACTCGCCGTATACTGCATTAGCCATGATTTTCAGGTCATTAGCCGACAGTCCCATTGCGTTTCCGGAAGATAAATCTGCTGACGTGTTGCCTTCGGTCTGCTCGGCAGCTTTCTCGGTCTCTTTATTCGCTTCGGTCTCGCCAGCCGCGTACTCCATGCCCGGCTTCCAGGCTTTCGTGGCATTGTAAAGCTTCAGCTTCGTTTTCGGCCCAGCTAGACCGTCAACCGGCATGCCAAACTCCGATTGGAACCATTTGAGGGATTCCTGCGTTTTTGGACCAAAATAACTATCGAGCTTGCCATGATAAAATCCCAGAAAGCCCAGTCGGCCTTGAAGCTCATATACGTCTGTCCCGAATGCGCCATACTGGATAACCTGTTCGCTGAATACGGGAAGGGAAGATTTCGGCTCCTCGCTTCTTTCCGCCATAGCGGGCGTAATATGCCAAAGCCGATAAGCTCCAAACAATGCCCCGCACAAAAGCAGCACTAAACCGGTAGCAAACCATATTCTCGATTTTTTCATACGTTTAGCTCTACCTTTCTTTTTTTGGATTAACATAGATGGATGACATTATTATGACTACTGCCGCCCCTTCCTATGCACCCTAAAAAAGAATCCTTTATCCCGGATCAAAATAAAACGGCAGAACCTTGTTCATCAAGGATCTGCCGTCATATGATCTGCTGCTTAAGCTATTACGAAGATATTTTCCCGAGCTTGAACTGCTCTAAGGAGATCAGTACTTCCCTAGGTTTGCTTCCTTCATACGGGCCGACGATGCCGCGGGCTTCCATCGAATCAATCAATCTGGCCGCACGGGTATAACCGATGCGCATCCGTCTTTGCAACAGTGAAACCGAGGCCTGCTTTGCTTCGAGGATAATCTGGACGGCCTGATCGAACAGTTCATCCACGACCTCCTCCATCTCCTGCATATCTTCGTCCACCTCGGGCACGAGGCTATCGTCATATTCAGCCTGTCCTTGCTCCCGGACGTAACCCACGATCGCTTCGACCTCCTGATCGCTCATGAAGGCGCCTTGCACGCGGATCGGCTTCGATGCTCCCATCGGCATAAACAGCATATCGCCGCGGCCGAGCAGCTTCTCCGCCCCAGCCATGTCCAGAATGGTGCGGGAGTCTACCTGGGAGGATACCCCAAAGGCGATTCGCGATGGAATATTCGCTTTGATTACACCGGTAATTACATCCACAGACGGACGCTGCGTAGCAATTATAAGGTGGATGCCTGCAGCCCGAGCCATTTGCGCCAGGCGGGCTATCGCATCCTCTACATCATTCGCCGCGACCATCATCAAATCGGCCAGCTCATCAACGATTACGACAATGTACGGGAGAACCGCTTCAGGGTTGTCCTTCATCATCAAATTGTAGCCTTCTACATTCCGGGCGCCCGATTTGGAAAACAGCTCATAGCGCTTTTCCATCTCCACTACGATCTTCTTCAGCGCCAGCGAAGCCCGCTTCGGATCGGTGACGACCGGGGCAAGCAAATGAGGAATCCCGTTGTAGACATTTAGCTCAACCATTTTTGGATCGACCATCAAGAACTTTACTTCATCCGGCTTTGCTTTATATAGAATACTGGTAATGATACCGTTGATGCACACCGATTTCCCTGAACCTGTTGCCCCTGCAACGAGCAAGTGCGGCATTTTAGCCAGGTTCCCTACAATCGTCTGTCCTGATATATCCCGCCCAAAGGAGATGGACAGCTTCGATTCAGCATCTTGGAAGACCGGTGTTTCCATTACTTCCCGCATCGTAACGAGAGATACCTCGTTGTTCGGCACCTCGATGCCGATCGCCGATTTGCCGGGGATCGGAGCTTCCATGCGAATATCCTTGGCCGCAAGCGCCAATGCGATATCGTCTGTCAAATTGACAATCCTGCTCACCTTGACTCCGATATCCGGTTGAATTTCATACCTGGTAACGGCAGGTCCGCGAACGACCTCCAGCACACGAGCCCTTACCCCAAAGCTCTCCAGCGTCGCCTCCAGCTTCCGCGCGGTCTGCTTATAATCCGCCTGGTCACCGGATTTCCCGCTTCCCGCTGGCTTGGACAACAGACGAAACGGCGGCAATTTATAGGGCTTTGGAGCCGGCTTCGGTGGAGGTGCCGGTTCTTCGGGCTTGTCCTCTTCCGTAACATCTGGTGCAATGCCTTCTTCAACGATTCCTCCGCTTTCCCCTTCGGGAATCGCTTGGAAGGCTGCATCCCCCGCCGCTGCATCTGCGTCGGATTCATTCAGCTCCACCGAACCGCGATCTTCCATGGAATTAGAGGAATCCGGCCAAATCGCGGATCCGTCGGATTGCTGTTCCTGTACTTCAGTTTCAGCCTCGCCTTCGCCAGAACGCCCTTCAAGCTGAATATTGTCAAAGAAATCGCGGATAATGGGACCTACATCAGCCTGTTCATTCCGCTGCAGAATCGGCTCCCCGGTATAAGGGTCGAATTTCGCTCCTTCTTGCACGGAAGCATTGTTGCCTGTATAATCGAGCTCATTCCAGTTCACTTCGGAAGTATGTAACTGGTCATTCTGGGAATATTCCGCTTCCATATCCCCGCGGATATCCTCAGGGCTGCCCGTTTGCTTCGGACGAGGCTTAAAGTTAAACAGCTGAAAAAAAACTGGCTTGTTCCGCGGCTGAGGGGACACAGGAAGCTCCTCCTCTTCTTCCGCTTCATCCTCATATTGGATTTCCCGATCTGGTGATGCTGACGGCCGCTTTGCTCTATTGACGGGAACAGGGCGCAGCAACTTCAGCTTCCGGCTGAAATTTGCTCCCACTCCGCTTAAATTTTTGCGAAGCAAGCGAAATAAATCGACATAAGACAGGCCGGTAATCAGCATAAAACTGATCGCCATCAGCACAATCATGATAAGCTTAGCTCCCGCAATGCCAAACAGCGAATAGAGCAGGGCAAATTCAAGCCCACCAACATAGCCTCCGCTGATATCCAGGCCGAGAAGGCTGAAGCCACTATCTCCAAGCGTTGGACTGAATAAAGCAGTCTGAAGATCATGATGAATTTGCGAAATAATATTTCCCGCAGATAAAGACACAGATGGAGCAAGCTTCTTCTCCATGGAAAAAATCGTGCTCATCAGAACTAGCGACAGCACGGCGAGCAGCGCTCCGCTGCGGCGGGTATTCCAGCGGGACGGCCATTTGCGGCTAATCATCACGCTGAGCCCAATGAAAATCCCGATCAATGGAATAACGAAATAGAACTTGCCAAGGACAAGTGCAGACATCTTCGATAATGTCCGGCCCACTGCGGCCTCCCCAGACAAGGCGATAATCGATAACGTAATCAGGATGATCCCATATATTTCATACTTGAGCATACTGCCCAATGCTGCCTTTTTTTTCTTCTTTTTTCGCGCCAAACGAAGATCACCCCCTAGATGAATATTATACCATAATCACTGGGGGCAACCTATAGACTCTTTATGATTTGCGCAAAATTGGCACGAAAGTAACCTGCTGCCCAGGCGCATAGGCCGGGTTTAGATAATCATCCAAGGAGCATTGTAGCAGCCGAATAATCGTCGCTCGATTGTCCGGCTCCATTCTGACCTGCATCAACACACCGCCGAGCTCGATTTCCGTGTAGCTATCCGCCGGTTCCTTATCGTCCCAATAAGCGTCTTGCGGTAAAATCGTATAATGAGTCATTGCGTAAGACCTCCTACCGCACGTCGCGATTCGATCAGCTCATTCAATTTAGTGAGTCCTTGACCAATCCCTCCGATTCCATCAATCAGCCCGTTTTTAACCGCATCGCTCCCACCTACCGCTGTACCGATATCGCGGTTCAGCTCTCCGGTCTTGAACATTAGTTCCTTGAACTTATTCTCGGAAATATGGGAGTGGGCCGTCACGAATCGCACGACGCGCTCCTGCATTTTCTCGATATACTCGAAGGTTTGCGGCACGCCAATCACAAGGCCTGTCATACGGATCGGGTGAATCGTCATCGTTGCGCTCTCGGCGATATACGAATAATCGGAAGCTACAGCAATCGGCACACCGATGCTGTGTCCCCCGCCAATCACCACCGTGACCGTCGGCTTGGTCAGAGAAGATATCATTTCCGCAATCGCTAATCCGGCTTCGACATCGCCGCCTACGGTATTCAGAATGATTAATATCCCTTCGATGCGAGGATTCTGCTCGGCCGCAACAAGCTGAGGAATCAAATGTTCGTACTTGGTCGTTTTGTTCTGCGGAGGCAGTACAAGATGCCCTTCAACTTGCCCTATTATCGTCATGCAATAAACATTGGATTCCCCGGGTGCAGGCACTGTCGTTTGACCAAGCTGCTGAATCGTTTCGGTGACAGCTGCTGCTGCTGTCTTATCCCCTCCCGGAACTTCAGGTGCAGGCTCGGGTTCACCGTTAGCCATATAACTTGGCTTCTGGAATTGCTCATTCATCCTTGACACTTCCTTTCGGCTGCTGGGCAGTAATTATCGGATCGTGTCGTTAGTATGCCTAGGCCAACAGCCTTCATGCAAAACCAGCAATAAAAAAGAAAGCCCCCTCTCCTACAAGAAACCGTCCAATATTACCGGCAGGAGAAGGGGCGACTGTGTGCCCGACCCGAAAGGTCAGATTATGAAATTTTCTTATTTTTAGCTATTGTTCATTACACTTCCATGATGATCGGCAAAATCATCGGTCTGCGCCGCGTTTGCTCATAAAGGAAACGTCCAAGCGCATCCTTGACATTAGTCTTAAGCGAAGCCCATTCGTTTACGTTCTCGCTCATTAATTTCTCCAGCGTGCTCGATACGATCCGGTTCGCCTCTTCAAGCAATCCTTCGGATTCCCTTACGTATACGAACCCTCTGGAAATGATATCCGGCCCGGAGACGATCGTTCCATCCTGCTTGCTTAGCGTAACGACGACGACCAGAATGCCGTCCTGCGACAACAGCTTACGGTCGCGAAGCACGATATTGCCTACGTCGCCGACCCCAAGGCCATCGATCAAGACGTTGCCTGCCGTCACTTTACCCGCTTTACGAGCGACTCCATTTTGGATTTCCACCATTTCACCGATATCGAGCAGGAATATATTGTCCGGGTCAACACCGACGGATTCTCCGAGCTGTGCATGCTTCCGCAGCATGCGGTATTCCCCGTGGACCGGGATGAAATATTTAGGACGCATCAAATTCAGCATCAATTTCAATTCTTCCTGGCTGCCGTGGCCAGATACGTGAACACCAGAATTGGAGCCGCTGTAAATCACCTCAGCGCCAAGCCGGAACAATTCATCGATCGTGCGTCCCACATATTTTTCGTTACCAGGTACCGGAGTGGCTGCAATGATGACCGTATCCCCTGGTAAAATATCCACCTTGCGATGCGTAGAACGGGCCATGCGCGTTAACGCGGACATCGGCTCACCTTGGCTGCCTGTACACAAAATTACGACGCGATCCGCAGCCATTTTGTTTACTTCTTCCGGCTCGATCAGAATGCCGTCAGGGACATTCAGATAGCCGAGCTCCGAAGCAATCGTCACGACGTTAACCATGCTGCGTCCGATAATCGTCAGCTTGCGATCCGTTGAATAAGCCGCATCAATCACCTGTTGAATCCGGTGCACATTGGATGCAAACGTAGCGACAACGACTCGCTGCTGAGCCTTGCGGAAAATATCATCAAGGACGATGCCGACATTTTTCTCCGACGGCGTAAACCCAGGTTTCTCCGCATTCGTGCTATCTGATAAAAGCGCAAGTACCCCTTTTTTGCCGATTTCTCCCATGCGGTGCAAATCAGCAAATTGATCATTGACTGGAGTATGATCAAATTTGAAGTCACCTGTGTGAACTACGTTGCCCTCTGGCGTTTCAATGCATACCCCAACTGAATCAGGAATACTGTGATTTGTTTTAAAGAACGTTGCTTTGAGCGTCGATCCTAACTGTACTTCCGAGTCTGCATGAATGAGCACGCGCTTCGTATCTCCCAGCAAACCGGCTTCCTTTAGCTTGTTCTCGACCAGACCTAACGTCAATTTTGTTCCGTATACGGGAACATTCAGATTTTTGAGTACATATGGCAATCCGCCGATATGGTCTTCATGGCCGTGCGTAAGCACGATGCCCCTTACTTTGTCACGGTTCTCCGTCAAGTAAGTGATATCGGGAATGACGATGTCAATGCCAAGCATGTCCTCTTCTGGAAATTTAAGGCCAGCATCAATCACAACGATGTCATTGGCATACTGAACGACGTACATGTTCTTTCCGATTTCCGCTACGCCGCCCAGTGCAAAGATCGTCAATTTATCATTATTCATTTTTTTGGACAAGTGAATCTAACCCTCCTAGTTAATTGGACGTTGTATATTTTGATAATATTTAATTTATTTAAATCACCGCACCCAGTCACTTGAAATCATTATACATGATTAAAATGGCAAAAAACAAGTCAAACGCTTTACAGTTAGTTAACGTTACCTTATGCAATAGCAAAAAAACCGATGCCCCAAAGCAGGCATCGGTTTCTGGAAGAAGAGCACATTTTTAACTTTTTCCTTTAGGAAAGCAGGTTGCGGATATACGCGGCCTCTGCTTCCGTAGGCGGTACAAGCGGCAAACGCACGGAGCCCACAGTAATACCGGTTAGGTTTAAAGCATGTTTGACGGCAACTGGGTTCGGTACCGGATGCGGACATTCGAACAGTCCTTTAAATACCGGAAGCAGCCGCTGGTGCAATTTTGCGGATTCGACCACGCGGCCGTCCAAGAATGCCTCGATCATTTCCTTCATCTGATGGCCTATGATATGACTGGCTACGCTGACGATGCCATATGCGCCGACAGACATGGCTGGAAGCGTGGCGGAATCGTCTCCGGAGTACACTTTGAAGCCTTCAGGTGCTCCGGCTACGATTTGAGTCACCTGCTCTAAAGATGCGCATTCTTTTGTCGCAACTACATTCGGCAGCTGGGCCAAACGCAGCGTTGTCTCTGCTGTTAGACCGATCACCGTACGGCTTGGTACGTTGTACAACATGATTGGAAGCTCCGTCGAACGGGCAATCGCTTCGAAATGGCGATATAGTCCTTCCTGATTTGGCCTATTGTAATATGGAGCGACGAGCAGTATACCGTCGACCCCGCACTTCTCTGCCTTTGCTGTCAATTGAATGGACTCTGCCGTATTGTTGCTGCCGGTGCCGGCAATAATTTTGCAGCGCCCATTCGCCTGCTTCAAGGCAAATTCGAAAAGCGAGATTTTCTCTTCTTCGCTTAATGTTGGCGATTCTCCCGTCGTACCGCAAATGACAAGAGAATCGGACTTTTGCTCTTCGATCAAATAGTCAATTAGCTTGGCCGTCTGGCCCCAATCGATGACCCCTCGGTCATCGAAAGGAGTTACCATGGCCGTAATCAATCTTCCGAATTCCATGTTGTAATCCCCCTCTAAAATAATTCACTGATGGGCAAGCTCGAACTTGGTATGCAGAGCTCTAAGCGCCTGCTCCATATCCTCTTTATTAACGAGCACCCATATCGTCGTATTCGAGTCCGCAGACTGCAATATCTGTATTCCCTGCTCCGTTAGTGCTTCAACGATCTTAGCCATAATTCCCGGTACCCCGTTAATGCCGCCGCCGATAATGGACACCTTCGCGCATCCGCTTAGTATGCGGGGGAATAAGCCCATCGAGTCCAATATCGCAGACGCTTTTCCGGCATCGCTATCAAATACCGTATAAACGACCCCCGTAGGGGTAACATTAATAAAATCGACGCTGATCGCGTTAGCAGCCATTGCTTTGAACACCTGCAGTTGCAAGTTCGCCTCAGATTGACCGGAAGATTGCACCGTAATTTGCGTTACATTCCCGACGTATGCAATTCCGGTAACATATCTGTCGACAACCCCAGTCTGCACATCCCTAAAACCTTCAGGATTAGCAACCAGCGTGCCCTCGCTTTGCGAGAATGTCGAACGAACCCGAATGGGTATACCGGATTGCATCGCGATCTCAACTGCACGGGGATGGATCACCTTAGCACCCTGATGGGCCATATTGCAGATTTCCGCATAACTGACATGTGCAAGGGCTCTCGCATCCTCAACGATGCGCGGGTCTGCTGTCAATATGCCATTAACATCTGTATAAATATCGACCATTTCTGCATGCAGCGCCGCACCCAGCGCCGTTGCCGAAGTGTCGCTTCCGCCCCGTCCCAACGTCGTAAATTCACCGTTCACGTTCTGTCCCTGGAATCCGGTTACAATCACGACGTTTCTGTTCTCCAACTCCTCAAGCACGCGGGACGGGACAACATCGAGAATCCGGGCATTGCCGAATTGGCTGTCCGTTCTGAACCCTGCCTGAGCTCCAGTCAGTACAGTGGATGAAATCCCCCCGCGCTGAAGCAGGCTGCTAAGCAAGTTGGCGGATATGATTTCACCGCAGCACAGCAGTAAATCCTGCTCACGCGGGGAAAGAGATCCCCCCGCCTGCTTGATCAAGTCAAGCAGCGTATCCGTTGCATAGGGATCCCCTTTCCGGCCCATAGCCGATACTACAACAACAAGCCGATAGCCGTTATCCAGTTCACGGCGAATGTGTGAAATGACATGCTCCCTCGCTTCAACAGTGGAGAGGGATGTGCCGCCGAACTTCTGCACCATAATGTGCATGCATATTCCTCCAGTATGATGGCGGATTAAAGCAGTACTTCATTCCGTCTTTCTATAATAGCCTGACTGCTAAATAAATCAGTTACGCTTTGCTGCCACGATTTCTGCGATTTGAACGGCGTTCCATGCAGCTCCCTTTATCAGGTTGTCGGATACGATCCACATGTTCAAACCACGCTCGTTTCCAAGGTCGCGGCGCAAGCGGCCCACGAATACTTCCTTCTTACCGGCTGCCTCCGTAGCGAGCGGATAAGCTTGGGCTGCCGGATCATCCACGAGCTTCACCCCCGGTGCATCAGCAAGCAAAGATTTCACTTCTTCGAGATCGTAATCGCTTTTCAATTCGACGTATACCGACTCGGAATGACCATATACGACAGGAATACGAACGCAGGTTGCCGTCACATCGATGGATTCGTCTCCGAAGATTTTCTTCGTCTCCCGAACCATCTTCATTTCTTCCAGCGTATATCCGTTCTCCTGGAATTTATCAATCTGCGGAATCGCGTTGAATGCGATCTGATGCTTCACAGGCAATGCCCCAACCGGAAGAATATCCGGAGCGGCTTCATTGCCGGCCAGTATCTCCCGGCTTTGGCGAAGCATTTCATTTATGGCGCTGGCACCTGCACCCGATACGGCTTGATATGTGGACACGATAATTCGCGAAATACCATAGCGATCATATAATGGCTTCAAGGCTGCAACCATCTGCGTCGTCGAGCAGTTTGGATTAGCGATAATCCCATGGTGCTCAGCGATTTTATGTTCATTCACTTCAGGTACTACAAGCGGCGCCGTCGGATCCATACGGAATGCATTCGTGTTGTCAATGCATACGGCGCCATGACGTACAGCATGCGGAGCAAGAGCTTTGCTGACATCGCCGCCTGCACTGAACAGCGCGATATCAATTCCTTCAAAGCTGTCTTGGCTAGCTTCCTCAACGGCAATTCTCTGTCCCTTATAAGTAAGAACGGTTCCTGCGGAACGGGCCGAAGATAACAGCTTCAGCTTATCAATCGGGAAATCCCTTTCTTCCAACAACTTGATAATCTGCTCTCCTACGGCCCCCGTCGCACCTACTACGGCGACATTAAATTTCGTCTTGCTCATCCAGCACGTCTCCCTTTCACTATACGAACTATATATGTGAATACAATGAATTCATTACCTGAATCGTTCAATAATGAGCGGCTGGTATTGCTTGCCTTCCAGCGCAGCATAGGATGCTTCGGGGACGAGCTCCATTCTAGCCACGAGCGAGTTCGGTTTACCCGTCGGATTATCCTGGCCGAAAGGAACAAAGTAGATATTCTTAGCAACGATTAATTTAGCGATATTCGCCAAGTTGAAGCCAAGACCGTCATTGGTTGATACAGCCAGCACTAGGGGCCGCCCATTTCGCAGCTGAGCCTTTGCCGCCATCAATACCGGACTGTCGGTCACCGCATTAGCAAGCTTGCTTGTCGTCGTGCCGGTGCAAGGCGCAATGACCAGAACGTCCAGCAGTTTCGTAGGCCCTAGCGGCTCCGCATCAACAATTGAGGAAATGATATCATTCCCCGTTATATCTTTCAACTGATTACGCCAATCTTCCGATTTGCCGAACCGGGTATCCGTTGTTAATACCGAATGAGATACAATTGGAACCACCTTGGCTCCCTCGTCGACAAAGCGCTTGATTTGCGGCATTACTTCAGCAAACGTACAATGCGAACCCGTTATCGCATAGCCTACCGTCTTACCATGCCAATTCACATTTCATCCCCCCGTAAATGGAACTCTTCCGATATCGACTGACAGATCGTATTCGCCATAATGATCCCTGCTGTCTTAGGAGCGACGATTCCGGGCAAACCAGGGGCCAGAAGAGCCTTGATTCCCCGCTTCTCCGCAAAGCGAAAATCAGTTCCTCCTGGAGCCGAAGCAAGATCAATAATGACGACGTTCCGGGGCAATTTCGAGATGATTTGTGCTGTGACTATCATAGTCGGAATCGTGTTAAAAATCAAGTCGATTTCCCCCGTATAAGCCGTCAAATCCGTTGCTACGAAAGGCTTCCATCCCATTTGGACTGCTCTGGCTGCCTGATCTTCCCGGCGGACTCCCACCTTCACTGTTGCTCCTAGGCCCTGCAAGGTTTGCGCCAGGGTAAACCCAGTCCTGCCTATCCCTAACACGATGCAGGTCGAACCGTGAATCGTAATGTCGGTATGCTGAATCGCCATCATGATGGCTCCTTCAGCCGTTGGTATCGAGTTGAATATCGCCACATCATCCCGCTCAAGCAGCTCGATTAACTTAAAGCTGAATTCGGCGGCCATGCGTTTCAATAAACTTTTGGCCATGCCTGTATAAACCACTGTCTCCTCCCTGATTTCCGCAAACATATCCTTCGTCAGCACGACCTCGTCATTCGCAAACGGCGAGTCGACAACACCCTGATCATTGCAGCCGATCACTGGTAACACCAGAACGTCAGCCCGCATTAGCAGGCCGGGAGACAGTTTCTCATGCGATACTCCAGATAGAGGAGGCTCCCATTGTTCGAAGCCGACTACCTTCACTGTAGCGTCAAGCTCCGTACACTTGTTAATAATTTGAACCTGTCGGGCATCTCCGCCAATGAACACTATAGTCAGTCCGGTAAGCATCATGGACGTCCTCCTTCCAAGCTAGCACATTATAGAACATCTTATGCCGACGCCTATTAAGTGGTGATACCCAGTTCATAGGCGCTTGCCGCAAATAAAAAAGGCTTGCCGAGCTCCGTACCGATAGGTACAGGGCTCAGCCAGCCTCAAGGTTCTAACAATGTGAGTGCACTAAGTTAGCGTTATTCAATTTTTTCCGGTATGGCCGAATCCGCCGGCACCACGCACGGTTTCAGACAACTCGTCAACCTGAACCAGATTCACTTCAGGGACAACTTGGAATACCATTTGGGCAATGCGCTCTCCTCTTCGGAAGGTAAAAGGCTCGTCCCCGTGGTTGATCAGCAGCACCTTAACTTCTCCCCGGTAGTCGGCATCGATCGTGCCAGGGGTATTGAGACAGGTAATTCCATGCTTAAATGCAAGTCCACTGCGCGGGCGGATTTGGGCTTCCAGGCCCGCCGGCATCGCAAGAGCAAAGCCTGTCGGAATCAAAGTACGCTGTCCCGGTTGCAGCACGATTTCATCGGTTATCGCAGCATAAAGATCGAATCCGGAAGCCTCCGCCGACATCTTCTGCGGCAGCTCGAGATCTTCAGTTCCTGTTAAACGTTTAATTTGCACTTCATACGACAAGTTCATCTCTCCTTATTCCTGACAAGACGCGATCAGAAGAACCGACCATGGCTAACGCATAGGGCTGCTTGAACATCCCTCGCAGTACATCATTGATATCCTCCATCGTCACGGCTTCAATTCGTGTAATAATTTCATCCAGCGTATAATGGCGTCCGAGCATTAGCTCGTTCTTGCCAAGCCGGTTCATCCGGCTGCTCGTGCTCTCTAAGCTAAGAATAAGGCTGCCCTTCAGCTGCTCCTTCCCTTTGCTCAATTCGCTCTCGGTAAGCCCATTAAGAGAAACGTCATGCAATATTTCCTTAGTCAGCTCTAGAACGTCCTTGGTTTGCTTAGGAGCCGTCCCCGCATATACGGTAAAAAGACCGCTATCCGCATGAGAGCTATGATACGAATAGACGGAATAGGCAAGTCCCCGCTTCTCACGGATTTCCTGGAACAGCCGCGAGCTCATCCCGCCGCCTAAGGCGTTGTTCAACAACACCATTGCATACTGGTTTTTATCACCGATTTGCAGCCCGGGAAAAGACAAGCAAATGTGATTTTGCTCTGTCTTCTTCCGGTGGAATTTCATCCCGCCGAGAAACTCGGGCGCAGTCAGATCGCTATCCGCTCCCCTGGAGCCAAAGTCCCCAAAATGCTTCTCCAGCAGTTCCAGAATGTTATCATCGTAATTCCCGGCGATGCTGATGACCGTGTTGTCGATCGTATATTTTTCCCCCATATATGCTTTAAGATGAGAAGAGTCCATAGGTTGCAGCAGCTTCTCCGTCCCCAGAATAGGCAGGGCTAGCGGATGGGTTCCGTAGGCAGCCTCGGAAATCATATCATGGACCATGTCATCCGGCGTATCCTCATACATGGCGATCTCTTCCAAAATAACATTTTTCTCTTTGCGCAGCTCTTCCTCATCAAATAACGATCTAAAGAACATATCAGACAACACATCCACCGCAATCGGCAAATGCTCATCTAACACTTTGGCGTAATAACAAGTATATTCCTTAGACGTAAAGGCATTTACGTTGCCGCCAATTGCGTCAAACTGTTCGGCAATCTCTTTGGCATCATACCGCTCGGTTCCTTTGAACAGCATGTGTTCTATGAAATGAGAAATACCGCCTAAGTCGGGACTTTCGTTCCGTGATCCTGTTTTGACCCATATGCCGAACGATACCGAACGGAAGGTCGGGATTTTTTCCATAACCACCCGCAGGCCGTTTTTAAGTTGCGTTTTGTGCACGAAAGGCCCTCCTAAAAAGTTTTACGAAGCTATACCTCAATGAAATACTTCGCAGTAAAACTTGCTTCGTAAGCATCCGCTTAGTTTTACGAAGTAAAACTTACTCCGAAAGCTATAAGCTCCAATTCTTCATATCCATGAAGCCAACATTATCCTATCAAAAAAAACGCGTATACTCAACTCCCCGGCTTCAGAATGCGGTCACTAGACAGTGTCTCCTCTACGGTTCCGAGTACTAGTCCCTTCTCCCGAATCACAGTGATCATATCCTTTAACGCCTGACTGGATGATTCGGTCGGATGCATCAGTATAAGCGTTCCAGGCGCTACCTTTTTCGATATTTTCTCAACTATGCTGGACGGGAGCGGTTTTTTCCAGTCGACGGTATCCAGCGTCCACAGCACCGTCTTCAACCCATAATCGGCAGCCTGCCGCACGGTACGCGCATCGAAGTCCCCCGAAGGCGGGGCAAACCAGCGATTGTCTACACCAAGCTCACTTTTAAGCAAATCCTTTGTCTTTGAAATTTCCAATCTAGCCCGGTAATCATCCAACTGGGTCATGTTCGGGTGGGAATAGGCATGATTCTCCAACTGATGTCCCCTCTTCTGGATTTCCTTGGCTAATTCCACGTTTTTCTTCAGCCAACTGCCATCAAAGAAAAAGGTCGCTTTGACCTTAGCTTCGTCCAGCGTGTCCAGCATCGGTACGATATACTCGTTGCCCCAGGCAACATTAATCATCAATGCCACCATCGGCTTGTTTGGATTTCCGCGGTAAATTGGCTCGGGCGTCAAGTCGTTCAAATTGACTTGCGGCTTCGTTTCCCGGTATTGGTAAGGAATATCGGCGCCTCGTGGGAGCTCTTTGGCTTTTTTATAGGTCTTCTCGATATCCACTTCGATGCCGTTGTAACCCGGGATCGCCTTCCATACACGGTCTATTACCGCATCTACCGGTTCCTCACGCCGTTTCGCAGCTTCCTCCCGAATGGTCTTCATCAGTTCGTCGTCGCTCGCATCTGCAATTAATCGGAATGCAAAATCACCGCTCTGCCTGACTGAGCTTCCTTCTACGAACGTCCGTATCCCCCCCCACTGCCATAATGCAATCACGACGACGAAGCCAAGCAATATCGCGATGAATTTATTCCGCTTCATGACATGCTCCCTTCACCCCGGTTTTGTCCTCATCATATGAAGACAAGTTCTGTATTATGCAAAAAAACGGGTGATCCAGACGAGATTCTCTGAGAAAAGGACAAATTAAAAAAGAGCCAGAATATTGCATTCTGTCTCTTTTCCCGCACATTTATGTTGAAATATGGGGTTAACTTTAACTTAAGATGATGATTCGGCAGCCTCTGCAGTTAACACTGCTTTGCGGGAAAGATTCACGCGACCTTGCTGGTCGATTTCCGTAACCTTGACGGTTATCGTATCACCGATTGCGACAACATCTTCCACCTTTGCAACACGCTCTGTAGAAAGCTGCGAAATATGAACCAGACCGTCTTTGCCTGGCAAAATCTCTACGAAAGCTCCGAATTTCTCGATCCGCTTTACCGTACCCACATAAATCTCACCAACGACAACTTCCTTCACGATGCCTTCAATGATCGAGCGCGCCTTATTGTTCATCTCTTCGTTAGTGGAAGCGATGAATACGCGGCCATCCTGCTCGATATCGATTTTTACGCCGGTTTCTTCAATGATCTTGTTGATGATTTTACCGCCTGCGCCAATGACGTCGCGAATTTTATCCGGATTGATGTTCATGATGAGAATTTTAGGCGCATACGGAGATAAGCTTTCCTTTGGCTTCTGAATGCGCTCCATCATTTTGGACAGGATGTGCATGCGTCCTTCTTTCGCCTGGGACAATGCATCCGTCAGAATTTGGCGGTCGATGCCGTCAATTTTGATATCCATCTGGATCGCGGTTACGCCTTCCGGAGTGCCGGCTACTTTAAAGTCCATGTCGCCCAAATGGTCTTCCATGCCTTGAATATCGCTCAGAATCGACACTTGATCTCCATCCTTGATCAGACCCATCGCGACACCCGCTACAGGCGCCTTGATCGGAACACCAGCGTCCATCATTGCAAGCGTACTTGCGCAAATGCTAGCCTGCGAAGTAGAACCGTTCGATTCCAACACCTCGGAAACAAGACGAATCGTGTACGGGAACTCCGATTCAGGCGGAATAACTTTGGACAACGCTCTTTCACCAAGAGCTCCGTGCCCTATTTCGCGGCGACCCGGTGCACGCAGCGGACGGGCTTCGCCTACGCTAAACGGCGGGAAGTTATAGTGATGCATAAAGCGTTTGGTTTCTTCCAAATCGATGCCGTCAAGAATTTGCACGTCGCCTAGAGCACCAAGCGTACATACGCTGAGCGCTTGCGTTTGACCACGCGTAAACAAGCCTGATCCATGCGTGCGCGGCAGCAGGCCGATGTCGCTCTCGATCGGACGGATTTCTTCCAGTTTCCGGCCATCCGGACGAATTTTATCATGGGTAATCAGACGGCGCACTTCTTCCTTAACGATATCGTGAAGTACCTCCATCACGTCTTTCAGAAGCTCTGGAGACTCTATGTACTTCTCCTCAAAATGAGCCACGGTTTCTTCGTTGATGGCGTCGATCGCATCTTGACGAGCATGCTTCTCGGCAATTCTGACCGCTTCGATTAGACGACCTGAAGCGAAGTCGCGAACCTCGCGATTGACTTCCTCATCGACGGAATGAAGCTTCACTTCCATCTTCTCTTTGCCTGCAAGGGCAACGAGTTCTTCAATAACGGCCACGATGTTCTTGATTTCCTCATGACCGAACATGATCGCCTCAAGCATAACATCCTCGGGCACTTCATTTGCTTCGGCTTCTACCATCATAATGGCATCTTTCGTACCAGCCACCACGACATAAATATCGCTTGCTTCCTGCTGGGCAATATCCGGATTAATGACAAATTGCCCATCCACTCGGCCGACAGCTACACCGCCAATAGGTCCGTTAAACGGAACATCCGAAATGCTCAGCGCTGCCGAGGTACCGATCATCGCCGCAATTTCCGGTTCGCAGTCTTGGTCGACGCTCATGACGAGATTCACGATTTGCACGTCGTTGCGGAATCCCTCTGGAAATAGAGGACGAATCGGACGGTCCGTCAGACGGCTCGCCAAAATCGCTTTCTCGCTAGGACGGCCCTCGCGCTTAATAAAGCCTCCCGGAATTTTACCTACAGCATACAGCTTCTCCTCATAGTTTACGGTAAGTGGAAAAAAGTCGAGATCTTTCGGCTCGGATGATGCTGTTACCGTACACAACACGGCTGTATCGCCGTAACGGACCATAACGGCTGCATTAGCCTGTTTCGCCAAGCGGCCGGTTTCCAGTATAAGAGGTCTTCCTCCCAACTGCATTTTCACATGTTTCTCCATGAAATCCCTCCTTGTTCAGATAGAAATTCGTTATAGACTTCATTATTTCCTCCTTTTGTCCAAATCATAAAAGAAGTTGAAGTCTGTCCCCTTTCACAACAAAAGCTCCTGAAGGAGCTAAAGATGCATTCAAAGCAAAGTCTATACAATTCGTAACTGTTAAAAAGCAACCCGGCAGCCACCGTTCGCTAATAATAGCGTATTCGGCGGCAACCAGGCTGCTTTAGTTCACCACAAGAAATTAACGACGCAATCCGAGTTTCTCGATCAAAGCGGAGTAACGTCTTACGTCTTTGTTCTTCAGGTATGCCAACAACTTACGGCGTTGGCCGACCATTTTCAATAGACCGCGACGGGAATGATGATCCTTCTTGTGCGAGCGCAAGTGTTCGGTCAAATTAACAATGTTCTCCGTAAGGATAGCAATTTGCACCTCTGGTGATCCTGTATCGGATTCATGAGTTTTGTGCTCTTCAATCAGTTGTTGTTTGCGTTCTTGAGTCAATGCCATCCTGTTCACCTCCTTTATCTAAATCGCCGTTAGCCTCGTCGCCGGGCGGTGAGGTCCGGTCAACCAAGCTAAGGTTATAGTTGTCATGTGGAAAAATGTAAATCTCCACCATGAACAACGTATATCAGTATATCATAAATGATGGACTAATGTAAATGCTATTAAACTTCCGTTCGCCCACAAATTCGTGTAGCGTCTAATCGGCAGAAAGGAGCAGGTTTCTAGCCGTGTCCGCATCTTTACTGATCTGGGCTACAAGCTCGTCGATCGAACCGAACTTACGCTCCTCGCGAATGAACTCTACTAATTCTACCGATAGTGATTGTCCATATAAGTCCCCGTTAAAATCGAATAAATGGATTTCCAGGGAAGGCGCTGACTTATCGTTGTGGAAGGTCGGCTTGACCCCCACGTTCATCACACCTGACAGCCACTGCCCTTCATAGTTTACACGCACGGCGTAAACCCCCTTGATCGGCAATACAAAATATTCGTCCGGCCTAAGGTTTGCGGTAGGGAACCCAATTGTGCGGCCACGCTTCTCGCCGTGCATTACGATCCCGTGAATCGCATATCTTCGGCCCAGCCAGCGCGCGGCAAGCTGAACTTCACCCTCCGCGAGTGCCCGGCGAATCCCGGAGCTGCTCACCTTCTCTTCATCTATGAGAAACGGAGGAACCGTGTGAACTTCCAAGGTGTTGTCGCTAAGCTCGCGCAGCATCCCGGCCTCCCCTTCCCCGCGGTATCCGTAGCGGAAATCAAAGCCTACGACTGCGGTATGAACCTGGAGCGGAACGAGGACACCAGCCACAAAATTTTGTGGGCTCACCCGCGAAAAAGCATCATTAAACTCCACGATATATACATAATCCACGCCCAAGCTCTTTAGGATTCGTTCCTTCTCCTGGGGGGGCGTCAAGTAACCGTCATAATCGCCTTTTTTCATTACTTCCTTCGGATGAGGATGAAAAGTCATCACCGCAGCCGGCAAGTTCAAGGATGCGGCCATCCGCACTGCCGTTTCAATCACGCTCACATGCCCTAGATGCAAGCCGTCAAACTGGCCGATGGCTAGCACTTGGGGTCTAGCGCTTTGGTCTATAATCTCTTTTGCAAGAGGATAGGTCAAATTAATCGTTTCCACTGTCATTTCACCTGCAATTTCACTCGGATTGGTACGCTATTTCATTCTGGCAAGAATACTTTGATAGGCGTAATCGCTCCCGTAGACGGGTCTCCGCGAAAAATGCCTAAAAATTGTCCCGCTGCACCGTACAATCGAATATTCTCTCCCCAACGCACGGGAGGATCAAGCAGCCGCGAAGAGAGTTTTTGCCCCTGCAACGCCTGTTTGACATTCTCTTCAGGGATTCGATGTGCCGACAAATGACTTACGGCCTTGTCTACAGGAATAAGCCGTTCTTCCAATGTCCCCTCTGCGGCCAGTGCGGCAATTTCTTCAAGCGTCAAACACTGGTCTTCCGTAATACCCGCAGAGACCGTTCTTTTCAGCTCGGCCATTGCAGCCGGTACACCCAGCGTACGGCCGATATCGACGCAAAGCGTACGAATATACGTCCCTTTGGAGCACAGTACACGAAATGAAATGGACGGATATTCACCGCCTGGCTCATAAGAGATCAGCTCCAGCTCTTCAATCGTAACTTCCCTCGCTTTGCGCTCTACCGTTTTCCCTTCACGTGCTAATTCGTACAGTCGCTTCCCGTCCTGCTTTAAAGCGGAGTACATCGGCGGCACTTGGGATATCGTTCCAACAAACTGGCCTAGTGCTGCTCTAACCTCTTCTCCCGTGACATGCAGCCCTTCCTTGCGCTCGATTATAGTACCTGACATGTCCTCCGTATCGGTAGCGATACCGAGAAACAGCGTAGCTTCGTACTCCTTAGGTAGCTCCTGCAAGTACTCAACCATTCTGGTCGCCCGTCCGAGGCACAGCGGAAGCACCCCAGTAACCGCCGGATCCAGCGTACCTGTATGGCCGATCCGTTTCATTTTTAATATGCCGCGGGTTTTGGCCACAACGTCATGAGAAGTGAAACCAGCCGGCTTATGGACGGCAAGTATTCCTTCATAAGGCTTCTGCTTCATAATCGGGCCTTCACCTGCTCTACAATCTGCGAGACAACCTGATCTAGACCGCCTTGCATCCGTACTCCAGCGGCACGTACATGACCGCCTCCGCCAAAGCTTTGAGCTACGGCTGCTACGTCAACCTTGCCGGCCGATCTCATGCTCACCTTCACGGCGCTTTCATCAATGACTTTGAACAGCAAACCAACCTCAACGCCTTGAATATTGCGGGGATAATTCACGATGCCCTCCAAATCCTCATGGATGGCGCCGGACGCTCTCATGTCCTCATCGTCTATCGTAACCCAGCTGATCTTGCCGTCCTCTGTCATCTGCAGTCCGTTCAAGGCTCTTGTCAGCAGCCGAATTTGCGGCAGAGTCATTTCTTCCAGGAGCAGTTGCGACAATCCAGGGCCATCTACCCCATATCCCAATAAATCGGATGCGATAGCCATCACCTGGGGAGATGTGCTTGAATAACGAAATCCTCCCGTGTCGGTAAGAAGACCAGTATAAAGCGCCGTCGCTACATCCTGATCCAACCTGAGATTCAGTCGTTTCACGAGCTCGTACAGCACCTGAACGGTGGCCGCAGCCTCGGGTACGATGAGATTAATGCTTCCAAAGCCATCGTTGGTAGGATGATGATCAATGTTCAAAATTTCCGCATCAGGCGCAAATAACTCGCTTGACTTCCCAACTCTGCGGAAATCGGCGCAATCTACGCAAATAATATGGTTATAAGTTTTGCCTAGAGGTGTCACTGACAGATCCATGATGCGATCCGAATGCAGCAAGTACGACATACGCTGAGGAATCGGCCCTTCGTTGACCATAACGTAATTCTTTCCCAGACATGAGAGAAGCCAGCCCACCACAAGGGTGGAACTGACTGCATCTCCGTCCGGCTGTACATGCGACACTACCAGGAAATCATCATGATCCTTCAGAAACTGCTCTACCTGTAGGAACTCCTGTTCATTGGTCTGCATTGCCGTCTCCTTTAAATTCATTTATCCTCGTCTTGCGTAATCTCGCCTAACAGCCTCTCAATACGGCTGCCGTATTCAATCGACTCATCGACTTTAAAGATCAATTCTGGTGTGTGACGCAAACGCATCCGCTTGCCAAGCTCGGTTCTCAGAAAACCGATCGCCTTCTCCAGCCCTTTCAGCGATTCCGATTTCTTCTCCTCGTCGCCGAAAACGCTGATGTATACCTTTGCCTGCGAAAGATCGCTTGTCACTTCGACGCCAGTCACCGTAACAAATCCGATCCGAGGATCTTTGACCTCATTCTGAATGAGCAGGCTGAGCTCTTTCTTTATCTGTTCGCCTACGCGGCCAGTACGATTTTTAGCCATTATTGTCACCTCACCTTACTTCCGTTCGACGGCCTCCATAATAAATGCTTCGATGACGTCGCCCTCTTTAATGTCATTAAAGTTATCAAGGGTGATACCGCACTCGTAGCCTTGAGCAACTTCCTTCGCATCGTCCTTGAAGCGCTTGAGCGAGTCGATTTTGCCTTCATATACGACGATACCGTCGCGAACGAGGCGGGTTTCGGCATTACGCGTAATTTTACCGGAAGTCACCATGCATCCCGCAATCGTGCCTACGCGGCTGAGCTTGAACGTATCGCGAATTTCGGCATGACCGATGACAACTTCTTTATATTCAGGATCAAGCATCCCTTTCATCGCCTGCTCGATTTCCTCGATCGCCTTATAAATGACACGGTGGAGACGAATATCCACCTTCTCCTGATCAGCTGTCGCCTTCGTCTGGTTATCCGGACGAACGTTGAAGCCGATCACAATCGCATTGGATGCAGCTGCAAGGATGATGTCCGATTCTGTGATGGCGCCTGCGCCGCTATGAATGATTTTCACGCGCACGCCTTCCACTTCGATTTTCTCCAAGGAGCCTTTCAGCGCCTCGACGGAGCCTTGCACGTCCGCCTTAATGATGACGTTAAGATCTTTGATCTCGCCTTCCTTGATATGGCGGAACAAATCATCAAGCGTGACACGTGTATTGCCACCAAGCTCGGATTGCCGATGGGTAATGGCGCGTCTTTCAGCAATGGAACGTGCTTTGCGCTCGTCCTCGAATACCATAAACGGATCGCCAGCTAGCGGCACTTCCGTTAAGCCAGTAATTTCTACAGGTGTGGACGGCCCGGCTTCTTTGATGCGGCGGCCTTTATCATTGACCATAGCCCGGATACGGCCAAAGCAGTTTCCAGCTACGAATGCATCGCCGACTTTTAGCGTACCGTGCTGCACGAGCACGCGGGCAACCGGTCCACGGCTCTTGTCCAGCTCGGCCTCGATCACCGCACCGCGAGCGCGTTTGTTAGGATTCGCTTTATATTCATTAACTTCTGCTACAAGCAGAATCATTTCCAGCAAATCTTCCAATCCCATTCTTTGCTTCGCGGATACATTGACGAAAATCGTTTCTCCGCCCCATTCCTCTGGAACGAGACCATACTCCGTCAACTCTTGCTTCACCTTATCTGGATTGGCCGTTGGCTTGTCGATTTTGTTGACGGCCACGATGATCGGAAGGCCAGCCGCTTTGGCGTGGTTGACCGCTTCTACCGTTTGCGGCATAACGCCGTCGTCCGCCGCGACCACGATAATGGTAATATCGGTTAATTGCGCGCCGCGAGCACGCATCGCCGTAAACGCTTCGTGACCCGGAGTATCCAGGAACGAAATCTTCTTGTTGTTAATCTCTACCTGATAAGCACCGATATGCTGGGTAATCCCCCCAGCTTCGCCGCTGCTAACATTTGTTGAACGAATTGCGTCAAGCAGCGTAGTCTTACCATGGTCGACGTGTCCCATAATCGTTACGACCGGAGGACGTTCTCTCAAATCTGCTTCATCATCGTTCTCTTCGACCGTTTCGAAGCGATCTTCCTCTACCGGAATTTTCACTTCAACCTCTACGCCGAAATCGCCGGCGAGCAGCAGAATCGTATCGATGTCCAGCTCCTGGTTGATCGTTGCCATAACACCGAGCGTAATGAGCTTCTTAATGACCTCGGAAGCGTCTTTATGCAATAGCTTGGCTGCTTCGCCAACCGTCATATTGCCACGGACGATAATTTTCTTCGGCGTGTTGTCGATTTTCTCACGAGGCGGTTGATGCGGAGCGCCTTTTCCACCTCTGCCGCCTCTTCCGCCGCGGTTGTTCTTGAAATTCCCCGGTCTGTTATCGTCAAAGCGTCTTTGACCCGGTCTGTTATTGTTCCCTTTGCGGTTCTTATCTTGGTTTTGGTTTCTGTTGGCATTATCATTATTAGACTGCTCCTGGCGTGGTGCCGAGGCTCCAGAATTACGGTTTGCTTGAGCAGGCGCATTGCCTGTTCCCTGTCCCGCACGCGGTCCGGAGCCAGCATTTGAACGTTGTCCTCCAGCTTGCTGCGAACCCCGGTTACCCTGGGAATTATTGCGATTTCCTTGCTGATTTCCGCCGCCTGGACGGTTATTTCTTTCCTGTGTTGCTTGCGCTCCTCCCGACACGGAGGATGTATTTGCGTTATTTGTTCTATTATTCATACTTACCTGCTTTTCCTGTTGATTTTTGGTGTTGCTTGATCCGCTGCTGCTCGTTCTAAGGCTCTGCCCATGATCTTCACGCTGACCGGCATTCGTACCGGTCCCGGTTTTCGGCGATTGGCTTCCTCCTGCGGAAGCGGGAGCCGACGATTTGGCTGGAGATTTCACTGGCTCGGAACCTTCCCTTTTAGCGGCGGCATTGCTCTTAATATCTTTGAAAAACTGCTCTACCCGTGTTACGGCGTCATTTTCCATCACGCTCATATGGTTATTGACCGGAATGTTCAACCGTTTAAGAATCGTAATAATTTCCTTGCTGCTCATATTGAGCGATTTCGCATATTCATACACCCTGAGCTTATCTTTGTTCTCTTGTTTACTCAATATACTCCACCTCCGACGTTTTCACGATCGTTTTCCGAATCATATCGGCAAACCCCTGATCCATCAGAGCCAGAACTACCCGTTCCGGCTTGCCGACGCTTGAGCCAAGCTCTTCACGGTCGTACCCGATGATCAGTGGAATTTTGTAGGTTGCGCACTTGTCGCGAAATTTCTTATGGGCATTCTCCGACGCATCCCCTGCTACGACTACAAGCTTAGCCTCACCGGAGCGAACCGCTTTAAGAACGCTCTCGTCCCCGGTAACTACTTTTCCTGCCCGCATCGCTAGGCCAAGCCCAGACAGGACCTTACTCATCAGCATCCTCATCCCGGTCGCGCTCAGCGATAAAATCATCCTCGACCGCAAGGAAGTCCTGTGCCAATTGCTCATAAACCTCCGTGCCCACCGGAGATTTCAGCGCCCTGTCCAAAGCCCGGTTCTTATGAGCCAGTTTGAAGCAGGACGCCTGGCCGCATAAATAAGCGCCACGGCCTGATTTCTTGCCGGTCAAATCGATCGATACTTCTCCTTCAGGAGAACGTACGACGCGAATTAACGATTTCTTAGGCTTCATTTCATTGCAAGCCACGCATTTGCGCAGCGGTATCTTTCTAGGTTTCAATTCCATCGCCCCCCGTACATACTTGCATTAGAGGTTGAAATTAATCGACGGAGACGGAGTCCTGAGGCATTTCGCCAGAATCGGTCTTCTCTCTTCCAAATTCCTCTTCCGCTTGACTCTCGCTTTTGATGTCGATCTTCCATCCCGTCAGCTTCGCTGCAAGGCGCGCGTTCTGCCCTTTGATGCCGATGGCGAGTGACAGCTGGTAGTCGGGAACGATCACCCGGGCCATCTTCTCCTCTTCGAACACCTGGACTTCAAGCACTTTCGAAGGGCTAAGCGCGTTGGCTACGTACTCCTCGATGCTCTCGGAATAGCGTACGATATCAATTTTCTCCCCGCGAAGCTCGTTCACGATCGTTTGAACGCGAGTCCCCTTAGGACCGACACAAGAACCTACCGGATCCACTTCGCTGTTGCGGGAATAAACCGCGATTTTGGAACGAAATCCCGCTTCTCTCGCCACTGAGCGAATCTCTACGACGCCGTCAAAAATCTCCGGCACCTCAAGCTCGAACAGCCGCTTAAGCAATCCCGGATGCGTACGGGATAGCAAGATTTGCGGTCCCTTGGTCGTATTCTCTACCTTCGTGATATAAGCCTTGATCCGGTCGCCATGCTTGAATTTCTCGTTAGGCATGAGTTCGTTCAACGGAAGATGAGCTTCGATCTTGCCGAGATCCACATACACATTGCGTTGATCCTGACGCTGCACGATCCCCGTAACGATATCCTCTTCCTTCTCGATAAATGCGTTGTAAATCAATCCCCGCTCGGCTTCGCGAATGCGTTGGGTCACGACTTGCTTGGCCGTCTGCGCAGCGATGCGCCCGAAATCGCGAGGCGTTACCTCGATTTCGGAAATATCATCCAAATGAAAGCTCGGATTGATTTCCCGGGCGGCTGACAGTGAAATTTCCGTCCGTGGATCAAGCACTTCTTCCACGACTAGCTTACGGGCAAAAACCTTAATGGCCCCGGTATGGCGATTCATATCGACGCGAACATTCTGTGCCGTGTTAAAATTGCGTTTATAGCTGGAAATCAGAGCTGCTTCAATCGCCTCGAACAAAATGTCCTTGCTGATTCCTTTCTCCCTTTCCAACTCATTTAAGGCTTCAATAAAATCCATACTCATCTGCCTCGAGTTCCCCCTTTCATCTTCCCGTACAGGTCATTAAAAAATGATGGCCAACCTTGCGCTGGCAACTTTGTTATATGGGATGGCATAATCCTTCTTTCCTACGGCAATGACCAGTTCCTCATTGTCAAAAGAAAGAAGGCGGCCTTCAAATTCCTTCAGACCTTCTACCGGTTCATATGTAGTTACGAATACATCCTTGCCTACGGCTTTGGCTACATCCTCTGCCTTTTTGAGCGGACGCTCCGCTCCAGGTGAAGAAACTTCCAAAAAATAAGCGGTCGGAATCGGATCGTCAGCATCCAGCTTCTCGCTCAGATATTCGCTGATCCGGCCGCAGTCATCGATATCGATGCCGCCATCCTTGTCAACGAAGACGCGCAGAAACCAATTGCTTCCTTCCTTCACATATTCCACGTCTACCAGTTCAAAGCCGTTCTCCTGCAAAAAGGGCAGAACCATCTCTTCCACGGTCGCTTTGATCTTCGGTGTGCTCAAGCGTACATACCTCCATAATTTTCATTCCTATATACCAAAGAGTAAAGAGTGGGTTTCCCCACTCTTTAAACAACGGCTCTATCTCCATGATTACCAAAAAAATTATAACATAGTCCGGCATGAGTGACAAGTAAATCACCTTTACTAACCCCACACATGATGCATTGAATCGGATTTTAGAACAGGGAGAGCTGGTTGCTCTCGGGAAGACCCCGGAAGCATCCCAGAGTACCGAGCAGTTCCACCACCGTTTTCGATGCTTTTGACTTCTGCTGGAAATCCTCGATCGACAGGAATTCCCCCTGCTCCTTCGCCGCGGCGATATTTCTCGCCGCATTATCGCCGATTCCGGCAAGTGCGGAAAACGGAGGAATCAAGGCATCGCCATCAACGATAAAGCGCGTAGCGTCGGAGCGATAAAGATCGATGCTCTTGAAGCGCAGGCCGCGGGCCGTCATTTCCAGCGCCATCTCCAGGATCGGCAGCATGTTGCGTTCCTTTGGCAGCGCCTGAAAGCCCTTTTGCTCGATTTCTTCGATTTTGCGATAAATGGCTTCATAGCCCTGGCAGAACAGTTCAATATCGAAATCTTCACCGCGCACCGAGAAATACGTTGCGTAGTATTCAATCGGGTGGTACAGCTTGAAGTACGCGGTTCGCACCGCTGAAATTACATACGCTGCAGCGTGCGCCTTCGGGAACATATATTGGATCTTGAGACAGGAATCGATGTACCATTGCGGCACTTTGCATCTCTTCATCTCATCGATCCACTCTTGGGAAAGGCCCTTCCCCTTACGTACGCTCTCCGTAATTTTAAACGCCAAGCCAGCATCCATACCAGCTTTGTAGATCAGATAAAGCATGATATCGTCCCGGCAGCCGATAACCGTCTTGATGTTGCATGTCCCATTCTTGATCAGTTCCTGGGCATTGCCCAGCCATACTCCCGTACCATGGGACAACCCCGAAATTTGCAAAAGGTCGGCAAACGAAGATGGCTGCGATTCGATCAGCATCTGACGCACGAACTTCGTCCCCATCTCCGGAACGCCATACGTAGCTACCGGGGAACGGATTTGCTGCGGCGAAACCCCGAGTGCCTCGGTAGAGTTAAACATGCTCATGACCTTCGGATCATTCATCGGAATCGTCGTTGGATCGACACCGGTCAAATCCTGGAGCATTCGCATCATTGTCGGATCATCGTGTCCGAGAATATCGAGCTTGAGCAGATTCGCGTCGAAGGCGTGATAATCGAAATGCGTCGTCTTCCATTCGGCATTAACATCATCCGCAGGAAACTGCACCGGCGTAATGTCCTCGACCTCGATATAATCCGGTACGACGACAATCCCGCCGGGATGCTGGCCCGTGCTTCGCTTCACGCCAGTACATCCAGCCGCAAGCCGGTTCAGCTCGGCGCCTCGCCACTGCTTGTGGTGCTCTTCTTCGTATTTTTTTGCGAAGCCGAACGCCGTTTTCTCAGCGACCGTACCGATCGTTCCGGCCCGGAACACGCTTTTCTCCCCGAACAACTCTTTCGTATAGTTATGGGCATGCGGCTGATATTCTCCCGAGAAGTTCAAGTCGATATCGGGAACCTTGTCGCCCTTAAACCCAAGAAAAGTCTCGAAAGGAATGTCCTGGCCTTCGCCTTTCAGCTTCTCGCCGCATTTTGGACACGGCTTGTCCGGGAGGTCAAATCCGCTCGGCACGCTTCCGTCCAAGATCCATTCGCTATACTTGCACTCATGGTTCAGGCAAATATAATGCGCCGGGAGCGGATTAACTTCCGATATCCCGAGGAACGTCGCCACAACGGAGGAACCGACCGATCCCCGGGAGCCAACCAAGTAACCGTCCCGGTTCGATTTTTTAACGAGCCGCTCTGAAATCAGGTAGTTGGCCGAGAAGCCGTATTTAATGATCGGCTCGAGTTCCTTTTCCAGACGCTGAACGACAACCTCAGGCAAATCTTCGCCATAAATCGACCTTGCCGTCTCATAGCAAGTGTTGCGAATTTCCTCGTCTGCCCCTTCGAGGATCGGAGTAAACAGCTTATCCGGAAAGAGCTCAAGATCTTCAAAAGAGTCTGCCAACTCCGACGTATTCTTAACCACAACCTCAAAAGCCTTCTCATCTCCAAGAAATTGGAATTCCTCCAGCATTTCTTCGGTAGTTCGGAAATGAGCATCGGGTTTGCGGATATCCTTAAGCGGGCTAAAACCCGTAATCCCGTGAATCGTAATGTCCCTGTATATTTTGTCGCGGGGATCTAAGTAGTGCACATTGCCGGTAGCCACGACCGGCTTGCCGAGCTTAAAGCCGATTTCACAGACTTTGCGCAGCGCCGTCTCCAGCTCCTGCACACTGCCGACCAGCCCCTTCTCAACAAGATGCATGTACATCGTGAGCGGCTGAATTTCCAGCACATCGTAGAATTCCGCCACTTGCTCGGCTTCCTCCACCGATTTATTCAGAACCGTCTCAAAGAACTCGCCCTTCTCGCAACCGGACAAAATCAGCAGACCTTCCCTCAGCTCAGCAAGCTTGGACTTCGGAATAGAGGCGACCCGTTTGAAATACTCCGTGTGGGACATCGAGACCAATTTGTACAAATTCTTCTTCCCGGTCATGTTAAGTGCATAAATGCAGCAGTGGAACGGCCGCGTGTTGGACAAATCCTTGCCTACCTTGGCGTTAAGCTGATCCAGCGTTTTGTATCCCTCAATCTTGACCGCATCTTCCAAAAGGCCGTTTAGAATCTCGCCGAGAGCCAAGGTATCGTCAATCGCCCGGTGATGATTCTCGAGCGACACCTTATATTTGGCGGCAAGCGTGTTGAGACGGTGATTCTTCATCGTTGGAAACAGCATCCGGGCCAGCTCAAGCGTATCGAGCACCGGGTTGTGCAGCTGCGGCTGCCCAAGCTCCTTCAACTTGGCATTCACGAAGTCGATATCGAATCTGGCATTATGGGCAACCAGAACGGCATCGCCAATAAACTCGACAAATTTCTTCAACACAGGTTCTACGTCCGGAGCATCCTTCACCATGTCATCGTTAATATTCGTCAATTGCTGAATATTGTAAGGGATGCGCACATGGGGATTCACGAATGTAGCATAACGGTCGACTTCCTTGCCTTCCACCATTTTGACCGCGGCAATCTCGATGATCTTGTTTTGCGTTACCGACAAGCCCGTCGTCTCGATATCGAATACGATATATGTCGTGCTCTTCAAGTCATCCGGACGCGGCTGGAGGACGACGGCAACATTATCATTGACAACGTTCGCCTCCAGCCCGTAAATCATTTTGATCCCGTGTTTACTTGCTGCTTTGACGGCTTCCGGATAGCATTGAATACCGCCATGATCAGTTACGGCAATGGCTTTGTGGCCCCATTTGGCCGCTGTTTTGATATAGTCGCCGATCGGAGTTACCGCATCCATCGTGCTCATGGTTGAATGCAGGTGGAACTCGACGCGCTTCTCCGGCGCGTTGTCCTTCCGGCTTGGCGGTGCGGTCACTTCATTCACATCTGAAGGGATCATAACAAGCTCCGGCATAGGCATGAAGCGATCCATTTCCACCCGGCCGCGGGCCCTGATCCATTTGCCGTTGGCCAGTTGGTTCATGACCTTCAGGTCTTCCTTATTCTTGGCGAACAGCTTCATTTGTAATGAATCCGTATAATCCGTCAAATTGAAAATAAACAACGTGTTCCCGTTACGAAGCTCTTTACGATCCAATCCAAAGATCATGCCCTGAATCGTAATCTTCTTCTCTTCATCCTGTAATTCCTGAAGCGGAATCGGCTGCTCCTTGATATCGTAACCGATCTGCAGCTTGACGACTTCACCTTCGTCCTCTTCCGGAGGTGCTTCCATTGCCATGCTCTCCATCATTTGCTGAATCACTTCGCGCTCTTCCTCAACGATGCGCTGCTGAAATTCTTCAAAGGCTTCAGCGCTGTTCTCTCCGGTCTGCAGCTTCACGCGAAGATTCAAGGTAAAATACATTTCGTAGAAAGATATGATATAACGATCGATATTTTTCTTCTTGGCCAGTTCAAGGGCCATTGCGTCGCTGAACGTAATCGTCGCTAGGTCGCCTTCGATTTCGCAAATCGCCCGGGCCATCCAGCCATTGGCGGATGGAACCTCCCGCTGTACCCACTCGATGAACAGCTTCCAGTATTCCGACACGATGTCGTCTCCGGATATATCCTTCCCATAGCGGAATTCGAACGAAATTTGCGCGATATGCTCCAGCCTTTCCTTCACACGCAAACAAAATGTACGATATGCCTGGGCAGGCACAAGCGTGTCTTTGCCAATTACAATTTTCCATTCCCGATTACTGCGGCTAACTTCCACCTGCTCAATCCATCCGTCCAAAAAATAAGGATCGATCAAACCAGCAGGCATTTCCGCTTGCTGCATTAACAATTCCAGCCGTTGTCTCTTCTCCCCAACTGCGGTCATGATATCCTCCCCTTGATACATTCCTCAATAGAGGTTAAGGTACGTGCGGACAGTTTAAAAGAGAGCTTCCGTTCACGAGGTCCGAGCAGGCCTATGCCTACCCGACAGCTCACTGCCGGAAGCCCTCTTATATGAATGCTTACTTCATGATTAATAGGCTCTTGCAAAAACAACCGTATGTTCAGCTTCTTCGCCGCATACGAGACATTTCGACTTCTTCGTCGCCGGTTCAAAAGGAATATTGCGGCTCGTCGCACCCGTCTCGTCTTTGACGTGACGCTCGCAAGCCTCCGAACCGCACCATCCAGCTAACGTAAAGCCGCGCTTATCTTCGATGCTTGCCTTCATTTCATCCAGCGTTTCAACGCTGTAGAAATGCTCGTCGCGGAAAGCTTTAGCACGTTCGTACATTTCATTATGAACCTGCTCCAGCATCACCTGTACCTCTTCCACAAGATTGTCCTGCTGTACGACCTTCTTCTCTCCGGAAATCCGGGAGACTAGTACGCAGACACCATTTTCCATATCTCGAGGACCAATTTCGAGGCGCACAGGCACGCCGCGCATTTCATATTCATTGAATTTCCAGCCTGGCCGTACATCCGCACGATCATCCATTCCGACGCGGATGCCCGCCTTCTTCAGCTGCGCGAATAGTTCATCCGCCCGGCCCACCACGGCGTCGCGCGTCTTTGGAGGACCGATCGGAATGATCATAACCTGCTTCGGCGCCACTTTCGGCGGCAAGGCAAGACCGCGGTCATCGCCATGGACCATGATGAGAGAGCCAATCAGGCGTGTGCTGACTCCCCAAGAGGTCGTGTGCACATATTCCTGAACGTTATCACGGTTCAAATACTGAATATTGAAGGCAACGGCAAAATTCGTGCCCAGATAGTGCGAAGTTCCGGCCTGCACGGCCCGTCCATCCTTCATCATCGCTTCAATGGAGTAGGTATCCACTGCGCCGGCGAATTTCTCCGATGGCGTCTTCTGCCCAACGATGACCGGAATAGCGAGATAATTTTCAACGAAATCCCGATAGATCTCCAACATTTGCATCGTTTCTTCCCGAGCTTCCTGCTCATTTTCATGAGCGGTATGGCCTTCCTGCCACAGAAACTCACTTGTCCGCAGAAACGGCAGAGTACGCTTCTCCCAGCGTACAACGTTGGCCCACTGGTTGATCAGCACCGGCAAATCGCGGTAGGATTGTATCCATTTCTCGTACATATGCCCGATCATCGTCTCCGAAGTCGGACGAATAGCCAGCCGTTCCTCCAATTTCTCGCCAGCCGCTTCCGTCACCCATGGGAGCTCTGGATTAAATCCCTCGACATGCTCCTTCTCCTTCTGAAAGAAGCTCTCCGGAATAAAGAGAGGAAAATATGCGTTGCGATGTCCCGTTTCTTTGAATCGTCTATCCAATTCTTCTTGGATGTGCTCCCAAATTTCGTAACCGTCCGGCTTAAAGACGATGCATCCGCGTACCGGCGAGTAATCCATCAGATCCGCCTTCTTGATGACGTCGATGTACCAGCGCGAGAAATCCTCGCTTTGCGGTGTAATTTCAGTTACGAATTGTTTCTCCTCATTAGCCATATCCAACCTAGTCCTCCCGTAATAAACACAATATTATCCGTTAATTAATCGCAAAATATCATTATAGGTTACAGCAATCATAAGCAGGAACAACATGGCAAAGCCAATAAAGTGAACCATTCCCTCGCGGTTCGGATCAACTGGCTTCCCGCGGATCGCTTCAACGCCGAGGAAGATGAGTCGGCTGCCGTCTAGAGCCGGGATCGGGAGCAAATTAAAAATGCCCAGATACAAGCTCAGTATTGCCGCCCAGTAAGTCAGCTTCACGATGCCTTGCTTCGCGATTTGCCCTGTCACCTCGAAGGTTCGTACCGGCCCACCCAGGTCATCCATTGAAAACTTCTGAATCAACTGCTGGAAGCCGATAAAGATCATTTTGGTTGTATTCACCATATCTTTGCCCGCGACCGTAAACGTCTCTCCAAAACTAGCCTTTCGCATCTCGAAATATGTTACGATCGTGGTTCCTACTTTGCCGCCCTCCTGATTCTCCATAGTACGCGGCGTAACCGTTAGCGGCAGCACTTGATCTCCTCGCCGAACCGTCCATTCCATCGGTACGTCCTTGGAAGCAGCGATCGTCTCGATCATTTTCTCAGCGTCCGTGCCTACAGGCACCCCGTTAATCGTCTCGATAATGTCGCCTCGCTGCAGTCCAGCCTCTGAAGCAGGCATTTTGTCCATGACCTCGCCGATTTCCAAATGATCGGGCTTGTCAAGAGGAATTCCCGCCATTTGCGTATGAAGGGCGAAGAGGACAAAGGCCAAAATGAAGTTCATCAGCGGGCCAGCAAAAATGGATAGTGCACGCTGACCAACCGTTTTACTAGCGAACTGCCGATCGCGAGGAGCGATTTGCGTCTCTTTGCCTTTAGCCACCATCATCGCCTGAGGATGTACTTTATAGTTGAGAATTTCTCCATCTACGTCCAGTACGATAACGAGCCGGTCTTCCAAATCAATCTCGATGACTTCGCCGCGAATGACGTTCTTACGGTTATCCAGACGGTCCAAGTAAATTTTGCGAACCTCTTGCTCTTCTAAGCGAAGGGCGACAGTTTGTCCGGTTTGGATCTGTATGAGTTCCGGATCTTCTCCCGCCATTCTCGCATATCCGCCAAACGGCAGCAATCGAAGGGTAAACTGGGTCTCTTTCCTGCGGTAAGAAAACAATTTTGGCCCGAAGCCAATCGCGAATTCACGTACCAATATCCCAGCCCGTTTGGCAAAATAGTAATGTCCCCACTCATGAACCGTAACGATGACGAAGAACATGAGTACTGTCAAAAATATAATCCTCAGTAATTCCAATCGAAAGCATCCTCCTTTTGGCCACAGATCGTCCAATTCATTTAGATTATCATTATTCTCCGATCAGGCACAAGAGAATACCAATGTGGAAACTTTTTTGCCCAGCGGTCGGGATGATTACAATGATGCGGCCATCTCTCTAGCCCACCGATCCGCAGCTTGAATCGTTTCAAGATCGGCTTGTTTTTGAGGTGTATGCCTGGAGAGTACTGTTTCAATAATCGTTTCAATCTGCAGAAATGGAATTTCCCGTTTCATAAAACGGGCGACCGCAGCCTCATTGGCTGCATTGAACACCGTCGTCGCCGTCCCACCTATTTTACCACATTCGAAGGCAAGTCTTAAACAGGGGAATCGCTCATAGTCCATTTCCTGAAAATGAAGCTTGCCGACATCTGCTAGCGACAAGCGCTTGGATGCAGAAGAAAATCTTGCCGGATAAGTCATTGCGTATTGAATCGGGACGCGCATATCCGGTGTGCCTAGCTGGGCAATCACGCTTCCGTCACGATATTCAACGAAAGAGTGGATAATGCTCTCGGGATGCAAAAGCACATTGATTTTATCGTAAGGAAGACCGAAGAGCCAATGCGCCTCAATGACTTCCAATCCTTTGTTGACCATCGTGGCCGAATCGATCGTTAGTTTGGCTCCCATCGACCAGTTCGGATGCTTCAATGCGTCCTCCAGCGTCACATTTTCAAGCTGCTCCCGCGTTAAATGCCGGAACGAGCCTCCCGATGCCGTCAGTGTAATTTGCTCGACATCATCTGTGCTCTCACCGTTTAAACACTGGAAAATAGCGGAGTGCTCGCTGTCTACGGGAAGCAGTGCAACTCCCTTCTGCTTAGCGAGTTCCGTAACGATATGCCCTGCCGTCACAAGCGTTTCCTTATTGGCCAGACCGATCGTTTTCCCTTCGGCAATAGCAGCCAAGGTTGGCGGAAGACCCGCACTGCCTACAATGGCACTAAGTACAAAGTCCGCATCAGTGCCTGCAGCCACTTCGACCAGGCCTTCCTCGCCGTAATAGAGTTCGACCTCAGCCGGAAGAAGCGGAGCCACTTGCTCCGCAAGCTGCTTATTTCCGATGGAAGCCTTTTTCGGGCGAAAAGCGTTGACCTGCTGAACGAATAGATCCAAATTCGAACCCGCAGCCAAACCTTCAACGACAAATTGATCAGGATGCTGTCTTACAACATCCAGCGTTTGCGTTCCAATCGATCCCGTGGAACCAATCACAGCTATTTTTCTCATAACATACCTCACCTGATTTAATGACTTATCCGCTGGCCCACAAAGAGAGGCCATAACCTTACAGGACAGACTCTAGTAGTAAGGAAGCAGCATCAGAATATGTACGAACGGAAATACTACAACCCAACTGTCGCAGCGGTCAAGAATGCCGCCATGACCCGGCAGAAGCTTGCCTGTATCTTTAATCCCGTAAACGCGTTTGTACGCGGATTGGATTAAATCACCGAGTTGTCCCACGACAGCGGCTGACACGCCAAGCAATAGAGCTCGTCCAATCGATAGAAGCCCGCCAGAGAAAAGGGAGAATAATACCGCCGCAACCACAGCCAGCACAATGCCGCCGATCGCACCCTCCACGGTTTTATTCGGGCTAATTGCAGGCCACAATTTATTCTTGCCGAACCTTTTTCCCGTGAAATAGGCCCCTGCATCACTGCTCCAGATCGCAGCCAGCATCAGGAATGTCCAGAAGACCCCATGTCCATCCGGCGTGATCCGCGTCATCGCGATGGATGAAAATCCGATGCCAACATAGGCAGTTCCAAGAAACAAGATAGCAGCCTCGCTAATTGGAAAATCATTTTTGGTAAACACCGTAATGGCCAGGAATAGGAACATCATTAACCACAGGGCAGGCAAAACCTCCAGCGGCATGCTCAGGCCCAGCAGACTCCAAGGGAACGTCATATAGAGTATGCATAAATAACCGAGAATTGCAGCGCCTCTGAACGGCGGTAATTTGATCATCCGGACGAACTCATAATAGCCAACCAAAGCCATCGCCATGATGAGCATCTGATATCCAAGCCCGCCGATCAGGCACATGCCTAAAAAAAAGACGCCGGCAATCAGTCCTGTAATTAAACGTGTTTTCAACCTTCTACACCTTCTATCCTGCTATGATAACCCACCATAGCGACGTGTACGCCGCTGATATTCGGCGACCGCTTCTACCAACTGCTCGCGGCCGAATTCTGGCCAATATAAATCCGTAAACCAAAGTTCACTATAAGCTGCCTGCCAGAGCATGAAATTGCTCAGCCGGAGTTCACCGCCCGTGCGAATGAGCAAATCTGGGTCGCTCAATCCGTGCGATAACAAATTGGAATTGATCATTTCTTCCGTAATGTCCTCCGGGGACAACTGTCCAGCTTGAACATTGCGTGCGATCTCCTTCATGCTCTCCGTCATCTCGCGACGGCTGCCATAATTGAGGGCAAAATTCAAAATGAGGCCAGTATTGCTCTTCGTTCGGGAGACCGCTTCCTCCATCGCTTCCATCGTGTGCCGGGGAAGATTGTCCGTATGGCCCATCATCCGGACCTGAACGTTCTTCTCGATCAGCTCCTCAAGCTCCAGTGCCAGAAACTCCTGCGGCAGCGACATCAGAAAATCCACTTCATCCTTCGGACGCTTCCAATTTTCCGTGGAGAACGCATATAAGGTCAAAACCCGGATTCCCAGCTCATCCGCCGCAATCGTTACCCGCTTCACAGCCTTCATTCCGTTGCGATGTCCGACAATTCGCGGCAGCCCTTTATTGCGGGCCCAACGTCCGTTCCCGTCCATGATGATGGCAACGTGCTCTGGAATGTTGTCCGCCGGCAGCGCCTCAGCAGAACGTCCCCCCCTATTTTTCCACAAGGATTGAAATAACTTGATCATTCCTCTTCCTCCAGCCGGTGATGAAAAAGAGACAAACCCCACCGTAAAAGGAGGGGCCGCTTTTCGTCTCTTAAACTTCCATAATCTCTTTTTCTTTCGCGGCGAGCACTTTGTCGACTTCCGCGATAAATTTATCCGTCGACTTCTGGATATCCTCTTGATGGCGGCGGGATTCGTCCTCCGAAATCTCCGTTTTTTCAAGCTTCTTGATATCATCATTCGCGTCGCGACGGATGTTGCGGATGGCAACTTTCGCTTCTTCACCGAATTTCTTCGTCATTTTGACTAAATCCACACGACGCTCTTCCGTTAACGGCGGAATCGACAAACGGATCATCGAGCCGTCGTTAGCCGGCGTAAGTCCCAGATCGGACTTCTGGATCGCGCGCTCAATTTCTGCCAGCGATGATTTATCCCAGGGTTGAATCATCAACGTACGGGAATCCGGCGTATTAACGTTCGCCAACTGATTAACCGGCGTCGGAGTTCCGTAATAATCCACTTGAATGCGATCAAGCAGCGAAGGATTCGCTCTACCTGCACGCAACGTGGCCAAATCTCTTTTTAAGGCCTGAATCGCTTTATCCATACGCTCTTCAGCGTTATTCTTAATCGATTGCGGCATTAATCTACACTTCCTTTCACAGTCGTTCCGATTTTCTCACCGAGGACTACACGTTTAATATTGCCTTGTTCCGTAATCGCAAACACGATAAGCGGAATGTCGTTGTCCATACATAGCGATGATGCCGTGGAATCCATGACGCCCAGATTTTTGCTGAGCACTTCCATGTAGGTAAGTATTTCATATTTTTCGGCTGTCGGATCCACAAACGGATCCGCAGAATATACGCCGTCCACTTTATTCTTAGCCATCAGGATCACTTCGGCTTCAATTTCAGCGGCACGCAATGCTGCTGTCGTATCCGTAGAGAAGAACGGGTTGCCTGTACCAGCCGCAAAAATAACGACGCGGCCTTTCTCCAAATGCCGAATCGCACGGCGCCGTATGTAAGGCTCGGCGATTTGCTGCATAGCGATCGAAGTCTGAACACGTGTAGGCACGTCGATTTGTTCCAATGCATCCTGCAAAGCGAGCGAATTCATGACGGTCGCAAGCATCCCCATATAGTCCGCCGTAGCACGGTCAATGCCCTTCGCACTGCCCGCAATACCGCGCCATATGTTGCCGCCGCCGCATACGATGGCGACCTGCACGCCCAGTTCAACCACTTCTTTCACCTGCTGGGCAATCGACGAAATCGTCTCCGCATCGATCCCATATCCGTTTTGACCGGCTAGCGACTCCCCACTTACCTTCAATACAATACGTTTAAAAACTGGCTGCTCCAATTGTATACCCTCCACTTTAGATGAACCCTCTTAGAGGTTGCCTGAAAAGAGCGGCTGAACGAAACGAAGCTCTTCCCAGGCTCACACAATTAAGGGCGTTTGGTTAAAAAAGAAGGAACACGCCGTGTTCCATCTCTCTATAACTATTATTTAATAATACGCTTATTGATTCACTTGGGACATAACTTCTTCTACGAAGTTATCCACTTTTTTCTCCAGACCTTCGCCCAGCTCATAACGAACGAAACGACGGATCGAGATGTTCTCACCGATTGTAGCGATTTTCTCGTTAAGCAGTGTGGAAATTGTTTTGTCAGGGTCTTTAACGAAGGATTGCTCCAGCAAGCAGTACTCTTCGAAGTATTTGGAAATACGTCCTTCAACCATTTTCTCAACGATTTTTTCAGGTTTTCCTTCGTTAAGGGCTTGAGCTTTAAGGATTTCCTTTTCCTTCTCAATTTCATCTTGTGGAACTTCTTCGCGACGCACGTAACGAGGGCTGGACGCAGCGATATGGATTGCAATGTCGCGAACGAATTCTTTAAATTGATCCGTAAGAGCAACAAAATCCGTTTCACAGTTAATTTCAACTAGAACGCCGATTTTTCCGTTCGCATGGATGTAAGATTCTACGATACCTTCAGTAGCAATACGTCCAGCTTTTTTCGCAGATGCAGCCAGACCTTTCTCACGAAGGAATTCGATTGCTTTCTCGATATCACCGTTTACTTCTTCAAGCGCTTTTTTGCAATCGAGCATTCCTGCACCTGTTTTTTCACGTAGTTCTTTTACCGCTTTTGCATCAACTGCCATTTTAATTCCCTCCATAATCAATTATAGGACCTAATCTGTGAAAATTACCAGAGATTTATCCTTTAAAAAAAGGGCAGTGAGAGGTTTGACACCTACCAACCACCCTTTTCATTTAATTCACTACTTATAACGGAAGCACAACATTAAGCCGTTGTTTGCTCCCCTTGGTTCGCTTCGATAACGGCATCTGCCATTTTACCAGTCAACAATTTAACCGCGCGGATCGCGTCGTCGTTACCTGGGATGACATAGTCGATTTCGTCTGGATCGCAGTTCGTATCAACGATACCTACGATTGGAATACCCAATTTGCGTGCTTCCGCAACAGCGATACGCTCTTTGCGAGGATCGATGACGAACAGCGCGCTTGGCAGACCCTTCATGTTCTTGATACCGCCAAGGAACTTCTCCAGGCGATCTTTTTCTTTACGAAGAATGATAACTTCTTTCTTCGGAAGCACTTCGAAAGTGCCATCCTCTTCCCAAGTCTCCAATTGTTTCAAACGATCGATACGTTTTTGAATCGTTTGGAAGTTGGTCAGAGTTCCACCAAGCCAGCGTTGGTTAATATAAAATTGACCAGCGCGCTCAGCTTCTTCTTTAACGGAATCTTGAGCTTGCTTCTTAGTACCTACGAACAGAATCGTACCATTCTCTTCAGCAATGCTCTTTACAAAGTTGTATGCTTCTTCAACTTTCTTGACCGTTTTTTGCAGGTCGATGATGTAAATACCGTTTCTTTCAGTGAAGATATAACGGTCCATTTTCGGGTTCCAGCGACGTGTCTGGTGTCCGAAGTGTACCCCTGCTTCAAGCAGTTGTTTCATGGAAATGACTGCCATCTCCACGCACCTCCTAGGATTGGTTTTTGTTTGATGCTTCCTCCGCAAGTTTCATCTTTAACCAAGACTCCCCATATTCTGGCAAGCACCCTTGGCAAAATCAACCTGCGTGCGTTATAACACCGTCAATTAATATACCATAAAGGACACAGGGATGCAACCGAAGTTCTTTTATACCTTAAAACAGGAAAACCATCCTATTTCATAGATGGCTTAGCGGTAATTTTCGTAATGATCGAACTGTATTTCTCGCCGATTTGAAACGAGTACGTACCGGTTCTGATTTTTGTATTGATGCCGCGTTTCGATGCTTCCTTAATAAATGCTTCGCTGCTTGAAATTACTCCGGCTTTCTGCAAGCCGTCTGCAACCGCGGTCAAACTGTCTCCATAAGCGATTTTGTACTTTACCGTTACTGGTTCAGGTGTATTGACCGATCCGGACTCAGCCTTTGCCGGAGCCTTGGTCTCAGGCTGTTCCGGAGCCGTCGGGACGGTAGCTTCTGATTTGCTGGTTGTTGAGCTTCCAGAAGCACCTCCTCCGTCCGACTGCGGTTCCTGCGGCACTGCCGGCTTGTCTGGAGTTTCAGGCTGCTTTGGCTGGGCCGGCTCTTGTGCAGCAGCCTCTTCCTCAGCCTTTTTCTCCATTTCGGCCTTCCATTCCTCTTCCGTCAGCAGCCGTTCATCCTCGCTCACAACCTTCAAACGAAGTTTCTCGGCAGCTTGCTGAATTTGCTCGACCGTAACGGGCTTACTCTGCTGTCCTTGTCCGATGTTCATTATTTGCAATAAAAAAGCACCGACGATCAGTCCAATTCCAAGTCCTAACATGAAGTTGCGGTTTCTAAACATTAAGCGTCCTCCCTGTTAGCCAATTGCAAAATAAGCTGAACCTCACCTCGCTGGATACCGATAGCTTTCGCGATCATGTCAATGGATTTGCCTTTAGCATACAAGTCAAATAGCTCGGGATATCTGCTCCGCAGTGAATCCTCAACTGCCGGCTCCTCCGGCTCCAGCTCATCAGCAGCTTCAAGGGCGGGCGCTCCCAAGCCCTCAGTCGTTCCAAAACCGCCTGGGTCTGAGGAAAGACTCGCATTGTCCAATTGAGATACGGTCACTTGAGGGAATGATTCGCTGATCAAAGGAGCAGGCAAGGACTCTGTCGCCGGTAGTCCGGTAAAGGTAGCCGAAGTCTCCAGGGCTCCCAATCGGGTTTCAAGCTGCCGATTCAATTGTTCCGTCTCGAGAAGGCGTTGTCGCAGCTCCGCGATCGACTCCTGCTGCGACATTTGCTTGGATGCCAGCTCTTGCTTCATCCCCGCAACCAAATCGATCAGTTCCTCATTTTCTTTCTCAATGTCCGCCATATACTGTTCAAGGGTGGCCTCCACATCGATGGCGGCCTCGTTCATACCGCTTAAGGGTTTCCGCCCGGGTAGAATAAATGCATATAGTATAGAGGCACCCCCGAGTATCACAATATAAAACCATGGTTCTCCAAATGACAATGTTATCCTCACCTTTTTGCTGTGTGTAATGATCTAGGCGTCTTACAGATTAGAGCGACAGGTCGATATGCCGTCCCTTGAAAGGATGCTCTGCAGCCTTTTCCTTGTCTCGCTCCTCCTGCTTCTCTTCGGCATCCCGTTGTTCCTTCTCCTGGTCTGAAGCCGCATCTCCGTCCCGTTTCACCGTCTTGTTGCGCGCGCTTTGCTCCATGGCCTGACTCTTCCCACGTTCAAGCTCGCTCGCCTTTATGTTCTGCCCGGCAAGTATATTCTGGTCGATAAGCGGTCTTTGCTGTTGATCCTGCTGAATGCGCCCTGCGTCACTAGTACGGGGAAGAGCTATTTGCATTTCCACGGATTTCATATTCATGACAATCACCTCGCGCCGTTTTAGGACAATTGCATGGATTAGACGTAAGCAGACATGGAAATGTCTCCTTCAGTATAATAGAAAGACATTCTAGAAATAGGTTCTTTAATATATTTGGTGTATCTGCCAATGACGATTTTGGAGCCGCCGTAGATCATCTTCAGAACATCTACCCGCGCGTTGCCCGTTTCCTCCAAAGCTTTCTCGATATCCAGCATACGCTCTTTGATCTCGTCAAGCTCCTGCATACTCGATTTTTTGGTCATGTTAAGCTTGGATCTCATCGCCACCTTATCCGGCGTAAGCTTGCCCATGGAAGCTAATTGATCTAATAGAGTAAGCGCTTTCTCGGTCTTGTCGACATTTGCCATTTGATCCTTAAGCTGTTGACGCAAATCCAGCAGCTCATTGCGCAGCTCCGGTAGAACCCCCACCTCAATCGACGTGGCCGTAGACATCGGATTGCCGATGACTCTTGCCGTGACCCGTTCTCCTGCCTGAATGTTGCCTCCGATAATCAGGCCCTTTGTGCCGCTGCAGATGACATCCCTTCCAGCACGGACATTGGAGTGCATAATGCTCTGTGTCACGATGACGTCTTCACCAGCCGTTACATTGCCATCTTGAATGAATGAGCTTTTTACCTGTTGCCCCGCTTTAACAAGTCCTTTGTTATAACCGATAATGCCGCCCGTGATTTCGATGGAGCCTTCCGCGATCAACTCCGCTCCTTCTACTCCACCGATGACGCGAATATCTCCGGAGGCGCAAACCCGGAATCCGGTCAGAACGTTGCCGCGAATAACAACCGTGCCTACGAAATCGATATTGCCAATGCTGTAATCCACATCGCCATTGACTTCGTAGACTGGAAATACGTTCAGCTTGCCTTTATCGGTCCGCGTAACTAATCCGTCGATTGCAGCGTACATCGCCGTTTGCTCCGGATTAAGAACGACGTTCTTGCCCACCTTAAAGCGTGCTTCCTTCCCTTCTTTGCAAGGGATCGACTCACCGGTAACCGCTGTACCGGGACGACCGGGTACAGGTGGAACCAGTTCAGCAATGATTTGTCCCTTCCGAACGTTATTCAGACGAGTAACATCCTTAAAATCCACCGTACCGTCATCACTCTCCGCCGGCCGATGCTGCTGATCTTCTCCATCAATCGGTACAGCGTAGCGGATCGAGCCGTCCTTCCCTTGTACTGGTTCGATCCCAATGGCAATCGGTGTCTTGCTAAAAAAGTATTCCCTTGCATTCATGGCAAATCTGGCCACAATATCCTCCTGAATGCCGAATTTGATACCTTCCCCCCGTAAAAAATGCTGTAAAACATCCGGAGTGCAAGTAAACTCCTCATCTTTCTTCAAAAATTGCAGGTAGGCAACCGTTTTATCGTCATTTGTTGTCACACTCAATATTTGGCCAAGATCATTCATGTATTCCATAAGTCGTTCCTCCTTTCATCAATTACTGCTTATACACCAATTGTACTCTTTAATCTTCCAGCATCAACAAGTCTTTCTGCTTCTCCAAGCTTCCGCGAAGCCTAAGAATGGCTTTGGAATGGAGTTGAGAAATTCGTGACGGGGAAAGAGACATCACCTCCGCAATTTCACTCAATGACAAGTCTTCGTAATATAGTAGGGAAACAACGGTCCGTTCCTTCTCCGTGAGTTTTTCAATTCCTTTGGCTAAAGAATCCCTAAGGAAAAACTCCCTAACCTTATAATCAGGGTTCTTGGCTTTCTCATCGATCAACAAAGTCAGCCGCGTCTCGGATTCTTCCTCTCGGATCGGATCTTCCAATGAACACAGTGTCATGACGGCAACTTCCTGCAGCATACTTTGAAATTCCCTTTCACTTACATTCAAATATTCGCTCATCTCAACATCCGTCACGGAACGAAGATATTGCTGCTCCAGATGCTGATATCCCTCTTCAATTTTCTTGGCTTTTTCCCGAACGGATCGAGGTACCCAATCCCCTTGCCTTAGACCGTCAAGAATCGCCCCTCTTACTCTCCATGAGGCATAGGTCTCAAATTGCAAGCCTCTTTTATAATCGAATTTTTCCACAGCGTCTATCAACCCCATTACGCCGTTACTGGATAAGTCGTCTTTAGAGACATTTTTGGGAAGGCCAACTGCTAGACGTCCCGAAACATAATCGACAATGTGCAAATGCTTCTCGATAAGCTCCTTTTTGGCCTCAATATCTCCATGTTCTTTCCATCGCTCCCACACATCGGCGTAGTTCAAAGTGGATGTCTTCCGCTCGTCCAATTGCCTTCACCCTCCTTAGTTTTCTGTCAGGTGACGAACAACTTTAGCCAGCTCTTCAGGATCTTTGTCATCAGGTGTCTTAACCAGTCTTGGCGGGTTTAACGGTGTAAAATCGTTATTTCCTGTCTGACTTCCCGGTGGCTGCTTTAGCAATTCGTTCAATTCATCCGTTTCATCCGGTGTCGTCAAATCAAGCTGTCCACCCTTACCCTCGTCATCGTGAGGCGCAATTAGATCCTCGTTCGTTGATACAGGAGACATCTCTTTCATGAAACCGATCATCCAATTGGCCGCATAAGATAGCCCAAACCAAACTACAAATGCGATGAGTCCCCGAATGAGGCTTGTCGAAAACAAGTTGCTGCTAGATGAGACTGCAAATGTAATCAAAAATCCAAATATTCCAAACAACGTGTAATATTTAAGTTTTCCTGCCATGGCTACAATTCCTTTATACCCTTTTGTACACTGCGTATAAATAATATACCCGTTTCACAATCGAGTTCGATAGTTCTTCCGTAATTGCCCCCCGTGTCCTCAGCTAACAACGGGATGCCTAGCTCCGACAGCTTCTCTTTGCATGATTCCACATTTCTCGGACCGATTCGAAGCGAGTCCCCGGTTCCCGCAAAGGTGAACATCTGAGATCCGCCCGCCATTTTGGCTACGATCCGGCTTTTATTTGCTCCACTCGAAAGCAATTGTTCCAACAATGCTGGTACGGCAGTATCCGCATACTTGGCAATGTTGAGCGCACCCTCGCGGGCAATGGTCGATGTCGGAAGCATAACATGTGCAAGGCCAGCCGTTTTTGCAACCGGATCATATAAAGTAAGTCCTACGCAAGAGCCAAGTCCAGTCGTCCGAATAAGCCCTGTTTGCTGGATAATATTGAGATCTGCCATGCCGACCTTTACGATTCGCTGCTCCTCAATCATCATTCATCGGTACTCCTAAGGCAGTAAATATTTTATCGAAAGATTCAGGATCCGGGATGAGGAAGAATTGTCCCTCCACTTCTTGCTGGTCCTCGATGAATGTCGTATCAATCAACAATGCGGAATCACCCATTTCGCCGAACTGCAGCAGCCCGTAGCTAAGTATCGCTCCAGCCATATCTATCGCCAGCGCGGGAACGGTCGGCGTCATGGCCAGCGATGTGAAATCGGCTAGCGAGGACAGATAGGAGCCGGCTAAAATATTGCCGATTTCCGAGAGGGCTGACCATTCCATCTCGGAAAACTCCTCCTCGCTTTCTACTTGAATTCCAGCAAGACGATGAAGCAACTTCTTCGCCGCTTCCGGACTGAGGATAAAGAACAGATTGCCAGGAGCGTCCCCCTCAACTCTCAAAAAGATGGCTAGAACGATGCTCTCCGCTCCTCCAACCTTTTCGGCCACCGCCTCAAAGGGCAGCATTTGAACTTTGGGAACGGCCATATCTATAGGTTTGTCAAGAAGTCTGGATAATGCGGTGGCGGCATTTCCCGCGCCGATATTCCCGACTTCCTTTAACACATCCATTTTTAAATCTGCAAAGCCCTTAAACAGATCCACTATTTTAATCCTCTAAACTTTCCAATTGAATAATTTCAGAGCGATTTAGCACCTCAGACAAGTTCAGCATGACCAGGAGACGCTCCTCGGAAATGCGAGCGACACCATGCAAATATTTCGCTTTTATTCCTCCAACGACATCCGGCGGGGAATCGATCACATCGCTGTTCAGATCCATAACATCGTTCGCCGAATCCACGATGAAGCCAACCTCCATCTCATTAACCGCGACAATAATGATTCGGGTCTGATCGGTGTATTCGGATTCCGGAAGGCCAAAACGCCCACGCAAATCAATGACAGGAATGACCACACCGCGTAAGTTAATGACTCCCTTAACGAACGAGTACGTCTTCGGCACGCGAGTAATCGGCATCATACGCTCAATCGTCTGAACCTTGTCTACCTCAATGCCGTATTCTTCCTCACCCAGTTTAAATACGATGACTTTCAATTCCTCTCCCATGGAACATCCTCCTTAATGGTTATGGCAAAGCCTTTATTTAATGAATGCGTTAGGGTCTACAATCAGAGCTACTTGTCCATCACCTAGAATCGTCGCCCCAGCAACGCCCTGCACCGGAGGCAAATATTTGCCCAAGTTCTTAATGACGATTTCGCTTTGGCCAATGAAATCTTCAACGGTCAATGCCGCTAAACGTTCACCCTTACGGATGACGACGATTTCCGTTTCTTCTTCCGCAGCCTCATCGAAATCAGCAACCTCGAACAGATTGGCCAAAGACATTAAAGGAATATGTGCATCCCGGTATGGTACCATCGTATAGCCATGCACTTTGCGAATCTGATCGCGTTGAATGATTCCCGTTTCCACAATCGATGAAAGGGGTATTGCGTATTTCTCGGAGCCAACCTTGATCAGCATCGCGGAAATAATAGACAGCGTAAGCGGAAGCTGTACCGAGAACTTCGTTCCTTTGCCCAGGGTCGAGTTCACGGACACGACGCCGCTAAGCGATTCGATCTTCGATCGTACAACGTCAAGTCCGACGCCGCGTCCGGAAATGTCCGAGATAACGTCAGCCGTACTGAAGCCTGCAGCGAACAGCAGCATGTACACCTGCTCATCCGACATAGCAGCAGCCTCGCTCTGCGTAACGACTCCGTTCTTCAGCGCTTTGCTCAAAATTTTGTCGCGGTCAATACCGCCGCCGTCATCCTCGATTTCGATGAACACATGGTTGCCGCTATGGAAGGCGCGGAGCTGAACAGTTCCTGTCTCCGGCTTGCCTGCAGCGATCCGCTGTGCGGTAGATTCTACCCCATGATCCACTGCGTTTCTCAATAAGTGAACGAGAGGATCACCTATTTCGTCGATGACTGTCCGATCCAACTCGGTTTCAGCGCCAATAATTACAAGATCGATTTTCTTATCCAGCGATTTGGCAACGTCCCGAACCATCCGCGGAAAACGGCTGAACACTGTGTCAATCGGAACCATGCGCAGCTTGAGAACAATATTTTGCAGATCGCTGCCCACACGGCTCATGTGCTCGACTGTTTCGGTCAAATCGGCGCGCTTAATTTCCTGGGAAAGCTGCTCCAGTCTAGAGCGGTCGATCAGCAATTCGCTGAGCAAGTTCATCAGCACATCCAAACGTTCGATATCAACCCGGATCGTACGGGAAGGAGCTGCTCCCCCATTTGCTCTGGCACCTGCCTTTGCTTCCGGCTTGGTAGCCGTTTGCGGAGCCTCCGGCTTCGCATCGACCGGTGCTGGCGCGGCTGCGGCGGCTGGTGCTTCAGCGGTTTCTGCAACTGCTGCTTCCTGAACCCCTAAGGAAATCTGGTTCAATGTCTCATGATCAAGCGGCATCACTTGTGCCGATTCAATCTCCGAAAGATTGAGGATCATGCCCTGCAGCTCAGCTGCATCCTTTTGCGTTATGTAATACAGCGAGAAGCTGCGTTCAAATTTCTCTTGCTCGATCTCTTGTACCGAAGGTTGGGATTTAACGACTTCGCCATAGCGCTCAAGCAGGTCGAACACTAAATAAGCACGAACGGCTTTTAATTGGCAGTCTTCGCGGATTGCAACCTCGATGTACAGCACTTTATGGCCTTCCGAGATCGATTGCTCCAGAACGGAGTGTTGGAACTCATCTAGTTGAATGCCAGTGCTAGCCGTCGCGGCAGCAGGAGATGCCTGCGAGGAAGCGCTGCTATCCGTTCCCCCAGGAACCTCACCGCGAACGATCGCTTGAAGCGAAGCTACGATAGATTGAACATCAGCTTTGCCATCGCCGCCCTGTGTAATATCCTGAACCATCATTTGCAGAGCATCTAGACTTTTGAACAAGGTATCAAAAATATAATCCTGCATTTTCAATTTTTCATTGCGCACCAGATCCAGGACGTTCTCCATTTGATGCGTTAGCGAGGATAAATCCTCGAAACCCATCGTAGCAGCCATCCCTTTCAGGGTATGTGCAGAGCGGAAAATGATTTGTACGATTCCGATGTCGTCTGGCGCTTTTTCCAGTTCTAGCATATTTTCGTTTAATGATTGCAAATGATCGTTGGACTCATCGATAAACATGGATAAATACTGATTCATGTCCATGGTGAGGCACCTCCTCTAAGAGATTCCTTATTTCACTACTTGTACGAGCTTAGGACCTATTTCTTGTAACGGTAAAACATGGCTTACACAACGAAGTTCAATCGCGGACCGCGGCATGCCGTAAACGACGCATGTCTCCTCGCTCTCAGCGATCGTCGAGGTTACCCCAGCCTCGTACAGTCTCTTCATCGCTCTCGCACCGTCGCTGCCCATTCCTGTCAGCAGCACGATGTGCCTTTTCAAGGAGTTAAGCGGAAGCAATGATTCGTACAATACCTCAACAGATGGCCGGTGGCCATTTCGCTGCTCTTGGCTGTTCAGGGTAATCTTATATCCGTCTGATCCGTAGACGACATTCATATGAAACCCGCCAGGCGCTATATATGCGGTGCCGGGAAGCAGCTTCATTCCTTCCTCGGCCTCAACGACACGAAGCGAGCTCAAGCTGTTCAAACGCTGTGCTAGCGATTTGGTAAAGTTCGGCGGCATATGCTGCACAATCACGATCGGCGCCGGAAAGTTCCGAGGTATTTTCTCCAGCACAGCTTTTAAAGCCTTCGGTCCGCCAGTTGATGTGCCGATCGCTACGATATCCGTAAAATCAGTCTTGGCATGCTGTTGTACAGGAGATTTAGCGCCTGTTTCATCCTTAGGCGGCGTTACCTGTACCGGCTTAGTCAAATGATTCTCCGTACTCTTGCCCCGAATTGCTGGACTGCTTCTTGACACAGCTTCCGGATCAGTCCTGTTTGCCTTGACCGGCTTATTTGCCTGTTCGTTGTTTGCCCGCCGGGTCCGATCGCGGTCGATTCTTGACCCGCTCAAGGCATCCTGCTCAGGCTTAGCGCCTCCCAATTTGGAGATCTGCCCTTTGGCAGAAACCGGAGCATTTTGCTCCGTTCCACGGATGACCGTCCTACCTTCTGGTTTGGGCTTAGTCAACGCTTGTCTTGCCTCAACATCTGCAGTACGCGTTGTCTTGGCCGTCATATCTGGCCGAAGAGGCGATTCAGCTTGCATATGCAGCCCCGACTCCCGTGCAGCTTTGCGTTCCTTCATCAGCATTGCTGTGCGAATCTGTTCATGGAGCTCGAGCTTCACCTGTCTGATATCATGGGAGCTCGTTGAAGCAGAGGGTTTTCGAATGAAATCGAACGCGCCGAGCTCAAGCGCCATAATTGTCTCACGCATGCCTTGCTCGTTAATTCCCGAGAGCATAATTACGGGAAGCGGCTGACGATCCATAATGATCTTTAAAGCATCCAGCCCATTGAGCTCCGGCATTTCCACATCCATAGTGACCAAATCCGGCGAGAGTTGGGCAATTTGTTGAATGGCCTCTCGTCCATTCCGAGCAGTGCCGATCACTTGGAATTCCGGATCCTGCTCAATTAAGTCCGACACGATCTTTCTCATAAATGCCGAATCATCAACCACCATAATCCGGTAAGGCATAGTCCCACCCCTGTTCCCTAATACAGAATCATTTTGTGCGTTTAAGCCATTTGTGCATAAATCCTTTGATTCCTGTCAAGGTATCCTTTTGCCCCATCTGCGGAACTTCCAAAAATCTCATCGCTAAGCGTTGAATATCACGCGCAGCTACACAGCTAGGAAATGCGGTTGAAAATGGGATTTGTTTCTTGACCGCTTGCATGACATGCGGATCGTCATGAATATGTCCAAGCATGGCGATTTCCATATCGAGAAAGCGCTTGGCTACCAGCGACAACTTATCGGTCACCTGCTTTGCCTCTTGTTGACCTGCAACTCGGTTAACGACAAGCCGGAATGGTACTCCCTGCTCCATGCCGTGAACGACTTTGATTAATGCATAGGCGTCTGTTATCGACGTCGGCTCCGGCGTCGTCACTACGATGCACTCATCCGCTGCCGTAATGAATTTAACGGTTTCTTTGGACAGGCCTGCACCAGTATCGAAGATGATATAATCCATCTTTTCCGAAATCTCTTCAATTTGAGATGTAAAGTAGTTCAAGTCGGATTCCGATAAAGTAAACAGGTCCGCCATTCCCGAGCCGCCCGCAATAAAGGGCAGACCATTTGTTCCAAGCTCGATGATCTCCTCCAAATTCCTCTCGCCTTTTAAGAGATGATACAGATTGTACCTTGTCCTGACACCCATCAGCACATCGATATTCGCCATCCCGATATCCGCATCGAAGATTAGCACCTTTCGGCCGAGAGTTTTGAGGGCCAAAGCGAAATTCAAGGTGAAATTGGACTTGCCGACGCCGCCTTTGCCGCTGCTTACCGTTAAAATCCGAGCTGGATTTGTTCTTGGCGCCAGCCTGTCATACGAGCCTTCCAGCTTCGATACAAGCCGTCTAAGAGCTTGCGCCTGGTCGTTCATGATCCTTGTGCTCCAAGGAGCATATTCGTGAACAGCTCGTTATTCGCAGGCAGCAAATCATCGGGGACATTCTGACCGTTTGTTACATATGACACCTGCATGGGATACTCATGCAGCAAATTGTAGATTGGTCCCATGCTTTGCGTTTCGTCTAGCTTCGTAAATATCACCTTCTGGATGCCGTATTTGCTAAAATGCTCGGTAATTTTCATCATATCTCGACTTTTAGAGGTTAAGCTAAGGACCAGGTAAGTTTCGCTATGCTCCGAGGGGCTTAGCAGGCTGTGCAGCTCTGCGACATACAGCTCGTTAAGGTAGTTCCTACCGGCCGTATCCATGAGGATCAAATCACAATGCTGCAATCGCTGCATGGCTCTTTGCACATCGCCTGGCGATTGAACCACCTCAAGCGGAACGTTTAGAATCGATGCGTAAGTACGCAGCTGCTCGATCGCCGATATACGGTACGTATCCGCCGTAATAAACCCTACCTTCTTGCGAAGGCGAAAAATTTGATCCGCTGCGAGCTTAGCGATGGTCGTCGTTTTGCCGACCCCCGTCGGTCCTACGATATAAACAACTTTAGTTCCGTCTTGGATCCCTTCGCCAATGCGGTCCTTCATGAATATTTCCGCACTTGACCTTACCAAGGAGAGCAATTCATCGTCACTCATCGTCTTCCCGTCGTTTTCCCACGTTTTGAAGGCATCATCCATCCATAAATCAACAAGTTCCGCGTTGACCTCCTGCTCCGCGAGCCGTTCCTTAACTTGACTCAGCGGCTCCGGGAGCTCAGGCAGACCTTCTTGAAAACGGGCAAGCTTAGCCATCAACATTTTCATCTGTTCGATTTCTATGAACAGTCGATCTTCCTTTGAATTGCTTGATGGCGTAGGAACAGAGTTCTCTAGTCCAACTGTGCTTGCCGGATTGGCTCCGCCGGCACTTGTCTTATGCGATGATAAGCGTGCGCGTTCTTCTTGCGAAAGAGGGTCTTCCTCTTTAGCGGCAGCAATTACGGCCGCCGACAAACGGTTCTCCTCAGATTGGAGCTTCTCGTCTTCTGCTGCAGCCACAGGCTGAGAAGCGCCTGTCCCTTGCGACATCATTACCGTGGATTTACGGTAAGCCTCCGGTACGGCCTGGGGCGCAATCGGCGGGAAGGCAGGTGAAGGAGCGACGTGCCGAGAGGGTTTCCCTTTCGGCGCAGTAGCTTCCTTGCTTTCTGATGCGGCAATGACCTCGATTTTTCTCTTCTGGAACATTCCCAGAAATCCGCCGATTTTCAGCTCTTTCGTGCTTAATATGACGGCATCCTTGCCAAGTTCATCGCGAATTTTCTGCATCGCATCAGGCATAGTGTCGACGATATACCTTTTTACTCTCATAAGTTCACCACTCCGACACTCTGAATTTCGACATTCGGCTCAAGTTCGCTATAAGACAGTACCGGTATGTCCTGCATCGTCCGTTCAATCACCTGCCGCAAGTACATGCGGATCGTCGGTGACGTAAGGACGATCGGCTGCTGTCCGGATTGAATAAGCCGGTTGATTTGCTCCGTCAGTTTCTGGTAGACCGTTTGAGTAGATGCCGGGTCGAGAGCTAAATAACTGCCCTGTTCGGTCTGCTGCACGCTCTCAGCAATTTTCTTCTCGAGATTTGGACCCACAGTAATGACCCTCATCGTCTCGCCTTGCTGCGTATACTGCTGCGTAATTTGTCTAGACAACGCCTGCCGCACATATTCGGTCAATACGTCAGGATCCTTCGTATAGGTTCCGTAGTCGGCTAACGATTCAAAGATTGTTACCATATCGCGGATGGATATTTTCTCCCGCAGCAGCTTCGCTAGTACTTTTTGTACATCTCCGATGGTGAGAACCGAAGGAATCAACTCATCGACAAGCACGGCGTAATTCTCTCTAAGATTATCGACAAGTGCCTTCGTCTCTTGTCTGCCAATAAGCTCATGCGCATGCTTCTTGATCATTTCCGTCAAATGTGTAGCAACGACGGATGGCGGATCTACCACTGTATAGCCTGATAACTCTGCCCGGTCTTTGGTAGATTCATCAATCCAAAGCGCCGGTAATCCAAAGGCCGGTTCCTGGGTCTCTATGCCTGTAATCGATTCATCTTCCACCCCAGGACTCATAGCCAAATAGTGATTAAGTAATAATTCACCACGACCAACGATATTTCCTTTTATTTTGATGACATATTCATTCGGTTTTAGTTGAATATTGTCACGAATGCGAATAACGGGTACTACCAGCCCCATTTCCAGGGCACACTGCCGCCGAATCATGATGATCCTGTCTAACAAATCCCCGCCTTGTCCGGTATCAGCAAGCGGAATCAATCCATATCCGAATTCAAATTCGATCGGATCAACTTGCAGCAAATTGATTACACTCTCCGGACTGCGTACCTCTTCGATTTCCTGCTCCTCCTCTTCCTGCTCCTGTTCGATTTGACGGCGATCCAGATTCTTCTGCATCCGGTATGCCGCAAAGGTTAACATTCCAGCAAAAGGCAAAGTCGTCAGCGGCCCAATCGGAGTAAATAGTCCTAGCATCGCGATCGTTCCGGCAACAATATAAACCAGCTTCGGATAAGAGAACAGCTGGCTGGTAATATCCTCTGCCAGATTACCTTCGGACGACGCCCGTGTAACGATCAGACCTGCAGCCGTAGAAATGAGCAGCGCCGGGATCTGGCTGACCAAACCGTCCCCGATCGTAAGCAATGAATAAGTGGAAAGCGCCTCGCCAAAGGGCATTCCATGAATCGACATTCCGATGATAAAACCGCCGATTAGATTTATGAGGAGAATGATAATGCTAGCAATGGCGTCACCTTTGACGAACTTACTCGCCCCGTCCATAGCTCCGTAGAAATCCGACTCTCTTTCGATCTTGCGACGGCGATCCCTAGCCTGCTGCTCGTTTATCAAGCCCGCATTTAGGTCTGCGTCGATACTCATCTGTTTGCCGGGCATCGCATCCAAGGTGAAACGCGCCGCTACTTCAGCTACGCGTTCCGAACCTTTGGTAATTACGATGAACTGCACAACAACTAGTATAAGGAACACTATAAAGCCGACGACAGGTTGGCCCTGAGACACCCACGATCCAAATGTCGCAACTACGTCCCCAGCCTTCGCTTGTCCCAAAATCAGCTTCGTTGTCGAAACGTTCAGCGCGAGCCGGAACAACGTGGTTATGAGCAGCATCGCCGGAAAGATAGAGAACTGCAAAGCCTCTTTCGTATTCATGGCGACTAGCAGAATCATAAGCGCGACCGATATGTTGATAATGAGAAGAATATCCAGCAGCCAAGTTGGGATCGGAAGAATCATTAGTAGAACGATGCCGATAATTCCTATTAGTATAAATAAATCTTTAGCCTTCTTCATGGCTCCGCCTCCGATCCCGTCCATTATTTACTCTTACCTTTCATTCTATATACGTAAGCCAGCACTTCGGCTACGGCTTGAAACAAATCCGCAGGAATCGCATCTCCGATTTCCGCTCTTTGGAACAATGCACGAGCCAGCGGCTTGTTTTCCATAATAATAACGCCGTGTTCCTTAGCGATTTCTCGAATGCGAAGGGCAACGTAGTCTTGACCCTTAGCAACGATTTGTGGAGCATCCATTTCCGAGCCCTCATATTTCAAGGCAACCGCAAAATGGGTCGGGTTCGTAATAATAACATCCGCTTTAGGAACTTCTTGCATCATACGCTGAAGCGCCATACGGCGCTGTCTTTCACGTATTTTACCCTTGATTAGCGGATCGCCTTCCATTTTCTTATACTCATCTTTGATGTCCTGCTTCGACATTCTTAAATTTTTCTCGTGATCATACTTTTGGTACAAATAATCTAGTACCGCTAGTACAAATAAAGCTGCGCCAATCTTTAATCCTAGGTTCATCGTCAGCTTCGAAGTGAAGTGAAATGCATCTTCGATCGTAACATGCCCTAATGAAGCAATATTGCCCCGTTCCCCCCATATCGTCGTATAGACCAAAAAGCCAATAACGGTAAGCTTGAGAACGGACTTTAGAAATTCGACTAACGAACGCATCGAGAAAATTCTTTTGAACCCTTGAATAGGATCCAACTTCTTCAACTGCATTTTTAATGGTTCCCCTGTAAGGAGAAAACCGACCTGCATGTAGTTAGCCACGGCAGCCATGACGACGACGATCAACAGAAGAGGCGCCAGCAGCAATAGAATTTGAACGGCAAAGTCTCCAAACATCGTCATGACGTTTTCTTTCGTTACGTCCATATTCAACCGGTGAAAATATACATCGGAAAAAAGGAGAATCAACCTTTCCTTCATATATCCCCCAAATATGAGCAGACACAAAAATCCGGATAACAATACGACTGAACCTGATAAATCCTGACTTTTGGCAACCTGGCCTTTCTTCCGGGCGTCCTGCCGTTTTTTGGGCGTGGCCTTCTCTGTTTTCTCACCGGCAAACAACTGCAGATCCAGTGCGTACCGGAACGACATAACGATCCCCCTATCCTACGTCGGTCTTTGCCCGATCGTACCGAACAAATTATGCAGCGATTTAAACAATACCTGAAACAGATTCTCGAACGCGTAAATCAAGCTGGGGATAAGCAACAGGAGCATCGCTAGTCCTACCATAATTTTGAGCGGTATCCCGATTACAAAGATGTTAAATTGGGGAGCCGTCCGTGCTAAGAATCCAAGCGCTACATCGGTTACAAACAGAGCAGCAACCAGCGGTGCTGCTAATTGAAACGATAATAAGAACGCTTGACTAAAGGTTCTGACTAAAAATTCAGAAATATTTCCATTGTATATTTTCTGAAACAGTTCATTGGATAAGGGCATCCAGTTATAGCTGCGAATGACGGCATCTAGCAAGTAATGATGACCATTCATCGACAGAAATAACAAGGTGGCTATAATGTACTTAAAATTACCCAGTACAGGTGCCGAAGCCCCGGTCATCGGATCAATTACGTTCACGATGCCAAATCCCATTTGTATGTCGATAAAGGATCCTGCCATCTGTACAACCGTAAATAGCAATTGTGCCACATACCCCATCAGCAGTCCGATCAGCAGCTCGCGAAAAACCAATAATATATAGTTGAGATCGGTCGGAATCACCTGATTAAAGCCTTGAATAATGACAATCAACAAAGCAATCACTGCCGACAAGCCAACTTTATATAAATTAGGAACGCCACGTGATGAAAATATCGGAGCTACGACAAAAAAGGCTGTCATTCGACAAAAAACAAGCAAAAAAACTGAAATTCCTTGCACTAAAATCTCCATAATCCTTTTCGCCTAACCGATATAATTAGAAAGATTGTTTAAAATACCGTAAGTGAAATCAACCATAGTCGTCAAAATCCATGGTCCAAACAATAACAGGGCGAGTAAGACGGCGATAATTTTAGGAACGAATGCAAGCGTCTGTTCCTGGATTTGTGTCGTTGCCTGGAATATACTCACAATCAGCCCGACCGCCAATCCAATGCCAAGCATTGGCGCACTCACCTTTAGCACGGTATAAACCGCTTGTCCGGCCAACCCGACTATAAAATCCGTATTCATTCCGTCTTCCCCCTATGTTTGATGTATTCTACCCGGATCTTCGCCGGAATTCGGAACAAAAAGCCACCCCGCATTCCGGCTAAGGACTAAAGCTAACCAGCAATGACTTCACAACGAGATACCAGCCGTCAACTAGAACAAAAAGCAAAATTTTGAACGGCAGCGAGATCATTACCGGAGGCAGCATCATCATCCCCATCGCCATCAGCACGCTCGCTACGACGATATCGATAATAAGAAACGGAATGAATATCATGAAACCCATTTGAAATGCCGTTTTGAGCTCGCTTATCGCATAAGCTGGCACCAACACGGAAATCGGCAACTCCTCGTAACTAGCCGGCTTCGCCGTTTTAGTGTAACTCATAAATAACTGGAGATCTTTGGGACGCGTATGCGAGTACATAAATTTCTTCATCGGTACTGCCGCTTTATCCAAAGCTTCCGTTTGTGTCAGTTCACCTTTGATATAAGGCTGCAAAGCTACCTCATTAATCGTAGACAATGTCGGGCTCATGACGAATAGAGTAAGAAATAGCGCCAATCCAATCAGAACCTGGTTGGGGGGCATTTGCTGCGTCCCCAAAGAGTTCCGCACGAATCCAAGTACAATTACGATTCTCGTAAAGCTCGTCATGAGGACAAGGATCGCAGGGGCGATGCTTAGTACCGTGATGAGCAAAATAATCGAAAGTGAGCTTGTACCTGGCAGCCCATCCGAATTCCCTATTTGTATTCCGATATCCGGTATCGGGTTCACTGGCGCGGCAGAAGCGGCCGACACCGTCAGCCAACTGCATAACGCTAGCATTAATCCTACAATTAAGACCTTTTTCTTCATGAATTCCTCAACCGATCTGTAGATTGTTCTTCCTTGTCCTGAAGGAGCTCCTCCACTTGTTGTTTCCGGGTAGGCATCTTTCTTAGCTGTGACTGAAACACTTCATGGAACTTCGTCTCGTCCAACTCCTCCTCCTCTGGAGAAGGTTTGCGAAAACGAGAGACAAAACTTCCAATAACGGAAGCTAGTCCGGGGAATTCTGCTCCCTCTTCCGCAAATGCCTGGTGTAATAAGGCTACTTCTTCTGGATCGTTTATTTTATCGACCAAGGAAATGTCTTCGCCAACTCCGACGAGGTAGACATTTCCCCCGATTTCAATAACCTGCAAGGATTTATTTGGTCCCAGACCGACGGCCCCCAAAATGCGGATCGATCGGCTTTGGGACAAGTACCGGTTTCTTTTACCAAGAAAACGAATCAATAATACGATTAAAACAATAATGAGAGCCAGCACAAAGATAACCGTTAGCAAGTTACCCCATATATTAATGTCGCTGCCAATCGGCGGGTAATCCGGCTGATTCGAGTTCATCGCTCTCTATCCTATATACCTAAAGTCTTATTGATTGCTTCAATAACCCGGTCGGATTGGAACGGCTTAACGATGAAGTCTTTGGCACCGGCTTGAATCGCGTCGATGACCATCGCCTGTTGGCCCATAGCCGAGCACATAATGACCTTGGCATTCGGATCTAGTTGTTTGATTTCCTTGAGCGCGGCAATGCCGTCCATTTCAGGCATCGTGATGTCCATTGTAACAAGGTCTGGATTAAGCTCCTTAAACTTCTCGACAGCCTGTGCGCCGTCCTGTGCTTCCCCTACAACCTCGAATCCGTTTTTCGTCAAAATGTCGCGGATCATCATTCTCATAAAAGCAGCATCGTCTACGATTAGAATTCGGTTTGCCATTGATTTAAAATCCTCCCTAAACTTCTACTATTGTAATTTTTGAATTCGGTCCCATTGGCTGACAATATCCGTCACGCGAACACCAAAGTTCTCATCAATGACGACAACTTCGCCTTTGGCAATCAGTTTATTGTTCACAAGAATATCTACCGGTTCACCGGCAAGCTTGTCCAGCTCGATGATTGAGCCCTGAGACAATTCTAAAATATCCTTAATTTGCTTCTGGGTCCTTCCTAATTCTACGGTGACTTTAAGGGGTATGTCCATCAGTAAATTTAAATTGTTGTCATCCATCTGTCCGTAGGCAGGAGCCCCAAAATTTGCGAATTGCACCGGCTGTACATTTAAGTTGCGCCCTTGCATTCCGCCGAAATGCTGTGGCTCGTTGTACGGCTGTCCTTGCGGAGGCGGATAATATCCCTGATCCTGCATCGGAGGCATCATCGGCGGCTGCTGTGCAGCAGGTGCCGTTGGATGCTGTACCTGTGCCGGCGGCTGTGCATAGGCAGGCGTCTCATCAAAGGATGCAGGCATGCCCGCTGGTGCTGTAGGCGGTGCGGATGCTGGCGACGGCGCTGGTGCTGACGCTGCGGCACTCTCCCTGGTGGTTGACTCTGTAACTGCACCGTTAATCAGGCTGTCTACCATTTCCTTCGAGAACTTGACCGTAAGAAGCTGCATGATCGTCGAATCAATCAAATCTCCGATAGTAAGCCTGAATGATATTTTAATGAGTGTCTCATCGGGAGGTAGACTTCCCACCCCGGTTCCATTCGACATGTTCAGAATATCTACGCCTGGCGGCGAAATATTAACGAACCGATTAAAGATCGTCGACATCGACGTCGCCGAGGAACCCATCATTTGATTCATCGCTTCTTGAACGGCACTGATGTGAATTTCGTTCAATTCTTCTTCAGCCGGATTTCCCTCTCCGCCAAGCATAAGATCTGCAATGACTTGAGCGTCCTTTGTCTTAATGATCAGCGAATTAATCCCTTCGAACCCGTCCACATATTGGACATGAATCGCTACATGCGGCTTTGGAAACTCCGTTTCGAATTGTGAACGCGTTATAATAGAAACTTTTGGAGTCGTAATATCTACTTTTTTGCTAAGCAAAGTTGATAATGCTGTAGCAGCACTGCCAAAAGTAATGTTGCCGATTTCGCCCAAAGCATCTTGCTCGAGCGGTGTCAAGTAATCATCTACCGTCGGTTCGGACGGCGAATCGTCGTTATTTGCCTGCTTTAGCAGAGCGTCAATTTCCTCTTGGGACAAATAATCTTTACTCGTCAAGTTCCTCAACTCCTTCGCTGACAATTTCGTCAATTTGAACGGCGACACGGTCTTTAAGCGTACCCGGACTGCCGACGTATTTCAGTCTGTCGCCGACTCTTATGGCGAGTCCATCGTGAACAGGCTTGTTTAGGGATATTACATCCCCGACAGATAGTCCTAAGAACTCTTGAATCGTAAGTTGTGACTCACCAAGTTCAGCAACGATCGGCAGTTTGGCTTTGTTAACGCGGTTGCGAAGAGCATCATACTCTTCGGGAGCGCGAGACTTCTTCTGGGATACGAACCAATGATGAACCGAAAGTTTCGGCATGATCGGCTCGATGACAACATGCGGAATACATAAGTTGATCATCCCCGTCGTGTCACCGATTTTAGTGCTCAGCGAAATGAGTGCAATCGTCTCGTTGGGCGAAACGATTTGCATAAACTGAGGATTCGTCTCCAATCCTTCCATTCGCGGACTAATGTCAATGACGGTTTTCCAAGCTTCCTGCAGGCTTTCAAAAGCTCGGCTAAAAATCCGCTCCATAATGATCGTCTCAATTTCAGTCAAAGACCCGATTTTGGACGGAGCAATTCCAATCCCGCCAAGCAGTCTATCCAACATAGCAAATGCGACGTTTGGATGGACTTCGAGCACCATTCTTCCTTCCAATGGCTCTGCTTCAAATATGTTAAGAATCGTCATTTTCGGTATGGAACGTATAAATTCATCATAAGGCAGCTGCTCGACTTGAACGACGTTGATTTGGACAAATGTACGAAGCTGCGCTGAGAAATAGGTAGTAAGAAATCTCGCAAAATTCTCGTGGATCCGGGTTAAGCTACGAATATGATCCTTGGAAAATCTCACCGCCCGTTTAAAATCATAGGCTCGGATTTTCTTCTGCGTTTCTTCCTTTTTCAGTTCCTCTGCATCCATTTCACCAGAAGACAACGCGGCGAGCAGTGCATCGATTTCGTTCTGCGATAATACATCTACCAAACATCTCACCCCCTTCAAGGATTTAATCGATCGATATTGATCTAAATTGCCTGCATAATGAATTCCGTAATATCGATTTGAATCAATTTCCCTTCAGGCAGCGATGTATTGATCAAATTCAACAATTTCGTACTCAAGTTATCTTTACCCTTTGCGCCAATCAAGTCTTCTGGCTTCGTATCGGCAAGCGTTTTGATGATAATCGGCTTGATTTTGAAATCTTTAATTTTGTCAAAGGATTCCTTGGACGATTCCCGATCCAATTGGAAAGCGAAGTTCATGACTACTACATAACTCGGATCCGACAAATTCGTTTTGATTCCGTCCATTGACGATGTAACTTTCACCAGCTCATCCGCTGATAGCTGTGCAGGCTGGCCTACATTTTGTACTGCTGTGTTGACTTCATTGCCTGAAGTAGGCTTAGTCATTTGATTCACCAGCAGAAAAGCTGCCATTACGATTAATGTGATTGCGAGTAACATCGTAATGAGCCAAGGCGCCATTTTTTTCATGACTATTCCTCCGTATGTTGCACTTTAATGGTTGCTGCATGGATACCGATCTCAGTGTAGTACTCATTCACCTTCGCAATAATGTCGGCGGCCTTCTCCAGCACGATCATACGTTTGCCCGTAACGAGGGTTACGTATGTATCAGGGGTTTCCTCCACTGTCTCGATCATAATGGCATTCAGCCATGCTTGTGTTCCATTCAAACGTGTTACAGATATCATGTAAACCCTCCATTCCGGACCCGTATTTTAATAATGAGGCGGAGGAAGAGGATGCCTTCCCCCGCTATTTAGCGAATTAACGCTTCAAGTTTACTACTTCTTGCAGTATTTCATCGGAAGTCGTGATGATTCGGGAGTTCGCTTGGAATCCGCGTTGCGCGACGATCATTTCCGTAAATTCGCCAGTTAAATCAACGTTGGACATTTCAAGCTGTCCAGAAATGATCGCACCAGTTCCTAATTCAGCGTTGTTTCCTGTCGTTGGCTCCAGTTCGTCGATGTTAGCGTTCGGGCTCAGACGGTACAAGTTCCCGCCAATTTTCTCCAAGCCCTCAGGGTTAACCACACGAGCCACCCCAATCGCCTCACCTGCTTCAATATCGCCGTTAGCCAACTTCATCATGATCGTACCATCTTGCGCAATCGTGAAAGCTACGACCTCTTCATCCAGCGGCTCAAGCGGAGCGCCATCTGCACTCCAAACGCGCAATCCGTCGGAAGTTACCAGCTGACGGGCAGCATCCAAATGGAAATCCCCTGCTCTGGTCAAGAACGGTACTTCCTGATCCTCAGATAGGGTGACCATGAAGAAGCCATCCCCATCGATCCGCAAGTCCAGCGGATTGTTCGTCGTCATAGCACTCCCGGCCATATGTAGCGTATCGATGGAACCAATTGATACACCAAGTCCGATTTGCTTCGCATTAACGCCGCCCATTCCGTCATCTGTTGGAGCGGTAACGCCGGAAATCGTCTGGCTCATAATGTCCTTAAACATGACCCGGCCCGCCTTAAATCCTACCGTATTAACGTTAGCGATATTGTTGCCGATGACGTCAAGTTTAGTTTGAAATCCGCGCATTCCAGATACGCCCGAATACATCGATCTTAACATTTACTCAATTCCTCCTTGTCTTTGCTTAAGCCACTTCAGTCGATCGGTGACTTGTTGGCTTTCCGTTTCCGGGCCAGCCAGTTAAGAAATAATTATGGCACTGTCGATTTGCGTGAAGACATTGTCCTTCATGCTATTCCCGTCCATTGCTGTGACGACAGTCCGATTATGGACGTTTACGATCAAAGCCATATCTTTTAATAAAATAAGCGAATCTTTGGCTCCTTTTGCCGCAGCGTTATCGATAGCTGATTCAATCTGATGCAGCTGCTCTGGTTGCAATTGAATTCCCCGCTGTTCGAGGCGCTTAACCGCATGGTTGCTAAAATGAAGCAACCTGTTCTGCAGCATCTCCTCAAACGTAGCATTCTGCGGCCTAGCCGCCCCCGGATTTTTGGCCTGAGCTAGCGAATTCGGCTGAATTCGTCCGGGATACAGACTGCCTATACGGATGGATTCATTCATGGTGTATCAGCTCCATCTAAAGAGCTGTTCTCGTTTTCTGAAGGTGCAGATACCTCTGTATCCGATGAACCTCCGGCAATATTCTCGCCAGTCGGCGCCTCATCAATTTGCAAAATATCCGACAGCTTAATTTCCTTATTTCCTACTTTGGCATACTGGACATTTTCGCGAATAACGATTCCCTCGACGATTCCGGTGCCGCTCGAGGTAGCAGAGGTTTGACCCGTCCGGATATCATATTCGCCGGTATATTCCGTTTCGATCCAGGATACCCGCTTGCCAATGAGTCCCGATACCGATCCTAACGATTGGTTCATGACATCAAGCTGCTTGGAAATATTCATTAATTGCTCAACCGACGTGAACGTAGCCATCTGAGCAATGAATTCCTTATCCTGAAGCGGCTGCATCGGATCTTGATTTTGCAACTGAGTAATAAGTATCTTCAGGAACTGGTCTTTGCCCAGCGTTTGGTTGTCTTCTTGGCTTTTTACTGTAACGTTCTGTGCTGAATAGCCCGGCCAAGAGACATTTGGGAAATTAGACACGACTTTTCCTCCTTTCCATTAAACTCTGGCGACAAAGGAACTTCCATAATTCTCTTCCCGAGCTCTCACTTCGGAAATCCAATCATTCCATTCGTCGTTCAAATCCCCCAAAGCTAACAGATCTTCTTCGCGAACTTCACGGCGTTTGTTGTTTTGCTGCTGCTGCGAATCGCTGCTTTGCTGGCGTCCATCCTGGTACATATGGGACGACAACGAAGAGTTTTGCGTCACTTCTAGTTTGCTTACTTGCAGCCCTTGTGCTTGAAGCGCCAATCTTAACTGTGCCATCTGGCTCTCAAGAGATTCCCTTGCAAAGGCATGCTCTGTAACGAATTGTGCAATTAACTGTCCGTTTTGTACGGTGATTCTCACATCAACTTGGCCTAGATGCTCCGGATAAAGAGAAATTCTGGCCTGTGACATACCTTGAAGTTTAACGACTTCGAACTTATTGACTAGAAATGCTCCCATTTCTTTGCCAAACTGTTCTACAGGGACTGCAGGTGCGGCTGGTTTAATAGGAGCTGCAAGTCCGTCTCGCATCGCGAGTTGCCCTGCTGTCACGATATTCCCAGTATGGAGTCCATTTCCTGGATCATCAGCAGCTTCAACCGCGCCAGTATTTTCAACTGCGCCTACAACTTGAACTAAGCTTCCTTTACCAACGTTTTGAGTTGCATGACTTGCAATAATCGTATGGGATTGATGCGAATCAGCGGACTGCTGGTTCGATCCATTTCCGGCCGCCTGGCTTGAAGCATTTTTAACGATAGTTTGGATGCTGTTCTCCAGAGCAGATGCCCAATCGGTATTCGTTGCATTTCCTCCGCTCGGTTGATTAAGTGTCAGGCTTGCAGCTTGACGCGCACCAAGGATTTGCTGCAGCACTTCTAGCAATTGCCTGGATGGCAGCGCGGAAGTACTGGCTGCATTCAGCTTCTCGGAAGTGTTCATCAACTGTACCAATGCATCTTGTATTGCAAAGCGCATCGTCTCAGGATGCTGGGCTAGAACCGAAATCTGAGCGGCTTCAGCTCCATTTTCGCTTGCAGCATCGCCGTTTACAGACTGAGCGATCATCTGAACTCCTTGAAGCCATGCCTGAAGAACGGACAGTAAAGAAGGATCCTCCTCCATGGCCTGGTCCAGCTCGTTCAACTGCCCCAACAATCCATCGATCGCTGCTTGCAGATTTAGAAGCTCGGCGTCAGCCGCCTCTTGCTCGTCCGAATTTACCAATCCTAATAATCCTAAAGACTGCAAAGGAGTTCCGCCTTCAACTGATGCAGCATTTCCAAACAGCATCGCAACTAAAGTTTGGTCAAATGTTTTGCCAGCAGCCTGGCTGCTGCCCGCTTTGCCACTCGCAGAAGCCAATACTGCACCAGCAGCATTTCCTGCGGATAAGTTAGATACAAATTGACTCATTGTATATTCACCTCCTTTCTCCAATATCCAGTCTAACTTCACCTATTTACTCACAAGTTTATTCAAAATTTTGGCCGTAAGCTCTTGATCTTCTTTCGTCATGGCAGCCAAAATTTTGGAGCGAGTTCCATCGTCTACGGCATTCAAAATTTTCAACGCCTTATCCGGACTGATTTTGTGCGTCTGGATGATCAGTTTAGAAGCTGCGTCTGCCGACATTCCCGCAAAGGTTTGGCCTAATTGCTTATCATCTAGCCCTGCCGCGGAAGCTGCCGCTTGAGCGGCGGCAGACTCGGCATCCTTTTTCAGCCTGGACTGCAACGCAGCAATCGCCATGTCATCGGCAGGCTTTGCATCCTTCAGCAGGATAGAAATATCCGCCGCCTTGACAGGATCCATTTTTTCAAGAATGGCCACTTTGCTCTCATTACTCATTAAGCTGAGCATTTGCAGCGATTCTTCAGTAGTTAATTTCTCTAAAATGGCTGCTGCCTTGCTTGGACTCATCTGCGCGTAGAGTTGAGACAGCTTCTTGACTTCTTTTTGGTAAGCCTCGTCTTTAGCGGTTTCTTCCTTCTCGATCACTTCCGTTAAAGCGGCATCCAACTGAGCCTGAAGCTGCTTCACCTTATCCTCCTGCTCCGTAGCCTGACGGTTTGCAGCGTCTATTTCCGCATCTTTTTGAGCAACTTGATCCTTCAATTCCTTAACCGTCGCTTCTGTGCTCTCGGTCTGTTTTTTTGCTTTGTCTTCCTCGGTATCCCCTGCTGCCTCGACACCCTCTGGTTCCGGCACAAAATTCCGCACAATCGGTATTTTGTTGCCTATTTCAATCATCGTTGCCCGGAAGTTCATATTGAACAACGTCAGTAAGACTGCCAGCAGGACGACCGTAAATAAAATTGGCGTTACAAAAAACAAAAACCTAGCAAACCCGCCGCCCGATTCCAAATCTTCTTCTAAATCAGCCTGCGCCATTCCATTCCCTCCTTCGCAAACCCATCACTGATGCCCGTGTTACTCCTTACCGGGCTTTCATGGCAAACCGGACAGTAGCTATTTCGTCCAGTTCGTTTTGTTCCCGAAGAAGCATTTCGTGCTGAAATTTGTGTTTTGCTTTTTCCTTTGCCTTCAGCCAGACTTTTTCATCCAGCATTTTACCGTTCAAAACGGCCTTCTTCTTCTCAACATTTACTTCTGCACGCCGGATATCGCCCTGCTTGCTTTCAATACAGTTCTCCAAATAATCCATGTAACGCTGCAATTCCTGAAGTTCGATCATCGATGCTTTATTCTCCATTGCAGACTGAATTGCCGAGAACGTTCGCAGCTTATCTTCCTCCAGCAATTCAAGGGAACGCTGCTCCGCCTGCAAATGACCAACGGCAGCGGATAACATCCATTCAGCTTGCGTCTTCTGATTGGATTTCAAATCGACAACTTTCTGATAGACGTAACGGAACTTCATCCTCTACTCGTCATCTCCTCGCAAATTCAGCAATTAAACGTTCCTGCACTTCAGATAATGTGGATTTTTCATTTACTTTCTGTTTGGTAAAGCTCCAAATGCTATCGATATAATCCAAAGCTTCGTCAATATCATGGTTTGAACCCTGTTGATACGCTCCGATATTAATTAGATCCTCGGAATCTCTGTATACCGACAGCAGTCTTTTTAAATTCTCCGCAGCTTCGTTTTGCTCTTCTGGCACGATATCCTTCATAACCCGGCTAATGCTTGCCAAAATATCAATCGCCGGGAAATGGCCTTTATTCGCGATATTCCGGTTAAGCACAATATGTCCGTCCAAAATCCCCCTTACCGCATCCGCGATAGGTTCATTCATATCATCCCCGTCGACAAGCACGGTGTAGAAAGCCGTTATCGAACCGGTCGGTCCCGTTCCCGCACGCTCCATTAACTTTGGCAAAGCCGCAAATACCGAGGGAGTATACCCTCTCATTGCTGGCGGCTCGCCTACGGCGAGTCCAACTTCACGCAGCGCCATGGCGTAGCGAGTTACGGAATCCATCATCAGCATGACATTTAGGCCTCGATCACGGAAATACTCAGCAATCGTCGTTGCGATCAGAGCTCCCTTCATTCGAATCAAGGCTGGCTGATCGGAGGTAGCGACGATAACGACGGAGCGCTCCAAGCCCTCCGGGCCAAGATCACGTTCGATAAAATCCATAACCTCGCGACCGCGCTCGCCGATAAGCGCAATGACATTGACATCGGCCGAAGTGTTGCGAGCGATCATACCCATGAGCGTACTTTTACCTACGCCGGATCCGGCGAAAATACCTACGCGCTGTCCTTTGCCAATCGTGAGCAGCCCATCGATGGCTCTAACACCGATGTTGATCGGCTGGGCGACACGAGGCCGGGTCAGCGGATTCATCGGTTTGTTATATGTGGAGTAGTGACCCATTCGAGCCGGAATAACTGAGCCATCCAGCGGTTCACCAAGTCCGTCAAGCACTTTGCCCAGCAGTTCGGAACCGACCTGCACAGTTAACGGCTTGCCTGTACCAACCACATCACAGCCCGGACCGATCGACTGCAGTTCCCCAAGGGGCATAAGCAGCACTTTGTTATCCCGAAAGCCGACCACTTCGGCTCTCAGCGGCTCTGAGGACTTGCTCGGATAAATATAGCAAAGGTCCCCAATGCTCGCATCTGGCCCCTCGGACTCAACCATTAGTCCAATAACTTGTGTCACTTTCCCGTTGATTCGAATCGGGTCCATATGCTTCAAATGGTCTACATATTTCGTCGTATCTAGTTTCGTCATGAGCTTGTCCCCGAGTAGTCTTCATTATCGAGTGAGATCCGCAGCAATTCCTTTTTGATTTCGGCAAGCTGCGTATCAATTCTGGCATCGACACTTCCGAAAGAGGAACGAATCACGCAGCCGCGATCTTGTACTGTCGCATCAGGCAAAATCTGAAGTTCGGCTTGCGAATCAACGACCAGGTTGAGCTCTTCTCTTGCTGCCTGAACAAAAGCAAACTGAGTCGGCGAGACGCAGAGCGTAATCACGCCCTGCTCTCTTTTTCTCGATAAGCTTCTCTTGACGAGATCCAGCACATAGTCCGGTTCCAGACCTAATTGTTTATCGATTACTTTTTCAGCAATCGAGCAGCTCAGTTCGACAACGAACGGCTCAGCTTCCTGGACAATCCGTTCCTTCTCCAAATAAGCTTGCGTCAGCACAGCACTTGCCTCGCTCATCATCTCTTCAATTTTTGCTTGAAGCGATTGCTCCGACTGCTGTCTGCCTTCTTCATATCCTTGATTAAATCCCTCCGACTTGAGGGCCTCAATCAAGTGCTCGTCCTGCTCTCTTTGCTCCTGCCACCACGACTCTATTTGGAGTTTGGCTTCAGCCAGCATATTCTCCGCTTGTTCCGAAGCTTCCCGAATTTGCCGTTCGGCAAATTCTTTAGCATCGCTAAGCATTTGTTGCCTTGCCTCTTCAGCTGCTAAATCTTCAGCGGAAACCGTCTGAATCGGAACCTGAGGATTTTCATCATCTAATTGTTGATCCTGGGGGGATTCGTATGTTTTCCCCAGATTCAATTGTTTGAGAATGTCGACCGGTACATATTGGGACACCTTAATCAAATTAGACAATGATGTCATCTCCTCCACCGCGGGCTATAATGATTTCTCCGGCTTCTTCCAATCTGCGGATCGTGGCTACAATACGAGTTTGAGCTTCCTCCACGTCACGAAGCCGCACAGGCCCCATAAATTCCATTTCTTCCTTGAACGTATCCGACATACGCTTGGACATGTTGCGGAATACCGCTTCACGAACCTCTTCACTAGCCACTTTAAGCGCAAGCTGTAAATCGGAATTCTCGATGTCGCGAATAATCCGCTGAATCGAACGGTTATCGATATTGACGATATCTTCAAATACGAACATCCGCTTCTTGATCTCTTCTGCAAGCTCAGGATCCTGAATTTCAAGAGAATCCAAGATCGTTCGCTCCGTACCGCGATCGACCCCGTTCAAAATTTGAACGATGGACTCGATGCCACCGGCGCTTGTGTAATCCTGCGTCACGGTCGCGGACAGCTTCTGCTCCAGTACTCGTTCCACTTGGGAAATAACTTCCGGCGAAGTGCTATCCATCATAGCGATCCTCCGGGCCACTTCCGCCTGCTTCTCCTGCGGCAGGGAAGAGAGAATCGATGCCGCTTGCTCAAACTGAAGGTATGACAATACGAGCGCAATCGTCTGAGCATTCTCATTCTGGATAAAGTTTAATATTTGATTAGGATCCGCTTTACGGGCAAAATCAAAGGGTCTGACTTGCAGCGTTGCTGTTAGGCGATTGATGATTTCAAATGCTTTGGTGGAACCCAATGCTTTCTCCAGAATTTCTTTAGCGTAATTAATGCCCCCTTGCGAAATATATTCTTGAGCAAGGCAAATCTGGTGAAACTCCGCCATAATCATATCTTTTTCGCCGCTGTCCACTTTGCGGACGTTAGCGATTTCCAGTGTAAGCTGTTCTATCTCATCATCACGCAAATGCTTAAATATTTGTGCCGATACCTCAGGACCGAGCGTAATCAGCAAAATAGCCGCCTTTTGTTTTCCGGTAAGACCAGAAGTCATCGTTTTTGACAATACGTTCACCTCTACTCGTCTGCCAGCCAGGTGCGCAGCAGGTTAACAAATTCATCCGGCTTCTTCTTCGCCAGCGTTTCGAGTTGTTTACGCACTTGACTTTCGTTCGTAATAGTATCCAAGTTGATCGACGGGAATTCTGGAGGTAAAGGCAGCGGCAGCTCTTCTTCCCCTTCTTCCTCTTTTTTCCGACGACGGAACACGAGAGCTCCGATCCCTGCCCCGACTAGCAGAACAGCGATTGCTCCCCCCCACACCCACGGGTTAGAGAAGGCCAATCCGGAAGCTTTTTCTTCCGAACCATGAAAAGTTTGAGAGAAAACTGCAACTTTCCTCTGTAGTTCAGCGTCTGTATAAGTAGTACCTGAATCAGCAAGATAAGACCTTACAATATTCGCCAAAATGTTCTCAATTGCATCCTGGGTCGTTTGATCTAAAGAATTTTGTCCAGCTGGTGGTTCAACTGCTACATTAATGGTTAAATCTTTAACAACGTAGGGACTCGCGACGATATCCTTGGTAATTCGGTTAACCTCATAGTTAATCGTAGAAGAGGATTCTTCGGAGCTTACTCCGGCATTGCTGCCTGCAGCAGGATAGCCCGGTACGTCTTCAGTTCCTGTGCCAGGAATTCCACTATCCGGATTACCTTGACCGGTATAGCTTTTCTGGATTCTTTGCGCACTGATCTCAATTCCCCGCATGTTTTCGGTATCAACAGGGGAAACGAGGTTGTTTTTCTCAATAATCTGATCGAAATTAAGGGTTGACGCGACAAGCACTTCGATTTTGTCAGGCCCGGTCAACTTCGCTAGAAATTGTTTTACGCTTCGGCTTACATCACTTTCGAATTTTTTCTGTAAAGCCATATTCTCCTGGACAGCCGTCGTAAGAGAACCGTGATTCCCTCCTTGCCCCGTTGGCAAGAGTACTGTGTCGTCACTGGAGGAAATGGAAATGTTCTCGATCGGCAGGTTCGGTATGGATGTCTTGACAAGGTTGAAATATCCATCCACCGCTTCCTGATTCGGGCGATAACCCGGTTTGAAGCCGATCACGATTGAAGCGGATGCCTTCTGCTGCTCTTCCGGACTAGCAAATACATTTTCCTCAGGCAAATTAATCAGGACCTTCGCATCTTGTACACCCTTCATGCGTTTCAGCAACTGCTCCACTTCACCATTGAGTGCACTTCTATACTTCACGCTGAATTCATTGTCCGTCATGCCGATGAGGGAAGAACTTTCGTTAAAAGCTTCCCAACCGATAGAACCGTTCTTAACGATCCCTTGCGAGCCTACATCCACTTTCACGCGAGATGATTCCTTACTAGGCACGGAAATGCTAGTTCCATCCGCGCTTAATTTATAAGGAATACCGCTTGAATCAAGATGATTCATAATGCCTGCGGCATCGGTAGAGTCCAAATTCGTGAAGGCTACTTCATATTCCGTCTTAGAGAACTGGACCGTTAATAATATTACTGCCAATAAAACGATCGCTATCGTCGATATTAATAGCGTTTTTTGCTTACTGCTGAAATTATTCCAATATCCGGTCAATCGATCCCGGTATTGGGCGATTCTCTCATTCACAATGTCACCTCATCCACAGCTTGCTAGTTTCATTAAATTTGCGTACGCATAATCTCTTGGTAAGCTTCAATCACTTTGTTCCGTACTTGCGTAGTGAGCTGCAAACTTAACAGCGCCTGTTCTGAGGCGATCATGACCTGATCAACATTAGCTTGACCTAGGAGAAACTGTTCGTTGAGTCGTTGTACATTGTTCTCTTGTGCGGCTACTCCGTTCAGTGCGTCAGTCAAATATGAACTGAAATTTTTAATTGCTTCTGAAGGAGACGCTACAACGGGCTTGATCGGTTCTGTTACTGCCTCTAATCTTTGAATCGTATTCAGACTAATATTGTTTTGAATCAACTCTTCCCAACTCCTGACTGCTTCTATTTGACTAATTACTTACCGATTTGCAAAGCCTTTGAAATCATAGCTTTACTGGCGTTCAATGCGGTGATATTCGCTTCATAGGACCGCGTGGCCGAAATCATGTCTACCATTTCCTTCATTAAATCCACGTTTGGCATGTAGACATAGCCTTCGCCGTCAGCGTCGGGATGCGTCGGGTCGTATACCGGCTTGAATGGCGTTTGATCTTCTGTGATTTGAGTAATCTTTACTCCTTGGCTAACGGGTTTTTGGCCCATTACCGAATCCAGCATAGTTCCAAAATCAGTTTTGTTCGGGGCCATGACTACCGTCTTCCGTCGGTACGGGACGGGCTGGCCGTTTTCCATGCTGGCGCGCGTTGTTCTGGCATTGGCAATGTTAGAAGAGATAACATCCATTCGAAGGCGCTGTGCTGTTAGTGCTGAGGAACTAATATTGAAACTGTTGCTGATTTTCAAAGCTCATTATCTCCCTTCTGTTGCCACGCGCTTCATTTTGATTTGGTAATTCAGCTGTTCTATGTACGTATCGTACCTAAGTTTATTTTCCGCAAGCAAACTCATTTCGCTGTCGATGTCCACGTTGTTCAAGTTGTTGTTCATCGCTGTTCTGTCATCGACTACGATTTTGGGCGCCGGTACGTTTCCGGAAGAACCTATGACAAAGTGCCTATGATCGGTCCGATTTCCACGGAGAGCAGGCATTCCGCCATTCAATTCATTCTGCAATAAGGTCTCGAAAGATACGTTCGAACGCTTAAAATAAGGGGTATCCACGTTCGCTATATTATCTGCTATCACTTGCTGCCTAGTACTGGCAGCCTGAATCGCGTTTTCGAGCCTTTGAAAGCCTACGCCATTTAGTAGCTGCATCTTCCTTCCCCCTTAAATGATTAAATTTCCTAATTTTAAACCTCGACATCAAAACATATTCCACACTCAATCACAAATTCCTCTTTTTTCGACAATAAACTATTTCATTAGTCTTTCTATTGTCCTATTTGGTCAGAAAATAGCTTAATGTCATATATCCTAAGTTTCAAGCAGATTCGACATTATTACAATAAGAAAAAAGCCCTATCTTTACAGATTTTAACGTTTAATTATACACATTTTGAATATTTTTCAATATTTTTATGAAAAATCGACATTTTTAGGTATGACCTTATACTGATTAAGCTTGTCGGAAAAAGCAGAAAAGCCGCCGCCCCATTTTCATGGGACTAACGGCCTCTAATGGCTTTCTTATGCGGTTAGGAAGATGTCTGGGGTTATAGAATAAATTGGCTGAGATCGTGATCCTGGGCAATATCGCCTAGTTTCTCCCGTACATATTCCGGGGTGATCGTCATTCTTTCAAGCGTAAGCTCCGGAGCTTCAAAAGATAAATCCTCCAACAGCTTCTCAAGAATGGTATGCAGCCGTCTCGCTCCGATATTCTCGGTATTGGCATTGACGGATGCGGCAATTTGCGCGATTTCGGCGATCGCCTCAGCGGAAAAGTCTATTTCGATGTCTTCCGTGCGCAGTAGGTCGGTGTACTGCTTCGTCAATGCATTTTTAGGCTCCGTAAGAATGGAAACGAAGTCCTCTTGGGATAAACTATTCAATTCCACGCGAATCGGGAATCTCCCCTGAAGCTCAGGGATCAGATCCGATGGCTTAGCAACGTGGAAAGCGCCAGCCGCAATAAACAAAATATAATCGGTTTTTACCGGCCCATATTTGGTCATGACCGTCGAGCCTTCAACGATCGGCAAAATATCCCTCTGCACTCCCTCACGGGATACATCCGGCCCTGACCCGCCGCCGCTACGGCTGGCCACTTTATCAATCTCGTCTATAAAAATAATCCCTGACTGCTCGGCGCGGGTAACCGCTTCCTGGACGAGGTCGTCATGGTCAATCAGCTTGCCCGCCTCTTCCTGTGTAAGCACTTTACGCGCCTCCTTGACCGTTAGCTTACGCTTCTTCGTACGCTTCGGAAGGAAGTTTCCGAACATCTCCTGCATATTCATTCCCATCTGGTCATTGCCTTGACCTGCAAACATATCCAGCATGTTCGGAGACGTATCTTCCACTTCAATCTCAACCGTATCCTCTTCCATTTGTCCCGCAGCCAATTTGGCTCGAACCTGGCGCCGCCGCTCAGCAAGCGAACTATCTTCCTGAGCCTCTTCTGCCGATGGTGCCTCATTAGGATTCTGGTTCCCAAACAGCATTTCAAACGGATTACGACTGCTCTTCGATTTTTGGCTGGAAGGCTCAAGAATTTGTACAAGTCGTTCATTTGCTAGTTCTTCAGCCCTATCTTTTACTTTCTCGGTACGTTCCAGCTTCACGGTGCGAATCGCAGTCTCGATCAAATCACGAACCATGGATTCTACGTCCCTGCCAACATACCCTACCTCGGTAAATTTCGTAGCCTCCACTTTAATAAAAGGCGCCCCAACCAGCTTCGCAAGCCGCCGTGCAATTTCTGTCTTCCCGACACCCGTCGGTCCGATCATCAAGATGTTCTTAGGTACGATTTCATCCTGCACCTCCTCGCTGAGAAGACTGCGGCGGTAACGGTTGCGCAAGGCGACTGCAACCGATTTCTTCGCTTGCTTCTGTCCCACGATATACTTATCCAGCTCAGCAACGATTTGTCTTGGCGTTAATTGAGAATTTGTCATGGGTATCCTCCTTTTGAAGGGTATTTTTAACAATGCCACGAAAAAAAGTCCGGTTAGCCGGACATTAAATCCGATGGGCAGCCTGTTTCCTGCATAGATCGTAGATCCATGGCACGGAAACAGGCGCACATCAAAGTTCTTCGACAATAATATTACTGTTCGTGTAAACGCAAATTTCGGAAGCGACCAGCAGCGATTCACGAGCTATATCCTTCGCTTCCAATTGGGTCGCATGACGCTTCAACGCACGGGCGGCAGACAAGGCAAAGTTGCCGCCTGAGCCGATCGCCAGGACGTCGTCATCGGGTTCAATGATCTCGCCCCCACCGGAGATCAGGAGCATACCGGTTTTGTCCATAACGATCATAAGCGCCTCCAACTTACGAAGCACCCGGTCCTGACGCCAATCCTTCGCCAGCTCTACCGCGGCACGCTGGAGATTGCCGTGATGCTCCTCTAGCTTAGCCTCAAATTTCTCAAAAAGCGTAATGGCATCAGCCACGGAGCCGGCAAATCCGGCCAAAACCTGGCCCCTGTACAAACGGCGAACCTTCTTGGCCGTCTGCTTCATCACGACGCTTTCGCCGAACGTGACCTGTCCGTCGCCAGCAATAGCTCCTTTGCCATTGTGGCGGACGGCACATATGGTCGTAGCGTGAAAAGTAGGAATCATTACCATCCATCTCCTCTGTTTAGGGGTCCCCATATATCATTATATGATACGCCTTACAGGACAATACTTCCTGGAATTAGTCTTGAACCCGGGCTTCATGAATGAACGCCTTTAAGCTGTCCAATGCTCGGTGAGCAAGCGCCTCGTTCTTCTCCGCTTTTTTGCGATAACGGGTGTCCAGCTTAGGAAATAATCCAAAGTTGGCATTCATCGGCTGGAAGTGCTTGAAATCAGCCGTCGTGATGTATCTAGCCATGCTCCCGAGCGTAGTATCCTCAGGGAACACGATTCCCTCTTGCTCATTTGCTGCCAATGCGGCATTGATCCCTGCAATCAGCCCCGAGGCCGCAGACTCAACATATCCCTCTACACCGGTCATCTGCCCTGCAAAGAACAACGTTGGCCGCTGCTTCAGCTGATATGTCGGCTCAAGAAGCTTAGGCGAATTAATAAAGGTATTGCGGTGCATGACGCCGTATCGCACAAATTCTGCATTCTCTAAGCCTGGAATCATCGAGAATACCCGTTTTTGCTCTCCCCATTTCAAATGCGTCTGAAATCCTACTAAATTGTACAGTGTTCCCGCGGCATTATCCTGACGCAGCTGAACGACCGCGTGTGGAAGCTTGCCATCATGAGGATTCACGAGTCCTACCGGCTTCATCGGCCCAAATAAAGCCGTCTGCTTGCCCTTTTGCATCATGATTTCGATCGGCATGCAGCCGTCGAAATAAATTTCCTTCTCGAACTCTTTCAATTCAGCAACTTCTGCATGGATGAGGGCTTCGTAGAACGCATCGAATTCCGCTTCATTCATCGGGCAATTCAAATAGGCAGCTTCTCCCTTATCGTATCTCGAAGCCAGATAGACCTTATTCATGTCGATGGAGTCCTTCTCCACGATCGGCGCAGCAGCATCATAGAAGTAGAAATAATCCTCGCTGGTCAAACGCTTAATCTGCTCCGATAACGCCGGAGAAGTCAGTGGACCCGTCGCGATGATCACGATTCCGTCCGCCGGGATTTCCTGTATCTCTTCATTAATAACCTCAATCAGCGGATGCTCGCGCAGCGTGCGAGTAATCTCGCCCGAGAAGCCATCCCGGTCAACAGCCAGAGCCCCGCCAGCAGGAACAGCATTACGATCTGCTGCGCCGATAACCAGCGAGTCCAGCATGCGCATCTCTTCCTTGAGAACGCCTACGGCATTGGTCAGGCTATTGGCTCGTAAGGAATTGCTGCAGACCAGTTCGGCAAATTTATCGGTATGGTGAGCCGGCGTCTTCTGGACAGGACGCATTTCATATAATCTTACAGGAATGCCTCGTTTAGCGAGCTGCCAAGCAGCCTCGCTTCCGGCTAGCCCTGCTCCAACAACGGTAACTCTATTTAATTGCTCCAATCTCATTTACCCCCTAATGTGTTTCAGTAAGTCTGCTCTAGTTGTCGTCTATTCATCGGAGGTATCTTCATTCTCCTCGATCTGCTCCACATGATCGCAAGCCGTACACTGCAGCTTGCCTCCTTGCTTGTTGCGCTTCTCAACGAGCAGCCCTCCGCATTTTGGGCAAGGCTTAGGTGAAGGTCTGTCCCACGACACGAAATCGCATTCCGGATAGCGGTCACACCCAAAGAACACCCTACCTTTCTTGCTGCGCCGTTCCACGACATGGCCCTCTTTGCATTTCGGGCAGGTTACGCCAATGTCTTTGACGATTGGCTTCGTATTACGGCAGTCCGGAAACCCGGAGCAAGCGAGGAATTTGCCGAAACGCCCCAATTTATATACGAGCGGCTTGCCGCATTTCTCGCAGATTTCGTCGGAAACCTCATCTTCGATTTCGATTTCCTTCATTTCTTCCTCAGCGACTTCGAGCCGCTTCTCGAATGATTCATAAAAATCGCTCAGTACGCGAACCCAGTCCTCTGCGCCTTCTTCCACATGATCGAGGTCCTCTTCCATATGAGCAGTAAACTCCACATCCAGAATTTCCGGAAAAAATTGTTCCATCTGCTCAATGATTAGCTCCCCGAGTTCAGTAGGCATGAACTTCTTGTCTTCGATCGCTACATACCCGCGCTTCTGGATTGTCTCCAAAGTAGGCGCGTACGTACTAGGACGTCCAATACCCAGTTCCTCGAGTGTCTTAACTAAGCGCGCTTCCGTATATCTTGGCGGCGGCTGGGTAAAATGCTGCTTCGGTTCAATCCCCTCCGTTTGCAACTGGTCGCCAACCACAAGTGGGGGCAAATATTTATCATCATCGGTCGTTCCATCGTCGTTCCCTTCCACATACACCTTCATAAAGCCGTGAAAGCGGATTTTCGAGCCGACAGCGCGGAATGTAACGTCTCCTGCAGCAATGTCTGCGGAAAGCGTATCCAGCACTGCAGAGGACATCTGGCTGGCCATAAAGCGTTCCCAAACCAGTTTATACAAACGATATTGATCACGGCTCATAAAGGATTTTACGGATTCCGGATCACGCAGCGCGGAGGTAGGACGAATCGCCTCGTGCGCATCCTGGGAGCCAGCTGCTTTCTTCGAATACTGGCGCGGGGAATCCGGTGCGTATTTGTCGCCGTATTTTTCGATTATATATTCCTTCGCCTCAGCTTGCGCAGACTCGGCAATCCGCGTAGAGTCCGTACGCATGTAAGTAATCAGACCTACGGTTCCCTCTTTGCCCAAATCTACCCCTTCATACAGCTGCTGAGCGACGGACATCGTCTTTGCCGCACGGAAGTTCAGCTTGCGGGCCGCTTCCTGCTGAAGAGAACTCGTCGTAAACGGAGCTGCCGGATGGCGAAGTCGCTCTTTCTCTTTCACTTCTGAAACCGTAAATGCAGCACCCTCGATTGATTTCAAAATGCCATTTACTTGTTCTTCATTGTTCAGCTCGAGCTTCTCTCCATGCAGTTTGTGAAACTTCGCTTCAAAAGAAGACTCTCCCGTCTTGAGCTTGGCCGTTATGCTCCAATACTCCTCTGGAGTGAATGCGGAAATTTCGTTCTCCCGATCCATGATGATTTTGACGGCCACCGATTGAACTCTTCCCGCCGACAGGCCTTTCTTAACTTTCTTCCACAGCAGGGGACTAATCTTGTAGCCGACGAGCCGGTCGAGAATCCGCCGTGCTTGCTGAGCATTTACCAGATCCATATTGATTTTGCGCGGTGTCTTGAACGCATCCTTGACTGCTTCCTTCGTAATCTCGTTGAATACGACGCGGCAAGTTTCCGTTTCATCCATATCGAGCGCATGGGCCAAATGCCAGGCTATCGCTTCCCCTTCGCGATCGGGGTCAGCTGCGAGGTAAATTTTCTTTACCTTTTTACTGGCATCCTTCAATTCCTTCAATACAGAACCCTTACCACGGATTGTTATATACTTTGGACTGAAGTCATTCTCTACTTCAACCCCAATCTGGCTCTTGGGCAAATCGCGAACATGTCCCATTGAAGCTTTCACGATGTATTTGCTGCCTAAGTATTTGCCAATCGTTTTCGCCTTGGCAGGCGATTCCACGATGACGAGTGAATCCGCCACAGGGTCATCCTCCTCTCAAACATTACAAACTAATAATGTTATACACAAGTCATATAGTCATATTTTATGGACCACTCTCATTAAGGAATGGACTATATTACCTTATAAACAGAACCAGGCAGTTGGATTACTGCTTTTTTCATGATTAAAGATAACAGAACTGAATGTAAATGTCCAAATTCCCATTTCGTCTTGATCAGCAGTTCATCAAATGTAGAAATATCCTGCTCCAACATATGGTATATGCGGCGCTGCTCATCTGTCAACTCATCGCTTGATCTGATTTCTTCCTCCTTTTCCTCTATTTTAGACAGCAAGACATCATATTCCTCTAAAATATCTTCTGCATCGGTAACCATTTTAGCCCCTTGCCTGATTAGGCCAAGCGTTCCTCGGCTTTTTGGCGAGGTAATCTGCCCGGGAACGGCAAAAACGTCACGTCCGGCCTCCAGCGCGGCGTCAGCCGTAATTAACGAACCGCTGCGGGCATCCGCTTCCACGACGACCGTTCCATGCGTTAAACCAGCAATAATTCGATTGCGCTGCGGAAATAATCCAGGATGTCCCGGAGTATCCATCGGATATTCCGACAAAATCAACCCCTGCTCACTGATCATTCGATACAAGGAGGCATTTTCCGGCGGATAAATGACATTTATCGCCGTCCCGAGCACGGCCACTGTTTTGCCCCCGCAGCGGAGCGCGGCTTCATGGCAGTAGCCGTCAATCCCTTTGGCCAGCCCGCTAACAACAACCATGCCCCGGCGGCAGAGCGCTGCGGTTAACTCCGTGCATACCTTGCGTCCATAAGCCGTAGGGAGACGGGTTCCGACCATGGCGATGGAAGGTTCGGCAAGCAGCCTCATATCCCCTATACCATACAAAACCCAAGGCGGCCGAACGCTTTCCTTCATTAATAAGGGATACGGAGGATCGAAGATCGTCAGCGTACTTATCCCCTTGCAATCCAGTTGCTCCAGCCTTTCCTCGATCCAGCTTTTTGTCAATGTCTTAGTCAGCCTTAAAGCGATATCCGCCCCAATTCCCCGCTCCACCCAATCCGTGGCGGTAAAATCCAAAGCATGCACCCAATCGTCGTCCCGGCTCAATATTTGCTCAATCCGCTTCCAGCCGAGCCCCTGGCTTTCATGTAATCCAATAAGTATCGACCGCTTGTCCAATTCCTGTTCCTCCCGTCATATAAGTGGATTAACCGAAAATAAGCAAAAAAAGCAACCCTCCTGCCATTTTGGCCAAGAAGGTTGCTTACCTTACCCACTATTATAACAGAGACCTATTAATGTGTCGTGCAGAGATTAAGAATTCCGCGCTCTTCGAGCACGCTTACCAGCGTGGAGCCCATTTCCGAAGGAGTAGGGGCGACTTTGATGCCGCATTCCTCCAGCTTGGAAATTTTCTCCTTCGCAGTCCCCTTGCCGCCGGAAATGATTGCGCCAGCGTGGCCCATCCGTTTCCCCGGAGGTGCTGTAACGCCGCCGATGAAGCCGACGACTGGCTTCTTCATATTGTCGCGAATCCATTCTGCCGCTTCTTCCTCGGCCGTTCCGCCGATTTCTCCAATCATGATGACAGCATGCGTGTTGTCATCTTCATTAAAGCGGCGCAGAATATCGATGAACTCCGAGCCTTTAACAGGGTCGCCCCCGATACCCACAGCCGAAGACTGGCCGATGCCGCGGGTAGTCAGCTGATGAACGGCTTCATAAGTGAGCGTTCCGCTCCGCGATACTACGCCAACATGACCTGGCATATGAATGTATCCCGGCATAATTCCGATTTTGCACTCTCCAGGCGTAATAACGCCAGGACAGTTCGGCCCAATCAATACTGTCTTCTTCCCTTCCATATAACGGGATACTTTGACCATATCGAGCACAGGTATGCCTTCCGTAATACAGATCACAAGCTCCATCTCAGCTTCGACAGCTTCAAGGATCGAGTCCGCAGCAAACGCCGGCGGCACATAAATGACGCTTGCCGTCGCCCCGGTAGCTTCCTTAGCTTCCTTCACGGTGTTGAACACCGGCAGACTTACCGTTTCACCGTTATCCAGCGCGATATCCACCTTCGTTCCGCCTTTGCCCGGCGAAGTACCGCCAACCATTTGCGTACCGTAATCCAGGGCGCCTTTCGCGTGGAACAGGGCAGTTTTTCCGGTAATCCCCTGCGTAATCACTTTTGTATTTTTATCGACCAAAATACTCATCGTTCGAGCCTCCTCTGATATGGATTGGAAGATTAAATTATGATACTAGTTCGACGATCTTCTGAGCACCGTCGGCCATGGAATCAGCAGAGACGATCGCAAGACCCGAATTCGCCAAAATATTCTTCCCGAGCTCGACGTTCGTTCCTTCCAGCCGCACAACAAGCGGACGATCAAGACCCACTTGCTTCGCAGCCTCAACAATTCCCGAAGCGATGACATCGCATTTCATGATGCCGCCAAAAATATTGACGAAAATTCCTTTGACTTTCGCATCGGACAAAATGATTTTGAAAGCTTCCGTTACTTTCTCTGCGGTTGCGCCGCCCCCTACATCGAGGAAGTTGGCAGGATCGCCGCCGTAATATTTAATAATATCCATCGTCGCCATCGCCAGGCCTGCGCCGTTGACCATGCAGCCGATATTGCCATCTAGGGCAATATAGCTCAAATCGTATTTCGAGGCTTCGATTTCCTTCTCGTCTTCTTCTTCAAGATCGCGAAGCGCCAAAATATCCTTCTGGCGGAACAATGCGTTGGAATCAAAGTTCAGCTTGGCGTCAAGCGCCATCACTTGACCGTCGCCCGTAACAACGAGCGGGTTGATTTCAGCGATGGAACAGTCCTTATCCACAAACGCTTCATACAACGCCAGCATAAATTGAGCCGCTTTGTTCACCAGCTCATTCGGAATATTGATAGCATAAGCCAGTCTGCGAGCCTGGAACGGCTGCAAGCCGATAGCTGGATCAACGATTTCCTTAAAAATCTTCTCTGGCGTAGCCGCAGCTACTTCCTCAATTTCCGTACCGCCTTCTTCCGAAGCCATCAGTACGACGCGTCCCGTTGCCCGGTCGACAACGACGCCGACATAATATTCCTTCTTAATGTCGCAGCCTTGCTCGATCAACAGGCGTTTTACTTCTTTGCCCTCAGGGCCTGTCTGATGAGTTACAAGTACCTTGCCGAGAATTTCTCCGGCATATGCCCGCACTTCATCCAGATTCTTCGCAACCTTGACGCCACCGGCCTTGCCCCGGCCTCCAGCGTGAATTTGGGCTTTGACCACAACGACTCCGCTGCCCAGTTCTTCCGCTGCTTTCACGGCTTCATCCACCGTAAATGCAACTTGTCCCTTCGGCACGGCTACCCCGTATTGCTTCAGGACTTCTTTTCCTTGATATTCATGGATATTCATTCGTAGAATCCTCCTATCAACAGGCGGTAATTAAGGTGAACATATGAAACCCAGTTCATTGTACCATGTTTTTAAAACGCTTTCCTTAAAAATTCATTCTTTATACACAACTTTTTTATATCGGTTCGATCTAATTCCGATATAGGTCATATTCCGGGTCTCTCCATTTTCAGGAATTCCGCCGGATTTGCCCCTTCCTTTACACAGCTGATAAAATACGACCTTTCGGCAAATTGAGTCAAAATCCCCGCCTCGCTTTATCCAGGTAAAATATATCATATCGAGATAGATCGACCTGTAAGCCGCATATCTCTAGCCAATTTTTATCATGTAACTTTTTTAATAGCGAACCAGAACAAAGCAATTGCTCTACGCTCGTTTATTGACTTTTCGTGGATTTTCTTCTAATATACGGTCATGAGATTGTCGGAAAGTTGAGGAAGCACCCTTTTCCTAAATTCGGCATTGGACGTGTCATGCCAATGCTGCAAATGAAAAGAAGGGGTGTTTTTTTATTATGTACGGTAAATTGTACAGCGCATGTCTTTACGGGATAGATGGCAGATTAATCGAGGTCGAGGTAGATTTGTCGAACGGCATTCCGCAAACGATGATTGTAGGCTTGCCGGATTCCGCCGTGCGCGAGGCTGTTGAACGAGTGAGATCGGCGATCAAGAACTGTGGCTATGCCTTTCCTCTTCAGCGGGTAACGATAAATCTGGCGCCGGCTGATCTGCGCAAAGAAGGCTCCGCTTTTGATCTAGCGATCGCGCTTGGCATACTGTCTGCGAGCAAGCAGATTGTATTGCCCGAAAATGAACGGATCCTCATGATCGGAGAACTGTCTCTCGATGGCTTGCTCCGCCCCGTCCCCGGCGTCATTTCTATGGTAGATTTGGCCAAACGCCAAGGCTTTGACGCAGTGCTTCTTTCCAGGGACAATGTGGAGGAAGCGATGCTGATTAGCGGAATTTCAATTTACGGTTTGAAGCATTTAAGCGATTTATTGCCTATAACTGATGGGCGCTCCAATTCAAACAAGCATTCGGCACAGACCATGGAAAGGCCGCTTGTTATCTCATCGTTTGATCACTTACTATGTCCTAAAAACAAGACAAGCAGCCTGCCCCAACTGCGGCGTCCCTTGACGGAGGACTACAGCGATGTCCTAGGACAACGGCACGCCAAGCGGGCTTTGACGATTGCAGCTGCGGGAAGGCATAATATTATGCTCATTGGACCGCCTGGCACCGGTAAAACGATGCTGATCCGCCGCCTCCCTTCTATTCTGCCCGAGTTAAGCGAAGATGAAGCGCTGGAGGTAACGAAAATCTACAGCTCCGCCGGGAAATTCAAAGGAACGGAACCCAGTCTAATTCGCAGCAGACCTTTTCGCTCTCCCCATCATACGATTTCAGCGGCGGGACTGGTCGGCGGCGGCGGCATTCCGCGGGCCGGGGAAATTAGCCTGGCTCATCATGGCGTGCTGTTTCTCGACGAGCTGCCGGAGTTTGCCCGCAGTGCCCTGGAGGTTCTTCGCCAGCCGCTGGAGGAACGTAAAGTTACGATCAGCCGGAGCCGAGCGGCATTCACTTTCCCGGCAAGCTTCCTGCTTGCGGTTTCTTTGAATCCTTGTCCGTGCGGATTTTTTGGAGGCCAGCCACCGCTGCCACGCTGCACCTGCAGCCCCTACCGGGTCGCTCAGTACCGGGAGCGCATTTCCGGCCCTCTGCTGGATCGCATCGATATGCATGTCGAGGTTCCGCTGCCGGCAGCATGGCCGGACGACAAGCAGCCGGTAAGCTCTGGGGAAATGAGAGAGGCGGTGCTTCGTGCACGGGAGCTGCAGAAGCAGCGTTACAACAATTTTGAAATCTCCAGTAATAGCGAGCTAAGCGGTAAGCTGCTGCGGGAATATGCCAGGATGGAGCGGGAAGCGGTGCAACTGCTTGAAGCCACTTTCCAATCGATCGGTCTCAGCATGCGTGCCTATGACCGGATCATCAAGCTTTCCCGCACGATAGCGGATTTGGAAGGGGCAGCAGGCATTTCTGCCGGCCATGTCGCCGAAGCGATCCAGTACCGCCAGCTTGATCGCCGAATCGCGGATACGCTCGGGTAACTCGGCAGATCTATACGAAACAAACATAGCCTTGCCGTCTTCGGGCGCGATCAGAGCATTTCTGGCCGCTTCTTAGACAGCAGGGCTATATGGTTTACATTCCGTGAGAACACTAACGTTAAAATGCAGCGGGGATATGCTCGATGGAAATAATCTCGTCCCTTCTCATCTGCACCGCCAGGACGTCGAACCGAACCGGTTCGTTATATTGATGCGTCCTATGCAAATATACCGCCGCAGTCTCTCTGATTTGCTTGACTTTGCGAGGCGTTACGGATTCCGCGGGCGTCCCGAACTGTTCATTATGTTCGCTCCGGCTTCTCACTTCTATGATTACAATCACGCCGTCTTTTCTTCCGATCATGTCGATTTCTCCAGAACGGCAGCGCCAATTGCGCTCTAGCAGCACGTAACCTTGTTCTTGTAAATAGCGGGCTCCGGCTTCCTCGGCCAATCGGCCTCTTGCCTTTCTTCTATCCAAAGGGCGCTTCCGCTTGCCATTTGGGTCAATATTCATGGGAAATCCCCTTCTCTGCCATTTTATCTGTACGATATATGAAGCTGAGTATCTCAGCTACCAACGTATACAGCTCCGGGGGAATCTGCTGATCCAAATCCAATTTAGAGAGCACTTCTACGAGTGCGGCATCCTCTTGAACGGGCACACCATGTTCTTTCGCTTTCTCCAGTATTTGATCAGCCAAATAACCGCTTCCTTTGGCGGCGATGACCGGGGCGTCGCTTTGTGATGGATCGTATTTAAGGGCGACAGCTTTTCTGATTTGGTAGGGGCGCTGATCTTCGCTGCTCTCGCTCATACTCGATAATCCACCCCTTTATAGGTCGTCGGCGTATACGAAAATGGGGAACCCGGCTCGTTTGCGCCCATCGTTTCAGGCTCGACGGAAGGCAGCAGATCGCTTTTCAGGGATACAAGCTGGTAACCGGCCGTGTGCAGCGCCTCCTGAACCTCCGCTTCCCTTGATTCCAGAAACTGACCCGTCGTCTCCGCTTCAGTATAAATTTTCAGCATGACCTTCTTGTCCAGCACCTGGACGTCAAGCATGATCAAGCCTAGCGATTTCATTTGCAGATCGAACCAGAGCCGGCAATTGGCCGCGTCAAGCTCCCCTTTGCGGCCGCGGCGGGACTCGATATGGACGGCTGCAGTCTGTTCGCCGTCCGCACCAACGAAGGGCAGGAACAGCGTCACCTGCGCAAAAGGCGCGGTACGGTCCGTATTCAGCAGCAACTGCTGCCCTGTAAGCTGATGGACGAGCTGGCGGGCAGCTTCCTGCAGTGGTGCCGGCACGTCATCCGCAGCCAGCAATTGCAGCAGCACGCCCTTCAGCGTCTCGCGGGCCGCTGCCTCTGGCAGGGCGCCAGCTTGCTGTGCTGCGGCGCTCGCGGCAGCTGCGCCATGCGTCTGCGCCCCGGGCACCGCAGCGGCTGCCCTGTCGGCGCCGCCCGTGGCTGCGCCTGCGCTGGCCTGCAGCGTGCCGCTGGCCACTTCGCCGCGTGGCGCCGCCGCATTGTCCGGCGCGGCCGCAGGCGCGCTGCCGGCCTGCCCACTGCCGCCTGGCGCCTCCGCGCCCCCGGCGGCAGCCCGCTGCGCCGCGCCTGCGGCTGGCGGCGCCTCCTGCGCGCTGCTTGGCGCAGCGCGCAGCACCTGCTGCTCGTGCTCCGCACCGAGCAGCTTGAGCACGCGTCCCACCCACGGTTCTGCCTCGGGGGCGGGACGCGTCAGCGCTGGCGAAGCGCCCGGAGGGGCTTCGCCTTGCGCATGCGCCTGCGCTGCAGGCGCCGCTGCCGCTGCCGCATGCGCAGCGGCACTGCCGGCCGCGGCGGTTGGCGCGCCGGCCGGGCTCTGCGGCGGCGGGCTTGCCGCGCCCCGCTCTGCGGCTGCTGCTCCGCCTGGCGGCGACATCGCCGCGCGCAGCTCGTGCAGCACCTGCTGCAGCTTACCTGCTAGCGCTTCGACGGATGGCGCAGCAGCGCTTAGCATCGCTGCCTGTCCGCCCTGTGCCGTTTGTGCGGCTGCCTGTCCGCCTGCCGGGTTGCCTGCAGCTGCCGCTGAATGCGCTGTAGACGAAGCACTGGCAGCAGGAGCCTGACCGGAAGCAGCATTACCCCCCTGGGCGGACGGTTGGCCTGTTGCCATCTGCCCCTGCGCTTGATCCGGCACAACCCGATTTCCGGCAGCAACCTTGGCCCCGTTCCCTACAGCTGAACGCACTACATTACCAAGCAATTCATCCAGCGTTGAAATCAGCTCGTGAAGCGGCGGGCCAAATACGGCCTGGTGCAGTCCCGCAACCGTCTCTCCCGTCAGCGGAAGACCCCGTCCCAGCGCAATTCCCGCAGCTTGAATCCATTCCGACATCGGTACAGCTGCTGGTTTATGTAAAGTTAACTGCTGCAGCGTCTGCAAGCTCTCTTTGGTTAAAGGCAGGCCGCTAGCCCGCATCATCTGCACCAGCTCGCGATTTCCCGCCGTATCCTCCAGTCCCATAGCCGACAAGGCGTTTGCTAGCGAAGCAGCAGACATCGGTGCAGCCGTATTTGAGCCAACAGGCTTTAATACAGCCAATCCGTCAGCTGACGGCTGCTGTACCTGCAGCAACGTCGTTTCTCCTTGACGAAGCGGAGTCTCCAGGGCGGCGTGAAGCTTCACGCCCTGTACCTGTATGACCGCTTCTTGTCCATCCTCCGAGACACTCAGCACAGTCCCTCTCACGATTTGTCCCGTTTTAAGTTCTAACGCTCGCGGTTCTCCTGGCCGGGTATCCCCCATAAGACTGCGCATCAGCGGTCCGATATTCATGAGCATCCTCCTGTATTAACATCAATGATACGGAAAACCCGCCTTACTCAAGACGGGTCATGATATGAAGAAACGTTGTTTAATGTTCTTACTTTAGATGCTTATAATCTCTTTAAAACAACGTCTGTTCTTGCACGAATAAATTACGCATAAAGCTCTTGCGATGCATGGGCGTTGGGCCGAGAGCCTGTATCTGTTCCCGGTGCAGCTTAGTCGCATAACCTTTATGCGCGGCGATGCCGTATTCCGGATATCGCACGTCCCACTCGCCTTCGCATAAGCGGTCGCGAGTCACCTTGGCCACGATCGAAGCGGCGGCGATGGATTGGCTTACCGCATCCCCTTTGATCACCGCAAGCTGCTGGATGTCGACATCGACCTTCTCCGCATCGATGAGAAGAAAATCCGGCCTAATCGCCAACTGCTCTACCGCCTGCTTCATCGCAAGGCGCGTCGCCTGTTTAATATTAAGACGGTCAATCGTTTCCGCATCGACGAACCCCGTGCCCACGGCCAGTGCTTCTTTCATAATGATATCGTATAATTTCTCGCGCTTTTTGGCGGTCAGTTTCTTGGAATCATTGACTTCCTCTAACACTAATCCATGCGGCAAAATAACCGCCGCGGCAACGACGTCGCCGAACAAGCAGCCCCGCCCGACTTCGTCAATTCCCGCGATATGATGGAACGAACGCTGCCAATATTCTTTTTCATAATCTAGTAAATCACTCATTGTGCCTCCTTGTATTTGCAAACCCACCGTCCCAACCTATACAACCAAATCATACAAACCAAATCCGAGTTCCGTATACGGTTATATCAGTAATATCGGAAATTAAGCTTCTTTTATATAGACTTTAAGCAAAATAAAAGACCGGGGCGCTTCTCCCGGCCTGACTTAATTTAAGTTTGAATAAGGAGCAGGATAATCGATGACAGGCAAAGACATGTACTGATCAGCATTAAAAACATGACGGTTTGCCGGTGGGTAAGACCCGCTCGCAGCAAGCGATAATGAACCTGGCTCGCATCTGCCTCGTAAATGGATTTCCCCTGCAAAAAACGTTTGATCACAACGAAAATATTATCGAAAATCGGCACGCCAAGCGCCAATACAGGTATAAAGAGCGATAGCACCGTAGCTTGCTTAAATGCCCCGTCCAGAGCGATTACTGCTAAAATGAAACCAAGAAACGTCGCCCCAGCGTCCCCCATGAAGATTTTGGCCGGCGGCTTGTTGTATCGCAAATAAGCCAGCGTTACCCCGACGAGGATGATTGCCATAATTGCAGAAGTCGATTGACCTTTGGTTAAAGCAACGATGAACAGAGTAATTGCCGATATAGCCGATAGTCCTCCGGCCAGCCCGTCCAAGCCATCCGAGAAATTAATAACCGTAGTTACTCCGAAGATCCACAGAATCGTCAGAATACACTGCAATATTCCCGGTAGCACCACATATTCCCCCGAGATTGGGTTGAAAAAGCCAGTAAACGAAATACCTGATGCATATACGATCACGGCAGCCGATACTTGGACGATCAGCTTGGGAAGAGCCGGAAAATCCTTGCCTTTCGTCTTGTACCAATCATCGAGCGTGCCAATCACGAGCAGCAATACTCCGCCGATAAATATCGCCAGCGTCTCCATGTTGAACTCTCGGCCGATGGCTAAATATGTAACAAAGAAGCCAATAAAAATAACATAGCTTGCCGTAAGCGGAATCGGCTCCCGGTGCAGCTTGCGTTCTACATCCTTCCGGGGTTTATCTACGAAATCGAGCCGAAAAGCCAGTCTCCCAAACGGAGGAATAAGCAAATATACGATAAGAAACGACATAATTAACGAAACTACGTAAATAATGATCAACACCACCATCAAGTATAATCAACAAGATTATACAATCTTAACGAAAGATTGTCGATATTCTAGGTAACTCACCAGCCTCGGCAGACTGTATTATGCTCTAACAAAATAACCGCCTTCCCTTGATGGAAGGCGGTTAAGATGAATTCAGTATGGGGATTCCAGGGAATATCTTCCTAGCCTTCCGGCCCGCAGTTCGCGCAACAATACGCCGGAAGCTTTCTCAAGATCTACCCGTCCGCCACTGACCAAGCAGCCGCGTTTGCGTCCTACGGCTTCCATGACGGCCACGATTTCATCCGGATTCTCAAAATCCTGCGGGGCCTCTTCCAGTTCGAATCGTTCAGCGAGCGGCTCCCAATAATACTTCGCTAAATATTTTACTGCAAAAAAAGCAATATCCTCAATGTTGAGTATTTCTTCACGGACCGCTCCGGTCATAGCCAAACGGTAGCCCACATTCTGATCCTCGAATTTGGGCCATAATATACCCGGCGTATCCAGCAGTTCCATCTCCGTACCTACCTTGATCCACTGCTGTCCCTTGGTAATGCCTGGCCGATCGCCGGTTGCCGCAATATTTCGCCCGGCCATCCGATTGATTAGCGTGGATTTGCCGACGTTTGGAATCCCAACGATCAGCGCTCGGATCGCTCGCGGATTCATGCCCTTAGCCAGTTGCTTCTCGATTTTGTCTTGAAGTAATTCTTTTGCTAATGCCGGAATTTCCTTAACGCCCTGACCGCTGGAAGCATCGATGGCAACAGTGGCAAAGCCCTCTTTCTTGAAATAATCAATCCATTCGCGCGTGACCGCCGGGTCTGCCAGATCCGCTTTGTTGAGCAGAATCATCCGCGGCTTGCCCTGCAATATTTCATCAATCATCGGATTGCGGCTAGACAAAGGCAGCCTCGCATCCACCAGTTCTATTGCGACGTCAATCAGCTTCAGCTTATCCTGAATCTGACGGCGCGCTCTCGTCATATGTCCGGGAAACCACTGTATCGTCATGTCATCACCTCAGTTCCCGTTGATCCCGCTTTCGGGTATTCATTCATTTATGCTTAATCACTTTGATATCCTTGAAGGGCCAGAACACGAGGTCCGCTCTCCCTACGATATCCTTGTACGGCACAAACCCGATTCGGCGGCTATCCGTACTATTGGAGCGATTGTCCCCAAGTACGAAAATATGCCCCTCCGGAACCGTGCTCTCTTGAACGAATTCATTCGGGAAATTTCCTTCTGTATTATAAAGCTGATTATTGTTATGCTTCTCATTTACGACATCTTTAATGTAAGTTTCGTCTACTACTTCCCCATTCACCATAACGGTATCGCCCTCGACCTGCACCGTATCGCCAGGAACGCCGATCACCCGTTTAATGAAATCTCGGCCCTGCGAAGGCACATGGAATACGACGACCTCGCCGTGCTTTGGCCCACGGATGTCATAAAGTATTTTGTTAACGATGATTCTCTCGCTTGTATGAAAGTTCGGCTGCATCGACTCTCCATCTACGATAAAAGGAGCAAACAACAGCCAACGGATGACAAGAACCAGCACGACAGCAATTACTATCGCTTTCAGCCATTCCAAAGCCTCGTTTTTTTCTTTACTTGGCGGATCTTGCGTAACGCCCGATTGACCTGTTTCCGATTGAAATTGCTGTTCCATTGTTCGCAACCTCACTTTGTCATGGATTATGTAGCCTTACGACAGTCAGAAGAAATAGTAAAGGGGCTTGAATAATACAAGCCCCCCCTGATCGTTAACGAATTAACGACGCGCTTCTTTAATTCTAGCTGCTTTACCGCGTAGTTCACGAAGATAGTATAGCTTCGCACGACGCACTTTACCACGGCGAGCCACTTCGATTTTATCGAGTTTCGGGGAATGAAGCGGGAAAGTTCTTTCCACGCCAACACCGTTAGAAATTTTACGAACTGTAAAAGTTTCACTGATTCCGCCGCCACGACGCTTAATTACAACACCTTCAAACAACTGGATACGCTCACGAGTTCCCTCGATAACCTTAACGAACACTTTCAAAGTGTCACCGGAACGAAAGCTCGGAATATCTTTGCGAAGTTGTTCTTGCGTAATCGCTTGTACGATATTCATCTATGACTCCCTCCTTCCACTCAGGTGTTCTTGCCTCTTCCGGAGAACCCCATTGTTCTCCCTCATCATCCGCAGCGGACCACCGAATTCACAACAAGAAAAATTTTATCACATTTAACCAGCGTTAGCAAGCGATAATAAGAAGTGCAAACCCTGTCACCTGTCGTTGCAAGCCTCTGATCAAAAAATACTAATATAGAGTTTAAAATAAGCCTTTTGTATCTACATAAAAAACAAACTGGGATGTTAAAGGACTGCCGTTCAATGCAAAACCAAAAACCATAGTTTGGGTCCCTGGTGAAACTGTTGATATCTTCATAGTACCAGTGACTTCACTATCAACTTCGATAGGATCATTTCTATTCCCCCAACCCTAATATTTCCATCATTCTAACACCATCAACCACATTGATCTAGGGAATTAATGTAAAAATAAAGATTTAAATAAAACTGAATCACTTGGCAAACTGAACAGATTATTTTAGAGCATATGTTAGAAGACTTTGACTATCATGATTCTACTGTCTGAATTCAATATAATAATCAATAAACCCTTATAATAAAAAAGTTATGCAAGAGAATGTAAGTCTCTTTGCATAACTTTATTGGATCGGAGTAGCGGGATTCGAACCCACGGCCTCACCCACCCCAAGGGTGCGCGCTACCTGACTGCGCCATACCCCGATTTGATTAATATATGTATATGTAATTACCCTTCATATATGAGAAATATTAGCATATTCCAAGGGATGATGTCCAGTACGCCTTCCACCAGAAGATAAAGAGCGTTTACAGTGACAACTCACTGTAAACGCTCTTATTATCTTTGACATATCACCCTGTCCTCAATCATATGGCAAGTTCTCGTTCAACAATTCGAATTCTGCGTCTATCGGGTCAATTAAGTATTCACTTAACATCCAGGTCCCTCCTTCGCTGCACAAGCTAATTCCGGCGGCCGGCGTAAAATTCCAGGATATCGTCTACCGTCAACATGCGATCATCTTCACTTCTTCCATGATCCTGAGACTGCTGTTGTTCATTCTTCTCTGTCTGTTCCATGAAGCTCTAGCCTCCCAAACAAATAAGCGTGATTAGACGCTTCTAGTTATTTAACCAGAAGCTTCAACCCTGAAACAAAAATTTCTACATCATATGCTCTGTTTTACGACAAGAAATATACGTGCATATTCATCCTATTCGGCAATAAGCAAACAGGTGCCAGTCCTGCAAAAAAAAATTAATGAATAGTTTACTATTTCTAAACCTTTTCCATACCTGGTTTCATATACAATAGAATGGCATGTTATTGAAAAAGGAGAGTCATTATGCATCGGATTAAGAATTATGCTTTGATTTCGCTTGCTTTCATCATTATCCTTTACGCTGTGGCTGTTGCCAATCCCGGTACAGTCCTATCGCGCAAAGCCTGCAGTTCTTGGAGCTTGGTCAAGGATCAAGCCTTTGTAATGACTCACTCACAGCAGGACAACAACCTGAAGCTTCCCGCCAATTTTTCGATCCAGCCCGGCACTGCCGAGCAGATCCCTGTTCTTATGTATCATTACATTACGCCACAGGCCTACAACGATCAACCCAACAATAAATCGATCATTACGCTGGAAGCCTTTGAAGAGGGCATGAATTACTTGCATGAGCAAGGGTACTACACGGCTACGATGGAGGAACTGGAGCAGTATGTACTCGGCAAAGCGCCCCTGCCAGCCAAAACTGTAGTCATTACTTTCGATGACGGCTATCAGAACAACTATATTTATGCTTATCCTATTTTGAAAAAATACGGATTTCACGCGACCATCTTCGTCATCGGCAGCAGAATACAGCCAGAGACATCGCCCTTTGATCCAGCAAAAAAGAGCTTCCTCTCCTTTGAGGAAATCAAGGCTTCCTCTGACGTATTTCAATATCACAGCCATACGTATGATCTGCATCAAAAAGGCTTTAAGAAATGCGGACTGGATTACGCCTCGGGATTCGATACGCAAAACTTGGAGGCTGACATCGCCAAAATGAAGGAAATTGGCATCGATACCCCGTATTTTGCCTACCCATTCGGCGAGAAAAGCACGCAAATGGTTTATTCGCTGCAACAAAACAACTACCGGATGGCCTTTACCGTAATTCAGGGTTTCGTTAAACCTGGCGATTCTCTCATGAGGCTCAACCGCTTCACGGTGACCTCGGCAACCAATATGGCGGAATTATTGCAAAATGGGGGTCTTTAAGAAAAGCATTTATCACGCGATCAAAACCGCGATCAGCGGCAGTTTTATAGTCTAAAATACAAATTACCCTCGCCGCCGGCGAGGGTTTCCCTTTAAATTCTCTATTCATTATGCTCCGCTCGAATTTCTTCCAGCCACTTTTGATCCTTTGGAGTAAGCTCAACATGCTCCAGCATGTCGGGACGACGCAGCCACGTTCTGCGCAGCGCCTCTTTTCGGCGCCAATCCGCTACGTTCGCATGATGTCCGCTCAGCAGGATATCGGGCACCTTCCAGCCCCTGAACTCCACAGGCCGGGTATAATGCGGATATTCCAGCAGCCCTGTGCTGAAAGAATCGGTGATGGCGCTAGTCTCGTTTCCGAGCACACCCGGCAGCAAGCGAACGACGCTATCGATGACGGCCATCGCCGGCAGCTCCCCGCCCGTCAGCACATAATCTCCGATCGACAGCTCGTCCGTTACGAGGTGCCCCCTGATCCGTTCGTCATACCCCTCATAATGGCCGCATATAAAGATGAGATGCTCCTCCTTGGCCAGTTCCTCCGCTTTACTCTGCGTGAAGCTCTCGCCTTGCGGGCACATCAGGATAATACGGGCTGCCGGCGCATCCGCAGCCTTATCAGACAACAAGTCTTCCACTGCCCGAAAAATCGGGTCAGGCTTTAGCACCATTCCCCCACCGCCACCGTACGGCGTATCATCCACCGTACCATGCTTATTTCCGGCATAATCGCGAAAATTGACCGGCTTTAAGGATACGATTCCCTTATCCTGAGCCTTGCCAAGAATGCTCGTCCCAAACACGCCCGTGAACATCTCCGGAAACAGCGTCAATACATCCACTCTCATGCTTACAGCAATCCTTCCATAAGGTGAACTTTAACGAGCTTCGCCTTCACGTCTACGTCAAGCACGACGTCGTCAATGACCGGGAGCAGGAGCTGCTTGCGGGAAGGCATTTTGACTACCCAGACATCATTTGCGCCCGGGCGGAGAATCTCCTCTATGACACCAAGCTCTTCCCCTTCTTCATCTACGACACGGCAACCGATGATTTCATAGAAGTAATACTCGTTATCCGGCAGCTCAATGGAATCCTCTTTACTGACTTTCACGTCGAAGCCCTTAAATTTTTCAACCTGATTAATATTGTCATACCCCGTGAATCGAACGATGAACGTCCCTTTATTAGGGCGTGCAGAAGCGACCGTTACTTGAACCTGTTCTCCGGTTTCCGGATGAACCAAGGTCAGCTCGTTCTTCGGGGCGAAGCGCACCTCCGGGAAATCCGTGCTGGAAATAATCTTCAGTTCTCCGCGGATGCCGTGTGTATTAACTATTTTGCCAACAGACAGCAATGAATCCGACATAACATCCTCCTTGATAAAAGTTTATCGTTTACTTCATCGTACTCTATTTCCGGCTTCAGCTTCAGCATGTACGAAAAAGGGCTAGGACAGTCATCCTAACCCTCTTTCGTATATTTTTAAGATATGATATCCACGGTGACCCGCTTATCCATCTTAACGGCTGCCGATGCCACAACCGTGCGGAGCGCCTTAGCGATTCTTCCCTGTTTGCCGATCACTTTCCCCACATCGTCAGGATGCACGGATAGTTCGTACACAATCAGGTGTTCCTTCTCTACGACCTCCACACGGACATCGTCCGGATGATCAACAAGAGCCTTCGCAATAACGCCGACTAATTGTTCCATAAAGGGACCCTCCGAATCAGCAATTATTTCTGCTGCTTAAGCTCATGAAATTTCTTCATTACGCCTGCTTTGCTAAGCAAGTTGCGGACAGTATCAGATGCTTGCGCACCGTTTTGAAGCCATTTCAACGCTTTCTCTTCGTCAATGTTTACTGCTGCCGGTTCAGCGACCGGGTTGTAGTAACCAATTTCCTCGATAAAGCGGCCGTCACGCGGGGAACGGGAATCCGAAACCACGATACGGTAGAAAGGAGCTTTATGAGCACCCATGCGTTTCAAACGAATACGAGCTGCCATGAAAATTCACCTCCTTCAAAGAATCAATTCATCATATTGTTACGGCTTAACGGAATGGAAACCGCATCCCTTTGCCAGCTTTCGCCTGCAATTGCTTCATCATTTTGGAGCCCTTGCCTTTCGGCCCCATCATATCGGAGAACTGCTTCATCATCCGGCGCATTTCATCGAACTGCTTGATCAGCCGATTCACGTCCGCGAGCGATGTACCGCTGCCTGTAGCGATACGCTTGCGTCTGCTGTGGTTGATCATGTCCGGATTCTGTTTCTCTTCCTTGGTCATGGAGCGGACGATCGCCTCAACGCGTCCCATCTGCTTCTCATCGACCTTGATATCCTTCATCTGCTTCATCTTGCCCATGCCGGGAAGCATATCCATGATCTGGTCCAGAGGACCCAGCTTCTTGACTTGTTCCATCTGCTCCAGGAAATCATCGAACGTAAACTCGGCATTGCGCATTTTGCGTTCCATTTCCTTGGCTTTCTCAGTGTCGATATTCGACTGGGCCTTCTCAATCAGCGAGAGCATATCGCCCATGCCGAGAATCCGTGAAGCCATCCGTTCCGGATGGAACGGCTCAAGAGCGTCGATCTTCTCGCCTAGCGCCGCGAACTTGATCGGGCATCCAGTAACGGCTTTGACCGACAATGCCGCACCGCCACGAGTATCGCCGTCTAACTTAGTCAGCACGACGCCCGTCAACTGAAGCTGCTGATTGAAGCTCTCCGCAACGTTAACAGCGTCCTGACCGGTCATCGCGTCAACGACAAGCAGCACTTCATCCGGCTGCGTTACTTCGTGAATCTGGCGAAGCTCTTCCATCAATTCCTCATCGACATGCAGGCGTCCCGCGGTATCGATAAGCAGGTAATCGTTGCCGTTGTCCTTCGCATGCTGCAGCGCCTGACGGGCAATCTCTACCGGACTGTTGCCTTCCGGGAGCGTAAATACGGGTACCTTGATCTGTTCACCAAGCACCTGCAGCTGCTTAATGGCAGCCGGGCGGTAAATATCTCCGGCCACGAGCAGTGGGCGATGGTTGCCCTTCAATAACAATTTGGCCAGCTTGGCCGAGGTTGTCGTCTTACCTGCGCCTTGCAAGCCCGCCATCATTACGACGGTCGGCGGACGGTTGCTCTTCGCCAGCTTCGCCTGGCTGCCGCCCATCAGTTCGGTCAACTCTTTGTTAACAATATCAATAATGACCATACCCGGCGTGAAGCTGTCCATCACTTCCTTGCCGACGGCCTTCTCCTTCACCTTGGAGACAAATTCCTTGACCACTTTGAAGTTGACGTCCGCTTCTAGCAACGCGAGCCGCACTTCTCTCATAGCTTCGTTGACATCGTCCTCCGACACCTTGCCTTTGCCGCGCAACTTGCTGAATACGCTCTGCAATCGGTTCGTTAAACCTTCAAAAGCCATCTTCGGTCACCTCCGCTCAAGGATTGAATACTTCATATCAAACACTTCCTGTAAGCCGACGGAAGTCGGCTTATCATATCATAATTGCTCAACCTCGTCGAGCAAGTTCCTTGCTTCCTCTTTATGTACGGCGGGCAGTTCGCTACTTGCGATCAATTCTCCCAGCCGGACAAGCACAGCGCTTCGTTCCTCATGCTTATGAAGCAGCCTGAGCTTCTCCTCATATGCCTCCAGCATGCCTTCAGCCCGTTTGATATGCTCATAAACAGCCTGTCTGCTGATTCCGAACTCGGCGGCAATTTCGCCAAGCGAGAAATCATCGTGGAAATAATATTTCAGGAACGTCTGCTGCTTCTCTGTAAGCAGCTTCTCATAGAAATCAAACAAAAGGTTGATCCGATTCGTCTTCTCAAGCCTATTCTCCTGACTCATATGGGCACTCCCTCCGTCAAGGAAAAACACTTTACAGCGCGCATCAACGTTCTTTATCATACCTAATGGAAAGTATGATGTCAAGTACTTTCCCTTAACATGTGATCAACGCTTTTACTGCTAACATTTCTCGGCAGAGAACGATCGAGGCCGCCTGTCGTTCAAACGGACAGCGGCCTCGCCATAGTCATCTTTTGCATATATTTAGTTACTACCATTTCGGCAGCAGGTATAGCAAAATAGCGAAGAAATGCGTCACGCTGCCACCAAGCACGAAGAGATGCCAAATCGCATGGTGGTAAGGAAATGCTCGCCATACATAGAATACCGTGCCCAGTGAATAAAGAATGCCTCCTGCTACCAGCAACGCGATGCCTTGGGAAGGTACCGCAGCCGTAAGCGGTCCCCAAGCGATAACGATCAGCCAGCCCATAATTAAATAGAAAACTGTGGACATGAACAAAAATCGTTTGACGAAGAATGCCTTAAACAGTACGCCGAGCAAGGCGATTCCCCAAATTACCCCGAACAAGCTCCAGCCAAGCGGGCCGCGTATCGCCACAAGCAAGAATGGCGTGTACGTCCCGGCGATATAAAGGTAAATCGAGGAATGGTCGAAGAACTCGAACAAATCCTTCACTTTGCCTTCCTTGAAGCTGTGAACGAGAGTAGAGCAAACATACAGCAGAAGCATGGTGACCCCGTAAATTGTAAAGCTGACCACATGCCAGGCCGTCCCCTTCAAACTGGAGAATACAATGAGCAGAACGAGCGCTGCCACGCTAAGCACAGATCCAATCCCGTGGGTAATGGCATTGGCGATTTCCTCTCTGCGCGGATAAGTATGCGTATTAGCCATACTGTATCGCCTCCTATCATTTTGGAATGCTTCTCTCTAATCGGTCCGTTACTCAGTACTGGCTCCAGCGGCTTCTTCCTCTTCCTGAATCAGGCCGGCAAATAGGCCGTGGACAAATTGCTCGGAATCGAATTTCTGCAAATCCTCCATCTTCTCTCCAAGACCAACGAATTTCACAGGCAAGCTCAGCTCTTGGCGAATAGCGACCACGATGCCGCCTTTGGCCGTGCCATCAAGCTTCGTCAGCACAAGCCCGGTCACTCCGCTCTTCTCGCCGAACAGCTTCGCCTGGCTGAGCGCGTTCTGCCCGGTCGTGGCGTCAAGCACCATCAGCACTTCATGAGGAGCGTCCGGAATCTCCCGCTGAATCACCCGGTAGATTTTATTCAACTCCTCCATCAAATTTGACTTGTTCTGCAGACGCCCTGCCGTATCGCAGAGAAGAATATCCACGCCGCGCTGCTTCGCGGCCTGCACGGCATCAAACATAACCGCAGCCGGATCGGAACCGGGCTGCTGCTTGACCACATCTACGCCAACGCGCTCTCCCCATACCTCAAGCTGCTCGATCGCTCCCGCTCGGAACGTGTCTCCGGCAGCAAGAAGTACTTTCTTGCCCTGCTGCTTGTAATGATGCGCCAGCTTGCCGATCGTGGTCGTCTTACCGACGCCGTTGACGCCAACGAAGAGGATGACGCTAATCCCATTTGGATTCAGCCTCATCTCATTATCCTCATCGCCCCGCAGCAGCTCCGTGAGCTTCTCCGACAGAACCGGCTGCAGCTCCGCTGCGTCTTCGATCCGCCGTTTCTTCACTTCACTGCGCAAATCATCAATCAGATTCATAACGGTGTTTACGCCAACATCGGCCCCGATCAATATTTCTTCCAATTCCTCGAAAAATTCCTCATCGATCTTCTTGCGCCGAATGACGAGATCGGCCACTTTCTCCACGAAGCCTTTGCGGCTCTTCTCTAACCCGTCCTTAAACTGCTTCGTGACCGCCTCCGTCTTGGAGGAGATGCTGTCTTTTAATTTTTTAAAGAAACTCATAAGGTTCCTCCCTTAAGTAATCATCCCTGATCCAATATCAAACTTAATCTCGCTGCTTTAATTATGCCATGGCTGGGCCGCTCAAGCAATTTCCACCGTTTCCTCATCCTCCAGCTTGACGGAGACGAGCTTGGATACCCCGCCTTCCTCCATCGTTACCCCGTAGAGAACATCCGCCTCTTCCATCGTTCCTTTGCGGTGTGTCACGACGATGAACTGGGTCTGCTCGGAGAATTCGCGCAAATACTGGGCGAACCTTGCAACGTTAGCTTCATCCAGCGCCGCCTCTACCTCGTCAAGCACACAGAAAGGCACCGGCTTGACGTGCAGGATGGCGAAGAGTAGGGCCATTGCCGTCAAAGCCCGCTCTCCCCCGGATAGCAGCTGCAGGTTCTGCAGTTTCTTGCCCGGCGGCTGGGCCACGACGTCGATTCCGGTCTCGAGCAGATTATCCGGATCGATAAGAACGAGATCCGCACGTCCGCCTCCGAACAGCTTGGTGAATACCGTGCCGAATTCACGGCGAATCGCATCGAAGGTAACTTTGAAGCGCTTGGACATTTCGTCATCCATTTCCTTGATGACCTGGTAAAGCGTCGCCTTGGCTTCCACAAGGTCATCCTTCTGCTCGCTGAGGAATTGGTAACGCTCTGAGACACGCTCATATTCGTCAATCGCTCCCAAATTCACTTCTCCCAGAAGAGTAATTTGGCGTTTCAACTCTTTGACCTCTGCCTGTGTCTGCGGCACATCCTCAGGCACGGCATAACGCTGCTTCGCAAGTTCAAAGCTTAGCTCGTATTCGTCGCTTAGCTTGTGCAGTATGTTATCGAGCTCCACATCCAGCCGGTTCGCTTGGATCTCCGTCTGACGGAGCTGTTCCTCAACTGTTTTCAGTCCAACTCTCTGCTCCTTGGTTTCGTTCTCGCCTTCCTCAAGCTTCTTCACCAGCACGCTTCGTGAAGCGCGCTCCATGTCAAGCTGCTCGCTAGTGCGCTCTTTCTTCAGCTTGAAGTCGTTCAGCTCTTCCCGCTGCTTGACACTTTGCAGTTCATTCTGCTTCAAGTCGGCCTCGATCGCCTGCAGGATGCTGCGGTTCTGCTCCAGTTCCTTCTTCTGAATCTCGAACTCTTCCTGCGACCGCTGCAACTGCTCGCGAAGGGAAAGGCACTCTTGATCGAGCTTGCCTTCACGTACTTTGAGCCCGGTCAATTGATGCTGCAGCTCCTCTTTTACGGATTCGTTCGCTTTGCGGGCAAACTCAGCGGCCTGAATCGACTGACGGATCGTCAGTTCTTCCTTCTCCAGCTCCTGCAGTCTCGCTTCGGCGGATACTTTGCTCTTCTCTAGGTCCTCGAGCTCCTGAACGTAATGCCCTTTCTCCTGCCCATACAGCTCGTATTGCTCGGAGACGTGTCTCCACTCATGCTCCACTTGCTTCAATTCACTAGTTTGCGACTGCTCTTCTGCACGCTTTCCGTCGCCAGCTTCGCGAAGCTTCTCCAACTCCTGCTCGCACTGCTTCATTTGACCGCGAACATCGTTTAGCCCGCTTCTCAGCTTATCCAGCATATCCTCGCTTTCGCGAATATCTGCTGCAAGTTGATCCAGCTGGCGCTTCCGCCCTAATAGATTGCTGTTCTTGCGATGCTGGCTTCCCCCGGTCATCGAACCGCCGGCATTGACGACATCGCCCTCCAGCGTGACGATCCGGAAACGATATTGGCAGCGCGCCGCCATTTTGTTCGCCCGTTCCAAGTCGCTGGCGAACACGACGTTGCCAAGCAGGCTGCCCACGATGTTCGCATAACGAGGATCATGGCCGATAAGCTCGGCACCGATGCCGATATAGCCCTCGGCTTCTTCCATTGACCTTTTGTCCGCTGCGGACATCTGCCGGGGACGAATGACATCGAGCGGCAGAAAGGTGGCCCGTCCAAGCTGGCGCTGCTTTAAGAACGCAATCGCCTGCCGGGAAACCGCTTCATTCTCCATGACGATATGCTGCATCGCGGCTCCAAGCGCGGTCTCGACGGCAAGCTCCAGTTTCTCCGGCACCTGAATCAGTTCGGCTACGGCGCCGTGGACTCCGCCCAGCAGCGATTTGCGGGAGGCTTTCAACACTTCTTTTACGCCGAGGGCAAAACCGTCGAAGTCCTCCTCCATCTCCTTCATCGTATCCCGGCGTGAGATCAGCGATTCCCGCCGCTGCTCCCATTTACGGATGTTCGCAGAACTTTCCTCAGCTAATTTCTGCAGGGACTGTTGACGCTCGCTTTCCGTAATGTAGCGACTGCGGAGGTCGGCAATTTCCTTGGCAAGACGCTCCAGAACCTTCTCAAGCTCGGTCTTTTTGCCTTTCAGCCGCTCCAGCTCAACCCGCCATTTTGCGCCCTCTTCCTCCGATCGATCCATACGGCGCTGGACACTTTCCTTCTGTTGATCGGCATAGCGAATTTCATTGCGTGATTCGGCCATCTGATTCATTGTTTCGAGCAATTGTCCCTTGAGTGCTTCCTCCTGAGCCTGACTGATCCCGCCGGTAACGCCAACGAGCTTCACTTCCTCGGCCGACAGCTCCGTTCTGAGCTCATTCAGCTGCTTCTCGGCCTCCGCAAACTTCGCGGACAGAGCATTCAGCTCTTCCGCGCGCTGCGCATAGCGCTCTTCATTGACAGCGAGCGACTGGCGAAGCTGATCCCGGTTCTGAATCAGGTTCTTCTCGCGCTCCCGCAGCACCTCGCCGAATCCTTCGCTCTTCTCGAAGCTCTCGCTGTACTCCAGGAGTTGTCCCTGCAGCACATCGATATGCTCCTCCAATTGGCGAAGCGCCAACCGGTCGCTCTCCAGCTTGGCATCGTGAGCAGATACGATCGTCGATAGCGCAAGCTGCTCCTCCTGCAGCTTGGCCAGCTTGCCATTCGCCTCGCTCCAGTTCTCGTGGATTTTCTCAATTTGGTGGACGTAGAGCGATATTTCCTTATGCTTCAGCTCCTCACGGAGCTCTTTATAACGGAGCGCTTTCTCAGACTGCTCCTTTAAAGGGCCGATTTGGTCCTCGAGTTCACTGACAAGATCGTGAATACGCAGCAGGTTTTGTTCCGTATCATCGAGTTTGCGCCGTGCATCCCGTTTGCGGCTCTTATATTTCACAATCCCAGAGGCTTCTTCGAAAATCCCTCTCCGATCCTCGGAGCGTGTGCTCAGAATTTCTTCGATCCGCCCTTGTCCGATAATCGAATAAGCTTCCTTCCCGATTCCCGTATCCATGAACAGCTCGGTAATATCCTTCAAGCGGCAGGATTGCTTGTTGATCATATATTCGCTATCCCCGCTGCGATGAACCCGGCGCGTTACCGTGACTTCGCTGAAATCGAGCGGAAGAGCATGGTCCGTATTATCGAGGGTTAATGAGACTTCTCCATAATTCACCGCTTTACGTGCATCGCTGCCCGCAAAAATGATATCTTCCATCTTGCCGCCGCGGAGCGATTTGGCGCTCTGCTCGCCCAGCACCCAGCGAATGCCGTCGGAAATATTGCTCTTTCCGCTGCCGTTGGGGCCGACTACAGCCGTAATGCCGCGCACGAATTCCATTTCCGTTTTGTCGGCAAATGATTTAAATCCTGATAACTCGATTCGTTTCAAAAACATACCTTCACGATCACCTCTACCAACTATTGTAACATACAAAAAAGCTTATGGGGACAAGCAAAAAGCCCCCGTGCAGCAAGCAACGGGGACGATCCTTAAACATCAATATGACTGTCATTCATTCGAAGTTTTCAAACGCTCTAGCGCCACTGCGGCAGCCTGCTGCTCAGCTTCCTTCTTGGAACGTCCAGTTCCTTGCCCCAGCGCGCGGCCATCCATAGATACCTCGGAGACGAACTCCCGCTCATGAGCCGGTCCGCGCTCCTCGATAATACGGTACTCCAGCACGCCCATGTTGTGATGCTGGGTGAGTTCCTGCAGCTCCGTCTTGAAATCCGTCGTCTGCAGCTTACCGCTGAGCGTGAACTGCGTGAACACGTACTGATGAAGGAAAGCATCAACGGCCTTTAACCCTTGATCCAGATATAGAGCGCCGATGAACGACTCAAAAACGTCGGCCAGCAGCGCCGGACGAGTCCGTCCGCCGGTTAATTCTTCTCCCTTTCCCAGCAATACGTATTTGCCAAACTCCAGGCTCTCAGCAAATTTCACGAGCGATGGCTCGCATACGATGGCTGCGCGAAGCTTGGTCAGCTCTCCCTCAGGACGGTCCGGAAACATCCGATACAAATGCTCGGATACTGTCAGCTCCAGAACAGCGTCGCCCAGAAATTCCAGGCGCTCGTTGTCCTGATGCTGGCTGAACCGATGTTCATTCACATATGATGCATGGGTAAAGGCCTGTTTCAACAGCTGTCGGTTTTGGAATACAATTTGAAGTTTGTGCTGTAACTGCTTCAGATCTCCACTCAACAGACTGACCCCTTATGCTTCAAATTTCTTCAGAACGATGGTGGCATTGTGACCGCCGAACCCGAAGGAGTTGGACATGGCTACTGTAACATCTGCGGATCTCGCTGCATTTGGCACGTAATCCAAATCGCATTCCGGATCCTGGTTCTCGAGATTGATCGTCGGAGCAATTTTGCTATTAGTGATCGTCAGGCCGCAAATAACAGCCTCCACACCGCCCGCTGCACCAAGCAAATGACCGGTCATCGATTTCGTCGAGCTGACGGCCACTTTGCGTGCATGCTCTCCCAGCGCCTCTTTGATCGCGATGGTCTCGGAGCGGTCGCCTGCCGGCGTCGACGTGCCGTGGGCATTGATATAATCAATCTCGTTTACGTTAATGCCCGCCTCGCGAATCGCCATCTGCATGCAGCGGCGCGCTCCGTTCGGATCCGGATCGGTCATATGATGCGCATCAGCGCTTAATCCGTAACCAATCACTTCCGCATAAATTTTCGCTCCGCGCTTCTGCGCGTGCTCCAGGGACTCCAGCACGAGTACCCCCGAGCCTTCGCCCATGACAAAACCGTCGCGTCCTGTATCGAATGGACGGCTTGCTTTCTCAGGCTCATCATTGCGGGTCGACATCGCCCGCATTGAGCAGAATCCGGCGAGACCGGTCGGTCTGATCGTTGCTTCTGCGCCGCCGCAAATCATGACATCGGCATCGCCACGCTGAATTAATTTAAACGAGTCGCCAATGGAATGAGTTCCGGTCGCGCACGCCGTTACAGCTGTACTGTTTGGTCCTTTCGCTCCGAACAGTATCGACACGTGGCCGGAAGCCATGTTCGCAATCATCATCGGAATGAAGAAAGGGCTTACGCGTTTTGGGCCTTTTTGCAGCAAGATGTTATGCTGGTCTTCCCAGGTTCCCAGTCCGCCAATCCCTGAACCGATAATAACGCCGACGCGCTCAGGATCAACCTGCTCACCAATTACGAGGCCGCTGTCTTTAATAGCACTTGTAGCCGCCGCCGCTGCAAATTGAACGAAACGGTCCATCTTGCGCGCCTCCTTGCGGTCTACGTAATCTTCGGCATTGAAATCCTTTACCGAAGCAGCGATCCGGGTCGGATACTCGCTAACGTCGAACGATTCGATCGCGGATACCCCCGATTTTCCCGCCATGAGATTATTCCAGAACGTATCCAAATCTTGACCGAGGGATGTAACGACTCCCATACCGGTAATTACCACTCTATGCTTCAAACACACTCACCTCGTCTAGATCGCATGTGCAATACAGTAATGTAAACAACTAATGTAAATCTAATGATTTTGCTAATGATGAGGAGAAGTCCCGCCTACATAAGAGGTACGGGACTTTGAATGACATTAGGTATGAGATTGTATGTAGTTTACAACTTCACCTACGGTCGTAATCTTCTCAGCATCTTCATCTGAAATTTCCAAATCGAATTCATCTTCAAGTTCCATAACCAATTCGACTACATCCAGCGAATCAGCACCCAGGTCATCTTTGAAAGACGCTTCAAGCGTCACTTCAGCTTCATCTGCGCCGAGGCGATCCACTACAATGCGTTTTACGCGCTCCAATACATCGGACATCCGGTTCACCTCCTCCTTCGTATTATACGAAAATTAAAATCAAAATGCCATAGAAGCGAGACTCGAAATCACATATACATCCCGCCGTCTACATGCAAGGTCTGCCCCGTCATATAAGACGCTGCGTCGGAAGCCAGGAATACCGCGACTTTCGCGATTTCTTCCGGCTGCCCAAGACGTGCTAACGGAATATCGCTGAGCAGATTCTGCCGCAAATCTTCCGGCAGCTGATCTGTCATATCCGTTGCGATGAATCCTGGCGCAATGCAGTTCACCGTAATATTCCGGCTGGCCAGCTCACGCGCGGACGATTTGGTCAAGCCGATCACTCCAGCCTTGGCCGCCACGTAGTTGGCCTGTCCGGCATTGCCAAGCACGCCCACCACAGACGATATGTTGATAATGCGACCGGAGCGCTGCTTCATCATCGGGCGGGTAACCGCCTTAATGCCGTTGAATACACCTTTGAGATTCGTCTCGATGACTGCGTCGAACTCTTCTTCTTTCATCCGCATAATTAGATTATCTCTAGTAATTCCGGCGTTATTCACCAGAATATCGATTCGGCCCCAAGTATCCAAGGTTTGCTTGACGATCGCCTCGAATTGAGCGCTGTCGCCAACATGCCCTTTGACGGCAAACGCCTGAACGCCAAGAGCCTCGATTTCGGCGACGACGCGAGCCGCCGCTTCCTCATTGCCCGCATAATTGACGGCAACATTTGCCCCTGCTTCAGCAAGCGCGAGCGCAATGGCGCGTCCAATGCCGCGAGAGGCTCCTGTAACCAGAGCTGCCTGACCACTTAGCAATTTCGTCATTGTACTCTCTCCTTTCCTAGGATATACTGTGCCGTTATAGTACTGAACCACCTATTTGCAAGCTACAGCAGCGCGGCTGTCGTCTGCTCCAAGCTCTCCAGGCTGTTCACATTATACGTCGTCACACCTCGGTTAATTTTCTTGATCAGCCCGGTTAACACACTGCCGGGTCCGATTTCCACGAATGTATCTACGCCCTGCTCGATCAGCCAGGCAATGCTGTCCTCCCATAGAACCGGCGAATACACCTGTTCCACAAGCAACCGGGAAATCTCTTCTCCGCGCTGAACCGGACTGGCTGTAACATTGGCAACGACGGGAACCGAAGCGTCACCGATCGTGATCTGCTCCAGCTTGCCAGCCAATTTATCCGCCGCCGATTTCATGAGCGACGAGTGGAACGGGCCGCTGACTTCGAGCGGAATCGCCCGTTTGGCGCCGATCTCCTTGACGCGCTGGACGACGGCGTCTACGCCTTCCTTGGTACCGGAAACCACAATTTGGCCCGGACAATTGACGTTCGCCAGCTCAACCAGGCTCCCGGCAGCCGTAATATCAGCACACAGAGCGGCCAATGCCTCGCGCTCTCCGCCAAGTACCGCTGCCATCGCGCCTTGACCACCAGGAACGGCTTGCTCCATGAACTCGCCCCGTGCACGAACGGTTGCGACTGCGTCGCTGAAGCTTAGCGCTCCGGCGGCCGCAAGCGCGCTGTATTCCCCAAGGCTGTGGCCCGCTACGAAGTCGGGCTTAATACCTTTGGCCGCAAAAGCCTGATATAACGCTACACTCGTCGTTAGCAGAGCCGGCTGCGTATTCGCCGTCTGCTTCAGTTCCGTATCCGGTCCTTCAAAAATAAGGCGGGTCAACGGGAAACCTAGAATCTCGTTCGCTTGATCGAACAGCTGCCGGGATTCCGGCACCGATTCATAGATGTCCTGACCCATGCCTACACTCTGAGATCCTTGACCCGGAAATACAAATGCCAGCTTACCCATAAATTCGTCAGCACTCCTTCTCTCTACAAAAAGCATATAAAGAACGTAATCACACTCGTATCATGAATCAATGATATGATTACCAGACAAGCACGGATGCGCCCCAAGTCAGGCCGCCACCAAATCCTACAAGAAGCAAGGTGTCGCCTTCCTTCACGCGGCCTTCCTCCACTGCTTCCACAAGCGCAAGAGGAATGGATGCCGCCGAGGTGTTCGCATATTTATCCACGTTAATGACGCATTTCTCCTCCGGCAAATTAAGCCGCTGCATAGCGGATTGGATAATGCGGATGTTCGCTTGATGCGGAACGAACAGATCGATTTCGCTCTTGTCCTTGCCCGCTTTGCGCAGCACTTCCTCCGTCGCCGTTCCCATGACGCGAACGGCGAATTTGAACACTTCCCGGCCGTTCATGTAAATAAAATGCTTGCCGCTGCGTACTGTCTCTTCAGACGCCGGGCAGCGCGAGCCGCCGCCTTCAAGCTTGAGCAGCTCTCCACCCGCTCCCTCGGCTCCCAGATCAAAGGAAAGGAAGCCTCTGCCTTCCGGTACCTCACCGACCACAACCGCGCCGGCTCCGTCGCCGAACAGGACACAGGTGTTGCGATCCGTGTAGTCCGTTATGCGGGACAATGCATCCGCCCCGATGATAAGAGCATTGTTGTACATCCCGGTCTGAATGAAGCTGTTGGCCGTAGCGAGGCTGTATACGAATCCGGAGCAGGCCGCCGACAAATCGAAGGCTGCCGCTTTCTTCGCCCCGAGCTTCTCCTGCAAAATGCAAGCGGTGGACGGGAATGTCATGTCCGGCGTTATCGTCGCTACAATGATTAACTCTATATCTTCAGCGGCCAAGCCTGCCGATTTCAAAGCTTGAACGGCCGCCTCGTAAGCCAAATCCGAAGTCGCCTGATCCGGAGCCGCAATGTGACGCTCGCGGATTCCCGTCCGCGATACGATCCATTCGTCGTTGGTCTCTACCATCGTCTCCAGTTCGGCGTTCGTTAACACCCGTTCAGGCACGTACTTTCCTGTTCCGATAATGCCCACTGAACGTGATTTCATCATTCTACCACTCTCTTCCCGCTGATTTCCTGTGCTATGCTCTCTGTCAATCGACTCTGAATTGCTGTTCTAGCCTGCCTTACCGCGTTCTTGATCGCTTCGCCGTCAGAGGAACCGTGCCCCTTTACGACAAGCCCGCTAAGACCAAGTAGCGGAGCTCCGCCATGTTCCTTATAGTCGAGCGTCTTCTTCATTCCCCGAAGTGAAGGCATCAGCATGGCAGCGGCCAGTTTGTTCTTCAGCGATTTGGAGAACTCCTGCTTCAAAATCGAGAATATCGTGCCCGCGGTACCTTCCAGCGATTTCAGCAAAATATTCCCCGCGAACCCGTCGCAAACCAGCACATCGCAAGCCCCCGTCAGGATATCGCGCGCTTCTACGTTGCCGACGAAATTTATCGGAAGCTGCTGAATGAGCGGATAAGCTGCTTTCGTTAGCTCATTGCCCTTCATTTCCTCAGTCCCGACATTCAGGAGGCCGACGCGCGGGCGACTGATACCATGCACCTTCTCCCGGTAAATGCTGCCCATCAGCGCGTATTGCGCCAGATGCTCCGGCTTCGCATCCATATTCGCACCCAGATCCAACGCCAGTACGCCCCGCTCGTCCACCGTCGGAATCATCGGTGCAAGCGCTGGACGCTCGATCCCATCCATCCGGCCAACGACAAGCAAGCCTGTCGTCATCAGCGCGCCCGTATTGCCGGCAGAGATCATCGCTTCGGCCTCGCCTTCGCGCACAAGCCGTCCCGCGACGACCATAGAGGCGTCTTTCTTGCGGCGTACCGCCCGCACAGGCTCATCATCCGCCCCAATCACCTCCGAAGCGTGATGAACCTTCAGATTAGCAGGCACAGTCGAATCTTTCAGCAGCGGTTCGAGCTGTGCCTGGTCACCAACGAGAATAACTTCGATATCATTCCATTCCTTGGCTGCGGCCAGGGCGCCTTCAACCGTGCTTTGCGGCGCGTGGTCGCCACCCATGGCATCAATGGCGATTCTCATGCTGACTTCCTCCTTCGTTGTTGTCCTCTACCGCAGAGCGGTAAATGACGAAGTTCCCTTGGAACACCATCTCTTCGCCGACATAGGTGAAAACTTCGACCTTGGCCTTGCCCTTGTTGCCGGATACCGGACGAACATATGCTTTGGCGATGCACTTCTCGCCCAAATGAACCGGACGGATAAACCGGATATCCGCCGAGAACGTTAGCGCAATTTCATCGTTGATGACCGCTACAGCCAATGAGTTGGCTTGTGCAAATATATGATGTCCGCGCGCGATGCCCGTCCGTGAAAAGACATGCTCCTTGCTTATTTCAAAAATAGAAATCCCGCTCTTATCCAACTGCAAATCGACGATTTCACCGATAACCTCATGCAGCGGCAATGAACGCACCTGGTCATAGGATCGCTCCGCCATCAGCTTCATCCGCTCGCGCAGCTCAGGGATACCGAGCTCCATCCGGTCTAGCCGGATCGTCTGGATGCTCACCTTCAGCTGGCGGGTCAACTCCTGATCCGTGACGAAAGGATTCTCTTCGATCAGTTTGACGAGCTGCTGCTGTCTCGCCCTCTTGGGCAAACGTTCGATGGGTAACACCCCCGAGTGATCACATTGTTTTTTATGTAAAACGAACCGCATCTGTTTAGAACCTGGTACTAAGATAGAGTATAAAACATCTCCCTGCAAAAATAAAGAGAATTCATCATCCATCCTGTAATTTCCACTTCAAACAATAAAAAACAGCACTCCATGGAGTGCTGTTTAGGTTCTGAGATATTATCTGGAATTAACCTTTGATAACTTCTCTTGCTTTGTATGTTCCGCATACTTTACATACGTGGTGAGCAAGCTTCAATTCTCCGCATTGTTCACATTTTACCATGCCCGGCACAGCCAATTTGAAATGCGTGCGGCGTTTGTCGCGGCGCGTTTTGGACGTTCTCCGTTGAGGTACTGCCATGGTTCCCACCTCCTTAATGAAGTCAACCTTATTACGGTATCACATTGTAATCTCATTTTTTGAAAAAGTCACCTAGCGCTGCCAGCCGCGGATCGATCCGCTCATTGTTGCAGCCGCAATCCCGTTCATTCAAGTCCGTACCGCAGTTGGGACAAAGTCCCTTGCAGTCTTCCTTGCATACGACAGCATATGGAAGATTGAGAAGCAAAGCTTCTTCAATATATGGATTCAACTCCACCTGATCTTCGGCAATCAGCCGAATGTCATCCTCTTCTTCATTCTGCCCTTCTTCTTCGGGGGTGTCAATGCGTTTGAAAGTTTCCTCAAATTCGATATCGACTTTACGCTTCAAAGGCTTGAGACAGCGAGAGCAGGACATGTCCATTTCCGCGGACAGCGTGCCTGTTACCCCGACTACGTTCCCTTCCGCGTACTCGGCCGTCAAGTCGCATACGAGCGGACTGATGCCGTGAATATCATTGCGTCCTTTGACGACATGACTCATATCCAGAGCTTCATGCAACTGCTTTGGCCCGTCGTGAGAGGCCATCTGGCGAAATCTAAAATTCATGAGTATCACTCCAAACAAACAAAAATTATTATACCGATTTTAAGTAAGTTTTGTCAACAGCAAAGCGGGAAACAATAGCTGCTGTCTCACTAATATTACACATACCCGCGCAAAACGTCCATGCACATGCTGCCAAGAAGACAGATTGCGCTGTTAGCAGCAGTTATTAGCCCGCTGCCATAAAGGAATTATACGGTCGAGCGCAGGCCAATAAATTCTATCAGCTTCAAAATGCCCTGGCGAACATGGTATAGTCATAAATCATAAGCCTGTAAAGGTGGTATGCGACATTGAACGTCGTCGGATTAATCGTTGAATACAACCCGTTTCACAATGGGCACGCCTATCACATGGCTGAGGCGAAGCGTCTTGCCGACGCGGATGCGGTCGTCGCTGTGATGAGCGGCGACTTCCTGCAGCGGGGCGAGCCCGCGATCGTAAGCAAGTGGGCGCGCGCCGAAATGGCGCTGCATGCCGGCGCCGACCTCGTGCTGGAGCTGCCGGTCGCGTATGCGGCCCAGCCCGCCGAGTGGTTCGCGCACGGCGCCGCAGCGCTGCTGGATGCGACGGGCATCGTGTCGCATCTATGCTTCGGCAGCGAGGCGGGCACGCTCGCCGAGCTGCAGCCGCTCGCCCGGCAGCTTGCGGGCGAGAGCGGCGCGCTCAAGGCGGCAATCGCGGAGGAGCTCGCCACCGGGGCGAGCTACCCCGCGGCCTACGCCGCCGCTGCCGCGCGCAGCGTGGCCGCCCCTGCGGGGGGCGGCCCAGGCGCCGCTGCCGGCACAGCCGCAGCGAGAGCGCTGCTGGAGCAGCCCAACAACAGCCTTGGGCTGCACTACCTCATCGCGCTGCAGCGGCTCGGCAGCCGGATCGCGCCGCTCACCGTGCGGCGCGAGGGCGCTGGCTACCGCGACGCCGTGCCCGGCTCCGCGAGCATCGCCAGCGCCACCGCCATACGCGGGCTCATCGCGGGGGAAGGCGGCCTCAACGCCGCCGCTCCCTACGTTCCGCCCTATACGGCGGAAATTCTCGCCCGGGAGTTCCGTTCCGGGCGAGGCCCAATCACCTGGGAGAGCTTCGCCGCTCCCATGTTCCATCGCCTGCTGACAAGCTCACGGGAGGCGCTGGCCGAGCATCACGAAGTGACCGAGGGCCTGGAATTCCGCATCAAAAAAATGCTGCCCCAGCTGGAGCAGTTGACCATCGAAGAGCTCCTGGAAAAACTTAAGACCAAAAGGTATACGTATACAAAATTGCAGCGCATGCTGCTCCATATTTTGCTCCAGCACCACAAGCTTGCCATGGCCCCGGAGGCGCTGGCACAGGGCCCAGGCTATTTGCGGGTGCTTGCCTTCAGCGCCAAAGGCCGCGAACTGCTCAAACGAATGAAGACCACCGCATCCCTGCCTATCGCTACAAGGGCGGCCGCCTTCTTCCATCCCGGACTGGAGCTCGACATTCAGGCGGCAGCGGCATATGCGAACGCCATGCCTAACCGGAACGATTCTGAAATATTCCGGGACTTCCGCCAGCCGCCGATCACGATTTAGACTTACGTGCCCGGCGGCATTTTTACGGGCAAATCCTGCAAATACCGCAGCGCATCCTCAACATGCTTGACCGGGACAAGCTTCATCGTCGTGCCAATTTCGTCCGCCTTAGCCTTGGCATCCTTATAATTCGCTTCCGGCACAAAAAATATTTCCGCCTTCTCCCGGTGAGAGGCGACGATCTTGAACTGCACCCCGCCGATCGAGCCGATCGTTCCGTCCTCGGCAATTGTCCCGGTTCCAGCGATCCGGTATCCTTTGCTGAGGTCGCCCGGGGTCAGCTGGTTATATATTTCGAGCGTAAACATGAGGCCAGCAGAAGGGCCGCCGATCCGGGTGTCAGCAAATTTAACTTCATTCCCCTTATCCGCGGGCAGGACCTTGCGGACCTCACCAATGCTCACGCCGAGACCGGCCTTAGGCAGCGCCTCATCCTGACCGATTTCGACCAACTCCACCTGCTGTCGGATTTCTTTGCCGCCGCGGCTCAGCACAACCTCTGCAAGATCACCGGCTTTCTTGCCCTGAAGCAGCGCAGGTAAATCCTCAAACCGCTCCACCTTATGCCCTTCAAGCTCGGAAATAATATCCCCGGATTGAAAATCCCCCTTCGGAGCAAACGTCTTGGATAGTCCTACGACAAATACGTACTCAGGCACGATTTCATATTTCACGTTAGCCAAGTTGTAGGCCGCCATAATCGCATTTGATTGGGAGCTGTTCATGTAGTACTGCTGCTGCGTTGCATATTCCTTTTCGTTCCGGTCCGGCTCTTTGCGAACGACCTCAGTATGGGCTTGAAACTGCGAGGTTGCCAGCATCGCCAGATTAGCATAGCTTACGGACACGGTCGTCAGCATGAACGTACCTTCCTCTTCCGGGTCACCGGACGAGATCGTCACCATCGGCTTAATTTCCTCCGCTGTACCAGGTTGATTGATCATATATGGCGTTGGCATGTAAACAATCACATACACTAGAATGGCAAGCGTAATAAGATATAACCCCGCTTTTATGACTGCTGATCTGGATTGACGCATATCTTTGCTCCCTTTCTTTTCACCAAGCGGTGTAACTGATGGTCTTTCAAAGGACAGACGAGCATAGACATGTACTAGCCTTCCATATGTCCATAAAGAGGTGAACGCGCCCGATGAATCACAATAATTCTCGGGACGGCGGCTTGCTCTCCACGATTCTGCTGGGAATGACCGCCGTCTTGCTAGTCGTCTGTATAATTTCTGCACCTAGCCAAGCTTTTGAAGCCTCGAGCCACGGGCTCGCGCTTTGGTGGAGAATCGTCTTCCCCGCCCTGCTGCCTTTTCTCGTGCTCTCACAGATCTTAATGGCGACAGGATACGCCCACGGGCTCGGTTCGCTCATCAATCCGGTCACGCGCCGAATTCTCGGCCTGCCGGGCACGCTGGGCTGGGTGCTTCCCTTAGGCATGACCGCAGGGTTTCCTGCAGCCGCAGAAGCAGCCGCTGCTCTATATAAACAAGGCAAGATCACTGCGCATGAAGCGGAAAAATTGGCAAGCTTCTCGCATTACTGCAGCCCCGTGCTGATCGTCATCGTCGTCGGCACCGCTTATATGAAACAGCCTGAACTGGGGCTATTCCTACTCGGCATACATTGGGCATCCGGCTTAAGCGCCGCAGCCACCATGAACTGGCTCTCCTTTGGCCTCCCGCGCAAGAACGAAGGTTCAAGCCTGAATTCTTCGGAACGGATGGAAAGCCATCCTACCGCCCCCCGCTGGAAGCTCGCCTTGCGCCAAATAGAAGAAGCGCAGCGCGAAGACGGCCGCAGCTTCGGGAAGCTCCTTGGCGACTCCGTAGGCTCAGCTGTGCAGACATTAATGGCGACGGGCGGTTATATGCTTATTTTCGCCGTCATTATCCAGATTGCTTCATCTTGGCTAGCGCCATTCGTATCTCCATCAATGGCGGCCAAGCCCATCGCCGCCCTGCTTGAAGTGCATCTTGGCTCGCACGCCTTGGCTTCGCTCGGCTTAGCCTCTCCTCTGCCGACAGCCCTTACGGGAGCCTTGCTTGGCTGGGGCGGGCTGAGTGCCTGCTTGCAGGCACGAGCCGCACTGAAGCCGACTGGGCTTAGCGGAGTTTTTTTCCTGGTCAACCGAATCATTCACGGGGTATATGCCTATGTACTGACCCTATTGCTTTGGAAGCCGGCAGCTGCAATTATGCCGCTGTCTTCCCCCGCCTACGGCAACCTTAATGGAACCGCAGCATGGCTATCTGGCGAAGAACTGCCGCGAGCGGAATGGCGAGTCTTCTCGAGTGTCGTCTCCTGGCAGTTGTGCATGCTTGGACTGCTGGTCATGCTCGTTTTGTTTACCGCTTTTCTATGGTCCAGGCACTTCAGGACAAACAGCACTTCCTGACATGATCATGCGGCAATGTTGTTAGTCTTAAGGAATTGACAAATTATGCTTTAGCCGGCTTTGACTTAAACTTGGCCTTCAGCGCCTCTTCTACTACCGGCGGGACAAGATCTGACACATCTCCCTGGAAGGTGGCGATCTCTTTAACAACACTAGAGCTTAAATAGGAATACTTCGGATTCGTCATCATAAAAATCGTTTCCACCTGGCTGTTCAGCTTGTGGTTGGTGGATGCCAGCTGAAGCTCATATTCAAAGTCCGTCACGGATCTGATGCCGCGTACGATGACATGAGCTTGCTTGTAATCCATATAGTTGACGAGCAGATCGCGGAAACTGTCGATTTCCACGTTAGGCACATGCTGCGTCGCCTCCCGTAGAAGCTCTTTTCTCTCCTCAACCGTAAACAGCGGATTTTTGCTTGTATTGTTCAGTACGGCCACGATCAGCCTGTCAAACTGGCGGGCGGCACGCTGAATAATATCCATATGCCCTTTCGTTACCGGATCGAAGCTGCCAGGGTAGACTGCGATCCGAAGCTCATGTTGTTTCTCCATGGTGATGCTGCTCCTCCTTCTCCATCGAATCCGATTCCGTCTCATGATCTTTATCGTAGACGTAAATCGTAATTCCCGTCTCTCCATAATCTGTTTTGCGAATCATTCTAAAACGGCCGAAATTCTCCTGATATTCGAAGGAAGATTCGTACTCGAGTACGAGGACAGCCTGATCCTGCAGCAAATTCAGCTCGTCCATCCGCTCCATCAGCTTATCCCCATGCTTCAAGCGATACGGCGGATCGAGAAACACAAGATCAAAAGACGCCCCCCGTTTGGCCAGCGTCTTAAGTGCTCTTTCCGCATCGTTCTTGTACACTTCTGCCTGCTCAGTGAACCCTGATGCCTTTAAGTTTGCTTTTACCGTTTCTACGCTTTTGTAATCCAAATCCACGAAGACTGCTTTATCCATGCCTCGGCTTAACGCCTCGATTCCCAGACCGCCTGTGCCCGCGAATAAATCAAGCACGGTTCCGCCGTCGAAATAGGGGCCGATCATACTGAACAAAGCTTCCTTGACCTTATCTGTGGTTGGCCTTGTGCCCATACCAGGAACAGCCTTCAACGGTCTGCCCCTCGCGCTTCCCGAAATTACCCTCATCGTTATTCACACCTTATTCGAATTACCTGTTTGTCCATGCTTTCATGGTATGTCGATATCGTACCACAATCAATGACAGATTGAAATTTGACGAGAAACGCTTTTCTTAACAATTTTTTCTTCCTGCAGGTATAAAACAAACGAACCGGGACAAACTTTAGATATCGACATCACAAATGTCGTAGACAACCGCGGAGAAGACTTACGTTTCCCCATAAGCTCTTCGTCCGGTTTCTCCTCTCCCATGATGGGCGTCCCGCGAGGGGCGCCCGGACAAAAGCCTTCGTAGCGTAGAATTCTACGAGGGCTTTTGTCCTTTTTTTATGTTTTGGGGACAGTATCGATACCATACTCGGCTACTAACTCCAAATTATTATCTAAATACTATATACATACTTTTGAATTGACCTCAAAAGTTTCGTCCGGTTCACCCAAAAAGGAAATAGCTTCGCTTATTTTCATATTCTAAATCTTCTCAAAACAATCTCACCAAAAGAACGACAACCGCAATAATGGCCACCAAAATCAGCAAATTGCTAATTTGCCGCCAGAGCCCCGGAACGCCAGTGGATTGAAGTTTTTGCTGATCCGCGTCGAACTTAGCTTTAGCGGCGTAAGGATCCGAAAAGGGCGGAAAAGGCTGCTGATTATGTTCATTTCCATTCATATCATATCTTCACTCCTTTTAAGCTTCCCTTATGGAATATTGTACCACACGCTGCCCTTTTTGCCCGCCCACGAACGCGCCAACAAACCGTAATCCGCCGGGCAATGCCCGCCGGACTACGGTTTTAATAGTTCAACTCCAAGTTAGATACAAGCCCGCAAAACAATGACTAGCAGGATGAACAGTACGAGTATTGCCCCAGTGGAAGTCCACAGTCCAGCACCTGCAATGTCGCCCATAGGGATACCTCCTTTGCCTATGAATAATATAATATATTCAGAGACGAAAGAAGAGGTTCAGGCAAGCTCTAAAACTGTATGCTTATCCAGCTTCCGGTTTATTAAACAATCCTCTGCGGTACATGATCGTAATTATCCGATAGAAATCATAACTGCCTTGCTCGGGAGACTGGATCAGAGGATGCTTCCTGTCATAATTTACGGCTGCCTTCACCGCTTCTTTGGCCCAATCCGGCATCTTCAGGTCAGCCCGCTTCTCCAATTCAGCGATTCGATTCGCCTGCTTCTGCACCGTCTCTTTAAGTGCATCGAACTCCTTCTTCTCCTCTGCCGTCATCGGCTCCTCCCCCCGTTCTGCTTCATAACGGTACAAATCGTATTTATCCATTAGAGCAATGAGCTTGTTCGCGTAATTCGGATCAGTAGCATAGCCTGCTGCCGCAACGTTCCGGGCTGCCTCTCTGCCCAGGCGATGGAGAACCTGCCCATAGCGTTTGTTCAACAGCAGTTGGGTATGGTCGGCAATGGACTCTTCCCACGATTTATATTTCCGAAAGGCTGCCTGAACTGTATAGGATGCCCCTCCGCGATATTCGGTCGTAGGCAAGGTAATGCTCCCGGCAGAACCTGTACCCTTCATCCCAAACAGATTGTTTGCCCGATTCGCCAGCGCGCTCGTTCCCCAATTTGATTCGAGAATTGCCTGGGCGATGGTCAGCGCTGCCGACACGCCGTTATCGCGCCAATCCCTGACCGCCGCAGGCGTAATTTTTGCGATAAACTCATCAGGATTCATTCCAGTCCCACCCTTGCTGTGCTAATAGAAAAAGAGTTTCTTCCTACATTGAATGATGCTGCGCAGGGGACCGCTTGGACATCACCGCCTATTTTACTCCATAACCCGGTCGGGGTCGGCCACTTTTTCAATTTTTCGTTCGACTCTCGTATCACTGCCGAGATAATATTTTTCCATAGGAAGCAGCTTGTCATCCAGCGAATAGACGAGCGGAGTCCCTGTCGGAATACTAACCTGCATAATTTCGGCCGCGCTCAGATTGTCCAAATATTTGACGAGCGCCCGCAAACTGTTCCCGTGGGCTGCGATAATGACTTTTTTCCCCGTTAGAATTTGCGGCTTGATCTCGCGCAACCAATAATCCTCTACCCGTATAATCGTCTCCTTCAGGCTCTCCGTTACTGGAATGAATTGATCAGGCACATCCTTATATTTCGGGTCATTTCGCGGATATCTCTCATCTTCTTTGGTCAATGCCGGAGGCAGCACGTCATAGCTTCTACGCCATAGCTGCACTTGCTGCTCCCCGTACTTCTGAGCGGTCGTCAGCTTACTGAGGCCTTGCAATGCTCCATAATGCCGTTCATTCAGCTGCCACGTTTTATAAGTAGGAATCCACAGCAAATTCATCTCGTCCTGAATAAAATACAACGTCCTGATCGCCCTTCTCAAATAAGAGGTATAAGCGATATCGAATTCGAATTTATGCTCCTTCAGCATTTTTCCGGCCTCTTTAGCTTCATCAATTCCTTTGCTGGACAAGTCCACGTCCGTCCATCCGGTAAATAAATTCGATTTATTCCATTCACTTTCACCATGCCGGACAAGCACAAGCTTATACATGCTCCACTTCTCCTTTCCTGATCCAATCCTGAACCGAGTATATGTCCCTCGTGTTCGTCTCTATTCTGACCGCGCCGGAACCTAAGTTTCTATGAATATCTTTACCCACCCTGGGAAAGCTAACCCTGGCTTCTGATTACCATAACCAATGAGGAGGATTATCAGCATGAATCAAAACGTAAACCATCAAATTCGCCAAATCGAGCAAACAATTCAGCAATTGGAACAGCAAACCCGCCAGGCCTCGACCTTGTATCAACAGCTTCTCGAGCAGGAGCAGCAAAACGCGATGCAGCTTGAAGAAATTGCCCAACGCGAACGCAAAGCTGCACAAACGATTCAATCTGCACTGCAAGGACATCAAACAGCAATGCATCAATACCAGCAAATTTCGCAGCTGGCAGGGCAAATCGAGAACATCGTAAGTTCCGGCGTGTCCCATTTCAGCAATCCTTCCAGCTATGGTCAATCCGGAATCGGCCAACGCTCCATGGGCGGACAGAGCTTCGGACAACCTAGCTTTGGACAGCATAGTTATGGTCAGCAAAGCTACGGACAGCAAGGCAGCTTCGGTCAAGGAAACTACAATACGCCCCATTCCGGTTCTTCGATGGGCCATATGGGCCAAGCGGGGCAAGGGCAAGGCTCCCAAATGCGCAGCTACCAATAACAATAAGAAGACTAAAAAGGCGGACCAAGAAATCTTGATCTGCCTTTTTAGTCTTTCAATCCCGCTGCCTCATCAACTACAGTAGAACATCTTTCGTGGTATAATTGGAAAATAATCTTACCAACGGAGGAGAACATGAAATTTCTAATTCTCATCATTCTTTCCTGGTTGACAGGAAATGTATTCCTTTCTTTGATTATTTTTCTGGGCATCCTGTACTTTCTGGACAGGCGCTTCGTCGGCATTTTTCCCAGCTTGACCAAGCCGTTTCGCAGATCGCGCCAAATTGCCCGCTTGAAGCAGCAACTGGCCGTCAACTCCTTTGATGTCTCCTCAAAACGGGAACTGGCCCGGCTCCTGCTGGATCAAAAAAAGTTCAAAGAAGCCTTTACCCTTCTTCAAGAAGCCAAGTCCTCATCCGAATCCTCAGCAGAATTCTGGAGCGATTTGGGTGAGGCCCAGCTGGGAATGGGGCAATTGGACGAAGGAGAGCAGCATGTTCTTCAAGCACTAAACATCAATGAACGTGTCAAGTACGGGCAGCCCTATCTCAGCCTGGCCTTCGCCTTCCGCGAGCAGAACCCGGAAAAAGCGCTGCGTTACGCCAAGCAATTTGGCGAGCACTATTCCTCTTCCAGCGAAGCGTATTATCTGCTCGGCAGCCTGTACCAATCTTTGAACCAGACGGACGAGGCCAAGCGGTCCTGGGAAGAAGCGATCGCCATTTACCGCTCCCTGCCTAGATACAAGAAACGTGCCGAACGAAAATGGGCATGGAGAAGCTATTTCAAAAAACTTACCCGATAATTAAAAAACCAACCCCGAAGTTTATACTTTCTGATATCTTAATTCAAAACAAAGCCGTCAGCCCTACAGGGCCGGCGGCTTTGTTTCTGGATTGCTGATCACATTAATCTTCTTCGGTCTGTTCGGTCTCGTACGTGCAGCGAAAATATTCCGGACCGCCCGGAAACTTCGAAAATCCGGTTACTTGAAAACCGATGCTGCGGAAGAAATCAGCGCTCTCTTCATCTGTCTCCGCTAAAACGACAGCAGGCCGTTCAAGCACCATAGCATCCAGAATGATTCCTCGGCCATATCCCATCCCGCGATCCTCCGGATGCACGGCGAGATGCAGCAGCTCCATTACGCCGTTGTCTGCGCTGCGATAGCCGATCATGCCGATACACTGGCCTTCTTCCTCATAAGCAAGCAGCTTGCAACCGCTGTCCGCTCCATACTGCTTCACCGCTTGGCCAAGCTCCTCCTCATCGCCATGAACCGCATACTCAAGCAGCTCCCGAATCTCTTCGCTGTCCATTCGCGGTTTAACGTCTATAAGCATGCCAAGCACATCCTTCCTACTTCTCGATAATCTCCGTACTTCCGTCCTCGTGGCCGATGATGACCGTACGGGCAATGCCCACAAACAAGCCGTGCTCCACGACCCCGGTCGTTGCCTTCAGCTCATCGCTCAGCTTCCCTGGCGATTCGATCTTGCCGAAAGCCGCATCGGCGATATAGTTGCCGTTATCTGTAACATATAGCTTATCGCCGTTCATCCGCATTTCAATCGCTACATTATAACGGCTCCGCAGCAGGCGAAGTGTCCATTCATAACAAAAAGGCACAATTTCAATCGGCAGCTTGAATTGCCCCAAATGTTCTACTCTTTTATTACTGTCGGCAATGACGACGAACCGGTCGCTTTGAACCGCAACCAGCTTCTCCCGCAGCAATGCGCCGCCGCCACCCTTGATAAGAGCCATCTCCGGGTCTACTTCGTCCGCGCCGTCAATCGCGATATCTAACCGTTCAATCTCGGCCGCAGGAATAAGCGGAATATTATATTTAGCAGCGAGCTCTTCCGAAGCTTTAGATGTAGCAATCGCCCGAATACTGAGCCCACCCGCAACCATTTCACCGATTTTCTCAATGGCATAAAAGGCCGTCGATCCTGTCCCTAGCCCGACCGTCATTCCTTCCTTGACAAATTCTGCCGCACGGTAGCCCGCCGCTTGTTTTGCATTCATGGTTACCCCTCCTGATCTAAAAATCACGATTACATCATACCAAAATATGAGACAAAAAAGAACAGCAAGTCCATTGCGGACTTGCCGATCTACAATAATGGTATTCATTTCTCAATCGCGGATTGAATGCCGGCAAAAGAAGCGTCTTCGATCTCTTTTCCATTGACAAAAACCGTTGGCGTTCCTCTGACCTGATAATGCTCAACGAGCATGAGATCTTTTTTTACATTAGCGCTATATGTCCAGCTATCCACATCCTGCTCGAATTTCTCAATATCCGCTTCGGGGATATAGGTGCGTACCAAATCGAGAATAAATGACTTCGTTGCCCAAGTATCGTCCTTCTTCCCTTGCAGCTCACTCATCTTCTCATGATATGTCCAGAAATAATCCTGATTCTGCTGATACAGCGTCTCACCGGCTAATGCCGCGAGGTTAGAGTCCGGCGCCAAAAAAGGATAATCGATATAATATAATACGGCTTTGCCCGTATCTAGGTATTCCCGCTTCAGCTCGGGAAGAACCTCCTCGTTCCATCTTTTGCAGGCCGGACATTTATAGTCGGCGAATTCAACGATCGTAACCGGAGCGTTTCTATCGCCGATGTAAGGCTGCTCCGCTTCATTAAATCCGTCCAGACTAAATTCAATCGAAACCTGGTCGAAATCAGGAAACTCCGCTTTCGGCTTGCTGTCCCTCAAGCTGGTAAAGATCACAATGGCTACTGCAGTCAAGGCTATCGCAGCAAGCGTCACAAGACCCATCTGCCGATTTTGCTGCTTCATCACTATTCCCCTCTCATTATCGAAAAATCATTTGATTGTTCGATTGTACAAAGCAGCAAGAGGGAACAATAGGACAAATTTAACACTAATTAAGTATATATTAGGATAAATTGTGATTTTTTTGAACTTAAGGCTAGTGAGCGGGATGCGGCGCTTTTTTGATTTTACCTTTTTCCTTATCCGTTTCCGGTTTAACCATCAGCAGCAGCAAAATTACCGCTATGAGAGATATGCCGGCGATTACGAAGAACAGCGTCATATGCCCTGCTTTATTGAGCAGCGATACGATCGGAGGCCCTAAGGAAACACCGATGAAGCGCATGCTTCCATAGATGGACGTAATTGTGCCGCGCAGGGATTTCTCAATCCCTTCGGTAATGAGGGCATCGGAGCTCGGCAGAACCATGCCGATGCCAGCGCCGCAAACGACCAGACAAGCGATAACAAAATAAATATTGTTAAAAAAGCCAATGCCAAAAAGAGCACCCGTGGACAGTACCAATCCTACGACCCCGCACCATTTCATCAACGTCTTGTTGTTACCGATCTTCTTACCTGTAAAAAAGGCGGCAAGGCACAGCGCAGCCAGCGGTATCGCCAGCACCAGCCCCTTCAGCACTCCATCCAGTCCATGCTTGGTCTCAAGCTGCTCGGATAAGTAGAAGAGCACGCCAAACACTAGAAACATACAAATACAACCAATCGCAAAAATAGCGTAAAGCCAGCGGCCCTTCTCCTTAAATACTTTTTTTACCGTGCCCAAAAACTCGCCTAACGGCTTGGCCTCTTCCTTGCGCTCCGGTTCCTTCACCATGAAAATAACGAGCAGCAAAGAAGCAAGGCACAAAACGGGAATTGCCAAAAACGGCACGTACCAAATCCAGGCGCCAAGCAAGGCTCCCAAAATTGGGCTGAGCACTTTGCCAAACGTGTTGGATGTCTCAATAATCCCCAGGCTATGGCTTACCTGTTCGTCATCGTCAAACATATCGCCAACAAGCGGGAGAACGATCGGAAAGGCTCCCGCCGCCCCGATTCCCTGCAGCAGGCGGCCGCCTAAAATGATCCAGTAAACCGTCATTCCCTCCGCAAACCAACTGGCCACGCCTGCTACCGCACCACCGACGCCAGCGATGATCAGGCTTGGAATAATGATCATTTTCCTGCCGTATTTATCGGAAAGATAGCCGGCGATTGGCACAAGCAAAATCGCGACAACCGCGTATACCGTTATAAGCATGCTGACTTGGAACGATGAAATGTGCAGCTTGCGCGAAATTTGAGGCAATATCGGAATGATCATCGAACTCCCTAAAGTCATGATCAACGGTATGGAGGCTAGAGCGAACAAATCGCCTTTTTTGTTATCCATCCTTACTTGGCCACCTTTCAACACACGATATGATTAGTGTGGTTGAAATGCGAAAATATATTCGAACTGACCCTGCCTAAGCCTGGATATAAGTCGACTGCCCGCTCTCTGTAATGAATCGGCTTGGCTCACCCGCCGAATATACATGCAGCAGATGCATGGCTCTCGTACAAGCGGTGTAGAACAACTTGCGCTCTGTTTCTTTGGTGTAGTTGCGATTGGAACCGTCATAGATAAGGACCGCGTCAAATTCCACGCCCTTTGCCAGGTATGCAGGTATAATATGGATCCCCTTTTCGAACGAAAGCGTCGTTTTCTTGATCAGCTTGGCGGGCAAATCCTGTGCCAGCATTTCATGCACCTGCTCGCTTTGTTCGGCCGTTCTGCAGATGACCGCAATCGTCTCGTAACCTTCATCCCGCAATGACAGAAGATCCCGTTTGATCTCGCGATTCATATCTTCCTGATCCTGAAGCACTCTTACCAGCGGTTTCTCGCCTTCACGGTTGAAGGGAACGATTTCCTCGCCGCCGGCAATCATCCGTTTCGTAAATTCGACAATTTCGCGAGTTGACCGGTAGCTCTGCCTCAGCACGATAAGCTCGCTTTCCTCTGTCCCGTACAAATCAGTCAGCGTCGCCGACTGCTGAAGCACCGAGGCATGGGCGTAAATCGCCTGATTCAGGTCACCGAGCGCCGTCATGCGCGCCCGAGGGAACAGCCGCTTGAGGAAGAATAACTGAAACGGTGAATAGTCCTGAGCTTCATCGATAATAACGTGACGAATATCTGTATTAGCGTGAAAGCCTAATACAAGTTCCTTTAAATATAGGAAGGGGGTAATATCCTCATAGAACATTTCTCCCGCGCGGATTTTGTCCACGCTCTGCCGGCCAATCTCGCGCCAATCCTCCGGTAGATCTTCCAGCCCCAAATCAGCCGCAATTTCCGGTTGCTCGAACAACTGCGTGTACAGCGTCGTAATGTCGACGAAACGCAGCGTCTTTACCCATCTGCGCAACGGCTTCAATCGGTCGCTAACGACCATCCGCCCGAGAATTTCCTTCTCGTCCTCGTAGTCGTTAAACGAAGCGCCGCTGCCCCGCTGTTTCCGGCGCATGCGCTGGTATGCCCGCTGATAGTCCTCCGCATCTAGAAGCTGAATCTGCTCCTCGACCCAAGGTGCGTCCAACTGGCTTTTCCCGAACGCGGCAATCTCCTTAAGCAGCCATTCTTTCAGCAGTTCACAGCGGTTCGCCAAGGTAATCGCCTGATCGTAATCGTAGAACTGCCGGCTGATCTCCTCGGCACCTACGACGGTCTGGCCTTGAAAACGGAGTGGTCGGAACTTCATCCCCTTCTTCTCGAGCCAATGCTTATAGCGGTTAACCGCATCAAGATACAGTGGGGACGATTTATAGCGTATCCCGCTAATTCTGTGCGCATAATCCTCATCCTCTGTCCCGGTTAGGACGTATTCGATTTGCACGAACGGATCCTCCAGCTGAAACTCCCGGCCCAAACGATGTTCCAGGTATTCCTGAAACGTAGTCTGCTGCATATTCTCTTCTCCAAGCTCTGGGAGCACGGTAGAGACATAGCTATTGAACATCGGATTAGGGGAGAAAAGAATCATCTGGTCGGCGTTCAAACGCTCCCGATGTTTATACAGCAAGTAAGCGACCCGCTGCAGTGCGGCTGAAGTCTTCCCGCTGCCCGCTGCCCCCTGAACGATCAGCATCCGACTGTGATCGTTGCGGATAATCCGGTTCTGCTCCTTCTGGATCGTCGCCACTATGCTCTTCATTTGCGCATCCGAGCTGCGGCTCAGCACTTGCTGGAGCATTTCGTCGCCGATCGTTACTCCCGTATCGAACATGAGTTTAATGACCCGTCCATGAATGACGAATTGGCGTTTCAGTGACATCGCGCCTTCAATTTTCCCGGAGGGAGTCATATAAGAAGCCGGACCCGGCACTCCGTCATAGTACAAATTGGAAATCGGTGCGCGCCAATCGTATACGAGGAACTCTTCGTCCCCCTCCTCCAGCAGAGAAGCAATTCCTAAATAAATTGTTTCTTCCTCGCCGCCTTCCTCGGCGAAATCAATACGGCCGAAATATGGAGACTGCTTGAGGCGCCTCATTTTTCCCAAAGCCGCCGAAGCATGAAGATGACTTCTCTCCCGGTCGGATAGAACTTGCGATTGCTGACGCAAGCTCGTCGAAGTCTCGCCAACATCGTCCGCTTCACTGAAGTTCACAGTGACTTCGTCCCAGAAATCCCGGCGCATGCCGACTACGTCTTCCCGGACAACCGTAACTTCCGACTCCAGCCTGCGAATGCGCTTCTCGATTTGATCAGCAACGTACTCGACGCGCCCCTGCTCTTCCTGCCAAGCCTTATCCGTTCTATCCAAAGATGATCGCCCCTCTACATAATCTTAATAATGGCTGCCTCGCCGGCCGTTTCCTTGCTAACACATTATTGACAAACGAAGATATACGTGATAAAATATATTTAGGTTTATTATGTCTAAACTCATTTATTTTTCAGTCCATTTCTCATTCTAACCATTTATTGTGTCAATTTCAACAGTCCCCCTGCCCTAACCGGACAGAGGGACTGTTTTTGCTTTGGCATGCAGCCGCTACAAGGCTGGCTGATACCTATGAGGCCGAAATCGGCATATCGGAGTGATCCGCCAGGCGGTTCAGACGCTGCAATTGATGACCATATTCATATATTGCCGCCGAAACGATGGATAAACGAAGGATTCCCTCCCGCTGCTCGGCATAACGATCCAGCATGCCCCGCTGGAACATGTCGTTCTCCTGCTCGAACAATTCCGCCTCTCGGGTATTCGGTTTCAGCTTCCCCTCAAACTTCAGCATAATATGCTCGTGGAACTTGATAAGCTTCTCTAGATGCATATCAAATGCCTCGTTGACTTCCGGCGGACGAACCGCCTGAAAATAATGCTGTTCGATGGCATCCAGTACCTCATAGCCCTTGCGAAGCGTCCGTAATATTTGCTTATATACGACCAGTTGGCGGCTGTTGCTGAATTTGGGAGCTTTCAGTTTCTTCTGGTCTTCCTCCATCATTTTATACGTCTCGCTAATCGAATTTATCGTGTCTTCAAGCTCACGCTTCTGATTGCGGAACACGCTTTCCTTCATTTCGCTGGAAATCGCCGTGCGAAGCAGAATGGATAATTGCTCGAACGTCTTCTTGGTCTGGCTATCGTACTGCACCCTCGGTTTCGGTGGAAATACGAGTATATTAATGAGGAACGCGGAGACGATTCCGATCAATATAAGCGTAAACCGGGTAATCGCGAATTCCCATTGTCCTGACGCCTCCATAACCGCAACGACCGTGACGAGCGTAACCCCAATCGTCTCATTCATTTTCAGGCGAATGCAGATCATGATTACAAGGATGCACACAAGCCCGACCGCAATCGGCTCATTCGAGAAGAACGCGCCTCCTGCCATGGCGAGCACCGCGCCAAGCGTATTCGTCTGCAATTGATCGAGCAAATAGCGCCATGAGCGGTAGATCGTCGGCTGCATCGCAAAGATCGCAGCAACCGCAGCGATGACGGGCGACGACAGGCCAAACCAGAAAACTACATAAAGCGCTAACGTTACGGCAATTCCGGTTTTGAGCATTCTGGGTCCAAACGTCACACAAATTCCTCCTGTTCCCTATCCGTTCATTACTTCATTTTACCCAATTCCCCGCTTGATTCAATTTTTAGCTAATTTTAAGATAAGCTTTCGTTTTTTGGTCAAAACTACATGAGAGAAAGACCCAATCATTCTAAACGATGAGGTGAAAAATGTCTATGAGACACATACGCAAACTACTGGAGAAAGGTTTCTTGGCGGCCGTCATAGCCGTCGGCGGATATGCAGCTATCGCTGAAACCGCACTGGCTTATCATGAACCAACGGCGATTCCCGAGGCTTCGCCAAGAGGGGAAAAGGAGCAGCAGAAACCCCACCATCATCACAAAGGACATTTCCGGGGCGGGCATATCGTCAAGGATACTGCTGAATTGCTGGGGGTGGAGCCGAAGGTGCTTATCGAAGATTTAAAGCAAGGCAAATCCCTGCTCCAAGTCGTCCAGGCCCGCAAGGGCTGGAGCGAAGCAGAATACGTGCAGAAGCTGACCGTGGTCGTCACGGGCCATATCGACAAAGCTGCTGCTGATGGCAGGCTAAGCAAGGAAAAAGCGGAAACGATGAAAATGGAGCTCCCCGTCAAGCTCAAAAAAATCGTCAACCGCACTTGGAAAAACTCAAGCAAAGAACACCCCGTGACGGATTATCGCAACAATAACACGATTCTATGGCACAAGGCAGATTAGTCTAGAACAAAAAAGGGCTATCCAGTAAGTGCTATGCATTAAAACCTGTTACTGATTTTGAATAAAAAAGAACATAGCTAAGCGGCCTCAGTCCGATGGAATTCAGGACAAAGGCCGCTTAGCTAACTTTATTATTTGTAATGTCTATTTGAAACGGAGCACTTTATGTTTTCATTGGCCTCTGGATAGCCCCTTTTTTCTACATGTCTTAGCAATGCTAACAGACCTTGGTTCCGCTATTCGGTGAAAACACCTGAAAAATCGAGCTTTACGGACATAGGTTCCGCTATATCGCTAAAATGAAGTGAAAATGAGATGATTGAGCCCCATTAAGGGCTTCTCTGTCCGTTGGCAGGTATAAAAAAGGAGTTTCACCACAAATAGCGGATCTTATGTCCGTTAGAAGCTCCTAAGCTCTCGGCACCACGCTGTTACCCAGCCTCTCGGCACATCCAGCCTCGTAGCAACAGTGTTGCCTAGCTTTTCAGCGTTCAGTTACTCCATACCGCGACTGCACCAAGCTACTTTTCCCATAATTGCTCAGCCATTGAGCACAAGAAGCGCTTCATGATGCCGTCCTCGTTCTGCAATTCGCGTTCCAGTTCGCGATTGCAAGAGCAGCCTGGATCAGCGACCCGCTCCTTTGAGCGCGGCTTTCTTCTTCTTCGGTTTAGCGGCTCCATTCCCCACCGGGACCTCCAATATATCCAAAAGGAAGATGAAGACCGGCACGCCGACGATCAGCCCCCATACACCGAGGAAATGCTCCCCTACGAGCAAAATCATGAATGTGTAGAAAATCGGTAAATGCGTCTTGTTCGACATGAATTTCGGATTGAGGAAGTAGGTCTCAAATGCATGGACAACCGCAATCATGACTAGGACATAGACGATTTTGACCAGACCGCCGATTTTGAAAGCAATCGCGCAAAGCGGAATCAAAGAGATAATGACACCCATCACCGGAATCAGCCCGAGAAGGAAAATCATGATGCCGATGGCAACCAGATTCGGAAATCCGAAGATCCACAGAAAGATCGTGGATAAAATGGCATTCACGGTAGCAATCAAGAACTGAACCTCGATCACTTTTCCGAAGGAAGCGACGAATTTTTTGCCGAAATACTCTAGCTCATTAAACAGGAACGCCGCGCGGCTCTCTTTAAATTTGGCCGTAAAGTTCGTGACCTTCTCCTTTTCCAGCAGGAAGAACAAGCTAAGTATAATCGCAACGAATAGATTCAAACTCCACTTCCCGATATCGGATACGGTCTTAAGCAGAAAGTTAAAGCCGTTACCAACATACTTGGACAGATCAATCTCCCTCAAGGAATCCACCAGGAAGTTTAACAAGACGTTGTCCGGCAAATTCGTAGGGGGATTATCGTAGAACGAAATAACCTGGTTGACCAGATCGTTGAACTCATCCAGAAATACGGGCAAATAGTGATACACGGTCGTGACGAGCAAGGTTAATATTACGGCATATATGATAAGAATCGTAATGTTCCGATTAATTTTGACGACTTTGTCGACATTCCGTGTTATGAAATTATGCAGACGATTGATCAGATAGGTTAGGATGAAGGTGATCAGCAGCATGTTCAGCATGCTTCGTGAAAAGTAGAGGACTAAAATGACGAAAACCAAGGCAAGAAACCTGCGGAAACCCGCAATTTGAAATAGCTCTTTAAAAAAAGTCATTATAAGCGACCTGCTCCTTTGATATTAGACTATCTAACGGTGTATGAGGAATTACGGCATCTTCCGAACTTCCTTGAATTAATCTTAAGTCAGCATACCAGTGAAAGCAAGTAAGCGAGAACTGTTTTTTCGTAAAATTACTGTTAATAATGAAAAACAGTCCCGCCCAAACAACTTGGACAGGACTGAAATATGTTACAGTTCGAACAATACGGGCTGCACGCATACCGGTTTCGAGATAGTCGCGGTTTGCCCCGTAAACTCCAATCTACCGGTAGCCTGGTCAATACGGAATACGGCCAAATTATCCGAATCACGGTTAGCCGCTACGAGATAATCGCCCGCGGGGGTCAATGCGAAGTGTCGCGGATGACCGCCTTCGCTGGAAATATGCTGAACCAGAGTCAGCTTGCCACTGTCTTGATCGATGGCAAAGACGACGATGCTGTCGTGGCCGCGGTTGGAGCCATATAGGAATTTCCCGTCTCGGGAAATCGCTACCTCCGCCGTCGTATTCTCTCCGCCATAGCCTTCCGGCAAAGTCGGCACTGCATCGACGGCCGCAAGCGTTCCTGCTTCCGTATCGAAGGCGAACAGCGTCAGCGAGGAATTAACTTCATTGATCGAATACAGCCACTTGCCGTTCGGATGAAGCGCAAGATGACGGGGTCCCGCGCCCGGTGCCGTCTTCACTTCGCTATGGTACACCAGCTTGTCGCCTTGTGCATCAAGCCGATAAACGAATACTTTATCGAGCCCCAGGTCGGCGACGAGAACATAGCGGCTGTCCGGGGTGAACAGCGCGGAATGCGGATGCGGCCGGTCTTGCCTTACCGGGTCTGCGCCTTTTCCTTCATGCTGCCGCTCATCCGTCTGCTTGCCAGCAAGCCCGTCATTCAGCAGGCGAACGAGGCCGACATTGCCCCCATGATAACCAGAGACGACGGCATAGTGGCTTTGCGGTTCAAGCTCGATATGCGATGTCGATGGCTGCAGCGTAAGTGCCCGGTTCAATTCCGTTAGAGTACCCGCTGCCGGATCAACGGCAAAGCTTGCAACCTCGCCGATCCGCTCTTCGCTTGCCGTCTTCGTCTCGGAAATGGCGTACAGCATCCTGCTGGCGGCATCCACTTTCAGAAAGGTCGGATTCTTAAGTCCGGCAGCTTCGCCAAGGCGAGTCAGTTCACCCGTCGACGGGTTCATCTCCACCACATAAAGTCCCGGATCCGCAGCTTCGGCATATGATCCTATGTATAATAGTAGTCGTTGTTGTTCTGACACTATGGTCACACTCCCTCTCTACATCATCTTGTCTTCCTATTCTTCCGTACTTTCGGTCAAATGTCCAGTCCGGCATTAATTGGAAATATTTAAAATTTGAGCCTAAGTACTACACAAACCCCGAAAAATATGTTATACTGCAAGCGCTTCCACAACATCATCTAAAGGGGGATTTTGGAATGATGAATGTCGGACTAGAGGAGAAGAACGTCTACGAGGTCCTCGATCCACATGACGCTTATTTCTTCAAAGTAGGAGGTCATGGCTTAGTTTGTTTCCACGGCAGAAACTACAGTATAAAAAAGAGACTCTCTGCTGACCAAACCTCAAAACTAATCTCAGACCCCTCTTTCTACCGCGTAAGCACCAACTGTTACGTCAACCTGCATAAGGTGACGGACATCCAGGACAACGTACTGCTATTCAGGGATCACATTCATGGCATCAAGACGATCAACGTGCCAAGAAGAAATTTGGAGCAGATCAAGCGCCTCCTTCCCGAGCGGAACGAAAGTGTAGCTGAAGTCGGGTAAACTGCCGTCGTTCCATCAGACCAAACAAAATAAGCAGCCTGATCCCGCCTTTAGCAAGGGAGCAGCGCTGCTTTTTTTGTTTTCTACTAAGAATGTTTCCTGCTGCTATATAATTATTTTGCAGCCTTCTTCACGTACAATCTCGCGGACTCCTCCCAGATTTCACCCGGCGCCAGGCTGAACAGCCCAATTTCATCGGCCGGCAGGCCAACATGAGGCGCATTCACCAGATTGATCTGCGGCTCAGGGCAGAAGAATCCTTCCGCGCCTCCGTTGTTCCAGATCATCCACTGCTTGTAGGACGTTCCTACGTCGTAAACGAGCATAAGGCCCAGCTTGGAATCCGTCAGCTCCATGCGATTTCTGCCGTTTTGCGGTACTGCCGTATAATGGTTGTCCAGGGAGGTAAAGAATGGATATACACCTTCATTCTTCATCGCTTCTTCCTCTGCGCTCAAAGGCATATGCTTCCCTGTCGGCAGCATTCGTTCATTCAGCTCCCATCGCTCGCCGATCGTGAATTTCATCTTGTAATCGCTCGCTTGACTTCCAGCTGCAAATGGAGCGTTAACAGCAGTATGGAAGGCTAGCAGGCAAGGCATCTCGTTCTCGCCGTCATTTCGCACGAACACATGCTGTGCCAAACCATGCTCGCCCAGCGTATATTTCAGGCGGACGGTGAATTTAAACGGCAGATAACGATAGACCTCGTGAGCTTCGTCTACGCTAACCTTGACGACAACATAGCTCTCCTGCTGCGTGCTGCCGAACTCCTCCACTTGCCATGGAATCGTATGTAGGAAGCCGTGCAGATGGTTGCCCGTAGCCTCCTCGTTGACCGGGAACTGGTAGGTCGTGCCTTTCCAAGGAAACTTGCCGTCCTCATAACGGTTTGGCGGGAAAAGAACGGGAATCCCGTATACGCCCGGATTGCTGCGGAACTCATCCATCTCCTGCTCCGCCGGCTCGCGCAGAAAGCGGAAACCGCTTACGTTGTCCCGAAATGCGATCAGGTTGCCGCCTACGTTCGGAACAAGCGCAGCTTCGTATTTTCCAGCCTGCAGCCATACGGCCTTCTCGCCTTGATACATGCCTTCATAAGCTTTGAGTTGCGTCATTTGATTAGTCTCCCTTCAATATTAAGCAAGTAAATACAGTATCTATCAAACCGTGCTCCACTTCAAGCATCCCGTAATATTCGCCGGCCAAACACGAGAGCCAGTACAATCATCGCCGCGGCGACCCCAAGCTGCATCCCGAACACTTGAATCCATTGCGGCCAATCCGCAATCCATTCATAGACCTTGCCGCCGAGAAGCGGTCCAAAGAATGCGGCAACCCCGGTAATGGCCGAATACATCGCCATATACATCGGCCGTTCGCTCTTGGGCGTATCCCCAATCATGAAATTGAACGCCAGTTGGTTAAAGCCCCCGACACCGACACCGAACAGCATATGGGCTGCGAACAGCACCGGCAACTGCGGCAATACGGACAGCATACCCCAGCACATGATCGAGGCCGCAATGATCGGCAGCGTCCAATACAGCAGGCGCTTGTTGCTGTATCTCGCATTCAAACTTCCCCAAATATAGAAGCTCGACATCATCGTTAACGTTTGCGAGACGTTGAGCAGGGAAATCGTCTGATAGTTAATTTTCAGCAGTTCGAGCATCACGTAGGAGTATAGCGGCACAACCAGGTTTTGTAAGAAAAGAAAACTGGCCAGAAACGTAGTCGCTTTAATAAATGAGCTGTCCTGCAGCGGCTTGCGCAGCATCGGCAAAAACTTGCTCTCCACCGAGCGCTCGAACGTTACGTCCGGATAGAACATGAAAATAATGATATTGGCGATAATGCATACCCAAACGATGATATATAAATACAGAAAGCCCTGACTCTCCGGAAATCGATCCAGAATCATACCGCCGGTAAACATCGTAAGGGTTCCCAGCGCATTCAAGAACGTATTCCTGATGCCGAAATACCGCCCCCGCACCCGTGCGGGCACAATATCGCTGATGAGCGAATTCCACAGCATTCCCCCAATTGTGTTGAACAGGCATGCCGTCACATAAAAAGCGATAAATGCGCTAACCCAATACGGTTTAGGGAACAAAAACGGGACAAGTCCCGTAAACGCCCATAAAATCCGGTGTATTGCAATGAATAATACCAGAGCCCATTTCCGGCTTGTCAGCCGCTGAATGAGAAACGCCACGGCAATTTGGGCAATATTTACAAAGGTCGTAATTGCCAGCACAAATCCCAGCTGTCCGGAAGTAGCTCCTAAATAGAGCAAATAGCCTGTCAAAAATTGACCGCCCAGCAGGGTTTGAAATATAACGGCGGGAAAACCTTCCCAGGTCGCAATAGCTAGGTTTCTACGCTGGAGAGACGTTTTGCGTCGCGTATAAAACTTCAGTTTAAAGCTGTCCCTCATGATGCCACTCCTTCTAATTCCTAATCCCCACCCGCGGACCTCTTCATGACTTATATGCAAGAACGGTTTCGCGCCAAATCCAAATATTCGGCAAATCACTCCCTTATACCGTGTTAGCATGCAAATTTCCATTCGTTCCAAATTAACAGTATAATAAATACATGGGTTTCTTTCCATACAATTTCTATACATAATGAAGAGAAACAGAGGAGATTTTGGCATGGACGATTTGAAAAAAGCATACGAACAGCTCGGCCTGCCCGAGAACGCTTCCAGAGAAGAAGTGGAACAAGCTTTCGACATGGCGCTGCGCAAGTCTCGTTCCCGCAAAGGAGCCGATGAGGCGGAAAGCGAATATGAGCGCTCGCTGCGGGCTTACAAGCTGATCACCGGGCGCGAGGACCAACGCAAGCTTGAGCAAATGAGCCAGGAAAGGTACGCCAAATGGGGAAAATTCGCGGGAACGGCAGAGAAAATCGACGACTTCTTCCGCATTTACAGAACGCATGTCATCGTCGGCATCATTGCGGTCATCGTATTGATCTTCGGCATTAACGCTTTCGTGGATTACCGCGCGGAGCAGAAACGCATTGCGGCGCTGCCTCCTCTCGATCTATCCCTATTGTTTATCGGCAATTTCGCGGTACCTGATGCGAATAACGGAGAAGAAGCGCTGGAACAAGCTATTCTCAAGCAATTTCCCGAATGGAACCGGGTCGATTTGCAAATCACTTACGTTCCTGAACAGGGAGAAATGGTATACCGACAAAAGGCAATGGCCATTATCGCTACCGAAAAACCTGATTTATATATTATCGACAAACCGACCTTCGACTGGATTTCTGGCGGCGGCGGTTTCAAGAACCTCCAGCAGGAGAGCGAAGGCGTATTAAGCCCAGTGCTTCCTGATCATGCTGCTCTTCGCGCACAAGCGGAGGAGGATCCGGAGCCCCAAGTGTATGCCATCGACCTGACGTCCAGCGAGCTGGCGGATCAGCTCCCGCTCGGCAAGAAGGAATTGATCGCGGCGGTAGGCTGGAACGAAGAGCGCTATGACAACGTGATGTTATTCATCGAGCGTTACCTTGAGCATATGAAATAGCAGAATTATAACGGCACGGAGCGGTTCCACCGCTTTGTGCTTTTTTTGTCATGCTTTTTACGATTGATTTATCCCTAGGCTTCATTTATGATAGTGTCATAAACGCGCGTTTACAGAAAGAGTGATGAACATGCGCAGCGAAGATATCGCTAAGTTGGCCGGGGTGTCACGCAGCACCGTATCCCGCGTCATCAACAATTATCCTAACGTTCCGGAGGCAACCCGGACCAAGGTGCTTGAAGTCATTGAACGGCATCATTACGAGCCAAACAGCTTTGCCCGCGCCCTAGCCGGCAAACGAACGGACACGATCGGCCTGTTTGCCATCAGTATGAACGAAAAGGAAAATGCCCGCCGCATATACCAGAACAGCTACTTCGCCCCCATCGTCGACCTGGTGGTCGACACGGCCAACGCCCGGGGTTTCTACGTGCTGATCCATACGGTTTATTCGCGGAATGACTTCCAAAAGGTGAAGCAGGCCTTCCAGCAGAAACGAATCGACGGCGGCATTCTCGTCGGCACCCAGAAGGACATCGAACTCGTCCGAGAAATGGTCGGGCAAGGAGCCCCGCTCGTCCTCATCGATTACGACATTGCGGAAATTACGGCCGAGCGACTCGACAAAAATCACTTGGCCGTCATCAATTCCAATGACTACGAGGGCACGGTGGAAGCTATGGAATACCTCATCGGACTAGGCCACCGGCATATCGGCATCATCCAGGGACGGATGAATACCTATTCTGGCCGGGAGCGCTATATGGCGTATGAGGATACGCTGCGGAAGCATGGCTTGCCGATCGTAGAGAGCAGCATCCTGCAAGGGGAATTCTTGAAGGAACAAGCTTACAGTGCCGTGCTGGGCCTGCTTGATTCCGGGGAAGAGCTGCCTACCGCCTTGTTCAGCTCGAACGATGACATGGCAATTTCAGCGATGGAAGCCTTTGCAGAACGAGGCATATCGGTTCCGGGCGACCTGTCCGTCATCGGCTTCGACGATGTGCAGCTGGCCTCCCGCGTCCATCCTAAGCTAACCTCAGTCAGCCTGCCGATCGAGGAAATGTCCAAAGCCGCGGTAGATAGAATTATCCGTATTTGCAGCGGCGAACAGACGGGTTTCAGCACACTGAGCTTTCCGACCCGCCTGGTGACAAGAGATTCTTGCAGACCTCTGTCATCTCAATAGCTTTATCAAGGGCATTACAGGCTCCTCTCTATCATGAGAGGATGCCTTTTGCAATAAAATAAACGCGCGTTCATAAACGAAAGGAGCCATCATTCATGAAATTCGGAAAATTTGACGATCAACGCAAGGAATATGTCATCAACACCCCTAAAACTCCTTATCCCTGGATCAACTACCTTGGCAACGAGGAATTTTTCGGTCTGATCTCCAACACTGCCGGAGGGTACACGTTCTACCGTGATGCCCGGCTGCGCCGGATTACCCGCTACCGCTACAATAACATTCCGTTGGATACGGGCGGACGGTACTACTATTTGTACGATAACGGCGATTTCTGGACGCCGGGCTGGATGCCAGTCAAACGCGAGCTCGACTTCTATGAATGCCGCCATGGCCTCGGTTATACCTCCATCACGGGGGAGCGGAATGGCATTTCGGTGACGCAACTGGCCTTCGTTCCGCTAGGCTACCAGGGGGAGGTACATCGCCTCACCGTCAAGAACACGAGCAGTGAAGCCAAAAACGTATCTCTGTTCTCCTTCGCCGAATTCTGTCTCTGGAACGCGCAGGATGACATGACGAACTTCCAGCGCAATTTGAGCACCGGGGAAGTCGAAGTGCAGGATTCCGTCATTTATCATAAAACCGAATACCGCGAGCGCAGAAATCACTACGCCTTCTACTCTGTCAACCGCCGCATCGACGGCTTCGATACGGACCGCGAATCGTTTGTAGGCCTGTACAACGGCCTTCACGAGCCGCAGGTCGTCACCGCAGGCAAAGCGACGAATTCGATCGCTAGCGGCTGGTCTCCGATCGGTTCCCATGAAATAAAGCTGTCCCTGGCTCCAGGCGAAGAACAAAGCCTGATCTTCATTCTTGGCTACGTGGAGAACGAAGAAGATGAGAAATGGGAAGCGCCCGGCATCATCAACAAGAAGCCTGCCCTGGCAATGATCGAGCAGTTCGCGACTGACGAGGACGTCGATCGGGCAATGCAGGAGCTGGCTTCCTATTGGGATGGCTTGCTGTCCAAGTATCAAATCCAAAGTGATGACGACAAGCTGAACCGGATGGTCAACATCTGGAATCCGTATCAGTGCATGGTCACATTCAACATGTCCCGTTCCGCTTCCTATTTCGAATCCGGAATCGGACGCGGCATGGGCTTCCGGGATTCGAACCAGGATTTGCTTGGCTTCGTTCATCAAATTCCGGAAAGAGCCCGGGAGCGGATTCTCGATATCGCGGCAACCCAATTCGAGGACGGCAGCGCTTATCACCAGTACCAGCCGCTTACAAAGAAAGGCAACAATGAAGTCGGCAGCGGCTTCAACGACGATCCGCTGTGGCTGATCCTTGGCACATCCGCCTACATCAAAGAAACCGGGGACATGAGCATCCTTGACGAGCAAGTTCCGTTCGATAGCAATCCAGACAATACGGCCACCTTGTTTGAGCATTTGAAGCGCTCCTACTACCATGTCATCAACAACCTTGGCCCTCATGGCCTGCCACTGATCGGCCGCGCCGACTGGAACGATTGCCTCAACCTGAACTGCTTCTCCAAAGAACCGGGCGAATCGTTCCAAACGACGGCCAACATTGAAGGGCGTGTGGCGGAATCCGTCTTTATCGCCGGATTGTTTGTCTTCGTCGGTCCGGATTTCGTGAAGCTGTGCCGTCTCCGCGGCTTGGAAGAGGAAGCTGGCGAAGCCGCAGCTCATATGGAAACCATGCGCACAACAACGCTGGAGCATGGTTTCGACGGCGATTGGTTCCTGCGGGCTTATGATCATTACGGCGAGAAAATCGGCAGCAAGGAGAACGAGGAAGGTCAAATCTTCATTGAGCCGCAAGGCATTTGCGTCATGGCCGGCATCGGCGTCGAGGAGGGTCTGGCTCAAAAGGCGATGACCTCCGTTGAAAAGCGCTTGGATACGAAATATGGCATCGTTCTGCAGCAGCCGCCGTATTCCAAGTACTACCTGAACCTTGGCGAGATTTCATCCTATCCTCCTGGATATAAAGAAAATGCCGGTATTTTCTGCCACAATAATCCTTGGATCATGATCGGGGAGACCGTGCTAGGCAACGGGGATCGCGCCTTCGAGATTTACTCCAAAATTGCCCCAGCGTATCTTGAGGAGATCAGCGACATTCACCGGACGGAGCCTTATGTATATTCGCAAATGATCGCGGGTAAAGATGCGGTTAATCACGGAGAAGCGAAGAACTCCTGGCTGACCGGGACGGCAGCTTGGAACTATGTGGCGATTACGCAGGCCATCCTAGGCATTCAGCCTGAGTTTGACGGCCTGAAGCTTGATCCGTGCATTCCTTCCTCCTGGAATGGCTTGCAGGTAACCCGCGTATTCCGCGGAGATACGTTTGAAATCTCTATCAAAAATCCAAGCCATGTGTCCAAAGGCGTGAAGAGCATCACGATTGACGGCAAAGCCATTGAAGGCAATGTCATCGCTCCAATCGGCGATGGACGCACGCATCAGGTCGAGGTTGTGCTTGGCTAAGCTTGCAACTCTTATCCATTTATAAACAATAAACAGCCCACCATCCTTTGATAGGATGATGGGCTGTTGCTTTCTGCTAATCTGACGCTAGTTAAAATTTAGCGGCAACCACTTCAATTTCAACCAAACCGTCCTTCGGCAGCCGTGCGACCTCAACGGCGCTGCGTGCCGGATAAGGCTCGGCAAAGAAGTCGGCATAAGCCGCATTGACGGCCATAAAATCATTCATGTCCTTCAGGAATACGGTTGTCTTCACGACATCCTCCATACCATATCCCGCCGCTTCCAGAATCGCCTTCACATTGAGCAAAGAACGCTTCGTCTGCTCTTCTACAGTTGCCGGAAATACGCCGGACGCATCCATGCCGAGTTGTCCCGACGTGAACAGCAAATTTCCGAATCGAACCGCTTGTGAGTACGGCCCGATCGCTCCTGGTGCCTCTGTTGTCGCTACTACTTGCTTGACTTGTTGTTGTTCCATTGGTATTCTCTCCTCTTCTCTATTTGTTTATTTTATTGTCTCTTCGTCATACTCCCGCAGCATTTCCTGCTGCTGTTCAGGCGTCAGCTTGGCAATACCGATGCCGGTAAAACCTAAAATCGTGGCGAAGAAAATCCCCGTCCAGCAAAGCACTGCCCAAGGCAAATAGCTAAGCGTTGCGACGCCCAAAGTTCCTGCCATATAAGCACCTGCAGCCGTCCACGGCAGAATTGGTTCGATGATTGTTGCAGAGTCTTCAATCGTCCGCCCCAGGTTCTTCGGATGCAGGCCGCGGCGGATATAAGCTTCCCGCAGCATTTCGCCCGGCATCAGGATGGACACTTGACCGTTGCTGGTCACGCCGATCATCGTCAAACCGGTGATGATGGTCGTAACGATCAGCGAGCCTGTCTTATGAACGAACTTCAGCAGTTTGTTAACGATGAGCTCCAGGGATTTCGTCAAGCTGATCGTCCCGGCGAACGTAATCGCACTAAAGCAAATAAGCAGCGTTCCCATCATCGAATTCATCCCGCCGCGGTTCAAAAGACGCGGAATATCGGCAATAACGGTGTCAGCATTAAAACCGGCAGCATGCACCATCGCAACATCAAAGCCGTTGATTACCGAAGATACAACATCATGCAGAGTAAATCCTTGGAAGATCATCGCATTCGCCATCGCGAAAAAGGATGAAAACAGCATGACCGGAATTGTAGGCTTTTTCGTGATAGATCCGTATAAAACAATGAGTACAGGAACCAGAAGCAGCAAATTCCAGTCGAAAATCGTATCTAAGGTCGACATGATCATTCCAACCTTCTCAGGTACTACCGCGCCTGCAGCGTTCGCATTAAGCCCGGTAATGACGTAAACGATGCCCGCAACAACAAACGATGGCAGCGTCGTATACAGCAAATGACCAATATGTTCATACAAATTAACGCCTGTGGATAGTGCAGCAATATTCGTCGTATCGGAAAGCGGAGACAGTTTATCGCCGAAATACGCGCCCGCGACTACTGCACCTGCCACAGCCGCCAAGTTGACATCCATTCCAGCGCCAACGCCCATAAAGGCTACCCCGATCGTTCCGGCGGACCCCCAGGAGGTACCCGTACAAATCGAAACTACAGAAGTTACGAGAAACGCTGTAATTAAAAGAAACTGCGGGTTAATCACTTTCAAGCCATAGTAAATCATCATCGGAATCGTTCCACCGACCATCCATGCCCCGATCATAAAGCCTACCGTAATCAAGATCAGGATTGCCGGCATCGTCTTGGCTATTTTCTGCGCGATCGATTCCAAAATATCATCGTACTTATAACCCAGCTTAACGGCGATCAGGCCGGCCACGACCGTAGACGCGATGATTAACGGCTCTGGCGGCAGCTCGAACATGACGTAGCCCAAGCTGAGGAATAGCACCATCGTCAGGATGGGAAGTAGGGCCAAGAATAATGTCGGTTGTTTTACATTAGGGTTTATGTTCTGCTTGCTCATGATGTATTTTCCTCCTAAATTAGCTCTTCTTCAATGGATAGGCTGCAGCCATCCGCGTCAAGGCTTCTTTAAGCACGCTGCGCGGCGCGGCAATATTAATGCGAATAAAGCCTTCGCCTTCTGTCCCAAAGGAGCACCCGAAGCTCACGCTTACTCGTGCGGTTTGCTCGATCCAGCGCTTTAAACCGCTTTCCGCCTGGTCGACAGCTCGGCAATCGACCCATAGCAGATAGGTACCTTCTGGTTCAATGACTGTTAATTCCGGCATATGCTCTTGGATAAACGTTTTTGCATAAGCCATATTATCTCTTAAATATTTACGCAGCGCCTCAAGCCAATCATCGCATGCGGTGTAGGACACTTCCAAAGCCGGTACCGCGAAAAAGGTCGGGTTATGGATGCCGGCTTGCTGCAAGGCCTGCTTGAATCGCTCCCTGATCGTCTCGTTAGGGATGATGATATTGGAAATTTCCAAGCTCGCCAGGTTAAACGTCTTACCTGGGGATGTACAGACGATGCTGCGCTGAGCAATTTCCTCCGACAGCTTGGCAATGACGGTATGATCATGCCCTTCGTGGACGAAATCGGCGTGAATGTCGTCGGAGATGATCAGGGCGTCATACTTGATGCACAAAGCGGCGATCCGCTCCAGCTCCGCTCTCGTCCATACGCGTCCCACCGGATTGTGGGGCGAAATTAGAAGTACGATTTTTACCCCTTGCTGCATACGCAGCTCCATATCTTCGAAATCAATTTCATAACGGCCGGAAACGAGCTTCAAAGGACTTTCTACCAGCACGCGATGGTTTAAAGTAACCGCTTTAGCGACGGGCTGATAAACAGGCGTATGAATAAGAATGGCGTCTCCCTCATTCGTAAACTGCTGAATGACCAAGGATACCGCTTGTATGATCCGCGGACAAAATACGATCCACTCCTGCGGCACCTGCCAATGGTAGGAACGGTCCAGCCAATTCTGCACTGCATTGTAATAGGAAGCAAACGCATCCGTGTAACCGTAGATGCCATGTCTTGCGAACGCTTCAAGCTTCTCTACTACTGCAGGCGGTGCTTTCACATCCATATCGGCCACCGATAGAGAAATCATGTCCTCGCCCATCGATTCGACAAGACCATCCCATTTTGCACTGTTCGTCCCTATGCGTGAAACGACTTCGTCAAAGTTGTATTCCATCCTGCATCCTCCTTGATGTCCATTACTGGGTGCATGCCCTCCCCGCCTATCTCAGCTTCTGCAGGTAACGATACACTGTAGGCTCGGAGATCGATAGCGCGCTGGCGACCTGGGAGACGCCCCCTTTAAGCAAGAATACTCCCTGTTCATTCAATTCTTTCACGATTTCGATTTTTTCATTCGAGGATAGGCGGTCAATCGGCAGATTCAATTTGCTTAGGGCATTGGCGATAATATGCTGCAGCAAATCATCCACATTGCCTTGTAGAAATTCCGATTCCTGAGGCTTGTCCTCGGCAGCCATGTCCATAGGCACCGGAAGCGTAAGCGAACCGCCCTGCAGCACATGATTGATCCACTCAGCCGCAACCTCCATATGTGTAATATCGATGTTTAGACACATCAAGCCTACCAGCGTCCCCTCGGTATTCTTAATAAAATAAGTCGAGGATCTGAACTGCTGTCCCCGGGAACCGGTGGCCTTGTAATTAACGATATACTGTCGATCCCGATATGCCTCTCCCTTCAATATTTTGAGCACAAGATCCGTGGAACCGTCTCCAATCTTCCGACCGCTGATATGCCCATTTTCAATGAAAATGATTGAACGCTCCGGATCGCTGATATCATGAACGACCACTTCGCACTTTGGACCGACAATGGCCGCGATAAAAGAAGCTATCGGAAAATAGGACTCCAGCAGCCGCCGAGTTGCTTCCATTCGTATCCCCTACTCTCGTTTTATTGTTTGGATGATAATAATTTTCTTATCTTGATAATAATTTATTATCTAATTTTATGATAAAAGATGCTTTAAGCGTTTTCAAGTGTTTTTTCAGGATAATTTCCTGCCAATTTCCGCCACTAGTTCTACCAAATTTTCGAAAATCGATATATCCGCTTGGCCTTTCGGATGATATAATGGGATAAACATCCTATTTTTTAAGGAGGGCATCATTCTTATGTCATGGTTCAACAGACTTCCCCTTGGCGGAAAGATTTCAGCAGCTTGCTATTTCATCGCCGCCCTATTCGGAATACCGACGCTGATATTATTCATTCTACAGGGCCACTTATTGACGGGGATCGTCTTGGTTGTCATTCTAGGAGCGCTTACTATCCCTTTTACTCGCTACGTTCAGAAAGCGCTTACGGAATCATTCGATGACATCTCCAACGCTTCGGCCAAAATTGCCAAAGGTGACTTCACGAGCCGTATCAGCGAATCGGGAGCCATGGACAATTTAAGTCGGACTTTCAACAGCATGATAGACAGACTTCGTAAAATTCTGCAAGAGACATCTGATATTACCCGTAAAGTCATGGATTCCAGCCGGGCTATTTCGGACAGAAATGAGGAGCTCATCCACGTTATGGGCCAGGTGGCCCAGTCCTCGAACGAATTGGCGATCGGAGCCAACGAGATTTCCGAGGATGTCAGCGACATGACGGACTCGATCCGCCAGATCGAAGATAAGGTCAGCAATTATACCGATTCTACCAAAGAAATGAATGACCGTTCCCGCGAAACGCTGGGACTTGTCGAGAAGGGCCGGGAATCCGTATCCAGACAGGCCGAAGGCATGCGCCGCAACATAGAAGCCACGCAGAAGGTGGCGGAGTCGATCAATGAGCTCGCCGTGAATGCCCAAGGCATTACCCGCATTACGGCTACGATTTCGGAAATCGCTGAGCAGACCAACCTGCTGTCGCTCAACGCCTCGATCGAAGCGGCTAGAGCAGGAGAGCATGGCGCAGGCTTCGCCGTCGTCGCCCATGAGGTCCGCAAGCTGGCTGAGGAATCCACCGCCTCCACGAAAGAGGTATTCAGCCTCGTGCGCAGCATTGAGAACGACGTGAAGCTGGCCGGACAAAATATTAAGATTAACGAAGAGGTCGTACAACAGCAAAATCTGATGATCCGGGAAGCCGAGCAAATTTTTGCGCAAATCGTACAGAGCGTGCAATATATTTCCGAGCAAATCGAAGCTTTCTCCCAAGAAAGCGAAAGTATGCTGGACAGTGCGCACCATATTTCCCAATCCATTCAGAACATTTCAGCCATTACCCAGCAGTCTGCTGCTGGTACGGAGCAGGTATCGGCTTCGATGAATGAGCAGATCCAATCGATCCAGAAAATGGCGGAAGAAACAGAAGCCATGAAAAACGCGGTTTTCCAGCTGCAGAAAACGATACATATTTTCAAATTCTAGATGTTGATGCAAAAAGAAAGAAGCCATGGCCGGAGGCCATGGCTTTCTTCATCCTGCGTTCTTATTGCGAAACGGCTCTTAGGTGCACGACTCTGCTCTCGAAATCGCCCCTAATGTTGGTGATCGGCAAGCCGGCCGCCATCAACCGGTCACCGCCGTAGACGGTATCCGAATCTCCCAACTGGTAGTCCAGCAGCGGGTCGAGACCTTCCAGCTTTACGCGCTTCAGCGGTGCATTCGGCTCGGCGAGTACATGGAAGTAGAACAGCAGCGCTTCCCTCCGGTCTTCGCTGACGAACATCCATGATGTTTCATTGCCTTCGAAAGGACTTAGCAAGCGATACAGATCTCCCTGCTGCACCAACCCGCGAATTTCCTTATAGCCTGCGATCTGGGCTTTGGCGATTTCCACTTCCTCCGGCGTAAATGTCGTCAAATCGAGCTCATAGCCGAAATTACCGGACATGGCTACGTCCCCGCGGAATTCCAAAGATGTCTTGCGGCCGACCTGATGGTTCGGCACCGCCGACACATGAGCGCCCATCGTCGAGATCGGGTAGACGATACTTGTGCCATATTGGATTTTCAAGCGCTCGACGCCATCGGTATCGTCGCTCGTCCAGGTTTGCGGCATGTAATAGAGCATTCCCGGATCAAAACGCCCTCCTCCTCCGGAGCAGCTCTCGAACAGAATATGCGGGAACTCGCTGGTTAAGCGCTCCATCAACTCATACAAGCCGAGAATATACCGGTGTGCCGTCTCGCTCTGCCGCTCGGCAGAGCTGAGCGCCGAGCCGATCTCCGTCATGTTGCGGTTCATGTCCCATTTAATATATGAAATCGGCACGCTGGCAAAAATATCGCTGAGCCGCCCGTACAGATATTCCCGTACATCCGCGCGCGACATATCGAGAATAAGCTGGTCGCGCGCCTCGGTTCTGCGGTGATTCGGCACGTGCAGGCACCAATCTGGATGACTGCGGTACAATTCGCTGTCCGGGGAAATCATCTCCGGCTCGAACCATAGTCCGAACTGCAGCCCGTTCCGCTTCACCCGCTCCACAAGATCCTTCAAGCCTTCTGGCAGTTTGCGGCGATCCTCGAACCAGTCGCCAAGCGAGCTGTTGTCGGAGTTCCGCTTGCCGAACCAGCCGTCGTCCAGCACGAACAGCTCGATACCGAGCTCACCGCCCTTTTTAGCAATGGCTTCAATCTTATCGGCATTGAAATCAAAATACGTAGCCTCCCAGTTGTTGACGAGAATCGGGCGTTCGCGATCCCGGTGCACGCCTCGGCACAGTCTCGTACGATACAGCTTGTGGAATGTACGAGACATGCCTCCAAGCCCTTCTGCGGAATAGACGAGTACAGCTTCCGGTGTCTGGAAAGATTGTCCCGGCGCAAGCTTCCAGGAAAAATCGAAAGGATTAATGCCAAGCGATACGCGCGTCGTTCCGAATTGATCCACTTCGGCCTCGGCGGCAAAATTCCCGCTATAAATCAAACTGAAGCCGTATACCTCGCCCTGGCGCTCGTTCGTCTCGGGACGGAGCAGCGCGAGAAAGGGGTTAAACTGATGCGAGCTCGACCCTCTGCGGCTGTTGATTCCGGTTACCCCCGGCGCAAGCGCTCTTCGCTGAATATGGCGCTCTCTAGCCCAAGCTCCGGATAAATACAGCGCATCGTAATGGGCATCGGGCAAGTCGATCGAAGCGCTCAACGCGCGTTCCAGTTGGAGTGGTTCTCCGGCTTCGTTCGACAGCCTAGCCGATCTAGCTATGGCGCTGAATTGCTCGAATACCGTGTAATACAGTGTTACGCTTAGCCCTGCATCCGCATCATGCAGCACCAGTTCCAACGTCTCAGCTTCACTCTCTTGCTCGATATAAGTCGCTGGAAGCCCTTCCAAGGCTGGTTTTCCGGCTACGATGCGGTGGGATTGATACACCAGCTCGGAAATGCGGGTTCCGTCGGACAGCTTGACCTGGTAGGCCGGGTTCCGGAAATCGCTCGTGCCATACTGCGGGTACTCCTGCGGCAGAGTGTCCAGCGATATCGTCTTATCATCCGGAAATGGATTAGGACAGAACGAAGAGCGCTCCACCCTGTAGAGCAAATCATTCAAATTACTTCCTTGCCGAAGCTGCGGACCGAAATATACATGTGCAGGCAAGCCCCGCACGAGTTGAATTACGTAACTGGTTTGATGCGATTGCAGATGAAAAATACCGGAAGTTTCGTCATAATAAATAGGCATTCCATATCCTCCTATCAATAGCTGATACCCTGTATTCTACTATGTTCTCCTAGTTACGTAACGTCAGTAAAGTGATATTCTATATGGAATTTTGTGTCCTAATTTCAGTGGATCGCTCAATCTGTGTCATCTTCATGACGTGAATTGGCCTGATCATCCGCTGCCTCTGCCTGGCCTGGTTGCTTGGTTTCGGCCGGGGTATGGACTGTATTTTTGCGATGATGACGATATTCCCTAGCTTTAAGCAGCCGCTTGCGGTGTACGATCCAGATCGGGGCAGCAATGATGCCGATGAGCAGCAAAATCGGCAAGGATCCGGACAAAATAATGATAATCCATTCCACAACCGTGGATAATGCTTTCAGGCTGCCGTCCAAAGCGCTCCACGCCCGGTTACCGAGCGGCTCCTTTCCCTTGGTAGAAGGTTTGATCTGGTTCACCTCCGGTTGATATAACCGGATCTCCACCGTAGAATAGGCCACGTTTTGGTCAATGTAGCGCATCCGTCCCCGGATTTGCTCGATTTCAGTCTGAATCCGCTCCAGTTCATTAGCAAACTCCACCATTTGGCTGCTCTTCGTTGCTTCCTTCAGAAACTGCAAATATCTGGATTCCATCGCCTGCTTCACTTTGAGCCGCGACTCCAAATCGACATACTCCTCGGAAACATCCTGCCCCTGCATACTGCGCTGCAGTGATTCATGCTCCAGTTTCTCCAGCCGGTCCAGAAATGAGGAAAATCCGGACGACGGCACCTTTAGGATAATCGTGCCGCCCTGCTCATGCTGCGACTGATTCTCGGTAAACTCCACAATGTAACCGCCAGCCATGGCCACCAAATTCCGTACCTCGGACTGGGCCTTGCCATAATCCTTCACTTCCAGTACGACGTTCGCCCGGTATATCAGCTTCTTATTCAGCCCGGCCGAGGCATCGACCCCCTGCATCCCAGGGCTTCCCCCTGACATCTGAATGTCGCCGGTCTGCGGAACGGACAACTGCTCTCCTACAGGCGTTTCCTTGCTGTCGGCAGCCTGCATGCTCTGTTCGGTTGCTGTGCTCATGCTAACATTCGCGCTCGAGCTCATGGACTCAGACTCCGAAGAAAAACCGCTGTCCGCCCTGCTGTCGGCTGCTTTATTGTTGCTCGCGCTTCCGCACCCGCCTAACAGCAAAGACAATGCCATTATGCCTATACATAGTACCAATTTCCATTTCTTGATCATTCTATTACCCCCTTTGCACCCTGGACGCTTCCATTGTTTGGAAAGTTGCAGCAAAGCGGTAATTATTTTGTCTGACGACGTAGGCTCCTAAGCCAAATAAAAAAAGAAGAACAGGGTCTAAGCCTGTTCTTCTCAGTTTGTTTGATGATGAATTTAATGTTATAGGAAGATAACCATAGACAGGATAAACATAAAGATCACGCCTGCGATCATAGGAACCGACGTTCTTTTTACGATAGCAATTGGATCCGTCTTCACTGTACCAGCAACGATCAGCACGACGGCTGCCACCGGCGACACCGCGCGGAACAGATTACCCGAAAGTCCCATCGGCACCGAAATTGCAATCGGGCTGATTCCTGCTGCGTCCGCTAATGGGACAATCAGTGGCACCATTGCGAAGATCAAGGCCGTGCCGCTGCCGCTAAGAATAACGATCAGCGCCGTAATGGCTACAAGGACAAGCGGCAGAATGAAGTCTAGTCCGTTTCCTTGAATATTTTGCATGGATTGCTGAAGCGCATCTACCAGACCGATGGATTTCAGCCCTGTAACGAAGACGGAAGCCGCAACGAGCAGAGCAACGATCGGAACCGCTCCGCCCATGCCTTTAAAGAAGGATTCCGTTTTTTCGAGTACGCTTTTGTCGCCTTTATGGCGAATGATTTCGCAGACGATAGCGAGCACGAACGACACTAAGGTCGCCACCTCTACGCTAAGTTCGATGGCATTGCCTGTCGTAAGCTGAATCGCGTAAGTACCCAGCAGCAGGATAATCGGGAAGATCGGCAGGATTGCATACACTGTTTTGAACAGCTTGCCGCCCTTGATCTCAATGTCTTCCTTGATTTCATGATTCATCTCGGCATCAGCCTGCAAATGGCTGGATTTCTTGTCCATCCGCTTCTGCCAATAATAATGAACCAGTGCAATAAAGATTAAGGTCGGAATAGATACGATAGCATGATATCTGAATACATAGTCCGTTACCGACATGTTGGCGAACATCGCGTGCTTGGCCAATTCCTCCGCGATGGCGACGTTGTCGCTTCCGAGCGGCGTAGGAACGATCGTAGCGGATGTAGCGATGACCGCCGCCGCAGAAAGCGCCGACATACCCGCTTTTCTAAGGATTGGGAACAAGGTTGCCAGCAAAATGATCGCCAGGTTCGATGCACTCGGAATGACGAGAGACAGCAGATTGCCTAGCAAAAATACGATAGGAACCAGAATATAAGCCGACTTAATTTGGGAAATAGGTTTCGTTAAAGCGCTGACCGTCACTTCGTTCGCTCCAATGGAGGACATATAAGCGGTATAACCTCCAAGCAGGAGGATGATGAAGCCCGCAGCCGTGAAAGTCTGCTTGAACTGAATCACGATCACCTGAAGCGGATCCAGCCACAACGAACCCGTCGATTCGAAATCCTTAACAGCGACACCGTTGCCCATTGCCGTTGCGACCAATATTAAGATGATCCCCATGAGAAAGAGAGTGATTTTGATGTCCATTTTCTTGATTAACATATAAATGACGATAAGTACAGCGACAATCGCTGAGCCGTACATGACTAAATTAGACCCCATAAAGACGTTCCTCCTAAAGATGCAGATTGGGTGCTGATAAAAACTAAAAATCAGATGCAGATCACAGTATCCTAAGATCAGGCAAAGATTCGTAGTACGGAGCCCAGTTGATCAATCGTAGCTTAGTTGCACTTGCTCAAGCCTTCCATAAACCACATTTTGAACATTTGCGGGTCAATATCAACGCAAACTTTAGCGTTGCTGTCCTGGCCAAGATATCCTTTCAGATCGACAACGGTACAGCCGGATGTTAGGGTACCGCTTAGTTCTATATCCACGAAAGTATCGGCAACGGTGAACATTTCCGGTTGCAAAAGATAGGCAATCGCACAGCTATCGTACATTTTCAGTCCCGTCTTCATGCTGCCGCCTCTATATTTTTGGAACAGCTGATAGATCATTCGTCCCGTCTCGTTCATATCCTTCAACTGCTCGCTATCTTCAGGATACACGAGTGCTTTCAATCCAACGTCAAGCCCAACCATGACGACAGGCAGATTGCTTTGGAACACAATCTTCGCCGCTTCCGGATCGGCAAATATGTTGAATTCGGCCATAACTCCGGCGTTGCCGCGGGCCGTCGATCCGCCCATGATAACCACTTCGGCGATCTTCTCTTTCACTTCCGGGTACATTCTCAATAGAAGCGCGATATTCGTCAAAGGACCGATCGGGACTAATGTCATCGGCTGCTCACTTTCCATAATGACCCGATACATCGCGTTGACCGCATTCTCCTGCAACAAGAGCTCTTTCGTTGGCTCTTCGAAATCATAGCCGTCCATGCCAGTAGAGCCATGGACATTACTCGCATCGATCGGCGCTTTGATCAGCGGTCTATCCGCACCCATCGCTACCGGGATGTCTTTCTTGAAAAACTTCAGCAATTTCAAGGCATTCAAAGTCACCTTATCCAGACCCACATTTCCGGCTACAGTCGTGATTAAGCGAACATCCACTTTCTCGCTATACAAGGCGATCGCTAACGCAACTGCATCGTCGATTCCTGGATCGGTGTCAATAATAATTGGTCTTTTGTTCATTGGATTCGTCCTCCTTGAATAAACTGCGCAACTTCATCTCTAGTAGGCATTCCGCTCTGAGCCCCAAGCTTCGTTGTCGAGAGGGCAGCAACGGCATTGCCGTATTCGCAAGCATCTCTCAAGTCCATTCCTTGGCTTAAGGCAACGGCCAGTCCCCCGTTAAAAGAATCTCCCGCTCCGGTCGTATCAACGACCTTGATTGTGTAGGCCGGGACATTCACTTCTTGTCCTTTATCCATAACCGATACGCCCTGGCTTCCTTTCGTAACGACCAGCTTGCCGCTGATATCCTCGTCATGAAGCTGCTCCTTCAAGACGGCCTGCTCGTGTTCATTTGGCGTAAGATAGTCCACCTGACGTATCAGCTCTGCTGGCAGCTCCTGAATCGGAGCCGGGTTTAGGATAACGGTAACCCCGTTCTCTTTAGCAATCTCAACTGCTTTTTGCACACCTTCCAGTAGTATTTCCAGTTGCACAAGAAGAATATCACTATCTGCGATAACTTCTCGCTTAGATTCTACAAAAGATGCGGTTACATGATGGTTAGCTGCAGGCACGACAATGATACTGTTGTCCTGATTGTAGACGGTAATCGTAGCTGTTGCCGTATAACCTGTAACCGGTTCCACATCACTTACATCAACACCTTCGTTTCTAAGGTGCTGCAAGATGTCCTGACCAAAGCGGTCATTCCCGACACAGCCAATCAAACGAACGTCTGCTCCAAGCCGTGCTGCCGCTACCGCTTGATTGGCTCCTTTTCCACCGGGATTCATTTGAAACTGCTTGCCCAGGAGCGTCTCACCGATTTGAGGCACTTGAGTTGTTATGGTGACTAAGTCCATGTTGATGCTGCCAACAACAGTAATTTTAGGTTTACGCTCCATTCCTATTTCTCCTTCTTAGGTTGATTCTCTCTCTATAAGGGTTACATCCAGTATTTTATAAGTCTCCTGATCCGTGGTCTGCTGTTGTTCCATTAAGCTGACCAGCAGCTTGGTTGCCTTCTCACCCATTTCGTAGATAGGCTGTTCTATCGTGGTTAGTTCCGGCGTGGTCGCCTTGGACAAGTTGATGCCGTCAAAACCGATGATGGCTATATCTTCGGGCACTTTTTTGCCAAGCTGATATGCCGCCTTAATCGCTCCAATAGCCATAATGTCATTCGCCGCAAAGATTCCATCGATATCAGGATGCCTTTGCAGCAGTTCCAGCGTCGCTTGAATGGATGACTGCATGTCATATTGGCCCTCCGCGATATATGTTTCGTTGAACCATGGCTCTTCACCGACGATTTCCTTGTAGCCTTCACAGCGCTCTTCCGCATTGACTACACTGCTGTGTCCTTTAATGTGGCCAATCCTGTGGCAGCCCTTGCTCTGTAAAAAGCGCGTTGCCATCATGGCCCCTTTCTTATTCTCTACGACAATCGTCGGCAGGCCTTTACTAATCACACGGTCGATACTGACGACCGGGATGTTAAGCCGTTCGATTTGAGCCGCGGTCAGCGTATTGGAAGAAACAATAATACCGTTTACATACTGCTGCTGCAGAACATCCAGGTAGTTCTGTTCCTTCTTCTCATCTCCATCCGAATTGCAAAGAATTACATTGTATCCTAACTGAATTGCCGTATCTTCAACCGCTCTCGCGAGCTCAGGAAAGAAGGGGTTCATAATGTCGGGCACGATCAAACCGATGGTGCTGGACTGTTTCTTGAACAGGCTTCTTGCCACCTCGTTCGGCTTGTAATTGAGCTCTTTAATCGCTTTTTCAACTTTAACCCTCGTATCCTGGCCTACATATCCGCTATTGTTCAAGACTCTGGATACAGTCGCTACAGATACGCCTGCATGCTTGGCAACGTCTTTGATTGAGATCATATGTTCACTCCACTCATAGGTAACCGGTTACACACAAAAATATACTCCCCATTTCGTAAGAAGTCAATATGTTTTTAATTTTGGGCAAAAATCCTTGTACTTTGAAAACCAGAATCAACTATTCTTTCATTTTCAAATTAACTAATTCACGAGATCACCAGCAGCAATATTCCGGTGATCTCGTGGTCCTTTAAGACAGACCTACATATTTTTCAACTTGTAAAATTCGCCTTTTAAGTTCAACAGCTCGTCGTACGTACCGCTCTCCACGATTCTCCCCTTCTTCATGACCACGATGCGGTCCGCATTCTTCACGGTCGATAAGCGATGAGCCACGATAAACGTCGTCCTGCCCTGCATCAGCTGCTCCATCGCTTGCTGTACATGGCGCTCCGACACATTATCCAGCGCCGAAGTCGCTTCATCGAGAATGATGATTTTCGGATCGCGGACAAGCGCCCTGGCTATGGCAATCCGCTGGCGCTGGCCGCCGGACAGCTTGCCTCCATGCTCGCCAACTGTAGTGTCTAGCCCATCTGGCAGGCTGTCAATGACATCTTGCAGATTCGCCATCCAGATGGCCTGCTGCAGCTTCTCTTCGGAAATATGCGGAAGTCCATACGTGATATTCTCCCGAATCGTCCCGGAGAATAAAATATTGTTCTGCAGCACGATGGCCAGAGACCGGCGGTATCTCCTCATGCTCAGCTCATTCATCGGGATCCCGTCGATCATGATTTTCCCCGACTGCGGCTTGTAAAATCCAATAATCAGATTCAGAATGGTCGATTTACCCGAGCCGGACTCCCCGACAAACGCAACGGTCTCTCCCGGCTTGACGGTTAAAGAGAAATCCTGCAGGACATGGCGCCCCGATCCTTTGTACTTGAATCCGACTCCTTCAAAACAATATTCGCCCACGATGCGCTCGGGCTTCTGCCGTCCTTTGTATTCCTCCGTCTCATCGGATATGATCACTTCCGTAACCGAATGCAGGGACTCGAAGCCTTTGACCAGATTAGGGTACACGTTCAGAATCGAGCTGACCGAGTTGATAATCATAGCAAAAAAGCTCTGATACATCACAATGTCCCCGATTTCCATGTATCCCCTATAAGATAAGTATGCAGTAAAGAACAAGCATCCGACCTGGAATAATTGAAACACGGCCCAGTTCGTAGAACCGAAGTAAGCCTCCAATATGTCCAAGCGGTACCCGCGCTCCCGGATGTTCTGCAAAGCGTCATCTACCTTGCGTATTTCCACTTCCTCGAGGCCATGGGCCCGGGTGACCGGAATCATCTCGACGGTTTCAGACACCTTGCCGGACATTTCCTCGATCTTTTTACGTACCTCGCGGTTTTGCTTCGACATTTTTGAGCGAAAAAAACGTACAAGGGTGATCGCCGTTGGAGCCATTAAGACGAAAAACAACGCGACAACCCAGCTATGGTATAACGTAAGTCCAATAACAATAATGAGATTGATGGCCGCCGGAATAAGGCTAGTCATCATTTGCCGCGACAAAAAGTCGATGGCTTCCACATCCCGCAGTACTTTGGACTGGAGCCGGCCGGCGCTCATATCCCCGTGATAGCTTAAGGATAATTGCTGCATCTTTCGCACCAAAGTACTGCGGAGCCCTGCCTCCACATGCCGGACAGCCTTGCTGATGTAGCTGACATGAAGAGTATGCATCGGAATATTCTGCAGGATCACAACGATGATGACACCTAGATTGATCCAAAACTCGCGCATGGAGTGGCGGTCGGGATAGCTGACGATATTGATGATATTTGCGGTAACGATCGACAGCACCCATTGAGGAGACGATTTGATCGCATAGCAAAATGCAGAAAGAGCTACCTTGCTGATATGTTCGCGATACAATCGGCCCAGCAGCCTTAGCGGCTTGATCTTGGCGTCCTGCTCGTTTTCGAACACTTTGGAATAATCAAGCGAAATCTCTGATTTAGCCATGTTGTTCACCTGCTTTTTAGCTTATGATAGGTATATCGAATCAGGCCAATGTGAGGGCACAATCAAGTATAGAACTCTCCCTATGTAATCTCTATAACATCTTCGGTCTGATTTAAAACGCAAGTTTTAACCAAACCGGACATGAAGGAGCTTAGAATATATGATTACGACTTATCCTGACCAGCTGTTTCCCCATCTTCGCTCCGAAGCCGTGCTGTTCGCGCCGCACACAAGAACGGTTGAGCATGGCTGGATATGCGGACGCCATATTCATCATATGATGTTCGTGGTGATGGGCGGGGGCGGACCTGTAGAGGCTGGCGGTCCTGCTGCACCAAGCGACTGGCTGGAAGACATCTCCCGCAAGCTTGGCATCAGCCGCAGGCACTGCCACCGGATATTCCGCCAAGCCTATGACATGCCGCCGCGCGACTACTTAATGGTGCTGAAGCAGCAAGAAGCCGTACATATGCTCATGACGAGCAGTGAATCCATAGAGCGTATCGCCCACCGTATCGGATATGAAAATGTGCAAAGCTTCAGCCGGCAATTTACCGCATGGGTCGGCTGCACCCCTGGAAATTTTCGCAGAAACAATCGATAGCGGTAGAAAGCCAACAACGGCTCGAGCCTGATGCCCGAGCCGTTTCTTTTTTGCCGATTGCTGCAGCCTATTTGCTTTTTCCTTTGCTTTTTCCGTTACTTCCCCCCGTTTCATACCAATCGAATTCATTCCAGTTGCTCTTGATCTGCTCGATCTGCTTCCGCATGCTTGTGCCCTCCAATTCCGCGACAAGTAAATATGTAATCCCGAGAATCAATGCGATCGTACTAAGTATAGTCGGACCATCACCGATAAAGTTCAACATTTCATTGAAGTGATCTGCGTTCCATGCGGAGGAATTAGACCCATAAATTGCTGCAGCCAAGTATCGTATGCCGTACAGAAATGCCGCGATCATAATCAAGAGCATTCCTGTAGTCCTTCTATGCATCATTTATCACCTCAGCATATGTATGTATTCGGGACCAAACGGTGTATGCCTCTGTCCTCATGTCACAATTTTACAAGTAGTTAATGGCATTATACAAGGGACTTAACTCATACTATTCAATCTTGCTTTATACTAAAAAAAAGAGGACGATAGCGAGAAAAATCCCGCTATCTTCCTATGAAAACTGCAATTTAAACTAAATTAGGCCCTATATCTTCATCCGCTGTAGTCTTAAAGCATTCAAAACGACGGAAACGGAGCTCAGAGCCATGGCAGCTCCTGCAATCCATGGGGCTAACAACCCAAATGCTGCGATCGGAATACCCAGAGAATTGTATCCAAGCGCCCAAAATAAATTTTGGCGAATATTGCTCATCGTTTTGCGGCTCATATAAATCGCATCCGGGATGCTGTTCAGGTCGCCTTTCATTAAGGTTACATCAGCTGCTTCCATCGCAATATCGGTCCCTGTTCCGATAGCCATGCCTATATCGGCCATCGCTAGGGCTGGAGCATCATTGATCCCATCGCCGACCATGGCAACCTTTCTCCCTTGCTGCTGCAGCTTCTTGACTTCCTCGGCCTTCCCTTCCGGAAGCACCTCGGCCAGTACGGTCTCTATGCCAGCCTGCTTGGCAATGGCTTGAGCGGTACGCTCATTATCTCCGGTGATCATGATAACGTTAATGCCCATCTCTTTCAATCTGGACACGGCGGCCTTGGAGGTTTCTTTTATAGTGTCGGCAACCGCGACAAGCCCTGCATACTTCCCATCTACCGCCACGAGCATCGCCGTCTTTCCCGCTTGCTCCAGCGCATTCATCCGTTCATGGACCGCATCGCCGACTTGTACGTCCTCTCTTGCCATTAATTTGCGCGTCCCAATCAGGATATCTTTACCTTCGACGGAAGCTCTGACTCCGTAGCCAGGGATGGCTTCAAAGCTTGCTGCATCTGGCGGTGTTACGCCTCTCTCTTGTATACCAAATACAATCGCTTCCGCCAGCGGGTGCTCCGAGTTTCTCTCGGCCGCTCCGGCCAGCCGGAGGAATTCCTGCTCAGCCATCTCCTCAGGATATACATCGGTCAACTCGGGTTTGCCTTTCGTAACTGTCCCCGTCTTATCCAATACGATCGTATCGATTCTATGCGTCGCTTCCAAATGCTCCCCGCCCTTGAACAGCACGCCCAGTTCCGCCGCGCGGCCAGATCCGGCCATGATTGAAGTTGGCGTAGCCAATCCGAGCGCACACGGGCAGGCAATGACCAGAATAGCGATCGCGATCTCAAGCGCATGGGCGAAATTGCCCGGTGCGGCCCAGAAATACCAGACGATGAAGCCTAGTATGGCAATCCCAACCACTATGGGAACGAAAATACCCGAGATGACGTCTGCAATCCGCTGTATCGGCGCCTTGGAGCCTTGGGCTTCCTCCACGACCTTGACGATTTGCGCCAAGGCTGAATCCTTGCCGACTTTGGTCGCTTCCAGCTTCAGGCTGCCGTTTTTGTTGATCGTTGCTCCGATGACGGAATCTCCCGCTTTTTTCTCTACCGGAATACTCTCCCCGGTTAGCATCGATTCGTCAACCGACGATGCTCCTTCAACTACTTTACCGTCCACCGGGATCTTCTCTCCAGGCTTAACGATGACGATATCGCCGCGAAGCACATCCTCTACCGGAATACTCTGCTCCTGCCCCTCCCGGACGACAAGAGCCGTTTTGGCCTGCAGCCCCATCAAACTCTTGATCGCTTCCGAAGTGCGTCCTTTCGCTAATGCCTCGAACCACTTTCCAAGAATAACAAGCGTGATCAATACAGCACTCGTCTCATAATACATTTCTGGAGCATGCTGTCCACCGCCTGACATCCACTTCAACGTTAAATATAGGCTGTAGAAATACGCGGCAGACGTTCCAAGCGCAATAAGCACGTCCATATTGGCGCTCCTGTTGCGCAGCGCCTTATAGGCTCCTGTATAGAACTGCTTCCCGATATAAAATTGGACCGGTGTAGCCAGCGCCAGCTGGACCCATGGATTCATCAAAAGATCAGGCAGCCAGATCCATGACAGGAACGAAAAGTGGCTTACCATCGCCCCAAGCAGCGGCAGCGATAAGATCGCAGAAATGAACAGCTTGCGTTTCTGCCGGGCAATCGCCTGTTCCCGGTAATCGCCCTGGTCTGCTTGCTCCTGCTTTACTACAGCTTCATAACCGAGCTTCGCAACGCGCTCCTGTATATCTTGGACGGATACCTCCCCGGGGTTATATTCTACCTTTGCCGTTTCCAGCGCAAAATTAACGGACGAGCTGGATACCCCTGGCATTTTGGCTATCGTCTTCTCGATTCTAACCGCGCAGGCCGCGCAATACATTCCGCGCAGCTGCAAATCAGCAACATCCTTGGCTACGTCGTAGCCGAGCTTATGAATCGTCGCTTCCAGCTTGGGAACGCCGGTGATTTCCGGGTCATACGTCACTGTTGCCCGCTCTAAAGCGAAATTTACGTTCGCTTCCTGCACGCCTTCAAGCCGGCCAAGACTTTTCTCGATCCGGTTGGCACAAGCGGAACAAGTCATTCCCGTAATTTGCAAAGAAGCCGTATTATTCTCCTTGCCCATTTTAGTACACCTCAATTCTATGAGTCATGCCACACGAACCTGTCGTCCATGCAGCATGTTATGTACTTATAAAATATACCCCCACGGGGTATATGTCAATCCCTAATTTCATTAAGGTCAGGAGGTAAGCGGTGCAGCGTAGCTTGTTCAAACCCATAAGCTAAGCGAATCAAAATGGGCTCGCTGAAGGCCGTACCTACAAAAGTTATTCCGTGCGGCCCTTTCGTCGTATACCCCTCCGGGGTAATAACCCCTTCCGAAACAAAGCCTGCAGGCACAGTAATGGATGGATATCCTGCCCGGGCAGCGAGATCGTTGACATCGTCGTCCCCCAAAATTAGCAATGCATCCAAATGATATTGCTCTATTGCAGCAGCGATTCCCTGTCTCCCTGCCAATTCGAGATTTCTCCGCTTACTGTCCAAATACGCCTGCTCGGTCAAGGTACCGCTTGTCCGGTTCGACGAAAGCAGCATATCCTGTCCGTATTTCAAAGCGGCCTCCGCATGCTGCTCGTTAAACCGGATTACATCCTCCAGCGAACGAGCATTAACTGTTTCCGGCAGTTTCTTCAAATAGTCATTCAGATATTTCTTAAATTCGAAAAGGAGTACATTGAAGTCCCATTCTTGCCCCTCACATGGCAGCACGACAGGATCGATGATCGTTGCCCCTTCGGCCTCAAGTACATGAATGGCTTGTTCGACCAGAGCCAATCTCCCTTCGTCAAGTTGCCGATAATAATATCGCGGAATGCCGATGCGAGCCCTTGCCAGGTAAGTGCGGTCGAGGAACGGCCTATAATCCGATAACGCCAATCGGTCCTTCGACATAGTCGCAGCATCCCTCGGATCTTGGGCAGTGAGCGCACCCAGTATAATCGCAGCGTCGGCAACCGTGCGCGCCATTGGACCCGGCGTGTCCTGCGTTTCGGTCAAAGGGATGATTCCATGCCGGCTAATCAGGCCTACCGTCGGCTTAATTCCGACAATGCAGTTATGACTGGCTGGGCTGATAATCGAGCCTGTCGTTTCCGTGCCAATCGCCGCAGCAGCCAAGCCGGCGGCAACTGCCGCAGCCGACCCGGAACTTGAGCCACCGATAAAGATCTCTCCTGGGCCATAAGGATTTAACGTTTGTCCGCCTCTTGAGCTGTATCCTGCCCACATCGTGCTCGACATGAAATTTGCCCATTCGGTCATATTGGCTTTGCCAAGAAGAACAGCGCCGGCAGCGCGCAATTGCAAGGCGACGGAAGAATCCTCCTTCGGAATGGAATCCGCCAAAGCTATTGAGCCCGCGCTAGTGCGGGTCTGGTCATGTGTCCCGATATTGTCTTTCAGCAAAATGGGAATACCGTGCAGCCCTCCCCTGCTGCCCCGCTCCTTTCGTTCCCGATCCAAAGCTCGCGCTATATCCATCGCTTCCGGATTGACCTCAATAACCGACTTCAGGCGATGATCATAACGATCAATTCGTTCCAAATATGCCGCAACCAATTCCTCGGAACTAATCTCCCCCTTCTCCATCGCCCGCTGCATCATATCCATGTTGGCCTCGATAATCCATTCTTTAAGCTGAATCCCCATAGCCTGCTCCCCCATTCCTATATACTTAACAATTTCTACTCTTATTTTGCACGATCCGCAGATAATAAAAAAGCCAACACGAGCATAGCCGTCCCTGCAATCCTAGCCTGTTTCTTATCCAACTTCCTGTTCACGCTATACCTCCCTCAGATGAAACATTCTGTGCTTGCCGCAATATTCATTAAGTATATGCGCATTAGAACTTTTGAATTGCATATATCCATGTTAAATAGGCTATTTTCGGAATAAACAAAATATGACCTAACTCGCTGAAATACAGCAGAAAACGCAAAAAAGGCCCTGAAACGCTTGTGGCGGTTCAGGGCCTTGCCCGTCTATAATGATCATTTATTGCGGATTTGTCGTCCAGATGCCAGCGGTTTTCACAAAAACGCGCTGCGGCAGCTTCAAAGTGGCCAGCGCCAGCTCAGCGACGTCTTCCGGCTGCATCATCCGGTCTTCGTCACCGATACTCAAGCCCGCATTTACGGCAAGCTCGGTATTAACCGTACTCGGCGTCAGGGCGACAACGCGGATATTGTTTTTACGAACCTCCTGCATGACGGCCTCCGTCAGGCCCATGACCGCAAACTTGGAAGCATTGTATGCAGAGCCTGTTGCAAAGCCTCTTTCACCGGCTGTCGAAGCGATGTTAATGATATTCCCTTGATTTTGAGCGATCATTTTAGGGAGCACTGCCCGGGTCATGTAATAGGTTCCCATTAGATTAACCTGGATAATTCGCTCCCATTCCTTCGGATCCATGTCCACCAGCTTGCCGAATTTGGCAATGCCGGCGTTATTGATGAGGATGTCCACGCCGCCTAGCTCGGTTACCAGCGCATCCACCGCCTTCTCTGCCGCTGACTGATCAGAAATATCGGCGGAAGCAACAGCTACCTTAATGCCATGCTGCTCTCTCAGCTCGGATTGCAGCGCCTCCAAATCAGAAGCCGTCCGGGCGATCAAGCCTAAATGAACTCCCTCCTGTGCTAATGCCTTTGCGATTGCCTTGCCAATGCCTTTGCCTGCGCCCGTAATAATGGCTACTTGATTATTCAAGCTCATTGCTATCTCTCCTTTTTCTAATCCTAACCAAAAATGATATATTGGTCACTCCACACCCTATTATAGCGAATCGCCTATGCCTATAACAAATTATGGAACCCAAAGATTAAAGGGCACATTGCTCGATTTCAAAACCAAGATCTTCGATCATTTGATGATCCGCATTCACCGCTTGCCCTCCGGTTGTCAAATAATCACCGACAAACCATGAATTTGCCGCATAAAGAGACAGCGGCTGCAAATGTCTAAGACTGGATTCTCGGCCTCCAGATACGCGAATCTCCTTGGATGGGCAAATGAAACGGAATAATGCCAGCACTTTGAGCGCTTGCAGAGGTGTAACTTTCTCCGAAGCTTCCAGCGGGGTTCCCGGAATAGGCACCAGAAAGTTGACCGGAATCGAGTCGGCATTTATCTCGCGAAGCGCATAAGCCATTTCCACAATTTCGGCCTGGCTTTCCCCCATGCCGATAATTACGCCGGAGCAGGGCGACATCCCCGAGGTCTTCACCTTCTCAACCGTCTCCACGCGCTGCTCATAGGAATGCGTCGTCGTAATGGCGGAGTAATTGGCTGTACTTGTGTTCAGGTTATGGTTATAACGATGGACACCTGCCTCTGCAAGGCGTTTAGCTTGGTCATCGCGGAGCAGCCCGAGGCAGGCGCATATTTTGAGAGGCATCGTGCTGCGGATTTCCGTAACAGCCTCAATCACTTGTTCCAGCTCCCGCGGAGTCGGCCCCCTGCCTGACGCTACAATACAATACGTACCCGCCTGACGGGCCATCGCTTCACGCGCTCCCGCCAGCAATGAATCTTTATCGAGTAGGGAATATTTAGATACAGGGGCGCTGGAAACAATCGATTGCGAGCAATAGCCGCAGTCCTCAGGGCAAAGGCCGCTTTTGGCGTTCATGATCATGTTCAGCTTCACTTTGTTGCCGTAATAATGGCGACGAACCTTATATGCAGCCTGCATGATGGACAGAATCTGCTCATCTTCCCCCTGAAGAACGGACAACCCTTCTTCCATTGTTAACCGTTTCCCTCGCAATGCTATATCCGCAAGCCGCTCCCAGTCTGTCTGTATTTTCTCTTCAACGTTGTGCATATCTGCACCATCCTCTCTGGGTATGTATCGAATGACTATGGATATCCCAAAATAATTGTCAACTTATTTTAATATATTTGGTTAACAATAATGTTAAACGAGAACATCTTACCAGAGATGTTTCCCGGTTGTAAATACCCTCTCGCGGATTCCCCGGTAAAATGCCGTAAGCTCTTAATATCCAAGAAGCGTTCGTGCACACATTTATAATGCCTGCACAACCAGAGTGCCCGCCTCTTCTCCTATGACTTGCATCTATACCAATAGGTATATAAATGCCGATAATTCAATTTTTCATACAGGCGATTCGCAGAGGCATTGCTCTGCACAACGAGTAAGTAGCTTTGTACGGCCCCGTTCTCTTTCGCCCATTTCAAAATGTGCAGCAGCAATTGTTCACCGTGGCCCATGTTGCGGTACGCCTCATCCGTAACGATGTCATATAAGCCAACATACCCCTGCTCAATGACGGCAAGTCCGCACGCAACCGGCCTGGAATCGTTCAACAATGTGAAGAATCCTTGTTTCAAACCAGGATTTTTCAATAACTTTCTCGTGATTTCCTGCTTCTCTTGTGACAATAAATTCATGATGGACAGCGTTTCTAGCCAGCCTTCACTCAGTTCTTCCTCAATAAGAATTTCCTTCATTCGTGGTTCTCTTATGCCGCTCATATCGTCTAAAATTTTCACGCTTGAAGGCTCGGCGATCGTATAACCACGCTGCTCAAGCCGCCGATCCAGCGATTCAGGCACAAACGGAGTCATCTTGAATATCGTGGTTAAACCGACTGAATCATACATGTTCTCGCAGTAATCAATTTGCTGTTCGATATTGCTAGTGTCGTTCGAATAAATGGCTTGAATCGAATTCGATCTCTTGGTGTATCCTTCGGCAAAACGCAGCAGCCAGCCTTGATGCACGATTGTTTGCAAAGAAGGCCAGGCATTTAAAGCAAGTTCCTCGATCTGTAGTGACATCAATTCTTTCCTCCCCGATTTTTCTTCCATTGCTTTCCTGTATTTTATCTTAATTTTGAAATGGAAGAAACGCCCACTTTCATATGAATAAGCGCAACAACAGAGCCGCCCGAAATCGAGCGGCTCTGTTTCATCTATCTTTGCATTACAGCGAACATTTTGCATCAAATCTACTACAGCTTAAATCTGCCCACCATCGCCAGCAGGTCATCAGACATCCTCGCAAGCTCGCTGGAGGAGCCAGAAATTTGCTGCATCGTCGCGACCTGCTCCTCCGTAGCAGCAAGAACATTCTGAGTTCCTAATGCATTGGAATCGGAGATTTGCGCAATCGTGTCAAATGCCGCCTGAGAAAAAGCCCGTATATAGTTTCGCACCGATACTCATCTTCATCGCCATTCTCCCCTTCTACCCTGCCGCCAAAATTTTGTTTGCTTCTTCACGGAACTGCTTTGCCGCTTCTTCAGAAGTGAGTTCATTATTCAGTACTTTGGCCTCATAGCGTTTGAGGACGCTCAGCACCTTAGAGCCCGATTTCGGGGCCGGGGGGTCGATCTCCCGGGAATGCTTCTGCACATACTCGATATATTCATACTGAACCTTCTCATTATCGCTGATTAACGGCATGATCTCCTCGCGAATCTTGGCGGAAATCGGCACGCCGCGCTCTCCCAGCAGCACTTTATTGGCCTCAACGTCGTTTGTTATGAAATCTACGAACCTCGCTGCCGCTTCTTTATGCTTGCTGTATTCCGTTACCGAAAAAAACGTAGCCGGACGAATATAGTTGCCTTCCATGCCTCCCGCAACCGAAGGAAGAGGAAGAATCTTTACCACTTATCCTCGTCATAGGAATAAGTGAATGAAAAAAGACTGCTCGTGATGAGCAGCCTTCATAGATTAAGAATCATGAGTCAATTATTTCACCTTAGTTCATCTATGAACTAGCATTTACAAATCATTAATTGATTGCCGTCTGGGTCCCTGAAATTGAACCATTGATCATACATGATTTCCGTTGTCAGTTCTACCTGCTTGGATTTCATGTAGTCGTATGCTTGCTTGATGTCATTCGTGTTGAATTGAAATGCTGGCGCTTCGAAGACATTGTCTCCTGTATAAATTTTGCTGTCCAGTATGAGGTCGGTTCCGCCGTTCATGGGCAAAATATACAAATGTCCAAACAATATTTCACCATCCGCAGGAACCCCTAGAATATCGCAGTACCAGTCGCGTGCCTGTTCAATGCAGCTTACCGGGATAAAAATCCCGCCAATTTGACTTAAAATCGGACTAAAGCTCACCAGCACAACCTCCAGTAACAAGCATTTTCCACAATTATACATACAAAAATGAAGGCTGTCACTTTGAAAATCTTACGTAAGCTCTCTTAATTTCCGTTTTAGAAGCGTCTAGGTTTATTTTGAATTGGTACTAATGAGTAAGTTCGTTTCGTCAATTACTCTCTGTCCCTCTATTTCAATTTTATAAATGGCTTCGTCCACGGAGAGTGAATTTTGTATGGCCTCCTCAACAATTCTCTGTCCAACAACTTTAAATGCATTTAAAATTTCATAATCTATATAATCATAAGGATTATTACTGTTAGTTACAGGATTTAATGAGTATAGCGGGCTTAGGTCATGGTGATCAACTGCTTGAATGAGTTCAGTCCTCGCAGGTAGACCATTGATTAGTTGACTATCAACATTAGCCTTCATTTTATGAATATCCCCTGTAATGAATTCGATTAATTTCCAAGCTTCTTCAGCATGATCTGCCGTTGAGGATATGCCGTAAATCTCCTGGATATCATAATAATCGCTTTGGTCAGACATCCGAGTCGCAACAGGTACGGTTACCAGATCCCATTTAATCGTCGGTGCTCCAACAAACTGACTATGAGCATCAAAGTTATATGCAGCCGAATAAGATTGAATTTCCATAGCAGCTTTGCCAGTTAACATCGGTGAAGGCACAATTTCGCCAGTCATAGTGTCCTCTTGATCATAAACAACGTTATAACGAAATAATTGAATAACGTCTGAAAAAATTGTCTTCCACTCATCCGATTGAAAATTAACTTTCAAAGATTCGGGGTTAATAAATTGAAGACCTTCCGTCTGACCCACTCTTAAAATCATAGAAAAAGCAATCGCTGTATAATAATTTGATTTAAATCCATATATTCGTTCTCCATCAGATCCTTGATTTGGAAACCTTCTTGCTAGATCGAAAATTTCTTTCCATGTCATTTGGCTTTTAGGAAGTGGAATCCCGTTTTTCTCAAAAAGGTCTCGATTGTAATAAAGAGCGTGACTGATAAATGACGGGCTCAGTCCATATATACCTCCATCTATCTCTGAACGCAATGAATTAACAACTACAGGAGAAAGCTCTGATATTGGAAACGCAGTTTTATGTATTTTGTTCTCCAAATTGATTAATTTCCCTTCCTCAATCAATCGGTTATAGACATGTAGTTGATCTATAAATAGAACATCTGTAGAAGGTTCAACGGATTGTTCATTCATTTCTTGACTAATAATTTTTATTGTAATATATGGATATTTTTTCTCAAAATCATGAGCATACATTTGATAAAATTGTTGTTCAGAAGGGTAATTGATTGTGAGAGTAACAGGTTCATTCTGCTTCCCAAATGAACAGCCACTCAGTGACAACAATAAAATAATTAAAATAATACGTCCTCTGCCTGTCATTATATTCCTCCAATATGTAGAAGAGGTGGTGAAAACCACCCCTACCCTTGCAACATAAATACTAGATAAGCTTATTCGTTAAATAGATATAATTCAGGTTGTCTAATTTACCAAGTATCTGATGCATACGATTGATCACTAGATGTTCCATCTTTATAATACGTTCTTGATGCCGTCTGTAAAGTATGAGAAGTGGAACTGGAGTATGTCTTGTCCTTTGTATACCATGCTGCTTCGTTTCCCTTAGTAGAAGTGGATGCTGTCCCGCTTTCTTTAAGCGATGTGCCTTGATATAAACTACCCTGAACATTAAGACTCTTAAAATTAGAATTTGTTGAAGATGCATAAGACTTTCCTACAATGTAAGAATTCGAAGTTTGTGAGTAATTAATGTATGCGTAGGTTTTTGCATCTGAATCTTTTTCTGCAGCGTAACCTGGTAATACACTAATAAGCGCCATACCGGTAACAACTACTACAACACTCAACTTTTTCCTCATACAAAATTTCCTCCCTTAGATAATGAATTTTGTCAATCGGAAGAACCTTCTTATGTAGGTATTTCATGTTGTAGGAAAGCTTATAAACTAACACTAGTAATTAGCTTACAAACTCGTATTCATATATGCAGAAGTCAAATGACTTCACCTACATCATTTCCCTTCTTTCAATCCCCCTAGTTCTCGTTCAGCTTCTTGCTGTAATACATCCAAACCTTCCTGTAAAGAAATTGAGCGATTTAGTATCTTATCTATTATTTGACTGAATAGTTCGCTATCTACTAAAGGGAGTTCCTTGCTCTCATCGTTTAATTCAGGGGATAATTGATAAAATGGCAGAAGCTGATCCTGATTCAATGTGTTTAATTGTTCCAAACGTGTTGAAAATCCATCATTTGATTGGTAGTCCCAGCGTGCTGCTTCGTTGGAAACAAAAAACTTCAGCAATTCCCAAGCCGCTTCCTTATTGCCAGATGAGTTAACTATCGCATATATTCCTGGGATCCTAATCTCATCTGATCGATCTGGCTGCTCCGGGTCGACTGGCATGGTCACAATAGACCATTTAAAAGAAGGCTTTTCTTGCTCAATTCTCTTATAATCCTCGTATGAAATGACGGCCATCGCTCGTTTGCCGGATAGAAAGGGAGATAAATAATTATTAAGATCAGCATTTAAATCAAGAGAACCGGATTCATAGGCTCGAAGTACATTCTCCCATACTGTTACCCAAGAACTGCTATTCAAAGTTGCTTGATTGGGATTACTAAAGAATTGAAGCCCTTCTACCTTTCCGATATGCTGTATTAACTCAAATGGGGATGAATATCCAATAGATATACCCTTCAATTCGGAATTAAGCGTTGAAAACTTGGCTGAAAGTGTCAGAATCTCCTCCCAGCTCATCTGATCGTTAGGATATTCGACATTGAATTGATCAAAAAGCTCTTTATTAAATATAATGGCTCTACTATAAAAGGTCGGGGGTAAACCATATAACTTCCCGTTCCCATATTCTCTTGTTAGTTCAATAACACTTGGAACAAATTGTTCCAAATCTAATTGATCTCTTTTGATAAGGGATTCAATATCGGTAACCAATCCGGATTCTATGAAATTCTTTATTCGAAAAGATGGGATATAGATGATGTCAACGGGATTTTGTTTTACCCATAATGAAAAATCATCTGATTGGATTAGTCCTTTCGTAGATACGATATTCAACCGCATATTAGGATACTCTACTTCAAGCAAATTCGAATATCTCTGCTTAAAATGTTGTTCACTCGTATATGCTATATCAATTGCAAGCTTAGCATCCTTTGGAAATGGTTCAGTCGATCTCATAGAGCAACTAGTTGTGATCATTGCTATTAATATAGTAACTGCTAATAGTGGAACTGACTTAATCAATGTTGAACCTCCATACAGTTTTTTACTTATATATCATATTATTCCAGTAACTCCATATTGTCAACATTACCCAAATAGTCCTCAACAAAAAGCATACTATTCATTTTCTATTTACTTCTATTAGTTGATCCAGCTTCTCAATGAGCAGTGCATCTTTTTCCTCCATTCTCCTTAATCTGACATCGATACTGATTATTCCAAAAAAGATCAGCAATAATATAATAACGACTAAAAAATCCATAATGTCCAGTCCTCCCAAAATAACTCTGCAATTTTATTAGAACCAATCAATGCGTCTCGTCCTGATACAACAAAATGACCCAGCTCTAAGATTCGCTCCTATCTTAGGCTGGGTCATGTAGTTGTTGAGCTTTATTTGTATCCCTTAGTAAACACCGGATGGTTTGATGCGTCAGCCTTAGAAAAAAAGTGTGTGGTTACTTATTCCTGCTTGCCTAGCACGTCTATCAACGCACGAGGAAGGCTGAATTTCTGATTATTGATAATGATGCTGGTAAGATCCTCACTTGAATGCTCGTCGTTCAGATGCTTGATCGTCTGGACTTCATTCATCAAACGCTCCATCTGATGATCCAGTTCATCTGCGGTATCTGCGGCGTCCTTGAGTTCCTGCAGCAGGCGCTCGGGTACAGATTGATTATATTTATAAAAAATTTTATGCTCCAGGCTAGCCCAGAAGTCCATGGCGATGGTGCGGATTTGCACCTCGACGCATACCTGCTCAACGCGGTCAGACATAAATACCGGAACCTCGATCAGCAGATGCAAGCTTTTATAGCCATTGGGCTTCGGATTTTTGATATAATCCTTAATTTCGAGCACTTTCAAATCATTTTGCTTCTGCAGCATGTCGCTTACCCGATAAATATCCGATACAAAGGAGCAAGTGATCCGCATTCCTGCGATATCCTTCACCGTTTCCCGAATCGATTCAAAGGAGAAATCCGCGCCTTTGCGATACAGCTTGCTCATGATGCTCTCCGGCGATTTCAGCCTCGTCTTCGTATGCTCGATCGGGCTATAGTCATGGAGAGATTCGAACTCTTCTTTCAAAATTTCAATTTTCGTCTCCATCTCGTCCAAGGCAAATTTGTACGTCAATAAAAAACGGGTAATTTCGTTGCGCATCATCTTCAATTGCTCTATTTGTCGTTCGCTCATATGGCTTTCCCTTCCTGCTAATTCACTTTTCTATTATTATAACGAATTCGCATTCCCGATGCACGAAGCCAAGAGCCGCCTTACTGGCTATCGCCGTAAACGAATTCAGGACACCGCTCCATGCCGCCCTTCATACCATTGGGCAATCCCAATCATGACGCTCAGCCAGAACCCGCTAGCCAGCAGCGCTCCTGCAATATCGCTTGGATAATGAACGCCTAGATAGACTCGGCTTATGCAAATCATCACTACCATGAAACAGCTAAGCACAATCAAGAGGATACGCCCCCATTGAGGGCGGATATGCCGCCATAAGAGGAAGGCCAACGCCCCATATAATGCGAAGGCTGCCATGGCATGCCCGCTGGGGAAGCTGAAGCCCGTCTCTTCTACCAATCGATGCACGAAAGGCCGCTCTCGCTGAAAGATAATTTTCAATAGCTTATTCAGTAAAGACGCTCCGCCTAGAGTAGCAGCGAGAAACAATAATTCCATCCGGTGCTGCAATACGAAAAACAAAATAAGCATAGCCGACAAGGTGATCAGAATCGTAAACTTGGTCGCGCCCAGCGTGGAGAAAAAGACCATAATACGGGTCAATGACGCCGCCTCGAAGCTCTGTACCCATGCCGCCACATTGAGATCAAAGGAATTTAGCGGCTGCCGGACCGCAAAAAAAGCAACCACGCCAAATCCGGCTAATGCCAGCAATGCCCAGAAAATGACATGCGGACTTACAACAGGCCGCTGTCTATGCGAATATCTCATTACATTACCTCTCTTCTTGTGTCACTTCCATGATAAGTCACGGTAATGGTATAGTCTCATCTTTATGCATCTTCACGCTCAGAACAAGTCCGATCGCCATCATATTCGTAATCAGAGAACTGCCCCCATAACTGATAAAAGGCAACGAAATCCCCGTTAAAGGAACGAGCCCGATATGCATCCCGATATTGACGAAAATTTGGAACACCAGCATGGCCGTAATCCCGACCACGAGATATGAACCCGCCCTGTCTTTACTATCGATAACGATGTTGATCAACCGGGTCACCAAGCTAAAATACAAAAGCAGCAGCACGGCCGAACCCAAAAAGCCGTATTTCTCCCCGATTACTACAAATATAGAATCGGAGTAGGCGTAAGGAATATATCCCTGCTCCAAGAAAAATCCTTCGTCCCCGGTCAAGCTGCCGGAGCCAATCGCCAGCATCGCGTTCTTGACATGCCATGATTTATCAGGGTCGCTGGCAGGATCCAGGAACGTCTGTATTCTGGCCATTTGATGCGGCTTGATCACCTTGGCCAACAATGCATTATCGGCATAATACAGCCAAACGATCACTCCGATTATCAAAATGACACCGCCTAGGAAAATGAGCATATATCTTAACCGGATATTGCCCATCCAAAGCATACTCAACAGCACGCCAATAAATACGAGCGCCGTACCCAAATCAGGCTGCTTCATAATAAACAGCACCGGAAGCAGAAAGACCAGGCAGATCGGCGCAACGTCCTGAACCAAGCGAAGCTTCCTCCCCTGCTTCTTGCTCAACATATGGGCAACAAGCAGTATCGTAAATATTTTGGCAAGTTCCGAAGGTTGCAGCTGAAATGACCCGATGCTTAACCACCGAACCGCACCGTTGATGTTCTCCCCTTTAAATTGAACAAATGCCAGCATCCCTATCCCAAATGTATAGAGGATATATATCAGCTTGCCGAAAATGATCCTGTAATCAAAAGAAGCCGCAAGCAGCATCAGGATGGCAGAAAAAGCGATGAGCAGCATGCTGTTCTTATGCAGGCCCTCCAGCTTAGTCCCCGCTGTTGCTCCATATACGGCTACCGTTCCGATGGCATTTAAACACAAAATAATGAATAATGTGACTTTATCCAACTTTTTTAACTTTTCAAAAAAAATCATACTTGACCTCAATTCATGATGCAGAATCGTCGCTGCGGCGGACTAGTTCGTCATCTCTTTTAAGTCGATGTTTTCGTGGTATCCTTTTCTGTCCTGCAGCTTCAATGTGCCCTTGTCCCATTCATAAATATCAAGACCGTTAACCCCCGCGCCGAGCGACCACCCCAAAAGGATTTCTACGGCCCCATCCCTGTCCACATCATAGATGCCCGCATAGTCCAGACCATGACCGCTGCCCTCGCCATGCCAAACAATCTGCCAAACTTCCTGACGTCGCATCAGCAGAGCCGCTTTCAGCGTTCGTTCGCGGCCGTCGTCCTGTTCATATACAACGATAGCCTCATTCTGTCCGTCACCATCCAGGTCACCGTAGGAAATGCCGTTGTTAGGTTTACCGTCAGGCATAGTAAGCAGCCGCGCTCCATCAGGCAACAATGCTAGCAGGCTCGTATGCATTCCATCTCCACCGCTATATCTATCATCAACAGCATACGGAGCCGTGATCAGGTCGCTTGGCATCGAAGGAATCCCGCATCCGCCCAGCATAAGCAGCACTGCGGCCACCAGTAATATTTTCATGAGCTTATTTGACATATTACGTCCTGCTCCTCACTTATTCTTTGTCCTATTCTAAATGGTTTAAGAATCTAAGAGGTTATGAAATAGTTAAAATTCACTTTGCTTCCCTACCGGAAGATAAACCGATACTTTCGTGCCTTTACCAGGCTCGCTATCAATCTTAAGCTGTCCTTGATGAAGCTGAATGATCTGCTCGGAGATGGACAAGCCCAATCCGCTGCCGCTCATCTTATGATTTCCCTTGTAAAACTTCTGAGGCAAATTCCGGAGATCCTGCTCCGGAATACCGGCTCCCGTATCCTCGACGGCAATCATGACCTGTCCTTCGGCCGGGCACGCCGAAATAACGATAGACCCGCCAGAGTCCGTAAATTTCAGCGCGTTGTCGAGCAAATTAATCATGACTTGCTTCATACGATTTTCGTCAGCCGAAATAACAGGCAGCGGCTCCGCAATTGTAACCTCTAGTTCAATGCCCTGCCGGGCAGCCCTAGGCCGCAACTGTTGACCAATATTCGTCAAGAACTCCTTTAATTGGAGTGAAGACCGGTTAAGCTCCATTCGCCCGTCCCCAAATTTCGAAAAATCGAGCAGTTCATCAACCAGCTCCGTCAAGCGATCCGTTTCCGACTCAATGATGTCAAGACCTTCCCCCAATGTAACCTTCCCATTCCAGAGATTGGCCTTTAGCGTAACGACCCAGCCTTTAATCGACGTTAGCGGGGTACGCAGCTCATGCGAAACTGAAGAGATGAAGTCATTTTTGAGCTGGTCTTGCTGCTGTATTTTTCCAGCCATCGTATTTAGCGTATCTGCCAGCGCACCCAGTTCGTCGTCATATGGCTTCTCCGCTCTAGCGCTGAAATCTCCATCCGCTATTTTCTCAGCGGCCCGCTTTAGTCCGGTAATGGATTTCGTAATCGTCCCGGACAATACGATGCCGACAGCGGCAACAACCGCAATCACAACAAGGCCTATAGTCACTAGAATGACAGAAATTTGCCTCACCGTCTCCTTCGTTTGCATTAATGAGGTTACGAAACGTACGGCACCAATCGCCTGGCCTTTGGCTAATAGCGGATAGGAGACTGCAAGCACCTCCTCCTGCGAAGACGAATCGCGGCCACGCCATACATCGGCATTGCCAGCAATTGCGCTTTGCACGTCCGGATAACCGGCCATATTTTGCCCTAGCCGATAACCCGTGGAATCTTGGATCAGTTGTCCTGAGGAGCTAATGATTTGGGCCTGACCGGCAAAATTATGCGAAAACCCTCTTAATAATCGTTCGGCCTGCTGCTCCAAATCGTCATTCGCAAAGTATTGTTCATAAAAAGAAGCCGACAACTCGGCCTGGGTAACCATGGTACGCTCAATATTGTGGTAGTAATAATAGTTCACAGCGGCAATCAATATGGCCTCAAGGGTGATCACCGTAATCAGAATGACGAGCAGATAGCTTCCGACCAGCCTTTTGCGAATGCTCACTTCAATCTTCCTTCCTCCAGCGATAACCGACGCCCCAGACGGTCTCAATCATTTCGGGCTTGGAGCTGTCCTTCTCCAGCTTCTCCCGCAGCTTCCGCACATGAACATCCACTGTTTTCGTATCACCGATAAAATCTTCGCCCCAGACCAGATTCAGCAGCTCATTTCTCGTTAGAGCTACGTCCGGATTCTCCATAAACGCCTTCATCATCTGAAATTCCTTGGGAGTCACGTCGATAACTTCGTCCTGCTTATAGAGCTTATTCGAGGTCAAATCGAGGCGGATCACTCCGGCGCGGAGAACAGTATGATCCGATTCCCGCTTATTCCGGGTACGCCGCAGCACCGTGCGAATTCTGGCCGTCAGCTCCAGCGGATTAAACGGCTTTACAATATAATCATCGGCTCCGAGTTCAAGTCCCTTGATTTTATCCAAATCCTGACCACGAGCCGTCAAAAATACGATCACCACTTCAGAATCTATTTCTCTTAACCGCTCGCAAATTTCAAAGCCGTCGAAATCCGGAAGCATGATATCCAGCACGACGACATCAGGCCGATGAGCCGTGAAACTCTTGAGCGCGGCCTCTCCTGCCGCGGCTTCATAAACTTCGAACCCGCTGCCCTCCAAATTGATGGCGATAAAACGCCGTATATGATCATCATCTTCCACAATAAGCACTTGATTGCGGTTGTCCAAATCCATATGGTCCTCCCTAAAGCTTGTTCGTTAACAATTATCCCTATTAAAACACTTATGTCACTGCCTTGCAAAATCCCCTGCAAAATTCGTACGAACCAAAAAATAACCCAGACAGTTCATCAGAACCACTGGGTTATTTAGCCTCTGCCGCTCTATTCCTCTACTTCAAAAATGGAATCCACGATAATCGGCAAATTATCTCGCACTGAAACCGCACCGAATACCGACCTTGCATGGCTTCCCCTGTCCTCGAATACTTCCATGAACAAATCGGAGAACCCATTTAATACTTTGTGATGCTCATCAAACTCGGGGCTCGCATTGACGAAGCCCTGCACCTTGACCGCCCTTTTCACCTTGTCCAATGTTCCAAGAGCCGATTTAAGGACTGCCAGTACTTCAATACCGGCTTGCCTGGCGAACTCGTACCCTTCCTCTGTCGTATAATCGACTCCCAGCTTGCCTTTCGGATTGCCCATCGGCCCTTTGCCGGAAACAAACATCAATCCATTGACGATAACGTAATTCGCATACTTCGCCGCCGGATCGCTGGCCGCTGGCAGCGTAATATTCAATGCTTCTAATCTTTGCTCAATAGAGTTCATAGCAACCCTTCCCCGCTTTACTGGTGTTATAATCATTCAGGCGCTTTAAACCGATATAGCACTTAAGTATGTATTTACTATTATATGATTCGTAAGGAGGCTGTACGATGAAAAAAATTATTGCTCTTGTTGTCAGTCTAACTTTGCTATTATCCGCTCAGACGTCCGTTCTGGCCCATTCCGGAAGAACTGACGCTAACGGCGGGCATAATTGCTCCGAGAAGTCGAAGCAAAAAGGGCTTTGCAGCGGTTATCACTATCATAATTCCGGCACGACGAACTCCAGCTCCAAATCAACATCCACAAAATCATCGAGTACTTCTACCAACAAAAGCTCTTCTTCCAGCAAAACCGGAACGAGTAGTAAAAATGCCGCCCCTAAAAAAGGATATACGACGGTAGACATTACATTGATCGTAAATGGCAGCGTCGTACCTTTGGAGCAAAAAGCCGTCATCGTCAATGGCACGGTGCTTATCCCGCTGAAAAACTTGTTTGATGCCCTCGGCGCCACCCTTGAATGGGATCAGGCCACGAAGAAAATCACCGCATCCAAAGGAGATACGAGCGTTGAACTGACCGTGGACAGTACGGCGGCCCGAAAACAGAATAAGCCGCTTACTTTGCAGGCTAAGCCGATTGTCATCAACGGGTATACGATGGTGCCTGCCCGCTTTGCCGCCGAATCCTTCGACGCTACCGTCGAGTGGGATTCGCAATCGAGCACGATTACGGTTACGACGCCCTAATCCTGAATCGACTCCCCGAATCCGATCGTATAGCCGTCTGGATCCATAATGGAAAATTCCTTCATGCCAAACTCATTGACCTCCAAAGGTTTATGCAGTTTGGCTCCTTTTTTGGCAAGCTCATGGTAAAGCTCTTCCACGCCATAAACCATGGCGAAAATATCCAACGCGTCTTCGTGATGATAGGGATAATTCGGAGTAATTCGATCTTTATTCGCCGTTTCATGAATAATAATTTCAAGCCCGTCCCGTTCGATGAAGCCCATGCGAAAATCGCATTGGAAGCCAAACGAGCTATAATACTCAAGCGTCTTCTGGCGATCGGCAACAAACAACACGGGGCTGAGATGCCTGATCGTACTTCTATTGTCTGAAGAACTCATTATCATCATTCCTTTCCCGGGAAATCCATTCGCATCCCTTCCATAATTATACATCAACAACATTTCATTCCGAAAGGCTTAGCGGCAAATCATGCGAATGAATAGAACAAAGACCCGGCCTAAAAACCGGATCTTTGCTGTTCAAATATATAAATATGTTGAAGGCAATCGCTTAGCCAACGATCAATTTTTCCAATTCCAGCGGCTCCACATATTGGCCATCCTTATAAGCGCGCATATTGCCGCCGGAAATTTCGTCGATCAGAACGATTTGTGCGCCATCGTCTACTCGGCCGAATTCAAATTTGATATCGTACAGCTCAACGCCCTTCTTCGCAAGCTCGTCTTTAACGACATTGCCTATCGTTTGCGTCAGCTCTTTAAGCACCTTGTACTCGGCGGAAGACAAAATCCCCAGCATGTCCAGTGCATCCTCCGAAATTGGCGGGTCTTGACGCTCGTCGTCTTTAATGGTCACTTCAACGAAAGCGTTCAAGGCTTGGCCTTCCTCGGCATACATACCATAGCGGCGCAGGAAGCTTCCCACCGCTCTGTAGCGGCAAATCACTTCAAGACCTTTACCAAATACAGTTGCCGGTTTTACCGTCATCGTTGCGTTGTCGATATCAGCATCTATATAGTGCGTAGGAATCTCTTTTTCCTTTAATATTTCAAAGAAATACTTCGTCAAGCGGAGTCCTGCTTTACCCGCGCCTTCCAACGTTAACCCGACCGTATTGGCGCCTGGATCGAATACCCCGTTTTCCCCGGTCACATCATCCTTGAACTTCAGCAAAAAGTTTCCATCTTCCAGAGCATATACATCTTTGGTCTTGCCTGTGTAGATCAATTTCATTCGTGCAGATCCTTTCTCGTAAAAAGATTTTAATTACAATATAGCACGCCTGCCTGATCCTGCACCAATTTTTTATCATTCTCCGGCAAGACACCGCCAACTATTCCTTCACCTTCTCATCCATAAGCGACTGATTGTACCGTTCCAGCGCCGTCTGCTGAAGCTCTATGGCCCGGTCGATATTTAGCGATTTCAATTGATCCACATAAGCGTCAAAAGTGCTAAGCGGCTCGATCCCCAGAATAATTTTCAACGACATCTCATCTACCAGCGTCGTTACGTCCTTCATAATCGCCGACAGCTCTGCGCTTTCCTTCTCTGTCTTCGGGGTAGCGGGCAGCGCATATTTCGCCGCATCGGTATCCGACCATAACCGGATCGCCTCTTTTTGCTCCGGCAGCATATAATATTGTTCCATATATCGGACATCTTGCACAAACGGCCCGAAGTAGCTCGCCCGCGTATACATCGCAAGCGCCTGGGATGGGGCCAGTTTATCTGGATTGTTCAGAATCAAATCCGTATATCTCGGATAGCCGTCCTTCATCTCGTAGCTGAGGCCTTCAATACCGAAATTGAACAGCATATGGCCTTCAGGGCTATATCCATAATCCAACATACGGACGGCCAGCTCTACATTTTTGCTATTGCCCGATATCGCCACACCGCTAAATCCGACCGCAGAGGCCCTTTGCCCGAATTTGGACCGCTCCCCCTTGTGCAGGACGGGGTACGGGGCGGCGATCAATTTGACCCCCGGATCATTCTCTCGCAAGACTGGCAGCCACGTGCCGATCCCGGCCCCTGCATTCCAGATGCTGGCCCCGCTCCGCCCCGTGAGCATGCTTACATCCTGCGTCACGGAATCGACCGCGGCAAAATTTCTGTCAATAAGCCCCTCGGCATACCATTCCCGGAATAAGGCCAAGAAGTCCTTATAGCCAGGCTCCTGCGGGCCAAATTTCACCTGTCCGTTCTCCAAGTAGAAATCCTTCTTGATGCCGTATGCTCCGATGAATCCGCCGCCCTCTATGCCAAACAACGGACTAGGAACACCTAGAAAAGTAAGAGGTGCCTCGACCCCCTTCTTCTCCTTAAACGCCTTGAGCACCATATGCCATTCATGAATCGTCTCCGGAACACCAAGTCCGAGCTCATCCAGCCAGTCTTTCCGCAGGATCAGCCCCTGATATGTCCGCAAGCGATCATCCCCTTGGATGAACGGAAAGATGTAATAGCTGCCGTCAGCCGTCCGAATCTGTTTGTCAATATCGGGATGCTCGCTTAAGTATTTTTTCAAATTCGGAGCATAAGCATCGATCGCCTCATTCAGCCTTAAAATGTAACCGTCCTTGATCGCCTTCTCCGGGCCTCCGGGAAAGCTGTTCCATTCGTATTCAATCATATCCGGCAGCTCGCCCGAGGCAAGCAGCACGTTAATGGCGTCCTTCGCCTGATTCTGAGGAGGCTGAATGAAGTTCAGCTTCACTCCCGTTTTCTTTTGCCATTCTTGGAAAAAAGGCACCTCCTGAAAAGTCGGCTTTATACCCGCAGCATTGCCATTCAGCTCTGCCCAATACGTCAGCGTCTCACCGTCCGTACCTGCTCCTAAGGACTCCGGCTCTGTATCAGCGGCATTCCCATAAATTTGAGAAGCGGCGGTATTCATATCGCAAGCGCTTAGCATCGTCATCGTCAGCGCCAGTACAATTGCCAGTACAACCGCTCCAATCCCGGAGAAAGCTCTCTCCCCTCTCATCTGCGAAGGCCCCCTCCCGTTAATAAATTTCTTTATATTTGCCTGGTGTGATGCCTTCATATTTCTTAAACACGCGAATGAAAGTAGCTACGTCATTATAACCGACAAGCTTGGAAATTTCGTTTATAGAGTTCCGCTTGCCCTGGATCATTTCCTTGGCTTGCGCGATACGCGTCTTATGGATATAGTCAAGCAATCCTTCGCCTGTTTGACTCTTAAACAGCCGCGACAAATAGCTGCCCTTCAGATCAAAATGATCTCCGATCGCATTCACGTTCAGATTGGCGTCCTGGTAGTTTTCTTCAATATAACTAGTTACCTTCACGGTCAGATCGCGCAATGACCCTTCCCGCTCCTCAGATACATTCGACGTTCGCTTGGCAGCGGCGAAGGCGCACACTTCCCCAAGCAGCGTTTGCAGCTCCTGCTGCATCTCCTTGATCGTGTCGCAGGCCATAATGGTATCCATCCAGAGCGGATTTTTTCTCAGAATGTCGCTATCTCCTCCGCCTAGCTCGTTGATTGCTTTAATAACCGTAGCGGCCAGATTGAAAATGAAGCAGCGGGCCAACGTCAAGGACATCACCGGCTTGCTGAAATTGCGCTCGGTAATTTCGTCCATGTAGGCAGAAGCCTGCTCAATATCGCCAGCCTTGATTAAATTAATGAGCTGCTGCTCCACCTGCAGCGGATAGTAGTAGCCAGACTGTGCGTTATACGCCGAATCCAGCCGTATATCCTCTAAAGCGATAATCCCCTTTTTCCCCAGCACCATCTTATACTCCATAGCATCGACCGCCTCCTGGTACGCTCCAGCGATCCCCGACCAGTTGGAATAGCGGCTGCTGATGGAAATCGTAAGCTCCATCTCATATTGTCCCAGGAAGCTTTGCGCCTCTGCTGCGATATCCCGCAGCTCCAGCAGCACATTTGGAACATCGGGCTTCAGGTTGACCAGGCACACCAGCATATCGTCAATCTCTGTCACATATCCGGCATGCTGACGCTGTCCAACCAATTCTTCCACGACGTTGGCGATAATAAACGGGATCAGCTTCCTTCTCTCATTAAGATCAATGCCCGGAAGCTTCTCATAGAGACTTTCTTCATTTTCGAGAACTAATAAAATAACTGCGAACTCATTGGAATGCAGCGTCATATGAAAAGAGCGGAACGCCTCCTCATACGGCACCGGGGTGTCCAGCCTCCCCTTAAGCAGCCGATGGATCATGTTGGACCTGAGCACCTGCTGATGCTTTTTCAATTGCATCGCGATTTGATCCTTTTCACTTCTGGCGTTCAATATCGCCCGCAAAATGATCCGCAGCTCGTTCCCGTCCCCAAGCTCTTCCGCCATATTCTTGTCGTTGATGGATTGAACGAGCTCCTGAATCGGCGAATAATTACGGCGCATAAAAAACCAGGTCAACACCCCGGCACCAATGACGCTGATCAGAATGCTGATATAAGTAAAACTGCGGACATATTCCGCCTTCTCCCAATAAATGCCGCTTGGAATGATCAAAGCATACTTTAGCTCTGATACTTCTGATGGAATATAGAACAACTCGGACTCCCCGACCCGGGAAGAGGATAGCCGGACACGTTCTCCCTCCATGAAAGGCTTCAACTCCGGGGCCTCCGGCCGATTTGATAGAAGAATCTCGTTGTCCTGATTCAAAATAAGCAGCAAACCGCCGCTAAAACCAGAGATATTCTCGATCGCCGCATGGAATTTCTCCGCATCTGCCATTACCACGACAGTCCCGGTCTCCCTGCCGTTCAAATCATTGGGCAGCTGCGTAATGTACGCGATGGAGGTCTGTGCCGGAGCGGCGTCCAGACGGGGAAGCACTGTGAAACGTTTTGTCCCTGCCTGGTGAATCGTATCCAGCCATTGGTCATAGGAAAGAGCCCCCGTATTGTGAATCGTATGATAAGCCGTTGTCATATCTCTGATATTTCCGGAACGCAATACGGCATCCCCTTGATCCCAGACGACGTAGAACTCATCGATTGAAGCATAAGATGTTTTGTACAACCGGAATTCCTTCACGAGCTGATAGGCTGCGAAGGGCGCTTCATTGGCAGGCTTGTTGGAATACATTAAATTTTGCAGCTTGCCGTTCCAGGTTATCTCCATATTAAGACGTTTCATTAGATCGATCTGATTATCAATCGTGTAGCGCATCTGCTTCAGCAAAGAATCGTTAGCGCGGTGAATCTCGCTCTTCAGCGCATGGTTAGCCTGAGAATAGATGACCAGGCTGATCATAATAGGCACAAAGAGAACCGCGCTGTAGGACAGCAGCCAAGTGACAATAATGCTTTTGCGTCTCTGCCATAAATAATGAATATTTATCAAGCTATCATCACCCGTATATTCGATTAAAATGATTAAAATTAAAACGTTTACAATTCTATTATAACGATAACATGCCGCATCCCGGAATGCCTAAAAGCTGCAATTCGATTGACAAAACCTTTAACCGAAGGCGTATTTGCCCATCAAAAAAGCACAAATAGCCCGAAGGACGCGAGGTCCAGCCGGGTTTTCTGCGCTAATTTTTTATTTTTTCATCTGTCCGTTACTTGATTAGAATATACGATGGCTCCAGCCGTTCAACTTCGCAATCGCTTCAACGAAGAAGTAGTCGCCGTAAATGAGCGAAACGTTGACATTCTGTCCGGCGGGCTTATGCCCAGTTCCCTGCAGAAGTATGCCTTCATGCATCGGGAGATCCCACGTTCCATAGTTCTCGTACAAAGAACTGAGAATCCGCTCGGCTCCCATGCGGTAGCACCGTCCTTCCGGCTCAGGCAGCAAATCAGCCAACTCGAGCAAACCTGAGGCCGCACAAGCACCAGCCGAGCTGTCCCGCGGCTCCCCCTCCAGACCGGTCTCTACCCGAAAATCCCAATGCGGAACATGATCTTCCGGCAAATGGGCGATAAAGAAGTTTGCTACACGCTGTGCAGCGTGAAGATACTTTGATTCTCCAGTGTAACGGAAGGCGTTGGCCATGCCATAGAGCGCCCATGCCGCCCCCCTGCTCCAGGCCGAATCCGGCCCGGCCCCCTGCCCGCCGATCGTTTCTGCGAATTCACCGGTCGCCGGGTCGAAATCGATAATATGATGCACCGATCCGTCCTCTCTGATGAAATAGCTCAGCATCGTATTTGCATGCTCCTGAGCGATATGCGAGAAACGCGGATCGCCGCTCTCTTGGCCCGCCCAAAAAAGCAATGATAAATTCATGCCCGTATCGACGATGGACCAGCCATGCTTATCCCCGTTCCAGGCTCGAATGAACTTGCCCCGCAAATTGAAACGCCCCGCCAGGAAGTTGGCTGCGTAAAGCACACGCCGCCTTGCATCAGCGTCCCCGGTCAGCTTATATTTGATAGCTGCCGTCGGCAGGAACTGAAAACCAACGTCATGATCGAAGTTATTCGGCTGCAGCATTAACTTCTCCAGCCGTTCATCCCAGCTCCAGGCTGCCGTCTTGTACCGTTCTGCTCCCGTCATCTCATAAGCAATCCAAAGAATCCCTGGCCAAAAACCAGATGTCCACCAATCAAGCCGCATATCATCATATTTCCCTGTGGATCCGGCGACATGCGGGGATTTCTCCCCCATCGCCGCAATCATTCCGTCGAGCTTCAAGCCGATTTGCTCCCAAACGGCTGCCGCGTTCAATGCCTTCAACCCACTCATATCCATTCCTCCTTCTCTAAACGCGATCCTGATTTAGCCTTTTAATGAACCGATCATGACACCCTTAACGAAAAACCGCTGCACGAAAGGATAGACACATAAAATCGGAACTGTAGCGACCATAATCGTCGCATACTTGATCGTCTCGCCGATTTGATGGCGGTCACCCGCCGATGCCCCTGCCGACATGCTGTCGGTCGAATTGGCGATCAGAATTTCCCTGAGCACAAGCTGCAGCGGGAAGAGCTCGCGGCTCTTAATAAAGACCGACGCATAGAACCAACCGTTCCATTTATCTACCGCATAATACAAAATCATCACGGCGATGACCGGCATCGATAACGGAATAATGATCCGGAACAGAATTGTAAAATGGTTCGCTCCGTCGATCTTGGCCGATTCCTCCAGACTATCGGGGATTCCCATAAATGAAGTCCGCATAATAATCAGATTAAACGTGCTGACCGCAAACGGAATGATCGTGGACCATAGCGTATCAAGCAGACCAACGTCCTTCACGATTAAGTAAAGCGGAATAAGTCCGCCGCCGAAAAACATCGTAAACACGATGAGGAACATCAACACGTTGTTCCACATCACATTTTTCCGGGACAATACATATGCGCCAAGCGCTGTCATAAATAAATTCACCGCAACGCCCATAATGACGATAAAGATCGTGTTGCGGTACCCGATGCCGATGCCAGGATTAGCCATTACACTTTTATATGCGTCCAGGCTGAAGCCTAGCGGCCTCCACAGAATCCCCTTATTCACAATTAGCTTGCCGGCATCGCTGAATGAGGCGAACAGCACGTAGAGCAGGGGATACAGCGTAACGACAACCAACAAAATCAATATGATATAAATACCGATATCAAAAGCCCGGTCGAAAAAACCAACCTTCGTTTTGTTCATCCTTTTTTCACCTCACCATAGACTGCTTTTGCTCACTCTGCGGCTGATATAGTTGGCCGACACAAGCAGAATGAGATTGATCACCGAGTTAAACAAGCCAACCGCAGCGCTGTAGCTCCAACCGAATTCGAGCAGCCCTTTGCGGTAGACGAAGGAAGAAATCACGTCAGCCGTCTCGTAGGTGACCGGATTGTACAGAAGTATGATTTTCTCAAAGCCGACATTAAGCAAATTCCCCATCCGCAAAATAAGCATAATAGCGATCGTCGGCATAATGCCGGGCAGCGTAATGTAGATCATCTGCTTAAATCGGTTGGCACCGTCCATCCGCGCCGCTTCATACTGCTCCTGATCGATGCCCATCAAGGCGGCGATATAAATAATCGACTCCCAGCCGATCCGCTGCCAGATCTCCGACAATATATAGACCGGGCGGAACAGCTCCGGCTTCTGCAGCATCGCCTGCCCATCGTAGCCAAGCCAGACGAACAACCGGTTGATCAAGCCGTCAGCATTCGTAAAATCGGTAATAATTCCGCAAATCACGACGAGCGAGATGAAATAAGGCATGTACGTAATCGTTTGAACGACTCGTTTAAATAAGCGGTGCCGTACTTCATTAATAAGCAGTGCAAGCAGGATGGGCGCCGGAAACTCGAACAGCAGCGAGTAGAGACTAATGAGCAGCGTATTTTTCAGTATTCGCAGGAAATAGTAGCTGTTGAAAAAATCCTGAAAATGCTGAAACCCCACCCAATCGCTGCCGAGAATGCCCTTCATCGGCGAATAGTTCTTGAAAGCGATCAGCGCTCCGTACATCGGCCCATAATGGAAAATAATATAGTAGGCAATGACCGGTAGTATCATCAGATAGAGATATTTATTTAGGATGAAATCCCGGATAAGACGGCTCTTGAAGGATTGCGGATTCGCCATAGCGTTGTCATTCACCTCGTTTCAATTGGAGAGGGCCGCGCAGGCCCTCTTCCTTGTATTTTCTTAGCGGCTGTTATAGCGCTCCAAAGCAGCGTTCTGAATCTCGATTGCGCGATCCAGTTTCAGCGACTTCATCTTGGCGACATAGCTTTCGTACTGGTCGATCGGCTCCGCACCCAGAATAATCTTAAGCGTCATTTCATCCACGAGCGTATTAATATCGTTCATAATCGCCGCATACTCCGAGCTCTCCTCCGGCGTTGGTGTAATCGGCGGCAAATTGTATTTCGCCGAATCCGTATTCTGCCAAGTAGTCACCGCATCGCGCTGGGTTTGGAGCGCAAAGAATTGTTCGGCATAGCGTTTGTCCTGAATGAACGGGCCGTTGTAACTGCCTCGGGCATACAAGGAGATGCCTTGGGCCGGAGCCAGCTTATCCGGATTTTTCAGCACTAAATCGGTATATGTGGGATAACCGTTCTCCATGTTGTAGCTAACGCCTTCGGTTCCGAAGTTGAAGAACAAGTGGCCTTCCTCGCTATAGCCGTAGTCCAGCATGCGCACCGCAAGCTCGGGGTCTTTGGCTGCAGTTGTTATTGCCACGGTGCCTTCGGAAGCATAAGCCTGGTTGCGCTGTCCAAATTTCGGCTTATCGCCCTTGTGCAGCACCGGATAAGGCGTACCGACAAGCACGGCTTTGGCATCGTTCGCTTCCACGAGTGGCTGCCATTTGCCGATCCCGCCCCCGGCGTTGCCGATCGTTGCGCCTGTCGCACCGGATGCGATATTGCTGTCCAGCGATTTTGTATCCGCCGTAGCGGCGTTTTTGTCGATTAAGCCTTCCTTATACCAGTCATGGAACACACGTAAATATTCTTTGAACCCCGGCTCGGCCGGACCATATTTGATCACTCCGTCTTCCTGGTAAAAACCGCGGTTTACACCAAATGCGCCGATAAAAGCACCGTTACCGGATTCATTGAAAAATCGCGGCTTGCTAACGAAGGAAAGCGGGGCGGCTGCTCCTTTTTTCTCTTTAAATGCCCGCAGCGTCTCCGTCCATTCGTCGATCGTTTCTGGCACCGGCAAGCCTAGCTCATCCAGCCAGTCCTTGCGGATGATTGGGCCCTGGAACACCCGCAAGTATTCATCGCCCCGCACGAACGGAAACGCATAATAGCTGCCGCTATCGGTCTTGATCATCTTGTCAACGTCTGGATTCTCCGCTAAATATTTCTTCAAATTAGGCGCATACTGATCGATTAGATCATTCAATCTGACAATATACCCGTCGCTGATCGCCTTCTCCGGCCCGCCCGGGAAATCGCCCAGGAAGTTATACTCGATCAAATCCGGCAAATCGCCCGATGCCAGCAGCACGTTCATCGCTTCTTTAACCTGCCCTGTCGGCGGAGCCGTAAATTTCAAAGTAACCCCGGTTTTTTTCTGCCAATCCTGAAAAAATGGAATTTCGTCATGCGAAGCCTTGACGCCGATCAGGTTGCCGTTGATTTCTCCCCAATAAGACAGCGTCTTAACGGTCTGGATCGGGTAAGCCGTCGCTTCTTCTGTTTTTGGCGCTGCTGCGCCGCCATTGCCGTTCTCACCGGCACCCGCTTTGTCACCGCTTCCGGACGAACATCCGAGCAGCGTGCCTAACATCATAATGATTAGGCTGGAAGTCCATACTTTTCTCATTGCTTCAAACCTCCGCTTAGGAATATATTGAATTGCATTACGCTCTCAGTCTAGCTAAGGGAGCACCGCTCCCGATATGTGCAAAACATCAAATCGCGTGCCGATTTCGTAACCTCGAACTGATGTTTTCTACAATTCAATCGTGAATTTATGCATTAAAAAGAGGAGGGACATCCCTCCTCTTTGCCTCAAACACTCCTACTCCATTGCCTAACTTGAGCACCCTCAGTGTTCGTCGTCAGCCGCATGTACCCATATCTCCAGGATGCTGTTCCAGCCGTTGACCTCGTTGCCTTGTCCAACGTATTTAATAAACTTGGCCTTTACAGGCGCAAATTCAAAAGCTTCGATGCGATTGGGATTATATTTATGGCTGGCCGCTCGCTCCAGTACTTTCTCATAATGGACGCCGTCCGTCGACACTTCAAGATCGAAATAGTTCACTCGCTGGTTCCCGTTATAGAACAAAATGCTGGCTTGATCCACCCACTGCTCCCGATCCAGCTCAAGCAGCAAATATTGTCCGCTGCCTTCTGCCGACCATCTAGAATCGGGATCACGATCCACCGCATTCGCTGGAACGTTGCCGTCATCCGCGCTTGCTGTTACCTTTGCAATTTCGGCGAGCTTTCCTTCCGGCCCCTGCATCGCTTCCTTGATCTCAAACACTTCCGTTCTCTTTACCGTCACGCCTCCGAGCATGCTCTCTGCAGTAATATTCACGAGGCCCGGCTTCTTTGCAGTGAACATGTTCCCTTGTATCTTTCCAAGCTGCTTATGATCCACCGTGTAGTTAACTGGAATGCCCTCCTGCCCGGCATGGACAACTTCGCCGCTGTTCATCGTAATATAAGCTTTGAGTTGTCCGCTGCTGCCTGCGCTGATTGCGTTACCCACTGCTCGCCAGCCGGAAGCGGAACGATCGGGTTCAAAAGAGATGCTCTGCGGCAGCGCAGGATTCTCTGCCACGCGAAAATTGACCTGATACTCCTGCGAGATGCCATCCTTTGTCACACGAATGATGCCTGTTCCGCTCGTACCCGACGGCTGCGTAATTGATATTTCCGCATCGGAAGCCAGGGCTGCCGCTTGAATTGTCGGTGTCAGCGTCGATCCGTAAGGCAGTGTGTACGTGTAACTCGTTCTCAAAAACTGCATGCCGTCAATCGCCTCGCCATTCACAAGCAGAGACGAAAGCCCCCAACTGAGCCTGCCATCCCTACGCTCGAATTGATCCGAAAACAGACTTTCCGGTGTCAACTGTTCGCCTTGCCCGATCCCTTCGGCCATATCAAACGGCCTCGTATCCGTGTCGGCGATCGAGCCGGCGATTTGCACATTTACTCCGGTTACAGCGCCTTTTGTTCCGATAACGTAGCCATGGCCGAACTGTTCTGACTCTACGATGATTCCGTTCGCGCTTTTGCTTGGATGCGCCGCCTGGCCTGTCGTATTCCAGAACACGCTCTCCGTCGTAACAACACCGTGCCGGTTCGTCTCGGAAGAACCGTAGTCTCTCGTAATGGCAGAAATCCCGTCTCCGTTCAACGTCATATTATCGATCAGGTTAGCCATGCTTAAGTACATGTGAAAATCGGTTAATAGCGACGAATTTTCCGAATACACGTTATGCATCACGTTTCCATTCGCGGAAAAATTGGCGAATGTAAAGCTGTGCCGCGCTCCTACAGCATTGCTGTTAGCAATTAAATTATCGTTGCCGATAAATTGATATAAATATCCATTGCCGTTTGCACCGCGATACTGCGGGTACTCCATCGTCACCTGGTCAACGGTTACATTCTTCGTACGGTCAAGGATAATGCCCTTCGATAAAATATGGTACGTTGCATTCCCCACAGGTTTATATGTGTTAATATTGCGAATCCAACTGTCGGCCGCGGCGATTACATTAATCACCTTCGCGTTATCGCTCTCGTAGCCCGCCGTACCTTCCACTTTAAAATCATCTTCGCCTAACCCGCTTTTCGAATTTTGAATGTTGGCAATAGAGAAGTCCTCTATCCCTACTTCCGTAATTGGTGCTTCTGTCTTCGTAACCGTAATATGATCTCTCACCTTCAGCGGATAACGGGTCGGAATATCAACCGTAATCGTCCGGTTCTCCGAATCAACCGCCACGATTTGTCTGTAGAACAACGGCTCTACTCGCCCCAAACGTGATGCCCATTTATTGTGCATACCGAGTTCAGCCAGGAATTCCTGCGTCGTATCAAACGTGATCAGCACATAGTCACCAACCGCAAAACCGCCCGCATCCTCTACCGGAAGCAATACCGTCGGTTCGGATACGGATTTTCGCAGCTCCGTCGTTACGTTCGTTTTTTTCCAATCTCCGTTTCCGACGCGAATAATATCTTTGCCTTTCATATTTTCGGTCGCATTGTAAATGAAGGTTTTGTCCATTCCCGCCCCTTTTAACACGATGTGGCTTGCAGGGATATTCAAGGCATAATCTTTGCTAGCAGGCGGATTGACTTTATAAGTACCCTCTGGAAGATAGACTACGCCCCCGCCCTGCGAGGCGGCATCGTCAATAGCTAGCTGAATCGCCGCCGTTGCATCGCGGCTTCCTGTCCGGTCAGCCTGGTAAGGCGCCTTCGTCACATCAATGCCGGCGGAAGAATCGACTTGAGGAATAGGCATCTCCCCGCGATGATAACCGGCGTACGAGAAGTCATGTAGAAACCTGCCCTCTTCATCTTTAAATCCTGGATACCAATCGGCCGGATACAATCGGCTTCTGCCGTCCGCCCCAAGCGATAAGCTCCCGGGTGCTGCCAGCAAACTAAACATTTCGCTGACTAGCGCATCGTCGGCTGCTACTGCTTGCCCTCCCCCTGGCCCATGAAGCCATATTCCGAAAGTCAAACAACATGCCGTCAGCAATGCGACTATTTTTTTACTCATCTAGACGTCCTCCTTTATAGTATGTTTGCGGTTTCTATAGCTACCCATATTATGGAACAGTGGTATTTCTTTTGAGTATAAGCAAAAGCTCTGTTCGCATTGATAAATTGAACAAGGAAATGAACAAAACATCCAACTAGATTGATATTTTATGGAATTTATAGCATGCATAGGTTATTTAACAACAAAAAAGATCATGCATGACTCGTGATCGAGTCCATGATCTTTTTATGTATCGATAATGAGTTCCCCACTACGATTTGTTTCAGGTTTTCCATAAACAGTATTTATTTATTGGATAATTTATACTTTTCCTATTAAAACTATTGTAAATAATGTAAATTTTGCTTATTATTGCATTATGTAAGCCCTTTCTTTTTAAGTAATAAAAATCTTTTTAATTAAAACGAAGGAGGTATACACATGAACTATTCTACGAGAAACAACGTCAGAAAAGCAATGCAATGCTTTCTTGTTCTTCTGTTATCGCTGCCTTTGTTCACAATGGGAGGCACCTCTTACGCGGCAGCTGCCAGGCAAATGGAGTCGCTCAAGCGCGGCGTTGTCGCCGTTAAAGTCAGCAATGGGGTATTCGTAAGCTGGCGCTTGTTCGGCACAGAGCCGGACAATATTGCATTCAATCTGTACCGGGGAAGCACCAAGGTCAATGCCAGCCCCATCACGAACAGCACCAACTATATCGATCCACAAGGGACAAGCAGTTCTACCTATACGGTAAGAGCAGTCCTGAACGGGCAGGAGCAGGCGGCTTCCGAGACGGCAGCGGTCTGGGGGCAAAATTATTTAAGCGTTCCGATTCAGCAGCCTCCCGGCGGCACCACGCCAGACGGAGTTGCTTACACCTACAGCGCCAATGATGCGAGCGTAGGCGACCTGGACGGAGACGGGAACTATGAGATCGTGCTTAAATGGGATCCTTCCAACTCCAAAGATAATTCCCAATCCGGCTATACCGGACCGGTAATCATCGATGCCTACCGACTGAACGGTACCCGGCTATGGCGTATTAATTTAGGCAAGAACATTCGGGCAGGCGCTCACTATACGCAGTTTCTCGTCTATGACCTAGATGGGGACGGCAAAGCGGAGGTCGTCTTCAAAACAGCGGACGGAACCGTAGACGGCGTCGGCAAGACGATTGGCAACGCAAGTGCCGATTACCGCAACTCCAGCGGGTACGTACTGTCTGGTCCTGAATATTTGACGGTGTTCAGAGGAAGCAACGGCGAAGCTTTAACAACCGTCAATTATGAGCCCGCCAGGGGCAACGTCTCCGACTGGGGGGATAATTACGGCAACCGCGTGGATCGTTTTCTTGCCGGGGTCGCATACTTGGACGGACAGCGTCCTAGCTTCGTCATGGCCCGTGGCTACTATACGAGAAGCGTGCTCGTTGCCTACAATTGGCGGGACGGAAAGCTGACCAAGCTGTGGACGTTCGATTCCAACACGTCGGGCAACAGCGCTTATGCAGGACAAGGCAATCACAGCTTAAGCGTCGCCGATGTCGATAACGACGGCAAGGATGAAATCATTTATGGCTCAGCGGTCATCGACGACAATGGAAAAGGCCTGTATACGACAGGACTCGGCCATGGCGATGCACTGCATGTAGGCGATCTCGATCCCGACCGTGCGGGTCTGGAAGTATTCGGTGTTCACGAGTCGACCAGCGCGGCGTACGGGGCGGAAATCCATAATGCGGCCACAGGCCAAGTTTATTGGGGCATCCGTACCGGAGCGGATACGGGCCGAGGACTCGCGGCTGACATCGACCCGCGGACGAAAGGGACGGAGCTGTGGGCTTCAGGCATCGGCCTCTACTCCGTAAAAGGAGTCAAAATCAGCGACGCAACGCCGAACTCTACAAACTTCGCCATCTGGTGGGACGGCGATTTGCTGCGCGAGCTGCTAGATCATACCGGTGGTACAGGCAAAATCGACAAGTGGAACTACAGCCAGAGCACGACCAATCGTCTGCTGACGGCTACGGGAACCGCATCGAACAACTCGACCAAAGGCAACCCGAGCCTCCAGGCCGACATCCTCGGCGACTGGCGGGAGGAAGCGATCTGGAGAACCGCCGACAACACTGCATTGCGTATTTATACGACCACTGACGTTACTTCCCACCGCATCTATACTTTGATGCATGATCCTGTTTACCGCCTGAGCGTGGCTTGGCAGAACGTTGCCTATAACCAGCCTCCTCATACGGGATTCTATCTTGGAGACGGGATGAGCGCACCGCCCAAGCCAAACATTTATTTGACAGGAAATTAATAATTTAAAGGACCGACACTAATACAAGAGAGAGGATCAATTCCTCTCTTTCGCATATAGAAATATTTTCTGGCCAATCCTAAATATAAACATAGAAAGGAGAATAATTATGAACCTTTTTCGTAGAGTTCCTCCTTCTCCAGAGGTCACCGCATACCTGGTAAACGAGTATCAAAGAAGCTGGAAGCCTGCCGGCTTCACTTACAGCCAATTTCTCATCGCCCGGGGATATCAAAACCCTGCCCACAACCATCCGGGAATGGATGACCATGTAACAGGCATGCCTCCTGCAGGGGCCGAACTGATCCACACGCCGCGCAAACCGGTTACGGGAGAACTTAATGTCAAAGTACTGCTCGTCGATTTTTCCGATATGGCGGGTGTCCTCCCTAAAGAGCATTATGAGGATTTACTCTTCTCCAGGAACACACATACAACGGGCAGTATGGCGGATTATTATGACGAAGTCAGCCGTGGGCTGGTGCAAATCCACGGTGAAGTGCATGGTTGGCTCAGAATGCCGCAGGCATACTCCTACTACACGAACGGCAACTCAGGCCTTACCGACAAGTTCAATCGGGCATACTATCCGCGGGATGCCAGAAAACTCGCTGAAGACGCCGTCGAGGCCGCGCTGGCGCACGGCGTTTCCTTTTCTTCCAAGCTGGACGCTCTCGACAACGGTACAATTACGGCGCTATTCATCGTTCATGCCGGACGCGGGGCTGAGAAAATCCTCCCGCCGCTTAGCGGCAACCATATTTGGTCCCATAAATGGCAAATGGTTCGCCCTAAAGAAGTTGCTCCAGGACTTAACGCCGTAACTTACTTGATGGTTCCCCAAGAAGCACTGCTCGGGGTTTGTGCGCATGAGCTTGGACATCTTGCTTTCCAATGGGATGACTTCTATGACCCGAACTATGATGCCGACGGCGATCATTGGGACGGCAACGGGATGTGGGACGTGATGGCCAGCGGTTCCTATGCCGGTAGGGAGATGCGGCCGGTTCATCCGGCCGGGCTCCATAAATTGCAGCATGGATGGATTGAAGGCGAGAAAATTCATCAAAGCCAAAGCGGGCTGACACTGCTCCCGGTGACATCGGCCGATGGCAAAGTGGTCAAAATTAAAGGGCCGGGTTACAACAGCAATCAGTATCTTCTGCTTGAGAACAGAATCCGGGAAAAATTCGACGGTGAACTGCCGGGCGAAGGCCTGTTAGTGTGGCGAATCGATGAGGAGCTAGATCAAACGAGAAGTGCTGCCCCTGGCATGTATTTGATCCAGGCGGACGGAAATGAGGACTTGAACGATCCGAATGACCGCAATAGCGGTGATCGGGGTGATCCTTTCCCCGGAAGCAGCAACAATACCGAGCTTCTGGATCATGGAAAACTGTCCACCTCTTTTCCGGGGCAGCCATCGGGTATATCGCTGAAGAATATTGCCTTTAACTCAGAAACGAAGGAAATTACGCTTGATATCGAAATTGAAGAAAGATCATGACGACGAAAAAACAAGATCCAGCCTTCAGCAGTTTGCTTGCTGAGGCCGGATCTTGTTTTTTTAGTTTCAGCAGAAACCTATCTCTTGTAGTGTGGGAGCTTTGATTTCTAACCACCACCTTCCACCGATACCCTGCGTTGGTGATTATCGACAAATTACGTGATGCAAAGTACATTTAAAGTCGTATAATGTCAAAAAAACACGAATTGAGAGGTAGCTAGATGGATTTTATTACACGTTACATGAAAAAAACGAATCGCAATTTGTTCCTGCTAACGCTGGGGATTTTTATAATTGCGATTTGGCTTGGCTACACAAATAGGCAACTTATTGGCTCTGTTCTTATAGGACCAAGCCAGCTCTCGGCGGCACAATTAACAAACATGAAAGAAACAAAAGATTTTCCTAGTGGACGGATAAGCGTCATCCAAGCAGTTGACGAATACTTTCCGCCCGTCATGTCAGAAGTCAATAAGGCATCCATTGCTGGCACGCGGATTGGTGAGGGCAAAACAGCGTATGAATTCGCTTATGCACGAGTTGGAGAGAAGTATCTTATCGTTCGAACGGAACCAGGTGCTTATGCCGATAACATGCCTTTAGTAGGGCAGTTAGATCCGCTCCACCCTGGAATAGCTGCAAATTTTGCTATGTATTCAGAAGTACCAGGTATTAAGGCAAAGTTGCTTCCTTTTGAATTAAATACTTCACATGATTTCAACTATCATGCATTTATTATGCTATTCATAATATGCTCCGTCGTCATTATTGCTTTATACAATACATATCGATTGGTAAGTCGCATTATTAATCCAACAAGACATATTATTTATCGCCGGATTGTTCAGCAGGGAGACCCGGAACAAATTATCCAACAGCTGAATGACGAGCTGAGCGAGGGGGATTACAAGGAAGTCGATCAATATCTGATTACAAAATCCTGGATCATAAAACGAGGCAAGCTGTCGCTGAAAATTGCCAAAAACTACTTCGTACCTGGTTCGAGTTACATATTGGATGATGTTTTCTAAATACCGAGAGATACATTTCTAATATGAACAACGCCCCGGCTTTTGCACTATGTGCTTTGGCGGGGCGTTCGTTATTACTGAATGACTTTGCAGTCTATTGAGCAGCCCCATAAGACGTTCGTCTATCAACAGTTAGGAATTGAACTAGCCATATTATTAACAGGCATATCTTTTGTGCTATCGGCCCTTGCCTTATTATTTATACCTGCAGATACAAAGCAATCCGGTGGGAATCCAGCCGGTTCAGGCTCACTGCTCCATGAGATGGCGGACGGTATCCGTTATGTCATGGTCAAAAAGGAATTACTGCTTCTTAGTCTGTGCTTCATGTTTGTAGGATTGGGAGTGGGATTAATCTCGCCGCTCAGCATTTTCCTGGTCACAGAGCGTTTGCGTCTGCCTGTACAGGATTTGCAATGGATCACGATCCCTTATGGATTGGGCGAGATTATCGGCGGGATCGTCACTTTTGCCCTGGCAGCAAAAATCACTCCAAAACATTTTTTGACTACAGGATTGCTCGTCAATGGCGCCTGTTGACAGGATTCTCTAACGCATTGTGGTTGACGATGATTGCCCAGTTTGCCGTAGCGCTGCTTCAACCCGCGATTTATATGGGGAATAATGCGCTGGTCATGCAGCATACAGAGCATGGATATATTGGCCGTGTCACTGGCATTCGGACTCCATTAATGACCGGTTCCATGCTGCTCATGATGAGTTTATCCGGCCTGCTAAAGGATGCACTCACATTAGGCGTCGTTTACGGACTAGCGGGATTATGTTTTTTTGCGGGATTGGTGATCTTGCTTCTTCCATCCGGCTTAAGAAAAAATAGTAGAATATCAGCTTACTGATTCCTTCTCCACTCTTCATGAACTTGTAGGGCTTTCGTCCATAATTCGTCTTGTTCGAGCTGGCTTAAGTGATTTAACGGTTCTCCAAATACGTCGCTTAGTAATTCAAACCATTCGGAACGAACTGTAATTTCGCTTTTGGCCAGCCCGCGCTCATCGCGCCTGCTGTATACGCATCCTCTAAGCTCATTACTGCCTGTCTTATGCCTGTTTCGCACCAGCAGCAAATTGATCCAAGTTGAATCCGGAGACGAGCTCAGATACTCATGCTTCGGAATAAATTCGGCCATATTGGGTACAGCTTCAGGGTCAATATCAACTCCGATAAAAGCTCCTTGAGGATCATGCTCCAATCGCCATCCCGGCGTAATGACGCTGGACTGCGCAAGCTTATATGTATGAAAGCCTTGCTTATGCATCCCAAAATTTAATGGAACGGGCTCATACGGCATATCGCCTAATCCAACGTCAACCAGCCATGTTTGCGCCTTGGCATCTTTGTCATTTTCATTCTCGCTTGGCAAACGAACGGATAGACTCAAATGAAAGGAATTGATTCTGGGTTCCTGACCATGAGATTGCACTCCAGCCCGGTGCATGGACACATGATATCCCAACGCACGCAGAAGAAGCTGGAATGCCCCATTAAGGTGAAAGCAATACCCGCCTCCACGATAAATAATATGATGAACCAAGCCTTCGGAATCGATCGGAACAGGCTTGCCGGCAACTACATCAATCGTGTGCCACGCAATTCTCTCAACGTGGGCACGATGCAGTGCAACTAAAAATTCTGCCGTTGGCTGCTGCCGCTCCATGCCTAAACGCCGCAAATAATCATCGGTTTGTTGTATTGTTAACATAACATCACTCCAGGTGCTTTGTTCCAGCCTCTTCATCTATTCATCGGCTGTGATATGAATCTCTCTGTCGATTTCAAGATCGATGATCTCAGTATGCAGCTTTCCTTCGTTATCCTGCCAAGTGAGCTCTAGTGAAGTGGTTTCATAATTCGATTTGTCCTTCTCCAATTCCTCATAGGAATAGGCTCCGGTTAATGAACCGATATCCTGGACATTATCCAGGATGGACACTTCAGCGTTATTAGAGCGGAACTCATTCGCATATACGACTTCCTTCTCGCCACGGCTATTCACTTCATAAATTTTATATTCGAAAAAAGTGCTCTGACGAAGCTGCTCAGGATCTCCCTTGTAATTTAAAGAGGCATGCCCCCTTAAAATTTTGTCTCCCGCAATCATGATCTTATAATCGTTAACATCCCACATTTCGCCCGTTCCGTGAAGCAAATACAGGCTCGCATTCGAGTTAGCCGTAACGGCAGGCTTATCTTCATTCATAAACAAGTACAACCATAAGCAGTTCGAAACGACAATAATACCAACTAAAAGCCATACGGTTCTTTTCATCTTCTCTCTCCACATTTCATTGTAAAGCGGGAAACGCCTTCTACCTTCACTGTAAATCAAAACCCAAATCATTTCCAGAAGTTGCTGAAAAAAACCTCCAGATATCACTTTTCGTGATACTGGAGGCTTTAATACGGCGTGTTTTGTTGTTATGCAATCTAACCGAGGCGCGCAGGAATCCTCTTGCGATATTTCATCACCGTCCTGTCTCGTTATAATGCATCTGCGGAGCTGCGTTTTGCAGTGAAAGGGGGCGCATATCCTTCCACACCGCTTCGATATAGTCGAGGCAAGTCTCGCGCGTGCTTTCGCCAAGGGCCACCTTCCAGCCCCCGGGTACCTGAATGAACGCCGGCCAAAGCGAATGCTGCCCCTCATCGTTCACGAGCACTTGATATACGCCATCCGTTTGTTCAAATGGATTTGCCATCTTCTTACCCCTCTCTGTTCCTATTTGCTTTCCGGCCTTACCCGTTCTGCAGCTTCGTTAGCAACACCTGGCCGATCTCCGCCAGCGGCCCCGGCTGGCATAAGTCCTTATGCCGGCAAGCGATGTCATGCCTTTCAATTAACCCCCCGATATATGGAGCCCACATTTCCGGTTCAATCGGGTCAAACCACTCCGGAATGATCGTCGAGTGGAAGAACAACAGGTCCCCCTCGTATTTTTCGGGAACGAAGGCACTTAACAGGCGCACCGAGTTTTCGTACGTATTTTTCAAATTCAAAATAATTTCCTCGTCCAAGCTGGCCAGGGCGCTGCCGTCGCTGCGCAAAATCTCGATCGCCCGGGCAATATCCAGCGGGCCATCACCGATGGAGTCGGGATCATAGCCCCCTAATGCAAGCAGTGCAATCAACGCCTCGTCTTCGCTGGCTTCGCCGCGGAGCGGCAAATAATGGCTCGGGAAAGCATCGAGCATCGCCAGGAACGCCACTTCCTCTCCCTCGTGCTGCAGCTGTACCGCCATTGCCTGTGCAACGTTTCCTCCGAATGACCAGCCTAACAGACGATACGGGCCGTGCGGCTGAACCTTACGGATCTGGGCGATATAATCGGCCGTCATTTCCTCCAGCGTTCCAGGGTACTGATCGGCTTCAGCAATACCACGTGCCTGTAAGCCATATATCGGATAATTCATGCCGAGATGCTTCATAAGACCCGCATAACACCAGCTCAACCCGCCAGCGGGATGCACGCAGAACAGCGGGATTTCCTTGCCCTCGGTGCGGAGCGGGAGCAGCACCTGAAGCGCGCTTTGTCCCTCATCCGAGTATAGTTTCTCCCCAAGGCCCGCTACGGTTGGAGCCTCGAACAGCAGACCGATGCCAAGCTCCCGGCCCATCGTTTCGCGAATTCGGCTCATGAGGCGCACGGCCAGCAGCGAATGTCCGCCAAGCTCGAAGAACCCGTCGTCGATGCTGACGCGAGGCAGGCCAAGCACCTCGGCGAATAGATCGCAGAGTACTTCTTCCTGCGGGGTTCTCGGCCCTCTGCCTTCCGGCGTCAATGTATACTCCGGCGCGGGCAGCGCCTTGCGATCCAGCTTGCCATTCGGCGTAAGCGGCAGCGAATCCAAATGAATGATCGCCGACGGGACCATATACTCCGGCAGGATAGAAGCTGCGTAACGGCGCAGCTCAGCCAGCATGAGATCCGCTTCAGGACCGGGAACGATATAGGCTGCAAGCCGCTTATCCCCCGGCTGATCCTCCCGGGCGATGACCGCTGCTTGCTCCACGCCGGGATAACTTACGAGCACCGCTTCGATTTCCCCCAATTCGATGCGAAAGCCGCGAATTTTCACCTGCTGGTCGCCGCGGCCCAAATAATCGAGCGAGCCGTCTGTCAACTGCTTGGCCAGGTCCCCGGTTCGATACATACGTGTCCCCGGCGCGCCATACGGATCGGCGACGAAACGCTCCGCCGTCAGAGCCGGCCGTCCCCAATAGCCCTGAGCCAGTCCCGCGCCAGCTACGTACATCTCTCCGATGACGCCCGGAGGTACAGGCTGAAGGGACGAATCCAGCACATATACCCGCAAATCCGGGATCGGACGGCCGATCAGGCTGCTTCCCCCCTGGAACGCACTCTCTTTGTCCAGTTCAAGATAGCTGACATGGACGGTCGTCTCCGTGATGCCGTACATGTTGATCAGCTTGGGCGCATCGTTCGGATGGCGCTCGTACCAATCCTTCAGGCGGCCAAGCTCCAGCGCCTCTCCTCCGAAGATCACGTAACGCAGTGCGAGCTGCTGCCCCAGTTCCGCATTCTCCCGATCCGCCTGCATAAAAGCATAGAAGGCCGACGGCGTCTGATTGAGTACCGTCACCTGCTCCTCCACCAGCAATTGCAGAAATTCCGCGGGAGAACGGCTGATTTCGTGAGGCACGACGACCAGACGGCCGCCGAAGAGCAGCGCTCCCCACAATTCCCATACGGAGAAATCAAAGGCATAGGAATGGAATAATGTCCAGACATCTTCCGGACCAAAATGATACCAGGAGTCAGTAGCCGCGAATAACCGGATGACATTACGATGTGGAATCACTACGCCTTTTGGCTTGCCCGTCGAACCCGAGGTATAAATCATGTAAGCCGGGTTTAACGGGGTTACGATGCCGCTTCGTTCATTCTCGTTCGGGTTATGCTCGGAACTGTCCCGAAGCCGCTGCTCCGTGGCCGGATCGCCAAGTACGATCTTCGGTGTACGCAGCGTATGCGGCATTTGGCCGGCTGCCTGTGCGTTCGTGATCATGTATACCGGCTTCGCATCCTCAACCATCCATTCCAGCCGGTCAGCCGGGTAGTCGGGATCGAGGGGAAGATAAGCCGCGCCGGCTTTCAGGACGGCCAGCAAGCCGACGACCAGCTCCAAGGAGCGCGGCAGAGCGAGCGCCACCGTTTGGCCGGCCTCTACCCCGCCCGCCATCAGCACGTGGGCCAGGCGGTTAGCCTCGGCGTTCAGCCTGGCATAGCTTAACTTATCGCCCTCGCATACCGCCGCAACGGCGTCCGGGAACTTGGCCGCCTGCGCTTCGAACAGCGCGGACAGACTGGCACTGGCTTCAGGCGGAGCCTGCATGGTGCTGCAGGGATGCGCAGGTGCTGCTCCCTGGTTGGCTGCAAGACTAGTTTCGCTGACCGTTTCGCTAGGCCATGCCGTTTCCATCAGAAAAGCTTGGCGCTCTACCGGGGTCAGAATATCCGCCCTTGCAATAGGCTGCATAGGATTCTTTGCCAGCGCTTCGAGCACCCGTACATATCTGTAGGCAAAAGCCTCTATCGTATGGGGCTCGTATAAATCCTTGCTATATTCCAGCAAACAGCTTAGTCCGCCCGGGCTGCCATCTGCGCCACGCCGTTCATTCAGCTCCACGGTCAGATCGAACTTCGCCGTGCCGGAGCTAATCATCTTCAGGGACGTGACCGCATCCGGGAACTGAAGCGGGGCTTCCAGTTCATTTTGCAGCACGAGCATAATTTGGAACAACGGATGCCGGGCTCGCGAGCGTGCCGGATTCAGCACCTCCACCAGCCGTTCGAATGGCAAATCCTGATGCTCATAAGCGGCGAGATCCGCTTCCCGCACCCGGGCAATCAGCTCGGCGAAGCTCGGATTCCCCGACGTATCGGCCCGCAGCACAAGCGTGTTGATGAACATCCCCACCAGACCGCCGAGTGCATCATCATTTCGCCCGGCTATCGGGCTGCCAATCGGGATATCGTCCCCCGCGCCCAGCCGGGTAAGCAGCGCAGCCAGCGCGGCGTGCAGCACCATGAATAAGCTGGCCTTATTTTCTTTTGCCACCTGCAGCAGCCGGGCATGCAGCTCCTCGTCAAGCGCGAAGGGAATGACTCCTCCCTCATAGCTGGAAACGGCCGGTCGTGGACGATCGGTCGGCAGCTCCAACTGATCCGGCAGCTGATCAAGCGTATCCTTCCAGAACTCCAGCTGGCGAGCATAGAGGCTGTCGGAGTCGCCTTCAACGCCGAGTAACTGCTCCTGCCATATTACGTAATCGGCGTACTGCACGGGCAGCGGCGACCATGACGGCTGCTCACCCCGACACCGGGCCGAATAAGCTGCAGATAAGTCGCGGCCTAACGGCAGCAGCGACCAGCCGTCTCCGGCAATATGATGCAGCAGCAGAAGCAGCGCATGCTCCTCTCGCCCAATAACGAACAGCTGCGCACGGAAAGGCGTCTCCGCACATAGATCAAAGCTGTATGCAACGCCGTCTGTAATATTCGCCTCCAGCTCTTTGTCGCTCGCTTTTGTGACGATAAGTCTCGGTCGTGCTTGATCTGCATCCAGAATCCGCTGCTGCGGCACGCCCATCACGTCGGGAAAGACCGTCCGCAGCGACTCATGCCGTTCTGCCACATCGCCAAGCGCAAGCTCCAAGGCCTCTACGTCCAGCGGTCCGGAAATTCGGGCTACCCACGGCATGTTATACGTCGGATTCGGCCCCTCCATTCGGTACAAAAACCACAAGCGCCGCTGGGCAAAAGATAGGGGAACCTGCTCCGGACGCTCCGCTGGGCGAACGGGCGGCCTCGTCTGCACCGCCTGATCCAGATGCTGGATCAGGCCGGCCACGGTCGGCGTTTCAAATAAATGGCGGATGCCTATTTCTGCGCCGAACACGTCGCGAATTCGGGCGGTTAGCCGGCCGGCAAGCAGCGAATGCCCTCCCATTTCAAAGAAATCATCATCAATACCGACGCGTGCCTGCCCTAGTACCTCTGCGAACAATTGGCACAGCAGTTCCTCCTGCGGCGACCGCGGCGCACGTCCATTCGCCTGAACCAGGCCAGCCGGCGCCGGCAGAGCCTTATGATCAATTTTCCGGTTCGGCGTCAGCGGCATTTCGCTAAGCTCCACGAATGCCGAAGGAATCATGTACTCCGGCAAATGCTCTGCGGCATAACGGCGCAGCTCGGTGGGATCAATGGTAAAGGAGGCTGCTGGCACCATGTAAGCGACCAACCGCTTCTCCCCAGGCCAATCCTCCCGGGCCATCACCGTCACTTGCTCAATGGCGGGATGCCGGGAGAATACGGAAGTGATTTCGCCAAGCTCAATGCGAAATCCCCGGATTTTGATCTGATGGTCGGCCCGGCCGATATAATCCAGCGAACCTTCCGTTTGCCAGCGCACAAGGTCTCCAGTCCGGTACATCCGTGATCCAGGGGTCCCGTACGGATTCGCCACGAAGCGCTCCGCTGTCATCCCCGGACGGCCCAAATAACCGCGGGCCAGTCCGGCACCGGCGATATACAGCTCGCCTGCAACGCCCGGGGGAACAGGCTGCAGCGCATCGTCCAGCACATAAAGCTGCGTATTCCGCACCGATCTGCCGATCGCAGGCTTAGCCTCTTCCTCCCCCAGCCTTATGGCGGTGGAATAAATCGTCGTTTCCGTTGGGCCATACTGGTTGTTAACTTGGCAGCCCAACGCTTGGAGGCCAAGTTTGAGCCCTGCCGGAAGTGCCTCGCCCCCTGAAATAACCGATAAACCTGCAAACGGTTCGGGCTTGCTGGACACCAGCTCCTGGAATAAAGTCGGCGTGGCCTGCAGCAGCGTAATATTCTGATCCCGAATCCGCTTGGCTAGCGCGGAAGCATCCAGAATCGTCTCCTTCAAGGCAATATCCATGCAAGCCCCTGTAGTCAATGGCAAGTAGACTTCCAAAACGGATATGTCGAACGAGATCGTCGTTACGGACAGCATGCGGTCCCGTTCGCTCAACGGGAAGCGCTCCCGCATATCCGTGATCAGGTTGACCAAGCTTCCAAAGGTCACCATAACCCCTTTCGGCAGGCCGGTAGAACCTGATGTATAAAGAATATACGCTGGATGAAGCGGCGATAACGAATCTGTACGCTCGGCATCCTCCGGATTCTGAGCGGAATATTTCCGCAATTCGGCCTTGGTATCTGATGTATCAAGTACTAAACGGGGCGCATCACTGTAACCGGACAGGCACGCTTCGCTCGCCTGGTCGGTCAGGAGACAGCTTGGCCGGGCATTGCCGAGCATATAGGCGATACGATCCTCTGGATAATCCGGATCAAGCGGTAAGTAAGCGGCCCCGGTTTTATGCACTGCCAGAATTGCTACCGTAATCAAGGGGGAACGGGATAAAGCTAGGGCCACGACCTGTTCGGGCCCTACCCCCTGTTCAATCAGGAAATGAGCGAGCTGATTCGCCTGCGCGTTCAATGCGGCATAGCTGAACATAGACTCCTCGCAAGCGACCGCGATCGCATCGGGCCTGGCGGCAGCTTGCTGCTCGAACAGTTCAGCCGGACTCGAGCTTGCGCAGGAAGTTCCTTGTGCTGCTTGGTTCCAGCCTTCAAGTACCTGCCAGCGTTCACCGACGGGCAACCATTCGATATCCATCACCAGGCGTTCCGGGTCTGCCGCCGCAAATTGTTCCAACAGGCGGATAAAACGCCGATGGTGCTTCTCCAGCTCCTCCGGAGCATAAATATCCGGATTCCCGTCAAAATCGATCTGCAGCCTGCCGTCCCCGGATCTTGGGCGCACATGAACGAGTAAGTCATCGACGGGTCCTGCCGACAAATTACGAACGATTCCACGTGCGCCGTCGAAACTCAGAGCTTCGCCAAACGGCATAATGTTCAGGATCGGGCCGAACAGCCGCTGCTGCTCGCCCAGCAGCTTGAGCTCGCGCCGTAAATCCTGCTGCCGGAATTTCTGGTGCCGTCTGGCGGCCCGCAGTTCTTGCGATACCTGTGCCACCACCTCCTGCGGGCTCATATCTTTGCGAATCGTCAGGCGCAGCGGGACCAGATTCATGACCATTCCCGGCACCCGCAATGATGCTGAGCCCAGACGGCACATCATCGGCATGCCGAGAATGACGTCCTCCGCTCCCGTAGCCCGGTGCATGTACACGGCCATCACTGCAACTATCATTTCCGGCCAGCTGGCCCCTGTCGATTCAGCAACTGCCCGGAGCGCATTCATACTGCCCGGGGTAAGCTCGCCGGATTGGCGCAGGAAACGGCTCGCCGTTCGCTGCACCCTGTCGCCAAGGCCCACGATATCGGGTTGATCGGCAAAGCGCGATACCCAGAACTTGCGGTCCTGCTCCTCCTGTCTGGAGGCGCGATACTCGGCTTCTTCCTGCAGCACCTCCTGCCAGGAACCGAAGCTGCGCCCAATCGTCTCGTCGCGGGACAGGGCCGTATAGACTTGGGCCACCCTCCGGGTGAGCAGCGAGAAGCCAAAGCCATCGACAGCGATATGATGGATCTTCTGATACCAGAGGAAGCAGTCCGGAGCGATTTGCAGAATGACCTGACGGAATAACGGACCTTGGCTCAAATTCGTCGGCACGTCCAGGTCCCGCTTCATCCATTCTTCTGCGGCTTCCAGCGAATGATCTTCCTCACTGAGATCGATATAGAGTAAGCTCCAGTTTTCTTCCTCGGCGTCCGCGAGCCGCTGCCAAGGTCCGTCCTCATCCTCCCCGAAGCGTAGATGCAGCGTCTCCGCCTCCGCGACCGCTCGCCGCAAAGCCTGTTCAAAAAGCTCCAGCCGCAGCGAGCCGCGAATTTCGATATATTCGCCCGTATTATAAATAGGATTATCGGGGTCAAGCTGCTGGGCGAACCATATTCCAGATTGCGCCCCTGTCAAAGGATAATGAACCTCCGTTTGCGCCGGCATGCTTACACCCCTTTCCTCACCGAAAAATAGTCCACATTAGGAATAGAAGGAGTCACTCGAACAGACAGGAGCTGCCACCAATCCTCCAGCGTTGGCCGCTCGGCCAGCTCTGTGAAGGCAATCTCTCCTCCTTCGCGGCTAAAGCGTTCGGCCAGACTCATGATGCGAATGGAATCCAATCCCCACAGCTCGATCAAATCGTCCTGCCCGCCGATTTCTTCGGCTGCTTCATGCAGTAAATCAGCAACCTGCTGCCGCAGCTGCTCATATGACGATGGATTTGCAGATTGGGACAGGGAAGATGCGATTGCTTCACTTGCAGGAGCCGCTTGCTCATTCGTGGGCGGGAGGTTCCGCTCGGTCCCTACGTGCCCGACCGTCGTACCGACCGGCTGACCTGCAGACGTTGCCGCGTTCAACTCGTCCAGCAGCCGCTGCGTCGTCAATGTGACCGCGCACCGCTCCGCAGCGTAGGTCAGGGCGAGCTTGTGCTTCTCGAGCGAGAAGTCCGCAACCGCATCGGCGACAAAGAACGGCTGGATATCCTGCATGAACGCTTCGCAGGAGGTGAGCAGACAGCCGATATGAGCATAAATGCCGCAGACGATCAACTGATCACGTTGCTGTTCCCTCATTGATTGCAGCAGATCCGTTTTTTGAAACGCGCTGTACCGCCATTTGGTCATAAGGATATCTTGTTTGCCCGGGGCGACTTCGGCAGCGATTTGCGCCTCAAGCGGATCAGGAGCGATCCCTGGCCCCCAGAAATCCTGAAGCAGGCCGCGTTCGTCCGGACGCTGTCCCCCAAGCTGCGCCGAATAGACGACGGGAATGCCCAGTTTCGCGCATTCGGTGCGCAGCCGGGCAATATTGGAAAAGAGCTCGACAACGGGAGATTCGGCGGTATTAAAAGCCTTCAGGAAATAATTTTGCATATCATGAATAAGCAGTACCGCCCGCTGCGAATCAGGCTGCCATGCGACCTTGTTTGCGGGAAGCTCCGCCTCTGCAGGCATGGAATAAGGTAAAATGGCTGGAATACCCATGTAGATCATCCTTTCGACTTGATTTATGAAATGACCGAAACGACGCTAAATTCAATTGAACGTTCACCTTGAAGGTGAGCCGTTCAACGGTGCTGCTTCTCTGCTATTAGCTCGCGCAGCGCTTTTTTGCTGACTTTGCCGACCTTGGTCTTCGGAAAAGAATCGATGAACTCGATGCGGTCGGGAATTTTGAAGGCAGCGAGACCGCGCTCGCGCAAAAAGGCCTTGAGCTGCACGCCCGACAAAGGCGTGTCTGCAGCAGGATCCGGAATGACGAAAGCGCAGGTGCGTTCGCCCAAATACTCGTCCGGCATGGCCACCACGGCGGCGTCATGAACCTCCGGATGGGCGAGGAGTTGGTTCTCGACCTCTTCGGCCGCCACCTTCTCGCCTCCCCGGTTGATTTGATCCTTGTCTCGTCCCTCTACAGTGAGGTAACCGGCTGAATCGATCCGGACGAGATCGCCCGTACGATAGAAGCCGTCGCTCGTGAAGGCTTTCGCATTATGCTCCTCTGCTTTGTAATAGCCGCGAATCGTATACGGGCCGCGGGTAAGGAGATGGCCGGCTTCGCCAAGCAGCACCTCGTTATCCTCATCATCGACGATGCGGATTTCGTCCAAAGGCGACATTGGCCGGCCTTGGGTATGCACGATGACCTCGTCCGGGTCGTCCAGCCTCGTATAATTGACGAGCCCTTCGGCCATGCCGAATACCTGCTGCAGCTGGCAGCCGAGGATCGGCTTCACGCGAGCAGCCGCCTCGGCGCTGAACTTCGCGCCGCCAACCTGGAGCACCTGCAAATGAGGGAATTCGGGACGCAGCCTCACCGCCGCATCAAGCCATACCAGAGCAAGCGGCGGCACCAGCGCGGTAATCGTAACCCGCTCACGGATCAGCAATGGGAAGGCCTCATCCGGGCTGGCCCCGTCCGCGAGTACGACGCGGCCCCCAGCGTATAACGTGCCCAGCACGCCTGGCGAGCTGAGCGGATAGTTGTGCGCTGCCGGAAGCACGGCCAGATAGACGCTATGTTCATTCAGCCCGCAAATTTCCGCACTTAAGCGCAACGAACAGATATAATCGTCATGCGTGCGAGGAATCAGCTTCGGCAGTCCCGTCGTTCCGCCGGATAATTGAAGGAAAGCGACATCTTCCGGGCTTGGCTTGGGCAGGCTGCCTACCGGTTTCCCGTTTTCCCCGAGCTTCTGCGTAGTAGATTCCGCTTCACTCCCTGCTTCCGGCTCCCGGTATAGCTCCTGCAGCGCCACGAACTCCTGCGGTTCACCGACGACCAGAATATGTTGCAGCGAAGGAACCTCCCGGATGACCTCTCTCGCCAGTTCGCGGAAGTCAAATCCTGCATCCTTATCGGCAATAACATAAGCTTTCGCTTCGGAAAACTCGGATATATATGAAATCTCGTGCCTTCGATGCAGCGGCAAGGCGAATACAGGCAGTGCCCCAATTCTAAATAATGCGAAAATCACTTCAAAAAATTCCGCTATGTTCGGCAGCTGAACAACGACCCGATCCTGCGGTTCAATTCCGATGCTTAACATCCCTTCCGCGAGACGGTCCGTCCGGGCGTCCAACTCAGCATAGCTGATGCGGCGTTCGCCACTGACGATGGCAATCCGTTCGCCGTAAGCCTGTGCGCGATCCCGCAGCATCTCGCCAAACGTTTCTCCGCTCCAACAGCCCTCCTTGCGGTAACGTTCAGCAAATTCATGAGGCCACGTCGGACACCCTGCAAGCATCAGTATCCCTCCTTTGTCCTGGCCCCGGCGGCAAACTGTGGATCATGCAGCCCCATGGCCAGAAGCAAGGTGCGGAACTTCGCCGCCGTTTCGGCCAGTTCGGCTTCGGCGCTTGAGTCCGCCACGATTCCTGCGCCGGCATAGAGGCGCAGACTTCTGTCCTCCGCCTCGGCGCAGCGGATCGTGACGACCCATTCGCCATCCCCCTTCGCATCGCACCAGCCGACCATGCCGGTGAAGAAGCCTCGCTCAAATGGCTCTATTTCGCGAATCGTTTCCCGAGCCAGCTCAGTAGGTGTTCCGCATATGGCTGGGGTCGGATGCAGAGACAACGCAAGATCAAGCACGGTAGCCTCAGGGCCGGCAAGCTCGCCGTAAATGTCCGTCGACAGATGCCACATCGTCTCGGTTTGCACGAGCGACGGTCCTTCGGGGACGTCCAAGCTCTTGCAATAAGGGCGGAGCGCAGCTGCAACCGCTTCGACGACGAGCCGATGCTCGAACCGGTCCTTCGCCGATGTAAGCAGCGCGGCTGCTCTACGCTCATCCTCGGCCGGATCATCGCTTCGCGGTGCGGAGCCTGCCAGCGGGTTCGCCCGGATGCTCAGCCCCGTCTTGGTGATGAGCAGCTCTGGGCTGGCCCCGATCAGCGTCCGCACCCCGGCTCGCCCAGAGTCCGGCTTAGCGCTGCCAGCCGCCTTCCCTGACCAATCGCTATCCTCGCTGCCCAGATTGACCGCAAATGTATAGCCTTGCGGATTGTGGCGGGCCAGGTTGCGGAGCAGCTGGGATATGTCGACCGGTTCAGCGTAAGTCAACTGCAGCGTCCTCGAAAGCACGACCTTTTGCAGCGTGTCCCGGTTCAGGCGATCCAGTACCTCATTGACGGTCTTCTTGTAATGCTCAGGATCTGGGTGCATGCTGACTTCGTATTCAGGATCGGATGCGGTTTTCCCGCCCGTTCTGCTCCTCCCGCTTGCGGCATTGTCCCTATGGTCCCCGTATCGATCCTCGCCGTTAAAACTTATAGGTCCCGCCCATTGCATGGACAAAGGCACGACGAGCTCGGCCGGCTGCGCCAAATCGAACGGAATAGCGCCAACGACGATCGGCTCGCCACCAGAGCGGCCGGCTGCGACAAGCAATTCTTGGACTCGCTCCGACAGCGCCTTCGGAGAATCGCCCCCCGCCTCCGCCCAATATCTCGCCCATTCCCCTTTGGCAAGCAGGGTACGTCTTGGTGAGGATAAAAAGAAACACACTCCCGACTCGTATTCGTCGAGCAGTTGTGCCGCCGTGTTTGCATATACAGCTCCATGGTTTGCCATTTCCTTCAACATCCCCTTTCAGTGGTTAGACCCCCAATGTCGCCCCTCCGTCAATACACAAATCAAACATCGTAATATGCCGCGCCCGATCGGACGACAGGAACAGAACTGCAGCGGCTATATCCGCCGGATCGGCGATCCTCCCCAGCGGTATGCCGAGGCGGAACGATTCCGGCGAACCGGCGATGATCGCTTGCGCCCCATCCTGCCCGTTCCACAGCATCCTCTGCATCGCCGTGTCGGTGGATCCCGGCGATACGATATTACATCGAATATGATTAGCAGCCTGCTCCAGGCCCAGGCATTTCGTAAACATGGCCGCGGCTGCCTTCGAGGCGCAATAGGCCGCCATTTGCGTGCGAGGCACCGAGGCGGCATTCGAGCCAACAGTTACAACTGAACCGGATTTTCGGGGAGCCATGCGCTTCACGACAGAACGGGATACATGGAGCACCCCGTTTGCATTCACCGCAAATATCGCAGCCCAATCCTCGTCACGAAGCGCTTCGATGCTGCCCATTCTCAGCAAGCCAGCTACGTTTATAAGAATTTCAATGGGGCCAATCTCCTGTTCGATCCGCTCCACGGCCGTCTCCACAGCCCGGTTGTCTGTAACGTCGGCCCCGAAAGCCGCGGCCTGCAAGCCTTGGGTATGCAGCTCGGCCGCAAGACCCTCAACGGCTGCCCGGTTCAAATCCAGGGCGGCCACAATCGCCCCCGCCTCCGCCAGTGCTCTGACGACGGCTTCGCCGATCCCTTGGGCGGCTCCGGTCACCAAAGCGACCTTTCCTTTGATCCCCATATATTCCACCTTATCAGCCCACCTTTGCGTTTTGGCTTCTTGATCTCATACCCTGTCTATCCTTAGCCAGCTCTAATTTGTGGTCCCGCTCCTTCATGTTTATATCTGCTTGCTTCTCTCCTGCTCTCAAGGATGAAACGCAAATTGCAATGCCCGGCTGATTAAGGCCGGAAGCACCGTCACATGCCCCTCCCCTTCAAACTCCTTAAAGCTGGCCGTTATCCCTGAGCTTGCGAACATCGACAGACGTTCAGCCAGCCTCCGGGCGTTTTTGCTGTTCTGGGAAATATGGTTTTGCTCCAGCTCCCCTGCGCCGAGCAGGACTTTCGCATTCAAAGCTTCCTGCTGCAGGCGATTGACGAACATTTCCTCAGCTTCGCCTATGAGCAATTTGTTCCAATGGAACGAGGGGCTGCCGGCGATGTAGCAAGCAAAGGCCTCCGGTCTCGTAAACAGCGTATACAATGTAAACAGCCCCCCGAGCGAATGGCCAAATAACGACTGTTTGCCTTGGTCGATATCGTACTTTGCTCCAATTTCCGGTTTCAGCTCTTCCTCGATAAATTGCAAAAAAGCTGCAGCTCCTCCCTGCTTCGGCAGGGGAGATCCGTCGGGCCGATACCGATAATCTTGGCTTGTTGCCGGCGTGTAGTCGTAGTAACGCTCCGATGGGAACAAATCCTCCGTGTCATATCCGATCCCCACGATCACCGTGGGAAATACCCCCGTATTATGGGGACAGCTGCCTTGCAGGCGCGCGGTTTCGGCCATCGTCCCGAATACAGAATTCGCATCCAGCACGTAAAATACCGGATATCCTGAAGGCGGAGGCGGCTCGGAAGGCGTGCTCACCATAATTCGATACTTGCGGCCTTCCACGCGCGAATGTATAAGCCATTCTGCTGCACGGTGAATGACCATTTGTGTGCCGTCAGCCATTTCCTATATCCACCTTTGTTCTGTTATTCAGCCATCAGCTTGACTGTATCGCCGATGATCTTCTCATAGGCGATCAGGCCGCTTCCCAGCCAATACTCATCGCTTACTTCATGTACGTGTCCTTGTTTCACGGCAGGGATGCTCTTCCAAATGCTGCTGTCCGTCATCTCCTTCATCCGCTCCGTGCCTTGTCCGTAAGCATTGATGACGAAAATATAGTCTGCATCCAGTTCCGGCAATATCTCCAACGATAAATTCAGGCTGTTCTCGTTCTCCGTCAGCTTGGTCATTTCGATGCCCAATTGCTGATTCACGACGTATCCGCACAAGTAATTACCGCCCATTAAGCTCACGCCCTTGGCAGCGAAACGGATAATCGCTAGTTTTTTGCCGGCCGCATTCTTCTCAATGGCGGCTTTGGCCTCGTCGACCTTCTGGTGATAAGACTCCAGCGCCTGCTTGACCTCCTCAGTCCTTCCTAGGAGCTCTCCCATTGTCTCAAGGGACTTTTCGACATCGCCCGCTGCGTTGCTGAACACATAGGTTGGCGCGATTTTGGAGTAATTCTCATACACTCCGTCGCCGGCATAGTTGGCCGTATGCAGGATGATCAGGTCCGGATTATAAGAGAGCAGCACCTCTGAAGACGGTGCCCCGCCTGAAAAATCAAGCTTCGGCACATCCTGCAGCTCCTCCTGCAAATAGCCATGGCCCAGATTTCCATTCGACCACTGCGCTACCGGCTTTATCCCTAGCTTAAGCAGCGAATCTTCCAAATAAGGCGCAAATACACGCTGCGGTTGTCCGGATATTTGGATTTCGTGGCCGAGATCGTCCTTGAACGTTTGCTCGCTCTGCGGTGCTTCCTGAGCATTCCCTTCGGTTGCGGAAACTTCGACCGCTCCCTGATTCGCCGCCGGCTGCCCGGACGCATTTTTGGCGGAATCCGTCCCGCAGGCGGCAAGCATACTTCCTGCCAGCGCGAGGCATAGCAGTATTAAATAATGTGGTTTAATTCTCTTTCCTATCCCGGTGGTCAATTTCAACATGCTTTCCCCTCTCAACTTGATAATGATTATCATTGAGAATGATTATAGATCATGTTCCCTAGGTAGCACCATGGACGGTATCCTGTAAACGATATGGACATTTTCCTGTAAACATGAGCAGCGCCTCATCCAGCATGCGGCTTATAGAAAGCGCGGAGTATTCGAACCAGGGGTCGGACGGAATCGAATGCACTTGGCCGTTCTTTACGGCCTGCAATTGCCGCCACTGCCTGGAATGCTGCAGAGATAGCCAGTGGGAACGGGATGCCGATTCCGCACATACGACGGCCAGTATCCGGCTTGGATTGATGGCTGCCAGCTCCTCAAGCTTAAGCTGACGATTATCTGACAAAGAAGCGGGACAAGCCGGTTTTATTTTCAAGTCCTCAACCAGCACATCTAGTATTCCGCGATTCCAATACGTGTGGATGCGATCTCCATAAATCCGCAGTACCAGGATGTTGTCATTGCCTAACGTTTTTCCGATCTCTTTTCTCGCTGCCTGGACTTTTAACTCATACTGTCCGATCCACCGCTCGGCCTTCTCTTCCCTCTCCAAAAAACGGGCAAGCAAACGCAGCTGCTCTCGCCATCCGCAGCTCACCGCAGGCACGAAGTAGGTCTCCGCAATACTGCTTAGCTTGACCTGCTCGCTTCTCGCGAGCCGATCGGTTCCGATAATCGCATCAGGCCGAAGTCCAGCCAGCTTCTCCATATTGGCTGCAAATGCTAACTGGTTGTAAGGCTCCAAGAGCTGCAAATGGGACGTAATCTTCATCCGGTAATCGTTATAATAATAAGCCGTCCACTTCGGATCCAGCGGAGCAGCCACCGGAATTATATCCAGGGCCAGCAGCAGTCCGGCAATCTCGGGAGAGCAGGCCGCGATGCGCAGCTTCGCTCTCTTGATGTAGTCCGAGGGGGATATGCCCACCTCTTTTTTAAATTTGCGGCTAAAGTAAAATTCATCGCTGTAACCTACCATTTGAGCAATGTCCCGCAGCCTCAGCTGCTCCCCCGAGGAGAGCAAATAGCGCTTGGCCTGATTGATGCGCAGTTCGGATAAATATTTCATAGCGCTCTTTCCGAAGCTCTTTTTGAATAAATCAACGAAATACTTCGGGCTGATATTCGCCATCTCGGCCAATTGGGCAATGGTTAGCGGTTCGTGAAAATGCTCTTCCATGTATTGCTTGATCTCTAATAGCTCTTTCTTTGTACTAGGTTCATCCCCCAGCGAATCTACTGTATATGAATGTGAATGATCTGAAATCATAAAAATTCCTCCTTAAAATAAAAGGAACCACCCTCTAACTGAAAATGATTCTCAATATCATATATTCTATTTTAACCAATCTCTGCCAACGGAGGCAATAGAAATCAGCCATACCTTGCGAAATTGAGTAAATGTGTTGTTTGGAAAAAAAATATCCACTCACCTCAAGGTAAATGGATAAAGATATTAACCAATATGTTTGGGTATTACTGGACAAGCACAGCCGGTGATCCGATCAAAAATCGTTTGCGGAAAACTGCTTCCACCATACTCCTGCGCATTCGGGCAAGCTTGACCAGCGATTGTTCTTTATCCGCTCGGCCAACTCCTCGCCAAAGAAAAATTCAGTATGTTCAATAGTCTCTTCCACGGACGCGAAAGTATAGTCTGCCCTGATCCATCGATGCTGGAACCCGTATTTTTGCTCAAGCAGGGAGTAGTAGGAAGTAAGGAATCCTGGCGGGTCGGGCGTTTCCGTTCCGGTACCCATCGTCTCGAATATGATGATTGTCCCGTTAGGTTTGAGAATGCGCTTCAGTTCTGTAAAAATTTTCTCCAGATTCATCTCCCAATCCTGATGATTTGAGCTCGCAAGGTAACAAATGCTCCATCCAGACACCACGAGGTCTATGGACGAGTCGGGGATAGGCAGCGATCTATGATCCGCCTCTACTATAATCCAGTTGCGGACAAAATTCTGTTCTGTCAATTTTCGATCTAGAATATCCAGCATGGGCTGTGATGCGTCGGTGCATATGAGCGTTTTGGCTTCTGAAGCGAGAAATGAGGCCAGCCTTCCGGAGCCCGCTCCTAAATCAAGCACGTCCAAATTCCGGTAAGGTCTTATTTGCCGGACGATTTCAGATAGATCAGGCTGCCTGCTGATCATCGCGTCATAAGCCCCGGCTTGAGATAAATAAACTTGATCATGATTTGACATAGCTCTCTTTTCACTTCCTATTACATCGTATTTTAAACAACAAAAACCCCAGCCGTAGACGCTCTTATCTAAGGCTGAGGGGTATGCTTGGCTTGAGCATCTTCTATTATATATCAAAGCTTCTGCTCCGCAAGAAGCCGATTATTCTCGCGGGATATGCTGAGCAATAAGCCCACGGCAGCCATATTCGTAAGCAGCGCAGACCCGCCATAGCTGATAAAAGGCAGCGGTACGCCCGTAACCGGCAATATACCGACTACCGCCCCGACATTGAGCGCAAATTGAATAAAGATCATGATTACAATGCCTATGCCAGCAATCAATCTGAATAAATCCTGGCTCTTCAAGGCGATGAGGAATCCCCGAGAGAGCAGCCAAAAGAACAGAACGATAAACAGAAAAGAGCCGACAAAGCCGAACTCTTCGCCGATAATGGCAAAAATAAAATCGGTATGCGCCTCGGGCAAATACTGTAGCTTTTGAACGCTTCCTCCTAGCCCAGTGCCTGTCAATCCGCCATGGCCTAAGGCCATAAGCGATTGCAAAATCTGATATCCCGTATTGGTAGGATCGGCAAGCGGGTTTAAAAACGAAGTAAGCCGCTGAATGCGATAACTTTTGCTCATGGCCACATACGCCAAAAACGGCAAAGCGCTTAAACCAAGCAGCATAATATGGCGCAAATTAGCTCCACCTACGATCATGCAAGCCAGCGTAATGATGCAAATAATGGACATCGTACCGAAGTCAGGCTGGAGCATGATCAGAACGATAACTATGCCGGCTACGACGAGGATCGGCAAAAGCCCTTTTTTGAAGTCTCTGATTCGCTCGCCCTTATTGCTAATGAGTGCCGCTAAATATAGGATCAAAGAGAGCTTCGTCCACTCGGACGGCTGGAGATTGAAGCTGCCGAGCACAATCCACCGTTTGGCTCCATTGATCGAAGCCCCGATAATCAGCACCAGAATCAGTAGAATCAGTGTAAAAAGCAGCAGGATCGGCGCGATTTTTTTCCAGCGTATAAAAGGAATTCCCATCAAGAACAGCATAAGGAACAGACCGATCGCTGCAAATAAGCCTTGCCTGTATATGTAAAACATAGCCTCCTGATGCTTATAAACAGCCAAAGTGGAACTGGCGCTAAAGACCATAATGAGCCCGAAGCCCACGAGCAAAATCGTTAGAATAAGCAGAATAAAATCCGGTCTGCCTCTTGGTTTGATGTTACTCAAAGCGATATCCCCTCGTCCTTATTGATCATGCTGTTCAGCCGCTGCCGAACTGGAGGATAAGAGCTCCTCGACATATTTCTGCAGACGGTTTTGGTCTACGGTTATGACGGACGCGCCTTTGATCTTCTCTTCCCGCAGCATGTCCAGCGGCGGCAGCTGACTGGAGTGGATGGAGTCCTGATTGATCTTATAGCATAATCCGGCCAGCTTCAGCATCGTCCTAGAATCCATATTCGTCTGCACATAAGGAGCGATTTGATTTAAAATCTGCGGCAGATTCACGAGGGTCGTGACATTTTGCATTTTCTTGGCGACGGCCTTCAAGAACTCACGCTGGCGCTCTGTCCGTGTATAGTCTGAAAGAGCATCTTTACGGAACCTCACATATTGCAGCGCCTTGTTCCCGTCAAGATGCTGCATCCCTTCCTTCAAATCAATCTGATAATGCGATTTATCCGCCGTATCGGTATACTTCATATCTTTTTCAACATAGAAGTCTACCCCTCCGATAGCATCGACCAACTGAATGAAGCTTTCAAACTCCACAAAAACGTAATATTGAATCGGGATGCCAAGTAAATCTCCCACAGTTTTGCTAGCCAGCTCCGGACCCTCTTTCCCGCCAAAAGCAAGCGCGGTGTTGATGCGATTGTTCCCGTGTCCGGGAATTTCGACATAGGTGTCCCGCAAAATCGAGAATAAATGGACCGTCTTTGAGGCAGGATCAATCGAAGCGACCATGATCGTATCCGAGCGTCCAGGGTCCTCATCCAATCTCCCATCTCCGCCGAGAAGCAAAATGTTTAACCGCTCTTTCCCTTCCCACTCCGGAAGGACAAATTCGTCGGGTTGCTGTTCTCCTCCGCCTGTTTGTTCATTCTTCTTCTGAATTTGTTGTCCAAAATGAATAAAAGAATACCCGTAATAACCTACGCCTAGCAGTAATAGAATCGCTAGAGGGAAGCCCAGCTTCCATCCCCATCTTCTTCTCCGAGACTTGCCTGTGTCACTCATCCCTATAAATCCTCCAAACTTGAAAATACCGGTAATGCACCATCATTTTATCCTGAAGGAGGCCAGAAAGGGTTATGAATAAGTTAACACTGACTCTAGACGGCTAAGACGGGCATGCGTTAATGCAAAATTCCTGACGGACAGGAGGTTCGCTAGTGTGAAAACTAATCCGGCTTCAGCCAACCACCCTTATTTTCCTATATTATATAATCTTCAACTAAAAATATAAATTTTAGTTGAAATCGCTAACAATTTGCCCGTATAATGGAAATGAAAGGGATGATAGCGTTATCATTTATTAAATCGAAACCGGTTCAGTAGTTTTGCACGCAAGCGCAGCGTGTAAGCAATCCTGCAAGACTAACTTCTATAAAGGAGCGAAAAATCATGTTGAAACGCGGGAAATTATTGTATCTTTTTTTGCTGCTTACTCTTCTGATTTCTTTCGTGCCCACCGGGAATACTAGCGCTGCACCCAACTGGAACCTCGTATGGAGCGACGAGTTTGACGGCAATTCCCTGAACTCGGCCAACTGGACAGCCGAAATCGGTACCGGCAGCGGAGGCTGGGGCAACAACGAACTGCAGTACTATACGAACCGCCCGCAGAACCTTCAAGTGACGGGAGGCAATCTTGTCATTACTGCCCAGAAGGAATCCTACGGCGGCATGAATTACACTTCTGCCCGGATCAAAACCCAAGGACTGAAGAACTTTACCTACGGTAAAGTAGAAGCTAGAATCAAGCTTCCTTCCGGACAAGGGCTGTGGCCGGCATTCTGGATGCTGGGCTCCAACATTACAACGGTCGGTTGGCCGAGATCCGGTGAAATCGATATCATGGAACGGGTCAACAACAACTCTTTCGTGAACGGCACCGTACATTGGGATGCGAATGGCCATGCGGAGTATGGGCGCACGTCGGGAAATCTTGACTTCTCCCAATTCCATACGTACAGCATTGAATGGGATCCGAACTACATTCGCTGGTTTGTAGACGGCGTCCAATTTAACGAGTTCTATATTGCGAACGGCACCGGCAATACGGAGGAATTCCAGAAGCCATTCTTCATCCTGCTGAATATGGCCGTCGGCGGCAACTGGCCGGGAAGCCCTAATGCTTCGACGCCTTTCCCGTCGCAAATGCTGGTCGATTATGTACGCGTATATCAAGCTGCGAGTTCGCCAAACATCGTGAATGGCGGTGTTTACACGCTGACCTCCAAAGCGAGCGGCAAAGTGCTGGATGTCCTGGACGTCTCCACCGCGGATGGCGCCAAAATGCAGCAATGGACCAATTACAGCGCCAGCAACCAGCGCTTTAAAGTTGAAAGCACAGGAGACGGGTATTATAAGCTGACAGCCATGCACAGCGGCAAAGTGCTGGACGTGCCAAGCTCCAGCACGGCGAGCGGCGTGCAACTGCAGCAGTGGACCGACAATGGAACCAATGCCCAGCGGTGGATGTTAGTCGATGCGGGCGGAGGCTACTATAAGCTGGTGTCAAAGGCTAGCGGCCTGGTCATGGATGTGGCCAGTTCCTCGACAGCAGACGGTGCCGCAGTCCAGCAATGGACCGATAACGGTACGGATGCCCAGAAATGGCTGTTTACGAAAGTGAATTAATAGGCAACTGAGCTGCTGCTGTATACAAGAGAAACCCTTTAATCATCTGACCAAAGGGTTTCTCTTTCTGCTATTCAATTCATCTCCGGGTGTCTCTATGAAATAGCAATGGTCTTGTTACCTGCTGTCTACTCCTGGTGCATCGTAACTTAACCTTATCATATCCCTGCACTGTATTCCGTTCTCAAATATCGCCTCATCATAATGCCGGATAAAGAAATCGCGATCCACCCCCGTAATTCTGAATCCGCATTTCTGATATAACCCCAGTTGGCTCAGACTCGAGTTTCCAGTGCCAATTTCAATCGTCATTGCTTGCTGCTCTATGGCCTCTCCAATCGCACGCAAGACTAATTGCTTGCCAATGCCTTGGCCCTGATAGTCTTCGCGTACGGCAATATTCATGATCTCGATCGTCTCTGGACGCGTCCTTAGCAATACGAATACACCGATGGTTTCAAGTCCATTCGTGGCGATGTAGCATTGACCTCTCGACAAATATTCCTTCACATTCCGTTCAGAGGGATCGGCAAGCATTAATAATTCGAACGGGGCATCCTCCGTATTTTTGAGCAGTTGAACTGTAAGCTCCACAATAAAGTTCTCCTCTTATGTATTCTAATATTCATGATAGTATTCGAGATCCGGTTGTTCAACTCCTCTCTTCGTTCAAAAGCCATATTCGCCGCCGATTGTTTCGGAAAATAACTACGCCAACAAGGGCGCCCCGCGGTTTCTAACCGTCAAGGCACCCTCGATATCCCCGATTCAGGACATATTATTCCTTATGCTCAGTATGTTCCTTCCCAAATGCCGCCTTGGCATCTTCAACCATTTCTTTGGCAAACTCTTCTCTTTCCTTGTCTGGAACAGGCATCTTATTCAACGGAGTCCGCTGCACTTCATATTTGCTGAGGCCATGTGTCTCCTTGCTCATTTCGTATGCACCCCCTTCAGTTCTTATATAGTCCAACTATAGGATGCAGATAAACAAGCCATTTTATGCATCGCTGTAAGCAAGCCTATTTTCCAGGAAGTCTGATTTTTAAGGAAAGATAACTGTTTTGTGAACCTTTATTGCCGGATAAAAATGCTATTATCTTTATTGTAATTAGCAAATATTTCAAAATTATTTCATGAAAGGGGGGAAATTATTATTGACAAGAAATAACTGTTGTTATTTCAGTTTATTTGTAATCGCTTGCAATCGAACGAGCCTTACTATACTAAATTAGAAAGAGGGTATGGCATTTATGCAAAGCAACGTTTATAAACATCCATTCCTTATTTTTTTAATTACGGTTATGCTTTTCAGCACCATACTCCCCTTCGGGTCAAATGCTCACGCAGTTGAACCGAAATCCCTAAACTCCTCACTTGAGACAGTCACAAGCGCTGTCTATGACGCTCCTGCCCCCTTACTGGATAACGATGAGCTCCGCTTTGACTTCGGCCCTGGCGAAATTGCAAGCGGTTACAAACGAGTCACAGCCGCTACTCCCTACTCTCAGGAGCTGGGTTACGGATTCACTGATCCATCCAAGGTCTCTGAACAGGACCGCGGAATAGCCAACCCGCTGAAATCCGATTTCGTCATTCCGAGAGATACATCATTTATTGTGGATCTCCCGAATGGCGATTATACGGTCTCGCTAATCGCTGGCGATGAGAGCGGGCCGACAGATATCGCCATTGCAGTAGAGACGATTCAAAAGGTGCAGCAAACAGCCAAACCGGCTGGGCAATATTTGGAAATGGATTTCGATATCGCTTTGATTGACGGACAATTGAATCTGGATTTTACGGGTACGGCACCAAATATCAATACCCTCGTTATCCGTAAACAGCTGGATCGTGTGCCAGGCAATCAACCGGTCGTTTATCTCGCCAGCGATTCAACGGTTCAAACGTACGACCCTTATTGGCAGCCGCAGGCAGGCTGGGGCCAGATGTTCGGCCGCTACTTTACGGACGATGTCCGCATCGATAATCGCGCCATCGGCGGCCGCAGCTCAAGGTCATTTGTATATGAAGGCAGACTGGACGAAATTCTGCGGGCGATTAAGCCCGGTGATTATTTGCTTGTCCAATTCGGCCATAACGACGCAACGATTAGCAGACCTGAGCGTTATACCTCGCCCGAGGATTTCAAAATCTATCTGAAATCCTATGTTCTTGGTGCAAAGCAGCGCGGGGCTATCCCTATTCTTATTACCCCTGTTGGCCGCAGGGATTTCAACGCAGCTACAGGCAAGTTCAATGTCAGCTTCCCCGAATACGTGAAATCGATGAAGGAAGTTGCGAATGAGTTTGATGTGGAGCTCGTCGACTTAAGTGCGTTAAGCGTTGCATACTACGACTCCATTGGGCCGGAAGCAGCCCGTTCCGCATTTCTGCACGTAGATCCGGGCGTCTATCAAGCGTTCCCTAATGGGTCTGCAGACGACACTCACTTCCAGGAATACGGCGCAATCCAAATCGCCAAACTCGTTGCCGGCGGAATACAGCAGCTCGGATTAATGCCGCTCTCGGGTTATGTGAAGGAGATCGAGCAGCCTGACCATGTGCCAGCCAAGCCGCAAGGTCTGACAGCAGGCAGCATTAGCAATGCTGGTGCAGTCCTGAAATGGAGTGCCGCCGAATCAGCAGAAATCTACAAAGTTTACCGTAAACTGGCCACGGAGCCGGAGTCAGCCTACAAGATGATCGGGACCTCAACGATTCCCTCCATTACGATCAGCGGCATGACAGAGGGCACAGCCTATACCGTTCGCATTACTGCCGTTAATGGCCGGGGAGAATCCGAGCCTTCGGATGAAATTCGCATTGGAACGAAATCTGCCCAATACAAATACGATTTCGGTCCAGTTGGCGCCCCAGTGGCCGAAGGCTATACGGAGGTAAATCGCCAAACACTGTATACGCCCGAGCGCGGTTACGGGCTAACCAGGGGCGCGGGCATGGACGATCGGGATCGCGGAAATGCAACGGACGCACTGCGCCGGGATTTCGTCATCTATTTTGGCGGAAGCTATGAATTCAAGGTCGATTTGCCGAACGGTTCTTACTCCGTCAAGACTTATACGGGAGATTGGATCGGCTCGACGCGAACCGATGTCAATATCGAAGGAAAAGATTACGGCACAGTCTCCTCCGGCAAAGAAAATATCGCCGAGAAAGTCTTCAACCAGATTGCGGTGACCGATGGGCAAATGAACCTGGTCTTCAGCGGGCAGACAGCGCATCTCAACGGTCTGGAGATCACACCTATTCTGCTTGCGCCGGATTCGCTCCAGTTGGATGTACTGCAACTGGCGAGCGATCCTGTCACCGCAAAGCTATCCTGGCAGGCAAGCGCAACGGATGCTGCCAAATATCAGGTTTACCGCCAAACCGAAGGGGCTGCCCATCCGGAGCTGATCGGGGAAACGACCGACACCTCATTCACCGACACAACGGCGGATGTAGGCCTGACCTATGTATACAGCGTAACCTCGATGGATCATGGCGGATTTGAATCCATTCCATCGAACGGGGTAACTGTAGCCATGGTCGATTCCAGCCAGCCGCTGGCTCCTGTGCCGACAGCGCTGAGCGTTCAGGCCATCCATAAGAATGATGTTACCATCGCCTGGGATGCCGTTGATGAGGCTCGGTTCTATCATGTCTATCGTGCGGCTAAAGCGGATGGCGAGTACACGCTTATAGGAAAAACTAAAACGGCCTCTTATACGGATGCGACCGTACTTACGACAATTCCTTATTACTATAAAGTCGCATCGGTCAATGCTGGAGGCATCTCCGAGATGTCGGATATGCTGAAGACGGAGGCGGTAACGACGCTGTACCGTGAGATGGAGTATTTGGATCGCGCTCCTGTTGCAGTAAAGACGAAGGACGGCAACTACATCGGCTGGAGAATGCTCGGGCTGGATCCGGACAATATCACTTTCAACATATATCGTGACGGAATCAAAGTGAATAAAGAACCGATCTCGGACAGCACGAATTTCGTGGATACAAAGGGAAATGAGCAATCCAAATATAAAATAACGACGGTCATCGGCGGCAAGGAAAAAGACGCCAGCAGCGAGTTCGGCGTATGGCAGCAGCAGTATCTTTCAATCCCGCTGCAAAAACCGGCTGATGCTTATACTAAAGACGGCCAACCCTACACGTATACTGCCAATGATGCCAGCGTCGGTGATCTGGACGGTGATGGCGTCTATGAAATCGTACTGATGTGGTCGCCTTCCAATGCCAAGGATAATTCGCAGAGCGGATATACCGGAATCGTCTATTTGGATGCTTATAAGTTAGACGGAACGCGGCTATGGCGCATTAATCTTGGCCATAACATCCGGGCCGGAGCGCATTATTCCCCGTTCCTAGTTTATGACCTGGACGGAGACGGCAAAGCCGAGGTCGTGCTAAAGACGGCTGACGGAACGGTCGATGGCCAAGGCAAGATTATTGGCGATGCCTCTAAGGATCATAGGAACAGCTCAGGCTACGTTCTGCTTGGCGACGAGTTCCTCACCGTATTTGACGGCAAGACCGGAGCTGAATTGTCTACCGTCCCATATGACCCACCGCGCGGAGATGTGGGGGCATGGGGCGACACGTACGGCAACCGGGTCGACCGCTTCCTGGCCGCTGTGGCCTATTTGGACGGAGAGCATCCTAGCGTTATTTTCAGCCGGGGTTACTATACTCGTACCGTTCTGGTCGCATACAACTTCAAGGACGGCAAATTAACGAAGCAGTGGCGTTTTGATACGAATGATGAAGGCAATGGAAGTTATGTCGGCCAAGGCAACCACAACCTGTCGGTCGGCGACGTGGACAACGACGGCAAGGATGAAATCATCTTTGGCGCAATTACGATTGATGATGATGGCAAGATTTTGTACAGCACGGAGCTTGGACATGGCGATGCCCTGCATTTCGGGGATCTCGACCCGACTCGTCCTGGACTTGAGGTATTCGGGGTTCATGAGAGCACGGGTGCCAAATACGGACTGGAGATGCATGATGCGGCCACCGGCGAAATCCTATGGGGCGTATTTACGGGCAAGGATACCGGTAGAGGCATGACCGCCGATATCGATCCAAATTATCCGGGCGAAGAAGCATGGGCGTCGACAATTACGAACGAGGAGCATATTCCGATTACAGGGCTTTATAGTGCAAGAGGCGAGTTAATCAGCGAGAAGATCCCGTCCTCCGCCAACTTCGCCATCTGGTGGGATGGAGACCTTCTTCGTGAGCTGCTCGACCATAGATGGAATAATGTTACTAAAACGGGTACAGGCACGATCGATAAATGGGATTACAAGAACAAGACGACGATCAACCTGCTGACGGCTGAAGGCACCTTATCGAACAACTACACGAAAGGAAATCCTTCTCTGCAGGCCGATCTGTTCGGCGACTGGCGAGAAGAGGTCATCTGGCGATCCGAGGATAGCACCGAGCTTCGCGTCTACACCACGGTAGACCCGACGGAGTACAAGCTTCGCACATTGATGCATGATCCGGTATATCGCCTTGCGGTCGCCTGGCAGAACGTTGCCTACAACCAGCCGCCGCATCCGGGCTTCTTCCTAGGAGAAGGCATGGAGCAGCCTAAAGCCCCACTGATCACTTACGTAGGGGCACCTAACGAACCGGAGGAGCCGATTAAAGCTGCTGGAGCACCTGGCAAGCCGGTATTAACCGATAATAACGGATACGATACCGGCCTGCTGGACGGCGACTATACGATCACTATGAACATGTGGTGGGGAAATAACGGCAGTGAGTATAAGCTTTACGAGAACGGGCAACTGATCGATACGCAGAAGCTGACGGACGATTCTCCTTCCGCCCAAACGGCGGCGACGGAAATTACGGGTAGGCCAAACGGAACCTATACCTACACCTGTGAACTTACCAATAAATTCGGTACGGCCACCTGTGAAGCAAGAACCGTTACCGTTAAGCATGCAGCACCAGCCAAGCCGGTACTTTCCGATGACAATTGGGACGGCGACGGCAGCTACCAACTGACGATGAATTTATGGTGGGGCACGAATGCAACCGTTTATCGCCTTTACGAGAATGGCATTCTTATCGATACCCAGGCTCTGGCAGCTTCTACTCCGCATGCACAGTCGGCGGTGACCAAGATCGAAGGCAAAGCCGCCGGAGAGTATGAGTACCAGGTAGAACTGGAAAACAACAGCGGTATTACGAAAAGCGATATTTTAAAGGTTACAGTCAAATAAAGCCGCAAGAAATGGGGCTGTTCCGAATGAAATCGATTCGGACAGCCCCATTTTTATAGGGATGGTATTACGAAAAAGCTAAATATTATACAGGTCGACAGGAGATCATATTCGTACTAAATCGTAATTCTAAATTACACAATTGGCAGGTGCTTTATGCTTCAATCCTATTTGTTCCCGATTAAGTACGCTTTTCTCGCCTTTCCTTTTGCCGCGTTCTTATTTACGCTGCCATTTCTCATTGTGCAATATCGCAAGCATGGCTATATCAATAAATACAGGGGAATCATTAAATATTTATTTCTGCTGTATTTAATGAATGCTTTTTTTCTCGTTATACTGCCACTTCCCGTTGCAAGGAATAATATTCCTATGGCCTCGGGAGGACTTCAACTGATTCCGCTAAATTTCATCCGCGACATTCTGAAGGAAACGTCCATCGTCATAAGCAATCCGGCGACCTACTTGCACTTGCTTAAGGAGCGGGCTGTTCTACAGGTTCTGTTCAATATTTTGCTGACCGTTCCCTTCGGATGGGTACTACGATATTATTATCGTCTCGGATGGTTTCGCTGCGTTACGCTCACTTTCCTGCTCTCTCTGTTCTTCGAGCTGACCCAGTTAACAGGCTTATACGGGATCTACAAACACCCTTATCGTGTATTTGACGTTGATGATTTATTAATGAATACGTTAGGAGGCATCATTGGAGTACTCTGCGCCGACTGGACTACGAGCCTACTGCCAAAGGTCGACCGCCTAGACGCAGATGTAGATCCTGCTGCCAAGCGCGTTACTTTTATCAGGCGAGGGGTAGCCTATCTCATCGACTTCTGGCTGTGGTCATTCCTGCAGAACATGTTGGATCATACTTTCCACTTGACGCTTTCATTTGTGCTCTCGTCAGGAATCTATTTTATGCTGATCCCTTATTTGACAGGCGGATTTACGTTCGGCAAATGGATGGTGCGAATCCGGTTAATCCGAACGGGACCGAACCCAAAAATTTCTTTGTCTTCACTTGTTGTTCGTTATGGCATTCTCTATTGGTTGATCTTTGGATTGAACCAAATTTCCTCCAATTTAGACGAGTATTCCTCTTCGGTTATCACCGTATTGATTGTCCTTGTTGTATTTGCGCTTGGTGTAGCTTTCTTTATCCACGTCGTCATTTCGGCCATCCGCAGGGAGTCACAGCTTTTTTATGAGAAAATCAGTCATACAAAACATGTCGTAGCCTGGGAACCCAAAGAAGAGCAAGCTTCTCAAAACAGCTAAAGGGTACGAATCCGCTCGTCGGACTGGCCCCTTGCCTAGATTAACTGGATGACCTTGCATATGAAATAGGATGCCGGCAGAAGCAAAGTTTGCGCAGCCAGCGTACCTAGGAAACGCGACGTCATAAGCAGCATATATATTTTCCCCAACTGCTCTTTATACTTTTCCTGGTTAAGGGCCCGGTCCGTTATCAAACCTACTTGGGGATCTATAAATATGGTTAACAGGATCGTCGCGATTCCATTTATCAAACCTGATGATTGTGATGCCGTCGTACTTAATTCAGGAACCAAGTGGGCCGCATATAAGGATGAGAGTACGCCAACGGTGTAAATTGCCGTTACGATAATGTTTAAGAGAATAAACCTTTTGGAAATGCCCAAATATCTAAACTCCCGCAAACGAAACGTCGGCTTTGTAATATAGCGCTTCGTATTCCGGAGCTGGGCTATCGTTACACTGGAAATCAGCCGCGGCAGCGAACCCGCGACCTCCAGCTTCGAGATCACTCTCCCCCAAATGTTCACAAACGTAGGAAAAAGAACAATGGCCAGGAATGTCCCGACCGAAGCCGCGATCAGGATGATTCTAAGATATTGAAGCACGTTAAACGAAGGATCCGTCCTAGCAAAATCAATAAACTTCGCGGTTAGCGGAGCTTGGATCAAGTTCGCCGTTCGCGAGACCAGTACCATAATCCCCGTTAAGGACAGTGCAACGGCTATTTTGTTTATTTTCACTCCGGCATACCTTAAAGAATAAGACAGCGTTTCTGCGGTATGAATAATCATGGTCAAAACAAAGCTGGTTATTAAGTAATTAATCATCATTTAGTCTCCCCGCATCCCCCTCTATGGTCCAAGTTATAAATAGATCACGTTCTCAAACTTTGCTCCGAATCCATCCTTTCCGATATGCGGCTAAGAAAGATCTTTTATTGTGAGGATAGCCACCCCTCAGCTTGGTTACTCTATAATGTGCACAAAAAAGCCCCGACCATCTCTTTAGGCTGGGGCATTGTTGTTTAGGCTGCTTCCATGATTATACAGTGATTTACCAAACCATGGTAGTCCTTATATGGATTGACGTTGTTTATTTTCAATGCGCGTTAACAATAGTTCATGAACTTTAGATTCAACTTCTTTTACCTTTTTTTGCGGCTGCGGATTAAACCACTGAATTTTCCCCTCATGAAAAATCCCTTGATAACTATTTCCTTTAAACTTCACCGTAAATTGTTTACGTTCATGGATTTGGTTTTTAAACATAGATTTTATATTAATTTCGTATAGCATTTGAATTCCTCCCTAATCTATTTTGTTTCTTCTGAAGATACTTATATCTTAATCTCTGAAAATGAGTACAATCGTAATAATAAACTGAGAACTTGATGAGAAAGTCTGAATAGAAACTAATCTTCCCAAGTAATCGACATCACTTCTCCTGAGATCGCATTAATTTGGACTGTTGCATCCTTGGCATGCTCTCGTTCAACTTCAACAAGGAAATAAGTTAAACCATCTGACTGTTCAAGATCAATATCATCTACCTTGCCATTTACTTTTTGTAAAGCAATTCGAGCTGCATCTTCCTTCGTGAGGATCTGATCTTTAATTTCCGCTTCTGTCTTTTCCTTTGGATTTGGCAAATTATTTTGATTTGTTCTTGTTAGGTTATCAACCCCTCCAGTCGTTCGATTCACTTCTACTACATAGGTTCCTGTATCCAATTCAATCGTAATTTCATATTTATTATCACGCTGGATTACGTTAACTATATTTCCGCTATATCTTTCCTTAATCAGCTTACTAGCTTCATCCGCCGATACAGGACTGGCAAACGAAATCAATTTCCCCAGCTGGAAGCTCGCTAGAACAACAAGGAGCAACACTGCTGCAGTTACACTGATTTTTTTCCATTTACTAATTTTCATCATTGTCACCTCACCCCAAACAATACATGATTGGTTTTCATTATTTATTTCCCATGCGATTTGATAGCAGTTCATGAACCTTAGACTCAACTTCTTCCAGCTTTTTTTGAGGTTGTGGGTGAAACCACTGAATTTTCCCATCATGAAAAATCCCTTGATAGCTATCTCCTTTAAACTTCAACGAAAATTGCTTACGTTCATGGACTTGGTTTTTAAACAATGCTTTTAATTTTATATCGTATAGCATTTGAAATTCCTCCAAATTTATATTTTTTTGTTTCCTTTGAAGATATTTATATCTTAACCTTCGAAAATGAGCACAATCATAATAACAAACTAAGAATTTGATGAGAAAGCTCTGAGTGTTACCTCATTTCAAGCCATATCTGAGCTATTGTGCCTTGGCCTTCAACACTGTTTAATCGAATATCAGCACCTATAGCAGTTGCAATTTCTTTCGCAAGCGGCAGACCAAGGCCATATCCGCCTGTCCTTCTTGTTCTCGCCTTATCCACCCGATATAAGCGATCAAACACTTTATCTATCTCAGCAGATGGGATACCGATCCCCTGATCGATAATCTCAATGAAAGCCTTTTGATGTTCTGTCCTTACAATTACATGGACAGGAGCTTCACTATATTTATGTGCATTATCCATTAGTATATATAATAATTGTTTTAATTTTTGCGGATCTGTTTTTACGGTCACAGCAGATTCTATATCCAAATTTATTTCCCGTTTATAGCCTTCGCGGAACGATCGCACAGAAGCTTCCACAAGTTCTGGCAAGGAAATGAGTTGGATTTCAACATTCCATTTCTCATCCAGCCTTGCATGTATTAGCAGTTGCTGCGTCATGTCAATCATCCGTTTCGCTTCGGAATGGATGGCTTCCACGGATTCTTCGAATAACTTCGGGTCCTTGTGCCCTCTGCGTTTTAATAGGCTTGCATACGCCTCAATGACTGTCAGGGGTGTTTTCAACTCATGGGAAGCATCTGCAACAAACCGTTCTTGCTTTTCATAATTGGCCTCAAGCAGATCCATCATATCGTTAAAGGTATTCCCTAGTTGATAGAGTTCGTCCTTTGATTGTTTGGGAAGAGAAATTCGTTTGAACTGACCGCTTTTCTGAATTTCCCGCATTGTAAGAATCATGGAGGAAATGGGCCGTATAATAAAATTGCTCAACAGCCGAGTTGATAAAAGGACGGGAATTGTAGCAGCCAAAGTTACCAAGATAAATACGACCTGAAGCGTTTTTAGTATCGTTGCGGTTGACTGCAAATTTTCTGTTATTTGTAATTCCGTTACTTCACCGGTAGCCCATATCGTAGGAATTGAAATGAAGGCATAGGGAACTCCTTTATATTTGATTATTTTCCGTAGTTCTCCGCGGTGATATTTAATCGGAAGATCAAGAAGATCTTGCTCGTCAGAAGCTGTGACTGCAGCAATCGATGTACCATCTGACTTAACGATCCGAAGCATGCCATTAATCGGCACATAAGCGCGCAGCAATGCTTGAGGAGGAACCGATGATCCCGCTTGAATCCCCTTGCTCGTTTTTACCGCTTCCTCCTTAGCCCGATCTAATTCATGGTTATACATCATGCGGCTAAATGAGAAATAGATTGCACCATTTATCAGAATTAGTAGGCACACAAATATAACGGTAGTATACAGATTAATTTTACTTCTAAGCTTCATCGTGAATCCCTCATTACATAGCCTACGCCCCGAACGGTATGAATTAACGCCAGATCATAGGGCTTGTCGATTTTATTACGCAAATAGCGGACGTAAACATCAACAATATTCGTATCTCCATAGTAATCATATCCCCAGACTCCATTTAGGAGCTGCTCCCTGCTAAGCACTTGGCGGCAGTTCTTCATCAAAAAAACGAGCAGATCAAATTCACGAGGAGTCAGTTCAATTGAATCCTCCCCCCTTATTACTTCTCTCGTCACTGCGCTCAATTTTAAATCGGCAACCTGAAGCCATTCTTGGTCTAAATCAACACTCTCTTGTTTATGATGCAATCTTAATGTTGCTCGTATTCGTGCTAATACTTCCTCAATTTGAAACGGTTTCGTGATATAATCGTTTGCGCCTAAATCTAAGCCGGATACTTTGTCTTCAACCGAATCCTTTGCTGTCAGTAAAATAACCGGAGTATTCTGATCCCCGGACCGGATACGGCGAAGTACCTCAATTCCGCTGACTCCAGGGAGCATGACATCCAACAATACTAGATCCCAAGCATGTTCGCGAAACATTAACAATCCCTCAGTACCATCATGTGCTTTCCCAATTTGGTATCCTTCATACGCTAGCTCTAACTCCAATAATCGGGCAATTTTCTCTTCATCTTCGACAATCAGAATATGATTCTTTTCCACCTGTATCCCTCATTTAATTCTTGTACACCATTTCTCTTGTTATTCCCTCATTCGGTTTTTTTATCAATGTTAAAGTTTTTTTGCACACTTATACCAACCAAATGCCCCATCACTTTTCTATGCAACTTTTCGTTATGTGATAAGCGGGTGGCGAGTGTTTCCAAGTGGGTTTCTAACGGTTGCCACAGCCGTTAATCAGTCGAAAATGAACACTTCGATGTTCTAACGATTGTAATCCACGTTATTTGCGCCGAATTCATCGCAACATACTAAAAAATGTTAGAATAGCCGCATATACAACCGTTAGATTCTCAAAAAGTGGAAAATCCGCGGATTAACGGCAATGGTAACCGTTAGAACTAAAGGGGGCTTGCTTGTCCACTTTGTTATTTTACGCGCGATCTAGCCCTCGGTACTCGTTCTGGCTACCAATTTGATCTCCAATAACGTAACAATACGGACGCTTCTATTTGGTGAAAATATGAACTTTTAGCGGCGGTTAGGAGCGATTAAACGCTGTAGGGACAATGAGCATAGTGTAGAATGAAGTCAGAGGTTTCGTCCCGCAATGGTATGCAAAAAAACACCACAACCTGATGGTTGCAGTGCTTCTTTGTTATTAGAGCCAAGGAGGATCGAACCCGGAAAGCCTGCATCAGGTCTAGCTTATCAAATCCTTATTGCTCCACCTCATACAAAGTCCTATCCAGCGCTTGAATAAAGGGCGAACACTCCCCTGTCGTATAAAGCAGAAGCCGATGCATGGCCCGCGTACATGCTGTATAAAAGAGCTTGCGTTCGCTTTCCCGGCAGTACACCTGGGAAGAGGCATCGTAAATTAGCACGGCATCGAACTCGACGCCTTTAGCGAGATAAGCGGGAATGATCATGATTCCCTTCTCGAAGGATGACGTCTTCTTTGTAATAAGGCGCAGTGCCTGACATCCCTGGGCCGCTAGTGATTCATAAGCATCCCTGCTCTCACTCGCGGTCTTCGTAATGACAGCGATGGAGCCTAAGCCTTCGGCCTGAAGCGCCGCAAGGTCTGCTGCCATTCGCACCGCCCGCTTCTCCTCGCCGTTCGGCAAAAGTGGCTTGGTGAATTCCACAATCTCACGGGTTGAACGATAACTGCGAACAAGGAGGATCCGGCTCGTTTCGGCCTCGCCATAGAGCTGAATCAGTGGTGAATCAGCCTGATGCAGATCAGTTGCGTGAGCGAAGATGGCCTGACCGAAATCACCGAGCACCGTCATGTGGGCACGAGGAAACAGCTTTTTGAGAAATGCAAATTGAAACATGGAATAATCCTGACCCTCATCCACGAACACATGCCGCACTTCCGTGTTTGTTCGAGTACCCTCAATAAGTTCTTTTAAATACAAGTATGGGGTTGTATCCTCATAGAACAGTTCGAGCCGATCCAGCTTCTCCTTGGTTTGCTTGCAAATTTCCGGCCAGAGCTCAGGTACTTCTGTTTCATTCGTCATCTCCCGATACGTGGCATCATCGCTGAAAAGCTGGCCGTACAGTCCAAGCACATCCACAAACATCAAGCGCTTCACACTCCGTCTTAGCGGTTTGAAGTGTGCCTTTACGATCATACGGCGCAAATATTCCTCCTCCTGCTGGGCAAAATCAAACGTGTCGTCCTCTTGCTGGTTCTTCTTGAGCAGGCTGTACACTTCTTCATATTGCTCCGCAAAATGAAAGACACTCTCCTCTTTATGCAGGGCATTATAAGCTTCGGCGTACTGTTCGTTGTCGAGATAATTGAGTTCCTCCTGTACCCAGAGCTCATCCCGCTCCTTGCGCTCAAGCAATGCCAGCTCCTGCAGCAGCCATTCTTGCAAAAGAACGATGCGATTTACTAAGCGAATAGAAGGGTCGTAGCTATAGAACTTCGCTTTCATTTGCTCTGCTGTGATCAAATCGCGATCCCGAAAACGAATGCTGTTAAATAACATTCCTTCCCGCCCGAGCCACAGCGTATAGCTTTGCAGAGCACGGAGGAAAACTTCAGACGCTTTATATTGAATCGCACTTAGCCGGGCCTTATACGTTTGCGTTGATTCTTCCGTCAACACATATTCAATCTGATCAAAAGGGTCCTCTATATGCAGCGTGGATCCAAGCCAATATTCAAGATACTCCTGGAACGTCGTTTGCTGCATATTCTCCTCGCCGAGCTCCGGAAGGACGGTAGACACATAGCTGTTGAACATCGGATTAGGCGAGAAAAGTACAATTTGGTCGGCTTTAAGTCGCTCGCGGTGTTTGTACAGCAAGTATGCTACCCTCTGTAGCGCCGCAGAAGTCTTCCCGCTGCCGGCCGCTCCCTGCACAATTAGCATTTGGCTCTTGTCATCGCGGATGATCGCATTCTGCTCCTTTTGAATCGTTGCCACGATGCTCTTCATCTGTGCATTCGCACCTTTGCCCAGCACCTGCTGCAGCAATTCGTCGCCGATCGTTAAACTCGAGTCAAACAAATTCTGGAGCTTCCCATCGCGGGTCTGATACTGCCGCTTTTGCGTCATTACCCCTGTAATGCGTCCGCCCGGCGTTTCATAGGAAGCCATTCCTGGAGGATAATCATAATACAAACTCGCAATTGGTGTACGCCAGTCATATATTAGAAAGCTCATTCCGTCTTCATCCATGAAGGACGATAAGCCGATATAAACTTCCTCACTGAAGTTCTGGCCATCTTCTTGAAAATCGATGCGTCCGAAATAAGGTGATGGCAGCAGACGGTTCATACTCTTCCATTGCTGTATTAGCCGTTGGTGGCTGCGCTCCCGTTCAGACACCGAAACTTGCTGTCTAATCGTGAAGAAGGTTTCTTCGAAATCTTCGTGCGTGCTTGTGTTGACCGTAACTTCCTCCCAGAACCGTTTGCGGATATCCGTTGCCTGCTCACCCAGTTGAGCGACCTCCGGCTCTAATTCGGTAATTCTCGCCCGCAGCTTTTGCGTAACGATATCCAGCCGTTCCTGTTCCTGCTGCCAATCCTTCGCGTTCATCATTCCTGTGAACACACTCCTTTTCCAGTTTAGAATGGGGATACAAAAGGACATTTGACAAACCAGTGATTATCGTGATAAGATTAAAGTGTAAGTAAGATGAGATAACTTTGTCTAATTTAATGGAATTTACACAAATAGCGCTCCTATCATAACACAGGCGCTTATTTTAATGCAAATAAAAAATGTTAAAGCCGGTACACATCCTGTGCCGGCTTTTTTTGTTTACGCTACACATAATACAAATAAATATCCTCCCTATCACAACACTTCCAAAAATCTTAATCCACGGCACGATTGCAGCATAAAAGTTTAAAGCATAACTAAAATAGATTCGGGAGAAGCTATCCCTGATGAATAAAACGGAATGGAGGAATGATGGCTTATGAATATACAAGCCTTGGCATCTCATGAGGCAATGGAGATTCACGAAATGCTTAATTTCAAAACACTCTGCTTGGCCAAGTCTAAGCTGATGCAAGGCCTTGTTTTTGACCAAGAGCTTAAAGACTTAATGCAAAAAGACGTTGAACAATCCACGCAAGCCATTGCTGATCTGCAAACGATCTATGCAAAGGCCCCATTCCAAGCGCCCATCCCTAAAAACCGCCCCACTCCTATATTAAATTAAAGGAGAACTCCTATGAATCAAGATTATTTAGATCCGATCAACGCACTAAATATGCCGGAAATGGCGGATACGACCTTTGCTGTGGACTTCCTAATGCGCATTAAGGAAGGAGTAAAGATTACCGCGACAGCCCTTACAGAAACGGTATCCCCGGATGCAAGAGCATTGCTGCGCAACCAACTGAGGCAAGGTATCGCTATGCATCAAGAAATTACCGATCTTATGGTACGCAAAAAGTGGTTTCATCCTTATGAGTTAAACGAACAATACCAATTGGATATGCTTTCGGCGAATACTACGGTCATGATTGGACAAATGGATTTATTTCCTGAAGATACGCGGAGAATCGGAATGTTTGATCGGACGCCAGATCAGCACATGGAGGGAGATCATGCATGAAAGCCGTAACTTACCAGGGTATTAAAAATATTGCCGTCAAAGATGTGCCGGATCCCAAAATCGAGAAATCAGACGATATGATCATAAAAATGACCAGTACTGCCATTTGCGGATCTGATCTTCACCTTATTCACGGAATGATCCCCAACCTGAAGGAAAATTACATCATCGGGCATGAGCCTATGGGGATCGTGGAAGAGGTCGGTCCTGGTGTTACTAAGTTAAAGAAAGGCGACCGGGTCATCATTCCATTCAATATCGCCTGCGGTGAATGTTTTTACTGTCAAAACCAGCTGGAAAGCCAATGTGACAATTCCAATGAAAACGGGGAAATTGGGGCTTACTTCGGCTACTCCGATTCGGCTGGCGGCTACCCTGGCGGACAAGCTGAATACTTACGCGTTCCCTACGCTAACTTCACACACTTCAAGATTCCTGAGAATTGTGAAGAACCTGATGAGAAGCTTTGTTTGATTGCCGATGCGATGACAACGGCATACTGGAGTGTTGATAACGCTGGAGTGAAAAACGGGGACACGGTCGTCGTGCTTGGCTGTGGACCGATCGGACTTCTCTCTCAGAAGTTTGCCTGGCTGAAAGGAGCGAAGCGGGTAATCGCTGTCGATTACGTCGATTACCGCCTACAGCATGCGAAACGGACGAACAACGTGGAAATTATCAATTTTGAACATGAGCAAAATGTTGGCGGTCATCTCAAGGAAATCACCCAAGGCGGAGCCGACGTCGTGATTGATGCGGCCGGGATGGATGGAAAAATGAACGATCTTGAATTTCTAGCAAGCGGCTTGAAGCTGCAGGGCGGAACGATGAGCCCCGTGGTTATCGCCTCTCAAGCGGTCCGCAAAGGCGGAACGATCCAAATTACAGGCGTGTACGGCGGACGTTATAATGGGTTCCCTCTTGGAGACATCATGCAGCGCAACATCAACATTCGTTCCGGACAAGCCCCGGTTATTCACTACATGCCATATATGTATGAGCTGATTACATCTGGCAAGGTGAATCCAGGCGATATCGTAACTCATGTGATCCCGCTAAGTGAAGCAAAGCGCGGATACGAGATATTTGACACGAAGACAGACCATTGCATCAAAGTGATATTGAAGCCGTGAGCTCTTTTTGTAACAGGAGGAAATCAAATGAATGGATCATATGCTTTACACGAAACGCTGGAAGTGCATGAAATGACAGCCTTTAAAACGGTCTGCATGACTAAAACCAAGTTGATGCAAGCTCTTGTGTCGGATCCTGAGCTGAAACAAATATTGGAACATGACGTTCTAATATCCACGCGGCAGCTCGAGGAATTGAACGGACTGCTGTCAAAATCTCAGCAAGGAGGATAAAAAATGCATCCAATCATAGAATATATTACAGGAATGAATAAACTAACGGATGAAGTTGTTGCCATGGACTTGCTTATCAACGCTAAAAGTGGGGTTAAAAACTATGCAATGGCCGTTACAGAATGTGTAACCCCTGAAATCAAAACAGTGTTGATGAAACAATTGGAGGAAGCCATCGACACTCATGAAACGATCCTCACTTACATGATGGATCGCGGTCTGTACCATCCCTACAACATAAATGAGCAAATTCAGTTGGATTTGCGGAATATACAAACCGCTCTGAATATTCCAACTTAAGCCTCCTATCCACCGTTTCGTCTATTTTCCCATCAAAACCATGTTGTAATATCTACTATTTTCCCGGTAAATCTGAAGGCAGCATAGCTTGCTGCCTATTCATAAATTCCTTAGAATTGTATCCACTGCATTCCCGCTCGTGAACTCCTGATAGAGTTAGTGACCGATATTTGATCCATACTTTTTTCATTGATATGTAGTTCTATTCGACAGTGAATCCGGCACTCCTTATAAAAAGCATTTTATCCTTGGACCATAGCTCCTCAAGCTCCCTGGAGTACTCATAAACGGCATTCGGATGCCTTTGTTCCAAATCTTCTAGAATATTCAGCATCAGATTTCTTTTCCGATCCCCTTCAACCGCATTCTGCTCGCTATGCCCGACGGTGTCCAGTTCATGCGTCCTGCTAATTCTCAGCTTCGGTAAAATAGGGTTTTTCGAATGGATCATTACGCTAAACGTTTTTGCCACCTCGGTTGGCGCGGCAGCTACTCCCGGCCCAATCAGGCCTTGTTCATGTTTGGTGACTGAATTGTATGCCCATACCACATCAGCTATTTTAAGAATATTCAAGCCAAACGTAGTGATTTTTATAATCCAATTCTCTGTGATAATTAATTCTTTATATGTCTTAGTTCCAGGATGGGATAGCTCGCTGGATATGTAATATGAGACATCATTAAACTGTCCGTAGATTACAGCCGCTTTATGTATTGGGTGATGCTGTACCTTAAAAATTCTGATGAGAAGCTTGCCCGTAAGCACCAATGCTAGTCCTGAAAGCATAAGTCCTGCTAATAGCAATACAACAGACCCCAAATCAAGCAATAAATAAAACCAATCGCCATTTTTCAAATATTCAAGCATTTGTACTACTGCCCTTAATCCTCCAAGCGAAATCATAGCAATTAAGAGTGCAATCATTAAAACGATGGAAATTAACAGGTTGCGGTTAGTCCGTTTGATATGCGAAGCTAAAAAATCCTGATTCATTACATTCCCTCACTTTTGATTAACATCCTTGATCTTTGATTCTGCTTATTGTATCTGCAATGTTTTCTACGATCCCAAAACGGCCTTTAAAAATATTAAAATTGTAGAAGCGATATAAATCGCCGGCTAATAAATCCCCATTATCGAAGGTCGTGTTTGTTTTCTCTGGGATAATCATTTGAAACCCGTGCTCAAAAGCTGCCTTAAGAGTTGTATCTATACAATACTCTGTTTGCATCCCTGTAATTATTAATTGCTTGATCCCCTTGCTATCTAAATATTCTTTTAAATTTGTTCCCTTAAAAGCCGAATTGAAATTTTTGTTGATCACCGTTTCATTTGCGAGCGGACTTATTCCACTGTAAATTTGCCAAGCTTCCGTACTAGGCTCCAATTCCTCGCCGACGGGATCATCATGCTGGACATAAATGACCTCTACGTTATTTTCACGGCATACTGAAATTAATCTTTGTATATTGCTGATAACGGTCTCAATTTCAAAAGGTTTAGCTTGCACTAATGCATTTTGGACGTCTATTACTAAGAGTGCTGCATTTTTCATATTCAACGACTCCTCTGTAAGGTTAGATATTCTTTTGAAAAACAACTTCGTCTTCTTTGGCGTAATGCGACTTGATGTAGGTCTGTATTGCAGCCTCGTTGCGCAGTCCTGTAAGAACTTTGATTGTTCCTACGCCTCGCCGCTTCAACTCTTCTTCGATCTTGTGAATGAGTTCAGCGGCTAACCCTTGTCTTCTTGCTCCTTCTCGGATATATAATTCAGTTATTTCTCCTGCAGGTTGACGATAGCAAAATGATTGATAGGATTGACCACAAGCAAATCCAACAGGTTCACCATTGAGGATCGCGATCGCTACAACTTCGCTTGAATTAGCCAAACATTGCTCGATATCGGCGAGGAATGCTTCAACGCCATTAAATTCACAATTAAGTTGAGCGAGAGCCTGGGCATCATCAGCAACTGCCAAGCGAACATACTTGTTTTGCTTCATGAAGCACCTGCCTTCAATATTTTTGGGGATTAATGAATAAATGGAAACAGCAACCCGTCCTTCATCGTTTGAAAATTAGCAGTCAAGCCCGGCTCGCTTAGGATCAAAATAAAACTCTGATGCGCTAGATTAATGATGGCGTGGTTATTTCCATCGTCTAGGAAAACCAATTCTGCCCCTAGATTAGTACAAAACCAATTTGCTGAACGCGTAGGATTCGGAAACAGGAAGATAGATCGTTCCCACTCTTATTAATTTGGATGTCACTAGAATTCCTCCCTACATCGTTATAAAGCACGATTACAGCTATAAATTTATATATGCTGCCATTGCTTTTCATATAAATTGGCACTCCAACCCTCTCCGTCGATTCTGCGAATATATTGAAATCCATAATCTCTGTAGTATTGATTAAGCCTTGGATTTTCCGCCATGCAGTCGAGCCTGATCCATGACTTGCCTTTAAGTCTGATCTGTTGTTCAGCGCTTTCCAGTAGATATTTTCCAATATCTAATCCCCGATATTCCCTATGAACTGCAAATCTATGTATGTACCCGGATTCCGCATTATCAAGCTCCTGCCAAATGAACGGGTCTGACCATGTCAAAATATAAGTACCGACCATTTCATTGTTCCGTATTAAAATATTCCGGCCTCCATTGGTAGATTCCTTTGGAATTGAGCCATCTAGCCGAACTTTGCCATAAGTCCAAAATAATTGGCGCCTCTTCGTGCAGCGCAGGTCTAACAAGCAGCTGTGTCCTCAGATCATCTCCCAGCACAAGCATTCCCCCTTGTCGATTCCATTCCGGCCAGATACTCCTTTACTTCCTTAGTTGTTCTAAAAATAATGACCTGCGTTTGTTCTTTTACTTGATCAAGCGCTTCTAATATTTTGCCCCTGTTTCTCGTCCTGAAGTTCCAAATCCACCGCAAAAATTCTAAATCGATCTTCTCTTTGCAGCCTGCTGCCATATCCTCTCTCGTTCGCCCGTGATTAATGATCCTGCGTTTAATCGCCCGATAGATGCACAATAAACGCGGAAAATCGAAATAAAATACGACATCTGCATCCATAAGCCGTTTATTTAAGGTTCTAGAGTAATTTCCATCCATAATGTAAGAATCATGGTTCAATAATTCATCGATCGTCTGATCCCATTCTTCTTCGGTTGCTGCGATCCAACCAGCCTTCCAATAATACGAGTCAAGATGAATGACCGAAAGTCCGGTGAGATGTCCTAAACGTGTTGAGAAGGTAGATTTCCCGGAGCCTGCACAACCCAACACAAGCACTTTCCGCATCAAGAATGCCTCCCCCACTTAAAAATAAAAAAGCCCAGCCCTGGATAGATAGCCCATATCTTAAGCTGGAGTGATGGTTGTCAGAGCTTGCTTCCACAATTATACATCTTCATATCGATTGGCGTAAATTAAATGATGGTTACCGACGCCTTGCTTCTCCACTCAGGATCATAAGTAGCAATTCTCCATTGGTCCTCCATGTTGTACACTCCTTTAAATTACGCTAGGGCTGCCCAAATCAAATTTGTGCACTAAATGCATGTATCCCTATGGCAAAACACCCCAGTCCTAGATCGCTCTTGTCTTAGACTGGGGTGTGGGGGGATATGAGCTATTTTTTATGGTTATTGCTGTTTAGTTCTATTCATGAGCAGCCAACGCTGCGGCCAGCCCTTTCACATCCAGTCCGTCCACGGCAAAAGCGCGGCGTACCAGCTCAGGAGGCACGAATTCATCGTACTTGCCCAAGTACGGCGCTTCGGCGTCATCTAGCAAAGCTTCCGCATCCGTGACAGCGAAGAGTTCAGATTGTATGCCTGCGAACAGTTCTTCAGCGGTCGCTCTTCCCGAAACGACCATATAATACGGCTCCATCGGGACAACTTGACGCAATCCCATCGGCTCGGCAAGATTATGCTTCAGAAGGCGCTCCAAGGTACGGAATTGCTTGCTCCCAGCCCACGGCAAAATAAACAGCGAATCGCCGCCCGCCGGAATAACTGGACTGCGCAGCAGCCCGCTTTCCCTTGCCAATCTGCGGGCTCGTTCCAGACGATTTGCCGCACCGGGGGCAAGGTATGGGTACAGCGTCTGTTCCTGCAGGACCTGACGCATCTTGTGCAGCACTCGCGTATGGACATCGCCACCAGCACCAAGCCAAAGCGTATCCACCTTGCCCTTGGAGGATTTGACGTAGACAGCTTTGTGCTTACTGTCCACTTCCTCCACCTTCCACAGCTTGCCGGCAAGCGTGAAACAGTAGCCCGGCGGCGGCACGGTCGTGATGCTTCCGATCTCCTCCGAGCCGTTATATACCGCATGCTCCTCATCATCCTTGAACACCGCATAGAAGCGGAAGTTGTTTACGATCTTCTCGCCGCCAAGCCCGATGATCAGGTTACCCTCCTCCGTCTGCTGGACATGGTCCGTCTGCAGCAAGTATCGCAGCAGCCGCTTGAACTCCTCCGGCTCTACGCCGCGAAAAGCCGGCAGGGTCAGCACGGCCCGCGCCAGCTCGGCGGGCTCTGCCTCGCCGATGCTTTTAAGCGTGCTCATCGTCTGATGATAGAGCACGCCGACTGGCTTGCGCCGCAAATCCAACGGCTCCACCCAACGCTCGCGGATGTACAGCTCGATGACGGCGATCGCCCGCAGCAGCGTCCACGGCATTCGCGCAGGCAATTGAGCCTCTTCATCCTCTTCCTCCGCGCAGAGGAACATCATCTCCGACGCCTGGTCGCCCCGGCGGCCGGAACGCCCTAGCCGCTGCACAAAGCTGGAGCAGCTGTACGGTGCGCCGAGCTGTATAACCCGCTCCAGCTCGCCAAGATCGATGCCGAGCTCCAGCGTCACCGTCGCTGCCGCCACCGCCGGCCCCGGGCCGGATCGGAGAGCCGCTTCGGTCTCTTCGCGCAGCATTGCCGAAATGCTGCCGTGGTGCACGTGGAATACGTCGCGCTCCTCCCGCTTCGCGGCGATACGCCGCAGCTCCAGCGTAGTCAGTTCGGCGTCGGAGCGGCTGTTGGTGAAGACGAGTGCTTTTTTCCGATGCGTGTGATCATAAATAAAATTGTAATAGTTCTGCTTCGCCAGCTCCAAATGCTCGGCCTCTCGCTCGTCCCGGGCGTCCGGGAACGAGAAGTGCTCCACCGACAGCTTCAGCTTCCGCCCGCCCTGTGGAGATACGACCTCGACCGGCTGCGAGGTTCCGGCTCCAAGCCAGCGGGCCGCGGCCTCGTAATCACTCAGCGTGGCGGACAGGCCGATTCGCCTTGGCGAACAGGAAGCCATGCGCTCTAACCTAGTCAGTTGGCTCAGTACCTGAATGCCCCGGTCCGCCCCCATGAATGCATGAACCTCATCAATCATGATGTACCGCAAATCATGGAACAAGGCCGGTATCGCATTCGGCCGGTTCATGAGCAGCCCCTCCAGCGACTCGGGCGTAATTTGCAGGACGCCGGAAGGACGCTGCATCAGCTTGGTTTTCTCTGCCTGGGAGACGTCACCGTGCCAATGCCATACCGGAACCTCCCCCTCCCGAAGCAGCTCCGTAATGCGATCGAATTGATCGTTGATCAGCGCCTTGAGTGGTCCGATATAGAGAATACCGACGGACCCTGAGGGCTGCTGATACAGCTCCGTCAATGCTGGAAAAAAAGCCGCCTCCGTCTTGCCCGACGCCGTGCCAGAGGCGATCAGCAGATGATGGGGCGTATCGAGCAGCACGCGGCAGGCCTCGACTTGGGCCTCTCGCAAGCTGTCCCATTGCTTCCGGTAAATGTATTCCTGAATAAACGGCGCCAATCGGGAAAAAGGACTAGATCCGCTCATAACTCAAATTCCGCCAGAAAATCATCCAGTTCGTCCTTCGTTCCGCTTTTGCGATGATCCGCGCTCGCTGCATACTCCCGTTCCCGCTCGTCCAGCAGCTCCTTGAACGTAAGCTCTTCATGCTGGTGCAGCATATGCAGCACATCCATGAAATCCCGGATCACTTCACGGGTCGTCAACAATTCTTCGGCACCAAGCCGGTTCACTGCCGCCTGCATAAAAGTTATTAGCTGTTCATCCACGAGCTGAGTCTCATAGCCGAAATGCATGGCATGGATATCCCGCAGCTTCTGCAGCAGCACGAGGATTTCCTCGTGGGACAGCATGTCGAGCTTCAGAATCGGCGAGGTATACGTCCGGCGCGAGCTGCTGCTGTAGCGGCCATCCATCAGCCGGGAACGCAAGGCGTCATAGCTGAACAGCCCTCTCCGCTCGTCCTCGACGAACTGCGGCGTCCCGCCCAGATAGATGCCGAGATATTCGGCTTTACCCTGCATCGTGTCGTTGAACATTGTGAGCAGCTTCTCGTAGTTGCTCTGACGGGAAATGCTGTTGGTAATTTTGTACAAATTGACGCCTTCATCAATAAACAGCAGCAGCCCTTTATACCCGATGCGTACCGCAAACTCCGCCCATAATTTCATGTAGTCATACCAATTGTTATCGTCAATGATGACGCCAACTCCGAGCTCTTTGCGCGCCTCCGTCCGGGTCGGGTATTCCCCACGCAGCCAGCGCAACGCCGCCGCTTTCCGGTCGTCATCCCCCAGCTTGGCCCCGTTCCAATAGGCGGCCAGTACTTTGGCGAAATCAAAGCCGTGCACCAGATTCTGCATCTCATTGCATACCGCAAAAATACGAAGCTCTACCGCTTCATGCAGCGCCGGATCGCCGGGGCGCAAGCCGGCTGCCTGCATTTGCTCCTGCTGAAGCGAAGCGATCCATTTTTGCAGCATCGGCTCTAAAGCGCCCCCGTCGGGTCTCGTTCGAGTGGACATGTTCATCATAAGCTCACGGTAGGTAGCAAGCCCTTGTCCCTTAGTTCCGACAAGCCGCCGCTCCGGCGACAAATCTCCGTCCGCCACTACAAACTCCCGGTCCATCGCATAGTTGCGGATCATTTGCAGCAGAAAGCTTTTGCCGCTTCCATACCGTCCGGTAATCAAGCGAAAAGCCGCTCCTCCCTCTGCGATATTGTCCATATCCTGCAGAATCGAAGCAACCTCGGCTCTTCGCCCGACGGCGATATGCTCCAGCCCGACCCGCGGAACTACCCCTGCCGTCAGGGAGTTCACCAGCGCCGTGGTCAGACGTTTTGGTATTTGTATCTGTTTCATTGGTGTCACCTCATTCTTGAACATGTTGGACTATGTTAGCTAAGCAGACTCCGCAGCTCTTCCTTGTACTCTAGGGTGATCTCATCGCCATCGACGAGCAAGTCGCCAATCCACTCCATCGCGATTTCGTTGATTTCGTCCAGCAGCAGCTCAGGCATGGAGCCGGCCTGCTCCGCGATACCGAACCGCACCGTGGCGTCCTGTCCGTCAAGCAAAGCGGACAGCATTTTGAGATGCGCGGCGGACAACCTGGCGAATACTTCGCGCCACTCCTCCGGCAGCTCCGTTCCAATCTCCTCTGTCGCAGCTTCGTTACGTCTTCCGCTCCTAGCGCTAATTGCCGAATCCAGGCGCTTGCCATCATCACTCATGTCTGCTTCAGAGGCAAGCTCAGCCTGATGGCTGGATGCTGTGGAATCTCCCTGCTTCTGCTCCACTTCCCCAAGCTCCATCCAACCGTGCTCGAAATCGATTTCCGCCTGCTGCAGCTTCGCTGCTTTCTCAGGGCTTGACACCTTGCTCACCTTGACCGGCTGAGCCGGCCGTGACGTTTCTTTCCTGCTCTCATCTGTTACAGGTGTCTGCTCCTCAATCATCAGCATATCCCGCACCTCGTCCGATTCCCTCTGCAGCCTGTGCAGCTTCGATACGTTGATCTTCACCTGAGGCAGACTGGCTCTGGCCTCCTCGGTCTTACGGCGCTCGAACTCTTGCTGCAGAAACCGTGCAACCAGCTGTTCCACCCCAGACTCCACAGTAATTCCCCGCAATTTACCTCTAAATCCCGATAACTCACGAAGCTTGTTCTCCGTGAACCTGACAAGCTGGGTCAAATACGAGCGCAGTGGAAGGTGTGCGCTGATCGGCAGCACACTTACCGTAACGTCGCGCCCATACAGCTCGTGATCATATACAGCGGTACGGAACAAGGGCCTGCTGACCTTTTTCTCACGGGGCATAAATCGCTCCAGCAGCCTTACGCCCTCGATTTTAGACAAATAACCATCGACCAGTGTCACCACTTTCGGGGCATAAGCCTGCAAATCCTTGCGCCCTTGTCCAGTATAAAAACGGCTCTTCTCCACGTCGTAATCGATCAGCGTCCGCAGCATGTCCCAGGACAGTGCAAGCGGCTCAGCGGTAAACCTGCGCTTCCATTCCAGCTCTTTCAACTCCGCGGATAAATTCCTGGTTAGCTTCTGCCGTGAATCGGGAGGCGGAACATCCAGCCCGAACAGCAGCTCGTAATCATACAGCCATTCGCGTACGTATGCGTCCAGCTTCGGATAACGCTCCCGGTAAGCCAGCCATACCTGCTGCATCCGCTTATGCCCCTCGGCTGGTTCTTTCGTGCCAATGCCGTGAATCAGCTCGTACAGGTACACAAAAAGATAAGACAAATCCGTATCTGGATACCGCCCAGAGCGAACCTCTCCCCGCCAATACAAATACCAGCGCAGCTGCGCCGGCTGCATTTGCTCGTAAGTGGGCCAGTAAGCATGAAAAGGGACAAACTCCGCCGTTGCTCCACCCTTCCATTCGAGCTCGCGCGCCTGCTCCACAAACTGCCGCTCCCGGGAGACATAGCGGAAATTTTGCTGCCAGTCCACTTCCCGCTCACCGCGTTCTGGAATTACCACAAAGGACTCTGCTTGCTTCCGTTCCTGCTGCTCAAGCTCGATCTCGGCAAAGATAAGCTGCTGCTCCCTAGTTCTTCTCAGGTTGTTAACCATCTGATCGCCGTGCCTGACCGTTCTATCGTTCATCGTCCATAGACCTCCATCACGACACCATTATACCATCAAAGCGAAAGCTTGTTCGCATTTTTTTAGACGACTTAAGAGCTATATTTTCTTATTGCGGGCTTCCTGCTCCATCTCCTCTAGTAGTTCCTCTTCAATTTCTTCATTACTCATATTGAAATCGTCTTGCTCCACCATTCCTAACTTTTCCTTACCTAAAAGAAAGAGCGAGTGTTGTGTTGAATGTTGTCCACGAACCTCGCTCTAACGCTATATGGTTGGCTTACGCATGATTAACGTACTTTTCTTTTTCTATGGCATCACATATGAGTCTAATTTCTTCTCTTTGTCGACTACAATCTCAACCGTTTTTGTTCTTTTCTCGCTGGATGCATACCAATTTTTAATTTTTTCAAATTCAGATGATTCTAAATCAGGCAATTCTATCAGGAACCGATTGTTATCAATCCATTGGTAATTCACTATAGGCCAGGTTGGTGTATACATATACTCTTTAGCTAACTTATTTGATTCAAAAGGAATTACCTTCATTTTCAGCAAATCAACAGTAATTAATATATGACGGACAATTTTTCCACCTTCATTATAACCATACTTTATTAATACTTCTTTTTCTTCCGGTGAAATTTTGTAATCTTGAAAAATGCCTTTAGCTAAAACAACACTTGCGATCTTTGAATCGGTTTTCTTCACCAAAATAGTTGAACATTGCTTATTTCCGCAATTGTACTTTAACAAAATAAAATGACCGTCAGTTGGAATATGAAGTACTTCTAATTGTGTTCGTTCAATTTCTGCCTTGACGTCTACTTGAGATTCTAAGTAATCTCTGTATATTGGAATATCTTTAATCACTAAATCCAAATGGTTACCATTCACATCTTTTATAGTCAGCATATCAGGTATAGCTTCCTCCGATGATTCCGCCTCAACAGAACTAGTTATTGCAGTTTTCGCTGGAACTGGTAAACCGTTTATGATGATAACTAATGCTGTTGTGCCCAATACAAGAATCAGTAAGAGCATTAATAATTTTTTCACTGTAATTATTTTCTCCTTAATTTTTGCATAAGGTTGTCCACGAGATTACTTTCCTGGGAACGTTCCGATCTCGTTAATCTCCTCTACAGCCGACTTCGTATTTCGCGTCGGATTCAATTTATTAATCATTTCTTCGCTAATCTGAAATCCATCAAAGACTCGTCTCACTACATCGATATCTAAAACTTCCAAATCATAATAATACTGTGCCCACTCCACATAATCATACGGAGTTTCATATATCATCCCTAACAGAAAATCCGATCCGTCATTCAGACCTTGTGGTTCCGAAACACCACATTTCCATACCCTATCTCCCTGTTCCCTCCATAAACAGAAGGTAACATCCTCCTTGCAAAGCGATTCGTCATCAAGACAGTTTAACAATGAGGCTGGAACTCCTTCATAAATACCTGGCCACACCTCACCGTCATCATTGACGTAGGGACTTATGACCGATTCATGATCAAACCCTTTTATAAGGGTACCTTCAGGAGCAAATACAATATAGAGGTCATCCCCTGCGCCATTACTGATACTCGCTAGTGTGACCTCCCCTTTCCAGCGTGGATAAAACCGGTATCTGCGCAGCCATTCCTCCGGGCAAATGATTATATCCAGGGCGCTTAAAGCATACAGACGCCGCTTCAATAAATCAGGTTCTCTACAAGACTTGGGCCAAATATTCATTACGTGCCCCCTATGGCATATGTTTTGTTCTTTGTCTTAGCCTCACCGCTTATTTAGGAAATTTAAGTCATTTTACGATAATAAAAAGGGCTATTGCCGTCAGGAAAAAAGGGAAACCCAATAGGAAAAACGTAGAAGAAGACTTGTTTCTAAACTCTTTATCTTCCGCCATTTCCGTTTCTATCTCTCGATTTGCTCGCATTCGAGTCCCGCTAATAAAAGTCCCATTAAGAATGCCCGCTAACAGCAGCATAATAACTCCTATTCCGCCCGTAATGTTGATGGCCTCTTTCCATTCCCAAACTAAGCCTACGGATAAGGATAATACGACACTCAGAATTATTCCGATCATCAGCTTCTTAATCGTAACTCCTCCTATCTGCGATATACATCCAAATATCTAGGGATGAAAGGTTCGACACTATCGAGTTCACTTGTCATATTTTTTTAGTGAAAATCAATTCGAGCGGAGCATTTTCTTGCATTAAACATCCAGCATCCTTATACCCAAGCTTTCTATAAAAGTGCTGAGCCTCTTCATCGGATTGTGTCGAGGTCATTACAACGGTAAAGCCTTTTTTTCTCATTAGATCTTCCCAGTAGAGGACGACTTTCTTTCCGTACCCTTGGCCCCTATACACCTCATCAATCCATAACATGTTCATAAACGGCGTGTTATCCCAGAAATACCCAAATCTCATCCAGCCTATTTCTTGATTCGACTCCCATAATATGAAGATTTCATGTTGTTTTATTTTATTCTCTACCAATGCCTCAACAATATGTCTGTCTCTATCAATGATATATTTATAATTTGCATCTGTAGCAACCTTTATTTCCATAGATTTAGATTTCTCCCCCAAGTTCACTCCTCCTTGTTCTGAGCTGCACTTATTCTGACAAAAAAGCCCCAGCCAAAGATAGCTCCTATCTTAAGCTGGGGCGTTCGTTGTCTGAGCTTCTTCATTCATTATATATGAAAAAAAATAAATAAGGAAAAGAATAAGCAATTGCTTATCCTTTTCCTTATTTATGCGGGCTTATGAATGTTGTTTAGTTATTAACAATGATTGCTTACTGTCGACCAAGTTGCTACTGTAGTCGTTACAGTCCATGTAATTGTGATAGGAAATGCTTCTTGCTCTTCTCCGATAGAGAGTTGTTGCAACGCTAACACATCATTCATTGTTTTCACCTCCTTTCATGCATAGCATGTTGTCTCATTTAACTAACGGTATATTCATATATCTTGTCTTCGCTACAAATTGATTGATATTGATAATTGGCAGCCAATATAATGGGTTGGACTCTAAAATTCCTTGCAACCCTAAAACGATCCCTGCGCTTCCAGAATATAAATCATCGGATAAACGATAACAGAAGTTTCCTGGGAATAAATAATAGTTTTCTTTGGAAATAAGGAATAAATTTAATCGATCAACGGCTCGCTTTTTGTGAGTTTCAATCATTTCATAAGTATCATCCAGCAGAGGTGGTATCAGTAGAAAGCCGCCCGCCCCATCAAATAATCCCCCTGTGAATGTACATCTTATATGATTCAGATTAACTATTAATTTTAACTCGTCCTGATAATGCTTCTGACCACTCACATGATTCAGATACCAAATCGCTACTCCAATTCCTATAGATCCACCTGATAAATAAGGAATCAACAATTTTCGATCATTCATAATTTGCAGAACATGCAAATCCTCGTCAATGTGGGTATTTTTTAAATCAAGCTCTACTAACTCTTGTGCCACCACATAAAAAGTTGTATTCCTCGTAATCGCATACATTGCTGTAAAAAACAACGATACACCTGACCATCCATCGATAAGCCCAACAGGATCAGTAGCCCAATCGGAAACGGTTAAACTTCTATTATCTCTTAAAAAATCGTTAATATGACTTGCAATCGATTCAGCTTGCTTTAAATAATGATCATTGTTTTCTTCAAAATATAAACTGATTAAAGCAAGTCCTATTCCAGCCAAGCCTGACCTTAATGAAATATCATCATAATTGTCAGTTAAATGGTTAAATAATTTTAAAGCCTCGTCTTTATAACCTAATTCATACAGCGTTGCAGCAATACCAGCTTTTCCAGTAAATAATCCTTGTTCCTGTAATTCTGATTGTTCAGAATGAATGTTATGAATGAAATGTTGTTCAATCCAATGGATCACTTGTTTCTCAACATTTCCTGTTCTAAACAAAGCTAGTGCCGCACCAGTGCCTCCAGTAAGTACATTCGTCTTTCCACCATCAATTTCATATTGTCTTATATCACCATGAATCAAACCTTGATCTGGCACTAGATTTGCCAACATCCCTGTTCGCAGACCTTCTATCAACGAGTTTATTTCATCTGACAACTTTTTTTGAGCATAATTTATGGGTTTATATTGTTTTTCTTTTGTCGCCAATAAATGGGCGTCACATCTGTTTTCGATTTCTCGGACAAATAAGTAGAACTCACTGCCAAATTCTTGTTTAATCCACTCATTGTGATAAGCGTTTATATTATCCTCAATATTGCTTACCGGACCTATAGGCAACACGCAATATCTTAGTATTTTTTTAACTGCATACCAGTCTCGTTCCTTGCGGTTGATATTTTGATGATCTGAAAATCCCATCGTATGAATTGCCGCCTTATCTTCACGATCTTTATCATCGGCAGACTCAAAATCAATGAGTATCACATCCAAATCCTTCGTGATCATAATATTGGATGGCTGTAAATCTCCCATGCCAACATTTTTACTATGCATCTCGGTAACAATATCTAATAAACGGAGGATTATTTGTTTCACTTCATTTATATACTGTTCTTTATCTTTGTTGCGATGAAAGGGGTAGTTCGCAGCTAACCACGTTTTCATATCAATCCCTTCAACATATTCTTCTACTAGAAATACATGCTTCCAGGATTTAAAATAATCAACAACCTTCACTATACCTTTCACATCCACAAGCTTTGATAATGCTTCGTATTCCTTTTGCAGCCTGTCGATCGCATCTTTATTTTGTCCGTCTAGCCCTACCTTTGGCCTTGCTTCTTTAATAACTACTCTTCGTTTATCTTCATTTCTTTCAGCGACATAAATCCCGCCGCCATTTGTAAATCGAAGCGCATTTTGGAATTTATATTGTTTAAACTTAGAATTATCTTCATTACCATCAGAAAAATTATTGTTCAGCTCTAAATATTGATCAAAATCTTTAACAAATTCAGGCGCCTGATAATAAGGGGTGCGATTATCCGGAATCAGCTGTCCTGTAGGATCCTTAATGCAAAACTCGCCCTTTTCGTTAGAAATTTTCACAAATCCCCCATATCTATAGTATATATTGCTATTTTTCCAGCATTTATCACTTAGAATATAAGGCCCATTTTCTTGATCTTTAACCTTGTCATATAAAATATGAAGTAATTCATAAAATTCGTCATCGGTTGGAGGGTATATCGTTATGAATTTCCCGGAGCTTATTCTATTCCCATTTTTGGAGTTAATACTATGTAAGTATGTTGCATCAAGAAGATGCTTAAAGGTAATTTTACGTTCGATTAAAACTTGGCTTATGTCCGCTAAAATTTCCTGTGCATTTTCCATAGTTGCACTGACATGAATCTTCCAGCCCTGATCCTTAATTTTCTTATTTGCAAAACTATAAATTTTCCAAGGAGAATTTTCCTCTGTTCTAATAAAACAATCTTTAGACAAATGGTTTACCGTGTATGCAGCTATGTTGTTGCCAGCTTGCAGCTTCTCAAAATATTTTGAATGATTATTTACGTACTTAAAATAAAGATGGTTTTTGTCCATTATGGCTACTCCTCCCTCATTGTAATTGTGCGCTAAATTGTAATTCACAAAATTGCTGATACAATTTATGAGTTCTTTGTAGTTCATAGTGAGTTCCTTGGCCTGTTACCTTACCATCTTCCACAAAAATAATATATTCAGAGTCCATAATCGTAGATAATCTATGAGCTATTACAATCGCGGTTCTGCCCTCAATAATTTTTTTCATCGCAGATTGCACTTTTTCCTCAGACTGGCTGTCCAAATTGGATGTGGCTTCATCTAACAAAATGATTTTAGGATCTTTAAGGAACATTCTTGCTATAGCGATTCTTTGTCTTTGTCCGCCGGATAAATGGAGTCCTCGCTCTCCAATATGCGTGTCCAATCCATTAGGCAACTGACCTATGAATTCCCATGCATACGCCATTTCGCAAGCTTCAATAATTTTCTCTTCATCTTGCGGTTCTAATCCAAAGATTAGATTCTCCCTTATAGTCCCGGTAATTAGACTGTGCTCCTGAGATACATAACCTATTTGAGAACGCCAGGAATGCAAAGAATAATTTTCTATACTTTCACCATCGATATAAATACTCCCGCTGGTTGGTTTGTAAAATCGCTCTAATAAGGAAACGAGCGTTGTTTTTCCGCTGCCGCTTGGGCCAACTAATGCGTAAGTATTACCGCCTCTGATATTCAAAGTAATGTCCTCTAAAGAAAATGATAAATTTTCCTGAGTGTTATACTTAAAGCTCAAATTGCTAATTTCAATGTCTTTATAGCTTAGATCTAAACTCTTGCCCTCATTTATATTTTCTTCTTCCTCGGATAACAGCTGTAAAATTCGTTCTGTTGCACCCTTAGTTTTTTGCAACTGAGAGAAGAAAAAGCCAAAGTTAGAAATAGGATTGATAATATAAAAAATCAAGGTTAAAAATGCGATAAAAGTTCCTACCGTTAAACGACCATTCGCTAGCTGCACGCCACCATAGCCAATAATGATCATAATAATAATTAACATGATCATATTCAGGAATGGATTTACCGTAGCTGACCATTTGGCTTGCTTCAAACCTAGCTGCATTAAATCGTTAATATTTTTTAATCCTTTATCTATTTGATAGTTTTCAGCTGTAAAAGACTTAACCAACTTATTTTCGGAAATCATTTCAATCGCACTAACATTCAATCTTCCTGTTGATTTTTGCGTTTTTTTAGAAAGATCGGATAACGCCCTACCTAAAGGAATAAAAAATAACAGGAATATTGGAATTGCAGCTACAATAATTAAGGATAATTCCCAGCTATAATAAAACAGCCAAAATCCACAAAATAATATGGTTAATACAGCATTGATAAATGTAGAAAATGAATAAGTGACCAAGTTGTATATCACAGTAGTGTCACTAACTAATCTACTAGCTATATCGCCTGACTGATTTTTATCAAAGAACGCTGTTGGTAATTTCACGATTTTTGTCCAAGTCATTCCCCTTAGATTAGCTACAACCGATAAACCAACCTTGCTTAATAAATAACTTGAAAGAACACCTGTAATCGTCACACAGACAAAAATGGCTACTAAACCAATTAAAATGCCTCGATTCAAACTACCTGAGAGGGAGTAGGAATCGATGATAATTTTTAAGACATTAGGGATAAATGTTGAAAGTATGGCGCTAGCAGAGCTTATGATACAAGCCACAATAAAGAGTCCTACATGAGGTTTCGATTTACGAATTAGCTCGAAAAAATTCCCCCACGAATATTGGCTTCTTTCTTCTTTAGCCATATCTTCACCTTTTCTATTTTTATTGGTTACAATAAAACCTGCAACTCTTGCAAATATCAATTATCTGCATTGATATTTAGGGCTGAGAAGATAGATCTGCTTCGTGTTATGGGCTTGTTGTAAAATTAATTCTTATTATCTAATAGAGGAGGTAAGAAATGCTTGTTTCCATGGAGATTGTATAGCTAGATTTGAAACTGGAATTGGTCGAAATAAATTATGACGAATGAATTTATGGGGTAAGTTATAGAGGTGAACCGCTTTTGAATTTATTACCAATTTTAACATACATAATTGTATATTTCAAGATTATAATACTAATAATAGAAAAATTCACCATAAGAGTCTCGTCATATACCCTAATGGATTAACTTATTTTCGATTAAATATGCAACTATTTGATTGGCAGCATCAACGATTGAAATTTTGTGAGATTCAATTATAATTTCTGGATTTATTGGTTCTTCATACGGTGCAGAAATTCCGGTAAATTCTATTATTTCTCCACTTCGAGCTTTTTTATATAATCCTTTTGGATCCCTTGTTTCACAAACCTCTATAGGACATTTTACGTAGATCTCTATAAACTCCTGCGATTCAAGAATAGACCGAGCAAAATCACGTTCAGACAAGTATGGCGAAATAAATGCTGTTATGCATATTAGACCAGCATCTACAAATAACTTAGATACTTCAGCTATACGTCGAATGTTCTCTTTTCTATCATTTGGAAGAAAACCCAGATCACGATTTAACCCAAGTCTAATATTATCCCCATCCAAAAGATAAGTTGACAGGTTTCTATTATAAAGTAAATACTCTACTTCATTCGCCAGACTTGTCTTCCCAGAACCTGATAGTCCCGTGAACCAAATCACAAAACTCTTATTTCCCTTTTTCTTCTGACGATCTCTTTTATTTATTTTTACAGTTTGTCGAAATACATTCTTAGCTGTATTTTTCATAAACTCCTCCGTAAGAAACTATATGACATGTAAATCTGGGGAATGGATAAATCTTATATTATAGTTTAACCCCGGAACCAACCCATCTTACTCCAAATGCCCCGGTTCTCTGCTGTTTAAAAATTTCCTCATAGTTAAATGTAGTTAACTTATTTCCATTAATGTAAATACTAATATCTCTGTTATTCTCTTCAACTTTTAGATTTCCTGAGATCGGCAACCCGGTATATACCAAATTGGTTAGTCTAATCCATGTGGCACCATCATTTTTCCAAATTGTTAGATAGGACTCCGAATGAGAACTAGGCTGAATTAATAATAATGTCATATTTGTATCTTCGTGATTTCCTCGATAATCCAGTACAGCAGAAATATGCCGTTCATTTAAGTTTTCTTCCCCCGAGAAGCAAAAGTCAAACGAGATATGGTTATCTTCGTGTAGCTTCTTCACAATAGATAACTGATCTATTTCAGTATATAAAAATCCATCATTTCCAAACTGAGGGGAACCAAAAATAATTTCATAGTTCTTCCAAAGGTTCTGCTTTTCGTGAGCCCTTTTGTATGCATCAATACGATTACGCGAAAATTCTTTCAGCATTCCTTCTCGTTCAAGAAGCTTTCCAAGACCAGCGAATGGCACTTTATGGTGGGCCAGGTCAGGTACGTCAAGAAGGCGAACTTCATTAACGGCTCCATACGGGCCTAAGCAAATATGATCAATTGTTTTCCAATTCCTACGATCAACGATCCATAATCCACTCATAGAACTACGTCTTAAATCCCTTCCTGTTTGCTGACTTTCACCAACTACAATGTAATCTCCATGAGCGGCTAAACCCCGTGTAAAAATAGGTGCACCGGAAACCCAAAGTGGCGTCTTCTTATCCAAATCGATTAAGCTTCCCTTATTCGAATCACAACTAATTTTTTGGCCTTGATCTGTAATCCATATATTATGAAGGCCAGTTGCTGGCCCTAAGTTATCAATTTCCAACAACTGCATGCCTGGATAAGAAAACACACCCAGCCAAGATCCTTTATTGAATCTGTGGGCAATAACATATAAGTTATCATCTTTAATGAACACAGAATTAAGATGGTCGCCGCTGTAAACATCTGGGGATAGCCGATCCCAACGTTCAGAACTTAAGCCGATTTCATGGAAGAAACCTGGTCTAGATAAATCAATTGTCGTTATTACATTACGCCCCGTATTGGTGCAAACAACTTTTCCATCCGACGTACATAAAATTTGATGCGGGGCGGATAAAAAAACAGAACTTCTTTTTTCACCTGCAGATATCCAGCCACGTTCGGATAATGCGTATGAGGTGATGTCCATCAAATTTGAATTTTCGATCCCACTATGAGATAACACAAGATGTTCATCATTCTCAAACCATGATATTCCATAGTACTCCTGTCGGTCACCTTCAATTGGAGTAGCATGGCCACTTTTAAGATCAACAAGAATAAGATAACAGGTTGTAGCTACTAACGCGTACTGCATTTTTTCCACCCCTCGAAATCACTAATTCAGCTGAATATTATCAATATTTAAATAACTATGATATTTGAACAAAAAGAATGCTTAACTTACGTATGTACTTATCAAATGACTACATTGAAAAACCCCGGCCTAGATAGCTTGTATCTTAGCCGGGGCTTGCTTGTAGGAATGTGTTTATTCTATTTTGCAAAGCTGAATATATGTCATCATTTCCGATATGCCATTCATTTGCTTTTCCAATTGCTCATTCAGCTTCTGAAGAGCCACTTTGAAGGAGCGTTCAATCGTAGCTAGATCATGTGCCTCTAAAGCTTCAAGCAGCTGTTTCATACTTTCAATGAAAAAGACAGTTTTCCTTAAACTGCTAAGCACAATAATCTTTTTTAATTCCCGCGATGTAAAGATTCTATATCCGTTTTCCGGATTCCGATGAGCGCGAATAAGGCCCTCCTTTTCCCAATGTCGAATAGCGGATGGGTTTACACCAGCGATAACAGCGACCTCCCCGATTTTCATTTCATCCGTGACCTGAATATTCCTATACATGGAGAAATCAGTTTGATGAATGAGGCTCATAACCTCCTCAACTCGTTGCTTCTCTACCTGAATGTTGTACTGTTGTAAATTGATCATCCAAAGTGCTTGTTCAACGTGACCTTTTTTTATTAAATTCATGACATCGTAGGCGATAGGCAGATCGAATCCTTTGATCAAGAATCGTAAAGTAAGGAAAGCTTGAACATGGAGCGTTGTATAATATCTTCTATTACTGGCTGTCCGAGGTACGTCAGGCACCAAATCAAGACTTTCATATCTTCGCAAGGTTGTGGTGCTGACATGAAGCTTCTTGGCCATCTGTTTCGGAGTAAAGGTTTTGGCCACTGCGACACCTTCCTTAAAGTTAAACTCTAAAGTACGGCAACAATATTATAAGAAACAATGTTCATCCACACAAGGGTTCTTGGTATGTCAAACGAGATCTTGCATGAATGTTATATGATCGAAGTTGGAATGAAAAATCGAGGAGGAAAGACATGGATTACATTTCGCCGAATGAAGCGGCGCTAAAGGTGAAACGGTGGCCCAGAGATCCCATAGCGGCGGGTCGTCGTCATACCGTTGGGCTTAAATCTGACGGCACGGTGACGGCTGTGGGTGATAATAAATATGGCCAATGCGATGTAAGTAGCTGGTGCGATATGGTGGCGGTTGCGGCTGGTAATGTTCATATGGCTATGAACACGGGTAATGCTCATACCATCGGTCTTAAATCGGACGGTACGGTGGAGGCTAAGGGCTGGAATAAGCATGACCAATGCAATGTAAACGACTGGCGCAATATTGTAGCCGTTGCGGCAGGTTGGTGTCGCACCATTGGGCTTAAATCGGATGGCACGGTGACGGCTGTAGGCCGAAATAATGAAGGTGAATGCAATGTAAGCAGCTGGCATGATATTATGGCGGTCGCGGCGGGTGACTGGCATACCATCGGGCTTAAATTAGACGGCACGGTAACAGCTGTGGGTAATAATCGGTATAGCCAATGCAATGTAAGCAGTTGGTGCGAGATTGTGGTGGTCGCGGCGGGTTATCTTCATACCGTCGGGCTTAAATTAGACGGCACGGTAACAGCTGTGGGTTTGAATAAGCATCACCAATGCGATGTAAGTGGCTGGCACGGTATTTTGGCGATAGCCGCGGGCAGTTATCATACTGTCGGCCTTAAATCGGACGGTACTGTGGCCGCTGTGGGTTTGAATGAACATGGTCAATGCAATGTAAGTGGCTGGCGCGATATTGTAGCGGTAGCAGCAGGTTGTGCTCATACACTCGGCCTTAAATCGGACGGCACGATGGTGGCTGTGGGTAATAATGAACATGGTCAATGTGAGGTAAGCGACTGGCGCGGCATCCAACTGCCCGGCAATTAATTATCAATAGCTATATCGACAACCTAGCGTGAATACGAAGTTAACAAAAACACCGACCATTCTAGAATGGCCGGTGTTTAAATTCGGGTTCTGTGTTATTTGTCGCTCGATATGCCGCTAACGATTTGAGTCAATGCTTCACGGACTGGCGTAGCCGGGCGACCGAGCAACTTCTCGAAATCATTGCTTTCGACCTCTAACCCGCCTTCTCGAATGCCTTGTTGAATGCCTACGAGAAACGGAATAAGGAAATCTGGAACGCCTGCATTTTTCATGATGTCAGCGTATGCTTCGTCGTCAACCAGGTGTACAGGTATTTCCTTGCCTAATACGTCGCCAAGAGCGGAGGCAAATTGCTCCTGCGTCAAGAGCTTGCCTGAAAGTTCGTAGATCGTATTCTCGTGACCGTCTCCAGCTAGTACGGCTGCCGCCGCCTCCGCGTATTCCTGCTGCAGAGCCCAGCCGACTTTGCCGGATCCGGCGGACGTTACCCAAGGTGCTTCAGCCATGACGCCTTGAATGCTTGAAATTTCATTTTCCAAGTACCAGTTGTTGCGCAAGAAGGAGTATGGAATTCCTGTACTCAAAATCGCTTCTTCTGTTGCCTTATGTGGCGGAGACAGGAACATATTGCTATCTTTCGCGTTAACCAAGCTAGTATATGCAATAAATTTAACTCCAGCGCGTTCAGCTGCTGCAACCGCATCAGTGTGCTGCCGAATCCGTGTTTCATTGTCTCCGTCCGCAGATATGATTAATAAGCGATCGATTCCTGCAAAAGCAGTATCCAATGTTTCCGGGCGGTCAAAATCACCTTGGCGCACTTCCACACCGCGAGCCCGGTATCCTTCTGCTTTCTCCGGATTGCGGACACTTACAGCCAATTGATCCGCAGGCACCGATTTCAATAAGGTCTCAACAATTTTTGTCCCTAATTTTCCTGTCGCACCTGTAACCAATAACTTCATAGTTCGTGTCCTCTCAGGATAAATATTTTAAAGTTCTTATCTTAATACTTTTAACGCACCGCTCCATGCTACAACTTGATCCAGCATGGCATTCACGTTATCAAGATGCAAATCCTGTGGTTTGAAAACAGAGAAGTTTTCGAAATCTGTAAACAAAGACAATGTCGGATGTACGCGAACGTCTGCAACCAATAATTCGCCCAAGATTCCCCGCAGATGTTCAGCCGCACGAGCACCGCCTGTTGAACCGTAGCTTACGATTCCTGCCGCCTTGTTGTTCCATGCTTCGCGCGCGAAATCAATGGCGTTTTTCAATGCACCTGTGATGCTGTGATTGTATTCTTGAACGATGAACACGAACCCGTCTAGGTTCGCAAGCTTTTCATTCCAAGCTGCAATCCCTGGCTCTGTACCATCGGTTGTGCCCAAAAACGGCAATTTGAAATCAGCAATATCTACGATTTCGTAATTCGCATCCCCGCGTTTGTCAGCTATTCCTTTTACCCATTCTCCAACTTGCGGGCTAACGCGCCCTTCGCGTGTGCTTCCTAAAATAATACCGATGTTTAGTTTTTCCATTGTTTTTTCCTCCTAATTTGTACTTTCAAGTATTTTGCCCAAAAACCCAAACGAATAATTCAACCAACCAGATAATAGTTAATTACTTTATGTAAGTAATTATATTTATTTTATTTATATACGTCAAGTATGTATTTGTATCTAGGCATCATTCGACGTTATGGTTGCTCTGTCCAAGTTGTTCTCACATAGCCAATTTTCAGGCCAACGCTCTCCATATTTCTATGGCTTTGGGTTAAGTAGCCAGCCTGACCTACTACCATGCTGCAATTATTCATACTTGCTTCATAGATTCGTCTTCGTATTAATGCATGGTGAAGTCCAGAATTACGAAATTCGGGCAGTGTTCCAGCAAAAGTTAATGACGCAACTTTATGATAAATATGCATGACACCTGCGGCGGACGGGATGTCATCCTTCATGGCTAAGAAAAACTTCCAGCCTGGCCTGCCATGTAATATTTGATTATTTCGCGCAACATGGGGAATACCATCATCTGAAAGGCCAGTACTTCGGCAATGAATAGCCGCATATATTTGAAATTCTTCTTCTGTAATTTCCTTAATGCAAATATTACTTAACTCAATTTTGGAATTATCCTCTATAGGGTAATATAGCGAAGTATGAAACCCGGACTGATACAATCCTCTTTGGGCAAGTCCTTGCAGCAGACCTTGATTGACCCGTGATGGCACAATTTCAAACTGCATCTTTCGCTTTCTTGATCTATAGAAATCAATAATATCATCGAGCAATTCCATGTCATCAGCACTTATGCTTTTAACTGTATTAAATGCTGGCCAAGGCATCGTCTCGCTATACAGCGCAATTGCGCTGCCAAAATGTTTGATCTCTACACCTTCAGGATTGCCAGGTCTTTCTTTAATCGCTTTCATTCTATCTAACATGTAATCTGATTCGGACTTTTCGATTAATTCAACTTTGTCTTGAGTTAGTGTATGTTGCATAAATGAAATACCTCCTGTTCTAAACATATACAAATTGGATCAATTCAATTCACATTTCTGTTTCCAATAGGCCCAAGCTTTTTTGTATTCAGTCAAATCATTTGGATGATGCTTGATGCTTAACCCTAAGCGACAATATAGTTGTATTAGCGTTTCCTCTATCAACCTTGATTTTTCGATTGATCCTTGCTCAAGAAAATGATAGGCCGTAAATAATGTATCCAAATTAATATCATCCGGCGAAGAACAAAATGCATACAGAAAATCATATACTATAGGACCAATCATAGGCGATGGATCAATTACACCAATTAGAGTTGAATCATGATATACAAAGTTGTGCACCCCAGTATCCCCATGCAAATAAAATTTTTCTCCTTGTTCCAAGTCATTAGCATATAATTTATCTGCTATGGATCTAACAAGACTGTAGTCATCGATGGATAATTCACTTCCAATATTTATTTTAGCTTCTTCAATGCTAATTTCATTAAATTCCTTCCACGTTTGCCGCGGGTATCCTATTCTTCCCCACATGTCTTCACCCTGCAAGCTAACATATTTATTGAATAAATTTTGAGTTAGTATTCTTAGCCAGTTCTGCTTTATTCCTCGATTAATATGAGTCGTACCTTCTATAAAGTTATAAACAAGGTATGTGCTGTCTGGCGAAGCAATTAAAATTCTCGGCAATAATAGAGAGTCTCTATAAGTATTCAAAAATTGGGCTGCCAGCTGATTTTGATCCGGGTCATCGTATTTGAGAATATACTTTTCTCCTTGCATGGAGTCCAGTCTTAGAACAAGGCCCGAAGTCGTGCCCGACAATCTTAGAACCCGAGTAATTTCATCATTGATATCGTTTAATTGAAATAATTTGTTAATATCCTTTATCGCAGACTCAAGTATCATTAAATCTTCTCCTTATACTGTTCGGCATTAACCTTACATACTGCTTATATTAAGCCGATTTCCATCCGGATCTTTATTACCTAACGTCTACTCCATTTCTTAATAATAAAGTTCAATAATAATCCGATAAAAAACCAAATCGAAATCCCTAAAATTGCAGTATTCAATCTAAAGTTATAATTCACAATGTCATCGTATTTAAATAATTGTTTGATAATAAACTCAATATTAGATAATAGATTTGCGATGATTTGATTGTTCCCTTCGCCATGTCCTTTATCAATACTTTGATCAATTAATATGGATGTAATCACAAGACATAATTGAAAAATCGGAAATAGGATGTAATATCTGTACTTCATTGTTTACCCCTCGTCCTTAATGTTAGTCTCTAACTATATTATTTGCGTTTATGGGTAACAATGAGTTCAGTATTAGTATAAAAGCTTCACGCTTACAATTATAAGTTTCTACGATCTCATTTAAATTCATGATAGAGTCCTCCATATTGAAGCAGCTTTTCATTCAGCCGATGTCTGAGCTTGCCCAAAGCAACCGGATATTCATCGATATAAAGCCAGAATATCGTTTGAGGAACACGGCCTTCCTCTATTCCACTCCCTTTTGCTTCCTCAACATAATGCAATAAACTCTTAGAAAATGTCTTGTAGTTTTCTAACGGAAAGGAATTTGTAAAGCCATTTTCTCCAAGACCGATTTCCTTGAGCATGTTGTAGACATCATAAGCGTCATTAACAGTAAGCTCTTTTAGTTCAACCTTCATTGGACCACTTCCTACCTATCTCAATCTATTTCTAAAAAATCTTCCTGGTGATCTATAATCCATTCATTCATCCGATTTATTGTTTTTCCAGATAATTCGTTATACGTAGCAAGATATGCTTGTACAGCATTGAATAACCCCTTATCTGTTTCTAAATCCTTCGGGCTCACCTGTTGCCCTTTGTTCATGTCTTTACTTCGCTTTATAATTAGCTCTTCCATTTGTTCTAACAAATCAACCATTTCAATATCCTTAAAATACTGAACTCCGCTTATTATTCCGCCCCAAGATTGAACTTCCAATATGTAGTAGCTTGAAAACCAGTAAAACTCTTCGATGGTCTTAGCATGATTATGAAACGAATAAAACAAATATAGACCTTTCTGCCCTTCATTTAACTGCTGATACATTTCTGTTTTTGTGGTGAGATCCTTTCCACGGACAGCTAGCAGCATAGGTTGGATACATAACCAGCTTAATTGCGTGTTCTGAAAATCTTGTTTAGTTAACTTTACTTTCATTGATTTCTCCATTCTCATGATTTTGAATTGTAGCCAAATTTAAATTAAGTCCTTCTTGAGATAGTAATGTCTATTTCCCCATGGAGCATCCTCGATAATGGTCATTTCTTTATACCCATACTTCTTATAGAATTCAGGCGCTTGAAAACTAAAGGTATTTAATTTAATAAATGCACAATGCTTAGCTCTTGCAATTTGTTCAGCTTCTTCCAACAATCCTTGTCCGAGACCCTGCCCCCGATAAAACTCGTCTACCCATAAAATCTCTATCTCCATCCAATTCCAACAGATTGCACCATTGAGCCCAGCTATAATTTCGCCCCTATCATCCTGTGAACATAAGATAATTTCTTCGTAGATACCGTTTGGTACATGTTTGGAGTTATATTCAATTAGTTTGTTTCTAACATAATTTGCTTCTTCACTTGTCCCTATTAGGATCTTTGGGGTTCTAGACATATAATCCTCCTTCGCCGCAACAGTCAGCCTGAACTAAATAAAACGCCCCAGCCTTAGATAGCTCAGATCTTAGGCTGGGGCGTTTTGTTATGCGTGAGCTTCTTCCATGATTATACATCCGACATTAGAGTAGCGGTAGCGTTATTTTACGTTTTGACCCTCATAAGATAATTATCCGGCGAGGCCCTCATGGGGAAACCGTCTTCTGCAAGCCATGATGTCTTTTCGTTACTTCACTGTATCAACCTACTGCTCGGCGACGTCATCGATGTTAACTTTCCAAATCATGTGGTCATTTGCCTTGCCCCAATAATCTTTTAATAAATATTGAGATTCTCCAAACTTTTTTGCCCAGATTTGTTGCGCAGTCTTATATCCGCTATCTAACATAAATTCCTTTATCCCTTTTTGACGCATTGCGGAATACATTGCTTTCAAAAGTACATTGCCAACCCCGTTCCTTTGGTAATGAGGGTGTACAAAAACCGTACCTAATTCAATACTGTCTTGAGATGCCATATTCGTAGCGTTTCGGATAATTTCGTTTGCTGGCCCGATTTCAATCGAACCGATTATTTCCCTCTTGTGTACCGCAATTAGAAAGTAATGCTGCGTTCCGCCGCTTTCGAAGTCATTTTCTAAGTGAATTATTTTCGAATTGATTTCGTCTTCAATATCATCCAGCAGCTCTTCAATGCCTTCCTTCATAAATGTATCTGTAATGACGATTCTAAAAAACTCACATAGTTCTTCAGTATCTCTACTGCTTGGTCTTCTTATCTCCAGGTGCAACAATGGATTACCACTCCTATTAATGTAGAGAATACGATTCAATCATTATATACGACTTCTGTTCCCGCGATGAAATCATGAATCGCTCTTTTATCTTCTCTAAGCCCAACCATTAATGCACTGATTAATGCACCGATCCCAAAGGTCAAACCATAAACAATTCCCGCAACTAAGTTACGTAATAACATCGTTCCAATTCCCGGTGGTGAATGATCACTTACTTTTCTAATTTTGATCCCGCAAATACGCTTTCCACAAGTATATCCGCCCCAAAACACTGGCAGTAATAATGAATACAGGAAGGACAGTGAATTAGTTACGTATTCTTTATTTATTTCGCTACCACTAATGATGAGAGTGATTATTGCTAATGAAATACTGACAATGATCGCATCTAATAGTAATGCTCCTAATCTAGCCCAAAAGCTCGCAGCCATACTTCGCCCCCTACTTTCTCCTTTGAGGTTACTCTTTGCTTCAAGAAGTTCTCTTGAATATCGTTCCTTCATCTTTCTGATTTCCAAATATGTCTTTCTCAGTAATGATGAATGAGGAGAAGCCTCCAGCATCATCCGATTTGAATTCCAATGACATGCTTATATTGTCCAAATAAAATTTATGAACGTCTCTTGATTTTAACCGCTGATTTCCAAAAATAATTAACTGATCTTCTTTTAATTCAACGTGAACGCTCAGCCCTAATTCATCATTCTGAAAAATCCCCGTATATTGCACTAATTCTTGCGAACTCAGAATTGGATCAGGCACGTAAGTCAGGTTTAGAAAACCCAATAAGTCATTGTAATAACGAGGCCATTCCCACGCCGTATTATCAATAGCTAAAGTATTCAGCTTACACTTTGCATATGCATCATGAGCTAATGCAGAATATTCGTGCAAAAAATCCAGGTGCAAACCCTCGTTTTGTTGGCCGCGATTCACGTAATAAGGCTCCTGTTTATATTTCTCGTAAGTATGCTTAAGCCAACTTTCGCCGCCCCGTGCTGCCATCATTCTATGAATTCCAACAGCGGGATCTTCTTGATAAAGATAAATCAAGGTGCAATTTATTTCTGCCAATCGTAAGTATATTTCTTCTATAAAACGGATGATATCGTCTCTATCTGTATCCAAATGAAGTTGTTCAATAATTGGATTCTGGAACAAGACTGACTCCATGACAATGACGGAATGATCCTCAGGTAGAGCAGCCAGAAAGCGGTCCAAGTTAGTAAGATAAATCTTTCTCCAATGTATAGGATCAGTAACTTCATGATCAAGAAAGATGGGATGCTGAAAAGCAGATTCATGAAAAAGCTTTGTTTCTATTCCATTCCTTTCAGCTTGTAAAGATATGAATCTTGCCGTTGTTGACTTGCCTGATCCAGGTATCCCTTCGACAATGATTAGGTGCAATATAGTTCCCCCTCTTGTTAATTATTCTTTAGTACTTAAAAAATAATGATAAAAATCCTGGTCTTTCATATATCCGTTTCGTTCATATAGTCGCTGAGCTTGTAAGTTATTAATCGCTGTCGACAGTTCTATTCCTTTAGCTTTTATTTGTACGGCGTACCTTCTTGCTTCTTCTAACAGCTGTTGCCCTAATCCCTGCTTCCTATATTCTCTGAGCACAAATAAGTCGTTTAATATTAGAGATCTTTCCAATGAAATAGACGAAAAAACAGGATATAATTGTGCAAATCCACTTATCATATCTTTGCTTATATCTTTTACTACAAAAATGATAGATTCCCGATGTTCAAAACGTTCGAATAAAAATTTATGTGCGCACTCCAAATTGGACTGCTGTCCGTAAAATATGCGATATTCATTAAACAGATTTGATAATTCATCTAAATCTATGATCGTTGCTTGATAGACATCGTACTTTGAACTCATAGTTCCCATCCTCACTTACTTTTTATCATCATTAAATAATTTCACACCAGAAATAATGCATAAGAGAAACAATAATAATAATCTTAGCCAATCCATTAAAAGCCAAAAGTCGCCGCCATTCACAATACTAAAACTCAACCCGTACTCATCCACAAAAATGCCCATATTCCAAAATAACTTTAATGAAATAATTAGCGAAAGAAAACTTAAGGAAAATAATGCAATGGATAGTACTTTTCTTTTCATTAAAATGATCTCCTTGCTATTAGCCATAATTTTTCATATACGCTCCAACTGCCAACTTTGAATTGATAGTTTTAGCAACACTGGAATTATTTTCACTATATTTACTTTACCAGACGATTTGATATTTTTCTATGTAAAAGAAATTAGGGAAACCCCAAAAATCCCGGCAGGGAAAACCCACCGGGATTTTATTGAGAGTCGGTCATTTACAGCTTCCCATATTTAATTGATTTCCAAATAATCGAGGAAAGCATCCCATGTTCCGTTATCGGCTGTAACTACAAGCTCAACCTCTTGATTTCCGGTTCCATGGCTGACATTATTCAAGGTATATACCGCAGGACTGCTTCCGCCGAAGTAGAAGGTTCCCTTCGTTTGTCCGCCGATTTTCAAATCAACTCTAGCCATGTTGGAATTGTTCGAAGCACCGCGGAGTGAGAAATTATGCGTGCCAGTCGTGAAATTGTGATTAAATTTCACCGAATCACCATTGGCGTATAGAGCCACTCCGTTGAACGGTGAGCTGATATTCCCGGCGTACGGACCGCTTTTGGTCATACTCTCGGCTTCTACTTTCGTACCTGTACCTGGCTGAGGCGTTGGCGTTGTTCCCCCGCCGCCAATGTTCAATGTGTGGCTGTACACATTAGCGCTTCCACTACTTTGATAGCCCTCTACTGTAAGAGCAACTTCATACATCTTACCCATTGTCATGCCTAATCTTTCCCAAGCTTTAAAGTGCTCGCTTACCGAGATGGTCCCGCTTGTGCGCTTAGACGTCCGTACACTCCAATACTGCTTGAAAGTAGCCGTGCCTTTAATGGATGGTTGGTTAACTCGAGTCGTCTCATATATGTCATAAGTTCCCCCGTCAACAGTAACGGTGCCCTTTGGCGAAGCTCCAGGCGGACGCCAGCTGCCCCAGCTATCAACGATATAATATTCTACCAGCGGATCAACCGTCCAGCCATAGACCGTTAAATATGAGTTACCGTTTGGCTGATAAGTTGCCCCATAGGTTATCGAGATATTTCCAATCTGCTGATGCGTTTGCGTTTCATTAAACCTCTTGCCTTTTCGGAATAAAATATTATTGATATTGCTCCACTCAGCACTGAACGTACCTCCACTACCGAGAACCATCGTTCCGTTTCCGCTATCCTTCCAGTATTCATAGTCGTAACCGTCATGAGTTCCAACCGAATTGCTGGTGACCGTTTGCGCACTTACTGCCCCAGGTAATATAAGCGTAAAACAGAGTAAAAAAGCGGTAATTAACTTCGTCCGTTGTGATTTCATCGAATATTCCTCCCTTTTGGTTTAAACTGCATCTCGTCATACTATGATGCTGTGCAGCCTTTGGCAGGCCTGTTCCATCACTTCCTTCCAATAGTGTATTGAAAGCGCCTGCAATTATTATTCTATCAGAGAATTCCTTCCTATTTCTTGTAATAAAATAAAGCTCCTACCGTCAAAAGTTTAGTTTTTGCCCATAATTTACCTTTTTTGGATGCACATAAAATCCCGGCGGGAAGAATCCCACCAGGATTTTACTTGCGGAACAGTCAGTATTCAACACATCCACTACACAGGATCAGTTGCCCATCCGAGTTTTATTGGATCTCCAGGTAATCAAGGAAAGCATCCCATGTTCCGTTATCGGCGGTTACCACAAGCTCAACCACTTGATTTCCCGTTCCATGGCTGACATTGTTTAAGGTATAGACCGCAGGGCTGCTACCGCCGAAATAAAAGGTCCCCTTCGTTTGCCCGCCGATTTTCAAATCGACCCTGGCCATGTTGGAGTTATTCGAAGCACCACGGAGTGAAAAATTATGAGTACCAGTCGTGAAATTCTGCGTGAATTTCACCGAATCGTTGTTGGCATATAAAGCTACTCCATTGAATGGTGAGCTGATATTCCCCGTGTACTGACCGCTCTTGGTCATACTCTCGGCTTCTATCTTCGTACCTGTAACAGGAGGAGTTGTGCCCCCGCCGTCAGGCGCAACTGCCCGGCCGGTGCTTGGCGAGATCATCCCGGAGCAAAGGCCACGGTTCTTGAGATTTTGCGCAATCTGCGGGATCGCCTGGAGCGTTGCTTGGTACTGGTCATGCATCAGAATCACATCACCGTTTTGCAGTCTGCCTGCTGCGGCTACGATTTGGGCGGTGCTGGCGCCGTTCCAATCCTGGGAGTCAACATTCCAGAGCACTTCAGTAAGACCGTTCTGGGACAAGATAGACTTCAAAGTGGCATTCGTCTCGCCGTACGGCGGACGGAACAGCTTCGGTGCAGACCCGGTAGCCGACTGGATCGCCTGCTGTGTTCGTGTAATTTCCGAAGACATCTGCGAACTGCTCAGAGTAGTCATATGCGGATGTGTATAAGAGTGGTTGCCAACCCACATGCCTGCGCTCACCTGGTCCCGCACCAAAGACGGGTAATTCTGTGCATTTTGTCCCGTATTGAACATCGTTGCACGCAGGCCAGACTGCTTCAGTGCATTAAGCAGGTTTGTCGTGTTACCGGGATTAGGACCATCGTCGAACGTCAGGCCAACGTAGCCATTCGGGCAGTTGGCATCGGCAGCACTGGCGGCGGGCATCATCGGAAGAGAGAACAATGAACCGAAGAGCGCAAGAGCCAGCGCTCCTTTAGCTAGTTTTGCTTTGAACATAATAGTACCTCCTCGTCATTAAATACGAGTATAGTTACTCCCTTCACTCCTGGTCGCTGCAACTCTCTCTATGAAATTAGAGATTTGGCCTCATCTCCTTGTGATTTCAGTATCCCAACAAAAAAGCGCTTTCAAATAAAAAGATTGCTGCTGCTACCTTTTCATAATGAAAGCCGCTTTTTGCCAGGTGTCTCTAGTATAAATGATCAGAATGCCAAATAATATATTACAATTAAACCATTTTACCCCAATTATCTTAGGAATATTTGTGCTCCAGCTGAAATTTTCTATTTTACTGGCTTTATACATTCTACTCTGTTTCCAAATGGATCTCTAAATTCAAATCTTTCAAACCCTGGAATAGGTATAGGCGAGATGAGCTTTTGTTAATAAACGATCAACTCCAGCTTCAGTTCCAATATGCAACTGTTGATCGCCAACTTCAACCCAAAATCCACCTCTGCCAAGTAAACTTTCAGGCTTTTGTATTTCTTTCAGTTGTAATACCCCACAATAGAACTTCCTTGCCTCTTCTTCTTGGCCCTTTGGAATTGTAATTTGTGCATGATGAAATCTGAGTATCATAATTTGCCTCCTATTCATGAACCATTTCCAACCTCTTAACGAATCTATATCCATTGATATCAAAACCATGTTTCTTATAAAATTCATGTGCTTTTATTCGTTCTGGTTTTATACCGCTTGTTAAATAAAGACTATTTGCACCCTTCTCCTTAGCCCAATTCTCTATAAATCCAAGTAGCTCCTTTCCTATTCCTTTACCCTGAAAATCCTCTCTAACAACTACGATTGAAATTTGTACTGTAACTCCATCGCCTTCGTAATAGTGTACTAAGCGAGTACCAATCATTCCAACTACTTCATGATCTTGAGTTGCCACGAATGTAAAATAATCCGGGTTATTCTCTATCAGCTTCATTCTCTGCTTCATGCTATGCACTTCCGTTGGATACCCTAAATCAGTCATTAAATCAGTTACAGCTTCTAGATCACTTGAATTATATTTACGTATTAAAACCAACGAACAATCACCTACTCTCTTAAAATGGTTAAAATATCGGCTTTAAAATAGTTTTGTCTCTATCTACGGTTGAGGTGATAAATTCCTGTTTGATCTCTTGTTTTAGTACTTCTTTAAAACGCTCTCTGCCAATCTGATCAAATCGCTCTTGGACTCTTGTTACATGTTCTTCATCTGCTTTTATCTTAGTTTCAATCTCCTCGTACTGTTCAAATGTATCATATTCCCAGAGGGCAAAAATCTCACTCGTGTTCTGATCCACTTCAAGATGCCATCTGCCGATTAGTCTAGCTCCATACTTCAATTGAGATGGTAAGAGAATGTCGTTAAATAAAGCATTAAACTCCTCCACAAATGAAGATTCCACGATATATGTCTTTCTCCGATAGATCATTTTTTCACCAACCTTATTAAAATTTCCGATGATAATATTACTGGTAACGTACTTGCATTATTTTCGTACGGTAGCTCGAATAAGAAACACTGAATTTACCATCATTCGTTCCAAGTGTTCAATTTCAATTCCAACATCATATACCATCTTCAGAATGTCCCTATTCTGATGGCAGCCGACTAATTTTACAGATAATCCATCAAATCGATTCTGGAACCATGCGTAGGTCGGATTCGTACTGATACCGTGTTCGAACAACAGGATATTCCCTTTGTCTTTTACCCATGCCTTCATTTTGCCTAAAACCTCTTCTGGCTTCCTGTACGCGCATAAAGACAAAGTGGATACGACGGTATCAAATGAGTTCTCTGGGAATTCCAGGCTCTCCACATCGGAAACCAACAACTCGCAATCTACGCCGCATTCCGCTGCGGCCTCCTTCGCTTTTTCAATCATCTTTGGGCTGAAATCGACCGCCGTCACATGAACACCCTTCGGGTAGAACGGAAAATTATTTCCAGCCCCAACCGATACTTCCAATACCTTACCCGCGGCATGTCTCAATAAACGGCTTCGTTCGCCAGCCATTTGGAGTTTTTTTCGTCGCCTTGCATACGTTTTGGCCTGTCGATCGAAAATACGCACTCCATTTTGATTGGTCACTTCACAATCACCTCGCTCTTTTCCTAGTATGTTCCCACTTAAGTTTTGTCATTTTGCCTTCAATGGAAACTTGCTAAATATCCTTCGTCACTTCGATCCATTTCGATACAACTTCAATTAGTTTACTTTTCTTATCCTCCACATCACTTGCCGATGCAAAAGTTACAGTGGCTCTATCACCGGTCACCCAATCTAATAGCCCTGTATCATCTTTTAGAAGGGGACCTTTATCCGCATAATCTGTTTTCTTTGATCCACAGTGAAAAACTAGGCGAAATCCTTCTTTCCCATGAAAATTGAAAGTGATTCTATCTTGATTATTAACACAAAAGCTAGGCGCATTCCATTTAATGTGCTCTGATAATTGGTCATGTGAATTCAAGATGATTTTTCGAATTTCGTCGATTTCCGGTTTTAATGGATGATCAAGCTTCTCCAGAAACTCTAATACTTGCTCATGGCCTGAAGGTTTATTAGATTTATTAATTTTATTTTTATGATTTAGTTCCATGTTATCCCCCAAGAAAGTGGAGTTTTGCCTATGCTAGTTACTCACCCATCTTACCGAGTCCATGGTTTCATTTACAATTCGAACCATGGCGTCGACGCCAGCGATGGGACAGTGATACTCAATCCGGAGCACATGTCGATCGAACTCGTAGAAAAGAACACCGGAAAAGAACGAATCCTCTTTATATTGATTATGCTTGCCCTTCAGTCCGCCATTTGAGGTAGTCTCGATAAACTCACCGGAGAAGGAACCATCGTGATCTTGCAGTTCCTTGGCCACCGCTTCATTTAATGATGTATTCTCCATCACTTCATACGAGATCGTTGCTACTCCAGACAATTCACTTGAAAAAACGATTCTCTCGCCCTCTACAACAGGATCGCCCATAGTCGTTCGCAACGCGAAGGTCACTGCATAGGGTTCGATCGTATACTCCGTTCCATCGAATATCGCCGTTTCATGCTCCAATGAGGTTTCCAACTTGACGTCGCTACCGACCATAACCGATATCTTCGCTGCGTCGGTTGCTGTGTCCGGCTCAAGCGCATCTTTTTCTTCCGCTTCGTTAACCCCGTCAGGCGCTTCCTTGTACGCATGCTGATTCGTTGGAGATCCATTCTCCAGCGATTGTTCGGCTGGATTGTGTTGCCCCGTACACCCTGCTACCATCAATATGAGTACGGCAACAAGTAGCGTTGATATCCATTCTTTACGCATCGACCTTATCCCCTCTCCGTCACCCATTAATCAAGGCAACAATCCTAATAGTTAGAAGTTTTATCTCATTCATTATTATCATCAGTTTCATAAATATTTGTACTGCAACAAATTGATTTATTATATTTAACTTGGACAAGAACCTCATCATCATTGGAACCTTTAATAAATTTTTGTTTTAATTTTCCCTCATTATTTGCATAAATATAAGAAACATCGACATCTTTGTATCCTTTAACATAGCTGTACTTATATCCATCGTTGGTTTCATATGAATGTATTTTTACTTCTGGGTCATTTTTAGCTGCTTGTAACCATGGGTCTATCTCTTTTCCATGTTTAGGTTCGACTTTATTTAATTCATACGAAAATAGGAATGGCTTCTCATTTTGATAGCTTTTGTTGTTGGAACAGCCTGTCATTAGCAAGATTAATGAAATAATTACTATCGGAAATCTCAACCTACCTCACCTCCGTTTTACAAGATGTCCTGTCACATAACTACTCCGAACATTCCCGTCATGCCCTTATGCTTGTTTAACCCATAGCGATTACGTTATAGTGATTCCATTATCAACCTTCCGATACCTTGACCTTGGTGAATAGGGTCAACAGCTACATCTTGAATGTAAAAATATATCTGTCCATCCCCTACAATCCTTCCCATTCCAATCACTTCATCAGAAAGCTAAGGCATACTCCAATCTAAGTCATTGTTTATTTTTGTTTTCGAAGTAAATCCAACCATAGTATGTTATCCAGAATACGATGATTACAAGAAAAGTGTACGGTTTTGAGTTTCTAGGTAAGTAAATGGCAGAAATTATTGCAGCTATCAAAAAAAAGGGTAAAAGAGTAAAGTATTTTTTCATGAGTGCCAATAACCATATTCTTTCCTTCATAGGTTTTAAGCAGTTCCATAAACGTCTTGATTGCTCTTTGTTGAGCAATTACTGAAGATTCACCTTCTAGAAAAGAAAATTCGAATTCCTGATACACCTTAAATTTTGCCTCTTTAAATTTATGATCAGGTATTATTCCAATTTGTCTTTCCCTCAGGTCTTTCGCGTTTCTACACTTATTTACCGTCCTTCTCATTTCCGCGTTTAAAATTTCCGGTCAATTTAGCCAGGACTAACTGGGTTTCCAGATGGCTCTTACCTTCTATCGCTTTGAAAAATTTATCGCTCGCCTTGCCAGAAAGTATAGTAACTTGCTTCCCCATCCAATAAATAAAAACTTTATTATCTTTAGTTCTCTTATAGGTGAACACATCTTCACTAAGTCTATTTCGTTTATCAATGTTACCCATACTATCATTCCAATCTGTCATTATATTGTTTTGTGATGTATGCTCTTACCTTAAACTTGGCGTTTGTTAGCTGAGCTTTCTTCCATTATTATACACTACCCATTTCATTTATTAGCAGAGCCACAAAATAAGTTCGATGATATTGACAATGGGATATCCGTGCGTTAATCTCATTATGTACCAAGTTGTATAAAATGAGGTGAAGAAATGGCACGCCCCCGTGAGTTTGATGAAAAAAAAGCATTGAACGACGCTTTGGAGCTGTTTTGGGAGAATGGTTACGAAGCAACGACTATTTCAGATTTAGCCAGTAAAATGGGAATCAATCGCCCAAGTCTGTACGCTGCATTTGGAGATAAGCGCGAGCTGTTTGATATGGCGCTAAATGCGTATCAACATAATTATTTAAACAAACTCCATGATATCTTGGAATATAACAAGTCGGGTTATCGGGGTATTGAGGCCGTATTTACTCGCTTTGTGGAATCAATAAGGAACCCGGCTGCTCAACGTGGCTGCTTCTTTGTTAATTCTATAGCCGAATTGGCTGCCCAAGATGAGGATATTGCCGCCAAAGGACGCGAATTTCAAGAAAAGGTAATCGACCTGTTTGCAAATGCCCTATTGAATGGAAAAAAAAATGGCGATATTCCACTAGATTTAGACATTGAAGCTACCTCGCATTTTTTAACAATGTCATTGGTGGGATTAAATGTTGTAATCAAAACTATGCCTGATGAAAACTATATAAAAAATAACGTGCATATCATCCTGAGCACGATTAAATAAATTTTTTTGATTATTATGTACCAATGTGTACAAAATCAAAGGGGTTGAAACGAATGAAATTGAAGCAATTGACTCGTCATGTATGGGCAGGCTGCGCTTATTGGCCGGTGCCTGTAATGGTTTGGATCGTTGAGGATCGCAATGGATTGACTCTTGTCGATGGAGGCCTTCCTTCCATGTGGAATCCGGTACAAGAAGCTCTGCACACCACATTCCCCAATCGGTCCCTAAACCGGATTCTATTGACGCATGGCCATGGCGACCATGTCGGAATGCTTTATGCGTTAACGGAACACCTGCAATTGCCAATTACGGCACACGAGATTGAGATTCCATTTCTTACTGGAGAAAGATCTTACACCACTTTAAGACCAGGAAGCAAAAATAAAGACATCCAACCCTTTCCTCAAAACATTCTACAACCACTTAACATGGACAACAATTACGGCGGACTTATTCCTTTTCATACGCCCGGTCACAGCCCAGGGCATGTTGCGTATTATCATCCTGAAGATCATATTTTGCTTGCCGGCGATTTATTCACCACATTTTTCGGTAAACTCCGTAGACCGATAGAAAAGTTCACTGCAAATATGGAGGAATCACTTCAAAGCGGAGCCATTGTCGCTAGATTGCAACCAAAGTTAACCGCCTGCGCTCATTTCGGAGTAGTTAAAGATGCCTCGATCCAATACACTAATTTGGTTTAGCGGATTTAGGTTCCCGACAGACACTCACTTTAGATAACTTTTATCTTAATTGGGTGTCTGTGTTGGTGAACACTCAAACACATGAAAATAGGTTCCTTCTCCATATCCATCCTTCACTTCATGCAAATGAATATGTTGAAAGCCATTTGCCTTAAGTACATTTTCAAACTCCTTAATATCATAAAGACGAAGAGGAAAATCCATCATTTCTGTCTTTTCGACTTTGTTCTCTTTAACTAACTGATACTTCAACTTAGTGACGAGCATGGATTGTTCTTTGAAATATTGAACTTTTTTATATTTAAAAATCAGTTCATCGTTAATATATTTCTTTTCTGATTCAATCCAATCTGAAATCTCTTCTATATCATTACTTTTTAACATAATCGTCAAAAGAAGCTTCCCATTCATCGTCAGTACAGATTTCATCTTGGCTAGACTTTTATTAACCAGTTCACTTGGCAAAAGTGAAAAAGATCCAAACGGAATTATAATCAAATCGTATCTATTGGGGCTAACGAATTCTTCGATTTTTTGATAGTACACATTAGGCTTCAGGTTTAATCTATCACCTTTTTCTCTACAGACCTTAAGCATCTCTTCTGAAATATCGAATCCCTCTATATTAATTCCACGTTGCATAAAGGGTATCAACATTCGTCCATTTCCACACATGGGCTCAAGTACACTAATATCTTTTCTATCTACAAAAGAAAGATAAAAATCAAGTTCCTTACCTTCTGCTAACGATTTATCACTTTCATACATTTTCGTGCAAAGTTCTCCATAATAACTTATCACTAGTTATCCCCCTTGATTTTAGGATTAAAACCTGTCGTCAATCTTCCATTCATTATTTTCAAGCAGAATTGAATAGTTAGTTCCATCTGTCTCACCATTTTCCCATGTTCTAATCACTGAAATTATCACATCGTTATTTTCACTAAATTCTATATCCTTTATGTCAATAGACTTTAGCTGTAACGAATGCCTATTTAATTCATAATAGGTTTTTACCATCTCATTTATTGTCTCTTCCTCTGAATAATCTCCTGTACACCATGAATAAACACTCTTCACATATGAATCCGTTGCATATTTCCTCCAGCTTCTAATATCATCAAAATTGTGAAAGTAACCATTGACAGTTTCTGTAAAGTTCCCTCCTGGAACTTTTTCAATGCTATACTTTACTTCTACGAATTGTCCTTTCCCACATCCAGCACTAATCATTATTAAAATTAAGAAAATAAAAATAGACTTAAAATTCATGTTGTTCCCCTTATTTAAATTCATTTATACTTCTGATTGTAAACAAACAATCCCTTACCATTTCGTTATGTATCCTGCTTTTCTAAGATAATGTTCTGTAAATGGATTTAAATTCGCGATTGGCTCTCTCAAAGAAAAATAATCCAGTTCATGACTCTCATTGTCGTTTACTTTCGGACTCCCTTCAATCTCTTGAGCCTCAAAAATTGCCATTACATTATAGATTTCATCACCATGAGGGTATTTGAAATACATATCTTTACCAGATAAAATCGTTATGAATTTGAACGATTTTGCTGTTAAACTTGTTTCTTCAAAAAGCTCTCGAGCTGCAGTTTCTTCCAACGATTCTCCAAGCTCTAGTGCACCGCCTATGGTCCCCCAATCATTTGTATCTGTTCTCCTTTGAAGAAGCAACTCTCTATTCTCATTGAATATTAACACGCAAGAACCTACCATAATTAAAGGTCTAGATCCTACAAATGCCCTTAAATCCATAATATATCCCATTGCTACGACCTCCATGATTTTATGACTTCTTTCCGTGAAGAACTTATATTTGCAGCAAAGTTACGTCCAAATTCGAGTGATACGTCTTGTCTCTTCCCGATTTAGGTCAAGTTCAAATACATCCGGATTGCTTAGCCTGCTCCAATCATTGAATCCAATGTCATTATCATAATACTTCAATATTAATGACAAGAGATTTCCGTGCGTTACTACTACGATGTTCATCTCAGGACGATCAATTATTTCCTCAATTACGGAAATCCCACGCATCATTGCCTCGCGTGATGATTCTCCGCCTGATAACTTCATATCCAAGTCTTCAAATGATTCTTTTAATTTCTCCATCCAATCGTCAATTTCTTCTGCAGACAGAACCCTCTCGCACAGCCGATTATCCATGTGGATTGTCATATTTAAAGCCTCAGCCAACGGACGTATGGTAGATACAGCTCTTTCATATGAACTGGATATGATATAGTCAATCTGTTTAGCAATGAACAGCGCAGCTAGTTGATCAGCCTGGAGCTGACCCTCGCTAGTTAATTGTGCATCTGGTTCTTGACCATCAGCTTTGCAATGTCTAATAAGGTATATACGCTTCAAGCAAGATCACCTCGATATATGATTTTTTTATCAGTAATTAACTATCCGATTTCATTTTTGAACTCTATTGTGGATATATGTTAACAGAAAAATATAATTTCTTGTATAATTTGTTTATTATACTTATTTTTATAGTACAATTTAGTTGTACTTAGTTATTTAGTAGGACTCTACTTGTTCGTTCAAAAAGGCTTGCCAGTTTATGAAAGAGAACAAAGCAAATGTCAGGACGACAAGGCGGCTGAAGCAACTCCCCCAGCCGATGGGGAATTTTTTAGGGGATGTACATATGGAATTTACAGATCAAATTAAATCACTTGCAAAAAGAGTTCAAAAGATGAAAGAGAGTATTTTGACAGAAGAAGCCACTAAAACCTCGATAATCATGCCTTTCTTCCAAGCATTGCAATATGATGTATTTAACCCAGAGGAATTTTTACCGGAATTCGTGGCTGATGTTGGAATTAAAAAGGGAGAAAAAGTCGACTATGCCATTATGCAAGATAAAAAACCGGTCATTCTCATTGAAGCAAAGTCGATTCAAGAACAACTAGGTAAACATGACTCTCAACTGTTTAGATATTTTGGCACTACCGAGGCTAAGTTTGCCATCTTGACCAATGGAATTATTTACAGGTTTTATACCGATCTTGAAGAACAAAACAAAATGGATGCCACCCCTTTTTTTGAATTTAATCTTTTTGATATCAGAGAACATCAAATTGTTGAGCTTAGTAAGTTTAAAAAAGATAATTTCGACATAGAAAGTATCAACACAACTGCAGCAGAATTAAAATACACTAATGAAATTAAAAAATTTTTAAAAGTTCAGTGGGACAATCCAAGTGATGACTTTGTTTTATCAATTCTGACTGACGTATACCCCGGAAAAAAAACAAGACAAGTGATTGATAAATTTAGCGGAATCGTTAAACGATCATTTAAAGAATTCGTAAATGATATCCTGAACGACAAGCTTCAGTCAGCGCTGGCAAATACCAACGCAGAACAAACTTCTCTAGAAGTTGTCTCAACTATAGAAGAGGTTCGTGAGAGTTCTCCAGAAATTGTAACAACACAGGAAGAACTTGAAGGATATTTAACAACACGAATACTTTTGATGGATATTATCCCTCCAGATCGTATCACTTATAGAGATAACTTAAGTTATTTCAATATTTTGATTGATAACAATATTCGGAAATGGATCTGTCGACTTTTTTGCAATACTTCAAATAAGAGTGTGCAGTTTAATGATGATGACAAGACAACGATCCCTTTAAACTCGATTTCCGATCTCATCTTACATCGGGAAAAGATAATTCAAACTGCAGAACGTTTTATCTAGTATTTAAATAAAAGCCGGTTTCGGCTTTTATTTTTTACCTAATACAAGAACATACATTTCTTTTAACAATGATTTTGTCTAACTTTCCTGTATTCACAAAACGACCCAGCCCTAGATAGCTTTTATCTTAGGCTGAGTCGTATGTTGTCCGAGCTTTCTTCTCTAATTATACATCTGGTAGTCGAGAAGTGATACCCCGCAACATGAATCATGGGAAAGAAAAACGGGTATAACATGATAAAAAATCAAATTATACCCGTATTCTCACCGTCGCATCTTGTGAAACTGACGATGGAGCTGGTGAACTTGCCCTGAGAGTTCAGGAACCGGGCCGTCGACGACGGTATCACGAATCACATCTTCAATCGGAAGATTACGAACGCGAGACGCGGCTATTCCCATTTCCTCCAACCATTGTGCCAATTGTTTGGAGGAACTTGCATAAACGATCCGCCCCAATCCAACCCAGCCATGTGCCGCAGCACACATCGGGCAATGTTCACCGGAGGTATATACGGTCGCCTTGCTTCTCTCTTCAACTGTCATATTCCCGGCTGCCCACCGGGCCAACGCAAATTCGGGGTGCTGGGTATGGTCACCGCCAGCTACATGATTATGGTCTTCCGCTAGAACCTCCCCATCGGCGGAAACCAGAATTGAACCGAACGGCTCATCACCAGCTTCCAAAGCTGCCCTCGCCAGTTCAATACAACGTCTCAGGTGCTTCAAATCGATCTCTCTTATCATTACATCTTCAATCCTTTCATCAGAACTACAGAAAAATCTTAGATTGATTATGCCCCTGCTTCGAGTAATATATCGGCAATTTCATTGAACCCTTTTTGCCGAGCATGTTCCAAAGGAGTGACCCCATTTCCGTCACCTATATTCACATCGGCTCCATGAGTGATCAACAGTTGGACGATCCTCTGATGTCTCTCGCCTCCGTTACCTAATATGATGGCTTCCAATAGTGCCGTCCAGTTCAAGTTGTTGATATGATCAACATCGACATCAGAACGTTCGAGTAATTCTTGAACAACTTCAACATGACCGCGTTCCGAAGCCGGGATCAAAGCCGTTCCACCGAAACGGTTCGTCAGCTTCGTATCGGCATCGGCGTCAATTGCCAGTTTTACAATCTCGAGATACCCCGACGCTCCGGCATATAAGAAAACATTATTTAAACTGTTGTCACGAATGTTAATGTCCGCGCAATGTTGGATCAGTACCTTTACCATATCTGCTTTGTTGCTATACGTTGCTGCCATGACAGCCGTTCTTCCACTTTCATCCCTCGCATTGATGTCTGCTCCATCTTGGAGCAGCTTCAGAACGTGAACAGTATCTCCTTTCTCTGCCGAAACAATCAATTGTTGATTCATGTTCTCCACCTTCTTTTCTTCGGACTGAGATGCGTTCGATAGTTGCTTTATAGAGCCGGAATCGGCCTGGCACGCAGCCAGTAAAGTAACAAATACAACTAGCAAGAGACGATACACCGATATGCCTCCTTTATCGTTCTTGACCATTATGCTAACATGAAAATATCTAAATGAAAAATATATAATAAATAAGTTTTCTATATGTTTATCATATACAAAAAAGGAGTGTGCTTAATGATGGACATCAGACAACTGCGATATTTTATTGCAATTGTAGAGGAAGGGAGCATATCAGCCGCGGCAAGAAGACTACATATTTCTCAGCCTCCTTTAAGCCAACAATTGAGGGGCATGGAAGAGGAGCTCGGTGCAATCCTGGTGGAGAGAAACGGAAAATATATGGAAGTAACGGAGGCAGGAAAAACGTTATATACCTATGCGTTGCAAATGAATCAGTTAATGCAAGAGGCCGAATTGGAAGTGAAGGAAGTTGGAAACGGAGTGAACGGCAGTTTGACAATTGGCGTGAATACGTTTTCGGTTACCGGTTTGCCCGAAATCCTTCATCAATTTCAGCAGCATTACCCAAAGGTGACGTATAAAATTCAACAAAATGAGTCCGCCCATCTTTGTCAGTTAGTGCGGGATCGGACTATTGAACTGGCATTCATTCGATTGCCGCTTGAATTGGATGATTTTTCTGTTCTACACCTATATACTGAGCCTTTTTATTTGATTACATCCCGGAAACAGAAACGATTTGAACATGAAGTATTGCTAGAGGACATAACCGACGAGCGGCTCTTATTGCCAAGTACGCAGGGACTAGGTGTGCACTATTTAATTCTGGAAGCATATTCCCGGCACCGTCTGCAAGCCCCTGTTATCGGCGAATGCTCCGATATTGCGCTGTTGATGGATTTGGTTTCTACTGACTTTTGTTCATCCATCGTTCCGGAAACATTGCTTAAACGCCATAAAGGGTATCCGATTCATGCGTACAAAATTTCTGCCACCGTTGGATTGTCTTCTCCAATTGGGTTAGTATGGATGAAAAATCATCGTTTATCCAACACGGCCCAAAATTTTATCGAGTTATTTAAAAGGCATCTACAGCATCATGCGCTCACGACCAATACACATGCACCGAACAGGTAAGGCAAGTTAATCTCGATTTCAAACAAAATACCCGCTAAAATGGATTATATTTTGCGAATACATTTATATCATACCTCCCTTGATTTCGTGATCTTGAAATAACGGAAGTTACAATAATATTTCCCACTTCTCTTCGAAAATTTCCTGATTTGATAGATATGATTTCTTGACTTCAGAGACCTCAAAGCCGTTTTTTTCATATAATTTTCTTGCAGCATGTAATGATTTATTCGTCCATAAAATAATTATCTTGTAATGATTATCTTTACAAAATCTTACAGCTTCATGTATCAATTGATTCCCTAAACCTTTTCCTCTTTGATCTGGTTCTATAAGAAACCAGCGTAATTGCGCAATGTCGTCACTAACTTTAACTATTCCTATTGAGCCTTTAAGTATCCCCTCTTGATCAACAACCCAAATATTTTCTTTTTTATCATCCTTGTTCTTTAGAAAATGGTTTAGTGAATCCATTATGAACTCATTAAATGAATCATCAAATTTATATTCTTGCTGATAGATTCGACAGTGTGATTCCACAATATAGTTAAGATCTGTTTCCATATAAGACCGGATCAAATGATCACCACCTGGTTACTGTTCTATTAAACTTTCCCATAAGGAATCCTGTGATATATTAATGTATTTCAGCTGCTTCATACCCTTGAGGAAATCAGGCTTCCGATGGATCATGCACACTCCCAAGTCCAGAATTCGCAAGTGCTTCAGTTTCTCTAACTCGAGCGGTAAATCAGTGATTGAGGTGTATTGAATCGTAAGCTGCTCAAGTTGTTCTAGCTCTCCAACCTCCGGTGGGATGCGATTTAGACTGATTGCTTCTTTTGGCTTAACCCGATACCCGGGAATCGGTCGATCCGAGCTCCCACATTGAATGCAAAGCTCTCTCAGATTCTTTAGTCTGGATATAGATGCGGGAATACTCTCCAAATCAGCCGTCAGAATTTTTAACCTTTCAAGCTTGCTTAACTCGAACAGCTCTTCGGGTAGACGATAAAGATCCTGTTCAAAAATTTCTAGATCACGCAGTTCTGTAAGGTATTGGATTTTCTCAGGCAGCTCTGTTAGCCTATGTCCACTTATATACAGCCGATCAGTTTTATGCTTTATGGCATCATTTAACAGACAGTCCAGGTCCCGGTGCGCTTTTAATTCCAAAAAAAGCCCCGAAATTTGATCCATCAGTTCAATTGCTTCTTCCTCGGCTACATTTATACCATACATTTGTTCATGCACAACGGAGTAAAGGTAGTCTCCCCCACCTTCTTTCAAAAAACACAGGTCTTCTGGCAGGTTCGGATAAATCCAATCCGACAGCCGGTTTGCCCTTTGCTTCAGTACATTTCCGCTTTCTTCGCAGCATCTATAAAAATAGTAGGTTCCTGCAGTATAAAAGGCATTACTGCGATAAATATCTCTTATTCGTGTAACTTCATCCATATTATCGCCTTGAATTACGATTGTTTTCACCAGATAAGGTTCCAGCGCTTTTATGACGCTAGTATATTGATCCCGTACTACATCAACCGAAACTTTTTCCCCTAATACAAAAAACTCCGAATTCCGTATAGCCAAATCTATTACCTGCTCATAAGCTTCACCTTTAGGGTCTGTATATAATCTCATCCCAATAAGTCTCCATTCCCATATGTTCTGCTGTTCACGAAATTTATCCGCCTGAATTTACTTCAATTGCAAATACATAACTTGAATCTCCTTCGCCTATTCTATTCTCTTTATCAATTAGCCAATTAGCTGAAAGAGTATAGTAATATATTCCCTCCGTGTTTGGAACCTTAAACTCGTTGTCTGTTATCGTTTCTTGAGTAATCTTATCTTAATTATATTTTGTAAGTACTAATTCGGTTGGCTGCTTTCCTTCAAACTGAATTCTAATCGTCGCATTTTTTACAATCCTGTCTGTATCTTTGTCCTTTAACATTTCGTTTGAACTTATATAATCGACGCATTTCGTACTCCAGCAGTATGAACTTTGATATATTTTAATCTGTTTCCCGTTTGCTGTTAACTTAGGCTGAGGAGGCTCATTCCCTAAATTTTGATTGGAGTCTTTTCCATTTGTTGTACATGCATTTAGAATAAAAAGCATCAGCAATATTATAATCCATAATTTCTTATTCATTAAATCACTCCCTTTTTAAGGAAGACGAATCATGATGTTGAAATGTTCCTGTTCCAGAAAAAAAGCAGAAGCAGTCCTATATAAGGGCTGCTCCTTTTAAATGTATGCCAGCATTTCAATACTTGAAAATACTCATCTTGTTTTGATTTGTTAGTAATCCCTTAAATGATATTCAAAAAGCTCTACATCCATATTGTCACTAACAAAATGACAAAAACTTTGCGGCGTTTGAATACCACCATGTTCCAAAAATTTACCTTGGACTATCTCACTGTCCGTCCTAATAAGGTCAACCAATCTTTGGTCATGATTTCCCCTTAATGCAATAACATTGTGGTTGTTTACTAACTCTTTAACTCGCTCAATTGTTTCTTTACTTCGTGGTCCTCTATCAACGTAATCACCAAGCAATATTAAATTGTTTAATACATCCATGGATATCACTGATCATTAATATTCTACTCATCTTAACTCCTTTGATTTAAATAAAGTTTCATATTCTCTTCAGTGTTCATATGATTTCTTGTATGAAATAATACCGGTCTTAACGAACACCTCTTTCATAATTCCATCTAAGGGCAGAGGCTGCAGCGTAGATATGGTATTAGGTGATGGTGCCACTTTTTCGAATAGCCCCAGTCCACATATCTCCTGTAGAAATAAAATATGATTTCTCCAGCTTCCCATCAATTAAACATTCATGTATTTTATTGGCTTTTTTTCGTATTTCATTAATCTCTTCTAATGTCTCTAGATCGCTTTCCCACATGTAATATCCGTTCATACATCTTTCCCATTCGAAAAGATCCAACAATGGATGTTTTGTATTGAATGGAAATTCTTTAGATTCTTTATTTTTATCAAAAATATTATTATAGTACTCAATCTCACTTCCCACAGCCGCAACTACTTGTGAATCCATAAATTCAGGGTCAGCCAACCATATTTTTAAATAATATGGTTCCTCCATTTGTTTTAGCTTATCTTCCCACGCAAGATAGATTTCTATTAAATGATTGAACACCTGCTTTCTGAATTTGTAAGAAGGATTTTTTCTACCGATTGTTTTGGAATTAATCTGATATAGATTATAAAATGGATTGATCCATATCTTTACATATTCTTTTTCATATTTTATTAATGCTTCAGTATCAAGTTGTTTATAGTATTCTGTCCAAGCAGAAAGCTTTCGTGCTTTCTTCTTCATTCCTCTTATCTTTTTCTTTATTGATGTTAGTTTCATAATTTCCCCCATAATAACCTCTTCGACTATATCAACTATCGTTTTCGTATTCTTCCATGATTATACTTCTGGGCAACCAAAGGGTGATAGTGCAAGCGTGAATCTGATGCCATTACAAAAAGAACGAATGAATTAGATATGAACAATAGCTTTAACATCAACAGCGTTACAATAATATAACTTGCCACTTGAATATAGATTGACACGGGTAACTTAATTTCATATTTCTTGTTCATTTTTGTTTTAAGCACCCTCTCACTGTTTCAGATAACCTTTTTGTTTCTACGAACCCAAGAGGCTTAAAGTCAAACCAGTGACCGGGTGGCTCGCCACCTAGCCTTGCAGGGTTGTCTGACTGAATTCCGTCAAAATCGCTTCGAACAAACCAACTAATTAACTCCAATCCTCAAAATGTTTCTCAAGAAAGTTTAACTCCTTCTTATAGTGAGCCAAATGCCCTTCTTGAACTAGTCTTATAAAGGCAGGGTCTCCGGATGCGGCGCGATCCGACAGTGTGGTACACATAAAATTTATGCGAGAAATAACCCAGCCCTTGAGATCGATCGGCACATTCATGCCATAGGAATCAAAAAATAGTTTTATTCGTTCTTTCCGTAAGGATGCATGATCTACTTTGTTATATTCAACAACCGCATAATCATCCCCACTCGGCGAGAATCCTGCAAGAGGAACTGAAGTGTACAAAGTGTAAGCAATATCCCATATTCGTGGTGCTGGACCTGCCATATCAAAATCAATAATCCCTACTGGAAGCTTGTCTTTGAACACAACGTTATAAAGTGCAACATCGTTATGACAGACTACTTCATGCAGGGATTTTTCGGGATAATTATTCGAAGACATTTCAGATGTTGTAAATCCTATAGTCGCATCATGGAAGTTTCTTAAAAGCTTTGCCAATTCAACTAGCACCAAATCCGACCACATATAGCCTTCAATTTCAGGGTAATCGTTTCCAGGGACCACACCATCAATGTAAGATAAGACTTCTCTACCCTTCTCATCTACCCCTAAAAATCTAGGGACATATGGGCAACTAGCCTTCTCAAGGTATTTAAGCAAATCACTTACATATGAGTTTGGTTTAGATTCACGACGTACTGTCTCTCCTACCTTTACGACTTTATTAATATTCCCGCCGGTCAAGATTTCCTCGCGATCTGTCAATGTCCATACCTCCTTTAAATCACCTATATGTCTTTGCGCTGAATTCCCATGTTATTCACGAAACGCCCCAACCTTTGCAAAATATTAGACAACGTCCTCCCCATTCAAGGTCCCCGTCTTTCATACCATGATCATAGAGGAAAAGTCTTCTTTATGTCTTTTCGTAAGATTTTTCACCGCGGCTTTTACGGCACCTTGCACATATTTCCTATCATCACGAGCTAGATTTTTTAGAATTTTCAATGCAAAATCTTTATCCTTGGCCCCTTCTGAGCTTGTGAAAATCATGGCCACATTCCATAGCACTTGTTCGTTATCCGATAAGTGCCAACTCTTAATCCGCTCCTTAAGCTTCTCGGGATAGTATCGCAGTAGGGCTCCTCCTATAGCAAATGGCCCTAAGTTTTTTCTTACATACGTGTCGCGATCCGGAAGCAACTGCTCAACTAACGAGATTAATTGTTCACTATATCGTTCCGGCAACTCCTTGGCCGCATACATGACTGCAAGCGCTGCAGCCCTTCTTATATTAGGGGAGGAATCACACACCCAATTCAAAAGAATTGGGTAGGCTATTTGGAAATGGCGGCTTAATATATTACCGCCTGCACTTGCTGCCCACTCCCTAACTTCCCAATTTTCACTATCTGCTGTTCGATATACTTCGCTGATTACTTCTTGCGGGTTGAGCTCGAATAAATCGGATAAAATCATGACGCCTAATTCGTTCGCCGTAAAATTATCCATTCGCACAAAATATAAGCCAAGCTCATACAAAAGCCTAGTGTCTTTTATATTCCTCCTTATTAATTTAAGCGCTTTCGTTTTATCCGCCGATTTTGCCGTATAAGCATGCGATGTTTTTTGAGTATCCAGGATACTAATAAGTTCTACAGCCCTAGCTTTCTCGGTTAATTCATGTTCAAAGGCTTGATCCCACATCATTGTATACTCCTTATGAATTAGAATGGCGTAGCGAGTGCCCCGCCATCAATATATGCTGGTTCCTGTGATATAACTAGCACGATTGACACCAAAAATGCGATAACGTCCGCGACCTCAACCCTTTAATTTAATAAAGTTTCGCGAATTTCACATTGGATTCCCATATCGAACTAGTATGTGCCACAGATATTTTAATTCCTGAAGAACTTCCTCATAACTTCCTCTGTCTTTCCACAATTCCGGATTACGTTTCAAATCGAAGGTAGCAGCCCCGATTACATTTGCATCAATATAACCATTTTGGGCTATCCGTTTAGCTAAGGAGGGCATAGTTGGTCCCCTAAAATCTAAAGGTATTTCGTCTGCTTTCATAGCAAATCCCATATGCCAATATAGTTCAATGGAATATTTCATACACATTTGTTCAAATATTTCCCCTATAAAGGAACCTTTGAACGAAGGATCGGCCACAAGAATTTCTACGTCCTCCTCTAAAATAATATTACCGTGTACCTGGGATTCGATATAGTGATTAAGATTTCGATTAGGCTTTCGCTTTGAAGGGTCCTTAAATGGCTGTTCAAGATTTATTAATAAATGATCGATTAATTTCTTAGGTGTTAGATTCTTTTCACCGATAGCATCATTCCGAAAAAACGCATCTTTAAAAACAGCTGCTAATATATCATCAAACTCTTCATACGTGCCTTTTTCTACTGGATCTTGATGAGAGTCCATATAAGTATATGTACAGCGACTAGAGACATTTGGCGATAGGAGGAAGTAACATGAACCAAACCGAGGAGCGGGTCCATCCGGGTGCATCATTAAATCAAGCGCCCCATATTTGGGCCGCTGACTATTAGCCACATCATCTAACTGGTAAGCGCCGCCAAACAGCCGTTTTTCCCATAGATCTCTTGCGCCACCCGGATAAGCCGATACGCTGCCATTAGATATACGTGTTTCAAACTGACTTTTGTAGATCCCCTGTTCCAGCAATGACTGAGCCACACATTTCATATCCGCTGTTGGCCGATCAGGATGAAAATGCAGTGCGACCCTTGCATTCGGAAATATTTTTGTACAAGCATTTTCAAAAGTACGCCAAGGGATATTCGACATCAGTAGAATTTCCAGAAGTGATTGTTGAGCAGCGTATTTTCGTGTTCGGGCATACTGAGTAATACAATCGATAGCTTGACACTGTGAATTTGATAATTTCCCCGACATAAGAACACCTTCCTGTTGAGGTACAACTCAGCTTATATTAATCCCATGCCTTCCTTAACAACCTTGATCAATTCATCTTTATTGTCAGGATGACATGCGATTAAGTATGGTTCTTCATTCATTCCCGTAAACGGATTGCCATCAAAATCAGTAACTATTCCTCCTGCTTCTTGTACCATTAGAATTCCAGAGTAAAGATCGTCCCCTTCGGAATTGTAAAGGACAATCCCATCAATATCGCCTTTAGCAAGCATGCACCATTGTAATGCCGGCGCCCATAACCTCATCATTCTCTTAAAATTAAAATCAATATGTTGCCTTAATTGGACTGCTTTAAGGTCGTTTTGGACTTGATGTCCCTGGACCCAGCCGATATTCCCTCTTTTAAAATTGTTACTTTTGTTCACTTTCATTTCTTTTCCGTTGCAATAAGCACCTTTATTGACGCAAGATTCAAATAGTCTATCCGTCATTGGCTCGTATACTACACCAAGAACCGGTTCCCTCTTATACATCAGTGTGATTGAGGTAGTGAACACTGGTAGACCAATTGCGAAGTTATTTGTTCCATCCAATGGATCGATTAGCCATAGCCAGTCTGAGCTTTTCCCATTGTCCCCTGCTTCCTCGCTATGTATTTGATGATCTGGGAAAGTACTACCTATACCTTTAAGTATGATGGCTTCAGCCATGTGATCTACTTCAGTTACAACATCACCAAAGCTATCCTTTGACCTAATATGTTCAAAATTATCAAATCTTTCTTTGGCAATAAATCCAGCTTGTTTAATTAATTTCACTGCAAGTTCTTGAGCTGAATGAATAATATCCGCGTTCATGACTCACCTCTTAACTTCAAAGTTATTTCCACCCAGAGTTACTTTATATATGTCTTTTATGCATGTCTTAATGTATTTGGCTACACCATCTTCGTTATTACTCTCGATAACCGTATCTGCAATTCCTAAAATGTCTACATGCGAGTTAGACACCGCTATTTTCTTGCCACCAACCTCAAATAATCCTAGGTCATTCAGATTATCGCCAAATATACAAATATCCTTAGTTTCTACGTTCATATGCTTTGCCCACATTTTTAAACCTTCGCATTTTGCAGCAAGCGGATGACTGAACTCAAGGAAATATTGATTTTCTATATAATAGTCTTTCATGATATGGAGGTTAACCTTATCCCCTAATACAGCGCTCACTTCTTCTTTAAGTGGTAATAAATCATCCAGCTCTCCAATAAACGTCAAAGCTAATGTCTTTTCATCATCGGACGGTTCAAGTGTATTCACTTCAATGAACCTTGGATCATTGGCGCGACTCTTTAGGAATTCTATCATACCGAAAGAAGCTAATTTCTCGTGATATACACGTTCTTTATTCGTAGAGTCCAATAAAAAGTAAAAAGGTGAACAACCATGTTTCTTGCCTCTATGTATGATCTCACTTGTCAAATCAGGGTCCAAAAAGTATCCATCGATCACCCTATTATTAATAACATCAAATAGTAGTGCACCATTATATAAAATGACTGGATGCTTCCACGCGATGTCAGAAACTACACTATAAGCGCTTATTAATCCTCTGGCGGTAGCAAAACTAACAATGTATCCTTCTTGAATAGCAGAATTTAGAACATTAACGGTAAAGTCAGACATCGTTTGATCGGATCTTAATAAAGTTCCATCTAGATCAGTTATAAATATTCTACTCAAATTCATACCTCCTTACGGATCATTAATTTAGTAATAGATTTCTTTATAGCATGTTCTAAGCTGATTTATCTGAGCTTGATGATAACGACTATGGTCAGCAATATGCCATATTCCCCATCGGATGGTTGCTCGCTTTTCATTCTCATGTCCGAATGTGACAATTTCATCTAAATCGGCATCTTTTAATTCATTACATGCATCTTTTAACATGGATAAAATGCCTTGATAATCAGACAATAGTGTGATTAAAGGCGTCCCTTGGATCATTGGAAGCCTTCCTTTTTCATCTATCATAGGTCCATATTGTTCCATTAATGACTGAGGAAGTGGTTCTCCCTTTATTCTATAAACCCAATTCAGATCAACATACATAAGGTGTGTTATTAATTGAGCGGTACTATTGAATTTGTTATTGGGACCCTTGTAATCTACTTCCTCTTGTGGCATGCCATCAGTAATTAGTTGTAGTCGTTGGTTATTCTCTTTTACAGCGGAGTACAACATTCCCACAATGGGTGACATGGTTGTTTCACCTTGTAAATCGTATAGCATGTAGCACTTCCTCCTCGTTTTTTGTAATGCCATCGCCTACCTTAAATAACTTTTAGGATTTTTATGTTCTGATCGATATTAGAATTTCGACATCTTCTTCTTCCACATTATCTTCAAAGTAATAAATCTCTATTGGGCAAGTGTTTTCCAGAAACCTTTCGTATGGTTTTTGACATTGCGCTGATTTCTGATTTCGACGGATGGTTTCAGCCACCTCCTCTCGGTAATTTACCCCAGTATAATTATTTAACGTTCTTCTCCAAAAGGTTTGTGCTCTTCTATTGTTTTCTTCAGGGTTGGTTTGTAACTCCCAAGACCCTTGGTGACGCTTAAACACCTGAATCGCTGCAGCTTCTGCAGATGAATAGTAACCTGCAATATTCCACTCCGTTCTATCAGATAACGTTTAATGTATTCACGACGTCCATATATATTTTTTCAGTATCTACAGGGGCTATCATTTCAAATAAGAATGACCTGTCATTAATGTATTCATTGATGTAAGCCAAAGCGTATTTTTGCTCATCAATTAAACTAGGAATTTCTTTCATATTAGACGAGTGATGACAATAATTTTCAATCATAACCATGATGAAAAAACACTCCAGGTCACGGATATAGTCCTCCTTATTTAGTTCAACAACACTCTCATATCCTTGAATTAGTAACCTTCGATGTTGAGGGTTAAGCTCCAATAGTGCTCCTGCTAAATCATACAAATAGTATCCATAACCGAATCTGCCAAAATCAATGGGGCATGGAAGCCCGTTGTTAAACACAACGTTTCCAGAGTGTAAATCTGCATGGATTAACCCAAAGTTTCGAGAGTCTCGCTGCATACGGTCAAATTGATGAATGATCATATCTATAGCTTCTTGATAACGCTCCCATGACTCGTCCGATAGAAATCGTGGATAATAACGTTCCAGTTTAGCTACTTCTTGCCTAAAGCTAGCACTCCCCCAATAAGGTCGGACAAAATTAACGGGTGTATTCAAACTAGCAGAAGCTTTATGAAGTCTACCTATCATGGCACCTATGTTATATACATGGCTATCCGTGAACTCACTACTCCAGTGCTCCCCCTCAACCCACCTCATTAACGTGACGTATGGTTTCCGATACCCCTCTTCTGTTTCACACTCTAAAATATAAGAGCCACAGCGGCTTTGAATCCCTTCTGGTACTACCAGATCCTTCACTTTCCTTAATTCATTCAGGAAAGCAAGTTCAGACAAAATTTCTTCTTTGTTGACTCTCTCCGAATGAATCCGAAGCAGGTAACTTCCCATCGTGTCGGTTTCTATTTTGTATGTAACGGTATCTGACAATTGAATAAAACGAATACAGTTCCATTCCATTTCATAATGTTGAATCGCACTCCATGCAACATTCCTTGCTCTCGAAAGTAAACTTTGTCGTGTTTCTTCTGTATCAAAGTCAAAAAAAGACTTCATGCCCCCACCTACTCTGTTTTATTTTTGTCCTAATTTCAGATCATGTTTCTTATATACACGAAACGACCCAGCCCTAGATAGCTCTTATCTTGGCTGGGTCGTTTGTTGTCTGGTATCTTCCATCATTATACATCTGATAACCGGTAGGCGATAGCCCCCATGTATGAATACAGTGTTATAACCTTATACTATTCGTCCAACAATAAAGTCATGATTTGGCACTTCATATGTCCTTCGCTTCAGTTAGTAAGAAATTAAGCTACTGGATAGCTGCTTAAAGTTGAAAAAGCATACGCCATTTTCTTAGCAAAATATAATGGTGGCTCAACAGACTGGATGTGAATATACATGATTTGGGGCCTTGTATATAACCAGTGATTATGTAAGGCGCTAACAATCATTCCTTGTTGGATAATTGATTGCATAAAGCGAGGAATCTCTTCTTCTAGAATTGCAATTTCAGCCAAACATAACGCATTACCGTTTTGATCCAGGGATTCAAATAAGACGTCTGCTGGTACAACAGAACTGCTCATGCGCCCTTGCACATTTACCTTAAAATTGCGATGCAGCGATACAGAACAAATATCTTGGTTCATGTTGCTTTTTCCTTTAAGAATATTAGCAAATTGTTCGCAAACCGAATGAAAGTGATCCATATCATTAAACCTCCTTGTACAAGAAAAGTTCTGTAATATATATTCAATGGAAGCCTTGAACATGTAAAACTTCTTGCAACTAGGCTGGTTTAATCATATTTTGATCAAGAACCTCACTACCTTAAACTGACTACAAATCGTCTCTAACTAATGAATATAATTTCTGATCCGTATAATTCTCCTTGATCTTCAGCTGTTTCCGTAGTATTCCTTCAAATTTCATCCCTAATTTCTCCATGACACGTCTTGATCCTACGTTATCATGATTACATCTTCCCTCAACTCGGTTTATCCCAATCGTATCGAATGCGTAGCACAGGATTTCTTGAGTAGCTTCGACAACAATCCCTTGACCCCAATATTTTTTAGAGATTACAAAACCAATCTCAGTTCTATCATGATTTACATCAAAACTAATAAATCCTGTTCTTCCAATGAGTTTTCCACTCTCGCGTTCGATAATACCCCAATGATATGCTTCCTTGTTGTTATACTTTCTGAGCACGGAATCAACGTATGTTTGACTTTCGTTAAGAACGCGATGAGTATTCCACATTGTGTATGCTGTTACATCCGGGTCAGAGGCAAGATCATAGTAATCAGAAATGTCTTTCAAGATAAAACGCCTTAAATATATCCGATTTGTTAAAAATTCAGGAGATTCCCTGAATAATTTATCTATATCCATGAATAATCCTCCATGTGCTTTCACACCACATCCCTGTGAATCCACCTCATTCCAGGCGCATCTTGTGGTCGCTCCTCAAATCAACTATTCCATTCCAACCGGTGCTCTCTACTAGCCGAATATAATCTTCTCCTGAAGGGATAAACTCACAAATATTAATTTCAGTACTTGTGTTCATTTGGATTCACCTTCTTCTATTCATTTATTTCATTCAGAAATTTTCATATAAATAACATCTACTAAATTGCTTTCAAACTCCTTGAAGGACTTTCTTCATGTAATAATGCGTATGTCTTTCTGCTTTTTCTATCATGCCGTAAATCTCAAATCCTTCTTTTTTATAAAAATCTAAAGCTTGGAAACTTAACCGTCGATTTTCCACTTGCCATTTTTCCGGCAATCAATATTATGCTTGGTCTTTCCGGTAACATATGATCACCACTCTTTTACTTATATTTTCCTATGGGGGAAAAATTTCTCCTGTTTCATTTCATATTCATTCAGCTCTACAATGAAAGAATCTCTAAAATTCACAACACTAGAACCATCCCACTCATATTCTTTACCTTCATAAAGACATTTGAAATTCCACTCCACAAATGCCGACATACGTTCTTTATCGAATCCAAAATTATGAATTGCCCATTGTATAACCGTGTTTCCACTTTCATTCCATTCAGTAAACCATCGTCTTAATTCATCTATACCTGCAATAACTGCGCCTGTGCATTCTCTTACGATGGCTTCATCATGCATAACCGTAGTAAATTTGTTAAAATCCTTCTCCAGCCATGACTCGAAATACAAATTGATAATTTCTAGAGCTTTATCGCGATTCATGAATAACCTCCTTGCTTTAATGCTTGATTTCCGATACGTTCCTGCAATCACGAAACGACCCAGCCCTAGATAGCTCTTATCTTAGGCTGGGTCGTTTGTTGTCTGGGCTTCTTCCACGATTATACATCTGACTACCAACTCATACAAAGCTTAATAATGAAAAAAGTTTACATCACCATATCCATATCAGCCAATCGTTTCGACGACATTCCCTTCCTGGTCTTTAATGTGAGTTTGTACGATTTGGACCACAAGCCCTGGCAAAGCAGTTAATTCAAATGCCCCAGCCTCCGGCACCAGGCCTTGGCTGAGTTCGGCGGCAGCGGCCTCATTCAAGACGATGCTGATTTTGTCATCCTCGGCACTACAACCGGGCTGTTCCCCAGGCTCGAACACAATGCGGATCTCTTGGCCGGCAAGGACAAGGCTTTTGTCTTTGAGAATCCGTCCGCGCAGCAGCTTCCCGACAATTTCAGCTTGCTTCGCACCTAGTTTTACTATGTCCGGACGTTTGCTGAACCATCCTTTTTTGCCCGGCTCCCAGGCCAATTGATCGACATATAAAAAGCCGGTATTAGAGCCTTCCTGCTCCATCCCTTGTTCAACTGCCTCCATGATCGATGGAATCTGCAAAAGAGAATCCCGGGATAAATCGGTAACATAACCCGGAATTTGCGCCGCACCTTCCCTTAGTAACCCTAATGTATTCCAAGTCTGCATCGCCTCAAGCTCATCTCTCGTGATCCCTACCATTTGAATAAACTCCACCTGTCCATTGGGCGTATCCATCGGCGGCAGCTCAGGATCCAATGTGAAAGCAAGAGCTGTCAATAGCGTGTCTTCGCCCAGGCAGATCGGGCCATTCGCATCTAAATAATCGCCGGGTTTGAACACATTCCCGCTATTAAACACGTATCTTCCCATGTTTTGCAGCAAATTCAGCGCCCAAGCAGGCGGCTCCTCCTCGCCATCATTCCGCGTCAGCCGTAATGTCAATTCAAACCCGAACCCGCTGTACTCGTCATTCTCCGATTCTTTTTCATACAATTCAGAAAATCCATAAGTTACAAAATGCCAGTGCCGAACCGGCGTCTCGCTCTTGTAAGCGCTAATCCCATCCAGCGGATCCTGACCTCCTAGCGCATAGGATATAAGGGTTCCATAATGCTTGGGCTCCTGCTCCCCGTATATTTTGGACAACGCCTGGTCAATCGCATCCCAGCCGGATGGTTTTGCTTCCTCGCTCATCATTTGTGCCTCCTATGTATTGTACTGGCTTTCAGCAATGCCTCGCTTTTATTCTACTCGTTTCTACACCAACTTGACTACGGGCAGGATCATGTTAAAATTCAATCAATCGATGAATACTTATGGTTAAACTACAACTAATTAGGAGAGTGTGCTGTATGAACTGGAGAGAAATTACGACACTTGAAGAGTGGAATGAAATGTTGGCTAAATCAACAGAGCGCGGCCAGGTTATTCTAAAACATAGTACGACATGTCCTGTAAGCTCCAACGCGCTTCAAGAATATGAACAATATTTGCAGGATGCTCCTAATCAGGATTTGGATTATACGCTAGTGAAAGTAATTGAATCACGTCCGGTGTCCAACCAAATAGCTGAGGATTTGAATGTTAAACACGAATCGCCGCAAATTATATTTATCAAGGATAAGTCCAAATACTGGACCACTTCCCACTGGTCAGTTACAAAGGCGCATATAACTGCAGTTTTGGACTAATTAGGGATTCACTAACAGCCCGGTCGATGCATTTTATCAATCGGGCTCCTCTTTATTTCGGGATTCATTTATGATACATTATATTAGTTGGGCTAAAAATCTGACTTCAGAGGAAAGAAGAACATTTATCAGACTTTAGGAAAAATTATATTTAAATAATCTTATAATTTTTCTTATCAAGAACCATCCTTTCTCTCTGAACGGATGGTTCTTGTCGTTTTCATCATCATGAGGAGGTTGTTGCTATGCATTTATTACCGCGAGAAATTGACAAGCTTATGATCGTAGTCGCAGCCGATCTAGCCAAGCGCAGAAAAGACAGAGGATTAAAACTAAATCACCCCGAAGCAGTCGCTCTGATCACTTATGAAGTCATAGAAGGAGCGAGAGACGGAAAAACCGTTGCTCAACTGATGGAGTACGGTGCCTCCATTCTGACCAGAGACGATGTCATGGAAGGGATTCCCGAAATGATTGATGATATTCAAGTTGAAGCAACTTTTCCAGATGGAACAAAATTAGTGACCGTTCACAGCCCGATACGCTAACTAGAAAGGAGCCTCATATGATACCGGGAGAATATATTTTAAAAGACGAAGACATCATTTGTAACGAAGGTAGCGAAGTCTTTACGATTTCCGTTACGAATACCGGAGATCGTCCGGTTCAAGTCGGGTCACACTTTCATTTCTATGAAGTCAATGAAGCCCTGTCGTTCAATCGGCAAGAGGCTTACGGCAGACGGCTGAATCTCCCTGCCGGAGCAGCCGTACGTTTTGAACCCGGAGACGCAAAGGAAATACAGCTTATTAATTTTTCAGGGGAACGCCGTGTGTATGGGTTCAATAACAAGGTAGATGGAAAATTAGAAAGCGAGGGTTCAAAATGAGTTTTAGAATGTCCCGAAGGCAATATGCTGAAATGTATGGTCCAACTACAGGCGATTCCATTCGCCTTGCGGATACAGATTTATTTATACAAATTGAGAAAGATTACACTTCGTATGGAGAAGAAGTTGTGTTTGGCGGAGGCAAAGTTATCCGGGACGGCATGGGTCAGCACCCTCTTGCAACTCGTAAAGATGGTGTAGCGGATACCGTCATAACCAATGTCATCATTTTGGATTACACCGGAATTTATAAAGCAGATCTAGCCATTCGAGATGGGAGAATTTTCGGAATCGGCAAAAGCGGCAATCCGCTTATCACAGATCATATTGATATTATCATCGGTGCTGCTACTGAAATCATCGCCGGCGAAGGTTTAATTGTAACCGCTGGGGCCATCGATACTCACGTTCATTTTATTAATCCTAGACAAGTCGAAGTGGCGCTGACATCCGGTACCACAACGTTAATCGGGGGCGGGACAGGCCCTGCTGCCGGATCTGGGGCTACAACGGTTACACCGGGTGAGTGGAACATACACCGCATGCTTGCAGCCGCTGAAGGCCTCCCAATTAATATTGGGTTCACGGGCAAAGGACATGCTGCATCCGTCGAACCTTTGGCCGAGCAAGTGCGAGCTGGAGTCATCGGACTCAAGGTCCATGAGGACTGGGGTGCTACCGGTTCATCCCTGGACTACGCGCTGCGGGTAGCAGAAGAGTACGACATCCAAGTTGCCCTGCACGCAGATACATTAAATGAAAGCGGATTTATGGAGACGACGATGGCTGCTGTAAAAGATCGGGTTCTTCACATGTACCATACGGAAGGCGCAGGCGGCGGCCATGCTCCTGATTTAATCAAATCAGCAGGTTACCTGAACATTTTGCCTTCTTCAACGAATCCCACTCTCCCTTATACCGTGAATACGATCGACGAACACCTAGATATGGTTATGGTTTGTCATCATTTAAATCCTTCTGTACCAGAAGACATCGCTTTTGCAGACTCTAGAATTAGAAGAGAAACTATTGCAGCCGAAGATATCCTGCACGACATGGGCGTCTTTAGCATGGTAAGCTCGGATTCCCAAGCGATGGGGCGTGTCGGGGAGGTCGTTCTCCGCACATGGCAAGTTGCTGACAAAATGAAGAAACAACGCGGGCTCCTGCCAGGCGATAGCAAATATGCAGATAACAACCGGGCGAAGCGTTATATTGCCAAATATACGATTAACCCGGCCATTACCCACGGAATAGCAGAACATGTAGGTTCTATTGAAGTAGGCAAAATGGCCGATCTAGTTTTATGGAATCCTAGATTTTTTGGCGTGAAGCCAGAGATGGTGCTGAAGAACGGCCTTGCCGTTACGGGACTAATGGGAGACGCCAATGCTTCAATTCCGACACCGCAGCCCTATATTTATCGCCCGATGTATGCTCAGTTCGGAAAGGCTTTAGCCAAAAGCTCGGCAACCTTCATCTCCCAAGCAGCTTATGATGATGGGGTCCACGAACAACTTGGACTTGAGAAAATCATCCTGCCTGTGGGTGGAATTCGTACGCTAACGAAGAAAAATATGAAGCTGAATTCGGAAACGCCTGATATTACGGTAGATCCGCAAACCTATGAAGTGAGAGTAAACGGTGAATTGCTGACCTGCGATCCGGTCGATATTGTGCCGATGGGCCAGCGCTATTTCTTATTCTGAGGTGAAAAGACATTGATCATAGAAAAAATCGTAACCAATTTAGAACAAATGGATCAAAGCGAAATTGAAAAACGCCATATCGAAAAAGTGTACCTGGAGAGCGCACATTTAATGAAGCGCATTCAACGTGTAACAACAGATCACGGTACAGAGCTGGGTATTCGCCTCAGTGAGCCTCGGGACCTGGTAGCCGGCGATGTACTCTACATGGACGAGAACAACATGATCGTCATTGATGTACTGTCGGATGATCTTCTTGTCATCAAGCCCAGAGGCATCATGGAGATGGGGAGCATCGCTCACCAGCTTGGCAACCGCCATCTTCCCGCTCAATTTGAAGCCGATGAAATGTTAGTGCAATATGACTATTTAGTGGAGGAATTGCTTCAACAGCTCGGCATTCCTTATGCGCGAGAGGATCGTAAAGTTAAACAGGCATTCCGTCATATAGGCCATAGTCATGAATAACCAGCTTCTCTCTTTGTTTCAGCTATGCGACTCTAATTTTCCTACAGGAGCCTTCAGCCATTCCTTTGGCTTGGAGAGCTATATCCAGGAAGATAAAGTGCATAACCAGGAAACATTTTTCGAATGGTTGAAAGTGTATTTGCATGAGCAGCTCGTCTATTCTGACGGGCTTGCCTCACGCCTCGTTTATGAAGCTCTTATGGACGGTGATTTACAGCAAATATGGCAGCTGGATCACCTATTAACGGTCCAAAACCTGCCAAGGGAAACGCGAGAAGGAACACAAATGATTGGCAGCCGGATGCTAAAACTGACGGAGTCCATCTACGGCCTCCCCATCCTATCTCAGTACAAAGAAGAGATAAAAAATAAGAACGCATTCGGCCACCCTGCTATCGTTTTTTCGATGGTAGCCTATGGGCTTAGCGTAACCAAACAAGACACCATCCTCTACTATTTGTACTCTGCGATTTCCAGTCAAGTCCAAAATGCGGTAAGAGCCATTCCTCTTGGACAAACAGCAGGTCAAATGATTTCTCATCAGTTTATACCCGAAATAACTCAGGCTGTAGATCGAATCATGGAGCTGACGAAAGATGACTTTGGCATCGTGTCTCCAGGGATTGAACTATCTCAAATGAAACACGAGCGTGTAAATATCAGAATATTTATGTCCTAACTGGCAAATAATCTTAAAGGAAGTGTATGAAATGAATCCAATTAGAATCGGTGTTGGAGGACCTGTTGGAGCAGGCAAAACCATGCTTGTAGAAAAATTGACCCGGCATCTTGCGGATGAAATAAAAATGGCTGTCGTCACAAACGATATCTACACAAAAGAGGATGCCAAATTTTTAATTCAAAATGGGGTTCTTCCCGAGGATCGGATCATCGGCGTAGAAACCGGCGGCTGTCCTCACACGGCGATTCGTGAGGATGCGTCCATGAACTTCGCGGCCATTGATCAGCTCATGGAGCGTCATCCCGATGTGGAGCTGATTTTTGTCGAAAGCGGCGGAGACAATCTTGCCGCGACATTCAGCCCTGAACTTGTTGACTTCTCCATTTACATTATCGACGTTGCACAAGGAGAGAAGATCCCTCGTAAAGGTGGACAAGGCATGATTAAATCTGACTTGTTCATCATTAATAAAATCGACCTTGCTCCATATGTCGGTGCCAGTCTTGAAGTTATGGCCAAGGACACCAAGGTATTTCGCGGCGACAAGCCCTTCTTTTTTACAAACTTAAAAAACAATGAGGGCCTTCCTGAAGTCATGGACTGGATTAGGAAACATGCTTTATTGCAAGGGTTAGAGTAATATGACAGATTGGACTGGCTCATTATCTTTAGAATTGGAAGACCGCAATGGGAAAACTGTTGCCAAGAGGGTGTATTTCCAAGGCGCATTTAAAGTCATGCGACCGATATACGCTGATGATTCAGGTCAGGTCTGCTATTACCTTCTTAATCCTGGCGGTGGTTATTTAGACGGCGATCGATATATGATGGACATTTCAGCGCATGAAGGGTCTAAAGTTACTTTAACCACCCAATCAGCAACAAAAGTATATAAAACACCAAAAAATTATGCTTATCAGGAAACAACGATCCATTTGAAGAAGGGCAGTTATTTGGAATACCTTCCCGATCCGCTGATTGCTTATCAAAATGCCCGCTATAAACAGAAAACGGTAGTTCATATGGAACGTGGAGCAACGTTTCTATATACGGATATCCTCACCCCCGGCTGGTCACCGGGCGGAGAGAAGTTCAGCTACGATACCGTTCAGCTAATGACCGAGATTTATTGGGACGGTAAACTCGGCGTATTTGACCATATCAAATTAACGCCGCAGCAGCACGCGATATCCGGCCTCGGATTTATGGAAGGTTATACGCATCTAGGCTCTATGATCGCGGTAAGCGGACAAATGGACTCCGAACTCCTTGATGAATTGTACGAAGCGATTCGGGGCGTAGAATCAGATTTCTCATTTGGGATCTCACAGTTAGCAATACCAGGATTTTGCCTGCGAATTCAAGCCAATACAACCCAAATCATCGAGCGGATCTTTAACCAATGCCATACCCTCATTAGCGAGAAGTGGAATCATCGTCCTCCAAGCTCTTTGCGTAAATATTAATACATCTTCTTGAAGGGAGAACATAAAATGACTGAAGAAATGAATATGCATCCTGAACTTGAGGATTTTCATGTTGAAGCGATGTTTGAAAACCATACGCATGAGCTGCTTGAATTTACTTTTAAGGTAGAGGGCGAAGAATTCAAGGGACATTTCCATGGCGATGAGATTATCTGGTTTAATCCTCACCCCAAACAAACGATGGACGAGAGTAGAGTAGAGCGTATTGAATCTGCCATACACTCGTTAATAAAACATCATGGAGTTTCGAAAGAAATTCAAGACTTTGAAAAAATAAAACCTTTATTTGAAGATACCGCTCATGAGCGCAAGCAATTTTCATTGCAAATGCAGGGAGATGAATATAAAGGATTTGTTCATAGAGGAGAGGTCCACTGGTTCCATCCCCAACCTCATCAAAAGCTTGAAGATGGCGCTATACGGGTATTAGAGTCCGAAATTCATGAGAAAGTACAGCAGGAAATAGATAAAGGGATTCAACATTAGTGAATAAAGAAATCGCCCTTGTTAGGGCGATTTCTGTTTGTCTATAGCGGCTTTAAAAGCCAATAACACGATGGCATAGCCTTTGCATGAGCTTCGCTTCATGGGTAACAATGATAATTCCCATCTTCCGCTTCCGAGCAATCTCAGTGACAGCATGCCAGATTTGGGCTTGTGTAACCGCATCAAGCATAGTAGTCATCTCATCTGCAATTAAAAAACGGGTAGCCGGCCCCAAAGCCCGGGCAATGCAAAATCGCTGCAGCTCTCCCCCGGATAGTTCATGGGGCCAACGGGTTAGCCACTTGCGCTCAATCCCAAGTAACTCCAACAATTCTTCATCAGGGTGATATCCTTCATTCAGAATTTGATGCATCTTCCACCTTGCATTAACCGCTTTCTCCGGATGCTGAAGGACCATCTGTACAGGATGATATCCCTTCTTCGGCAGCGGGGCGCCGTTCAAGGTGACCTCCCCCTCCAAGGGCGACTCATATCCAGCGAGTATTCGGCATAATGTTGTTTTCCCGCGCCCGCTTGGACCGAGAATACCAACGACTTCCCCAGGGTCTATCGATACAGTAACGCCTCGAAACAGCCACGGGCCATCTTCATAACGAAATCCGATCCTGTCCGCTTTAAGTTGCATGGATACACCTCACCATTCCATCCCTGAGCTCTCGCATTTTCGGTTGCGCTTGAAGGCATTCGGGGGTAGCCATTCCGCAGCGCGGTGCGAACAAGCAGCCAGCCGGCAATGCGCTTGGATGAGGCTGGGAGCCGGGGATTGGCATGAAATCATTTTGAGGCAATGCTCGCCATAGCGCTCTACTGTAAGGATGCCTTATCGCTTCACCCTGGCCCGCAAAGTCTTCCGCCCTCGCGATCTCGACCGTCGTTCCTGCATAAAACACCGCAATTTTATCTGCAATCTGCAGTGCCGATTCAATATCATGCGTGATCAACATGACTGCACAACCTTGGTTTGCGAACTCTTTAAAATGGTCCAGCGCTTCCTTGATGACAACGGGATCAAGTCCGGGCGTCGGCTCATCCGCAATAATGACCTTCGCTCCACTGACCATGGCTGTCGATAGCAGCGTCCTTCTCGCCATGCCTCCAGACAGCTGAAATGGATACATTCGCTCAACTTCCCGTCCCAGGCGGAGACGTTCAAATACCGCTCGCTGCGCTTCAACAGCATCTCCCGTTCGCACCGACGTACGGACTTGCCTGCCCACCTTCATCAGCGGATCCAGAAAATTCACGGATTGAGGGACAAGCGCGATTTCCTTTCCTCTCAGCGCCTTTTGCCGGGCAGGAGTAAGCTCTTCTCCCTTATATGTCATCAGCCCGCTGACACTCGCATTGCTCGGGAGTATTCCTAGGATGGCATGCGCGAGCAGGCTTTTTCCAGAACCGCTTGCACCGACAACGGCAAGAATTTTACCCGCTTCAAGGGTTACATTCAAATTGGATATGACCTTATGATGGATCTGTTTAAGTCCAGCTGTATATTGCTTAAAAGAGACGGATAAATGGTTTACTTCAAGAATAGACATTCGTTAACTCCTCTTTCTATTACTCGCAGTCTATCTCCTTAATCGCGATCTCCATTAGAATCTGTAAGCAATCGGAGATTTTCGCCAATCTGGTCAAACAATCTCACGATCATTAGCAAGCACAATCCTGGGAAGAAAGCGAGCCACCACATGCCTGCAGATAAATACTTCATCGATTCGGATAGAATGATTCCGATGGCGGGCTCATGCGGAGACAGACCTAGACCTATAAAAGTCACTGCTGCCTCATGCAAAATAACATGCGGAAACAATAACATAAAACCAATGAGAAATTGCGGGATAATGTGAGGGATAATATGGTGAACCGCAATCCACCAGCCGGATTTCCCCATCCGCCGGGACACCTGTACAAATTCAGCAGAGCGGATTTGCAGCACTTCTGCCCGAATGACCCTGGCAAGACTTGGCCAGTGGGTTAGAGCTAATCCCACGACGATCCCTTTAAATCCTCCCCCGAATATAAAAGCAATAAGAATCAGGGTTACCAGATGGGGTACGCTCAGAAACAGATCAATCAACCAGGAAATAAGACGATCTGCCCGCTTTCCCATCGTTGCAGCCGTCATTCCTAGGATTAGAGCAATTAAAGCACTGCTAATGGCTCCAATTAACCCAACACCTACACTTAAAATGAGCCCCTTTGCCGTGCGTGTGAACATATCACGCCCTAACCAATCCGTACCGAAGAGATGGTCTAAGGAAGGTGGGGAATTTCGATTGGTAAGATTCGTTACAATTTTCCCCTCATCGAGGAATAAACCGCCTAATATGACGATGACTATGATAACAACGGAAATGATGACTTTCGTGAGCGCCCATTGCTTTCGATTCAGAGGGAAGTTCTTCGAGAGTGGAATCATATCTTCCTTCCCTCCCTCGTTCTCGGATCTAATACACGATAGCTTATATCAGCAAGTAAATTACCTATAAAAACAAACATGGCAGTGAAGATGACAATGCCTAATAAAAGAGGTACATCCCCCCGCAGTCCTGCTTCTACCGTAGCTTGCCCTATACCGGGATACGAAAAAACCTGCTCGGCCAACACTGCTCCTCCAAACAACTCACTAAACGCTGCAAATTGCAGCGTAATGGCCGGCAAGGCCACATGGCGCAAGCCATGCCTCCAAAACAACATAAATCCTTGTTCCCCTCTAGCCCTAGCGAATAAAACATAGTCGCTGGCAAGAACATCGATCAGCTTTTGCCGCGTATGAAGAGCCACATTAGCAATACCAACAATGCTAAGTGTCAGAACAGGCAGAATAAGATGCTGAATCCGATCCAGCAGCGTGACATTTTCCGCGAGGACTCCTGCTGGAACCCCCATCCCTACAGGAAACCATCTTAGCCATACCGCAAAAACAATAAGAATCAGGAGTCCTAGCCAAAAGGTAGGGGTAGAGGCTAAGGTATAGCAATACCATTTGATTAATCGGTCGATCCAGGTCCCTTTTTTCATGGCTGCTGCAATACCCGCCACAAAGCCAATCACGCCTGATAATACCCAGGCAGATAGCATCAGAGCCAGAGAATTCAAAAATCGTTCACCAATCACATCGATGACCGGGCGGCGATAGATCATGGAGCTTCCTAAATCACCGGACAGAACAGCAGACCCCCAATGGAGGAACTGCACCAAAACAGGCTGGTCCAATCCCCAATACTCCGCGATTTTGGCCCGCTGTTCCGGACTTACCTTTAACATATCCGCACCGATGTAGGCTTGAATGGGATCAATCGGAGAATTTTTCACTAACAAAAAAGAAATAAAACAGATGGCCACTAACAAGGTAACCATCCGGAATCCCTTCCGCAATATCCAAAATCCCAGCTTGTACACCGTTATTTCGCCCATTTCCAATCCACGATATTATCGGTTGCTGGCCAACCATGCCCGTGAACATGGATTCTTTGATCTCCGATATCAAGTCCATCTTTCACTAGGTACAGATGATTAATATTGACTAACCAAGCCCACGCGGCATCGCCTTTCGCGCTGAGACCCGTTGTTCCATCCCACTGGGATTTTTTCCAGAACTCAATCGCTTCTTCTTCCGTCTTGGCGCGAAGGGCTTGTTCAAAATATTCATCTACCGTCTTATTCGAATAATATCCCGTATTATAGTAATCGATCCCGGCCGTTTCACTACTATAAATGCTGTACATTTCGTGAGGGTCATGGCTTCCCCAGCCCATAAGCACGGGGTTTGAGTACATATTCTTAGAAATGATGTCCCAGCTTCCCCCTGCTAACTTGATATTTATTCCCAATGGTTTCATCATATCCGCAACAGAAATCGCGAGAGACTGTCTTATCGCATCGCTCGCTAAATAATACAGCGTGAACTCCGCTTTCAAGGAGCCTTTCTCCAGGATGCCATCCCTATCGGTATCCTTCCATCCGGCTGCTTCCAGCAGCTTCCTAGCACCTTCCAAATCATCGTCATGAATTACGGTGTCTGGATTCCACCAAGGCAAGCCGTCCACCGAAGTATAGGCTGGCGTTCCCTGTCCTTCTAAGACTCCGTCTACAAGTGCTTGGCGGTCTACGCCCATATTAATCGCATGGCGAATCGCTGGATCTGCGGTTACATCATTGCCAATAGGCAAGCCATCTTTCGTAACACCGCCCGAATTCACATATGGAAACACAATTCCTCGATTATCTACGGTTCCAATGGATTCCAGCCTCATGCCGGTTACTTTCTGATGGCTGAATGCAGCTGGTATATAAGCAAGATCAACAGTTCCCGCTCGTGCTGCCGCTAATGAGGCATCCTCATTTAAGAATAGAAAGGTTAACTTTTTGAAATACGGCTGTCTATCATAATAATGTGGATTCGCTTGAACAATCAGCTGCTGCCCCTTATCCCATTGCACAAGCTGATACGGTCCTGAACCTATGGGATTCACTGCGTAGTCTTTATCGTAGGCATGTTTGGGGACAATTCCTGTTCCTATAAGTGTATTCACAAACGTAGATTGGGGCTCTTGTAGCGTAAATCTAACGGTGTAATCATCCAAGACCTCTACTTTACGCAGACTATTAAGGTCTACAATAGATCCATTGCTGGCAGCTGTTTCAAATGTAAACACAACGTCAGCAGCCGTTAATGGCTGCCCGTCCGAAAACTTAACATCATCACGGATTTTCACAGTCCAAACGTTGCCCTCTGGGCTCACTTCATAACTAGCGGCAAGATCATTTACAATGTTAAACTGGTCATCTCTTTTTAGTAGAGTACTTTGAAACAGGGGTGAACCGTAACGTCCCCAGCCTGTTGTTGGGTCAAAACCAGCTTCAGGTTCAGAACCTAGAGCTAACACCAATTCGTCCTTTTTCACCTGACTCCCCAAGCTATTCCGAACCTCGGGCGCACCCGGCCGGGATGAATTGCAGCCTGTTAACATAAAAGTAGTAATCAATACAACCAATGCAATCAATCCAAGAAATCTCTTTCTCATCTGTCTCTCCTGCCTCTCCTCATCTGTAAAAATCCCAATCAAAAAACCCTACTTAAACGCAAAGTAAGGAATAAACGACTACATATAACAAGAATGTCCCTAATCTCTTTCAGAAGGAATTGTTATAGAAGGTGTTACAATTTTTCCTGCCAGGAAGGTAAATGATTTCACGGAGTGAAAGGGCGGATGTAGGTAAAACATGCATAGATATTAAATGCGTAGGGATGTGGCCTACACCTATATTAATAGCTTATCTATGAATAGGCAACATTATTCCTAAGGTTGGAACGTTCCCAAACTACAGTCAGGTGCATTGAATGCTGCCAATAACAAGATAAAAACCAGCTTCACACATTGGGCTCATAGGTGATAGGAATTGGTCAATCTCACTAATAACACTCCTCTAGATAATCATCATTAAGATAAACTATCGATTAACTTGGTTAACATGTTATGCTCTTTTTGTCCCGTCTCTTCGATGCTGCGAACCATTCTATTGAGGATTTCTTTATTTCCGGTTGCCTCAAATTTCTGCGTTAGATTTCTTAGCTTCTCGAACGTTGTTTTCAACAACATCATATCGTCTATAGACTGTTTGAGATTGATATCGGGGTAACGCTTTTCAATAAATTTCAATCGTTCGACCATCAAATACTTATGCTCCATGATAACATGCAACGGTATGGTTAATTTCGTCCTTAATTGTTCCGTATTCCCGTTCATAAACTGCCTAAGATTTTCAAGTACACTATTGTAGACCTCTAGACCGTAGCGATATTGAAAGTCCGTATGGTAATCTAAAACATTATGGATCACTCTTTTAGAATCTCTGAACGAAATCAGCTGATCAATAATATGACTGATGTCCAAATCCAGTTTAAACCCTTCGTCTTCTCGCACTTTCAGCAGAAATATCCGATTCTCATACCGTTCATAGTCATATTTATTGTTAAAATATGCCGTCTTCAGTTGATCAATATGAATTGTTCTTGCTGTAAACTGCCGCCTCGAATCGTAGCCTTGAAAGTATACTTCTTCAGTAGCTGCATCATATCCATGCAATAAAATATGGTGATTGTTATCTGTCTGGCTTATTGCTGCAGGTGTATTGGGTATATATTTATTATTTACATATAAAAATACATAATGCTTCGTATTAAAGGCATCTTTAATAAGTTTATGAAAGTCCAAATTGTGCTCTACTACGAAATCTCTAGTAATAACTTGGTAATCGAACCAAGGGGTTAATATGCTCCAGTTATAGCCTATATAATCAGGTAAATAATAGGTAACTGGAAACTGGCTATTGCCGATTTCCGACACCAATTGGATATAGTTCATGTAAATCCATACTTTTGCTTCTTCTATATGTTCTAGAATGGATAGTTGATAAGCATGATTAAGGTAGCCTCTAACCGTCGGCATGCAAATAGGTAATTTTACTGAATCCAAAGTCGCCTTCACTCCTTTTTATTTGTCAATGGTCTGTCGATTCAGAATAATTTGAGTCGCATCACAAACAGTATGATGCTCATAAATGACCTCAACCGGAGTTTCTCTACTTAAAAAGCCCATTAAACTTGCCGTCAATCCGTAAGCGCCAACGTTAGGAACGATAATGATATCTTGAACGAATAAGCTTTGAGTTTCTTGACTTCGTCTCATTAAATCTAATGGGGTACACAAGGGACCTACCATGGATGCGGAAAACGTATCAGTGGCAGCATGATCATTCTCGCAAGTATAATCCATATCAAACTTCTGCATTCTTCCCAAACCTGACATCCCGCCTAAGTGGTTAATTCCACCGTCAAGGATAATAAATTTCTCACCTTTACTCTCCTTGATTTCTTCAACCGTACAAACATATTGGCCACACGCTGCAACCAAGTTTCTTCCAGACTCGAAGGAGATTTCCGGCATTTGCTGCCTCCAATCTGCAAGCTCTAGGTCGAGAACAGCACTGATCTCTGTCTTGATGGAAGAAAAATCTGTAGAATTCCCTTTTTGGGCGTAAGGATGACCAAATCCCCCGCCAAGATCCAAAAACTTAAGGCTGATTTTAAGTTGCTCCGACAATCGTTTAGCCATATGTATGGAATAAGTGAAGGACGAGATCATGCTGTCAACATCATTCGAATTGGTGCCATTAAACACATGAAACCCAACAATATCCATATAAGGAGAAGTGATGAACTCAGGCGGAATTTCCGCGATCTTGTCTTCATCGATACCGAACTGAGACGCTACACCAGTCATGGACAAACTAGAGCGAAGATATTTATGATTGGGGTTCACACGCAAGATGACTTGAACCTTCTTCCGGTGCTTTTCGGCCAAAAGTGAAAGTTTGTTCAGTTCATTCGTTGATTCACATGAATACTTGATTACGCCGAGTTTGAGTGCTTCTTCCAGTTCATCATACGTTTTGACCGGTCCGGTATATAATATTTGTTCCGCTATACCTCCTGCTTGCAAGGCTACTCTTAATTCTGCTAATGAAGAGACCTCACAGCGGCAACCCTGCTTTACTAATTCTTTGACTAAATAAGGATGCGGATTTGCTTTTAATGAATAAAATAGTATGGAACCGTCGGGTAATGAATTGAATAATCTCTTAGAGGCCGACTTTAATTCAGCCAAATCGTATATATATAACGGACTACCGTACCTACTAACTAAGTGTTGTAAGTCCATAATTACGCTCCCTCTCTATCATGACATCTTGCCTCTAAACTTCGCTAAAGAAGGTTTTAAGCTTCTTCTTATCTACCTTGCTATGTGATGTTAAAGGTAATGAAGGCACGATATTGATTTTGTTAGGCATTGCATATTTATCAATTCGCTCACTCAGCTCTTTACGGAGATCATTCTCAGAAAGATCGGTTACGACGAATAAACAAGTGACTTCTTCAGCTACGACTAAAGCGGCTTGGACGACATTCGGGATTTCCATTACCGCCGTCTCGACGTCAATTGAACTGATTCGATAACCGTTCTTTTTGAAAATATCATCCTCTCTGCCATGAAAATAGAGGTAACCGTGTTCATCCATACTACACATATCGCCTGTATACAAAACATTTTCATCGTTCCATGTGCCAAAGCTAATTCTTGTGTTTGTATTGCTATTGTTCCAGTAGCCTTTCATCACATGCGGTCCCTTCACGACTAATTCACCAATTTCGTTTGGAGGCAGCTTCTCCCCGTCCCCATTAATAATGATGCACTCGGTTCCGGGCAGAGGTTTTCCGATAGAATCGATTTTTCCGATGATCTCTTCGGACGGCAATATTGATACTCTCTTGCATTCTGTAAGACCGTACATGGAATATAAGATTAACTGGGGAAACATGGTAAGCAATTGATGAATATTTGCTCTCTTGAGCTTCTCGCCGGTGCTTGTAATGAACCTCAAGCTGTTAACCGGCCGATTTTCCCTATTGAATTGAGCCGATATAGATTGGACCATCGATGGAACGATAGGCAAGCCCGTGATACCAGATTCATGAATCGATTTAATCATCTTCAAACCGGCAGTTTCTATTGGAAATAACACAAGCTTGGCGCCTACTTGAAACGTCAGAAAAATCTGGTACATTCCATAATCGAAGGAAAAAGGCAAAAATAGCCCGATGACATCTTGTTCTTTCACATGTATGCAATTTTGAATCGCATTAGCGGCAAAGGTAACATTGGCATGCGATGACATGACTGCCTTAGGCTTGCCTGTACTTCCCGATGTGTAGATTAGGCAAACCAAGTCTCCCTCTTCGATATGAGTCGTGACTACGGAGCTTATTTGATTCGCTTGTACAGTGGAGTCATATAACTTTTCTTCAACTACGATGAATTGGTGCCACGGAAGAGAGTGCTTTGCTTTATTTTTTGCATTCGTAATGATCACTTTCGGTTCGCAATCATCGATAATGTGCTTTAAGTTCTGAGTGACAATCTCTTCATTGAGATGAACGAATACGGCTCCTAACTTAGATGCCGCGAATATGGAAATAACCGATAGGAAACTATTAGGGAGCAAGATGACAATTCGATCTCCCTTTGTAACTCCTTGATTACGCAAGTAAGTTTCAAAGCGAATGACTTCGGAATTTACATCTTGATAGGTATAATGATTTGAACCCGCTTGAAGCGCACACTTTGTAGGAAATTGTTGACTCGACCGCTCTAGAATATCATGCACAAATTTGACCATTTAGCGTGATCCCCCATTACTCTATTTCATAGATCGCCTAGATCGCGTTGTTTTCTTCTACGAGTTTGCTTTTTACTACGTCTACAATTTTAGGTATGGTATTGAAATTTTCGTACAACAGTTCATCGTCATCGATCGACATACCAAAGGCATCTTCTAATTGAACAATAAGTTGAATCGCATTTAACGAATCCAAACCAATATCATCAAGATCGGTTTCATTGGTTATATCATCCGGGTTGCTATTGCTAAAAAGGTTGAATAAAATCGACTTCACTTGGCTCTCAATATCTTGGACTTGATTCATGGTTAATGTAAACCTCCTATAAATTTTTCATATAGATCATAGGACCTACCTACATCTGCAACACTGTGACTATCTGAACCGTATACTAATGGAATACCTAGTGTTAATGCTTCTTCAATAATCCACTGGGTAGGATACGTGTCCCCGCAATGAGGCTTGTATAAACCTGCTATATTAACATCCAGCTCGTAATTTTTGGTCTTGATTTTTTTCAATAATTTTACTATCTTGTCCCGGCAGGCATCTTGATTTTGTAGCGGATATACTCTCTTGAATTTTTCTACTAAGGTAAGATGCGAGATTCGTTTTGGTTTATAAGGACCTAAGTCCGCATCAATACTTTCTTCCACTGCATCAAAATACGCATGATATACGTTCTCGACACTCCCGTAATAGTCGATCAATCCATCCTTAAAATCGATGGGGTTTGAATCGACACATCTCCAACCGTTCTTCCCTATTAGAAAATGTACGGACAGGATACTATCCTGCATTCTATGACCATACTGATCCAATAACTCTCGGGTGAATGATTCCATTCCTTGTATGAAATCAAGCTCAAGCCCAATCATTAAATCAATAGATGAGCTATACTTTTGTTGCAGCGACACACACATTTCCAAATAGTTGTCAATATCACCATATTTCATAGCCAGGGCATTCACATAATCGCGGTCGTTTGGCAATGACTTCACCAGCTTCTCGGGCAACGGGGAGTGTTCTGTGAAACTGTACTGGTTAAACCCCTTTTGAATTGCCTGTTGAACAAACCGTTCTGCATGCTCACCGGAACCATGTAAGCAGAAGTGAGTGTGCGTATGACCATCCCTGCGAATCAACTAATCGCCTCTTTTCGTAATGTTTCGAGCATTCTCAACGTTTTATTAATATGAATAAAATCTTGCTCGGTATTCAAATCACCGAAGAGGAACGTTGTTACCCCGCAGTTAACATATTTTTGCAAATACGCTGCAACTTCTTCATAGCTCCCTACGAGGAAGGGATCCTCCGTTAACCCATTAAGATATGCCCCCATCCAATAAATATTGTCGTAAACTTCTCCTGATAGAGCTAGATCTGCCATTAACTTTGTATTGTGGGATAACATATTTTTTCTTATTTTAGCCTTTACAACTCCTGATCGATTAGCTGGAAACTTACGGCGAGCAGCTTCCCATGCCTCTCCTGAGTTGGATCTGCTAATCACCGAAACTCTTATTCCTAAGTTAACGGAATCCGTATTGAATCTACTACAATACTCTTCCTTAAATGAATGGATTGGGGCAGGTCTCAATAAAGCTGTATCGCCATGCGCCTGCGCGATACGGATACTGTCCTTCGAGGAACCCGGCACAAATAATTCCGGAATATGCTCTTGTTGGATATAAGGAGCTAATCTTAGCTTATTAAACTTATAATAGTTGCCATCGAAGGTAAGAGGCTCCTTAGAATGCAATAATCCTTTTAAAACTCGAATGTACTCCTCTAGTCTTGCATATTTCATCGTTGGATCCGTCGTCTGATGTACACTTGACAGTTCCATTTCACTGACTCCGGTTATTAGGTTTAAATTCACTTTTCTATGAAGAAGATTCGAGATTGTTGATAGTGCTTTCACTACACTGAAAGGTGGAATGGAATAGGGCTGCGTGGCAACTAGCGGGATGAGTTTTGTTGTCGTATGCAATACTCGAGAAGCTAAATACCAAGGATCCATCGATCCGTGATGATGGAATATCAACGTTCCGGTAAAATGATATTGTTCGGACAATTTGGAAATGCTGTCTATCTTATGTAACGAGTTTTCGTTATCCAAAAAACCGGGCAATTCACTGTAATACGTTAAGTCCATGCTTGATCCCCCGTATCATTTTATGTACCCAATGCCGAGAACTATTTCTTTTCACAAACAAAATAGTATCGCCCTTTATCATCAACCAAATTGAACGTTTCAGACGATTCGAACTTGTTGATATTTGTAAATCCGACTCTGCTAAGTTCTTCTATGATTTCTGAATGTGAGTAACACTTCTCTACAATGCTGACGTCTTTCCTCACCCATTCATCCTGCAGTAGGAATAGAGTTACATTGTTAGTTCCAATTCTTCTATCTTCGTTATATTTAAAGTGTTCTATGCAAACATAATCCTGTTGGACAATTTGATTCGGTCGATTATTCCATCGGCTTTTAAAGCCATCTTCCATGTTTAAATCGAAAATGAATACACCGTTATTTTCTAATACCCCATATATGTTTTTGAAAGCGCATGCAAGATCGTCTAAGCATAGAACGTGATTTAAGCTATCGTAGAATGAACACGCTACATGAAACTTTTCTTGAAAAGGGAACGGGGCTCTGATGTCACCCACGACAAAGTTTCCATCTGTACAATTTTGAGACGCTAGTTGAATCATATCGGATGAACCATCAATCCCAGACAGCTGATACCCGTCTTTCGACAATATCTTCGCCAACTGTCCCGATCCGCAACAAACATCTAAAACGCGAATTCCTTGAGGCAGTTTTCCCAGAACTAATTCTTTTACAATTGGAAGTACCCGCCTTACCGACGTTCGCCCCCAGTATTTGTTCCAAAACCATGCGTAATTATCGTATTCTATATATCTATTTGTATCCTCTGATAAAGCTTGTTCACTAATCGTCATCATTCCGTGACCCCTTTGACAATAGTAATGATTTCATATTCATCAGGCTAACAAACTTCCTTCTTCAGACAAATATCATGAAAAAATACAAAGTAAGATATATATGGAAATATGTTCGACTACATGCTACAATACTCATTATCTTTTGTCAACGAATTGTTATTGTTTTGTAAATTTACAATTTTTCAGGAGGTTCTATGCTTAAGCATGTTACGGTCCGCCAATTTTCACATGATCTAGGCAACGGTCAAAGTAAACCTCTCGCAGTTGTTGCCGATAATAGCATGAAGTATGTGATTAAAACGCCTTATATTTTTAATCAAACTAAACAATTATGGGAACATTGGAATGCTGTCATGATACAAGAAATTTTAGTTTTTCACTTGGCCGAATATCTCGGCATCACAATCCCAACCGCAGTCGTAGCTAAGTTGGACTCATCCATACTTCCGGCTCAATATCAAGGGGCTTATCGCAGCGGCCTCTACTTTGCCAGCGAATGGGTCCCGGATATTGAAGATAACATGCGGGATGGTACCCAACTCAAGCAATCTTGGATGCAGTTCCTATCGGATCTTCATAATGCCGACGAAATACCGAAAATCGTTGCGCTTGACCTGTTAACCGCTAATTTCGACCGATTTGGAAATGGTGAAAACATCATAGTTAGCAAACAAGGGGAACGCCGTCTATTGCAAATTATTGACCAGGGAGATTGCTTCTGGGGGTATACATGGGAGGGGAACTCAAAACTCAATGCGATGAAACTAGCCGGCGACAATGAGCAGTATAAAACCATCTTTTATAGAAAATTAATGGTTTCTAGCGGCAAACGCTATGCAATGTGCGGATTAGGAGAAGTGTTTCGAGCCTTGGATCAGCATATAGATGTTTCTGATTCCTCCAGCCACAGTTTTGTAAGCGTGTACAAAAAAATTTGCTCTTTAACCGTCTCTCAAATAAAAGATTGGTTGGATGATATACCTGAGTCATGGTTTTATGATCATTCTCTTCAAAGCAATCTTTATATTGACTTTCTTGTTAAACAAATCAAACTTCTCCCCGACTTAATATCAACGATGGCAAGTTGTGGTGCCTTTAGCAGCTGGCGCGGGAATGAACTTCATTGGGAAAAGGATGTGGAATATGCTGAAGAATAAAGGGACGATCAAATACAGCGATTTTTTTATCCAATTTTTCCGGCCGCTATTAGCAAAATATATCATGCTTTTCATAGTTGTATTGATTAACATTGGATTACAGCTCTACAATCCTTATTTGCTTCGGGACTTTATAGACGGGGCCTATTCACAAAAGCACTTTCAATATTTGATACTCATTGCCGTCGGTTTTACAGGAGTCGCTTTATCGCAGCAGCTTGTTTCTCTTCTAATTACATATGTCGGTGAGACGCTTGGCTGGAAATCTACCAACTCCCTACGTACAAAATTGGCTTCACACTACTTGCAGCTTGGTATGGTTCATCAGAAAAAATATACATCGGGCGAGATCATCGAACGAATCGATGGAGATGTTAACGTTTTACAAGGCTTTTTCTCGAACTTATTTATTGAGTTATTGGGAAACATTCTTTTAATCGTTGGTATTAACGGCATCATGTTCTCCTTGGATTGGAGAATCGGCACTCTTCTTGCCATATTTACAGTGTCAGCCCTATTTTTGCTATCAAAGGCTAGACAAGTCGGAATTCCTTATTTTCAAAAATTACGAGCTACTTATGGGCATTTCTACGGCTTTATTACAGAGTATTTTGTCGGGTTGGAGGATATTCGCTCGAATGGATCTAGTCCGTTTGTAATGAAGCGGTTTTATAGTTTTCTTCATAAACTTTTGTCGGCGAGCATTGCTGTCAAATTAAGCAGATACTTGATACAGTCTGCTTCTTTATTGTTATTCTCAATCGGCAATATGATCTCCTTTACAATCGGTGCTTACTTATTAAGCACAAATCAAATTACAATTGGTACGCTATTTATGATTATTAATTTTACGAATCTCCTTGTACAGCCAATTGAGAGTATCCGACTGCAATTTGAGGAATGGCAAAAAGCAGACGCAAGTATCCACAGGGTGAAAGAAATATTAGATATTCAGCCTATGACTTTTGGGCACAAGGAGCTTAAGCACGAGGCCAGTGCTTCTGTTGAATTCGAGAATGTCATATTTCGTTATGAAGATGATCAAATCACCTTAGACGGAATCGATTTCTATTTGGAACCACATACAAAGTTAGGTTTGTTAGGACGAACTGGCAGCGGTAAATCCACGTTAACAAAACTGCTGCTCCGATTCTACGATCCTACCGAAGGCAGCGTGAAGATAGACGGTATTGATATTCGTGATATTTCGTTACGATCACTAAGAAAATCCGTAGGGATAGTTACACAAGACGTCAAGTTGTTCCGATCTACTTTGCGCAATAATTTGTCCGTATTTGATCCAAGCATAGCCGATGACCGTATCCACCGGTTAATTGAAGAATTAGCACTAACCAAATGGTATAAATCGTTTCCCCATGGCCTTGATACGCCGTTATTGGATAATGGCATCGGTGTCTCGGCTGGCGAAGCGCAATTAATCTCCTTGATGCGTGTATTTTTGATCAGTCCTAGGGTCGTAATCCTAGATGAAGCATCGTCAAGGCTAGATCCCGCTACTGAATTATTAATACATTCTGCAACTACTAGGCTTTTACATAATCGAACTGCAATTATCATTACACACCGTTTATCAACGGTCGAAAAAGCCGACAAAATTATGATTGTAGAACGAGGCAAAATCGTCGAGTTTGGTTCTCGCGATGCACTGGCAAGAGACGAGCATTCACAGTACCACAAATTATTGATTACCGGTGGAATGGAAGTGTTGGTATGAAGACTTATCAATATATGTGGACAATGATCCGCTATCGCCCATGGTTATATATAATAAACGGAATCGTATGGATTCTTATACATTATGGACCTATCGTTCCAGGCTTAATCATAAGTAAGCTGCTCGACACATTAGCCATTGAATTGACATTGAATTCACATGTTTGGATGCTTACTGCGCTCCTGCTCGCAACAGCGCTCGCAAGAATTGTTTTACTGATTTGCGGAGGATTAACAGATGTCCATCACCGCTTCTCCATGAGTTCTTTATTGCGAAGGAATATGCTGGAGCAGTTAATCACATCCAATTCCGAGAAAAACTCGGTAGGCGACACCATCATCAAATTCCGTGAAGATGCGGATCAAATAGAAACCTCCATTAGTTGGACTCTGGATGTCACGGGCAAAGTGATTTTCTCAACGTTTTCGTTCATGCTTCTCTTTACGATCAGCAGTAAAATCACCATGTTAATTTTCTTACCTTTAATTTTTATTATTACCGTATCCAACTTGTCGAACCGCAAATTGAAAAAATACCGGCATGCGAGCAGGAACTCTTCTAGCGATCTTGCCTCTTTTGTTGGAGAAATCGCAGAAATGACACCGGTTATCCAATCGTTCCAAGCTGAAGAACGGGTAATTGACAGATTCACCAAACTGAACGAAGAGCGCAAAGGCTTCATGATCAAAGACAAAATGTTTTCTTCGTTCTTAAATTTATTGGCATCAAATACAGTAAGCATCGGAACCGGCCTAATCTTGATAGTATCCGCCGGAGACATTCAAAATGGTACGATTTCGATCGGCGATTTTTCATTGTTTGTATATTATTTAGCTTTTATTACAGAGTCAACTCAATTTTTCGGAGTGTTTCTAGCTTCCTATCGACAAGCCGGCATCTCATTTTCAAGAATGGCACAGTTCTTCACGCCACAAAACGAGTCTGCATTGGTAAAGCACCATTCACTCAAAACTGAGAACGTTAGTGAGGTCAAGGTTGATAAACACGATCCTCTTCAACTTCTTGAAATTCACTCATTGTCATATCGATTTAAAGAATCCGACAAAGGAATTTTCGATGTTAGTTTTAGGTTGCCAAAAGGCAGCATCACCGTTATCGCTGGCAAAGTAGGATCAGGGAAGACGACATTACTTCGCACCATACTTGGGCATTTACCTATGCAAAGCGGAGAAATCAAGTGGAATGGCGATATCGTCAAGACGCCGCACTCCTTTTTTGTGCCGCCAAAAAGTTCATACACGCCGCAAACACCGATTCTGTTTAGCGATACCATTAAAGAGAATATATCTTTAGGCATGCATGACGACAACGTCATCGACCGGGCAATCTATACAGCTGTCCTCGAAGAGGACGTACCGGAATTCAACAATGGGCTCGATACTCAAATTGGTCCTAACGGTGTAAAGCTTTCGGGAGGACAAATTCAACGTACCGCGCTTGCGCGTATGTTTGCACGAGATGCCGATTTCTATGTTATGGATGACATTTCAAGTGCAGTGGATGTAGTAACAGAACAAAAAATGTGGGCAAGAATTAAGGATTTATCCAATAAAACCTTCTTAATTTCCTCCAACAGGAGAGAATGCCTTCAGTACGCTGATCAAATCATTGTATTGAAAGATGGAAGAATCATGGATCAAGGGTCTCTTACAGATCTTTTAAGCAGGTGTAAGGAAATGCAAGAATTATGGAACGTTGAATGACCAGGGAATTCTACTGTACGACAGCAACGTGTGACCACGTGAATACGAATTTCTCCTACCGCTACTGACATAAGTTGGACAAATGAGCTCAAGACCTTCTAACTCGTGTAATTAGCCGGTAACCTATCAATATGACAGCTAATTACTTTGATTAGAAGAGCGATTTTTCGGAATCGTTCAGTGTAATCATTTTATCACCCATTTCACCTTTTTTTCCAATCATCATAAATTATAACAAAACAAGCGATCAATCGAGATACAAGGTTAACCGCCTTCTCGATGATCGCTTGTTTACAGTACCACACTTGGCCACTCTTCTAATTTTTCCAAAAACAAAAACCACTTATTTCATCACAATTATTTATTCTAGCTTACGAACACTTGCTATACCCGCAGTTCGCGCAGGTTTTGCAGCCTTCTACGTTCAGCAGCGAGGCCGAGCCGCAAGACGGGCACAGGTCGCGCGAAGTAGTTGGTACGCCGACATGAGAGCCGTTGCTCGTAACGCTGCCCACAGAGCTTGCGCTTGCTTGTCCCAGCTCCTCGTGATGAGCCACAGTCGCAGCTACCGGCGCCGGATCATGATCATCGTAAGGGCCATGCTGTACATGACTTTCCAGTGCCTTGGCCACGGCATCGGCAATCGACTCGACGCGATTCGGTCCGAAGCCGATGGCTCCGGAGCCGCCAATGCCTTTCAGATGCTTGATCAGCAGCTCCACCTTCTGTCCATGGTCGCCGTAGCGCAGGAACAGGGAGCATACGCGGCCTAGAGCTTCGGCCATCGCGAAGACGTCTGAGCCCGCTTTGCCGACATTGAGGAAAATTTCGCTCGGAATGCCGTTCAAGTCGTTAATCGTAATGTACGCCATGCCGAATGGCGTATTGATCTTATACGTTGCCCCGTGAAGGACTTGTGGACGCTTCTTGTACTGTTTATCGAACACCGTCTTCTCGCTTGGGTCCACGCCGGCAGACAGTGTTTGATCCGGTCCGCTTAAGGAAGACTGCTCCGCGCTCGTTGCCGAACCTTCAGCGCCAGCCGAAGCACCCGCAGCAGCTTCACTCTCGGAAGATCCCGTTGTCGCATTTGCTTCCGCTTTATCCTCTTTCTTCTCCGTCTGCAGAACCTGAACGTCGCGGCTGCCATCACGGTAAATCGTTACGCCCTTGCAGCCGAGGTCGAACGCCAGCTCATACAGGCGCTTCGTCTCTTCTACCGTAAAGTCGGCCGGACAGTTCGCCGTCTTGGAGATCGAGCTGTCTACCCAGCGCTGGATGGCCGCTTGCGCGCGGATATGATCCTCGGCGGACAGATCCATCGCCGTCACGAAATAATCAGGCAGCTTCTCGCCCGGATGCGCATCCATCCATTCCTGCGCGATCGGCACAAACTGTTCGTCGAAGCCCAGACGGCTCTGACGGTAATATTTGAACGCGAAGTAAGGCTCGATCCCTGTCGATGTGCCAACCATCGTTCCCGTACTACCCGTAGGCGCCTGGGTAATGATCGTAACATTGCGGACGCCTTTCTCGCGAACCGCTTCACCAACCTCAGGGTATACCTCGGTCATCACCTTCATAAATCCGCTTTGCAGATATTTGTCAGCCTCAAATGCCGGGAACGAGCCCTTCTCTGCCGCAATATCCGCTGAAGCAAGATAAGCTTCCTTCGCAATAAATCCATATAATTTATCGAGAAATTCCAGCGACTCTGGACTGCCGTAACGGATGTTCAGCTTGATCATCAGCTCGGCCAGCCCCATCGTGCCAAGGCCTACACGGCGCTCGTTCTTCTGGTTTTTCTCGTTCTCTTCGAAATGATAAGGCGTCTTGTTGATAACATTGTCCAGGAACCGCACCGAAATACGCGTCGTCAGCGCCAAGTCGTCCCAGGCAACGTCATGCTTGTCCTCGTCATAGAATTTGGACAGGTTCATCGCCGACAGGTTGCACACGCCCCAACCAGGCAGTCCTTGCTCCCCGCACGGATTCGTACAGATGATCGGGTTAAAATACCAGCTGTTCGACATCTGGTTGTAGTATTCCATAAATACGACGCCCGGCTCAGCCGATTTCCAGGCCGATTCAATGATTGTATGCCAGATCTCCCGCGCTTTCACGGTACGGAAATGGTTGACTCTCCGTCCGGCAGCCTTCCATTTGTCCAGGTCGCCGTCCCATACTTCATTGTAATCCTCATAAGTCGTATCCGGGAAGACGAGCTCCCAATCCAGATCTTCCTTCACAGCCTTCATGAAATCGTTGCTGACGCAAACCGACAGGTTCGCGTTCGTCACTTGGCCCATCGTTTGCTTAACTGTAATGAAATCAAGCACATCCGGATGCCAATCGTTAATCATCAGCATCAGCGCACCGCGGCGGCTGCCGCCCTGCTCGATCAGACCGGTCGTATAGCTGAACAGCCCGCCCCAGGATACGGCACCGCTGGATGAGCCGTTTACGCCTTTGACGACAGCTCGGCGCGGCCGCAGCGAGCTCAGGTTAATTCCGACTCCGCCCCCGCGCGCCATAATCTCGGTCATTTCAGACAGCGTCTCCATAATGCCCCCGCGGCTGTCCTTCGGCGAAGGAATTACGTAGCAGTTGAACAGCGTCAACTCATCACTGGCTCCGGCGCCAGCGGCAATGCGTCCGCCCGGTACCAGCTTCCAATCGTCCAGCACGTATCGGAACTTCTCCTCCCAATCCTGCTGCAGCTCTGGAGTAGCCTCCACCGAAGCCATGGCGGAAGCAAGGCGGTCCCACATTTCTTCCGGTGTTTTCTCGATATTCAGCGTCAGCTTCTCTACATCTGATTGCACGAGTTCGCCGGAGCGGGTCTTCACCGTAACCATCCGTCCATCACGAGCTACGACCTCACCTACTTCTTTCGTAGGAAACTTCGGATCATCCTTGGTCAGTACAAGGACCACGTCGCCGACCTCCGCATGGCTCGGATCAGGATTTTTCCAGGCGTACCGGTCCAAAAAGATTTTTTCGCTAAGTCCCTCCAGACGTTGCTTCTGCTCTGTTTTCAAAGAAAACACCCTCCTCGTAATTTATAATTTGCGCCCTTATTCTACATCGTCCGCAGTGAATTGTCGGTTACTGTCGTGACATTCATCACTGCATCCAACCTCTCCTGGACGCAAAAAAATGTCGGTAGCTGCGCAGGTGCCTTACCTGCACAAATACCGCCGATTCCTGTCTGTTCTCTAACCTTTTTCTTATTTATTTATAACCCTCATCCACATCACATAAACGATCTTTATATGTATAAATCACAATATGTAGTGGGCGAGTATCATTATACTACACAACATCTCGATGTTACAGCTTGACTTCTCTGAAAATTAAGGCAGATTAATGGCGTTTGTCCCCTATGATCTCCTCTTTGCTTGGAATCCCTCTATTTTTCGTTCCTTCCTTTGAAAAAAACGCTGAAAATTTTCCACGTCCTACCTGAAACCCCGATCAGCCACCTTCACTTTTAGGGTTGCCTGCTTCCCTATATCTCATCCTAGGCACCCTACTTTGCTTGTCCCCTGATATGCCGATTTCAATCCGCCCAACAACCTAATGAAGCTCCGCACGCCAGACATAATACGACACATCCTGACACAATCACGAGCTCCCGCTCCCGAAGTTATGAATTTCTACTTATTCGTCCATACTACATCTACACGAATTAGAAGATGACAGATAAGGGAGGTTTACATCATGAGTCCGCATCCTCCAAATCCCGTACGTCCTTCCGTGCAGGCCGGTCCCCCGATCGAGTTCGACCGATCCTGGTACGAGGATTTGAACAACCGCCTGAACAAAGGCGGACCCTGGGACGACTGGAAGCTGTTTAACCTCGCTATGGAGGCGGAGAACGCCTCGCTCGTTTCTAGCTTTGAAGAGATCCTCAGCCTCTCTCATATCCACGGAGTAGAACCGCTGGCTCATCAGACGGAGACCGCCCGCAAGGTGCTGTTCGAAATGCGCGGCCGGGCGATTCTTGCCGATGAAGTCGGGCTTGGTAAGACGATCGAAGCCGGACTGATTCTCAAAGAGTACATGATTCGCGGACTTGTTCGCAAAGTGCTGATCCTAGTCCCAGCCTCACTAGTGCTCCAATGGGTTCGCGAGTTGAACCAGAAATTCGCCATCCCTGCCGTGGCCCAGAAGAAGCAGTATTCCTGGGACAACGATATCGTCGTCGCCTCTATGGATACCGCTAAGCGCGATCCCCATAAGGAAATTCTGCTTAACAACGAATATGACATGGTCATCGTCGACGAAGCGCACAAGCTGAAGAATAAGAAAACGACCAACTACCAATTCATGATCCAGCTGCGCAAAAAATACTGCCTCCTGCTCACCGCCACACCAGTTCAGAACGACCTGAGCGAGCTGTTCAACCTGATCAATCTGCTGAAGCCGGGCCAGCTTGGCGGACAAGGCGATTTTGCCACCAACTTCGTCGTCGATAAGCGCATCCCGAAAAATGAGGAGAAGCTCAAGGAAGAGCTCTCCAAGGTCATGATCCGCAACCGCCGCAGCGACGGCGACCTGGAATTCACGAAACGGATCGTCCGTAACATTCATGTCGAGCTGTCGCCTGAAGAGATGCAATTATACGATGGCGTTACTTCCTTTGTCAAAGACCAATATCATGCAGCAGGCGGCGACCTCAGCAGCATGCTCTCGCTTGTTACCTTGCAAAGGGAGGTGTGCAGCAGCCGGGACGCCGTATTCGTTACACTTGTCAATTTATCGAAGAAGCTGGCCCCCGATTCCCCGCTGCGCGACCGCATCTGGGATTTGGTCGGCATCATCAAGACGATCCAGGCGAACAGCAAGGCGGAGAAAGCGATGGAGCTGATCCGGGAAATGGACGACAAAGTGATTCTGTTCACCGAATACCGCGCAACCCAGGAGTACCTGCTGAAATACTTCCGCGATCGCAGCATGACAGCTGTGCCGTACCGAGGCGGCATGAACCGCGGCAAGAAGGACTGGATGATGGATCTGTTCCGCGGCCGGGCCCAGGTGATGATCGCTACCGAAGCTGGCGGCGAGGGAATCAACCTGCAATTCTGCCACCAGATGATCAATTTCGATTTGCCCTGGAATCCCATGCGGGTCGAGCAGCGGATAGGCAGAGTACATCGACTGGGACAGAAGAACGATGTGAAAATATACAATCTATCGACAAAAGGCACGATCGAGGAGCATATACTCAACTTGCTCCACGAGAAAATCAATATGTTCGAACTGGTCATCGGCGGCCTCGACGTCATTTTGGAGCGTTTTGAGAAAGAGCACTCCCTGGAGAAGAGCATCTACAAAATCCTGCTGGAATCACAAAACGACGAGGAAATTTCCAGCCGCGTAGCTTCCCTGGGCAATTCCCTGCACCAAATCAAGGCTGAACTGGGCAAGGAGCCTTCGCACGACTCGTCCAGCGGCAATCTTACTGAACACATGGGGAGCTGATAAACAATGACTATGACCATGGAGCAGATCCAGCAGTATGTGCTGGCCTATCTTAACATTACCGAATGCCAGATACTTGAAAAATCACCCCATCACGTGACCGTCAAGTTGTCTCTCCAAGCGGACAAGGATTTAACGAATCGCCCTTATTATTGGAGCTTCATCGAGCGTACCGGAGCCGAGCCGCAAACGATGTCCTTCAAGTTCGTCTTCGACGCAGAGCGCCATGATGCAGAACTTGCCGCAGCCGAGCAAAATGCGCCGCAGCCGCAGGAGGATCAAATCCTCGGGCGCCATTATGGGGCGCTTCGCCCCCTTCCCGTGCTTGGCCCGGCGAGGATTCAACGCGAGGATCTGGCTTTCGGCAGCCCGCGCCTGAAACAAATCTTCGATGCGGCGCTTCGACGGGGCCGCTGCGTCTATTTATTCGAGAACGCTACGCCAAAACAGCGGATGACCCTGCTGCCTGCGGCTTACGAGCCGTGGCTCGGGGTCAATTTCAAAATCGAGTATTGCTGCGATATGAAAAGAGAAGAACTGCGCTCGCTCGGCATTTCCCTGCTGACCGGGCAAATCGACACCTCCTTCAGCTCGAGACTGCAGTCTCTCTCCCTCGTCCCCCGCGTGCCGGAGAATGTCCATATCGAGCCGACCAAGCTATCCATGGAAGAGGGGCGCGATACGCTCGAGCAAATCATCCGGACGGAAATCGAAGCTTGCGACCAGACCTGGGCCGAAGATGCCAACGAGCGGCTTCAGGAGGAACTGCTGTTGATCGACGGCTATTATACCGATCTTCTCCGCGATCCAGATGAAGAGAAGAATAAGCTGGTTCAAGAGCAATACGAATCGCGCCGTGGAGAAATTCGCTGGCAGTACGAGCCGAGGATTGTCGTATCCGCAATAAACTGCGGCATCTTCCATTTGCGTCTGCGGCGGTAACGAATAATTGACCCTTCTCGCTAAAAGACCGCAAAAATAGAAGTAGTCCGGACCAAGCCCCCGCGACAGGTTGAGACAACCTTCTTGACGACTCTCTTTTAAGATAGAAACAAGTCAAACGCGATAAATTATTCGAAAGCTGGTGATCGTTTATGTTCATGTTCCGCTTTCCTTATAAAATATGCCTTGTTATGCTGCTTGGCCTGGCCCTCCTTGCCGCTCCCTTGCCGAGCCTGCAATTTGTACAAGCCCGCGATCAGGAGGGCTTGCTCATCCCATCGGCCTTACTTGCCCTTGCCCCTTCCGCTCCGGCCCCAGAGGAAGCGGTCCGGTTCGCCGAGCAATTAATCGGCAAGCTCTCCGCCAGTAAACCATTTACGGACTGGAAGGGAGCCCGCCCGGAATTCCAGCCCCTGGGGCCGGGCATGCACGCCTGGCTCGTGACACTAACCCAGGATGGCAAGCCTGTAGGCTATCTCATCCTCGGCGCCCGGCCATCGGGCGGCTACGCCTTAATCGAGTATGGCGCCGGGCCGGAGCCGTTGTTCGACACGGCCGCGCTGCAGCGGGCGATGGCGGCGGAGAGCGACGTGTCCACACACTCCGCTTCGCTCCCGTCGCATCAAGCAGCGCTCCAGGTCGAACAGCTCTACGCCGGGCCAACGCTCGCGGAATGGCGCATCGTTGACAGGACCGGCCAGGCCAAAGGCCTGCAAGCGCAAGCGACGCTCGGCGAGTCGCTGACCCAGCAGTACCGGGATGCCCGCAACGCCGATCCGCTGCCGGATAATGAATCCGTATGGCAGAGGCTGCTGTCCTCACCGCTTCAGCTGTCCTCCGCCATCGTTGCCAGCGGACCTTCAGCGCCCGTCCCTAACCCGCCGACAATTACGGCTGACAGCTTCGATCCAAACGACAATCTGCTGTGGCTGGCAAGCGGCAAGCTCAAGCTCACGGCCGCCTCTCTAACCCGGGAACTTCGCCAGCACCAATCACTTGTCTTCGCAGCCCGCAGCGAAGACCGCAATTATACCCTGCCATTGCCCGTCTACGGTTACCAGACCTGGGAACAAGACAGCGATACCGCTGCCATTGAACGAGTATATGTCATGACTGGCTCGACCGAGTCCCCCCGCTTCATCGCTTTCGACGAACTTGCAAAGGCGGGACAATTTTACAACAGCATAGTCCAGTAAAAGCGCGGAATCGCTAAACGGAAAATCAGCCAAAATAGAGCCTGGAACTTAGCTTCCCTAGCTTAAGCTCCAGGCTCTATTCTGTTTTATTTCGGACTGGCTGTGCCTTTCCCTTTTTTGCTGAACGATGGTTTATGAGCCATCTGGCCCCACCACATACCAAGGCTGAACGGAATCATCCCGAACCACCGGTGGCTCCAAGGCTCCCTCCCCTTTGCCTGACTACGGCGGACATCCTTCGGCGTCTCGATGTAATCCACGACTCGTTCGGTAATGTATTTGACCAGTTCATCTCCCTTAGCCATTTTGCAGCCCTCCTTTTTGTGGGATTGGTCAGACATACTTCTGTTTACACTTAGTTTGCACCGTTTGTCTTTACCATAACCCCATAGCTCCAATGTATGATTTATCAAAATATGGCTCATTCTATAATACATACATCCCCGTGGAGGTGGATCCATGAGACGCAAACGCCTTTCCTTGCTTGCCTTAATCTTTGCCTTCAGTAGTATGTACGGCACACTCGCGATCGCCGGAGATAATTCATTCCAGCACGCTTTTCCCCAGCCCGTTATTCTCATCGATGCAGGACATGGCGGAATCGACGGCGGTACTTCTTATGGCGAAATTCTGGAGAAGGACATCAATTTAGAAATTGGCCGCCGCCTCTATCTCATACTTCGCAGCCACGGATATCGGGCGATACTGAACAGAACCGGCGATTATGCTTTAAGCGACGATAACCGCTGGCTGCGCAACCGCTCGCGCCATATCCGTGATCTGGCCCAGCGCAAGCAGTTGAGCGAAGAGCTTCCGTCGGAAATCGTCGTCAGCCTTCACGTGAATTGGGGCAGGAATAGATCGAAGGGCGGCCCTATCGTGCTTCATCAGGCTGAAGGCCGCAGCGCCATACTGGCTTCCTCGATCCAGAACTCCCTAAACAGCCTATATGCTTCCTCTTCCTTGCCACAGGTCGGCAAGCCCTTTTATTTGCTGAATCATGTGGATTGCCCCGCCGTCATCGTGGAAACAGGCTTCCTTAGCAACGCCAAAGACCGCGCATTGCTGATCAGCAAACGCGGCCAACAGAAAATTGCCGAGGCCATTTATGGCGGAATCGTCCAATATTTTACGGCAATATGAACCCGCCTCCCGGCCATTGTCCGGGAGTTTTTACATCGCGGACCATTTCCGAAACACCTACAAAATCGATGCCCTGCTCCTGAAGCTTTGGAATATACTTTTTAAGCACTGCGGCCGTCTTCTTGCCTTTAGTGCCCACATGGCCGATCGTTATGCATTTTCCTTCGGTTTGCACTTGTTCTGCGACCTTGTCCATTTGCCGGGAAATATGAGCCTCCGTATGCACATCATCGAGAAAAATATCGTTCTTGATCTGCGGCATGCCCTTCTGCCTGCATAATTTAAAGATTATGGATCGATAATTCGTACGGCTATCTACAAAAAATAACCCCCGCTCCCGGCATACATCCAAAATAATGGACATCACGCGTTCATCCCCGGTCACTTTAGATCCCATATGATTATTGATTCCGATTGCATAAGGGACGTTTTCAATTGCGGCTTCCACGTTCTTCCGTATTTCTTCATCGGTCATTTTCGTAAGGATTGCTCCCGGTCCAAGCCATCTCGTTGGTCCTTGCTTCGGCTCCAATGGAAGATGAATCAGCACATCATGCCCGACTTCATGTGCTTTGCGCGCATCCGCTTCCGTCGTTGGCAGGAAAGGCATGACCGCCACGGTTAGCTTGACCGGCAGATTCATGATTTCTTCTGTACCCTGCATCCCGTTGCCCAAATCATCGATAATAACCGCGACCTTTTTGCCATGTTCCAGCTGCTTACCTTCAGCCTCTATAAGTCGAGCCGCATGCTCGAAAATAGATGCACTTCTTTGTTCAGCTGCTGTAAATCCCGGGAACATACTGATCGAACTTAGGCTTAACAATAAACAACAACATATTTTCCCGAATGCCCCCCAATTTGCCGTATTTCGATCCATATGCGCCCTCCTAAGAAGTATTTTCCATGGCCGTGATCGTTCCGTTTCCTTAACGTCTTTCCTATTATGACTGTCCTAGCCCTGATTATTCGTGGTTAAAAATGCATACACTCTTCCCATTTCTTTAACTTCATCATTGTTATCGATCACTTATTTTTCTTGTTATTTGTAATATTTACGATTAAAATGTTTTGTAGATACGCATAAATTACGATTAAAGGAGCTTTTAGTGCATGACGCTGCTTCAATCAAGCTTTACTACGGACTTGCTCACATTTAAAACGATGTTTATCAGCATTTTTCTCGAAGCTCTTCCATTTATTCTACTAGGGGTTATTTCTTCGTCATTACTGCAATTGTTTGTATCGGAGCAGCGATTAGCGCGGATCATTCCCCGAAATCCGCTGCTGGGCATTCTGTTTGCCAGTCTTTTCGGAATTCTCTTTCCGATTTGCGAATGCGGCATGATTCCAGTTATTCGCCGTTTAATGGCTAAAGGCATGCCCGCATATATCGCAACAGTATTCATATTAAGCGGGCCGATTCTCAATCCCATTGTTTTCTTCGCGACCTACACGGCTTTTCGTAATCGTCCGGAAGTGATTTATTCCAGAATGGGGCTTGCTTTGGTCGTTTCCTTCATCATTGGGCTCATCATATACCGTTTTATCCTCTACAATCCGCTCCGCTTAAGCATCGGAACTCTCTACGATGAAGAATCGAAGATTATGGAGCATCCGACCTGGAAGAGCAAATTAACTTCTTTATTTATGCATATGTCCAATGAATTTTTTGAAATGAGCAAGTACCTTACGATTGGGGCCATTATAACAGCAATGATACATACTACAGTCAACACGGGTCAATTGACGGCGTACGGTCAAGGTCCCATTTCGTCTCATCTGCTGATGTCCGGCTTTGCTTATTTGCTTTCGATTTGCTCAACATCGGATGCCTTTGTCGCTTCCTCTTTCGTCAACACTTTCTCTACAGGGTCTCTCATCACATTCCTTGTGCTGGGCCCGATGCTGGACTTGAAAGGAACGCTCATGCTGTTATCGGTATTCAAGACAAAATATGTCGTGACGTTGGGGGCGTTAATCCTCCTGACCGTGCTAGGTTTGAGCATTGGAATGGATCAATTATGGTTCAGATAATATGGCATAGAGGGGTATCCAATGAAAAATCAAAAGTTGATTACACTGCTTCACTATATCATTAGGACTATTATTTTATTGGCCCTATCCGGCTATATCGCCTATTTGGTCGAAACGGGCAGCCTGCAGCTGTATATTGGAGAGCGTATCATGCCGTTGGTAAAATTATCGGCTCTGGTCGTTTACGCGCTAGCTGTCATCCAAGGCTTTATCGCCTACAGAAGCTATAAAGGCGCTATCATCGAATGCGATTGCTGCGGCAGTTCGCCGTCAAACTCATGGCCCAAGGCAAGCTTTCTCTACGGAGTGATCGCTCTTCCGTTATTGTTAGGATTTTTTCTTCCCGATACTGTGCTTGGAGGCTCTTTTGCCAGCAAAAAAGGCATCGTATTGAGCTCGGCTTCTTCCCCCTATGCAGCTCTAGGGCTCCAGCCGCAACAAGAAGAGGCAGAAGTTGACCCCTCAGACGCTCAGTGGGCTGCCGCTCATTCCGAAGGTACGGAAGTAACAGATTTAAGCACCTCCACTGAACCTTCTGATCAGCTGTTTTATGCGGATAACGATTTTGATCGGGATCTGGCCGAGCTGGCCAAGCGGATCTACGATCTGCCTATTATTGAAGTTACGCCTGAAATCTATATGGAAATTCTCTCTAGCATCGTTACGTTCAAGGAGCATTTCCTCGGCAAAAGCATTGAAATCTCCGGTTTCGTTTACCGCGAACCGGATCTTGCAGACAATCAGCTGATCGTGGGAAGAATTGCCGTCCAGTGCTGTACGGCCGATGCTACCCCTTACGGGGTATTAGCCGAATTCATTGGCGCTTCGGAGTTTAAGGACGATACCTGGGTCAATGTGAAAGGCACGATTGGCGAAACCGAGTATAACGGAATCACCATTATCAAAATTGATGTTGCGGAATCGAGCGTGATTAATGTTCCGGATACCCCGTATATTTATCCTAATTTTGATTTTCTAAACGTTAGTATTCCATAAGAAAAACGCCTGTGAGGAGAGGTACCTATGAAAACTCCCGTTATTATAATCAGCGGATTTTTGGGCAGCGGCAAAACCACCCTGCTCCTTGAACTCATCAAAGCGCTGCATGGCCGGAAGATCAGGCCCGCGATTCTCATGAATGAATTAGGCAAAGCGGATGTAGACGGTCTTATCCTAACAGAAGCCGTGAAGGGACTTCAGCTGGAAAAGCTGTTTGATGGCTGCATCTGCTGCAGTAAAAAAAGCGAAATCTCCGGTTCGATCACAAGCTTGCTGGCTCTGGCTCCTGATGTGATCCTGGTAGAGCTTACCGGAGTAGCAAATCCTGAAGAAGTCGTCGATGCCATGGCTGAACCTGAACTGCTAGGCAAGGTTGCTCTACATAAAATCATCACCGTTGTCGACGCGGAAAATGCGCTGGAATATAACAGCATATTCTCGTCTGACAAGCAGCTCGTTCACACGCTTCGCCGGCAGCTGGCTGTTGCCGATGTAATTCTGGTCAATAAGCAGGATCTCGTGCCCGATTCGCATCTGTCCAAGGTTCAACGCTTGATCAAGAAACATAACGAACAGGCCGTCGTCTTTAACACTGCGTTTGGGAATTTCAATCCCGAATCCGTGATTCATGGACTTGGGTCCTTAAATCTTCAAGCCAAAGCACCCAGCCCGTTTAAACTCGTCCGGCAGCACCATTATCATGACGATGCCTCCGCTTCGTTCGGCGGACAAGACTACGCTTCGTTTTCACGTATTCAAAGCATTTACATTCCTATAAACAGACAGGACCAGTTATCGTTGAAGAAGATGGAAAAGTTCTTAAAGGACAAGGACAAACGGGTTCTTCGCGCAAAAGGGTATATCCCCTTAGAGGATCCCTCCTACGCATCGCTTATTCAATTCTCCGGCAAGCAGATTCGCATGGAAAGTGCGGGATACAAAGGACCTCATTACATGATCATCATCGGATACGAACTTGATGAAAATGCATTGCTGGAACAATGGCATGCCAGCGTGTTAAAGTAACTCGACAAATAGCGCACGTCCCCAGGTTATGGGCGTGCGCTACGTGTACCGGAATGATACGTTCATATGTGCAATTCGTGGAATTGGTTTACTGCCGACGAGGAGTTCAAATTTTATATTCAGTATGCATTTGGCAAAGGCTATTTCCTATATGGAGGATAACTATTTGCAGCCGCTATCGCGTGAAGAAATTTCAGCCAAATCAAATATTTCCGTCAGGCACATGAATCGGATTTTTCAATCCTTTTACCAAACAACGCCTTTCGCCTATCTCCAGCAGCTTCGATTGGAACATGCACGCAGACTGCTGAACACAACAAACTTTCCCATTTCGGAAATTTCTTATAAAAGTGGATTCAATGACAGCAACTACTTTACTCGACAGTTTACCAAAGTCTTTGGCATGTCCCCCAAAATGTATCGGAAGAATCGGTTGATAGTTAAATTTTCAAACGAATCCTCACCGTGAACTTTCGCCCGAGAACGAGCATCAATACAAAAAAGCTCCTAAATCTCCATTAGAGGAAAATTCAAGAGCTTGCTCATTGATAGGTTGATGCGGTCGAGAGGACTCGAACCTCCACGGGGGTAAGCCCACACGGACCTGAACCGTGCGCGTCTGCCAATTCCGCCACGACCGCAAATGATGATAACTGCAGGAGTAAATTCCTGAGCAACAAAATATATGTTATCATGTTACTGAACTTGAGTCAATCATTATTTTATCATCAGCTAATTTTTCAGCAAAAAGCAGGGGCGTACACGCCCCTGCTTTTGGTCTAAGCACTAACACTCGTACTATTGGCTTCTTTACGTTTTTTGGCATACTCAGCCGTAGCCGTAAAAAGTACGTCAGAGGATGAGTTCAACGCCGTTTCAAAGGAGTCTTGCAAAACACCAATGATGAAGCCTACGCCAACGACTTGCATAGCGATATCATTTGATATACCGAACAAGCTGCACGCCAGAGGAATGAGCAGCAGCGACCCTCCGGCCACACCTGAAGCGCCCGCAGCGGAGACGGCGGACAGGACGCTAAGAATCACCGCTGTGCTAAAATCCACAGGAATGCCGAGCGTATGGACGGCCGCTAGCGTTAAGACGGAAATCGTAACCGCCGCACCCGCCATATTAATCGTAGCTCCTAATGGGATGGAAACCGAATATGTATCCGGGTCCAATTTTAATTTTTCACATAATCGCATATTAATAGGAATGTTCGCCGCAGAACTCCGGGTGAAGAATGCCGTTATCCCGCTTTCCTTCAGACAGCTCAACACCAGAGGATAGGGGTTCTCGCGGGTATTCAGATATACGATCAATGGATTAACAACAAGCGCTACAAATAGCATACACCCAATAAGCACGAGCAGTAATTTCCCGTAATTAAGCAAGGACGAAAGCCCGTTCGTGGTAATGGAGTCAAAAACAAGCCCCATGATCCCAAACGGTGCAAATTGTATGACCCATTTGACGATTTGCGACACGGCATCCGAGAAATGAGTGAGCATGCTTTTCGTGTGATCATTGGCGCCTTTTAAAGCGAGTCCAAGCAGGATCGCCCAAGCGAGAATACCGATATAGTTGGCGTTCATCAGAGCGTTGATCGGATTGTCAACAATCTGGAAGAGCAGGTTATTCAGTACTTCAACAATGCCTCCAGGAGGAGTCAGCTCTACCGCATCCGCTACTAGAGATAGCTTTACCGGAAAAATAAAACTTGCCCCAACGGCGATAACCCCTGCCAAAAAAGTACTTAAACCATAGAGAGCGATAATCGCCTTCATGTTAGTCTGGCGCCCTTTTTTATGATTGGCTATAGCAGACATGACCAGCAGCAACACTAATATAGGGGCAACCGCCTTTAGCGCGGAAATAAACAAGGATCCGAAAATAGCGATACCTGCTGCCTGTGGAACGGATAGGGCCAAAATAACCCCAAGAATAATTCCTACAAAGATTCGTTTAACAAGACTCAGTCTGTTCCACCTGAGCATCAGTGTCTTCATTTGTTTCTCCTCCGGATACTTATGATGAGAATTGAACTAGCGTCGCCCCGACGCTTTAACGAGACATAGCGCTAGCGCTAGTTTACCATGCATATGATCGTTTGTGAACGAATGGAAATAAGTGTGCGATATTTTTCAATTTGTTCACGGGGGGTTATTAGCCCATGGCCCCTTCTACCTTGTAATCCTCTAGTGCAATATCGATGTCCAGACCGAGAACCAGCTTGGCCAGCTGATATCCGATATAGGGCCCCATCGTTAGGCCCGACGCCCCCAAGCCGTTCGCAACGAAAATGCCTCGCCAACCGGGAAGAGCGCCGATCACTGGCAGAAACCCCGGAGTGAACGGACGAAAACCGACTCTTGCCTCAACAAAGGTGCTGTCGGCTAACCCTGGTGCAAACGCCAATGCCTTATTAAAAACCTCTTGCAAGCCGCCCGCTGTTACACGGGTGTCGAAACCTTCCGGGTCGTTTTCATGCGTAGCGCCGATCACAATCCGGTTGTTGTCAAATGCCAGGATATACTGATCCCCGGGTGGCATGACGACAGGCCAAGTATTTGTATCCATACCGGGATATGCCAAATGGACGATCTGCGCTTTTTGAAAAGTCGCTTTGAATTCCACTCCTAACGGCTTCAGCAGCGGATTGACCCACGCGCCGGCGCAAACGACAACGGCGTCGGCATGGATCGACTCGCCTCGGACCCGTACTCCTGTAACTGAACCGTTGCCAAAGCAGAGCTCCGCTTCTCCATCCAGAATAACGGCGCCCTTTCTGACCGCAGCACGGAGCAGCGCATCCCGGAGAGCTCGTCCATCGACGCGGGCAGCCCCGCTAATATGCAGCGCGGCATAGTCATCGGCAAGCGGCGGAAATAAACGCTTCACCTCGTTAGGGGTGAGCAGCGTAATGTCGCCCATCTCCGGGGCATCATGCCTGCGCTGCTCGGCACGTTTTTGCAATTCAACCAGCTTGTCTTGCTCTTTATGAATGCGGAGTGCGCCGACACGCGCATAGCCGGTTTCTGTCTCACCGTCTCTTTCCAGCTCTTCGATCAATGACGGATAAAAACGTGCCCCTTCCCTGGCCAGTTTATACCAGGCTTGATTGCGCCGCTGGGAAATCCACGGACAAATGATCCCGGCAGCGGCGTCCGTTGCCTGTCCCCGGTCTTTCCGGTCGACAATGATCACTTCCGCCCCGCTTTTGGCCAATTGATATGCCGTAGAAGCGCCTAAAATCCCCCCGCCAATCACGATAATCTTTTGCATACAACAACTTCCTTTAGTTTGAGGTAAATGTGTAAATTTAGATGTATTCCTGGTATCTATTCTAGATCAATGATGGAAAAGCACGAAAAAAGCTGGATTTCATGTATCTAAAACTTGGTTTTCAGCTTTATTAGCCTAGAAGCCTCAGTTTAATGACATGAAATCCAGCTAATTGTATATTCAAACGGCGAACGTGGTTTTAAATACAACCAATCCATCTAGGGGGCAATCACTACGTTAACCACTACAATTCGTGGTACCCCCTATTTTTCTGCGTTTCTCGGTACCTCTACGCTTCACCGAAGCTCAGGTGGGCCCATTTTCCCAAAAGGACAGGCAATGAATTACTTCGGTTGAATGTAACCTTCTGCTTTAAGCAGTTCAGCGATCAGTACAGCGCCTCCGGCTGCTCCACGCAAAGTATTGTGCGATAGCCCCACGAATTTATAATCGTACAGCGAATCCTCGCGCAATCTGCCCGTCGAGACGCCCATGCCCCGCTCGATGTCGCGATCGAGTCCGGTCTGCGGTCTGTTTTCTTCTTCAAAGTAAGTGATGAACTGCTTCGGTGCGCTTGGGAGGTCAAGCTCCTGCGCTCTTCCTTTGTATTGCTGCCAACGCGCAATGATTTCCTCTTTGGAAGGCTTGTTTTTGAACGATACAAAAACAGTAGCCAAATGTCCATCCGTCACGGGCACGCGAATACATTGCGTCGTGATCAGAGGAGCGCTTGCTTTAACGATTTGGCCATCGTCAACACGACCCCAAATGCGCAGCGGCTCCTGCTCGCTCTTTTCCTCTTCCCCACCGATGTAAGGAATAACGTTGTCCAGCATCTCCGGCCAATCGGTAAAGTTTTTGCCGGCTCCGGAAATCGCCTGATACGTCGAAGCGACCACCGTTGTCGGTTCAAAATCAAGCAAAGCATGCAGAGCAGGCACATAACTTTGAATAGAACAATTCGGCTTAACGGCAATAAACCCAGTTTCCGTTCCAAGCCGTTTGCGCTGCGCAGCAATGACTTCAAGATGCTGCGGGTTCACTTCCGGAATGACCATCGGGACATCAGGGGTCCAGCGATGAGCCGAGTTATTGGAAATGACCGGGGTTCCCGTCTTCGCATAAGCCTCTTCCAAAGCTTGAATCTCTTCCTTCTTCATATCTACCGCGCAAAATACAAAATCGACCCCAGACGTAACCTCTTCTACTTTCGCTGCATCCTGAACGACGATATTTTTTACTCCGTCCGGAATTGGCGTGGACAGCTTCCATCTGCCCTGCACGGATTCTTCATATGTTTTGCCTGCAGAGCTTGCGCTAGCCGCAATAGCCGTTACTGTAAACCAAGGGTGCCCATCCAACAGCTGAACAAAACGCTGACCAACCATCCCCGTACCGCCAACAATACCTACTTTTAATTTTTCTCCCATGTCATATCCTTTCCTTTCCATGTCTATTTAGTCTGTACCCGGAACGTTCCTAGCCTATTTTCTCCCATAAATCAAAAAAACCCCACCCCCAAGACTTCTTGATCCGTCTTGGGGGCGAGATTTGTATGCCCGCGGTACCACCCCAGTTTCGTTAATATGTCGCCATATTAACCTTTTCAAGTACAGCGTCCCATTGCGCGCTTATACTCTAGCTCTATAACAGGAGCTCCTGGCACACCACCCCGACGATCGTCGTTCCGATGCGCTGCTCAGAGTCTTTTTTCAATAAAGAAACGCTTTGCTCCTTTTCAGCGGATGGAGCTCTCTGTAAAAGATTTCATTTATCTACTTTTCTCATCATCGCATTTAATATTGCGATTATATTACCAAATAACTGCGCGAACGTAAACCCATTTATGAAATTTACTTTTTAGACCAAGACCATTATAAATAATCCAAACTATTTAAAATGAGAATAAGTCCCACGATACACAGCACCCATGACAAGACTGAGCCGGATTGCTTGGCAATGCTCGCCTGAAGCCGTTCCAGCGGCCTTTGCATCATCCGCCCGAATAACAAATACAACAAGAATAGAATCAACGAAGGCAGTACCATAATCAAATTATAACCTGCCATCACTGGCAGCCACTGATAGAGGGTCAGATCAGCCGTCGTCATCAGACCAATGGCTGCAAAATAAGGAAACGCCGTTCCCACCTCAATCAATGCTGTTGTAAATCCCAGCACAACCATCGCGAATCGGCTTTTGGACTTTGGACGAGGCAATTCCGTTTTACTTTTTTGCGGAGTGTAAAAACTGGCTATAAACAAGCCCGCCCCAATGATGAAGATCGCCCAGCTTACCGCCCTGCTCTGGAAAAGAGAGGCTACCGATTCGAGCAGCACCCCCATGCCCAGCATCAGCATAATCCCTACCAAAAAATAAAAGCCGGCGACCGTCAGCAAATAAATCAGGTCCGTCTACAGCGGGAACGTAATTTTAAACCTGAAGGATAAGGATTCCAACGTAAAATGGCGGCTTAAATCAGGAAGTGGACGACGCTCTGTTGCTATTCCTTGGGACGAACGCCAGGACAAGCAGAAATCGACAGAGGGACTCACGGGGAATGGTTCCTTTGACGTGTATATTGAGACGCGTTCAGGAAATATCAGCATTAAGGAATAATGTAGCAGCCTGTTCATTCGTAAGCGAAGTACTGCAGAAAGTGAAGAAGCTAATTTGAAACATATGGGAATTTAATCGTTGACACCTGCGACAACTTGTCGTATATTCAATCTACGACAAGTTGTCGCAGTAAAGAATTGAGGTGCGCGCCCAATGAAAAACTTAGGAAAACTATCCGAAACCGAGTTGGAAGTGATGGAGGTGATCTGGGAAACAGCAACAACCGTAACGGTCAATCAGCTTTTGGACATTTTCGAACACAAAGACTGGAAAACATCAACGTTGTCAACCATACTGAATCGGCTCATCGAGAAAGGGTATTTGACTAAATCCTTGAGCGGCAAGACAAATTATTACGCTCCCGCTTTGACGTTGAGTGAGTATAAGAAATACGAAACCCGCTCCTTTCTTGGCCGCTTATACAACGGGAAGGTAAAGAACTTTATTGCAGCTCTGGTTGATGATGAAGAACTCAGTCAAGACGATATAGCGGAGCTTAAAGATTGGTTTGCCCGCAAGGATGGCAGGAAATGATGATGGGCTTCGTTTCGTTCCTATTCATTGCCTCATTCGCCGGCACGATCCTTTGGATTTTGCAGTACAGTCTACAGCGCGTCACGCAAAATTACTTCTCCCAAACATGGCATTATTATTCCAGCTTGATTCCCGTAATTTTTCTTCTTGGCGGATCAGAGATCATGAGCAGACTAGTCTCTTTTATTCCCTCTGCCTCTTCTGGTTCAAACCATATTCAGGCTGCCGGAATGATTGCGGAGCCGTACGCCCAAGTCTCAACAATTGAGCAAACCGCGGCCAACGTCTCCTTCTGGATTACACAACGATTTGACGAGCTGAGGCGCTTCAGCAGCACAAAGGAATTTATGCTCATTGCAACACTGATTTGGACTGTTGGAGCCACTGTTTTTATCTTGGTAAATATCCGAAAGTACCGGGCGTTTAAGCGTTCCATCTTCCGAGGGAGCCAAGTACGGCATATTGTACAATGCCCTGTACAAGTCATTGCAAGCCCTCATGCAACCACCCCATTGATTATGGGGTTTTGGAATCCGATTGTTGTACTGCCGGATATCTCCCTTAGTCAAAAAGAGCTTGCCATGATTCTATCCCATGAACTCGTCCACTTAAAACGCGGCGACTTGTTTATCAAGCTGATTGTTTTTGCGGCAAATGCAATTCATTGGTTTAATCCTGCAGCCTACATACTGAACAGGCAGATTTCCATGTTTTGCGAACTCTCATGTGATGAAAAGGTCGTTCAGCACATGGATATAGAGGGCAGAAGAAGTTACGGTGAAACATTGTTATCTATGCTGGAATATGGCGTTATGAAAAAGAATGTAGTTGGCACAAGCGGTCTATGCAGCCCCAAGGAGCATATGAAAAGGAGACTTATTCATCTTATGAATGTGAAAAAAATGAACAAGCCAGTAATGGCACTGTCTATTGTCGCTGCTATCGCTTTGGTTGGCGGAGGCGGTGCTGCCGCTTATGCGGCGGGATCTGCTTCAAAAACCCCGACCGATCAACAAGTTGCAGGTTATAATGTGACCGTTGAATATCCAGATGGAAAACTTGAAGCTTTTGATAAAGACGGAAATCGGGTTGCCGCGAAACCGAAAGAAAGCTATGCCCCTAAGAAGTTAACTACTGAAGAGATTGTGGATCGAATAAAAAAACATATTGAAAAGGGAATTACTGTGCCGCAAGGATATATCGACGAACTTCCGCAACAATACTTGGATGCCATCAATGAGAGTTATCGTTTGAAGCTTCAAAAATCAAATAGGAATTAAAGCTGGAGATGATGATCTTGTTAAAAATAAAATGGAAATTTACCACAACCATCAGTTTACTTGTGATCCTTATGACCGGAAACTTAGCGTATGCTGCTGAGGATTTCTTTTGGTCAGAGGTTGAACCTATCCTTACTTGTTATAAGAACCGCGACGGAAGCGCTGCTGAAATGGGTATAGTGGTAGATGGTAAAAGAGTAAGCCAAGATATTCCCTCTTGTGAAGATGCTAGGAACAATCGTGTATTAGTTCTCTTGAATGGGAAATATCTTAATACCTATGCCGGAACCGGGGCAGATCCGTTTATTGAGAATGGGCGGACTATGATTCCACTGCGAGCACTTGCGGATGGATTCGGCTTTGAAGTGGACTGGGATCAAAACGATAAAAAAATTACATTAAATAAAGATCATAAAAATATCCTTATGCAGGTCGGAAAATCGGAAATGCTGGTTAATGGAGAAAAAGTGAATTTGGAAGATGTCGTGCCCATGGTTAAAAATGGCGTTACATTCTTACCCGTCAGACAGCTTGCTGAAATACTTGATGTTAAAGTGGATTGGGACAACTCAACAAGAATAGCAAAGTTTACGGAAAAATCATAAAGAATAGATTTTACGAATCTTACAAGAATAGCCTTAGTCCAGTAGAACTGAACTAAGGCTATTTTATATCTGAAGTACATTATCCTACTTATATACTAGGCGGTGAACCCTCCGCTCTACTCCTGCAGAATACTTTCCGCAATCGCTACGAGATCTTCCTTCGTCAGAGGACTTTTCTTATAGGTAGCAATCTCATACTCCAGCTGGTTTTCCGCATCTTCCCAGGTTAGCTTGTTCGAGTAGACAGCATTGGAACCCGTAGAATAGATCGCTTCGATCCCGTCCAAGCTCAGCTTTTCAAATTTCTCGCCCTTCCCTGGTACCCGTGTGATTTCCGTAATTAGCGGCTGCACTCTTTTGGCGCTGATTCGGATAATATCCTTCTCTTTAGCGAAGACAATAGCCGCTTCCCCGGCTTCACTCCAATTTAACTTTTTAGCGTAATATTTTTTCCCTTTCGCCTCCGCTTTCAAATCCGCTAGCAAATCTTGATATGCTTGACTAAGAAAATGGAAGTATGGCGGAGAAATTTCGCTCGATTGAAAAACATATCCCTCCGGGAGCCACGCCGGCTGCTTCAGCTCCGGCGCTTTGTGAACGGACAGTAGATTCAAATAATCCTCATAATCCGCGCTTCTTATGGATAGAAAATTATAAGAAAGCGTATTGTCTGTCCCATCATACATGACGGTTAAATCACCCGGTTTTTTCGTACTGGAATGGATGGCCAAAGCCTCTTTTTTCTGAATTTCGAGAGTGCTTTTGCCCGATGCCGCTTTTGTCTTGGACTGTGGCTTTGCTGCGGCAGCTTCCGCAGCGATTCCACTTGCTGAGCTTAGCGCAAGCAGGATGCTTGCAGTGGCGATCATCGTTTTTGTCGTAAGGTTCATGAGTAAATCTCCTTTCGGCCAGACAGGCACATGGTTTGTTTACTTGTATAATGCCTGAGCCTTCCGGAAAGGGACACTCCGGAACAAAGTCATTTCAACATGCTCTCTACAATGCGGACGAATTCAGACTTGGACAGGGTACTGCCCGAGTTGTCGTAAACGGAATAATAGACCTCCGCCTCTTCATCAAGCCATTCCAATTTGTGCTTATAGTGAGCATCTGCCGCCGCTGCCTCCATATAAACCATCTCTTGTCCGCTTGCCGTCAACTTCTCGACCAACACGCCCTCGAGATGCATGGATACTACTGAGGAGGGATGCTTTTTCCGTACATAAGCATTGATATTGATCGTATCCTCCCCATTGGCATATCTCGCATTTGCACTGCCCGCTGTATTCCAGGACAGCGGTTTGATGAACAATTTGGAGTCACTGGTGGAGGTCTCAGCCATATGGATAAATTCCGGCTCCAGCCTTTTCAGATTTTCTAGACTGGCCTCCCCTTCCATCACACTGGGAAATACATTCCCCGCTTCGAAGGAGAACCCTTGCGGCAAGTATTTGGGTTTTAAGAATAGCGGCCCGTTTGTCATTTCAAGCTGTTTCTCAAATGCCTCATAACTGCTGTGCTCCAACGGCTTATATACGGTTTGAACCTTATTTCCGGTGTCGTAAGCATTCAGCGTATCGTCATGGACATAGTAGGCCACGAGTTCACCTGGCTTAAGCATCCCTAAGACATGCTCTCTATAGGCAGACCTCATTTCATGATAAGTCTTGGCATGGGGAGTAAACGCATCCTCCCTGAATTCCTTGGTTTCAACAATAACTTCGCCTTTGGGGTTCAATATTTGCACATACCGGGAAGCCGCGAGGCCTGTTAAAGAGGTCAGCACAATAATGAGGCTGGCGATCATGACTACGGCTCCCGTCTTAGCCCGAACCGTTTTTTTGCCGCTGCTCCGTTCATGGATTTCCCTGACCCGGTTCATTACGCTCAGGCGTACATCGATGGTATCCTGAGCCTCTGTGGTCAAAAGCTCCTTTAGCGTTTCATCTTGAAGAATAGTGCCGTTCTTTCGCATCATACCCCGCTCCCCCTTTCTGCTCCATCAGCCTCTGCAGCTTCACCTTCAACCGGCCGTATTTTTTCTTGACCGCTTCCGTGCTTTTCCCTGAAATTTCTCCAATCTCGGCAAATGATTTCTCTTCAAGCGCCCGTAATACTAGCAAACTGCGCTCCTCTGCGCTTAAGGATGTGATGGCGGACGCGAGCGGCTCTCCGAACAATCGGCTGGTTATCGTTTGTTCCGCGCTTTCAGCGACCGTATTCTGCCGGAACCAGCTCTGAAATTTACGCTGGACGCTGCGCTTGCGCAGCAGATTGAGGCAATGGTAATGTGCAATCTTATACAATCAGGATGAAAAGCTGCCACTGGGCTCATACATTTCTATTTTCTCGAATGCTTTGACCAGAATGTCCTGCACCGCATCCTCCGCCTCTTGCCGATTTCCCAACATACGGCTGCAATAGCGAAAAATCGGAGCCTGGAATGCTTCAACGATATGTACATACTGATTGATTTCGCCTGCTTTGACTTCCATGACGCATTTTTCCACAAACTCCATTAACCGGCCCTCCTCTCTATCTACTGTATAACACTTAAGCATCAGTAAAAGGGACAGTAATAGCGAAACTCATTTTATAAAAAATCACCCTGATTCTAGAGCTTCCGCCCCAAGGTCAGGGTGATTACATTTTCCGCACAGTTACTAGCCTATTTGAAAAGTATAATTATCAGTGCTAATATATTGGATAAATATGGAATAAGAAACCGGAGGTAATGTGAATGAATTCTGATCAATCCATTCAATCGTTGTTTAAACCCTTTTCCTTTGGGGATACGACATTATCAAATCGAATTGTGATGGCACCGATGACAAGACAATTTTCTCCTGATGGGGTTCCGGGAGCGGATGTGGCTGCTTATTATCGCCGCAGGGCTGAAAACGCCGTTGGACTTATCATTACCGAAGGGACAGTCATTAATCACCCAGACTCATCCAATCAAAGCAACGTGCCGCACTTTTTTGGCGCAGATGCCTTGAATGGTTGGGTAAACGTAGTGACAGAGGTACATAACGCTGGCGGGAAGATTATACCTCAGATCTGGCATATGGGTGCTCGAGGCCATGTTAATGATTACTCTGAATCGGATATTGAGGCAATCATCCAAGCCTTCTCTCAGGCAGCATTTGAAGCCAAGCGTTTGGGATTTGACGGTATCGAACTTCACGGCGCGCATGGTTATTTAATAGACCAATTTTTCTGGGAGGAAACGAATCAACGCACGGATCGATACGGCGGGGACTTCGTAGGCCGTACCCGGTTCGGGGCAGAGGTCATCTCAGCTTGCCGTCATGCTGTCGGCCCAGATTTTCCGATCGTGCTGCGGTTCTCGCAGTGGAAGGGAACAGATTACACAGCCAAATTAGTGAAGACGCCAAATGAGCTGGAAAGCTTCTTGGCCCCCTTGATTGACGCAGGCGTAGACGTATTCCACTGCTCCACTCGCCGATTCTGGGAACCTGAATTCGAAAGCTCCCATCTGAACCTTGCCGGCTGGACAAAAAAACTGACGGGTAAACCAACAATTACCGTAGGCTCGGTTGGTCTGGATCGTGATGTGACGAGTTTCTTTACTGAAGGAAAGGGAGCCAGTCTTAGTCGGGTCGACGAATTAATCGAAAGACTTGAACGCGAAGAATTCGATCTGGTAGCCGTAGGCCGGTCATTAATAGCTGACCCTGCTTGGGCCAGCAAGCTCCGCGAAGGCAGAATTGACGATTGGGTTCCCTTTGATCCCGAAGCGGTGAAGAAGCTGTATTAAGTCACCGTAGGATCCATTTCTAACCCAGGCTTCATCTAACGGGATAACCCCGTATCTTCGAGCACTAACAGTCTTGTAAATAAATATAATCGCCAGAATGCCCCCTGATCACAAAATCATCAGGGGGCATTCTGTTAATTAATTCATTCCTACTTCAGTTTAGCTACACTAACAGCGACCTGCTCGATTTGGCTGCTGCTCAGGGAACCGTCAGGGGAGCTAATCGTCACCGTACGGTCATCCAGTTGGAAACCCAGCATCGGTGTATCGGAAGGTGTATACCACTTCGCGATGACGCCATTAGACAACTTGACCTCCTTGGATTCATAATCGGAGGAATAATCCCGTGGCGACACATTAACAATCATATGCTTAAAGATCAAATTGACTCCATCGTCCGTAGCTGCTGCTTTTACGTAGCTGTCGTTTACGGCCATTTGCTTTGGAGCATACGCCGTCTCAAAGGATTCGAAATTGGCGTAAGCCTTTTTGATTGCCTTAATCTGAGCTTCATTATAATTGATGATCGTCAATTCACCTGCAGGCTGGTTATCCCCGCCTTGTTTCGTTTCCAGCCGAATCTGCTGGCTGGCAGCATCGAACTGTACATCGATTCCAGCCATGTTGGAAATGGCTCGCACCGGCAAATACGTCGTATCTTGGTAGGTGATCGGCACCAGCTTATTGCCGTTACTATCTGTTAAGGATTGAACGGCTCCGTTTACTTTAAAGGTAATGCCGTGATTCAGATAAGCGCTGATCTTCTCAAGCTTGCTCCCGGCATACACACCGGCTGCTCCCGATAAAGCCATTCCCACTACGATGAGGAACAAAAGTCTTTTTTTCATAACGCTCTCTCCTTTTCTTCTGCTTTTTCTGAACATAATCATGGTGCGCAGCACATAAGTACAGCCGCCCGGATGCTGCTCTCGTCATTCACCACTTGTTATGAACATCTCCTCGCATGCTTTTGTACCATGTATTATAACAAACAAGAATTTTCTGTAAAAATTTTAGGTGGAGTATATCACTTTCCAAATAGTTTAGGAGAAATTAAAGTATGGGCTACAGCTTTACATGGACTTCAAACCCCTCCGTATATGTATATTTACATAAGGAGTTTTTATTAAAGCTGTTTTCGCAAATATTGTTATTATAGGTAAACTTAAAGGCTTACTATGCCAAAAATGATTTTAAATTCGTTTCGGTTCTTTTTGGTCACTTTTAAACCTTGTTTCAAATCAAAAATTAGTACAGTTTTTCGTATCCAAATTCGTATGTATGCTGATTGGAACTTTATAGGTCGGACTATTCCTTTTTCTTCAAATTCCGTGCCATCACTTAATTCTGTTTCCGTCCTAATGAGCCACTTGTTTCCTATTCCAACTTCAATAAATCTCAAAAAGAGGCACCTCTTTTCATGTTTAATTGATTCTCTTGTATAACAAAAAAGGTTCCCAATCTGCTCAGATAAGCAAATCAGAAACCTTCTGTGTATAACTTGATGCGGTCGAGAGGACTCGAACCTCCACGGGGGTAAGCCCACACGGACCTGAACCGTGCGCGTCTGCCAATTCCGCCACGACCGCATGTTGTCTTGTCTTGGAGAGTGTTCTCCGCAGCGACAAGATATATAATATCACGCTGAACTAAGAGAGTCAACAACCTTTTTTATACTTTTATGACCAGGTTGCAAGGCTTAAATCTGCCGCTATTTCCAGGCTTCTAATAGCTTGCCCCTCATCCCCTAGACCAGTTGGAAAATAATACCTCGGACTGATGCAGCCTTATCTTGCCTTCCTTTACAGTGAGAAATAACTATGGTCTGGAGGTTGAATGATGAATCAAAAATTAACCAGCTTCAACAAAAGTACTACCGTAAAATTATTCGAAGGTGAGTGGGTACTTGTCTGCATCGGTCTACTAGGATTTGCGCTGGCAGCAGCTTGCGGTATTTGGGTATTGCTGTATGGAGGCGCAACATCACCAAACGGCGATGTCTCCAGAGCCATATCCTTTGATGCCGCATTAGGTATTTTTCTAATTTCTACCGCGGCGATTAGCCCTCTTTCCGGAATGAGCTCCAACAAACGGACGTTCTTTCGCTGGGCCTTCGTTATCCTAGCACTATATTCTTATGGAGCAGAGACCATCCAAAATTTTCGCGGCGTCAATCCGCGTTTTGTCAATGCTGGTTCCTTCTTTGACCATTTCGTCGCCAACGGCTTTGGCCTGATCGCGCTCCTGCTCGTTATCGTCTATATCTCCTTCTCCATCCCCTTCTTTCGCAAAAAAGCGGCGCAAACCCGTCCAGACATCGTACTGGCGATCCGATACGCGCTGCTTGCCACGATGCTTTCCTTTGCAGCAGGCATTTGGATTTCCGTCAATCAAAGCCGGTTTACAGGGCTTGAAGGAAATATAATATGGCTACACGGTCTCGGTTTCCATGGCCTTCAGGTTCTTCCGCTTATCGCTTGGTTAACTGAACACTCCACAATAACTACAGCAGTGCGACGCAGAGTCATTCATCTTGCTGGCATCCTTTACTTTCTAGGAGTCCTATTTATCGGATGGCAGACCGCAATTGGAAAGTCCATTTGGGAATGGTCCTGGCTTCCTCTGCTAGCCTGCGGCTGCTTTATCATCACGATAATTATCGGTGCAATTGTGCTATACCAAGCCAAACACATACTATCGCCGGCATATTGGCAGAAGGCCGGAAATAAGAACGTCGCCTCATAATCCAAGCTGGCCTCTCCCCAAGCTTAGCCCTGTAAAAAAGCTGTCCTCGGGGCTTCCAAAGCCTCAAGGACAGCTGATTGAATTACAACGCGCGCTTTAACCAGACCCTCGCGCTACTGGAGCGCTGATTCTGCCGCCAAAGCCTGCTGCACACGGGTGACTCCCTGCGACAGGGCATTACCTGCGAGCGCAGCAGAAGTTACGGCGACGGTCTCCAATATCTCCTCGTCGGACGCTCCCTTAGCTCGCGCCTCATTGACATGATACAACGTGCAAATTTCTTGATTCATGGACAACGCAATGCCTATGGCGATCAACTGCTTCGTCTTGGCATCGAGCGCGCCATCCGCAAAACACTCGCCCGTAAAAGCGTGATACGTCTCCGTCACTCCGGGCATCGTCTCGCCGTAACGGTGGATTTCCTGCTTGTATGCGCCTATTTTATCGCTCACCAGCGACATGGACGGACATCCTTTCCTCAGTAAAGTAAAGTTTCACTTACTACGGTGTCCCGTCCGGTCAAAAATATGCTATCCCTCCGGGGAAATTCGCGGTTCGCGGGAAGGTTGAATGATATAGCTCCGATCCAGCTTGACGACATTGCGATTTGGCCTGCGAATCAGCACATGCGTGTCGTCCCAAGCCACGACGATGCCCCGAATGTCATTCTCCGGTATGGCATCCCGCACGACTCGCACTTTCTCGCCAGATACTCGGTAAGCGTCCAATTGTTCATCCGAAATCACGGGACAATCACCTCCTTCTTTCTATCTTATCACAACCATACAAGACCTATAAAAAAAATTAAACGCAGAAAAAGACCCCGCAGCAATGGCGGAGTCTCACTATATCGTTCACCTTATGACCAAGCTACGAACAAACCAGCAAATTATCCCTAATTAACGCTGTGCATGCTCCCGGCTGTCGTTCTTCTCAAACCAGAAATCAAGTACTTTCGCCGACATTACCCGCTGCTCTAGATAAGCCACCTGCTGCGGGCTGAACTGATCCTTCCATGTTATGGACAGCTCCTCGCACAGACCTGCGATCGTCAGAAGCTGAGACCAGGCCACATAGCGTTTGTACCAGAAGAACTGGGGATGCTCAAGCATATAGGGATAAAGGTCGTCAAATTCCGTATGTTTACAATCCAGGGCACGTTCAAATATAACCTTGGCATCAGACAATTTAGAAATAAAGAAATTCGCGTCTACAACAGATTGATTTTGATCCCCCATCGTGTTTGCCTCCTCTCCCTAGTGCTCCCATTATATCGAAAAAAAGAAGACCTGCAAAGGATTGTTGCAAAATTGGTACAATTATTTATTCGGCAAAAGTGATTTTGCCGCCCTCAAGCGAGACGATCTGCACGAGCGATTCCAGCCGAATTCCCTGCTCGCGAATCGCTTTGCCGCCAGACTGGAACGTTTTCTCGACGACGATCCCCGCTCCAACCAGCTCGGCGCCGGCTCGCTGAATAATTTTGATCAGCCCCCGTGCGGCATCGCCGTTCGCAATAATGTCATCGATAAACAGAATACGATCATTTTCCGAAATGAAATCACGCGAGATCAGAATGTCCGTCACAATTCCTTTCGTAAACGAGGGGACCCGCTCACAGAGCATATTACTCTCGGCAAGCAGCGTCTTTTTCCGCCGTGCGAATACCAGAGGAACCCCAAGCTCGTAGGCGGCAGCAAACGCTACAGCGATCCCGGACGATTCCACCGTAACTACGCGAGTAACGTTATCCTCCTTGAAACGTCTGGCGAATTCCTTGCCCATTTCCATCGTCAGCTTGGGATCGACTTGGTGATTGAGCAGAGCGTCCAGCTTAAGTACCTGCTCCGAGACGATAACGCCTTCCTCGGCAATCCGTTGTTTTAACTTCTCCATACTATTTCCTCCCGGGTCATCTCGTTTGTAACAAATTAACACATTCATTCCTTCGCTTCAAGCGGGGATTTGCTAAAGGCGGCCGGACAAGATTAGTCATGTCCCATTCCCCTGCAACATACCTTGTACTATATATAGCACATCAGCCAGGGGGAAAACTATGAAAAATGCCTTGAATGTACTTAAAATCGCCTTCACTTATGTCGGTACCGTCGTGGGCGCCGGTTTTGCCACCGGCCGCGAAATATTGCAGTTCTTTACCCAGTATGGAAAATGGGCTGTGCTGACGATCCTGCTGGCGACGTTTCTGTTCATGTGGCTGGGCGCAAAAATGATGCTGCTAGCCCAATCCATCAAGGCTACTTCCTATGAAGATTTAAACCGCCACCTGTTCGGGGACGGCTTCGGCCGGTGGCTTAGCTTTTTTACCATGATCGTCTTGATCGGAGTCAACAGCGTCATGCTAGCTGGAGCAGGATCCGTGTTCGTGGAGCACCTTGGGCTGAACTACCAAATCGGCCTCTGGTTTACCCTGATTGGAACCTTTGTGCTGCTCAGAAAAGGGATCGAAGGCGTCATGCAGCTCAACACCATCGTCGTACCCATGATGCTGTTCCTCTCTATGGCCATTATCGCTTCGACGGCAATCTCGCCGACTGCTATGCGCTTTGTCACCCTGACTACCGATAAAGGCTGGTTCATGGCCTGGGCCTCTCCCTTGTTATATACCGCCTTCAATCTCTCCATGGCCCAAGCCGTGCTCGTTCCGATCGGAGGACACACCTCGGATCGGCGCACGATTATATGGGGAGGAATTGTTGGCGGCGCCGGAATCGGCTTCATGCTGATGGCGGCCCATTTTGCGTTATCGGCCTACATGCCGGGAATTAACCAGTACGAAGTGCCGATGGGCAGCATTGCCGCACAATTGGGCAGCGCCGTCCAACTCATTTACATCCTGTTGATTTTCATGGAAATATTCAGCACCTTCGTGGCCGACGTTTACGGCGTAACCCTTCAGCTCAGGCAGCATTTGCAGGTTCGCCCTTACCTCATTTCCATCGCCGTGCTCATGATTTGCTATGTAACGAGCCAATTCGGATTCAGCTCGCTTGTATCCGTGCTTTACCCGGCCTTCGGCGTCTTTTCCCTGCTCTGGATCTACGCGCTTGCCGTCTATAAACGAAAGCAGGGCTAGCCCATATTCACGATTTGTGCTTCGGGGATTTGTGCCTGAATGCCCTGAACAACATGGGAGTGGCAGGTCATCATAATAATCTGGTGTTTGCAGGCAATCTCCTTGAGAACCGCAATAACTCCTTGCAGACGCTCCGCATCAAAATTAACGAATAGATCATCCAACAGAATCGGAATGCTGCGATGATGGGAGACCGCTTCGGCAAGCGCCAGGCGCATGGACAAATACAGCTGCTCCGCCGTCCCCCGGCTTAGCGCTGCGCTGCCTATCGCTCCATGGTCGCGATGTTCGGCCTGCAGCTCCTGACTGCCCATCTTGAGAACGATGCGCTCATACCGCCCGTTCGTCATCTTTCGCAAATAAGCAGATGCCAACCGCAGCACCTCAGGCTGACGCTCCTCTTCATATACGCGCCGCGCCCGGGATATCAACTCCTGACATACAGCCCTTACCGCATATAGATCTAGCGCATCGCGGAGCGCAGCTTGCTGATCCGCAAGCTTCTGGCTAACATCCTCCTGCCTGCCTCGCCGCTCCAACGCCTCCTGCTCCTGCAGCAGGCGCCCCCTGCGCTCCTGCAGCTCCCGCCAGCTCTTTTCCTTCGCTGCCGCCGCCTCTTCCACCGCCAGCAGACGTTCCTGCAGCTCTTCCTCTGAGCAGCTTCTAAGCAGTGCTTCGAGCTGGCTTTGCTGATCGGTAGCAAGCCCGGAGAACATAACCGTTTCCAGCTGCCGGATTTCTCTCTCCAGCTCAGCGCGGCGGCTGGCCTCTGCGCTGCGGCGCAGAAATTCCTCCCCGTTCGCCGCATTCCCTTCCTTCAGCAGCGCCTGCTCCCGGATTTCGATCCGGCTCAGGCGATCATTCAGCCGCTCCAGCTCTTCCGCGAGCGTCTCGAGCTTGGAGGTGAGCAGCTCGCGCTGGGCGTAAATTTTCTCCGCAACTGAAAGCTGAGAAACCGCTTCGATGACCACTCTGCCTAACGAAGCCTTCTGCAGATCCGCAAATTCAGGCAAGGAGCTCGTGTTGAATGTATGGCTGGACGGGGCAGTACCTGAGTCCTTGTCGGAATCAACTACCTCTGCCTGCGCCGCCGCATCGCGGTCCAAATCGCTGCCTATCGCCTTCACCTCATGTTCGTAAGCCTCATTCGCTGCCGATAGCATGGCCGATCTTACTGTCAGCTGCTCGAGCCGATTCTGCCACTCCCTGCCTTGCTGGGCAAGGCGGAACACGTCAAGCGCTGCCTCAGGGGACAGCTCGGCCGATAGCTTGCGCTCCCGCAGCCATAGCTCCCATTCCCGGGCCAGCTCCCCGAAACCGGCTTCCCGCTTGGCCAGCTCCCGCTCCGAATGCTCACAACGGTCCAGCGCGGCAGCAGCCCGCTGGCGAAGCAGAGCGATGTCCTCTCCAAGCGCGGCATGCCGCTGTTCCCATAGCTGCCAGCGCTCCATCAGTTGGCGCAGCTCCCGCTCGCGGCGATCCCACTCCTCGGGATGCAGTGGCGAAGCAGCCCCATCCGTGCGCCCAGCCGCTGCCAACGGATCGGAGACAAGCCTGTCCAGCAGGGCGCGAAGCCTGGCTTCAGCCCGTGAAGAGTCATCCTCCCCGGGATAGCGGCGGGCTCCGCCTCGGCGATTCGAGTGAGCTGTCCGGCTTATGCCTAGCCATAAGTACATATCAAGTCCGGCAAAAAGCACAAAAGCCGCAAGCAGCCCCCATACCGAGCGGGAGGACAGCCAGATCACCCCGGGGACAGTTACCGTTAAAGCAGCACTGCCTATCAGCAGCTTGCGGTACAGTCCATGAACCCGCTGCCCGGCTAAAGCCTCGGCTTCCTTGGCCCGCGTCTCCCACAGCCGGGATGAGGCATCTTCATGCCAGCGCTCCAGCTCCCGGCTTAACTCGCTCCACGCCTGCCGAATTTCGGCAGGACGCTTCGGCACGAGCATGGCAAATTCTCGCCGGCCCGCTTCCGCACTCTCTTCCAGGCGGGACATCGCCGCCGAATAAGCCTCCTTCGCCGCAGCAGCCTCCTGCGAAAGCTTATGCTGCTCGCTGTGCATGAGCTCCATCTCTTTCTCGTAGACAGCAAAGCGCGTGCCAAATTGACGGACGGCTTCCCGCTCGCCCACCGTTCCGGCGAACGATGTAAGCTCCGCCTCCGTCCAATGCGCATCGATGCTGCGAAGACATTCATCGGCAAGACGCTGGCGCAGCATGCGAAACTCCGCCTGCAGCTCAGCGATTTCTGTCTTGCGCGCCTCATACCCCGTCAATTGCCCCTGCAGAGCCCGCACAGCCTCCGCCTTAGCCAGCAGTGCCAGATTCGGTGTAAGCATGCTGATTTCTGCAGTCATTGCCTCAATCTTACGCCTCAGCTCAGCCTGATCGAGCAGCAGCCGCTCCTTCTCCTCCTGCATCGCATTCCAGCGCGCCGAGCCCTCCTCGGGGAATGTCTCGTACTCGGGCAGAGCCTGCAGCTCAACACGAAGCCTCTCGCGGGTGAGCCAATCCTGGCGGATCAGCGACGCTTTGCTCAGCTTCGCCAGCTCGCGACTGCAAGTCCCGCGCTCCTCTTCGCAGACAGCCAGCTCGCTCCTGACCCGCTCCAGCTCGGCGATCGCCTCATTGTAGCGCGGCAGCAGCTTTCTTGCGGCCTCGGCCTCCTGAGCCAGACGCTCATAGCCTTGCAGCAGCTGAGCCATCTCCTGCGTGCGCCCGCGGGGCCTATAGAGCTTGTCCATCTCCTGACTCAGCTTCTTCTCCCCACGAAGTACGGCCGCCCCGCCGCCGATTCCCGCATGGAACAGGAAGCGGCTCAGCTCCTCCGACTGAAGCGCGGCTACTTCCTGCAGCTCGGTCAGCGAGATGGCAAACAACTGCTTGAACATATCGCTGGACATGCCACCCAATAATTCGCGCTGCATTTCTTCCTGCGCCGCTTCAAACAGCCTGCCCTCGGAATCGGTTCGCGTAATCCGCAACCGCTCGCCCCGCGAGCCCGCCGTCCTGCCGTCTCCTTGCTGCGAGTAACGCTCGATGGTCCAGTGATCGCCTTCCTCGCCAGTGAGGATCAACTGACCGCCATGGGCGCCGCCACGGGTCGGCTCATACCGGAGAGGTCCATACGTCCGCGAGGGGATGCCAAACAGCATGGCCCGCACGAAGCCCAGTAATGTGCTTTTGCCCGCCTCATTCGGTCCATACAGGATGGTGACCGGCCCCTGCAGGTCCAGCTCCAGGCCGCTTAAATGTCCAAACCCGCTTACCTGCAGCTTGTCCAGCCTCATCGCTGGGCACCTCCCTTCGCCTCTTGTTCGGTCAGCAGACTGACCGCCATCTCCGCCGCTTGGCGGACAAGCTCCGCCTTCTCTTCAGCCTCAAGCTCACGAACAAGACGGCGAAGCCTGCGGTCCTCGGCCACCGAAGCAAGAGCGGAACCCACGATCTGCTCCAGCAGTTCTTCCTCCCGCTCTGCCAAGTCCGTCATACGCAGCAGCTCGCCAAGAAAGCTGTCCTCCTGCTTCATTGCCACGAGGTCTGCCTCTGCTCCCGTCTTTATTTTCAAACCCGCCGGCCAAACGATGGAACCGGCCGGGTCAACTCTCTGCCCTTCGCCCTCAAGACGCCGGCTTTCCCTGCGCCGCAATTCCTGAAGCAGCTCCTCCCCCTCGGTTCCCGTTTGCAGCATGCCGTGCAGAGTCCCCCTGCCGGTCAAGATGAGACGCACAACCTGGAGCCTCCCTGCGGATTGCTCCCTCAGCTCCTCCAGCAGCTCTTCGGCCAAATCCCGCAATTGCTCCTCGCTGCTTAGGCCAGCGATGGACAGCTCCGCCTCCAGCCAGCGAACATGGTCGAGCGCCCGGAAGTCCAGTTTGGCCCCTCCATGCTCATCAACATCCACGACATAGCAACCCTTCGGGCCGGTCTCCTTCATGCTGCGTCCTTGCAAATTGCCCGGATAGACAATCCAGGGAGACTCATGCAGAATTTGGCGCTTATGAATATGGCCCAGCGCCCAATAATCGTACCCGCTTTGCTGTAAATCCCGGAGCGAGCAAGGAGAATAGGCATCATGCCCCTCCTGCCCGTCCACATTGGCATGCAGCAGCCCGATATGAAACAGGTCGGACGACGGGGCTCTGCGAAATTGCAATGACGTATTCTCCGTCACCGCAGCGGTTGGATACGATATGCCGCTGACGACCGCTACAGGCTGGCCATCGCTGCGCCGCCGCGCTGTCACGCTCTCCGCCACAGGCCCGAACACCGTGACATGCTCGGGATGCGCCAGACGGAGCCTGCCCGCGTTCAGCGGGTCATGGTTGCCATGGATGACATAGACCGGAATGCCATGGCGGCCAAGCCGATCCCAGGCTTCCCGCAACCGCAGCTGCGCCCGCAGCGATGAATCGGAAGCGTCGTATACGTCCCCGCTCACGACGAGGAAGTCCGCCTCCTCGGCAATCGCCAGCTCTATCAAATGATCTAAAGCGGCGAACGTAGACTCCTGCAATTGTCCGCGCAGCACATCCGGGATGCCGGACATGCCCGCAAAGGGACTATCTAGATGCAGGTCTGCTGCATGAATGAATCGAAATGGAATCATATACCCCTCACTCACTCGCTTGATTGCTTATATTGCAAATAAATATTTTTTAGCTCATCCACAACCCTGTCCAGCGAATAGCAGTTCTTGGCTTTATCCAGCCCTGCATCGGCGAGCCGTGTACGATAATCCTCATCGGTAATGAGCTTCTCCAAAGCCCCGGCCAGCGCCGAGTGATCCCCGGTATGAACGAGCAGGCCATTGACGCCATGTTCGATTTGCTCGGCAATCCCGCCGATCTCCGTTCCTACCAGCGCCAAATTGCACAAAGCGGCCTCGGCAAACACCGAGCCGAAAGCCTCTGCCCGCGACGGCAGCACAAAAATATCGAAGAACGGCATAAATTCCTCAGGATGAAGGGTATAGCCGTAAAAAATCGTTTCATCGTAAATTCCCAATTCCGCAGCCAGCTGCTCCAGCTCCTCGCGGATCGGACCATCGCCGATAATATGCAGCACATAAGCGAGTCCACGCTTTTTCAGCTCGGCGCAGGCCCGCAGCAGCACATCCAGCCCTTTCGCGGGCACAAGCCGGCAGACGGTCACCAGTTGCACAACATCATTATGATGTGGAATAGGCTTGAATCTCTTATTATCGAATCCGTTGTGAATGACCCCGATCTGCTCGGGATGGTCGACGTGGGGAGACAAATATCCGCGAAAAGATTCCGATACCGTAAACATCCGGTCAGCCCGATGCTCCAGCTCCTTGTATAACGAACAGAGGAAGCGATGCTCCGGCCCGCCCTCTTTGATTTTCCTGTTCAGAATCAGCTCCCGCTCGTAACTCGAGTGAATGCTCTGGATGACGGGCGTGTCCGGGTAGACCTCCTTCATCGCTAGCCCGGCGATCGGATGATGCGCATGAATCAAATCGTAGGACTGCTGCAGCCGCAGCTTGGTCCACCACAGATAGTCGCGATAGGTTTGCATATATTTCTGAACGATCGTGCTGTGCTCGTACTGGCGCCAGTCAAAGGTATAGAACTTGATTTCATCCGTTCCCTTGCCCCGGATCCGCTTCGGCAGGGAGAACAGCTCTATGTCCCATTCGGGAGGCTCGAACTTGTCTTGCAGGTAGGGAATCATCGAAGATACGCCCCCAGGCTGCTCTGGAGGGAAGAATAAGGCCTGCAGCAGTTTCATACTCGCTCTCCTTTTCATACTTGTATTCTCTAGTATATTTTTCCTCATAATAACGCTAATGAAAAACGTCGATCGACGTACTTTCTGATACCATAATAAAGTCAACGCTCCTTCAATTATGACACAATAAAGAAGGAACATCCATTCCCCTTTTTAGATCAAATCCCCTTGTGGTAAAATTTCCGAAGTACATTTTTATACCAAAAAAAAGGAGTTTTCAGAAGCTTATGTCCATAACTGCATTGCCGGAATGCTTCCGTGAACGCATGATTTCGATGCTCGGAGAGGAAGATGGGCAAACGTTCCTTAACAGCTATGCGATGCCCCGAACATACGGACTGAGGATCAACACGCTGAAAATCAAGCCCGGATCAGCGGCAGAGCGCGCCATCAAGCAGCGCTTCGAACTGGAGGGCATCCCTTGGTGCGAGGAAGGCTATTATTACGATGAGGATAACCGCCCAGGCAAGCATGCTTACCATGCCGCGGGATTATATTATATTCAAGAACCGTCCGCGATGTCTGCCGTCGAGCTGCTGGACCCTCAGCCCGGGGAGACCGTGCTGGATCTGGCGGCTGCCCCAGGAGGCAAGACGACGCAAATCGCGATGAGAATGGGCGGCAAAGGCCTGCTCATCAGCAACGAAATCCACCCCCAGCGCGCGAAAATATTAGCGGAGAACGTCGAGCGCTTCGGCGTACGCAACGCGGTCGTTACGCAGGCGACTCCGGGCGAGCTGTCCGCACGCTTCCCGCTCGCCTTTGACCGGATCATGCTCGATGCACCGTGCTCCGGCGAAGGCATGTTCCGCAAGGACCCGAGTGCGGTTTCCGAATGGTCGGAGCAATCCGTGGAATTTTGCGCGGCAAGGCAATGGGACATTCTGCAGGATGCCGTTGCGATGCTTAAGCCTGGAGGCCGGCTCGCCTACTCGACCTGCACCTTCAACCAGCAGGAGAACGAAGAGACCGTCGCACGGCTGCTCGCGCATTATCCCGACATGACGCTGGTGGAGGAGAAACGGATTTGGCCGCATCGGCAAAAAGGCGAAGGGCATTACGTCGCATTGCTGCAGCGCAAGAGCGAGGTTGACGTAGATACAGGAGCGATACCGGCTTCCTCTCCAACATTCCGCTCCGAACCGGATAAAATTCGTGCCAAGAGCAAACCGCGCGGCAAAAAACACAGCGAAGGAGATAGCGCTGGGAAGAATACGGCGGCCGCGTATGAGGCTTTCACCGACTGGGCGAGAAGCGAGCTTCCCGGCCTCGGCGCACTGCTCGGGGATAGCGAAGGAATGCCGATTTCATTCGGGGAATCCTTGTATTTGCTGCCGTCCAGCTCAGGTTTGCAATTATCCCCTGATAGCCTTGCTGGCCTGAAAATCCCTCGTGCTGGCCTCCATTTGGGAGAGTACAAAAAAGGGCGCTTCCAGCCTGCTCACGCACTGGCCATGGCCATAACCCCTAGCGATGCCGCTCTTACCTGGACGCTGAATCCGGACTCGCCTGAACTGGCTGCTTATTTGCACGGGGACACTTTGGCGGTTCCTGGTAATTACCGCGGCTGGTGCCTCGTTACGGTGGAATGCGATGGAGACAGCTTCCCGCTCGGCTGGGGCAAAGCGAGCGGCGGCCAGCTTAAGAACCATCTGCCGAAGGGGCTGCGCCAGCTGTCGGTGTAACCTGCTACTCTCAGTAGACTGTGGACTAATGCCACTATCCCGCGGCCTTCACCCATTCTAATAGTTCAACATATCTAAATGGATTAATAGTAGTTAGTTTCTGCGGCCAAGAAGGAAATGTTGATTTAAATGTATTTCATGCCGTTAGAAGAAGAGAGATGGCCATTATAGGCTAAATTCTTGATTTTAACTGCATTAAATCCACCTAATCCTCTTTTTCATTAGTTTAGAGCATAATTAGATACATGAATTCCATTTAGTGTCCGACAGTTTATTTAAGGGAAAAAATGGATTCTAGAGAAACGGAAAGCTTTCAGAAAGAAAGGGCCGCCCCACAGTCATCTAAGATGACTTTTGGGACAGCCCCTTTTCACTTGCACAGCGTCAGCCGGCGGCCGAAACTTGTCAAACTTAACGCAGAGATTCCTCGAAGCAGTATTGCTCAAGCGCCAGCTTCACGCCCTCCTCGTTGTTCGAAGCCGTGACCGCTTTAGCAGCCGCCTTAACCTCCAGCGGCGAGTTGTCCATTGCGATGCTGAGCCCGGCATAGGTAAGCATCGAAATATCGTTGTAATAATTGCCGACAGCCATGACGTTCTCCGCCGGAATCCCCCGCTTCTCCGCCAATTTCCGCAAGGCAGCGCCTTTGGAGGAATCTTTGTGGGTGATGTCAATGAAGAAGTCGCCGCTGCGCAGAACATTAAATTCCGAGTTATCCCACTTGCTCCAGTCGGCATACACTTTATCCATCTGTTCCTTTTGGCCGGTCACGGTCACTTTCACGATGGGCTCGCTTAGATCGGCCCAACGCGGCAGCTCCTTAGGCACCATCATGTACTGTTTGTACATATCGAGCGCCTCCTGGCTAAGGCCGGCTGCACCTTGAACATAAAGCGCGAAAGTCGTGTTCACGTCAAAGTGGACGCCGTTATCCCGGCAGTAGTCCAAATAAGGAGTCAGAGCCAGCGGGCTGATCTCGAACTCATGGACGATCTCCAAGGTTTCAATGTTGACCGTTGCCGCCCCGTTATGTGTAATGACATAACCACGCAGACCCATTTGCTTCATGAACGGTATAGAGTTCCCCGGAGCACGGCCGGTGCAGAGAACGAATTCCGTGCCCTGCTCCGCAATTTTCTTGATCGTCTCCGCCGTTCCAGGCGTCAGTTCGTGATCATCGTTCAACAATGTACCGTCTACGTCCAAAGCGATCAGTTTGTATCTCATCTCCATGTCTCCTTTGTTTATCTATACTATTTCTTGTACATCTTGAGCATTTCCACCTCGGCCTCTGTCAGCTCCCGGTACGAACCGAGTACTAAGGAATCATCGAGCTTGAGCGGTCCCATGCTTATACGCTTCAAATATTCGACCTTCGACCCTGCGGCCATGAACATCCGCTTCACCTGATGGAACTTTCCCTCGGAAATGGTCAACCGGATGCGGGACATCATGCCCTCTTCCAGGCGCTCATGCTCCAGCACCTCCAGCTCTGCCGGCAAGGCGACGTAGCCGTCATCCAATGTAACCCCTTCGCGGAACAGCGCGATTTCCCGCTCCCCGATCTCTCCGAGCACATGAGCCTCGTACGTCTTCGGCACATGCTTGCGCGGCGACAACAGATCATGGGCCAGCTGTCCGTCATTGGTCAGCAGCAGAAAACCTTCCGTATCCTTATCCAGACGTCCCACCGGAAAAGGATCGAACACGCGCAGCTCCGCCGGAATCAAATCCAGCACCGTTCGCTCCCGGTAATCCTCCGTCGCGGATATGACGCCTTGCGGCTTATTCAGCATCAAATAAACGAACTCGCGGTACTGGATACCCTCCCCGTCTACATTGATGCTGTCCTCGTAAGGATTGGCCTGAATACCGCTATCCTTGAGAACAACTCCGTTTAGCATGACTCTGCCCTGCTTCACCATCTTCTTGATATCCGATCTCGAGCCATAACCGAGATGGCCGAGTATTTTATCCAACCTTTGCGTTTTCTTGCCTTTGCTCACGTTTCCTATGTCCACCTCCACCCTGCGGGATATTCGTTCTTGAGCATCCCGTCTAGCCATTTCCCCCAACCTAGCGATACGCCGTCAACGCAGACCAGCACGTATCCTTTAGGGAAACCCTGGATACCCCGGCATTCGATTCTTGATGCCGGGACATTCAGGGTTTCCCCTTTAAGATACCTGACGGCTTCGCTGTTCTCTTGGGATAAATTCAATACCCGGTTTGCTTCCCCGGCCGATAAGGCCGTCGCAAGCGGATGACCCGGGGCAAACCGGCCGTTCTTCACCGTGCCGGCATACCAACCGGGGCGCACGGTCTTCAGTCCGGCTAGCTGCTCCTTCATCAGCGGGGACAAATAGACATGGCCGCCGAACAACAGCGGCTGCCCAGGGAGCTTCGCGGTCAAATGCTCGCTCGTAAATTGCTGCCAGCAGTCCAGAAGCTCCCGCTCGCCGGGCACCTTTCCGGCATTCTCCCGACCTTTGGATGTCTTGTCCCTATGATGGCCCGCATGCTTCCGGTTCGTTTTGCCTGCCTTGCTGCCAGTGTCTGCCTGCGGCTCTCTGCCGCACACGGATAGCTGCCCGCCAGCCACTCCTTCGGCCAAACCCTCCCGGCTTACTGCAGGACCCTTATGCTGCAGCACGGCCAGGAAATGCCCCTCGCCTTCAACCTGATGCGGCCACAGCCTGCCGCACTGAGCGGTCAGGCTAGCGGCTTCCGAGGAGAAGGCTGCATCACCGCCTTCCGCATTCAACCGGTACAGCCACTCCGGACGACCTGGCGAGAAGCCGGGTTCCTTCGGCAGCGGAACAAGCTCAAAATCCGTATGCCGACACAGAAACCAGGCGATCATCGCCTCATTTTCTTCAGGAGCAAATGTACAGGTTGAATACACAATTCTGCCGCCCGGCGCCAGCATGGCCGCAGCGGATTTCAGGATGTCCTTCTGCATCATGGTGCACTTAGAGGTAGAGTGAACCTCCCACTGCCGAGCCATATCCTCGTCCTTGCGGAACATGCCTTCTCCGGAGCAAGGGGCGTCGATCAGAATTTTATCGAAATATGCCGGGAAGGAATCGGCTATACGCTCCGGCGACTCATTCAGCACTACGGCGTTGCGGGCACCGTACAGCTCGATATTTTTAGCCAGAGCCTTGGTTCGGTCCGCGTGTATGTCGTTGGCCACTAGCACGCCTTCCCCTTGCAGCTTGGCCGCAATTTGCGTCGTTTTGCCTCCGGGTGCGGCGCATAAATCCAACACTCTCTGACCGGGCGTGACATCAAGCATTTCCACCGGTGCCATCGCGCTGGGCTCTTGAATATAATACAGCCCCGCATGATAATACGGATGCTTTCCCGGCTTCAGGCCTTCCTTGACGTAGAATCCGGTGGGGCACCAGGGCACTGGCTTCAGTTCAAACGGAGAAATGTCAAGGAACGACTCAACGCTTATTTTAAGCGTGTTGACCCGAATACCGACGTAACGGGGATTGTCATAAGAGGATAGAAAAGCGCCGTAATCGCTGCCCAGCAGCAGCTGCATCTTTTCCAAAAAAGCCATCGGTACATGAACTGCCATATATTGAACCATCCATCCTTATTAAGAATATGTCTATTGTAACATACCAATATCATCAGATTGTAAAGCAATACGCCATCCCCGTCCAGCCTTCACCAGACGAACTGCAATCCACAATACAAAAAAGCCCTTACACCATACTTCGCATGAAAGGGCCATATTATTCACTTGGTCTTGCCCTGCATCCTCAGCTCATGCTTGGCGCCTCGCTGAGGCCCCCTGCGCTGGGGAATGTTGGGTTTTATTTCCGATGATGCCTGCTTCACAAGCTTCGATAAGTGCTCATCCAGTATTCCGATCTTCAAATCATAATAAGGAAAGGGGGATTGCTCATAATTCGCCAACTGAGCGGCATACGCCCTAGTCTCGTCAAGCAGCTTGCCAAGATTGATGCCGAGGGAATCCGGAGGATAAGGGCAGAGCCTCTGTGCAGCGGACTCCATCATTTTCCTCCCTCCGGTCACATTCCTATTGCGAAAATGGTACAGACCGACCGCAACCTGCAGCAGCCCCTTATATAGCGGATCCTTATCCCGCTCCAGCCACAGTTCCTCCATAACTTCATGGCATTCGAAGTAATCCTGGTCACGGTTGAAATAGATCAGGAAGGCTACATACAGAGGATCATACGTTGTCATCGTCGAGCTCCAACGCTTTTTTGGCCGTCTTGATTTTTTGCGTGACCTCGGTATGCATGTCCTTTAACCCATCCATATCACGTGCTTCCCATAGCTCGTTGAAACGCTGCTGGGCCTCGATGGCCTCTGTAACCCGATGGTAAAAATAGAGCTGATGGATCGCCCCCAATAGATGGTTCACGATGCTGGACTCATCCTCGAAGCTCTTCTGCGCCAGCAGAATCTCCTCGCGAATGCTGGACATTTCATTATCGAGAACAAAAGCAGCCTCTGCAGCCTTCTTCAGCCTGCTGCGCATGTCATCGGGCAGGCTCTCCCGATATTTGTAATTCAAGGAGTGCTCAATCGTCGCCCAGAAGTTCATGGCGAGTGTGCGAATCTGGATTTCCGCCAGCACGTTCTTGAGTCCTAGGGCAGTCTGGACCGGATATTCGATAATCATATGAAAGCTGCGATAGCCGCTTTCCTTATAATTCGTAATATAGTCCTTCTCGTAGATCACCTTAAGATCCTTACGGGCCCGAATATATTGAGCTACTCTGCGAATGTCCTCGACGAACTGGCACATAATGCGAATGCCGGCAATATCCTCAATCCCCTGCTCCAGCTGATCCATCGGAACGTTCAGTAGCTTGGCTTTATCGAGAATGCTTGATATTTTCTTAACCCTTCCGGTAACAAATTCGATCGGGGCGTACTCCTCCAGCTTCTTGAGCTCGGAGCGCATCGTTTTGAACTTGACCTTCAACTCTTCGACCGTTTGCTCGTATGGCAGCAAAAATGCTCCCCAGTCTCTACTATCCATTCCACTGTGCCTCCTGTCTTCTGTGGCCCGGTTAGCGATGATCTGCTCCTACTGCTTCGGAAATATGGCTAAATCCGTCGCGGCGCAGCAGGTCCAACAAACCGCGATGCACTTCCCGATTCAGCTCGGGACCTTCGTAAATTAAAGCGGTATATATTTCTACCAGACTGGCGCCAGCACGAATTTTCTCATAGGCATCCTCAGCGTTAAAAATTCCGCCGGAACCGATAATCGGAAGTTTCCCTTCCGTCAATCGATAGACATGAGAAATAATCTCCGTCGCTCTCTCCTTCAGCGGCTTTCCACTGAGACCCCCGGTTTCCTGTGCGTGCTGATGCGTAATGCCTTCACGCGAGATCGTCGTATTGGTAGCTATAATTCCCGACACGCCGCTATTCATGATCGTCTGTACCATGAATTCCAACTCCGTCATGCTGACGTCCGGGGCGATCTTCACGAGAACATGCTTCTTCTTGCCATGCTTCGCCGCCTGATTCGCCATCTCGCTTTGCACTGCTTCCAGCAAGGACGCCAGTTCGCTGCCATGCTGAAGATTACGCAGATCGGGCGTATTCGGCGAACTGATATTTACTACGAAGAAATCCGCATGCGAATAAAGCGCTGCAATGCACTTCTCATAATCAACATGGGCCTCTTCGTTGGGAGTGGCCTTATTCTTGCCGATATTGACCGCAACCGGAATCCGTCTGGTCCGCAGTGCTTCAAGCTGCGAGGCCATATAATCCGTGCCCTGGTTGTTGAATCCCATGCGGTTAATCAGCGCTTCCTGCGGTTTAAGGCGGAACAGCCTCGGCTGCTCATTTCCCGGCTGGGCCTTCGGCGTAATGGTCCCGACCTCCATAAATCCAAAGCCGACGGCCGAGAACGCCTCTACCGCTTCCCCATTTTTATCCAGGCCGGCGGCCAGCCCTACTGGAGTAGGGAAATGAATATCGAATAAATCGACAGCCAGCTCCGGAACTTCTTTGACTCCGTACATTCCGTGCAGTAAAGGAATAAATCCCGGCACTCTCGCTGCCTTATGTAATCCTCCGATCATAAGATGGTGAGCCTTCTCAGCATCCAACCGGAAAAATAAATGCTTCCCAATATTGCGATACAACACGTCTAACTTCACTCCGTTCATCACTTATGCCATACAATGCCTTGCTTTTTAGTTTATCGTTTTCTCGCTCAAAAGAAAAGTTCAACCTCATGAAAACGTAACGAATGAGGTGATAGCATTTTAAAATGAAAGCTATTACAATAAATATGTAGCTCTCTGAACAATATAGAAGGGAATGATTGTTGTCATGGCTGCCAAACGCAAACCGCCGACACTCCAGCAGAAAAAAGAGGAAGTGAACAGAAAAGGGCTCATCTGGGCTATTTCCATCGTTGCTGGGCTCATTATACTGTTTACGCTAGCACTCGTATTCAAATAATGGCTAATGCAGCCAGCGATACGTCCGGTGAGGATTGCTCTGATCCTGCCTGTCCCCAAGCGTAAACCGCTTTGCCGGGGTAAGGTCCTGATCGGGCAGCCCTCCCTTGCCTATCGTCACCTTCGTTCCGACCGGAAGCAGGTCGAACAGCTCCTCAACATCCTTTCTCCCCATCCGGACGCAGCCCAGTGATTCATCGCCGCCAATGCTGTCCGGCTCGTTCGTGCCATGGATCGCGTAATTCGTATCGGACAGCTGCATTCCCCGGCTGCCGAACTCCCCGGCTGACTTGCCGTTCGGATTCACGACCTTATCTGTAATGCGAAATGTCCCTTCCGGCGTTTTATCGCCGCCAAGCCCAACCTGGTAACTTCTTAGAATTACCGAACCGCTTACCACTGCCAAACGATAATTGCTTGTATCGACGATCACCTCAAGCGGCTGGGCAAAAAATCTGTCGTTATAATCGGCCTTCTCCGCCATGGTAATGCTGGATTCGCCCTGGCCCGCCTTTCCGCCTGTATGCTGCTCCCGCTGCGCAAGCTTCTGCTTCAGCGGCGCAAACGCTTCCTTCATATGATCATTGGTTCCTGCCAGCCAGTTGTTCGGAAATGGCTGCGTCAGATCGTCCAAACTGCTCGGCCAGTTCCCTTTCTTCTCTTTATATCGCAACATCGCTGAGGAGAGTACGGCCAGAGACTCCTGCCGCCTGATCCACTCCTCCGCCTCCCCCTTCAAATGGCCTGAGTCTGGCGGCTTGCAGAGGCATGCCTCCGGGTCATAGGACTGCACGCTGGTCTGGCCGCCGCCTAGCGGCTCAATTCCATAAACGACCGGCATCTTGTGGGACCAATTTAGCCATTTTCCTTTTTTGTCCATTCCGAGCACAGCCTGATAGCGGCTATCCGTTTCGTTTCCTCGCAGCAGCCCGCCTATATCGCCGGTCACTCCTCTGCCACCAGGGACATAACCGATCGCTGTGAACTTCGGGGTATCCTTCTCCGGCTCAGTAAGAACAGGCGATGTATCCGCTTCCGGTTTGAGCTTATCCGGCTCATCCTGCCCAGAAGCGCTTTCCGCTTGCCCGAGATCAGATTCCGGGACCCTAGCCGCCATTTTACCGGGAGCTTGTGCAGAAGGATGCCACAGAAACAGCAGAAGAAGCAAAATGAAGCCCGCCTTGCGCAGCAGGCGGCTGCGCTGCTCCTGTCTGCGCGACTCCTGAAGGATGCCCGCCTCATACCCCATCCATAAATCCTCGGGTATTTTGCTGGCCTCGAACGCTTCGTATACGCTTCCTGCCTGAATGTAGCAATAATGAGCTTTGCCTTCCTGGCCGCTTTGTTCATATTCTTTGCCAAGCAAATACCAAGCCATTTTATTGTTTGGGTGGTTCTCGACGTATTTTTTGAGGTAAGCCGAATTTTTCATCGTAAACCTCCATTGAGATCAACTTGTGATTGTATGCATGAACAACCTCTTTATTTAATATATCGGCTGCGGAGCGCTTGTTTCAAACCATTCTTTTGAAATGGTCAAATTCATGACCTAATACCTAGTATATCTGCAGCCGTGATAGACCTGAAGCGGTCAAAGACAGCAAAAAGCATCCCGTGCCATCAACGGCGGGATGCTTCTCCAAAAGCGTGATGTAGATCGGTCTTTCTGTGCTGTTAACCTTCCATATTGAACGGAGTATCTGCAATCTTGATGGAATCCGTCGGGCACCCGTCAGATGCATCCTGAAGGTCATCGTGCAAGTCGTCCGGAATTTCCGTTACACCGCGGTTACCATCACTGTTGTAGATAACTTCGGCCAAGCCTTCATCGTCGTAATCGTAAATATCCGGTGCCGTAGCGCCGCAAGCGCCGCAAGCGATACAAGTATCTTTCTCTACCCAAGTATATTTCGCCATCTTTATCTGCCTCCTGATAAACGGTACAAGTGCGGTGAATTGCTACCACCATGACCAATATAATATAAAAAGAAAGCAATTTCAAATCATTTGTTACCATTTTCCATTGATAATTATTATCATTCCTCCCGATTTTCCCGGAGAAAATCCGTTTGAAGCGAAGTTCCGCGGATTTTATGATTCCGAATCAGGGCGGAAGGATCATCGCTGAGCATGCCGGCCGTCAGGATGGCATCCTCGCCGAACTTGTCCCGGAGCAAATCCATCGTTCTGGTCAGCGATTCCTTCTTCGGCTGCTGCTCGTAATCGAACAAATCTAGCTGTAGGGCCGAGTCCTCCCTGGGAACTAAATTTTGCAGCGTAATACCGAGCAGCCTAACCGGCTTACCATGACCCCAGTGACGAAGATACAGCTCGCAGGCCTCCTTATAAATTTCATCGGCCTGTTCTGTCACGTTCCCGAGGGTCTGGGAACGAGTTATCGTCTTCATGTCCGGCGTCCTGATCGTGATTTGCACCGTTTGCGCCATTAGCTTCTGGCGGCGTAGGCGCCTGGTCACCTGATCTGCCAAATTAAGCATGACCCGTTTCACTTCTTCCAGCTCAGTCAGGTCTTTCGGGAGCGTCGTCGTGTGCCCGATCGATTTATTCTTCTCCCGCTCCTCCTGTACCGGCGAATGGTCAATGCCATGCGCAGCCTGCTTCATCCATAGGCCGACGACGCCGAAGCGTTCCGACAACAGCCGCTCGTCGGCCGCAGCCAGCTGACCGAGCGTATATATCCCCATCTTCTTCAGCTTCTCACCCGTTTTGCGGCCGATGCCGAACAGCTCGCTGCACGGCTTGTCCCATAGCAGCTCAGGAACATCGCGCAAACGAAGCACCGTGATGCCATTTGGCTTCTTCATATCCGAGGCCATCTTGGCCAGCAGCTTGTTCGGAGCGATGCCTACGGAGCAGGGCAATCCCAGCTCTATGGCGATGCGAGACTGGATTTCCCCCGCAATCTCGAGCGGGGTGCCGAACTGCTTCGAGCCAGTGATGTCCAAATAGCACTCATCAATTGAGGTCGCCTGCAGCAGCGGGGTATACCGGTATGCAATATCCATGAATGCCCGGGAGTAACGGCGGTACAAATGGAAATCTGGGGCGATCAGAATGAGTTTGGGATATTTCCTTAGACCCTCCCTCACCGTCATTCCTGTGCGGATTCCCATCGCCCTGGCCGCGTAAGAGCAAGTAACGATCACGCCTTTGCGTAATTCCACGCTTCCCGCCACGGCCGTCGGTTTGTTCCGGTATTTCTCCGGCTCCTCGGCCTCATGAACAGAGCAATAAAATGCGTTCATATCGATGTGAAGCACAACCCTGCCGTTCACAGGATAATATTCGTCGATATTCCTCACTAGTGTTCCCTCATTTTATTTAAACTAAAACATGAATGTTCACGCCTTACACCGTGTTTTCTTTTAAAAAAGCATACCTTTAAGGACGGATTGGGTCAACAACCCTTGTGCAATTTCATAAAAACGGTGTTACATTTAAATTACAGATGCTATAATTAGAAATTATACTAAACAGAAGAATTTATACTAATCAGAGAGCTCACACTCAGATGATATCCAAAGGGGGACATTTTCATCATGTCAAAGGCTGTAACCATCTTCGACACAACATTACGCGACGGCACTCAGGGAGAGGGCATTAGCCTGTCTGCGGACGATAAGTTGAAGATAGCCAAGAAGCTGGATCAACTGGGTGTTCATTATATCGAAGGCGGCATTCCTGGAAGCAACAGTAAAGATATCGAGTTCTTCAAGCGAGTTCAGGAACTTGGATTATCCGCAACAGTTACCGCTTTCGGCAGCACCCGGCGCAAAGACAGCATCGCCGAGCATGATCCTAACTTGAAACGCATCCTTGAATCCGGTGCCAAAGCCACATCGTTGGTCGGCAAATCATGGGACTTTCATGTGCATACCGCTCTCCAGACGACATTAGAAGAGAACCTGGCTATGATCTACGATTCGATCGCCTATTTGAAGCGGCAGGGCATGGAAGTTCTGTTCGATGCCGAGCATTTCTTTGACGGCTACAAGAACAACCCGGAGTATGCTCTCGCCGTCATGCGCAAAGCGGAGGAGGCCGGCGCAGACTGGCTCGTCATGTGCGATACGAACGGCGGCACCATGCCGCATGAAGTACATGACATCGTCTCTGTCCTGGCCGGACGCGTAACGACCGCTAGGCTTGGCATCCATACCCATAACGACTGTGAATTGGCCGTAGCCAACGCCTTAAATGCTGTACGGGCAGGTGCCGAGCAAGTCCAAGGCACGATGAACGGATACGGGGAACGTTGCGGCAATGCCAACCTGTGCTCCATCATTCCGAACCTGCAGTTGAAGCTGGGCTACGATGTCATCGAGCCGGAGCAGCTGCAGCAGCTGACCAATACGGCCCGTTATGTTGGCGAAATCGCAAACGTTCATATGCCTGTGGGACAACCGTTCGTCGGAACAGCGGCATTCGCCCATAAAGGCGGCATCCATGTCTCGGCCATTCTGCGCGATTCCCGGACCTATGAGCATATTGCTCCGGAGACCGTCGGTAACCGGCAGCGTGTTCTCGTATCCGAGCTGGCCGGACAGAGCAATATTTTGTCTAAGGCGCAAGAAATGGGCATCAAATTCGACCCGGAGAACGAAGAGACCCGGCAGGTCATTTCCAAAATCAAAGATTTAGAGCACCAAGGCTACCAGTTCGAGGGCGCAGACGCTTCCCTGGAGCTGCTGCTTCGTCAGGCTAACGGCGAGATGAAAGAGCTGTTCGTCTTTGAATCCTTCAAAATGCTCGTCGAGAAGTCTGCAGGAAGACCGGTTGTCTCGGAAGCCTTCATCAAGCTGAACATCGACGGTAATAGCCTTTTTACAGCTGCGGAAGGCAACGGTCCGGTGAACGCGCTCGACAATGCCCTGCGCAAAGCATTGATTTCTTACTATCCTGCATTGAAGAACATTCACTTGTCCGACTATAAGGTCAGGGTGCTCGATGATAAAGATGCGACAGCTTCCAAGGTCAGAGTCCTGATTGAATCGAAAGACGCTGCCAATTCGTGGAGTACGGTCGGCGTATCCGGCAACGTTATTGAAGCGAGCTGGGAGGCGCTTGTCGACAGCCTGCGTTACGCCCTGCTCGGCCAGACCAAAATGGAGCATGAAGAGGTTGTATCTGCAAGCCAAGGTTTAGTCAACCATTAATCCAATGATAATCTGATCGGCAAAACCGATAGAATAGCGCCGGAAGGCCCGGAGTTCCTTTGTTTTAAGGACTCCGGGCCTTCCGGCATTCCATTCTTACGATGGATTTTACGAGGATTGCAGCAGCTTCTTGATTTTGGCCTCCAAGTCTTTCGGCGGAAGTATGCCCACGATTAAATCTTGGATCACGCCGTTCTTGTCAATCAGCACGTTTGTTGGAAAGGCCACGCCGTTGAATTTCTTGTAGGCCTCTTCCTTCTTGTCCAACAGCACCGGGAAATCAATTCCGTATTCCTTGACGAAGGCCTCAGCCTTCTCAACTGTGTCATACGCCGTGACATTGACCCCGTAAATGTCCAGTCGATCGCCGTATTTCTCGTACAGCTTAACGAGATCAGGAGCTTCATCTTTGCAGGGATCGCACCAGGAAGCCCAAAAATTAACCAGTACCGGCTTATCCCGTTCTCCCCCCACCTTATAGGTGTTTCCATCCAGTCCGTTCAAGACGAAGGACGGGGATGAAGAGCCTGGCTTGGGAGCTCCTTCTGCGATCGCAGCGCCCAAGGTTTTCGTTTCTTTATTACTGCCGACGCCCATGAAAGAGAGCAGCTCGTTTCCATAATTTTGGTACAAGGCGACCCCGAGCAAGACGATCAGGAGCGCAAAAATAGGTATATTTTTTCTCATGTATGTTCATCCTTTGCTATTTGTATATGTTATTGTACCCTGTTTACCCGTTTTGTTACAAACCGAGGATTGAGGTATTACGATCTATGAACGAACACTTTCAGGAGCTTGCCCCCTATCCCAAGTGGGTCATCCTTCCATTTGTATATGAGCAGCTTGAAAAAGACAGTCTAGCCCGTTTTCCTCACGAGGCCTGCGGGGTTCTGCTGGGAGAAATGACAGCCGAAGCAGCAGTCATAGCCAGCTATGTTCCGCTAACTAATGCTTCTGCCCAGCCGGACCGGCATTTCTCGCTGGAGCCCCAGGAATGGGTCAAATACTGCTATCATCCGCAGCTGTTAGGCCTGTTTCATAGCCACCCCTCTGCTCCGCCTATCCCTTCGGCGACCGATTTGCAGCAGCTGCCCTTATTTGCCAGCCTTCTCAAATTGTATGTCATCGGTTCTTGCTGGGGAAACGAACCGATAGCCGGACATACTGCCGCGAATAACCGGCCCAGCTTTACGCTGCAAGGGTATGAATTGATAGGCAGTGATAGTAACTATAGATTGGAAAGCATAACGTTTGACTGTATAGTTGCCGATCAGGTATCATTATTTTAGAAATATAAATATATACTAAATATATCCTTAGGAGTGAGGTGAGCCTACCAGGATGAAACTATACAGAATCGGCGAATTAGCCAAAGCTGCCAGCGTAAGCGAGAGAACAATCGATTACTATACCAAGCTGAAGCTCATTGCGCCGGAAGCGCGCACTCAGAAAAACTACCGTTTGTATAGCGCTGAAACCTTGAACCGTTTGAAACGTATTAATGAATTAAAACAGGAGAAGTATACATTAGAGGAAATTCGCTCGAAGCTGGAGTTGTGGAATAAAGTAAGCCACGAGGAGCAGGTTACGGAGAAATTGACCTCCCTCGAAATCCATATGCAAAGACTGGAACGGGAAGTCAAGGAGCTGGAGCCGCTCATTTCTAACATGAAGCCAGGCCAAGCTAGAAAGATGTTCTCCAGTCTCATGCCTCAAAGCCTCGCCTGCATCGATGCATTATATCTTCTAATCAACCAAGGGCCATTTACGTAAAAGTACTGATCAATTATTACAACAGGGGGATTGAGAAAAATCATGAGCTCGAATATCATGTTTATTCCATTAATATTTGCCATCGGCCTATCGATATGGGCGCAGTTTAAAGTTAAGGGAACCTTTAATAAATACGCCAAGGTCCATAATATGTATGGACTAACAGGCCATGAGGCAGCCCGCCGCATGCTGGATGCGAACGGATTGTACGACGTACCGATCGAACCTGTACGCGGCAGCCTGACGGATCATTACGACCCGACCAAACGCGTCGTCCGTCTCTCTGAGCCGGTCTATTACGAGAACTCGGTGTCTGCCGTCGCTGTAGCCTGCCATGAAGTCGGGCACGCCATTCAGCATAAAGAATCTTATTCCATGCTGGTCCTGCGCCACAAAATGTTCCCGATCGTCAATTTAACGTCCCAAGTATCGCCATTTTTAATTCTTGCAGGCATTTTGTTCGGTTCGCTGAACCTCCTGGGCGTAGGCATCGTGTTCTTCTCGTTGGCCGTACTATTCCAGCTTGTCACCTTGCCGGTAGAATTCGACGCCACCAACCGGGCTCGCAGAGGCATGCTCAGCATGGGGTTAGTCTCGCAAAACGACGAGCGCGGCGTAGGCAAAGTTCTTAACGCTGCCGCATTGACTTATGTAGCCGCAGCCCTTATCTCCCTTTTCGAGCTGCTTCGTTTTATCATGATGTACTTCCAAAGCCGGGACTAATTATTTAATTTAATCCGATTCAATACTATCCGCGGAGAGAGTAATCTCTCCGTGTTTTTGTGCTTCCCTGCCTATCTGCATAATCCCCCATATATTGAAATTATTAGGATAAGTGAGTTAAAATAGATTGGTGTTTAAACATAGGAAGTCGTTTTGTTTAGGAGGAATTCCATATTGCTCAGGAATGAGAGAATACTCATGGTCGATGATGAAGAAGGCATTTTGAACCTGCTGGAAATTATTCTGAAGAAAGAGAGATTCCATGCGATTTATTCCTGCACTTCAGGGGAAGATGCGTTAAATTTGCTAGGCCGGCATACCTTTGACGTGATTTTGCTGGATGTCATGCTTCCCGATACTCATGGATTCGACTTATGCAACAAAATTAGAAGCATAACAAGCACCCCTATTATTTTCATTAGCTCATGCTCCAGCGATTTCGACAAATTAACGGGTCTTGGAATCGGCGGCGACGATTACATTACGAAACCTTTCAATCCCCTTGAGGTAGTTGCTAGAATACAGAGCCTGCTTCGTAGACAGAACCTTACCCGGGCCATGCTGCATGAGAACCATGATCATTATAAAGAATACCGCTATGGCAACCTTGCCTTAAAGCCTGCCGACGCCCAGCTTGTTGTGGATGAACGAGTCATCGAATGCACGGCCAAGGAGCTGGAACTACTGCATTTTTTCTTCAAAAATCCAAATCGCCTTTTTACCGCTACGCAAATCTATCAGCTCGTATGGGGCGAAGAACCATACTATGGCGAGGAGAAAACCGTGGCCATGCATATTTCCAAAATTAGAAAGAAGCTTGAAAGCAAGCCGAAGTCTCCCGAAATCATCGTTAATTTAAAGGGAATTGGTTACAAATTCGTCCCCCCCATTGAAAGGTAACCCGCCATGAATATTAAGCTTCGCTTCAGCATTCATTTTATCATCGGATTATTCACCTGGATGGTAGGTATGGGATTCGTTGTCATGCTGATTGTTGACGGCATTTTGCCGAGACTTGGCCTATATGAAGGCATGGCTGGCTACGACTCGATTCTGCTTATTTTGTTTGCGGTCAGCATCATTGTGTCGAGCCTTATCTTCAGTTGGTATTTCAGCAACCCGATCTGGTTCATCATCTCCTGGATATCCCGCTTATCGCGTGGTCATTACCAAGAACCTGCCGTCAGCCATAAAATATATACGAAAAGGGATAAGCTAAAGAGACCTTACCGGCTATACAGCGAAATCATAACCAATATTCATGAATTATCTATCCATCTCCGAAAATCCCAGCAAGAAAGAGAGAAGCTGGAGCAACTGAAAAAGGACTGGATCGCCGGCATCTCCCATGATTTAAAAACGCCGCTTACCTACATATCCGGCTATTCTGCCCTGCTCCTGAGCGAGGAGTATTCCTGGAGCGAGGAAGAGAAGATTTCCTTCATGCAGGAAATTCTGAAGAAGAGCAAGCACATGGAAACCCTGATTCAGGATTTCAACCTGTCCCTCCAGCTCCAGGAAACAAAGTCGCAAATCCCTCTGCGGCTGGAAGAAGGGAATCTGGTGGAGTTTCTGAAGAGCCTTTTGGCTGATACATGGAATGATCCGGACCTTCAGGAATACGATTTAAGCTTTCACTGCGATGAGGACTCGATCCTGTTTTCCTTTGACAGACGCTTACTGTACCGGGCGATTCAGAACCTGCTCATCAATGCGGTAATGCACAATCCCCCCGGCACGGCAATTTCGGTGCAGCTCACATATGTACAGAACCAATTTATCAAAATCACAATTGAAGATAACGGGGTCGGAATGGACCGCCATACTTTGGAGAATCTGTTCAAGAAATATTATCGCGGCGAATCGGCTGTTTCGCCCACCGCCCGTTATGGGATGGGCCTTGGCATGTCGATCGTGAAAGACTTAATTCTCGCCCACGGAGGGCATATTTCCGTAGACAGCATCGTAGCGAAGGGAACTTCCTTCTACATCACCATACCCTTTGGCAAATAAACGCCCGCCCTTCTCCGTCAACAGATGACAATCGGGAAGGGCGGGATGTTTTATTTGATATAAATACTTCCTGCAGAAGATTTAATGGTTAGATTCGGCGCGCCGGCAGAAGTACCAATCGTAGCTTTCAATTCCTGCCCTGCTCCTGTAGCGTTCACGTCGGACGCCGAAGTCAGGGACGACTCGATCTTGCCCGACTCAGTCGAAGCATCAATCTCCAGGGCGTTAGGTGCATTCTCAAATGTCATCTCGACATTGCCTGTTTCGGTCCTAATACTGCTTTCGTGAGCTAGCTGCCCATTATGGGATACTTTCACATTCCCCGCATCGTTCTCAATGATAAAGTCACCAGCAATCCCGGTAAGCTCAATGTCTCCTGCGGCAATTTTGCCTTGGATGCGTTTCCCTTCAAATCCGTTAATTTCAAGACTTCCCGAATCTCCTGTAAACATAAGCTCATCGGCCTTTAATCCCTCGCCTTTAATTTGCCCGGCAAACGTCGTCAGACTGATTTTGGCGAACTGCTTATCCGGCAGCTCGATCTGCAAGGTGTCTGTCTTAAAGTTGACCAGAGCCGACGAGCTGCCATAGTTCACATCCAGCACCCCGTCGTTTAACTCGGCGCTGATTTCTTTCCCTCCCTTCGTACTGACTTTAATTTCTGCGCTGCTTGCAGGCCGTATTTCAATATTTTGGCCATCCGTTTTAATAACGATTTCCTCCACCTGTTTCCCATCAAAGATCTTGCCTGCACTATTAGCGCTTGGTTTGGAATCGCAGCCTGAAAGAAACAGGACCATGACCGCAGCAAACACCATAGTCATCATTTTTATTTTTCTGTTCGTGACGCCCACCCCCAGCGCCCCGGCTTTGATCTGCTGCCAAACAAGGGCAACGATCAGTAGGACGCATGTCAATATACCGTACAGGAGGGCATAATTTGTCGCGGTGCCCAGGAAGTTAAGATAAGGGAGGTCATTTACCGCCCCCATATACCACCACAAAATATAGATGACTTCAAACATTTTCCTCGTTCCGCTAATCGTTCCCAAAAACATCGCCAATGTCGGAACAAATAATACGCTCACCAGCCAGGCCGTCAAATGCGCCCACTGTCCATCCAGAATGAAGTGAACTAACGCAGCCGAGAATACGAGAAGTGTGATGAGAATCCCGGAAATCCAACCCGCAAAAAATCTTTTTAGCGGAGGACAGCTGGACATCAATAGCTCCCGGGTAAAATAATATTTCTCCCGCGTGCCCATTTGCGACCAGATAGCAATCGGCCATAAAGCTAGAACAGGCAGCCAGCTCTGCACGTTTTCCAGCGAGATAAGAAGGCTAGCAGCCATACTGCCGAGCACAAGCAGGTACCACCATATTGAACAATCTTTCAGCATGATGAACATTTCCGCCCGAATTAGTCTCGTCATACGAACCCTCTTCTCTCTCTTGACAGGAGACAGCTTATACTCATGGCTATTTTCCGGCTTAGCGGCAGCATCCTTCTTCGATTCATAGATTACAAGTACGTGATTGCGATTGGCATTCTCTTTCATTCTAAATCGGTTGAATACGAGGGAAGAAACGAGAATGACCAGCAGGGCGATGCCTGCCCAGGCCAATCGGTAGATGAGCAGGCTCCGGCTCCATTCAACGCCATGCCAGACAAACGTTGGGCTGGTGCCTTCCACCGGATAATATCCGAAGCTTCCCCCTTCCTCACTCATGGACAGGAATGCATATTTCAGCGTGGCTTCCCGAACCATGTCCGAACGAATAATATCAAGACCGAATACATCCAACAGACTACTCGGCGCAGCGATCGACACGATACTGAAGAATACCCATAGGGCAAAAAAGATGATATTCCCCACGACGCCTTTCAAACCGGGCATCACGTCGAATAATACGGTCCATGCCGCCAAGACGAGCAGCGAGGGCATGACAATAAAGACGAACGGCTTCAGGTAATCGGCGATATGAATGAAATCGTCTTCCCCGTGGATCAACTGCATTCCCATAAACGCCAGAAACAAAATCAGCTCGATCACAAGCAATACGACGTAATTGGAGATCACTTTACTAAAGATATAGCGGAAATTAGAAACCGGCGTCGAAGCAATGATCTGACCGACCTTAAGCCTTTGATCCTCGGAAACCTGGCTGCGCAGCATAAAAAAGGCAAACAGCCACAACAACAGCGTAGACATCATCGTGACTATTCCGCCTAACCATGCGGAATTGTAAATGCCGCGCACCCCGCCAATATAGAACACCTGATACCCGCTGGAGGGTGAGGGAACGCTGGCATATCCCAGGAGCAACGTCAGCAGGACGACAACGAGGAAGGAATAGCTTCTCATTTGCTTGATCAGGTTGTTCTTAACCAGACAATAATAGATGCCCCATACGTTGCTCATGACGCCCCTCCTAATGGAGAGACAGCGTAGAGGTACGCATCCTCCAGCGTAGAAGGAAGCGGGGTAGCATTTGGGGCAGGGCGGAAATCAGAAACGATCCGGGCATGCACGCCGTCACTCCGGTGTATGGCGCTGCTGATAATATATTTCTCCTGCATTTCCCGCAGCTCGGAAGAAGGGATAATGCTCTGCCACACCTTGTTATCTGCCCCCTGGATCAAGCTCTCCGGCGACGTAAAGTTCACGAGCCTCCCCTTGAACAGAATCGCGATATTCGGCGCAATCGACTCGATATCCGTTACAATATGCGTGGAGAGAATAACAATCCGGTTAGAGGACATCGTCGATAGCAAATTTCTAAAGCGGATCCGTTCCTCGGGATCAAGACCCACTGTCGGCTCATCAACGATGAGCAGCGAAGGATCATTTAACAATGCTTGGGCGATTCCTACACGCTGCTTCATTCCACCGGAAAATCCCCCCAACAACTTTTTGCGGTGATTGGATAGATTTAAAATTTCTAACAGTTCATCAATTCTCTTTCTTGCTGATTTTAACGTCAAGCCCTTCATCGCGGCCATATACTCCAGAAATTCAATAGAATTCATATTCGGGTACACACCAAAATCCTGAGGCAGATAACCGAGTTCAGTGCGCAATACATCAGGATGCTGCGCGATATCCACACCGTTCCAAGTTATTACTCCGGAAGTAGGCTTTTCTATGGTCGACAGCATTCTCATCAAGGTAGATTTACCCGCACCATTCGGTCCCAGCAATCCTAGAATACCCGGCTTTAGATGCAGGGTGACCTGGTTAAGTGCCTGTTTTGAGCCATAGGATTTAGTTACATGCTCAATCTTCAATTCCATTGCTACTCTTCACCACGCCTCATCTGATATTTATACAATCATTATTTCAGCTCTTGAGCCTAGTATACTGTTCGAAAGTAAAAGAATGGTAAAATAAGAGCAAAACTAACATAAAATACATCCAATTCGCAACTAAAGTTCTAATGGAATTAAACAAAAAGACGGCTGCTCACGGGGTTAAGCCCGGGAAACAGCCGTCTTCTTAATTAGAACAAACGCCGCCAGTCTATTAACTTGGCGGCGTGTCCGGTTGTAATCCGAAATATTCTAACAGAAATATGCGGAATGATTGCGCGACCAGCGGGAGTTTATCGTCGGCTCGATGAATCAGCCCGATCGTTCTCGTTACTTTCGGCGTCGAAATTCGGACTCTGGCTGGCTGCAGCGAGAAGCTCTGGAATAACGCCACTTCAGGCAGAAGGCTAACACCCATGCCGGCAGCGACTAGGCCGCGAATCGTATCCGTCTCCTCGCCTTCAAATGCGATTTTCGGCGTGAAACCGGCTTCCAGACAAGCATGCCACACGATAGGTCTTAAGGAATAACCTTTGCTGAACAGAATGAATTTATCATCTTTCAATTGGTTAAGTTTGATGCTCTGCTCGTTAGCGAGCGGATGGCCCGGCGGCAGTATCGCTACCAAGTCCTCCGTCAAAACAACGTTTCCCGCAACTTGGTTATGGTTCTCCGGAAAAGGAGAGATAAAGGCCAAATCCACTTCGGCCGATACGACATCGCGAATGAGTGTCGGGTACATCCCCTGCTTGAATCTGAACTTTACATTCGGATACAACTTACGGAACTCGGCAACTACACTCGGAATAACATGAACGCCGAGGCTATGTGGAAATCCGAGACGAATTTCGCCTTGCTCTGGATCAATAAACTCGTGAACTTCATTTACGGCGCGATCCAAATCTTTAAGGATCGTCTCCACCCGGCTGCAAAATAGCTGTCCTACCGCAGTCAAATGCAGATTTCTTCCCTTTTGCATGAACAAGTCAACGCCAAGCTCCTGCTCCAATTGGTGGATTTGCCTGCTTACCGCGGACTGGGCCACATGAAGTTCTTCGGCAGCCTGTGTGACATGCTCCTTTTTCGCCACCTTCACAAAGTATTGCAATTGTCTTAATTCCACGAATCTGATCGCTCCATTTCGATTCCTGTCATAACCCATCTGGGTAACTTGCCATCATTTGTACTCTAACATAACTTTACCATTTACCTTCATGGGGTTCAACGTCGTTTTAACAGGCGAATGATCAAGCCATAGATGAAGAAGCCGCCGACAAATCCGCCAAAATGGGCGATCCAGTTGATCTGAGGCACGATGAGCGAGAAAACAACACCGACGATGAGCAGACTGTACAGCGTCTTGCGGGAAGCTTCGTCCATGAAGTGCCGCTGAAACAACGCGACATAAAGGAAGGCCCCGTAAATACCGTAAATGGCGCCGGACGCCCCTGCAGAAATATGCGTAATGGACGAATGCTGATAGATTCCTGCCGTGATCAGATTGCCGACGACACCGCTCCCTAAATATAACAGAACATACCGCCAGGAGCCGAGCAGCCGTTCCATCGGAGGCGTAAAGATCAGTATCCCGAAGCTGTTAGAGAACAAATGCCCGAAGTTGAAATGCAGGAATATCGCAGCTACATACCGCCACCATTCACTGGCAAAAGGCTCTTTATTCACCATAGCGCCATAATCAAGGATAGCTCCCTCCGGCCCTACGGCAGTTAGAACAAACATTACAATATTAATTGCGAGAATGAAGCAGGTAACAGGGTACGACTTCAAATAAGTTTTCCAATTCTCATAGCGAATAAATATCATACGATCCGAACCTTTCTCCCTAATGTTGGACAATCTCTTTCTAAAAAGATTATAATTAAAATTAGGTGCTTTCACAAAATTGTTAGGAGGAGATACATTTGGCACAAGAACGTACTAATGCAGCAACATTTAAAGGGAATCCGATTACTCTGGTAGGTCCTGAGCTGAAGGTTGGCGATACGGCTCCAGACTTCCGTTTAAGCAAAAATTTGCTTGAAGAAGCAACTCTTCAGGACTTTGCAGGTAAAGTTAAACTGATCAGTGTCGTTCCTTCCCTGGACACAGGCGTGTGCGATGCGCAGACTCGCCGCTTCAACGAAGAAGCTGCCAGCCTTGGCGACGACGTCGTCATCCTGACGGTCAGCGCAGATCTGCCTTTCGCTCAAGCCCGCTGGTGCGGTGCCGCAGGCGTTGACCGCGTAGTAACCCTGTCCGACTATAAAGACAATTCCTTTGGTCAAGCCTATGGTGTATTGATTAAGGAATTCAAATTGGATCAACGCTCTGTATTCGTCATCGACAAAGACAACAAAATTACTTATGTCGAATACTTAAGTGAAATGACCGAACATCCGAACTATGATAATGCAATTTCTGCAGTTAAAGCACTTTTGTAATAAGCTGCGGTATCCATACTGAACAAGAAAAGCGAGTAGAAGGCTATGCCTCCCTGCTCGCTTTTGTCTATTTATGAAGTTACTTTATAAGCCCCCAGCTTCTTGTCCAGCGATGCATAAAGGTTGAGGATATTGCGATAATTGCTGCCTAAATCCCCCAATGAACCCCTGGTCGCCGAGTAAATGTCCACCGCACTGCGAAGCGGCCCCGTCGACACGATCGATACGGTAATATCCATCGTACGGCCGAACGCGGTCTTCTTCTCCAGCGTAATTTCGCCAACAGATTGCACCTCGTGAAGCACTTTATATCCTGGAATTTTCTTTAGCGTCGAGGAGACTTCCTCCCAAATTTTATCTTTGGATAGCTGATAATACCTCGTTTTCATCTCAGGCGTTTTCGCACGGTCACTCGTACCTTCCTGGCTGCGGAATATACCGATAAGAGTTCTTTTGATTGACACTCTACTTCCTCCTTCATTACTCGTCACGAGACATAGGGTGTATGTACTACATTTGTATCTAGTTTAACATTGTTGCGTAACAAACAAAAGCACCCTGTTACCTTTACTCCATAAAGGGACAGGGTGCTGTCATCATTGAATATGTAGACCCGCCTATGCCGTCCGGTTACACTGTCTCGAACCTGCATTAGCAGGTGGGTGACCGCAGCATCGCCTTTGAAGTCCCCTTATCATAAGTGATAGGGCCTTTCAGCAGCGAGGCAATATAAGTCTCCCGGGACATTGTCATTGGTTCAAAACAACTTGAAACCGAAACGTACATCGCAGGACGTAAACCTATTATAGTCCTTCTACTTTCAAATGTAAACCTAATATAGGGCGTTTGTAAAATTTGTAAACGCTCAGATTAGGATTTACGGTCATCACGATCAGCCTCGGCTTGATCGTCCCCCTCGGTGTCGTCCTTGCTGTCCTCTTCGCCGTCTTTCGAGCCTTCCTCTGCTACACGCATCTTCTCGACCTTCTCCTGAAGTTTGTTATAGCTGATATTGAAATTGTAGAAGGCAACGAATGCAGCAAGCGTACCGAAGCCGAACAAGATCAGCCATGTGAAGCGCATGGTGATGAATCCCAGAGCGATGACACAGAGCACTGTCGATAACACGCGGAACGGACGTAGGATGGTCAGCAGGATCGCATTCTTAATAAGAAGCGAAGTCTTCAAATGATAATGGGCAACCAATGAAAAGAAATTGAACAAGGAAACCGACAGCAAGATTAAGAAAATCAACATGATAATGCCGATAATCTGCATGTTGGCGAATTGCTTCATATATACGTTATAGTCAACGATCATCACGATGATCAACAACGTATAGAAGATTCCGCCGATCATGCTCTGCTTATAGTTCTCTTTGTACCCTTTGAAATACACTTTAATGACGCTCACATCCGTATCGCCCATCACCCATTTACGAGTCACGGAGAACAAGGCCGCCGTAGCCGGGAACAATGTAAACGGTGCCAATATGGCTAAAATCCAGGCGATTTGAATCCACATTTCGATGTCCGGGCTTAACAATCCCGTTAGCACGAAAAACCAAAAAGGCGACGAACAGAGAAGCCAAAGCAAATTGCTCCCCGATATTCTCATGATCCACTCGGTAACTTTATAGAAACCGCTCATTAGTCCTTTGTATTCCAAAAAAAATCTCCCTCCAGTAAGGTTTATGTCTATTAATAATACTATACATGATTAAATGAGCACTATCCAGCGCCTATTTTATCATGTTCTAGGTAAGCGTCTAATCTAGATGAACGATTACTCCATAGTATATACCGTAACTTCTAAACAACATCCTTAAAGGAGGTTATCTCATGTCTGGTGTAGGTGGATCTTGTGGCGGTTTCTTCACTTCCACAGGTACAATTCTGGTGTTGTTCATTCTGCTCGTCATTGTAAGCCGCACGTTCCTGTACTAATTTCCCATAGCAAGAAGACGGAGCGCCAATGGGCGTCTCCGTCTTCTTTGCTGAGGATTCTGTTTCATTAACCGTCATACGAAGGATTATCGCTGCGTCTTGGCGGTCTGCGGTCCCCGCCGCTGCTTGGACGCGGCTTGCGATCTGAGGAAGATTGGTAGTCCCTTCCCCCATCTCTGTTGTATCCGCCTTTACTGCCATAACCTCCACGGCCGCCGCCGTCGCGGTTATCTCTCCGGTATCCGCCGCCACCGCTGCCGCTGCCACTGCGATTGCCGTATCCATACGGCTTGCGGCCGCTGGAACGAATGTCCGGCTTGCGGCGTTTTACACGAATCGGTTCTTCTGGAGTCAGCTCGATACTCGCCTTATCCCCTTTTTCTCCAGTAATGAGCCTAAACGCGGCTGCCAGCAGATTAACCGAATCGTATTGCTCCAGCAACGAAATGGCGATTCCTTTGTATTCGTTCAGCTCGCCTGCTTCCACAAGTTCGATCAGGCGCTCTGCTGTGATGCGCTGCTTCCCTTCGATTGCCTCGGCAATGGATGGCAGCGGCTTGCGGGCGATCTTCTGGCGGGTAATCCGCTCAATGAAGTGAAGATGGTCGATCTCACGCGGCGTAACGAAAGACCAGGCTACGCCCTCCTTGCCCGCCCGTCCTGTACGGCCGATACGGTGCACATAGCTCTCCGGATCTTGCGGCAAATCGAAGTTGACGACATGAGTTACGCCAGATACGTCCAATCCACGTGCCGCCACATCGGTAGCCACAAGCACGTCGATGCTGCCGTCCCGGAACTTGCGCATCACGTTATCGCGCTGGTTCTGGGACAAGTCGCCATGAAGGCCGTCCGCAGAATAGCCGCGTTTCTGCAAAGCTTCCGCCAGCTCATCCACACGGCGCTTCGTCCGTCCGAACACGATAGCCAGTTCAGGTGATTCCATATCCAGCAAACGCGTAATCGCGTCGAATTTCTGGCGCTCATGCACTTCAATGTACGCCTGATCGATTAACGGTGCGCTAACTTGCTTTGGAATAACGGAAACATGCTCCGGGTTTTTAAGAAATTGCTGGGCAAGCTTCTGGATATTTGCTGGCATTGTAGCGGAAAATAGCATTGTTTGGCGCTCTTCGGGGACAAGCTTCAGAATCGACTGAATATCCTCCATGAAGCCCATATCCAGCATTTCATCGGCTTCATCCAGTACGACAGTCTGTACATCGTCAAGCTTAATCGTCTTGCGATTAATGTGGTCGAGCAAGCGGCCAGGGGTGCCGATAATGATTTGAGGCTTCTTCTTCAATGCGCGAATTTGGCGAACGATGTCTTGTCCCCCATAAATCGGCAGGGAACGAATGCCTTTGAAACGGGACAGCTTCCCAATTTCTTCCGCAACCTGAATAGCAAGCTCCCGGGTAGGGGCCATGATCAGCGCTACGATCCGATCCTCATTAGCTGGAATTCTGTTGATCAGCGGAAGACCGAACGCCGCTGTCTTACCTGTTCCCGTTTGTGCTTGACCGATCAGGTCGCGACCTGTCATCGCAATGGGAATCGATTTGGTTTGAATCGGGGTTGCCTCTTCAAATCCGAGTTCTGTTATTGCCTGTAGAACTTTAGGCTCTAGGCCGAAATCTGTAAATGTGCTCAAAATATTCATACTCCTTCTATACAGTGGACTTCCCACCATCTTGACTGTATTCTTAAGTAGCATTGGAACGTTTATAGGCTGTCCAATCAGCCCATAAAATTTACATAGCATACGGATCTTCGTAAGATTCGGTTCAGATCACTAATACATTCTTTCCCATTTTGCATGGAAAAGGATACCTACTCAAGAATATCTCAAACATTATAGCACAAAACATGAAAAGAACACCAGCAAGCTACTCGGCTTATTTTCAAAACCATTAAGAGGTGATTTTACGATGCTCAAAACAATCTGGAACAGCTTAGTCATCGTATTCGGAGCGGCATTGATCGCAGCCGGCTTCAATCTATTCCTCGTCCCGCATCATCTGCTTAGCGGCGGAGTCTCCGGATTATCCATGCTGACCGGTTATTTCACCCCCCTAAACATCGGGACGATGTACTTGGTATACAACATCCCTATTCTCATAGCCGGACTGTTTCTTCTCGGACGGCGCTTCATTCTGCTGAGTATTCTCTCCGTCGCGGCGGTAACCTGGTTCATCGCCCTGATCCCCGTTCACGAAAATCCGGTTGCGACCGATGCTTTTCTGTCCGCGGTCGTCGGAGGCGTACTCGTCGGGGCCGGCAGCGGAATATCGTTTCGGGCCGGGGGATCCTCCGGCGGCTTTGATATCGTGGGTTCGATCATTACGAGATACCGTGATTTCCCAGTCGGCAGCGTGCTCGTCTCCATGAATGCCATCGTCATCTTGGCCATGGGCTATATCGAAGGAGACTGGAATCTCGCCCTCGCTTCAATGGTATCGATTTACCTCAGCGGCAAAGTGGTGGATCTTCTTCATGTCAGCCATATTAAAGTGACCTTGTTCATCATAACGGACAAGACCGATGAATTGCTAAGCAAACTATTGAAGCTTCCGCGCGGAGTTACTCTCATTAAGACGCAAGGCGCCTTCTCCCACAAAGAAAAGGACATGCTAATGACCGTAACGACCCGCTACGAGCTGACCGAGCTTAGAAATATCATTAAAACTACCGACCCTGCGGCATTCGTCAATATTGTAGAAACCGTGGGCGTCATGGGTTCATTTAGAAAAAAGTAAATTTTTCTACCAGCTTGTACGCGGTGCCAAACGGTATCGCGATATGGTATAATAAATTATGCGCGGTTCCTTCGTCAATTTCATAAGATTTCAGCTTTACCTGATTTCACAGGCTTTGTGCTTTTCCGTTTAAGAATGATTCTCTACGCGAATGATTCGAGAAGGAAAGGGTGATTGATGTGGAAATGGAAACGGTAAAACTGGCACAAATCGTCATGAAGTGGTTTCCCGACATGCTTCCCTTCTTTAACGAGAAGGAGCTTGACTCCATGATCATCCTTCGGGACGGTATGAACATATTGGAACCGAATGATGCAATGGAGATTATTCAATTTAGCATTTGCGAGCTTCAAGATACTAATTTCCTTCATTAATATTAGTTTCGGCGAGCTTCAGCTTTATAGCAGCACCCACAGGCCGCTTTCTTTTGTCTTGACAGAAGAAGCGGCCTTTTTTCGGAATATTAAGTTTGTATTTCATGAAGATGCCCTGTGCACATTTCTGGGATTCCGTTTCAAACCGGCATTGCCGTGTTAATGAGTAAGGCTGCAATCAATCTTTTTTTCGCAAAGAATAACAAATCTGTTTATTATAAACAACAAACATCCTTTATAATCATCTTAGAACGTGTATCTTATGGGGAGAGAAGACGATGAACATCATTTGGACGATTTTACTGCTGGTTCTGAGCACAGGTAACGGCGGGGATACTCCTCCGGCTAACACGGACGCTTCGTACAGCAAAATGCCAGGCATAATGCAATCAGCCTATCATACCTTCCTGGCCAATGCCGCTGAGGGACGGCTGGATGATCCGCTTCCGCCTTCAATGATGGCGGTGAAACCTCAGACTGCAGCACCGGTCGTAAAAGGGATTTACGTGACGGCTTACAGTGCCGGCGGTTCCCGCATGGATCAACTGATCGACTTGCTGGACAGCACCGAATTGAACTCCATGGTTATCGACTTGAAAGATGATCATGGCTACATTACTTATAAGACGGACAATGCGAAGCTGCAAGAACTAGGTCAGCCTCAGCCTTTCATTCGCGACATGGACGCGCTGATGGCCCGTCTGGATAAGCATGAAATATACCCTATAGCGCGCGTTGTCGTGTTCAAGGATAGCGTTCTTGCGAAGAAGCGTCCAGAATTATCGTTTGTACATAACGACGGCTCCGTCTGGGCCAACGGCAAGGGAGAGGCCTTCGTCAACCCGTACAGCAAGGAAGTATGGGAATATAATGTAGAAATAGCCAAAGAAGCCGCTAAGCTGGGCTTTAAGGAAATTCAGTTTGATTACGTGCGGTTTCCTGAAGGGTTCGAGAAAAGAGCTGACACTTTAAAATATCGCAAAGATGAGCGCAGCCGCGTGGATGCGGTAACCTCCTTTGTAAAATATGCAAAAGAAGAGCTCGATCCGCTCGGCATCAAGATATCCGTCGATATTTTCGGTTATGCCGCATCCGTCCCTGCGGCCGAGGGGATCGGCCAGGATTTCGTGAAAATCTCGGAAAATGTGGACATCATCTGCCCCATGATATATCCTAGCCATTATACAACGGGATGGTTCAATGCCAAGGACCCTGACATGGCTCCTTATCAAACGATACGTGGAGCAACAATCGATACGCAGAAGAAGCTCGAGCCGTTAGGCGATAAACAGCCTGTGATTCGCCCTTGGATTCAGGACTTTACGGCAAGCTGGCTTGGCAAAGGCCACTATATCAAATACGGCAAGCATGAAGTTGAAGAACAAATCCGCGCGCTCAAGGAATTAAACGTCGATGAATATCTGCTGTGGAATGCATCCAACCGGTATACATCCGACGTAACATATAAATAAATGCCATCCAACATGGCCCGGGCGATCCGCCCGGGTTTTGGTTTGGGTGTGCTAAGGGAGAAATCTGGCTTGAAAGAAACCATCAATCTTAGACAAAAATATGCTCAATTTATAATCATACTCATCCCTATTCTAGTCACACAAATTACGATGTCCCTCATGACCTTCTTTGACACGATGATGTCGGGCCATGCCAGTCCTGCTGATTTGGCTGGCGTTGCGATCGGCTCCAGTCTTTGGATACCTGTCCAAACCGGACTCAGCGGAATTTTGATGGGACTGATTCCGATCGTATCGCAATTAATCGGTGCCGGGCAAAAAGATAAAGTCGCCTATCATGTCATTCAGGCGCTATGGCTCTCGATCGCCATAGCCGCAGCAGTCGCGCTTATCGGCATATTCACCGTATCCCCAGTGCTCGATGGCATGAAGCTGGAGCCGAAAGTGCATCATATCGCCCTCTATTTCCTTGTAGCGATATCGACCGGTATCCTGCCGTTGTTCGGTTACATCGTTATGCGCTCATTTATTGACGCGCTCGGCCAGACTAAAATATCGATGATCATTACACTGATTTCCCTGCCGCTGAATGTCGGAGCCGGGTATGTGCTTGTTTTCGGAAAACTCGGTTTCCCAAGACTAGGAGGGATCGGCTCAGGGATTGCAACAGCCTTTGCTTATTGGTGCATTTTCTTGATATCGGTTGTTATCGTTCACAAGGCGGAACCCTTTGCATCCTATGGCGTGTTCCGCAAATGGTACGGCGTATCGCTCGCGAAGTGGAAGGAGCTCATGAAGCTTGGCGTGCCGATCGGGTTCGCGATTTTCTTCGAAACTGCCGTCTTCGCAGCGGTAACGCTGCTGATGAGCCGTTTCGACACGCTCACGATCGCCGCGCACCAGGCAGCCCTTAACTTTGCTAGCACCTTGTACATGATTCCGCTCAGCATCTGCATGGCCTTGACGATTCTAGTCGGCTATGAAACAGGCGCTTCCCGTTTAAAGGATGCCAAGCAATATTCGTACATTGGTATAGGATCGGCTGTCGCCCTATCCGTGGCCACCGCCCTGATCATTATGCTGTTCCGCCAAAATGTGGCACTAATTTATTCCAGCGAATCTGAGGTCGTACAGCTGATCATGCACTTCCTCATTTACGCGATTTTCTTCCAGCTGTCCGATGCCATTGCCACGCCGATTCAAGGCGCGCTACGCGGGTACAAGGACGTAAACCCTGCTTTTTGGATCACCTTGCTCGCCTTCTGGATCATCGGTTTGCCGCTGGGCCATGTGTTGGCCAATTACGCAGATCAAGGCGCCTATGGTTATTGGGTCGGCCTCATATCCGGATTGGCCGTAGCCGCTGTGCTCCTCACCTGGCGTCTTCTGTCCGTCCAGCGCAACTTCGCCAAGCGGGCCCTTCAGCCGGAGTCGAAGTAATGAACTAGCCTAGCAGAGTTCAGGCCCAAGTTGACGGATTCATTCATGCATAATACTGCAATAATGCAGCTTTTGGACGGAAGAGCCAGCTCCCGACGAGATTTGTTGCGAAGATGGCTCGGTCCCTTATTAATAGCAGGTATGGGTTTCACCAAGTTTATACGAGTCTTAAAGGTGTTTTCTAAAATCTGTACAACGTGATTAACTTTACAATCAGTTCCCCAGTTGTCGCTATCCATAACTCGATCGAATTCGTCAATAATGCTCAAGAGGATAATGTACCAGTCCACCGGCACATTATTCCAAAGACACTGGGAAGCAACTTGTACCCGTATGCATTTTCTTCGCTCGCGAGAAGCTCAAGTAACCATTTTTTGTTGATTTAAAAACTAGATGTATTTTATACATCTAGTTAAGCTCTTTTATAAAAAAATACATGTGCTAAATGCAAAACATGCAGTTAGTTTGCCTGAATAGAGCTATTCATCGAAATAACTTAAAACTAAATGTATGTTTTGCAGTTAATTCCCTCTAACACGGCCTTAACCGATGAACTAACTGCATGAAATACATCTAGTTACCTTGTCCTGACCATCTAGTAGTTTAAAATTTATTGGAGAGAAAGACTCCAGTCCCGTTCAATTAAGGGGCCTGAGGCTTTTGTTTCATTTTCTCCGATTTAAGTCTCTTTGGGAGAGAATTGATGCACTTTTGCATAAACCGCATGACGAGAAACACAAAAAGGGAAATCCAGTGAATGATCATCACATGGATTTCCCTTTTGCATTTCCGTTTTGACTACGGCTATGCAATCAATCTACATCGAGCTGATTACTGCGATAGACGGGATGCTAGCTCGTACAAGTTCATATCGAACGTTTTTTTAGTGGAAACGACCTTCTCGATATCGGTCAGGATCATTTCGCCGCCAATCATGCCGCAGGCTTTGTTCGATTCGCCTTCAATCAGCTTGCGTACCGCAAAGTCTCCAAGGCGGCTTGCCAGGTTGCGGTCGAAAGGAGTCGGAGATCCGCCGCGCTGAATATGGCCGAGAACCGTTGCGCGAGGCTCAAGGGATGGCTGGCGCTCCTTGATGGCTTTGACGACTTCCTCTCCCGTTCCTACGCCTTCCGCAACGATAACGATGCTATGTCTCTTGCCGTTATCGAAATTCGCTCGCATCCGGTCTGCAACCTCGTTCAAATCAAACGGCATCTCTGGAACAAGAATCGTCTCCGCGCCGGCGGCCAATCCCGCATGCAGGGCAATGTCTCCGGAGTGGCGTCCCATAACTTCAACGACGGATGCCCGTTCGTGAGAGGACATCGTATCCCGCAATTTATTGACGGCGTCAACTACGATGCCAACCGCCGTATCGAAACCGATGGTGTAATCGGTAAAGGAGATGTCGTTGTCGATCGTACCTGGAAGGCCCATCGTTTTGATTCCCAATTGGCTAAGCTTCGCTGCGCCATGGTAAGAGCCGTCGCCGCCAATGACGACCAAGCCGTCAATGCCGCGATCGCGCAAAATTTGAGCACCCTTCTGCTGGCCTTCGGGCGTTTTGAATTCCACGCAGCGCGCCGATTGAAGAATCGTACCCCCACGCTGGATAATATCGCCTACGCTTCTAAGATCCATGGAGAAGATGTCATTATTGAGCAGTCCCTGATACCCCCGTTGAACCCCGAATACTTCAAGCCCGTAATACAACCCGCTGCGCACGACTGCGCGTACGGCTGCGTTCATGCCTTGGGAGTCACCGCCACTGGTGAGAACTGCGATTTTTTTAACTGCTGACATAATGATTCCTCCTAAAAGTTTTGTAAAGCAAAACTTGCATCGTAAGCATCCGCTTAGTTTTGTAAAGCAAAACTTGCTTCGTAAGCATCCGCTTAGTTTTGTGAAGCAAAACTTGCTTCGTAAGCATCCGCTTAGTTTTGTGAAGCAAAACTTGCTCCGTAAGCATCTGCTTAGTTTTGTGAATTAAAAACAAGCTATTTCAAACGTTTGCGGATCCAGCGGCTGTTCACGAAGAAGAACAATCGCATGAGCGAGCTTCGTCTCATCAACTGCCTGGAAACCCCTCGAATTTCTTGCTGCTCACTGACTTTAGGATCGGACAGATACAAAGCCAGCAGTCCCTCGATAATCATCACGTGAAACGACGAAGCCGGAAGGACGGCAACGTCCCTCCTAGCTCCATCGACCATAAATACAATGCGCTGAAGCATAGTTTCTTTATTATCGTAATAGCTGCAGAAATTCAAATCTCCGCCAATTTCATCTTCTGCCTGATCTATCAAATAGTCAAGCATAATATGTACTCCGCATACATAAGGAAAATAAGCATCCTGGATCATCCGGGCGCTCGGCTCGCTGAGATTCTCGTCGCTTGCCGACAGAAACAGCATGAATACGCCTAGCGTTGAGCCCGTCGCCGCAGCAAACTCGTTCCACTTCAATTGGGGCGCTCGTGACTGATGAAGCTCCCACCATGAGAGAAGTGCAGCTTCGCGAAGGCTTGGATCGATATGCTTGTACACCTGCAAGTCCGTGTACAGCTGCACCAGTTCGGCAATGAACGGCTGGGCTGCGTGATATCCAGGCAGCTCCCGAATCCGTTCTTGGCAGGTTAAGACGAGACGGTGCAAATATCCCCCGTCCTCGCGTTCCTCTCGGAGCGCGTAATAATCCGTCAACTCTGCCTGCGGGTCAATGGCGTCCAGCATGCTTTGATGGAGCAGGCGGAAATCTCCCTCGTCCATCGATGTACTGCGGTCACAAAGATTATCCAAATAATCACTGATCGTTTGAAAGGCTACGATTAAAGGGATCAGAACATGGCGCTTCGGCAAATTGGCAGCCGCATAAACCGCGCCCCCCTGACAGTGGAACTCCTTCGTCTCAATACTAGCAAGCGCTTGTCTTCTTAGCTCAGGGTCGGGGATCATTCCCGCTTCCTTCCTCCAGCCGTTAAGTTCCTCGCGAACGTCGGGCAAAATGAACTTATATACACGGCTCATCAGCCTGATCGGCTCTTTAGGAAACTGGTTTCGACTTTGCTTAAGTTCAATCAATGGCCTGCCTCCACTAGGTTGTTTAGATATAGCGAGTTTTAAACCAGTCTATATTATAATATGATCCCTCTCTTTGTACAAATTAACTAAATCACAGATGCGTTTTGGCCGTAGGCTCATCCTGAGAAACCCGGTACCATATTTGGAGATCATGAATCTGACTGGCTAATTCCGCGATTTCCCCGTTGATTTGACAGCTCTTCTCAAAATCATTCTCATTCCCCATCTCGGACAGTTTCCGCTCGATCAGACGCTCCAGCACCATAACCTTGGTCGGTATTCGCCCCCTAATGCTTTCCCAGCTTTCGATCATTGCCAGCCTTTCCTCCATGCCGTAGTCTTCAAAGGGCTGGTCCAGAGACGGTACATGCATATCCAATCTTTCATCGTATACAAAGCAGGTTTGATACACGCTGATCCTCCCCTACCCGAGGTTGTATAATGCTAACTATATTATAACTAATTTAATAGGTTAACAAAACTTATTTAGTTACGGTTATGATATACTATCCATGTTGCATGTCAACCTAAGAGATTTACGATCTAATTTACCGGAACGGAGTACGGATCCAAAGATGAACTCACAACCCTTGGCCCGCTCGGAAGTATCCTGGCTCAGAGCCCTTATTTTTACAATTTACGGAACCAGTGCGCTGGTGGCTTCTTATTTCCCTTTGTTCTATGCAGACCTGGGATTTTCTAGAACACAGATCGGCTACATCTATGCTGTAGGCCCGATGATCTCGTTGATATCCAATCTGCTGTGGAGCTATGCAAGCGATCGCTTTCGCACCATTAAGAAAATACTCTTCATCCTGCTGACGGGCCAAATATTGATGTCGTTTTTCCTTTCGATGACGACGCAGTTTGCGGTCATTATGTTTATTATTACATTATACTATTCCTTCTTCTATCCCGTCCTTCCGCTATCCGATTCAATTGCGATTTCGACCGCAAAGCGCCACAACAAAAATTTTCTGTCGATCCGCATCTTTGGTTCGATCGGCTATGCCATTTTTGCGCTGCTGATCGGTTATGTATTGTCTGCCATACCTTCCATCACAACGATGGGGGTATCGATGATCATAGCGGGAACGGCGCTGTTCTTTACGCTCTTCGTCAAAGATCAGGCGACCAGCGTAGCGAGGGTTAATTTCTCCGGCATCTTATCGATCCTGAAGCAAAAAGAGCTGCTCTGGTTTTTGGGCTGTGTATTTTGCCTGGCCCTCGGCATGAGGATGAATGATGCTTTCCTGTCCATCTCGCTGCACGATCTTGGAGCCGGACAAGAATTGATCGGCTGGGCCATGCTCTTGTCGGCCTTCTCGGAAATTCCGATCTTTTTGCTGCTGACCAGATACGGCGCTAATTTCAAGGAGCTTCCCCTCATGCTGCTGGCAAGCCTGATGTTCGCCTTAAGATTCATGCTGGTAGGAATATCAGATTCAGCAACCAGCATACTGCTCATTCAACTAATGCATGGAGTCTCCTTCGGCATATTCTATGTCACAGCCATACGCATGCTCTCTCGCCTCATTCCCGCCCAATTCCAGGCCACCGGGCTAGCCCTGTTTACGGTCATGTGGTCAAGCTTGTCGGGACTATGCAGCGGGGCCTTTGGCGGTATGGTATTCGAGCATTTCGGCAGGGAAAATTTCTATTTTGTGGCGATGGGCACCGCGTTACTGGCTTTTATCGGCTTTGCTAGCCGTTATTTTTACAAATCCAAGCCAAAGGTGCAAAGCAGTAATTCTACGACTCACCACGACTTATAATGATTATGCCAAATAAACCGTCTTCTGTTCAAAGACTGACTCATGCGTTATAATTAAGAGCAGATTATAGTACCTAGTGTTAATTGAAACGAAGGTGGGATATTATGGATTTTAATCAATTCCGGGACATCGTCACTACCCGCCGAAGCATACGGGACTTCACGGAGGAGCCTGTTGCCATTTCGGATATCGAAGAAATCATCGATTGTGCCCGCTATGCGCCTAGCGATACGAACTCGCAGACCTGGGAATTCATCGCCGTGGTCAATAAGGAGAAAATCAAGCATATCGAGGACTTTACCTGGGAGAAGCTGCACGAAATTGCCGCGCGCGCCGAAGGAGAAGGTCTAGCAAGAGAGGCCAAGCTGCTCGTTAAATCCTTTGGACCGTACGCCACCGCCTTCTCGGGTGCGCCTGTGCTGATCGTCTGCCTCTCCACGCCTTATGCGTCTAAATTCAGGGAGCGGATCTTCGATCCTATTTCTTTCGTAAAACCAGAAGTTTGGACGGAGGAAGGCTTGAAGAGCAGTTGCCTTGCTACGCAGAACCTAATGCTCGCAGCTCACGCGAAGGGACTGGCAACCTGCCCGATGACGGGACCTGTTCTGCTGGCGGAGGACAAGCTTCGGGAATACCTTGATATTCCGAAGGACCGCGGAGTGAACATGGTCATTGCGCTAGGCCATCCCGCCATCTCGCCAAAAGCGACTCCCCGTAAGGAAGTCGCGGAAATTCTGCGCATTGTGGAATAAGAAATTACGACGGACTGATCAGAGATGCATCCTCTGGCCAGTCCGTTTTTAATTAAGATAAAAATGTTACACATACCTATCCTGGAAGAGGCATAATCATGCAATTACTCGACATAGCCCTCGGTATGCGGGTCGGGCTCAATAACGTCTGAAGAACTAAGCCATTCAACATGCACAGAATAGAGGCCTTGCTGCTCTAACTATTGCAACCCCAAGCTCCCTCTCCCCCATCATTCAGACAACAAAAAAACACAGCCCGTTAAGAGCTGTGTCTTTCATATTTAAGCCTTCTTGAAACCAAACTTTATAAGTGATCCGCTAATACGGAAGATATCTTATAATTTGATTACGTTAGCGGCTTGAGGACCACGGTTACCGTCGGTGATTTCGAACTCAACGGCTTGGCCTTCTTCTAGTGTTTTGAAACCGTCGCCTTGAATCGCGGAGAAATGCACGAATACGTCTTCGCCGCCTTCAACTTGAATGAAGCCATAGCCTTTTTCTGCGTTAAACCATTTAACTGTACCTTTCAAATGAACAACCTCCTAAAAATAATCGCCATCATTGACGAATATCCATATTATACTCCATGGTTTGATACATTGCAACGTATCATTTGCCCGGCTGGCAAGCTATTTTTTCAGGGAGGCGCTCCCGTTGTTTTTATTTGCTTTCGGACGGGGCGTGAGTTATCATTTTACATAAAAAATACAACTGCCAATAAACATGATCGGAGAACAACACATATGATCAAAAAACACGAAATATACAAAACAGACAAATGGAATATGATGACTGTAGAAGTTCAAGGCAAATACATCGTCCTTCGGGAAATTTCCGATCAATGGGGCGAGGAGTGCCATACGTTTCTTAGCCGGCCTGCTCTGATGAACTGGGCCGAGAACCGCTTCCCTAAAGAGGAGTACACCGGCAGGGAAGAGGAATGGAACGACATCATGAACGCCTTCAAGCAAATCTAATGCGCCTTATTACCTTTATAAAGGAGAAACTATCGAGCCCATGGACAGTTCAAACCATCTGATCTTTATCATTTCCGCATTCGCGCTTGGTGTCGTGCTGATCCTGAGCAAGAATCAAGTTCAACCCAAAATCCGGCGTTGGCTTGCCATTTTTGCCAGCCTGATGATTGCCTTTGCGTTTGGTCTTATCATTTACAGCTTTTTGGTATAGACGCCTTCATTATTGGAAGAGGACAGGAGCTAAAACGGGGAGCATCAATTTCCCTGTTCGTTCTTTTCCGGAGTAGATTCCGGGGCAGGAGGACATACTAGGACAATCTCCATAAGTGATTCTGAGGGAGGTTCCTATGAAAATAATAAGCATTCCCCTGCTCCCCCTCCTGCTGTCCTCCTCCCTGCTGATAGCGGCTATACCCGGCGACATGGCCGGCACAAACACCCGGCCGAAGGCTTATCCAATTCAAAGGAGGATACCTATGACTACATTACCGAAACGTTCCGAAGTTCAGCCAGAGAACAGCTGGCAATTAGAAGATTTGTTCACGAGCCAGAAAGATTGGGACGGTGCATATGAAGAGCTGAAGCAGTTGAAGAATAAAGCGGCGGATTTCGAAGGCAAGCTGAATACGCCCGATAACGTCAAAGCGGTATTCGCTTTAGAGGACGATCTTTCCCTGCGCATTGAACGGCTGTACGTATATGCCCATCTGAGCCATGATCAGGATACGACGAACCCTACATATCAAGCTCTTGTCCAAAAAGCGAAAAAGCTCAGCGTCGAAGTCAGCGAAGCCCTGTCTTTCGTTACGCCGGAAATTCTTGCTCTGCCTGAGCAGCAGTTGGACAGCTACATTAGCGATCCGCAGCTCGCCGACTACAAATTTACTTTGCAGGAAATCAAGCGCGAGAAAGCGCATGTTCTCAGCAAAACCGAGGAGGCCCTGCTTGCCCAGGTCGGCAATCTATCACAGGCGCCGCAGCAAATTTTCGGGATGATCAACAATGCCGACATGAAGTTCCCAAAAATCAAAGACGAGCACGGCAAGGAAGTGGAACTGACCCACGGCAGCTATATTCAATTTCTCGAAAATCCAAATCGGGAGGTTCGGGAGCGTGCCTTCAAAGCCGTATATGAAACCTACGGCAAGCAGAAGAATACGATTGCCGCTACGCTGAGCGCCAACATTAATAAGAACATGTTCTATTCCCGGGTCCGCAAATATCCTTCCGTTCTGGAAATGTCCCTGTACGGCGACAACATTCCGAAGGAAGTTTACACGAACCTGATCGATACGATCCACGAGAGCCTCCCTCTGCTTCACCGCTATTTGAAGCTGCGGAAGAAGCTGCTCGGCGTCGATGAGCTGCATATGTATGACCTGTTCGCGCCGCTTGTGGAAGAATACAAATGGGACATCTCTTATGAAGAAGCCAAAGATATGCTGATGGATGGCCTGAAGCCGCTGGGCGAGAACTATCTGAACGTGCTGCGCGATGGCTTGAACAACCGCTGGATCGACGTATACGAGAACGAAGGCAAACGTACAGGAGCCTACAGCTGGGGGGCCTACGGCACGCATCCATACGTGCTCCTGAACCACAAGAACAACCTGAACAGCATGTTTACGCTGGCGCATGAAATGGGTCACGCCCTGCATTCCTATTTCTCGGACGAGAGCCTGAAATACCGGGATGCGCAATATACGATTTTCCTGGCTGAAGTAGCCTCAACGACAAATGAAGCGCTGCTCATGGATTATTTGTTGAAAAAATCGACCGATCCGAAGCAAAAGCTCTACCTGCTCACCTACTATGCCGATCAATTCCGCACCACGGTGTTCCGCCAGACGATGTTTGCAGAATTCGAGAAGCTTATCCACGAGCGGGCGGAATCCGGCGAGTCTTTGACGCCGCAGGAACTGTCCAAGATCTACTATGATCTCAACGAGAAGTATCACGGCAAAGAGATGGCCGTCGACCAGGATATCGAAATGGAATGGGCTCGGATTCCACATTTCTACACCAGCTTCTATGTGTACAAATACGCTACCGGTTTCAGCGCGGCCACGAGCTTCTCCAAACAGATTCTGGAGGAAGGCCAGCCTGCCGTAGACCGCTATCTCGGCTTCCTCAAGAGCGGGGGCAGCGACTACTCTATCAACATCCTGAAGCAGGCCGGCGTCGACATGTCTTCACCGGAACCGATTCGCGAAGCGATGAGCGTATTCGGAGAGCTAGTCGAACAAATGGAGAACTTAACGAAATAACCGGTTCATTGAATGAATAAATCCCTTGCCCTTTTGGGGTAAGGGATTTTACACTGTATACAAGAAGGAAGGTGCGCAAACATGAAAATACAATGGTCTCTCATTCTCGCTCTCGTCTTCGCACTCATCACGGCAGTATTTGCCGTCATTAACGTGGAGCCGGTCCAAGTCAACCTGCTGTTCAATTCCGTACATATCCCGCTCATTCTGCTTATTTTGGGCTCGACCCTGCTCGGTGGAATTATTGTAGGCTCCTTCGGGATTTATCGGGGCTACCGGCTGCAGAAAGAAGTCAAAATACTCAGCGCCAAACTGGCGCAAATTCAGGAAGCTACGGGCTACGAATTCCCCGAAAACGGAAAATCTGATGTAGCAGAGGAGGCCGATCATGAACATTCAACCCAATGAAACATATATGTTGGACTTACTGACCAAGCTGCTTACTACCCCGAGTCCCAGCGGCTTCACGCATCGCATCATGAAATTGATTGAAGCCGAAGCCAAAGCACTAGGCTTTACCGTTGCGCAAAACGAAAAAGGCGGCGCCATCATCACCCTGAAAGGGAAAGATTCCTCACGGCGCATTGCCCTCAGCGCACATGTCGATACCCTAGGAGCCATGGTTCGTTCTATTAACTCCAATGGGACGTTGGCGATCACCTCCGTCGGGGGCTTTATGATGCAGAGCATTGAGAACGAATATTGCACGATCCATACGCGGAGCGGCAAGACTTATACCGGAACGATCCTGACATCCCGTCCTTCCGTTCATGTGTATAGCGATGCCCGTGATTTCAACCGTGAAGAGAAGCATATGGAGATCCGCATCGACGAGCTCGTAAGCAGCAAGGAAGACGTCGTAAAGCTGGGCATCATGGCCGGCGACTTCATATCCTTCGATCCCCGTCCGGTCATTACGCCGAGCGGCTATGTAAAATCCCGCCATCTCGACGATAAGGCGAGCGTCGCCGCCCTCTTCGGGCTGCTTGAGTCGAGCCGCCGCGAGGGCTGGCAGCCAACGCACGATGTAGTGCTGCTCATCTCCAACTACGAGGAAGTCGGTCATGGCGCTTCGTGGATACCTGGCGGCATTCATGAAATGATCGCGGTGGATATGGGAACAATCGGCGATGACCTCAGCTGCAAAGAAACGGACGTATCGATCTGTGCCAAAGACTCCACCGGTCCCTACGACTATGAAATGACGGGCAAACTAATCCAGCTCGCCGAGGAGCTGAACATCCCTTTTGCGGTCGACATTTATCCGCACTATGGCTCCGACGCGTCTGCAGCACTGCGCGGCGGCAGCAACATTCGCGCCGCATTGATCGGTCCGGGAGTGCATGCTTCGCATGCCATGGAACGGACGCATAAGCAAGCGGTCTTGAATACGGCCCGGCTGCTGGCCGCTTATGTGACAAGCTGACGGCGACGGCGCAAGAAAGTCCGCCAGACAATTAAAAAGAGCACCCTGTCAGGAGATTTCGGCTCCTGACAGGGTGCTCTTGATTTTCCCTCAACTTCGCTGCTGCTCGATCTTCTCGGCCAGCTCGTTTAAATACGTCCAGCGATCCATCAGCCGCTCAAGCTCAGCCTCCGCTTCCTGCTGCTCCTTCATCAGCTCCTGCAGCCGAGAAGCATCGCTTACAGCCTGCTCCATGGCCGAGGCGATATCAGCAAGCCGCTGCTCTGCCGCTTCAACGAGGCCATCGATCGCTTCATATTCCCGCTGCTCGTTATAGCTGAACTTCACTCGCTCGGCGCGGGATTGATCCTTTTGGCCTCCTGAACTTCCCGCAGCCCCGCCTCCGGAGTCTCCCGAAGCCCAAGCCGCCGCAGCTTTGCCCTTCACGCCATCTGAATTGGTTCCAGCATCGGCAGACTTGGCGAACTGCTGTACCCGATCAGCATAGTCGCTGTAATCGCCAACATGAAGCGCTACAACGCCCTCTCCCTCGAACGCCATAATTTTATCCACGGTACGGTCGAGGAAATAGCGGTCATGGGATACGACGAACACGGCGCCCGGGAATTCGTCCAAATAGGCTTCCAGGACGGTCAGCGTCTGGATGTCGAGATCGTTCGTAGGCTCGTCCAGCAGCAGCACATTCGGCGCGCCCATCAGGACGCGTAGCAAATACAGCCGGCGCTTCTCGCCGCCCGACAGCTTTGCTATCGGCGTCCACTGCATCGTCGGAGAGAACAGGAACCGCTCCAGCATCTGCGCCGCGGTAATCCGCGAGCCGTCGGCCGTCGAGACGACCTCGGCCTCCTCTTTGACATACTCGATGACCCTTTGCTTGTCATCCATTTCTTGATGCTCCTGCGTGAAGAAGCCCAGCTTCACTGTCTGCCCCAGTTCGACATAGCCCTGATCCGGCTCAATGCGGCCCGCGATCATGTTCAGCAGCGTCGATTTGCCGCTGCCGTTCGGGCCAACAATGCCAACACGATCGCCGGGAACGGCGGTGTAGGTCAGCTCACGAATCAGTAGGCGCTCCCCGGCCGACTTGCTTAACTCGGAAATTTCCACGATTTTTCGCCCCAGCCGTGTGGAGGCCACCGAAATATCAAGCTGATCGCTTTTATATTCGGTTTTCTCCTGCTGCAGCTTCTCGAACCGTTCAATTCTCGCCTTCTGCTTCGTCGTCCTTGCCTTTGCCCCACGGCGAATCCAGGCCAGCTCGGTGCGCAGCAGGTTCTGCCGTTTCTGCTCCGCAGACGCCTCCCGCTCCTCCCGTTCGCTCTTCAGCTCCAGGAAACGGCTGTAGTTGGCCTCATAGCGGAACAATCGCCCATGGTCCAGTTCCAACATGACATTACATACCCGATCCAGGAAATACCGGTCATGCGTAATAAGAAGCAGCGCGCCGCGCCGTCTTTGCAAATAAGACTCTAGCCAAGCCACCGAGTCATTATCGATATGGTTCGTCGGCTCATCGAGAATCAACAGCTCAGACGGTACAATTAGTGCCGAAGCCAAGGCAATCCGCTTGCGCTGTCCGCCAGACAGTTCCCCGACCTTCGCGCCGAAATCCGTAATCCCGAGCTTGGATAGCACGCTCTTCGCTTCGCTTTCCAAGCTCCAGGCCTGCAACTGGTCCATCTCCTGGCTCAGTCTCGTTACCTCGGCCTGCAGCCGTTCATCGGCCGGGTTCAGCTCAAGCCGCTCCACCGCTTCGATATATGCGGATACAGTCTGCAGCATCGGGTCGCCGCCCTGGAACACCTGCCGCAGCACCGTCGTCTCCGGATCGAAGTCTGGATTTTGAGGCAGGCAGGAGATCCTAACATCATTGTTTACCGCGATGCGGCCGGAATCCGGCGCCTCCAACCCGGCAACGATGCGCAGGAAGGTGGACTTGCCCGTTCCATTGACGCCGATTACGCCGATTTTGTCATGCTCCTCCATCCCGAAGGACGCGTCCTGAAATAGCACCTTTTCCCCGTAACTCTTTGATATTTGTTCAACCGTTAAAATATTCATTTTGTTCCCTACTTTGCATGAAATACGTAGCTTAAAGCAACCTTCAGTACAGCCAGCTTCCCAAAGCCAGAGCAAGACCGCCCGCCGCGAGCGAGCTGATCATGTTCACCATATCGTTATTCATCCAGCTCCAGCCCCGCAGAGGCACAGTATCCTCCCCGCAGTGACTGGCCGCTTCAACGCTGCGGCCGCAGACCGGACAGCGATACATGCTTTGCAGCGACGCCCCAAGATAAGAATCCAGCATCGCTCCGGCAAAGCCAGACAAGCCGCCGATGACGATGAAGCCTAATAGCGGCAAATGCACATATGACACCAGGCCGCTCCATAGTCCAAGCAGCCCGGCCGCCCCGCCAATAAATACCGCTCCCGCCAAAGCCGCAGAACTTCCCAGCAGTGATACCCCTCCCGACGTGCCCGGAGTTAGCAGCTGGCCGTTAATAATCGATCTCGGCGGCTTCCTGCTAAGACTGCCCCACTCCGTCGCCCAAGTATCCGCTGTTACCGAAGCCATCGTTCCGACAAAAAACAAGGCCCATCCTGGATTGGGCCAGAGCGCATTGCCTATGCAGGCTGCCATCCCCAGCCCCCCGTTGGCCATCACTTGTCCGGCGTCCCTTGTGCCTGATTTGGCGTAGCTTTTCTCCGCCTCCGACTTCCGGCTCGCCTTCAGCTTGGAGAATGCGCTTGACGAAATAAAGAATAAGAGCAATACCCCAAACCAGAACAAATCCCCGGCTCCGAAGTATACGGTGCCCATGATGGCCGCAGCCGCCAGGCCCGACAGGCTGAGCGACCGTTTCCAATAAGCCGCCGCTGACACAGCCAGCGCACATACCGCTCCAATGATCCAGTTCATATTATGAATTCGAGCTTGAGCCAAGCTGGACGGTGCAGCTGCCGAGTACCTGGCCGCCGTAGTCCAGCTCCAGCTTGTCCCCGTCCACAACGGGTCCAACTCCCTCAGGAGTGCCCGTGAAGATTAGGTCGCCTTCGCCAAGCCCGTAATTTTTCGCAATATAATCGACGATTTGCTGCAGTGGAAAAATCATGTTCTTAATATTGCCCCGCTGAACGACCTCGCCGTTCTTGCGCAGCACGAAGTCTTGCGCTGCCGTGTCCTCCACTCCTGGAAAAGCCATGTAAGGCGTCAGCGGCGCCGAATTCAGGAACGCTTTGGCCGCTGTCCAAGGATGCCCTTTGTCCTTCAGCTTGTTCTGAACATCGCGAAGCGTAAAGTCGATGCCGAATGCGACTACGTCGACCAGATCATCGACGGCAATCCCCGGCGTGTATTCCCGGCCGATCCGCAGTACGAGCTCAGCCTCATAATGAACTTCCCCGCGTCCCTCCGGCAGCTCAATCGTGCTGCCGTCCATCGGCACAACCGCATGCGAAGGCTTCATGAAAATCATCGGCTCGGATGGAACATCATTCCCCAGTTCCTCGATATGCAGCCTGTAATTTCGTCCAACACAATATATGTTTCTGATTAATTGTTTCATCTAAGGGAGCGCCTCCTAATAGTTCATTTCGATCAATCTAAAGCATAGCCCCTTGCCATATATCAGGCCGGTTCGTACATATGAGAATATCATCATGCAGCGCGGCAACCCGCCGCATCGTACGCGCATCGTCGATCGTCCAGGCCATAACTGTAATCCCCAGCTTTGCCGCCCGGGAAGCGAGCTCAGCGGTTAATTGGCGATGGCTGATCGAAAGAAAGGAGCAGCGCAGCAATTCCAACCGCAGCAGCAAATCCTTAGGCCTTTCTTCGACGATGAGTCCGGTGCGAATACCGTGCGCAATCTCTTTGATCTTGGCCAATATGCGCGGCTCGAAAGATGTGAGCACCACATCATGCTCCATTTGATGACGTTTGATCTCCGCGACTACCTTCTCTTCAATTTCCGGGTACATATTCCCCCGGGTCTTGATTTCGATATTGGCCCGCAGCCTTCCGCATATCGCCCTCAAGAACTCATCGAGCGTAATCAGCCGTTCCCCGCTAAACACCTTAGATTTCCAGCTTCCGGCATCCAGCCGCTTCAGTTCCTCTATCGTTTTCTCCCTTACGGGACCGCGTCCGCTAGTCGTCCTGTTCAACGTGAAATCGTGGATGAGTACCGGAATACCGTCCTTGCTTAGCTGTACATCAACTTCAACCCACTGCACAAAAGGATACTGCATAGCCATTTGCATCGCAGCCATTGTATTCTCCGGCGCCTTGCCTGAGAAGCCCCGGTGTGCTACGCATAAGTTGTTCATTCCTGAGGCCTCCCTTCAGCCATTCATCAACCATCAATTAGACTGCGTACCGCTCCGCTGGCGTCAATGGCGATATTCTTGGACAAGCTCTCCACTTTGCTGAAGACCTGTGCCCCTTCCTCGCCCTGCAGTGGAACCGGCTGGCCGATTTCCGTACGAAACGGCAGCAATTTCATGTGGCAATCGCCCTTCTTCGTGCATGTTGCTTCAAACACGGCAGTATCCCACGTGTCGGGAGCCGATGATTTCTTGGTGAAAATAAAATTTCCAGTGCTGTAGATAATCCATTTGCCTTTATAATACTCCATGCCTTGAAGTACATGAGGGTGGCCGCCGACGACCAGATCTGCCCCGGCATCGATGAAGGCGTGAGCTAGTGAGCTCTGATGCTTCTCCAGCTCCGTCGTCCGCTCCTTTCCCCAGTGGGTCACGACGATGACAAGGTCGGCATTTTGCCTAGCGCTCTGTATCGCTTTAACGGCCTCCGCCGGATCATAAGCAACGGCCAGGCCCGGCTTATTTTTGCCTGCCGCCCAGTCTGCCTGAGGAATGACGCGGCTGAACCCGCAGAGCGCAATTTTGATCCCTTTGCGTTCTAGGTATACAGGGGCATAGGCTTCCTGCTTATTTTTCCCCGCGCCGAAGTAATGGATTTTGTTGTCCTGCAGATGCTTCATCGTATCGAGCAGTCCTTCAATGCCCTGGTCCAGCGTATGGTTGTTGGCCAGGTTGACGGCGTCGACGCCCGCTTCGCGCATCGGGGACAACGCTTTGGGCGGCGCCTTGAATACGAAGGATTTATCCTCCGCAGGCGTTCCGCGGTCCGTAACCGGAGTCTCAAGGTTCAGCACGCTTAAATCGTCGCCTTCGAACAATTCACGAATATACTCATAAGGATAATGATAGCCTTCCTTCTCCAGCTTCGATGCAATGCTTCCCGAGAAAATGGTGTCTCCGGCGAAATGTAGATGCAGCATCTCCTCCTCAGGCTCCTGCTCGCCTGGCGTGTATAGTTCCCCCTCATCGGAAGGAAGCTGGCTTGAATCCGTCCCCTCGCCAGCCTTGCCGCCAGCCGGATCGACGCTTTGCGTCGGATCCGCATCATAGCCAGACTTGTTTTCATCCATCCTGGACAGGTCGTCGCGTTCGTTCGGCGGATCCGCCACGCGATCGGCAGGGTGTTGGACAGAAGCCGGATTCTGGCTGCCCTCCGTGTTCGGAGCAATTCGCTCTCCCACGTAGTAATAAGCGCCCAGAGCAATGATCGCTATGATCAGCGATACGTTGAGCGTAAGCCAGAATCGACTCTGCCTGCGCTGCTTCTCCTGTTTTCGCTTCCGGTATTTATCTGTTCTTGGTGGGTACATCGCAAACTCCTTTATTTCTCGCTCAGAGCCCGGGTGGCCTGAATGCTCATTCTTTATCTTGCCAAAAAAAATGAGGAGCAAATTCATTGCACCATTGATTTTATTATATCAGGTAACCTCAAATAAATAGAACCCCTCGCCTATTTTCAAGCGAAAGGGTTCCTTATTTCAACGGTCATTCCTGTTCAGCCATTTCTAGTGGGCAAGCCTATCCGCCATTTGTCCGGATAGCTCCTTGGCTTGGCGGATGCAATCCGGCAGGCCGACGCCTTCAAAGGCCGCACCGGTAGCGTAAACGCCGGGCAGCATCTCATCCAGCCGGTTCCTGAACTCGGCAATATGCCGCAAATGATGCACGGGATACTGCGGCATGGATTTCGGCAGGCGGGTAATTTCCGCGAACAACGGCTCCGCTGTAATGTTCATCAGCTCCCGCAAGTCTTTCCTGACCAACGCAATCAGCTCATCGTCCGGATAAGACACTTTCTCCTCATCGCCAAAGCGTCCAACATAGCAGCGAAGGAGCATCTTGTCCTCAGGACTCGTGTGCAGCCATTTCACGCCCGTCCACGTACAGGCCGTAATATTTCGTCCTTCCTTGCGGGGAACGAGGAAACCCGAACCGTCAAACGATCCACTGACGTCCTTCCGTTCGAAAGCAAGTACGACGTTCGCTACGGATACGTAGTTGATGGCGTCTAACTCGCTTACGTCAACGAGCGGCCGCAGCAGATCAGCGGCGGCAAATGCCGGCGTCGTTACAACAACGTCATCGGCTGAAATTCTTTCGCCAGAAGCGAGAACGACCTCATAGCCAGTTTGATCGCCGCTGCTCTGCTCAATCGCACTAACCGTTGCTTCCAGCCGCTGTTCCACATCGTCCAAGTCATGCACGAGGGCATGCACCAGGCTTTGCAGTCCTTGGCGGAAGGTCAGGAAGGCGCTTTTCTTCGTTCCGGTATGCGTCTCTACGGGCTTCTTGCCCGTCATCATGCCCTTGATCAGGCTGCCGTATTTACGCTCCATTTCACCGAACTGCGGAAACGTCGATTGCAAGCTGAGACGATATGTATCCCCTGCATAAATGCCCGCGAGCAGGGGCTCCGTCATATTGCTCAGCACTTCCGCTCCAAGGCGGCGTTCGATAAAGTCCCCAAGCGACTCGTCCTCCGTGCTCTGCCGCGGAGCACGTACGAGATCCGTAAGCGCCCGAAGCTTGCCGCTCCAACTGACGAGCCCGGATTTCAAAAAGGGGCCGATCTCCGTTGGAACTCCGAGCACTAGTCCCGATGGCATCGGGTGCAGCCGCCCCTGGTTGACGATATACGTCTTCTTCGCTTCGGGATTTGTCGAGACCAGCTCGTGGTCGATTTCGAGCTCTTTCGCCAGGTCGACCATCGCCGTCTTGCGGGCCAGGAACGAATCCGGCCCTTTCTCGATGACGAACCCGTCGCGATGCAAAGTTTCGATCTTGCCGCCAAGGACTTTCTCCTTTTCGACGATCGTAATTTCCGGTTTGCATCCTTTTTCTTTATAAAATTTGCGGATATAGAAGGCCGCGCTAAGTCCGGTCAAGCCCCCGCCAACAATGACTACCTTGCGGGACGAATCGCCCATATGCTACTCATTCCTTTGTCCAAGTGTTAAGGATGACCTCACTTAATGTCTCCATGTATAACGGATCAGTATTTAAAGAATCAATCCGCTCCAGCCGGATATCGAGCTCCTTGGCGATTGCCTTCGCTTCGATATCCAGGTCGTACAGCACTTCCAGGTGATCGGATACGAAACCGACCGGAGCTACGAGTACATCCTCGACCTGTTCCTGGCTAAGGGTGCGGAGCGTATCGAGAATATCCGGCCCGAGCCAAGGCACCGCGGTACGACCCGCGCTTTGCCAAGTAAACTGCCAAGAGCCTGCTCCTGCCTGCTCCGCAACGGCTGCGGAGGTCTCCATAAGTTGATCCTGGTAAGGATCGCCCATGGCGAGGATTTTCTCCGGCAAGCTGTGCGCGCTGAACAAAACTTTGACCTTGCTGCGCTCGGCTCCCGCCTCCTCGAACAAATCCAGCTTGGCGGATACGCGTTCGGCAAAGGCCTGAATCAGCTTCGGATGAAGATGATAGCTCTCGATGAACTTCATTTTCACGCCGCATTCCTCGGCTTTGGCTTGGGCACGCTTGATATAGCCGCCAACGCTCATCACGGAATAATGGGGAGCTAGGACGATGCCGATCGCTTCCGTAATTCCATCTTCAGCCATTTTGGCTACCCCGTCCTCGATAAATGGGCGCGCATGCTTCAACCCCTGATAGCATACGAATTGTTGATCCTTGTTCGGATTAAGCCGATCCAGCGTCTCCTGAAGTCCTGCCACCTGGCTGTCCGTGTTGGCCCGAAGAGGAAACACACCTCCAACGATCGCTTCGTAACGGTCTTTTAGCTCCTTCAGTTGTTCTTCCGTAGGCGGATTACCCCGGCGTATATGCGTATAATAGGCCTCTACCTGGTCCAAGCTCTCCGGTGTTCCGTAAGACATTACCAATACACCAATTTTGCTCATGACTCTCTTCACCTCTGTCTTTGTCTTCTAAATATAATTTATACCGTTTGCTGTTTCTGTCGGGCGATAGCTTCAGCGGAGTACTCATGAACGTACTCTGTCAGTTCGCGGAGCTTGTCCAGGGATGCTTCTGGGAACAGTCCATGCCCCAAATTGAAAATGAATCCCGGCGACTCGACGCCCTGATCGATGATTTCCCGGGCATATTCTTTAATAACTTCCATTGGCGCGGTTAATACTAAAGGATCTAAATTGCCTTGGATAGCATATTTACCGCCCGTCCGAAGGCGGCCTTCGCGGATCGGAACGCGCCAGTCCACGCCGATCACGTCAGTCTCAAGACCCGTCAATGTCGGCAGCAGTTCTCCCGAACTCACGCCAGGAAAATAAATTTTCGGTACATCTAAATCCCGCAGTTCGGCAAAAATACGCTTAATCGTCGGCAAAACATAGATTTCAAAATCCTTGGCCGACAATGCGCCTACCCAACTGTCGAACACTTGGAAAGCCTTGCCTCCGTTCTTGATATGGGCGCGCAAATAGGTGATCACCATATCGCCGAGCTTCTCCATCAGGCTATGCCACAGCTGCGGTTCACCATACATCAGGCTTTTCGTACGGATGTAGTTCTTGGATGGACGGCCTTCGATCAAATAGCTGGCGAGCGTAAACGGCGCTCCGGCAAACGTAATGAGCGGAACGTCCAGCTCCTTGTCCAGGATCGAAATCGTCTTCAGAATATGGGACAAATCTTTCTCGACGTCAATCGGCTTCAGCCGGTCAATATCGGCTTTCGTCCGAATCGGATTATGGATAACTGGACCGACATCCTTGACGATATCAAAATCAATTCCGATAGAAGCAACCGGATTCATAATATCTGAATATAAAATGGCGGCGTCCACGCCTAGCTTTTTGACGGGCATAAGCGTTACTTCAGCAGCTAGCTCAGGCTGAAGGCAAATTTCAAGCAAGCTGTACTTTTCCTTGATCTTGCGATACTCCGGATCGTATCTCCCCGCCTGTCTCATATACCAAACAGGAGCACGATCAACTTCCTGCCTAAGACAGGCACGAATAAACCGGTCATTGTAACTCATGTAAGCAAGCCCCCAATATTTAAAATTTCCCTAAATTACATTATGCCCTTTTTAAAAGTAAGTAACAACTGTCACACTTCATTATCCGATGACAATACTATGACATCCTTTACCGGGCTGATGCCGTCATTATGATATACTTGAATAAGTTTGTGCACAATAATGAGGTACAACGAGACCGTGCGGAAAGAGAAAGGAAGTGAGGACAAGTGAAGGACAATACCTGGAAAGTGAACGTCCTTGTACTATGGTTCGGCCAGTTCCTTGTCAACGCAGGAATGACCATGATCACTCCGTTTCTGTCTCTATACCTGGCAAGAGATTTGCATGTGCACGGCGAGCAAGCGATCGGTTTGTGGGCAGGCTCGATCTTTGCCGCGAACTTTGCCACAGCTTTTATTTTCCAGCCGATCTGGGGCAAGCTCGCCGACAGATACGGCCGCAAAATCATGTTGCTGCGTTCCGGCTTCGGAATGGCGATCGTCATCACATTGATGGGCTTCGCTACTCAGCCTTGGCATCTGCTGGCCCTGCGCATGCTGAACGGAACGATTTCCGGATTCAATCCGGCCGCGGTCGCACTCGTCTCGGGAACCGCGCCCAAGGAGCGGATGGGCTTTGCGATGGGCGTGGTGCAATCCGGCATCGTCGCCGGGACGATTCTCGGTCCGCTGATCGGCGGATTGCTGGCCGAATGGGTCGGATTCAGGCCGATATTTTATATCACGGGCATACTGCTGTTCGCCGCCTCCGTTCTCGCCATGCTGTTTGTGCGCGAAAGCTTCGATCGTGAGGAAGCGGCTCATGTCCCGCAAATCTCTATTCTGCAAGGATTCATGGAACTGAACAAAACGCCTCAGCTGACGGCGCTGTTTGCGGTGACCTTCCTGCTGCAATTCGCCATGCTGAGCCCGATGTCACTCCTGCCAATTTATGTGGAGCATCTGCACGGCATCGCCGCCAACGTGCCGTTCTGGGCGGGCGTGGTCACCGCCGCTACTGGCATATCGAACATGATTACCTCGCCCGTACTGGGAAGGGTCAGCGACAAGGTCGGAGCGCACCGCATTTTAACATACTGCTTGATCGGGGCCGCCGCGACGCTGATTCCCCAGGCCTTCGTGCAAAGCGTCTGGCAGCTCATCATCATCCGCTTTCTGATGGGGGTATTTATGGGCGGACTCCTGCCCAGCGTCAACGCGCTTATCCGGCATTATACGCCCGATGGCATGGAAAGCCGGGCCTTCGGCTTCAACAGCAGTACGCTGGCCCTCGGGAACATGCTCGGCGCTTTGATCGGCGGCTTTTTGTCCGGTTATATCGGCATCGAGGGCATCTTCATCATTTCCGGCGTGCTTCTCCTATGCAACACGGTCTGGGTCCGGTTGAAGCTGTACGCGAAGCCGAAGCAGCCCTCGCTGAAGCAAGGCTGAGAAACATGTCTCCCTTCCATGCAAAATAACCTCGCCGCTTTGGCGAGGTTATTTCTTTGTACCGTACATATTCACCACGCCTTCACCACGCCGCAGAATAAATATCTGCTATTTGACCAGCGCCAAGGCCAGCCCGTCAAAGGCCGGGAGGAAAGTACTGAGCAGGCGCTCGTCACGGGCTATCATTTCATTGAATTTGCGCATGGCGAGCACGGCGGGGCCGTTTTTGTCCGGATTCAGGGTACGGCCGCGAAGCAGCGTGTTGTCCCCGGCGATGATCGCTCCGGGCAGAGCCAATTTAATCGCATACTCCAAATATACCGGATAGTTCTCTTTGTCCGCATCGATAAAAAAGAAGTCGAACCGCTGCCCCTGCCGCTCCAGCTCGATCAGGCTGTCCAAGGCCGGACCAACCAGGTAGTCCACGATCTCCCCGTACCCGGCTGCCGCCATATTGCCGCGGGCCAGAGCCGCATTCTCCTCCTTGAGCTCCAAAGACAGCAGCTTCCCTCCCTCGGAAATCCCTCTTGCCAGGCATATTCCGCTGTATCCGCCCAGCGCGCCGATTTCCAGAACCGCTTTGGCCCCGGAGGACTTGACCAGCAAGGTCAGCAGCCTGCCGTAACCCGGGACGACCGATACGTCTCTGATTCCGCTCTCTTCAATCGATTGCTTCACTTTATTCAACTGTTCATCCTCAGCGTATAATTCCTCGCTGTATTGTTCAGGGGTTAACATAAAAATCAGATGCTCCTCTCAGCCGAATTCTTGCTGAATCCGTTTGTATCTTCATTGACATTGTCCTATACTGAATTGTATGGTTTTTAGACGATGACTACAACTGATAAAACGGAGTTGATATTTTTATATGCCAGGTCCACTGCAATTAATCGCGACCTCCCCCATGGGACTCGAAGCCGTCGTAGCTAGGGAACTAAAAGAGCTGGGGTACGAAGACACGAAGGTCGAGAACGGGCGAGTGAATTTTACCGGAGATTTCATCGACATTTGCCGCTGCAATTTATGGCTGCGCACATCAGACCGCGTGCTGATCAAAATGGGCGAATTCTCTGCGGTCACGTTCGACGAGCTGTTCGAAGGAACGAAGGCGCTCCCTTGGCAGGATTGGATTCCAGCCCATGGCGAGTTTCCCGTCGAAGGACGTTCCCACAAATCCCAGTTGAGCAGCGTTCCTGCGTGCCAGGGAATCGTCAAAAAAGCGATTGTCGAGAAGCTCAAGGAATCCTACCGTACCGAATGGTTCGAGGAAACAGGACCCCGTTACGTCATTGAAATCAACCTGCTGAATGACATAGCCCTGCTAACGCTCGATACGACCGGACCTGCATTACATAAACGCGGTTATCGCAAGCTGGCAACCGAGGCTCCCCTGAAGGAGACTATGGCTGCCGCCATGATTTTGCTCAGCCGCTGGAACCAGAATCCGTCGCGCCCCTTCTATGATCCTTGCTGCGGATCAGGAACATTGCCTATCGAAGCCGCGATGATCGGCTGGAATATCGCTCCCGGGCTGCGCCGCTCCTTCAATGCTGAAGGCTGGCCCGTTCTGCCCGAGAAACTGTGGCAGCAGGCGCGCGAGGAAGCATTCGACTCAGTACAGGATGATATCCCGCTGAACATCGCCGGCAGCGACATCGACCCGAAAGCGATCGAAGTAGCCAACGCTGCCGCCAAGAGCGCCGGGCTCGGCAAGGAGATCATTTTTGAGACTCTGCCCGCGGCCAGAATACAGCCGCAAGGCGACTACGGCTGCCTGATCACGAACCCGCCGTACGGCGAACGGATCGGTGAGGAGAAGGAAGTCCGCAAGCTGATTTCCCAGCTTGGCCGGGTGGCTGCCGGGCTTCCGACCTGGTCGTTCTTTGCGCTCACGCCTACTAAGCAATTTGAGCATGATTTTCAGCGCAAGGCAGACAAACGCCGCAAACTGTTCAACGGCCGAATCGAATGCCAATACCTGCAATTTCTTGGTCCCCTTCCTCCGCGGCAATAATGCCCGGGAAGGGGTTTCCCTTTAAAAGGAGTTGAAGACCTGTGCCGAGGCATCCAAACTATTCATCGAAATCCAGCTTTATGCGTCTGCTGCGGAAGCTGAATCTGGGCGTGGTACGCTATTGCCATCTCGAGTATCCGTTGTTCGTCTTCGCCTTGTTCTGGAAGCTCCGCTATCTGCATCACAACTTAAATGCCAACAATATTGACATGAATCGGCTGGATAATATGATCGCGATCGGATCGCTCATCCTCGCCTCCTTCTGGACGCTATGGCTGAGTGCCCGTGCCCGTTCGACAGCCCTTGCGCTGCTGAATGTCCTGCTTACGGGCGTTATATTCGCTGACCTTGTGTACTACCGGTACTTCCGCGACTTTATCACGGTGCCAGTCCTGCTTCAAGCGGGACAGGTTGGAGAGCTTGGAGAGAGTATATCCTCCCTGATTCTCCCAAGCGATTTATGGCTTGCTGCCGATTGGCTCATAGCAGCTGCAATAATAAGCGCCCGGCTGCTTCGCCGGCGGCTCAAATCAGAGCATTTAGGTCATGACAGTAATGCCGGGATTCACTATGCCGCTGCAAAAGGAAGAAAACGGCCGATGATCCGCCTGCTTACGGGAGTGCTGGCCTTTGTGCTTGGATATGTCCTGACGATGGGACCTATCCAGCATTACAAGAACACCTGGGCTGGCAATTTGTTTACGGGCAACTGGTGGAATTTGTCCCTGTATAACATCACCGGGCTGCTCGGGTTCCATTATTACGATGCCTACCGCTACGCCAAAGAGCACCTGAGCAGCAGGCCTGCGCTAAACGCAGAAGAACACGAGGAAATCAAGCAATGGTTCCGCGGAGCAGCAGAGAAGCGCAAGGAGCATAATGATACTTTTGCAGCGTATAAGGACAACAATGTCATCGTCGTCCAGGTAGAAGCCTTGATGAATTTTGTGATCGGGAAGCAGATCGGCGGAGAGGAAATTACGCCTCATCTCAATAAACTCATGAAGGACAGCATGTACTTTGCGGGCTATTACCATCAGACAGGGCAAGGACGCACCTCGGATGCTGATTTTTCCTCAAACAGCTCCCTGCACCCGCTGCCCACAGGCTCGGTATTCGTCCGCTTTCCGAATCACGATTACAATATGCTCCCGCAAATACTCGGCGAACACGGCTACGAAACAGGAGCCTACCATGCGTACGAAGGCAGCTTCTGGAACCGCAATGCGATGTACAAGGCGATGGGCTATGATCATTTCTATAACAAAAAGCACTACGTGATGGATGAACCGCTCGGCTGGTCGCTCGGGGACAAATCCTTCTACCGCCAGTCACTCGATTTCATGACTCGGGACAACCGGCAGCCGTTCTATGCCTTTCTCGTAACTTTGACGAGCCATCACCCCTATCAGTTGCCTGCTTCAGAACGCAAGCTTGATGTCGGCGAACTCAAGGGAACCATCTTCGGCAACTATTTAGAATCCGTGCACTATGCCGATGAAGCCTTGGGGCAGCTCATCGAAGGAATGAAGCAAAAGGGGATTTGGGAGCATACGATTCTATATGTATACGGGGATCATGATAATTCCCTTAAGGATAAAGAGCCCTACGAGCAGTTCCTGGGCAGAACTTTATCGGAACTCGACATGCATCAAATCATGAATCAGGTGCCCCTCATTATTCATCTGCCGGACAACGGACAAGCTGGCGTATATCAGGAGCCGGCGGGACAGCTGGATATGGCCCCCTCTCTTCTTCATCTGCTCGGGATTAAGGCCGATTCCTACTACATGATGGGCAACGATTTATTCGGAAACGGAGACCGTTTCGTCGTGCTGCGCTCGGGGGCATTTACCGACGGGCGCGTGTACTATACTCCTTCCGCCGATGGCCTGTTCGAGCACGGGGAATGCTACAGTCTCGACACTAGAGAGCTAACGGGTTTAGAGCAGTGCCGTCGAGGTCATGAGGAAGCGAAGCTGCGCCTGTCCATATCGGATCGGGTCATCCAATACAATCTGATCCACGAGTATCGCTGAGCTTATCCTTTCATGTCCGCGCCTTGTTCCAAATAAGAAGAGCTGCTTATCTCGCTAAGAGAAATAAGCAGCTCTTCTTATTGGACAGCTTCTTTAAACGCTTTATTTGGGCTTCTTCACAAAAGGAGCCGCTTTGGCCAGCACCTCGTCCTCGGTCGGGGCGCTGATGTAGCGTCCGTTAATATATACGAACGCCCGCTTGCCGCATGGACCGCAATAAGATTTGCAGCCGATTTTGATTTCCGCATCCGGCGCCAGCTTCTGCAGCTTGGGCACGAACGTCTTCATCCGTATATGATTACATTTTTCGCATATGCGAATGTCATTAGCCATGTTGAATCCCTTCTTCTTTCAAAGTGCTAGTGGTCGCCGTGATTCCCTTTGGATGGATTCGTAATAACGAAGCCTTCCTGCGGGAAATATAGATAGTCGATCTTCACGCCTTCAAGAAGCGGTTCGTTCAGATCAATAATGACGTTGATTTCTTTATCCGTAGCAATGATGGAGTCCGTCTCGGCAGGCTTGACCAAATCGAGGCCGTAATGGGCGTGATCCCCATGAGCATGGGTGATGAACACTTTCAGTGCAAGACCCTTGTTCTCTTCCTTATCCAATTCCCTCTTTATCACCTTCGCCGCATTGCGGGTAATTTTTACGCTCATATGATCGCTCCTATCTTCTTATGACTACCTAACATTCCTATTGTAAAGAATGTCAACAGTTCACGCAAGCATGTATCCCCTCTAGGTCAGCGGGTGCTTGCGCTCGGCCCTCTTGACGAACCAGTCCATCAGCAGCATGGTTACGGCCATATCGTCTATCGGAATAAACGGCAGTACGTCCGGCAGCACCCAATAGGCCAGGGCAGGGACGATAAGCAGCAGCTTGTCCGATACAGGAACCCGCGATGAAGCCAGCAGCCTTGGAACACGGCGGAATATATGCGACCAATGCCGAATCGACCACAATCTTCTCCAATTCATAGCTGCTTCCCTCCTCTTTGCACCTTTGCATTCATTATTGCCTGCCATGCTTACCAATACAATACCCTAAACTACGCCAATTTAAAAAACAAACCCGGGGTTACCCCCGGATAAACTCGGCCAGCAGCGGCTTAATTTCTCCATAAATCGTCTCGAACTGCTCTGTCGGCAGCGGGTTGACGCCAACCCCCGCTTCGATCGTAAAGCCGGGACGGCGGAATTCGCTGATGAACCAGTCCTTGTAACCCGCATCGCTGCCTGTAAGCTTCACCGCTCTATATCCGCTGGCCTGGGCTAGCCGGTCGGCCAAAGCTTCGGAGCCATCCGGCTCAAGATCCCTGTAATTCCAATAGATTTCACGGCCTTGAGTATGAAGCGACGCTACTCTGCTGAACCGCAGCCTTCGCGTTAGGCTGGCGAGCGCAGCAGCTTCCGGCTCGCATAGCGGCGCGATTCCCCCATAGTCCTGGGAAGCTGGACCGACTGTACTGCGCCGGGCGCGCTCCTCCTCCCAGCCCGCGGGGAATTGATCGTTAAGGTCGACGCCGCGGATATTCGCCTTCCAGCGGCTGAAGTCTTCCACGCCGCCGTTCCACGATAACAGATGCTCCCTGTAGGGACATTCCAGCCATACACCATCCTGCGACAAATTCATGCCGTCCGGATTGGCCATCGGTACCGCCCATAGCGTTATTCGACCCAGCAGATCTTCGGTCAGGCTGCTGGCAACTCCGTTACAGGCTGAAGCCCCCAGCTCAGCCGCCAGTTCTTCGATGAAACGGAGCAGCAGCGGCGTAGTAATCCACTCATTGGCATGCACCGAGGCGTTCACATGGACGCACTCCTCGCCGCTCCCTAGAACGAGCGCATCGATAGATTTGCCGAGCACACTTTTGCCGATCTCCACGCGCCTCAAGCTGTCGTAACGATCCTGCATTTGTCTCATATCGGCTATGCCGTCCTCATAGCGATACCCTTCATGGACTTGCACGATGAACTCCTGGTTCTTGCTTACTGACGTCAACACCTTTTTTCCTCCTTTATCGAACGCCGGGTCAGCCTGCAGCTACTCGCCAATAAAGTGAACGATCACAGCAAGCACGGCCAAATGCGCCGGGTAGAACGTTCTCCAGAGCCAGCGAGGCACGCGCCACGACTCCAGCCTTCTCCATAAATTCGGCCCGTACGCAATGATCATTGTCGGAATGATGCTGAAGAGCTGAATGACCCAGCCATAGGCAATTAGCGCAGCCAGATTCAGAAGCAAATGCATTCCGACGAGCATCGAACCAGGCTTCATATAATTGAATATAAGCATGAGAAGCAGTCCATATGCCCCATATTCGAACGGAAAGACTTCGAACAAGGCGCACATCAGGGCAATCAGCGCGAAGGATATCCAGCCTGGAGACAGTCTATCGAGTACGCGGAGCAGAATTGCCGCAACGCACAGCGAGGCGACGACATTCAAATTGTTCGTATCGAAAGCCAGCTGATACGGAATTTGCGACAACGCCGCAATGCCCAGCATCCGGAGCACATATTTGCGGTGCGAGGATGTATGCCGATGCCCTTGCACCAAAGCGTAAGCGTATAAGGGAAATGCGATACGACCAATGATTCTCCAGAGGGGCTGATCGGGAAAAAAGAGCAGTCCTACATGATCGATCAACATCGTTAACATAGCGAGCAGCTGCATCCTAATCCTCCTTCATCATTTTGGGATGTTCTTTTCTTGTAATATTACAAAAAAACCTTTGCCGGATAGCCTCCTACCGGCAAAGGTTGTTCGCATTTTCCAGCTTAGGAAGGCGTGGAAACCTGCCATACGATGGGAGTAAGCTCGATCTGCTCCCCCAGCCACTGGCGGGCGATTTTGCTAAACATTTCAGAATCCCCGCTGCAAAAAAACTGATGAATCGGAATTTCATTGCCCCGGGCCAGCTGCCCCTTCTGGTATAGCACCGTACTGATCTCACGCGCGGTCTCGTCTGCGGAACTGATCAGCTTCACCTTCGGTCCCATAACGTCCTGAATCGCTCGCTTCAGGAAAGGATAATGCGTGCATCCTAGGATCAGGCAATCGATCGGACGCTGCTTCATCTCCTGCAGCGATTGCTCCACGACCAGCTTCGCCTCCGGCGTCTCAAATTGCCCCTGCTCCACTAGGGGGACGAAATTCGGACAGGATTCGCTCTCCACGTCAATCGCGGGATTCAGCTCCTTCAAGGCTGAGGTGTAGGCTCCGCTATTGATCGTGCCGATCGTGCCGATTACGCCGACCCTGCCCGTCTTCGTAGCGCTGATCGCAGCCCTTGCTCCAGGATGTATTACCCCGATGACCGGGATGCTAACCTTCTTCTTAATATGCTCGAGTGCAGCTGCTGTTGCAGTGTTGCACGCGATAACAATCATTTTCGGATTGTATTGAATCAAATAGTCCACGATCTGCTCGGTAAATAACGTGACCTCTTCCGGAGATCGCGGCCCGTATGGAGTTCGGGCGGTATCCCCGAAATAGATGATCTTCTCTCTAGGGAGCTGTCTCATGACTTCCTTGGCCACGGTAAGACCGCCAACCCCCGAGTCTAATATTGCGATGGCTTGCTGCACGAACATACCGCTTCCTTTTATTATAGTTTAGATGCTCTACGTTACTTTATGACCGTTCATCCTAAAGTGTACTAATTAATATTACCCGTGACAAGGAACGAACCCGGGAGCCTGTCCCGCTAAATGCGAGAAAAAAGACCCTGCAGGGTCTTTTTCATCATCATATCCGGCTATACGATTATGACTGAAGCTTATCCTCATCCGTAGCCGCAACCGTCTGCTCAACAGCTTCAGCCACTTCAGCCGCTTCGGAAGTGAATGCTTCCGCTTCTTCAGCCTCGTTCTCCACAATGATCGCGGAGATCTGCACTTCCTTGCCTTCGCCCGAGCTCTCCTCCTCGCCTTTGCTCTCGCGCCAAGCCTGAATGTCCTGAATGAGATTTCCAGCGGTTTCTTTCACAATCTCGGCCAACTGAGCGCTCTGCTCAGTAACCTTGCCGGCAATTTCACCCGTTTTCTCTCCGACCTGACGCGCCCCGTCGGCAATATCCTTGCGGAGCTCTTTTCCCGGCTTGGGAGCAAGCAGCAGCGCCGTAACCGAACCAACGACCGTACCGATGGCTGCGCCCCATATCCATCCTTTGTTCCCTTTGCTCACGATACATCTCTCCTCATGCGGACCGCCCGTACATCAGGGCTAGTGCCTATATAGTTAATTCATTATAAGCAGCAGATGCTTGTTTCGACACAACTAAAGAGAAGACATTTTGGGCTAATTTCCTGCAGGCCGGTTAGATCTCGATTCCTTCCTGATCCAAATATGCGCGGACGCGATCAGCAAAGGCAGTAAGCGCCCCTGCTTCCTTCAGCTGCTTCAAGAGCCCTGAGGCCGCCCCGCGGTCGACAGCGAAGTATTCCTGCACCAAAGGCTTGCGAAGGCGTACCAGTTCGATCAGGACGGCATGCAGGCTAGCGTCCACCACTTTCTCGTCCAGCATAATATCGATGATGTCTTCATAACTGCTTGCATCCCTCATAATAAAGCCGTCGATTAAATAGCTCCCTACGTCCGTAACGATTTCTAGCGCCAAATGAAGCGCTCTCTCAATGGCGTAGCGTTCAAGAAGCCCTGCATCCTGAGCCTCTAACGAATCCGACGAGTTCAGGACTTGTACAATTTCCGGCAGCATATGTAATCTGCGCTCGATTTGTTCTCGATTGACGTAATACACGAAAGTCTCCTCCTTCCATGTGCCGTTTAGAATTCGAAATCAACGGCAACCTGGCTTTCTCTGGCTTCCGCCATATGCTCGATCACTTTCTTGTGTACAGGGTGTACCTGATAGCCCTGCAGATCCTCGAGGGAATCAAACGTAGTAACGAGCGCAATATCGTAAGAGCGCGGGGATTTAACGACGTCGATCCCCACCTCAATGCTGCGAAGCTGCTCGATCTTTCCTTCCATATCGCGAAGAACGCCAGCCGTTCTCTCAATGCTCTCCGGCGAAGAATCCTTTAGCTTGAACAATACAATATGCTTAATCATGGCCTGCTTCTCTCCTTAGAATTAATGACTATCAATATATATATCATACCGCATTTTTACACTTACTAATATCTTAAAATAACTTTTCCCGCTTAACAGCACTCTTGTCCAAACTCTATGAATCTACTGAGCATACGATATATTGCGATTCACATCAAAACAGCAAGGAGGGATCCGTGATGGGCATCTTCAGCCGTTTGTTCAGACGGCGCAGGCTGGAGCTCCGCCTGCTGCATGCTGGGCTAGAGCTTCTGGAGCAGCGGGTCGGACATTTGGAAAGCCTGCTTGCCGCGGCTACCTTCCCCGATTCCGAGACGGTAGATCGGCTCGGTAAATTCGCCGGCGAGTCCCTTGCCATTCAGACGATCAGCTTAAATATTCCCGGAACGCTGGTGGCCGTTCATAGTGACAACTTCGAAATCCGCGATACAAACAAAAGGCTTGTCTTTATTCCCGCAGCAAAAATCATATCCGTCACGTTTGATAATAAACAGCTGCGACATTAAACTATGAATATAAGTGTGTACCTGATGAGGTGAGTAAAAAGTGCCAAGCTTGATATTGGAAGGGGGAACCCTGCGTCCGATTTTCAGCGCAGGCGTTATGGACGCGCTGCTGGACGAGGAAGTCATGTTCCCTTATTGCATTGGGGTATCAGCCGGAATCAGCAACGGATTCTCCTATATATCCCGTCAGAAGCGGAGGAACCTGGATATTGTAGAGCAATACCGCAACGATCCCCGCTACATTGGATACCGGAATTTTATCCGCCATCGCAGCCTGTTCGGGCTGGATTTCATATTTGGCGAAATTCCGGGCCAATTGATCCCTTTCGATATGAAAACATTCAACAGCTATGAGGGCAAGTTGCTTGTCGGCGTTACCAACGCGATGACCGGCCGGCCGGAATATATGGATGGCCTGCAAATCGACGAAGCAATGACCATGCTCAGAGCTACTTGCGCCATCCCGATGTTTTTCCCGGCAATCGAAATGGGCGGTTCCAAATACTATGACGGCGGGTTAACGGACCCGATTCCGATCCGCAAGGCAGTCGAGGACGGCAATGATAAGCATTTAATCATTTTGACCCAGCCGAAAGGCTACGTAAAAGCATTCAGCAAGCAAAATGCAGTAGTAGCCAGATTATTAAAGCGCAAATACCCGCTGTTGGAGGAAATATTGCTGACGAGACATGCACGTTATAATGAGACGGTCGCCTACTGCGAACGATTGGAGCAAGAAGGGCAAGCGGTCATTATACGTCCGAAGGTGCCGCTTAACAGCTTCGAGAAGGATGTCAGCAAGCTGCGCGATACTTGCCAGCATGGTTATGACCTGGCGATGGAGCATATGATAGACATCCACAAGCTGTTCCATTAAGCGCCCATGGAATGAGTCAGCAGCATCATCGCAAGAGGCATGATCCAATGGATCATGCCTCCTTGTTGTTTGCTACAATCTGGCACGCCAACTAATCCATCTGCTGGGACTGAGCCTCCGGGACAGCATTCGCGTGTGCATATACGTGCTGTAATCATCGTCTTGAGATCTATCGTTGCCGCTGAGATATTGCATTCCGGCGATGCAGGCAAGATGATATTCGTCCCAGCTCTCATACTGGCCCTGAGCCAGCTTGGCAATTTCCCGGGAGAATACTCTGGCTTCATTAAAAGCCAAATAACCCAATCTGACGCCAGTCTGAGCGACGGCCAGATATAGCGCGTAATCATAAGCCGCAATCCCTGACGGAATTAAAAAAGGCATGAGCCGATTAACCCGCAACAATTTGCTTTTCCGCTCATCCGAATCGGGCAGAGCTGCAATGTACAGATCGCGCTCCGTCATTGGCAAGGCAGCCAGACTAGCCCTCAATCGGTTGAACTCTGATCTGTATCCCTCGTACAGCAGCCATTTCAGCTTTCTGTCGCAAGTAATCGAATTCTTGATCCCGTAGTGATGATACATCCAATTGTCGAGCAAATGACTGGGCAACACACTAAGCCGATTCAAGCTCCCAACACTGTGATCATTCAGCGGGTCATTCAAAAACAGTGCGTCCGTCATCGCACAATAAAAAATTCTACTTCTCAATACTCCGATCATGGGCTAGTCCTTTCCGAATAAGCAGCTTCCGGCACTCTTTTCTTCTTAAAATGCAAACGAAGACTCCAAGTTACAAAACATAGAAATAAGTAGAAAGCGAACGAATTGCCCCTGCCGACCATAGACTTATTTTTAAGCTGCGGGCTTTCTTCGATATATTTCGGATAGAGCTCCTGCGGCTTCTCGGTATTGGCGGGCAGCTCCTTAAGATAAAAAGATACAGCAGAGTCAACATTCGTGGATTTTAGTATACGGGTATACCCGGAGATGGTCACGGGTCGCTCTAGGAGCGATCCGCTATTTCCAAGCCATTTTTCCGATAAAAATACGACATGCTGCCCTTCAAAGTTTCCAATGTAAATATAGCTCTTGGCAGAGCCATAATATTGCGGATTCTTCTCCGTGGTAGATCTCCCCTGAATCATTGTAGTTCCCTGCATTTTGCCCATTTGCAGTTCATATACGCCTAACCCAATGTCCAGTACGTCCGTTAGAGTTATGGATACATAGTTGTTTTTCCCTGCACTCTCCAGCTCTTCAAGGCTAACAATCGGAGCAATCTCCTTTATGTTTGTCTCCACTATTAGGGAATGCACGTACCAACCGAAGATGAGTAATGTGAATGCAAGTACGCATATTTGCAGCCACGAAAATTTCAGCTTGATTTTCCGCCGTCTAGCTGCTTTCCGTTCGCCGTACAACTTCCTTACATGCTCCGGTTGAACCTTAGCCAAGCCTTGCAGCGCCTGAGCTCCCTCCAGGGAGGCAGGTTCTGCTTGCCCTGCTACCTCCAGATAACATGCTCTGGCCCTGTCTTCTTGGCCTAGTTTCAACCAGCAATAGCCGAGTGCAAGCTTGGCATCCATCAGAGTCGATGTATGGGCCAGCACCCATTGATAGTCCTCGGCGGCCCGGGCATATTGTCCTTGCCGGAAGCAAATCCGGGCCCGAGCAAAATAACCCTCCATCTCCTCCGGCACGACTCTGATCTGCCTCTCGTAAGCCTGCAGCGCTTGTTCTTCGTTCCCCATTCGCCAGTAATATTCGCCCAGCAAACGGATCAGATCGGGATCATCTGCAAAAATTCCATAGGCTTCTTCAAGAAACTTCCCTGCTTCTTTCAAGTCATTGACGAATAGCGCTTGAAAGCCCTTATAACGGCATCTTAAAAATCGATCGTAGTCGATATCGCCTGCTCCTAGCAGAAATTCATATCTCAGCCCAGGTTCAATCAACTGTTTGGCGTAGTACTCCAGAAAAGAAACGGCTCCGGGGTATTCTTGCTCTTCCCGACGCTCCGTAATCTCGTGTCTCCAACCAAAGAAGCCCTCAAACAGCTGCCACACTTCTTGGGGCAAATAGCGGCGGCTTTTCAGTACCTCGAACAAGCGCTGGTTAATTTCATCCTTATTAAAGATGTTCCAAGCTATCCTGGAATTGAGCAGCTCGATCCAAGCGTCTCTTGAAATCCGGGTTGGAAAATGGTCATATATAGCGATCGCTTGCGCAATGAACTCATCGACATTTCCAATGGAATCCCCAGATTCATGAAGCTCCGTTTCCGACAACGCGACCCTGGCATCACGCGGAAGCCTAGAGGGAACATTGAAAGCCCCTGCGTTCTCATCGTCCTCCTGACCCTCTTGTCCTTCTCGCTCCCGCTCTTCTTGCTCTATGGATTGGACCGGGATGTAATCTTCTTCATGACCCATCCGCTGCCTGGCTAGCTTTATTGCCCGGTCATAAGCCTCGCGGAGCGCCTGGTACCCTTCGGCGTTCTCTTCCGGATGATTAACCTGAAGCCGCTTTGCATAAGCCTGTTTAATTTCTTTGATATCGTTTGTGGGCTCGATGCCAAGCCGCTGCCAAATTGTCACAAAAGATTCTGCCATTCCGCACACTCCATGCAAATGTAAATTTTTCGGATATATCCCCTATTTTTATCGGAGCGAGTACAATACTGTATTAATTTTTGTATATTTTTTATACTTGCTTTATTTTTTTATATTAAATATAATAAATATATCGAAGTGAGGAGGCGATAATTATTCAAGTTTGCCCGTACTTAGAGTACTCCTTCCGCATTCTCGGAAAGAAGTGGAACGGATTGATCCTGCACTATCTGTCCCTGTGCGCGAATGGTTCGGCTCATTTCTCGGATATGAAGCGAGATCTGGCGGACATCACTTCAAGGGCCTTGTCTTTGAAGCTGGCGGAGCTGATCGATTACGGTTTAATTGAGAAAAAGGTTACGGCTAATCCCGTGGTCACTATCTCGTACGAATTGACGGAGAAAGGCCGTTCCTTATCGGCTGCGCTAGCGCCTATCCAGAAATGGGCCCAGCAATATGAGAATCTACACGGAAAAGAGGAAGATAACGATGACAACCCAGAATATGATGTGTGATTTACAGACGGGAGTATGCGGAGAAGCTGGTGATGACACACTGGAGCTTATTGATTTAAATGAGCCTGAGAAGAAGATCCAGCTCTACTACGTTACCGACCCAATCTGCTCCCATTGTTGGGCACTTGAGCCTGTATTGCGGCAGTTTCAGGAGCAGTACGGCCATTATTTCCAAATCCGCACGGTGATGGGAGGTTTGCTGGAGAGCTGGAATGGCTTTGCCGATGTAAAGAACGGAATTAACAGCCCGGCAGACGTGGCCGGTCACTGGCGTGAAGTAGGGGAGCATTCCCGCATGCCAATCGATGGCTCGTTATGGCTCGATAATCCCGTGCAATCCTCATATATCCCTTCTCGAGTATATAAAGTTCTTCAGCAGCAGAATGAGCAGCTGGCGAACACGTTTTTGCGGCGGGCGAGAGAAGCTGTATTTGCCTTTAATAGAAACATCGGGGCGGACGAGGTTCTGGCCGATATCGTCAGCCAGATGGGATTGGATGGAGCCGATATTGTAGACCAAGCCGCAACGTCGGCTGCACAGAGCTTGCTGGAGGAAGATTTCGAGCTGTCCCGGTCGCTTGGAGTGCGGGGCTTCCCAACGATAATCATGGTCAATAAAGACAATAAGGGCGTGAAAATCGTTGGAGCAAGATCGTTAACCGACTATGTGAAGGCTCTGTCGCAAGTGTTGGAATCAGAGTCCCTGCAAGCGCGCGCCGTTCCGGATATGGCAGCACTCCTGATGAGAGAACAGCGCCTGTTCTCTAAAGAAATAGAAGTCATGTATGATCTTGAGCAGCATGAGGTAGAGATGTTTCTGGAAAAATCGCTCCCTGCGGGCGAGTATATGCTTTCGCAAGTTATCGGAGAGTCGTACGTAGAGTCCAAACACTCCTCTAAATAATAACGCGAATTATGTCGATATATAAGGAAAATATCGATTCGATTCATTTAGGAGGAACAGCATGAAATCAGTCAGAGCCAAGCTTATCGGGTCATTTTCCATCATTTTATTGTTTGTTGCGGTCATGGCCGTAGTAGGGTTATTCCAGATTAACAAAATGGCGAATTTCACGAAAGAACTCACCCATCGATCGATGTACGGTATTGCTACGATCGATAGGATCAACTTAAATATCGAACTATTCCTGAGCAGCTATTATCAATCTCTAACCGCTAATGATCCGGAGCAATCAAAGCAGCTTCAGGCCGCGATGGATTCCCTGTTGATCCAAATCAATGAAGGAATAGCCAATTACGAGAGCGTGGTTCAAACTGATGAGGACAGAAGATTGTATGCAGAGCTTGACGGGGCGTGGAGCAAATTCATGACCGGCATTGACAAATTAAACAGCGGACAAGGCAGTAAAGAAGAGCAGCAAAAATATTCCGAAGATGTCTCAACCGGGTTTGAGCAGGCTAAGGCCTCGATTGCACATTTATATGAAATTAATCATGCAGCCATCGAGCAGAGCAACGGCCACATTGAGGAAGTTTCGGTCAGAACCTCGATCATTATTTTTAACCTCGGGATTGTCGTACTAGTTATCGTTGCTGTGCTTGCTTGGGCACTTATCCGCAATTTAACTCGGCCGTTGAAGGTGACAACGGCGGCGATGAATCGCATTGCCGCCGGCGACTTGACCGTTCAGCCGATGGAAGTCAAGCGCAAGGACGAATTTGGAATCCTAGTGGAAGCCGTCAACCGAACCATCGTTAACTTGCAGCGGTCCGTCAAGCAAATGCAAGACTCATCCCATACCATAGCCGGCGCTTCCGCCCAATTGTTCTCCAGCTCGGAGCAAAATTCGGAAGCGGCGCGTCAGGTGGCGGAGATGATCCAAGAAGTGGCTTCCGGCTCCGATGATCAAGCGACAATGGCCATGGAATGCGGCATCGTCGTTGAGGAAATGGCCCAAGGCGTGCAGCGAATTGCCGAGTCGGCCGGAGAGGTTTCGGAGCTGTCCAGGCATGCTGCACTGCAAGCGAGCGTGGGGGCCGAGAAAATCGTAGAAGTATCCGGCAAGATGAAGCAGCTGAGCGACACGGTCGAAGACGCCAGCCAAACCATTCACAAACTTGAACAGCAATCGCAGCAAATCAGTGAGATTTCATCCCTGATCAGACAAATTGCCGCGCAAACGAATCTGCTTGCTCTCAACGCGAATATCGAGGCTGCCCGAGCCGGGGAGCACGGACAAGGATTTGCCGTCGTTGCGGGTGAAATCCGCAAACTCGCAGGCCAAAGCGATGAGTCTTCCCAGAATATTAGCGAGCTGATCGATACGATTCAGCAGGATATGCTGCATGCCGTTTCCTCCATGAGCCGAAGCCTGGAAGACGTTCGCGAAGGCACAGCCACGGTCGCCCAAGCAGAGGAAGCATTTAAAGAAATCGCAGCATCGACCGGCGATGTCTCGCTTAGGGTTCAGGAGACGGCTGCCGCGACAGAGCAGCTGTCGGCCTCAACGGAAGAGGTCGCCGCTTCAATCGCCAATATGGGCCATATTGCCAAGCAGACTGCCGAGATGTCACAGCAGGTAGCAGCCTCAACGGAAGAGCAGCTGGCTTCCAGCGAAGAGATCACGAGCTCATCCCAGAACTTGTCTTCAACTTCAGTAGAATTGAAAGATCTGGTGAATACATTTACGCTGTAACGCACAATCAAAGACGGCACCGCGATGAACCTCGCGGTGCCGTCTTTTTAATGCAATAAATAGGCATCATTATAAGATTTGATAAAGTGGCTGCTCCTCCAGGAAATGAACGGGAACCGCCGGAAACAACACTTGCAGCCGCATCGCTAAAGCTCTCATGCCAGGCGCTTCGCTCTCGGCATGGCCAAGCATGATCAAGGCCTGGTGACTTCCCTGCTGCCGGGCGTCTCTTACATATTCCGGCGTCTCCCACTCCGGCCCCTCCCCGGCAATGATCAAATCCAAGCGCTCTTGGACAAATAATGGGATTGCATTTGCACCGCCTCCGCGATAGCCGACCAATATCCCTACCCGTCTGCAGCGCATCGCCATATCCCCGACTACGCGGACGTACGGGACATTCAGCTTCAACTTTAAATGCTCCGCGATCTCGGCTACAGTCATCTCCGGCAGGTCAAGGATCATTGAAGCCGGGTGAACGCGATCAATGCAGTTCTCCCAATCCAATGCCTGCACTAAACCGGCCGTAATTCCGTCGGGCTTGTATTTATGAATGTAGTCATGCAGCCGAAACATCGCAAGCCCTGAAGCTTCAATCAATCCTTGCTTCTGCGCGTAGACGGAATCCTGCTGCAGCCAATCTGTCTGGCTATGATGGCTGTAATAGGGGCCTTCATGGGTAATCAATAAATTGACTCCCAATTCGACGGCTTGCTGAATCACTTGATGCGTCGGCATGAACGTAATGCCGATGCCAGTTACGGAGGTGCCCGGATCTCCCGTTAGCAGCCTGTCTACAGTATTCTCCAAAGACGGCGCGGGAGCCGTCAATTGATCCAATACTTGCTGTATCGTTATCGTCATTTGGAGTCCTCCCTCGATACATTGCTCAATCCATAATTCCAATCCGATTATAGCATGGTGTCGATCAGGCGGGGAATGCTCTTTAAAGCAGCCTGCTTCTCAACAGCGCCCAGCTCGTAAGCCGCCCGGGGCATTCCGTATACGACAGAGGAATCCTCGTCCTGCCCGATCGTCCGCGCTCCTTTCCTGCGCATAGCGAGCATGCCTCTCGCCCCGTCATATCCCATACCAGTCAAAATCACGCCAAGCGCCTCCTTGCCTGCTTCCTTGGCGACGGATTCGAACAACACGTCTACAGAGGGACAATGGCCGCTCACCTTTTCCCCTTGAGAACAAACGACCTGATAATCGCTGCCAAATTTCTTGATCCTAATATGGCGGTCGCCTGGTGCCATCAACACCCTCCCAGGCCCGATGATATCGCCTGTCTCCGCCTCCTTGACCGTCCATGAGGTGAACCGGTTCAACCGCTCTGCAAACATCGCGGAGAACACCGGTGGGATATGCTGGACAATGACAAGCCCGGGATACCGCTCCGGCTGCATCATCTTCAGCAAATTATGTATGGCCTCCGTCCCCCCCGTAGAGGCGCCGATAGCAATCAGCTTCTTGTCTGTATTCTTCTTCTCCGAATATGGAGCAGGTTCGATGCCCGGAATGGAGGGACTAACAACCGTTGCCTTGACAGCGATATGGATTTTCTGAATCAATTCCTCCACGAACGGCTCGATCCTGCCGAGGGCGTTCATGTCCGGCTTGGTCATGAAATCCACCGCCCCTACGCTCATCGCTTCAAACACGGCCTGGCTCACCGCGCTGACAATGACGACGGGCAGCGGGTGCTGAGGCAGAAGACGGCGCAGAAATTCAATCCCGTTCATCCTCGGCATCTCCACATCGCAGACCATCACATCCGGGTCGTATCTGATGATTTTATCCCTGGCGTCAAAGGGATCGGTCGCAGTCGCCACCACTTCCAGAGCCGGGTCAGTGCAGATTCCTTTGCTTATAAAAGTGCGAAACAGCAAAGAGTCATCGACGACCAATACTTTAACCCTGCTTTTCATACGCATTCCACTGCTTTCCCTTAATTCTTGCGGAACACCGCAGGCATAACATAATTGAATCGGCTCCGCGTTTTGTCAATCGTCTCCGAATGTCCGATAAACAAGTACCCTCCCGGCTCAAGCCAATCATAGAAACGCTGAATGAGCTCCGTCTTTGTACGGTTATCGAAATAGATCATGACATTTCTGCAAAAAATCACATGAAACTTCTTGCGAAAAGGAAATCGGAGCGACATCAAATTAAACCGCCTGAAAATAATTTCCTTGCGGATGCCTTCAGCGATTTGAACCCGATCCTCGTCCATCTTCGCAAAGTAAGTGCTCCTCCAATGTTTGGGCAGAGTCTCGATCATTCCTTTTTCGTAAATGCCCTCTCTCGCCAGACCGAGCACCTTGTCCGATATGTCGGTGGCCAACAGCTTCGTATCCCATTCCTTCTTGCTCAAGCCGAAGTATTCGTCCATCAGCATAGCGAGGCAGTAGGGCTCCTCCCCTGTTGAGCATCCGGCGCTCCATATGCGCAGATCCTTGCTGGCCACCGTCTGTTTTAAATACGGCAAGATATGACTTTTGAAATAATGGAAATGATTCGCTTCCCGCATAAAAAAGGTATGGTTGGTCGTGATTTTATTGATCAGCGTCCCCATCGCGGTTCCGCTCTGATCCGAGACCAGGTACTCATAATAATCGGTAAAATTATCAAGGCCAAGCTGCAGAAGAACCTGGTGGAGCCTGCCGAGCACCAGCATTTTTTTCTCCGGTTTCAAATGAATGCCGCTATTTGAATGAATATAAGAGGCGAGCTGCACAAATTCTTTATCCGTTATCGTAAACATTGGTTTTCATGCATCCTCAATATTTGCCAAAGTCGTGATCCGACAGCATAATTTTACGAGGCCCGGTTCCGGATGCTGCATAGACGCTTTCTTCGGCAGATGCCTGCATTCTTTTCTTCTCCGACATCGAATCCAGCAGCTTCATCACTTCTGGATTCAGCTGCCCGTTCTCCCGGTAAGCTGACAAAGATTGGCTTTTGATCTTGAATCTGCCGACCTGCTCTCTAAGCAACTCTGCCTGATCCGATAGTTCTTCGCTCGCAGCCGCGCTCTCTTCCGAAGTCGCCGAGTTTGCCTGCACGACCTGCGACACCTGAACCAAGCCTAAATTGATCTGATTTACGCCAGAGGCCTGTTCGTTAGAGGCTACGGCAATCTCGTTCACCAATTCGGCTACCTTCGCCACATCTTCTACGATATGCTGCAGGGCTGATGCCGTTTCGTTAGCGATTTTCGTGCCGTCCTGCACCTTGCGGATGGAGCCTTCGATCATTTCCGTCGTCTCCTTCGCTGCATTTGCCGAACGGGCCGCCAAATTCCGTACCTCCTCGGCAACGACCGCGAAGCCTTTGCCGTGCTGTCCTGCCCGTGCCGCCTCAACGGCAGCATTAAGCGCCAGGATGTTCGTCTGAAAGGCAATTTCATCGATGACCTTAATGATTTTGGAGATGCTCTCAGAAGCTTTGTTAATGTCATCCATCGCGCCTAACATTTCCTTCATCTGCGTATTGCCTTGGACGGCATTGTCCTTTGCTGTCTCAACCAGCGTATTGGCCTCTGTCGCATTATCGGCATTCTGCTTCGTCTGTGCAGCGATTTCCTCTAGCGAGGCCGTTAGTTGCTCCACGGAGCTCGCCTGTTCTGTAGCCCCTTGAGATAAAGACATGCTTGTCTCGGATACCTGGCGCGAACCGGAGGAGACTTGTTCTGCCGCCGTATTAATATTAGACAGCACATCGTTCATGTTATGCACCATGATTCTGAACGCTTCGGACAGCGCTCCGATCTCATCCTTCGCATGCACCTGTACCGTGACATCCAGGTTGCCGCCCGCAACCTGCTCGGCCGCCTGCTTCACTTCGAAGATTGGGCGCGTAATCAATCTTGTAATGATGAAAGCAATCAACAGCGACAGCAATACGGCTGCAGCAGAACCCGCGATAATCGACGTTTTTGTCATCGATTCTATTCTATCGACTTCCTGGCTGCGTTCTAGCAAGAGTTTTGACTCCATGCCCGAGCTCTCCGCAATAATAGACCTGAATTCGTCAAAGGCTGCTTTGCCCTTCGCAGCTTGCTCTGCTTTAACGATATCGTCCATCGAACCTAACCCATTAGCCACGTTGCGTCTTTGCTGAATGCTGTTCTCGGCGATTTGCACCCATTCCTGATGCACGGTTTGGATTTTGTTCATCAACTCCTGCTGATACGGATTATCCGCAGTCAGCTCCTTTACGTGATTAAAGCTCTGTTCAAAGTTGGCTTTGCCGCTTACATAAGGTTCAAGAGAACTTTCATTCCCCGTCAGCGCAAATCCGCGCTGCCCGGTCTCCATGTTGACCATGCTGTCCAGGACAGTTTGCAACCCCATTAGCACTTCATAAGTATGTTCGTTCCAATCCATTGCTTTGCTAGTTTTGCTGAAGTTCTGGTAGCTGATCACGGATAATGTCACCAAAACGACCAAAACAGCCATGAATCCGATGTTCAACTTTTTTCCAATGCTTAAATTTCGAAATGCTCTAACCAGGGGAACCACTTCCTCTCCGTTGTCTATGATTTCATCCTGTATTGCCGGATTATGGCTGGACGATCTCAGCCAAACCCTCAAACTCCTGCTCATGAAGCAGCTTCTCGCAGTCCAGAACCAGCTTAACGTCCTGCCCGACTTTGCCGATAGCCTTTATGAATTTAGATGTCGATTTATGAAACTCAGGCGGCGGAATCATCTCCTCCTCCGGAATGAACAATACCTCCGACACGCTATCCACGATAAGTCCAATGGAAATGTCCCTAATATCGACCACAATGACGCAGGTACGATCCGTGTAGTCACGAAAGCTCTTCTTGAAGCGAAGCCTCACGTCCATCACCGGAATGATCTTGCCTCGCAAATTAATAATTCCCCGTAAATAGTCAGGCATTTCCGGGACTACGGTAATTCTCTGAATCCCGATAATTTCCGTGACATACTTGATTTCGATGCCGTAAAACTCCTCTCCCAATTGAAAGGTCAGAAATTTACCTGTCTGCGTGTCCTCGATTTCGATATCCTCCTGCTGCATCTGACTCGACATGCTATACTTCCTCCTCTCTTGGGTAACCTAACTTAGTCGCAAAATAAAAAACAAAATGCGTCGCTGCCTCGCCTAGTTGCCGTTCAACAAGCCCTGAACGTCCAGGATCAGGCTGATGTTTCCGTCACCCAGCAGCGTGCATCCGGATACGCCTTCAATTTGCGCCAAATTATTAATATAAGGCGGCAGCGCCTTAACCACCACCTGCTGCTGGCCGATCAATTCATCCGCAAATATGCAAATCTGCCGATCATTCTGCTCGACCATGATGAGTATCCCTTGCGTCAATCCGGTGACCTCGGTCTGAACCCCGAAGCGCTGATGCAGCCTTACGATGGAATAACATTGCCCGCGCACCATAATCATTTCTCCACCCTCCGGATCGGTGATAATATCGCTGGCCTTCGGGCGGAAGGATTCCTTGATTGCCGTAGTCGGCAGCGTATAACGCGACTCACCTACTCTGACGTTCATGCCGTCGATAATGGCCAGCGTCAGCGGTATTTTGATCGTAATCGCGGTGCCTTCATGCAGGGCGCTGTCGACGGTGACGATCCCGCCAACGGATTCGATATTTTTGGTAACGACGTCCATCCCGACTCCTCGGCCGCTAAACTCCGTAATCTGATCTTTCGTCGAAAATCCCGGCAGGAATATAAGGCTGTAAATTTCTTTATCCGTCATTTCGCTCTCATTCTTCACGAGCAAATTGTTCTGCCTGGCCCGCTGCAGCAGCTTCTCTTTATCCAATCCCCGGCCGTCATCCTTGATCCGGATCAGCACCTCGCCACCAGCGTGACTCGCTTCAAGCGTCAATGTTCCATACGCTGGCTTCCCTCTCCGTGTCCGATCTTCACCGCTCTCTAATCCATGATCGATCGCATTGCGCACCATGTGCATAATCGGGTCGGCAATATGATCAATAATGTTCTTGTCTACCTCAGTGTCCTCTCCTACAAGATTCAACCGCACATCCTTCCCCAGCTTCTTGCCCATATCTCGAACGATACGATGCATCCGCTGAAACGTGCCAGATAAAGGAATCATCCGAATCGACATAACCATATCCTGCATTTCCGACGTAATTTTACGAAGATGGCGCGAAGCCTTCTGAAACTGCTCCAGTTCCAGACCAAGTCCTTGCAAATCAGGGTTTTGCGTGACCATCGCTTCGGCGATCACGAGCTCGCCAACTAAATCCATAAGCTCATCGAGCTTGGCAATATGTACGCTGATAAAGCTTGACTGCTGGGAGGATGCATTCCGCCTCGTTTCCCCCTGCGCCTTCAGTATTACTTCTTTCTGTGGAAGCACGGGAGATTCGAGCTCATGATGCTCCCTGGCAAGTTCAGGTGTAAATTCGCCGGCAGCCTGAACATTCAAGTCAGACTGTTCTTCAAGCACAAAGCTCCGAACATAACTGATCTGATGAAGAAGCTGGTAAATCTGGTCGTACGTCTTGTCCGTCTGGAACGACAAACGCAGACCTTCGCGGCGGATTTGCTCCACCGCCTTCTCATCTTCCAGCAAATCCTCCGGAACATGAGAAATCATTTTCAGCTCATTCTGCAGATTGGTTACAGCTTGGTATGCGCGAAGGTTCTCCATCTCACAGCCTTCATCGTAGCGGAGAACAGCCGTATACTGCTTGGAATGCTCGCTTTCAAGCAATGGCCCTGATTTCTCTTGCTCCGTGACGGGCAGCCAGTCAGGAACGCTTACGTTAGTGCCGCTGGCTGCATTGCCTGCCCCGTATGACTGTTTCATTTCCTCCAGCAATGCCCTTAATTGCTCAATCAAAAATGAAGCATCGCCGTCTGCCGGGTCGCCGTTTTTGATTTTCAGCATCTCCACCTTCATGAAATCGATGCTGCCCAGCATCAGCTCAGAAACGGCGGAATCATCAGCAAGCTGAAGCTGCCTTTCCCGAATAAACGAAAAAAGATCCTCCGTTACATGCGCCAAGGTCGAAATGTTGTGAAACTCCATCATGGTAGATGAGCCTTTAATCGTGTGCATGATCCGAAAAATCTCATTAACTACGCCTAAGCCGTAATCCTTTGTTTGCTCGCAATCGAGAATGGTCTGCTCAAGCTGTTCCAGCAAGGTGGATGTTTCGAAGATGAACATCTCAAGAAGCGTATCGATTGACGAAAAATCTGACATGCGGAACGATCACCTTCTATCTCATATGGAATAATGGGCAATTAGTCCTCTTTTACTAGGTATTTTATCATGTTACATGCAAAAACGGAACGAGAATATGTCGAATTATGATTTATTTTAATTTATTTTGTCGAATTATGTCGGTCAGTCCAAATTAAGCCTAATTGTTCAAGTTTGGAGGTACAGGTTTATGTTAGGGGATTTGTGGATGATGATGATGATGATGATGATGACAGCCAATTCACCGAGCGTTCCGGCCTGAGCGCCAAGACACTGCGGTTACCGAGCAGTTCACGATTATGCACAACAACGTTATTTGTTAATGCTGCCGGTCATTTATTATCAAGATATTTAGAAAGGATGAGTTCGAATATGTCCAAGCCTACCCAAGACTGTGCATTCTACGACCCCGAAGGTAGAGAGTTCGGAATGCTCGAGTTCTAAAAAAAAGTCAGCCCAACGCATTGGATCGAATATCGTTGGGCTGTATCATTTATTACCGATCCTGCGCCCAGCGCTGTCTCGTTGATGTAACGGTCTCCCCGGTCTGAATCGCCTTCTCGATCAACATGCCCAAATAATGATCCTGCGACGCTTCCGCAAGACTATAAAACTCGGGACCGCCTTGGATATACTCAGCCATACGCTGCAAACAGCGGGCGATCGCGATTTCATCATCGTATAGCCTCGCCGGGGTAAACGGATTGTCGTAGAGCCATTGATCGCCGAACAGAATGCCCTGCAGGAAATATCCCTCCTGATTTTCGAGTTCCCCTTTGTTTATTCGTTTTAACTCCATTTGCAGCGGTATCGTCGATTCCTGCTGGATCAGAATGCGGCTGTCGAAAATTTCTCCGCGCTCCCCGCGAACGGAAAGATGGTTCGAGCGGACCCAAGAACGATGCTGGTCCTTCGTAAAATCATAAATGCCCAGCCGATCCCCGAAATCAAGCCACGCTAAATCCCGCTGCAAAGGAATCATCGCATCTTCCGTCGGCGGGCCCTGGCGCGTCGGGCCTTGCACCCATTCGGATTGGAAGCGCATGCCTCTGATTTTGACCTCTTCGAAAGTGATCCCTAGCATTTTGCGGATCAAGCTGACCCCATGATAAAGCTGGGAGATGGAAACGGTCGTTTCCGTAATTCTTCCCAGCCTTCCGGAATGAATGAGGGCGAGCCGCGCTTCTTCGATAGGGTGAAAATGATATTGCTCCGCTACCTGAACGCGTGCGCCCGTTGCCGTTAGCCGGTCATGCAGCACCTCAAGGCCCTCCAGATCAGGTGCCGGTGGGGTCTCCATTAGTGCTGGTATTCCCGCCTCAGCCAGCTTGAACAAATACTCCATCCCTGCTGATCCGCTGACCGAGACGACGATAAAATCGGGACTTTCGCTCTTCAGCAGCTGTTCAAGCGAACGATAAGACGTCACGCCCCACTGTTCCTCCATTGCTCTAGCTTTGGACTCGTTCCTGACGACCATGCCGCTGACCCGAAAACGCTCTGGCAAAGCCTCCGCAATGCGCAAAAAATACTGGGCCCGAAAGCCCGCTCCGCCAATAATGCTGAATTTAACTGGCTTCATCTCGTTTTCCCCCCGGCTTCTTGATTTTCATTTGCATTCGATGCTGGCTTCGTTTTGGCATAAAAACGTGGAGCACGAGCCAACAAGCCTTCCCGCGTATAAAAGGGGTTGTCTTTCGTCAAAGGCAGGCTAACGGACTGCTTTGTGATGGATGCCTCATAAATGGCCGTAATTAGCTCCAGTACATTTCTTCCTGCCTGCCCATCGATGAGTACCTGACGCGAGCCACTCTCGATGGCCGTCATAATATCATCGATTTGCCCTTCAAAGCCGCTATGCACCAGCGGCTCAACCCCATCCCGATAATCTTTGATTTCCGTCTCCAATGCGGGGTTCCGCTCAGGAAACCCATTGTCTTTCGGCGTCGAAGCGTACACTTTCCAAGGTGAAGAAATACGGGCACGCTCACCCTGAAATACCATCTGGCGCTCCTCCCCATGATGGATGACCGAACTCGTAATTTGCGCCAAGCTCCCATCCGCATAAGAAAGGATCGCAATGGATATATCCTCTACCTCCGAATTGCGGTGCGAGGTGTTGCTCATGACGGCCTGAACGCTTTGCGGCATCCCCATCATCCACAGCAGCATGTCCATATGATGGACGCCATGGTTGAGCGTGCAGCCGCCCCCCTCCTGCTCCCAGGTTCCGCGCCACCATAGATCGTAATAACTCTCGCCGCGCCAGTGATACGAATCGACTTGGGCGTGAACGATTTTCCCCAGCAAACCGGAATTAAGTGTGTGCTTCAGCTTCCAATTGGGATCATAGAATCTGTTCTGCCCAACAACGGATAGAATGCAGCCTGATTCAGCTGCGGCGGCAAGCATTTGATCGCATTCCTCAAGCGACATCGCCATCGGCTTCTCGACGAGTACATGCTTTCCAGCCCGCAGCAAATCGCTGGCAATCTCGGCATGCGTTTGAGGAGGAGTACAAATCGCCACCAGGTCGATATCCTCATCTTGAAGCAGTTCTTTATAATCCTGCACAATTTTGCACTCGAACTGGAACTTGTCCCGAAGCAAAATGGCTTTATCTTCATGACGATTGACTAAGGCAACCACTTTGCAGCGCTCCGAAAAAGAGGCAAAAGCGGCCGCATGAGAATGTGCTATAGACCCTGTACCGACAATAGCTATGCGTATTATGACGGTTCACTCCCCGATGACAATAAGATAGCGCTTCCATTTGGTAACTGGCGAGCGCTTCGAAAAAATCTTCCATATCCTATATTAGCAATTCACACGGCTTGTTGGTATAAGAACAATGCACAATTTATTTTTAAATCCTCCAAAATAAAATAAGACCACCCCAACCCTGGAGCGGCCGGATCTTGTTCAGCTTACGGCGTTAAGCCAAGGAACAAGACTAAAGCTGCAACCATAATCGGTTGCAGCCTCGCAGTCATTCGCTCTGTTACTGACAGTGCGGCTTTACTTACATCGTGTTAATGATTAGCCCGATATGCGTAAAGTAATTCAGCGCTCCGAACAAGACGAAGAGTATTCCCGTTACTCTCCAGCACAAACCCATAATACGGGTGACCACTGGATTTCGAGTGGCCAGGGAAAATGGCAGGAGGATCGCCCCAATGCCGGTAATGGCATATAGCGCGGATATAAAAGAAGCTTCCAGCATCGGATAATTCGCAAAGCGTCCGGATATCGGCTCCTCGGGCGGCGCGGCGAACAGCTGATAATATACGCCGGCAATAGCTATGGATATAAGCGCAAGCCCCATAGCGGCAGCAAAATAGGACAGAGGCCGAATCATCTCGATCAGTTGCGAAGCCAGCACTCCAGATTGCTTTTTGGCTTCCTTGTCGCTTTGCTCCGACTTATGATGGAGATTCGATCTGCGCCAAATCAGAATAGCTCCGCCCAGCAGCATGACGCCGAACGCCAATGTAGGCTCACCAAATATGATGTCATCGAACGGAAACCCGATTTTTGACAAAGGCCAGGTAAGCGTCATCGCCCCGCCCGTCAAGGTTAATATAAAACCGGGAATGGCGAAGCCAATAGACCAGCCTTCGAGGCTAATTTTATCTCCGCGGGTGACATGCTGGCTGAAGCGGACTAGCATCAGCAGCGCGATTCCTGTTGCTACGGACATGATGGTGTTGTACACCTGTGTATGTGACCAATCGATATGCATGTAGTGCCCCCCGTATACGTATAATCCGCGCGTTACGTCCATTTATTCCCATAAAATAACGCAGCATACTATACGGGTGAGATCAAACTTTATTTATGTAGCTAAGCAAAATTATCTTGTAAGGATGAATTTCAATATAAATAAGATCGCAAGTATAAGAAGCCCGTAGTTGACTGAACTTCGCTGACCCTGGCTTCCTTCAGGACTTTGACTGTATTCGATTAACTCACGCTCTGAATAAATTGATTTTGATGTGGTACGGTCTCTTTCTTCAATTTCAGAAATAGCGTGTAAAGCTTGGTTACGGATCATATAATCTCCCATGTCACTTGAAAGGGTCATATCGAGCACAAATCTAAAGCTGGCCAGAGCCTGCTCGCGCTGTCCTCGGGCAACATAGCAATGTCCCAGCAAAATTCTTGTTTCAAGATGTTCAGGCCACATTTCTATGATGAATTCACACTCCAACTCGGCTAGTTCAAGTTGCCCGCTGTAGTAGTAACACTGAGCCCGTAAGTAATGACTTTCGATTTCATCCGGCCGCAGCTGCAATTCTTTTGTCAGTACATTTACCGCCGGGCTATACTGTGATGTTCTATAGTAATACTCACCAAGCAGGCGAAGCAAGTCAGGATCATCATTAAATAATTGAAGGGCATGCTTCAAAGCTTGTCCTGCTTCCTCAAGCTTGTTCTCTTTAAGCGACCGGTAACCATGCTCACGATGCTGCAAAAACTCATCTATATTAATATTATCTGCCTGAAGCAAGAATTCGTAATTTAATCCGTCTTCGTTGAGTTGTTCCATATAATATTCTTTAAAAGAAACTGGAATCTCCACGATATGAAGCTCCAAAGATTCCTTAAATACCTCTTCCCAGTGAAAGCAATCCTCCAGCAGCCTCCATATTGCTGATGGAAGATATCTATAGGTTTGCACGAGTTCAAGCATAGCCCTGCTGAGATTCGCCCTACGTACGGTGTCCCAGACAATATCCGAGTTCAGCAGCTTCAGCCACAGCTCAGGATTGATCCGCGAAGGAAAATGTTGATATAAAGCTGCCGCTTGCTCGATAAACTGCTGAACTGGATCGATTTCGCGTTGATGAATATCATAATTATGTAAATTAACATTGAACGGCAAAATCGGAATAATGATCCCTTCCGGAATTTTGTCATTATTATGACCATTATTGAATGTTTGCTCCTCAGCTTCGTTACGCGCTACTGGATATTCAATTTCAAAAATAGCATACAAAGCTTGTTTGCGAAGTTTATAATTTGCTTTATTATTTGGATCAGTCATATTGAGGACAGATCTAAAGATGGCTAGTGCTTGCCTGAGTTGTCCGCAGGCATTATAGCATTGACCCAGTAAAATTCTTACTTCTAGATGTTCGGGCCACATCTTTAGGATGAACTCACATTCCAGTATGGCTAGTTCAAATTGTTTGCTGTAGTAGTAACTCTGCGCCCGTTTGTAATAGCTAGAGACATCATCCGGCAGTAGCTGCAATATCTTTGTCAGTACATCCACCGCAAGACCATATTGCGATATTCTAAAGTAATACTCACCAAGCAGCCGAAGCAGGTCAGGATCATCGTAAAATATTTGAAGGGCAGCCCTCAAGGAATGTCCAGCTTCCTTCAGCTTGTTTTCTCTAAGCGATTGATGAGCATGCTCTCGATACTGCAAAAATTCATCGAAATTGATATTTTCCGCCCGAAGCAAAAATTCGTAATTTAATCCGTCCTCGTTGAGCTGTTCCAGATAATATTCTTGAAAAGCACCTGGGATCATTATAATATGAGGCTCCAGAGATTCCCGTATTTCCTCTTTCCAATGGAAAAAGTCTTCCAGCAGCCTCCATATCGCTGATGGAAAAAACCTATGGCTTTGTACAAAATCGAGCATTGCCCTGTTTAGACTCCGCTTATATGTGGTGTCCCAGGCAACATCTGAGTTCAACAATTGGAGCCACAGCTCAGGATTGATGCGCGAAGGAAAATGTTGATATAGATCTGCCGCTTGCTCGATGAACTGCTGAACTGGGTCGATTTCGCGTTGAAGAATAGCATAATTATGTAAAAAAACTTCATCGTATGTTTCGACTTCCGGGCTGACCCAGTCATCGGCATGATCGGAGCTGTGTTCATATGGTGTTTCTGTTTCTGTTTCTGCTTCTGCTTCTGCTTCTGCTCCTGCTTCTGCCTCTCTACTTACCTGCTCCTTGACGAATTTCAGCGCCCTGTCATAAGCCTCGCGAAGAGCTTGATAGCCTTCGGCATCCTCTTCTGGGTGGTAGACTTGCAGCATTTTCGCATAGGCGCGTTTTATGGTTTTTAGATCATGGGTCGGCTCAATGTCCAGTCTCTCCCAGATTGTCATGGTTTCGTTAGTCCGCCTTTCAAATAGACTCTTTGGAATTCACTTATTGCAAAACGTATATTCCTTTTATCGGATTAAAAGTAAATTTTTCAAACCCTGGAATCAGGATACCTGAATAGCTTGCTGACCAAGACAGTTTCATTCTATACTTACCTTAGACGAAATTAATTTCAATATGGAATCGGTCATGGAGCACATGCCGCTTTGATACAAATATCCCTTTCTTGCCAAAAGAAGGAGATGCTTGATCGGAGCGGCTTTTTTTTGGTTCTAGCTGTTGCTGATTCAAAATAATGAAAGGGTGGGCAGCCAATGCAGCGTTTTGAAGAAGAATACGACAAATGGATGCAGAAGCACATTTCGGAGGAAAAGAACCATCGGCGACTAGAGCTGCTTGAAAAAGGACTCGGACATGGGACGGTGGCGTTTTTGAGGTCAGTTTGGTTTCCTGCGGCCGGTAATTTAAACAACTTGTATCCCGAATGGGAGGTACGCGATTTCCATAGCGGATATCGCTATTTGGATTTGGCATACATGCCTGGAGATGCGAAAGGCGGAATTGAAATTCAGGGATATGGGCCTCACGCCAGGGATTTGGATGTTAGAAGATTCAAGGATCTTTGCCGAAGGCATTGTTTGCTTGCACTGGATGGTTGGGTTTTTCTACCGATTGCCTATTTGTCCATCCAGGACGAACCCGAGGAATGCCAGCAGCTCGTTCTATCCTTTATTGGAAAGTTTATTTCCACGGAAGTCCCTTCTCATTTATCTTGGCTTGAAGCTGAAACGATGCGCTTTGCCCGCCGGCTGCTGCGCCCTTTTACTCCTATCGAACTTGCCCATCATTTGCGAATCAGCGATCGCCATGCCAGACGGATTCTCCATAGGCTACTTGACATGAGCATCCTAAGCATAGCTAGCGGAAAGCAGCGAGGACGGAGTTATAAGCTTAGGTTGTAAATGCAGGAGCGGTATTTGAACCGTGTTAACGTATTTCGTGTGATAATGCTTGGCGTGTGCGGTGTCCTAGTGTGTCATTGCTTCTTCGAAAGATCATTTTGGTTACTTAACTAAATTGTTTGATTAAGCTATCGGACAGCAGATCCTCTATTTTACATTTTTACCCGTTTTTTTGAGGCTAACGGACATTGGATCCGCTATTGACCTATATACAGTGTAATTCTAGACGAATTATGCTTAATAGCGGAACTACGGTCCGTTAGCTTCAGATTTTGCGGCTTTTTAACAAAATAGCGGAACCAGGGTCCGTTAAGATTTGCTTCACACCAAATTACTTCGCATCGTATCGAACCACATCAGATCGCTTCACATCGCATCTTTTCGCATCTTTTCGCATCACACCTCATGTCGGTTCATACCACATCATTTCACGTTCTATTCCACATGCCGCTTCACACTGCATCTTTTCACGTCATATCCCCATCCCACCACACCACTTCACTTACATCACTTACATCACTTACATCACTTACATCACTTACATCACTTACATCACTTACACCCTCTCGCATCAATATAGTCGCTGGACTCGCACCATTTCTCGCATTATAGTTCAAACGTAATCCATTAAGTTACCTGCTCCTCCTACATTATAACGTCGACCTCTCTCCGCTCTGGAATCGATGTCTGTGCGCCCGCCTTGGTCACGACAATAGACGATACTTTTGTAGCGAAGGAAATGGCCTCTTGCACGCTCTTCCCCTCGGACAAGCTGGCGGCAAAGGCTGCCACAAATGAGTCGCCGGCCGCCGTTGTGTCCACGGCTTTCACCACTCTTGCCGGAACATGAACCGTCTCATTCACATCCACATACAGGGATCCATTGCTGCCGAGCGTAACGATGAGGCTGTCCACTCCTTTAGCAAGCAGGACTTTGGCTGCGTCCTCAGCGGACGCTATAGAATCTACGGTCTGTCCGCTAAGCTTCTGCAGCTCGGTCTCGTTGGGAATCAAATAATCCAATTTACCAAGCACCTCATCAGGAATTGAATCTGGTGCAGGCGCCGGATTCAATATAATGGTTTTACCATGCTTTCTCGCTAAATCAACAGCCTCGTAAACCGCCTCATGGGGAATTTCCATTTGCAAAATAACGATATCCGCTTCCTTAATTAATTTCTCATGCGCTAACACGTAATCCTTATCGCAAAGATCGTTCGCACCGGACAGCACAACAATGCTGTTATCCCCCTCGTCATTAACTTGAATGGCGGCGAGCCCCGAGGATGCCGCAGGTTCAAGATCGATATGATCGGTATTGACGCCAGCCTGCCTAAGGTTATCAATGAGCGGTCCACCAAATTCATCCCCTCCGACCTTGCCCAACATGGAGACGTCTGCCCCTAGTTTTGCAGCGGTCACCGCTTGGTTGGCTCCCTTGCCGCCAGGTACCCGTTCGACAGAGCTGCCAAGCAAGGTTTCCCCGACCTGCGGAATGTACGGAACTCGAAGCACCAAGTCCATATTAATGCTGCCTATTACTAAAATTTTGTTTGCTTCCATAGATTACACTCCTCAATTGCATTACCTTGATACCTACTAACCTCAATCCTAAACTAATCCTACTTTATCCTAATTTTCTCTCCGATACCAGTTGATTGAACCGGGCAATGACAACCAATAACAATAAGGTGGAAGCCATAATGAGCCTCCACCTTTATTCGTTTTCACTGATTTAGCTTCATGGAATTGACTTCTCGAGCAGAACTGCGTTAATGCCATTTAAGAAGGCAATCCCGCTGGCTTTGATGATATCCTTATCCATCGCGCGGCCAGAGTATATTTTGCCTTCATATTGAATTCGAATGTTAACCCGGCCAACGGCTTCCTTTCCTCGAGACAAGCTGTTGATCTTGTAATCCTCAAGCTGTACATCCAGGCCGGCCAGAGATCTGATGACGCTATACAGAGCATCAATCGGGCCATCTCCTACAGCACTTCCTTTTAGAGATTCCGAGCCTTTCTTCATCTCGACGATGGCCGTAGGATACAAATCATTCGTGATCACTTGGAAAGAGACGAGCTCATAAAGATACTTGTTATGATCATCAATTGCCCGGTGATTTGTAACCAGATAGAACACGTCGTGATCATATACCTCCTTTTTGGCATCGGCCAGCTGCAAAAACTTCTGGAAGAGCTGCTCGAAATCCGTATCATTTCCCGTGTCGAAACCCAGTTTCTCGACCGTATTCTTAAAGGCGTGCCTACCGGAACGGGCCGTCAGAACCAATTCCATGCTGTCCGCTCCAACCTCCTCCGGCGACATGACTTCATAAACCTGCTTATCCTTCAGCAAGCCGTCCTGGTGAATACCGGAGGAATGCGCGAAAGCATTTTCGCCCGTAATCGCCTTATTCACCTGCACATCCAGTCCCGTCAAATGGCTTACCAGTCTAGAGGTTTGAAGCAGTTCCTTCGTTCTGACATCGGTATGACACTGATAGAAATTCTCTCTTACCTTAAGCGCCATAACGACCTCCTCCAGCGAAGCATTACCCGCCCGCTCACCGAGTCCGTTAATAGTGCATTCGATTTTCTCAGCTCCGTTCTTGATTGCAGCAAGCGTATTGGCCGTAGCCAGCCCAAGGTCATTATGGCAGTGTACGCTTAGAAGGACTCGGTCATCCAAGTTTTTAAGCCGTTCCTGGATTTTGCGAATCATCTCGCCAAATTCCTCGGGTACCGCATAACCGACCGTATCGGGCACATTAATCATAGTTGCGCCTGCCTTTACGACAGCTTCGATCGTCGTCCACAAATATTCGAAGTCGGATCTCGATGCATCTTCGGTAGAATACTGCACATGGGAAAGCAGAGTTTTGGCGTATTTCACCGCATCAACCCCCATTTGAAGCACCGCTTCCTTTGAACGGCTGAATTTCTTCTCTACATGAATGTTCGACGTACCCAGTACAATGTGAATCAGCGGGTCTTGCGCCAATTTTATACTTTCGTATACGGCATCTATATCGCTCTTAACGGCCCTGGCCAGCGCCGTGATGGATACGCTATCCCCGACGCTTCTGGCAATTTCCTGCACGGCCTGAAAATCCCCCTCTGACGATGCTGGAAAGCCGGCTTCAATGATATCGACATTCAGACGCTTGAGCTGCTGTGCTGTCTCGATCTTTTGCTGCATGTTTAGTTTTGCGCCTGGAACCTGCTCCCCGTCACGGAGAGTCGTATCCAGTACGATGATTTTTCGACTCATGGATGGTTTCCTCCTAAGGTAAATTATAAATATATATGTGAAGCAGGGTTGGCTAAACCCGGAATTTAACCAACAAAAAACCCCGTCTCTATGTATAGAGACGAGGTTTAACCCGCGGTACCACTCTAATTCATTTCCTGTGAAATGAGCTCATTCGATGGCTAACACCATCTATCCCTGTAACGGTGGAATTCCGGCTGGCCCTACATGTCAGGCAGCTGTTCATAGACGAGTTCGAATTGAATGACGCTGCCGTTTCCCACCAGCCAACGGCTCTCTGCAAGGTCATTTCACTTCTACTATTTCTATTCATCACATTTAAGTTTGAAGTTATTGGATATTATATGCCCGGACTTTCTCATTGTCAACCAGCTCTAACGTGAAAAACTTGCTTCACAAATTACTCGGAGTATAATAACTCGAACCATTAATTCCACAAATATACGTTATCCACATATACGGAGGTTTGGCCGGACGCATTGCTTGCACCGATGAATTGAACGCCATATTCCTTAATATTGGCCTTGTCTACGCCGGATAAATTCAAGGTCAGATCGGTTTGGCCGCCGGCGCTGATTGTTTTCCAGCCGCTGTCTGCCCAGGCATAGTTGTTGCCATATTTCACATACAGCTTCACGCCTAATCCGGAGCCGTAATTACCGGAATTAGCGCCTTTTACTGTTGCTCTAAGCTGGTTGTAGCCGGTGAAATCTGCGTTGCCGCTCTTGAACATATAATGCCCGCTGCCGCTGGACATGTTAATCGTCGACTTCAGCGATCTTGTATCCTTCGAGCTCCAATCGGCTGAGGAAGATGGTCCGGATACGACGTTGCTGGCGGACCATCCATCCGTACCCGATTCAAAGTTTGCATAGGCGCCCGAACCCGTGCCTGTTCCTGGCTGGCCTCCTCCTCCGCCTAAATACTGCTTCAGCCATTGCATGGCTGGCCGCTCGGCACCGGAGCTGGTCACCAGATGCGTATTCGACGCCCAGGTCTGTCCTTGAATATATCCCCACAAGGTTATGCCTTTAACGGATGGGTGCTCCCACAGTACAGGAAACTTCTGTTGGTATCTCTGTAATTGAGTATTATCATCGCCCGTAATATCCAGCTCGGATACATAAATCGGAAGACCCGTCGACGCTAACGTATTCAGGACGCTGTTCATCGTGCTAACCGATACGTTATCCATGTTGAAGTAATGACACTGGATCCCAATGCCGTCAACCAGCCCTCTGGCTTTGAGCAAATTGATAATTTGCACATATTGGGCGGCTGCGTTAGGATCACTAATGATTCCATAATCATTGATCAGCAATTTAGAGTTAGGGAAGGCTTGTCTTGCCTGCTGGAAAGACCAGATGACCCAATCCCAGCCTGTGGCTCCATCCCCGCCGATGGCGTTTCTATACGAAGGCTTAGCATGCAGCGGTTCGTTCACGACATCGACAAATTCTGAGTTTCCATATCTCTGGCCGGCAGCTTGAATCCACTGGGTCACCTCTGCCTTTTGCTCAGAGGCGGAGAGGCCGCTAATCCAGGATGGCTCTTGACTTCCCCAGACCAAAGTGTGGAATTTAAAAGGAAACCCGCGACTCTTCGCATAGTTGTACGCCGTATCGGCCGCACTCCAGTTCATGCTGTTGCGCGTCGATTCCACCGCACCCCATTTCGTTGAATTCTCAGGCGTAACCTGATCCCAATACGTAGCAAAATTAGAAGGAACACTGTTTGCAATGATGTTGCCCAAAAACTTGCTGCCGTTAGCTATACCAGCGTGGGCATCTTTAACCAATGCTGGAGAGAATAAGGAAGCCATAAATACAATTGATGTTAGCCAAACCGTCAATTTCGATCTTGTCTTTAACACTAAATTACCTCCTTTTCAGCTTTCTTTTGCGCGGTTCCTCTTGTTCTAGAAACGGCATCACCTCCGGCTGCAAAAAGGCAGGCTTATTAAGCGCTTACAATTTCCATATTATATAATTTATAGAAATTTAGATATACTATAAATTAAAGATTTTACCATAAAAATTACAGTTTTTCCTAAAAAAATAACCTAGGCTACTCCGCCTAGGTTATGTGAGCGTAGAAGATGCAATATTTTATTCCATCGCGCCCGCTAAATCAATGAGCTTGTTCAACGTTTTGAAGTTGCGAACCGTCGCGGGAACGCCTAGCTTATCCAGTCTACTGGACAGCTTTGAATTCCGCGAGCTATTGCTGTACAGCAAATAGATTTCCTTGCCTAGTATGACGTATTTATCTTCACCAAAATCAGCAGCTTGCAGCTTCTCTACCTGCCCGGCAGGCAATTCCTCCTGCAAAATAGAGACGTACAGACTCTCGCCAACGGATGATTGGGCCGCTTTGGCAAGCTCCTCTTCAGTGAAGGGGCAGCGCGCTGCAATGCTCCGCAGTTCCAGAGCCGTCCTCAGTATAACGCTTACTGAAATGCCAAATGCAGATTCGCTCTCCTGTTCGATCCGCTTGCGCAGTACGGATTGCTCTTCACTCGATTCGAACAAGACGTTTCCGCTCTGAATGTAGGTTTGCACTCGCTCAAAACCTAGTTCCTCTTCAAATACGCGCCTGAGCTCCGCCATTTTGATAATATTTTTGCCTCCTACGTTTATCCCTCGCAGCAGAGCAATATATACCATGTTCCGTCACCGCCTTGTCCCATTCTAAGCGAAATTATAACATAGGGAATCATCGTTAATAAACCTGACATTCACCCTTCGGCTTCATAATATCCAAGCATTCTCCCATATAAATAATTGAAGGATTCGTAATTCCGATGCAATGGAGGAACAACTACCATGAAAGAGGCTTATCCTGGGCATGCCAAGCCCCTTATCGTGCCTCAGCCGATCCGCAGCGATGGTGCGGGAGGGCCGGATTTTGGCCCGCGGGATGTTTGGAGAGACCTTGAAAATCCAGATCTCCTCGTTCCCCCTCCCACGGACGCTGGCTTAGTGCCTAATCTGAAAATGTCATTTTCCGATACCCATATGCAATTGAATCATGGAGGCTGGTCTCGCGAAATTACCGTCCGCGATTTGCCAATCGCCACGACGCTGGCCGGTGTGAACATGAGCTTGACTCCTGGCGGGGTGCGGGAATTACATTGGCATCAGCAGGCGGAATGGTCGTATATGATTTGGGGAAAAGCACGCATTACAGCGGTGGATCAGAATGGCCGCAATTTCATCGCTGACGTCGGCGAAGGCGATCTGTGGTACTTTCCTGCTGGAATCCCGCATTCCATACAGGGCCTAGAGACAGGCTGCGAGTTTTTGCTCGTGTTCGATGACGGAAAATTCTCTGACCTGAACACGCTGTCCATTTCAGATTGGTTTGCCCATACGCCCAAAGACGTATTGGCCGCCAACTTCGGCGTTTCAGAAAACGCCTTTGCATCGATTCCTTCCGGACAGGTATATATCTATCAGGATGAGGTTCCCGGCTCTCTTGAAAGCCAGATGGTCGAGTCCCCTTACGGCACTGTACCGCTCAGCTTCAAGCACCGTCTCCTAGCCCAACAACCTCTCATAACGCCTGGCGGAAGCGTAAGGATTGTAGACTCCTCGAATTTTCCTATCTCGAAGACCGTCGCTGCCGCTTTGGTGGAGATCAAGCCCGGCGCCATGCGGGAGCTCCACTGGCATCCCAATAACGACGAGTGGCAATATTACCTCACGGGCCAAGGGCGGATGACCGTATTTGCCGGTAACGGAATCGCCCGTACCTTCGATTACAGGGCGGGCGATGTCGGGTATGTTCCTTTTGCCTTCGGTCATTATATTCAAAATACCGGAACGGAACCGCTATGGTTTCTGGAAATGTTCAAGAGCGACCGGTTCGCCGATATTTCCTTAAATCAATGGATGGCCCTCACGCCCCGGAGCCTTGTCGCCAGTAATCTGCATGTCGGAGCCGAACTGCTGGATGCCCTGCGCGCGGAGAAGTGGCCTGTCGTGAAATATCCTGCTGGCACCAAAAACCCCTAGCATCAAATGCCAGGGGTTAATTACGTCTAAATTTATTAATTTGTTTATTGCGGCCGTTCTATCTCGAACAGCTTGCCAAGGCCGGCATAGGCGCTGCCGGCGAGCCGGCTGACCGGATTCAGCTTCACAGGATCGATGCGACCCTGATCATAAATTTCCTCATCCACAATAAATCGCACGACGCGGGCAATAAGCAGATCCGTGGTTGGCGCATCCTCCGTCCCACCCAGAGTCACATGCTTTTCAAGCACGCATTCCATCCGAACCTTTGCTTCCCGAATGCCTGGTACAGCAACGGCCTCGCTTACGACCTTCGTCAGACTTGTCAAGGCAATCTCGCTTTCCTCCGGCGGCAGATTCGCCGCAGTCTCATTGACGGCAGCGGCCATACTTTCATCGACGATGTGAACGACCAGCTCCCCGCGATTCATCGCATTCCTAGCCGTATCCTTCGCCACTCCGTTCTTGCGCTGAACAGCTATGGACAGCATCGGAGGCGAGCTCGAGACGATCGAGAAATAACTGAATGGCGCAGCGTTGAGCACTCCGCTCTCGGACAAGGTCGTCACGAACGCAATAGGTCTAGGAATGATGCTGCCTATGAGCAGCTTGTAATTGTCCCGCTCGCTCTGCAATAACGGATCAATAGATATCATTATGCGCTCCCTATTTTTTCGCGAAACCAGGCTGCCGCGGCGTTAACCTCGCTGCTGGTCAACTGATGCCCGAAATTCTCCCAATGCACAGTTACGTCGGCCCCCGCTCCGCTTAACAGCTTCTCAAGCTCTTCCGTCTCGCTAGGGGAACATATCGGATCATTACTGCCCGCACCGATAAATACGGGAACCCCGGCCAGACTCGGAAGCTCGATACCCCGCAGAGGAACCATCGGATGATGGAGAATCGCTCCTTTGAAGGCATGTTCATAATGGAACAGCAGGCTGCCGGCAATGTTCGCTCCATTCGAGTAACCGATCGCCACCAGATTCCCCCGGTCGAATTCGTATTCCTTGGCAGAGTGATCCAGGAACTCTTGCAGTTCCTTCGTGCGGAAAATCAAATCCTCTTCATCGAACACGCCCTCCGCGAGCCGTCTGAAAAACCGCGGCATCCCGTTCTCAAGCACGTTGCCTCTCACCGAAAGAACGGAGGAGTTCGGCGATACCAGCTTGGCTAGCGGCAGCAAATCCCGCTCCGTTCCGCCCGTACCGTGGAACAGCACCAGCGTGGGCGCCTTCGTGTCGATCCCTTTTTCAAAAATATGTCTCATCACTTCGTCTCCTCCTTTAGCACCCTAACTTCAATCGGCTCAAGATTAGCCTCGATCTGTGCACGCACCGGTTCGAACCATGACGGAAGCATCAGCTTTTCCCCCAGCGCCTCCGGCTCCTCATCATGGGCAAAGCCTGGAGGATCGGTAGCTATTTCAAATAATATCCCGCCTTCTTCCCGGAAGTATATGGCGTTGAAGTACTGGCGGTCGATGATTTGTGTCGGATTAAATCCGCTTTGCCCGACCATTTGCTGCCATTGCTCATGTTCGTCGAAATCCTTCGCGCGCCAGGCGATATGGTGAACGGTGCCCGCTCCGCCGCTGCCCCATTCCATGTCCTTCAGCGGCACATCGATGATGTTGCCGATCTCTCCCGAAGCTTGGAACCGGGCGTAGAATTCGTTCTCCGCCACTTTGCTTAATCCGAGAACTTCCTCCAGAACCCGCATCGTTTGCTTAGCATTCACGCTGTACAAGACTGCTCCGCCAAAACCTTTGATCGCTTTATCTGCAGGTATGCCCCCGAAAGACCAGGTGCTGTCCGCGCCAGCCTCGCGTTCTACGAGTTCAATCCACAACCCTTCATTATCCCGGAAATGCAGGTAGTCTTCACCGAAGCGTGAGGTTTTTGTCAGTGAGATATCGAATCCTTTCAGCCGTTCCTCCCAGAAACCGAGCGCTCCTGGAGGTACGACATATGTCGTAATTCCTACCTGTCCGCCTCCGACCTTCCCCCGCCGAGAACCCGGCCAAGGAAAGAAGGTAATGATCGTTCCCGGACTGCCGTGTTCATCACCAAAGTATAGATGGTACACTTCGGGAGCATCAAAGTTGATCGTTCTTTTCACCAGTCTTAATCCTAGAATACTGGCATAGAAATCAACGTTCTCCTGCGGACTCCGCGCGAATGCTGTAATATGATGAATGCCTGCTGTTTGCAATTTCATAGTTATACACCTCTTTTATATAATTTTAGAAACCGTTATACGTAACGAACTCGCCAACCGGCTTGCGATAACCGCGCAGCCGCTGTCCGGATACATCCTCTTTGCCCAGTGCAATCAGCATCACCGGAACATATTGGTCCGGAATGTTCAGTTCCTCCCGCATTTGCTCGGGATCAAAGCCAATCATCGGGCAAGTATCCCAGCCTTTGTCTTTGGCAATCAGCATGAAGAGCATCGCCGATAAGCTCGCATTACGAATGGCCTCATCCCGCTTGAATGAATCGCCCCGATCCTCATAGAACTGAGTTACCGAATCCACTGTCATATCGAGCTCCTGCTTATTTATGATACCCAAATGCAGCATTCCCTCGTTAAGCTGCCTCACATTCTCATAAGCATTCAAATCGCCCAAAACGAGAATGGCTGCCGAAGCGGTCTTGATCTTGTATTGCTTGTTCGCCGCCTCGTACACTTTGCTCTTCTTCTCTGGATCTTGCACGACAACGTAGTGGGCATGCTGCAAATTAAATGCAGACGGTGCATACTTTACTAGACTGAATATTTCCTCCAGCTCTTGCTCGGAAATCTTCGCCTCCGGATGAAACTTCGTCGCAGACCTTCTGTCTTTTAACACATTCATAAGTTCGCTCATGATATAATCCTCCATCACCAAACGTATTAGTTTCTAATCATTACAACAGAGCATCCAGCGAAAAACCACCTGCGCCCGTCAATGCCATGGCAATCGCTACAACGAGCAGTACCAGCGGATATTCATAGCCGTTTGCCGTCGCCCACAAGCCATTCTTAAAGTGCACCTTGACGATCGCTCCCAGCATAGCCAACACAATCAGGGCAGCTGCCAGTGGCATCAGAAATCCAAACGTGAAGAGCAGTCCTCCGACAAATTCCATGAGCCCTGCCAACACTGCCATCAGTACCCCCGGCTTAATGCCGATCGATTCCATCCATCCGCCGGTGCCCTTTGGCCCGTAGCCGCCGAACATTCCGAATAATTTTTGCGCGCCGTGACCGATAAACAATATCCCTACAACTAAACGAATCAACAATAGTCCTACATCCAACATGAATTTTCATCCTCCAAATTTAATTTATTTTGAACTTCATTATCTTTAATTCAAGATATTTATGAAAAAAAAGAAGCTCGAAGCTGCTGCATTTCTTCTTCGCTAAGAGCCCTCTGCCCCTTTACCCAGACGCTTTAGGAGCTCGATCGCCTCCAGCTTCTCTTCATGGCTAAGTCCGCCCAGCTTCGAATGAACGAATTCGGAATGATCGGGGAAAATCCGCTCAAACAATTCGGTTCCTGCCGCCGTAATTTCGGCGTAAATCACTCTTCGGTCCTGTTCGCAAGGCACGCGCCGAAGGAGTCCTTTCTGAACGAGCTTGTCGATATTGTAGGTCACACTTCCGCTGGTGATCAGAATTTTATCTCCGATCTGCTGCAAAGGAATCCGCCCTTTGTTATACAGCACCTCCAGAATTGTAAACTCCGAAGGGGACAAGCCGCGCTGCTTCATATCCTTGATCGCCTGATCCATGATCGTCTTGTAAGCTTTGGAAAGCACAACGAACAATTTCAGCGAAGCAGTATGTTCTTGGTCCGGCATTTCGGTCACCCCCCATTTATCTTGTATTCAAATATCTTGAATTAAAGATATCTCACTTTTCTCCGCCTGTCAATCCTTTTTATAAATTTCAAATTTCCTACTGCTCTCTCCTTCTGTAAAGATCCAGCGACTTATAGCCCTGAGCCAAAATATCCTTCATCTGCAGCAGACGCTTCTCCTGCGTTTCGCTTCTTTTCGCGCTGTATACATAACGTGCCCAGTCTTTCTGATATCCAAGCGTTAAATGATCGTATTGTTCCAGCAGTTCCTTGTCGCTGCTCAAATGCTCGCGAATGCTGGAGATATAATCCACGTAATCGTCAACCCGCTGACTGCTCTTAGCATTTCCAGGCTTGCCCTTCTTTGGAGCGTGCGATTTCAAGCCGACAACTGTGAAGACATCATCCATACTGACCATCCGCGAAAACTTCAACGTACTGCCGGATAAGTACCCTTCCTCATTCACTTCGTTTTGTTCAAAGAAACTGTCCCGGTCGATATACTCCTTGTATTTAGGGTTATTTTTCTTCGGGTAAGCAAAAAATAAATATCCATTCTCCTGAATGACTTGCTTTCGAATGACGAGATCCAAATACTCCTTAAACTGATCCATATTAAATATGAATGTAAAAATAAGATCATATTTCTCCTTCGTCATTTCAGTATCGTATTGCAGCTCATTAAAGTACGCTATATCATCCGGCTGATTCAGGATCAGCTTCGATTCGTATTTGTTCAGATTTAGTTTGGTCACAACATTATTTGGCGATTTCATCATCGTCTCAGCCTTTCTTTTTATGAAGTCATGCTGCCTCATCTAAATGATAACATAAAGGGTAAGCAGGAATTAAAGAAGCCCAGGTAGAAATGTGATGTTAGTAGCGTTTTCATTTATTGGTTGTCAGTCACATATCCGAAGGGAGATTGAAGCAAGAATGCTGTTGGAAAAAGGACAAAAACTGTTGTTCATTGGAGATTCGATTACGGATTGCGAACGTCAACGGCCAAATGGAGAAGGATTGTTTTTCGCTTTGGGCAAAGGATATGTTGCTCTGGTTGACGCCCTGCTGCAGTCCGTCTATCCGGAGCTGGGAATACGCGTAGTGAACAGGGGGAATAGCGGCAACACCGTGCGCGACCTGCAGGAGAGATGGCAAGAGGATGTACTCGACCAAAAGCCGGACTGGTTAGCCATCATGATCGGAATTAATGATGTATGGCGGCAATATGATACGCCGCTGATTACCGAATGGCATGTTTATGCCGAGGAATATGAGAAAACTTTGCGTAATCTCGTAGCAAAGACGAAGCCTCATCTGCAAGGGCTCGTATTAATGACGCCGTTTTATTTGGAGCCCAACCCAGAGGATAAAATGCGCAAGACGATGGATGAATACGGAGCAATCGTGAGAAAGGTCGCCGCCGATACCGGCGCGGTATTCGTCGATACCCAAGCGGCGTTTAACGTGGTGCTTGAGGAACTGTACCCGGCAACGCTGGCCTGGGATCGCGTCCATCCTTCCTATGCAGGGCATATGATCCTGGCCCGGGCGTTCTTGAAGGAAGTTGGTTTTGAGTGGAACCGGGGTTAAGACTAGCTATTTGGTTTTATAGAGCCTAATTATCCATGTGTATTAATAGATGACCTCTGGATGGTGTTCGATCCGGGGTCATCATTTTTTTCTTAACTCAACTTTTACAGAGAAAAAAATAGCTTGTACGTAGGCGTTTCGTTAGTTTGAGGGTGAGGAGATTAACGGCTTGACGAATTTGGTTGAGCAATGAAGCAACGGTGATACTGTGCAGCAACTGCCGGATCTGGGTAATTCGTCAGGCAAAAGTCAGGCAAAAGCTCTCGGCGCAGATTCAGCTTCAACTCCACTTGCCGGCCTTCGGACCGCCCCAGACGACACGGCGCTTCATTGAGCCGTAATCGTTAATGCGGGCGAACGTAGACCAATGAATTCCAGTTTTGTTCCGCTTGCATCATGCTGCACGAGTGATTTTGATTTATATTTCATACACATTCCCAGCAGCAAAAAAAAAGCATATCCTTATTAGCAGAAGGACATGCTGTTTTACATATGTTTGAGCGGATATTATTTCAATCCCTGCTCTTCCCGAATGACTTGCAGCAGACGCTGGCAGCCCTCGTTCACCATTTCATATACTTCTTGAAAATTCCCTGTATAATAAGGATCCGGAACATTTCCTCCGGCATGCTTCGGCACGAAATCAAGCATCTTCTTCACTTCAACCTTACGGTCTTCCGGGAACCACTGCGCCAAATCCTTGACGTTCATATCATCCATGGCAATGATGTATTGGAAGTCATGGAAATCATTTTTGATGACCTGTCTGGCGAACATTCCCGCGTCATCGATGCCGTATTGCTTTAAAATTTTGCGAGTCCCTTCATGCGGCGGCTTGCCAATATGCCAATCTCCAGTTCCCGCAGAGTCAACTACGATCTGATCCGCTAACCCGGCCTCATTCACCTGGCTGCGAAATACAGCCTCTGCCATCGGAGATCTGCAAATATTACCCAGACATACAAATAACACTTTAACCATTGAGTATATTTCCTCCTCACTCGTACCATGCTATCTCTATTTTTTAAACACCAGCAAAATGCGCTTCTGTTAACTTTACTATTGAACGGGCACTTTTTCAATGTCCTAGCTTGGCAAATACCAGCTTGGAACCCAGGATTCGAAGCCATTATACCATTCCAGCACTTGCTCCGCCCGTTCCAGCATATAGTTCACTTCTGCTTCACCATAAGGAACGGACCAGGGAACAGACGCTATCTGATTGCACGCTATATATAACGCCATTAATTTAAAAAACGATTCAGGAACCTCATCTTGAAAATACCCATGAATCCGGCCCGAGGCGAATTCCGCGCTCTCATTGGCGCACCAGGTAATACGATTGAACTCCTCCCAAGGATCTCCATAATCTAAGCGGTTGAAATCGATGATGCCCAGTTTCCCAGAGCTCGATACGACCATATTTCCGAGATGATAATCGCCATGCTGAAAAGTCATCGGCCTTCTCTCCAATAAATATCGATGGGTTTCAATGTAGTTTAGAACTTGCTCCGCTCCCTTAAGGTGAATCCCACATGCGCTGTAATTGGCGATATATTTATCGATTTTAAGATTATAGCGCTCGGCCCAGGACGAAGATTGATTCGGCGCCGGATTTTTATGCATAGCTCTTAATATCTCGCCTGACTTCATGCCAAGCCGATATTGTTCAGAGGGAGGGAGCTTAGGTATAGCCTCTCTTGCATCCTTGCCTTCAACCCAAGTGAACAGGGTATAGACTAACTTACCCTCATTGCAAATCCCAAAATCCACGGGACGGGACATCAAAATATCCGTACATACAAGCTTTTTTACAGATTCAAATTCCAATTTCTTCCGATCGCGCTGCGATATGTCCGCCAATCTAAGCAGCAATTCCCGATCGTCGTTCGTCTGAATATAATATTTACTATCGCTCGACCATCCTGCATGTATCTGATTTATATTCGTCCATGTCCTTGCATCCGGTATTTCTCTGTACATAACAGTCACCTTTTCACTAAGCTGCTACAGTTCCCGCCCAAAATCGGACGAGCTCCCCTGCAGATGATTAGTTAATTTTGTTCGCAAATGGATGAGCCAACTAGATTGCATTTAATAGAAATTTCCCGTCATCTCAAATAGCAGCCATTATTTAAATCAAAGGTAGCCCCTGTATAGTGCTTGGACTTTTCCGATAATAAAAATATGACGGTTTCAGCTACATCCTCAGGAAGTACGGGAGAATCGATCAGCTGGTGGCTGAGATACTCCTGTTTTCTCCACTCTGGGATGACGTCCATCATGGACGTGCCTACCATCGTCGGTGCAACCGCATTTACGCGTATATAGGGCGAAAAATTCATTGCGCAGCTTTTCGTTAGCCCAAGCAGAGCTGCTTTAGACAGCCCATAGACAGCATCTGAGCTTCCTTCGATCCCCGATACGGAAGAAATATTCACAATCGTTCCCTTCCGCTTGTTAGATTCATCTCCAATCAGCAGCTTTCCGAACATCTGAGAGAAATAAACCGCCCCTTTAATATTTACGTCCATAACCTTGCTGAGCTCATCCTCTTGGTAGTCTAGAATACTTTTGGCCAAATAAATTCCCGCATTATTGACTAGGCCGTTCACATCGCTATGCTCCTCTGCAACAAACGCAAAAAAAGCAAGAACCTGGCTGTAATTGCTGACATCCAGTTGATAGGTTATGAGATTCCGTGGTGCATCCATAAATGACTTCAGTTTATGAAGCGACTGCTCATTGATGTCACAGGCTATAACTGAAGCCCCTTCACGCAGACAATGCTGTACAATTTCTTTTCCGATCCCCGAAGCCGCGCCAGTTACGATTATTTTTTCATTTAACAGCAATTGAATCTCCTCCCGCTAAAGCTGTAACTCCCAAGTTTCCCCAATCAATGTTGGACCAAAGTTATTGTGCTCTTCCTCGAAAATTAATTGAAATCCTTTATTACGGTAAATATGCCGAGCTTCTTTAAGCACATGATTCGTCCAGAGGACGATTTTATGATATCCCTTACGTTTAGCGAACCGGATCGCTTCCTCAACAAGGCGTGAACCTACTCCCATTCCACGTGCCTTCGAGTCGACGATGAGCAAGCGTATTCTAGCTGTATTTTCATTTTCCTGAGCGAGTACAATGGAGCCGACGTTATCCCCGCCCATCTCAGCAATCCAGCAATGTTCTTTCTCCGGATTATAGTTGTTGATAAATTCTGCAGCAATTTGGGATTTTCTAAATAAAAAATTATTGTTCCAATTCCCACGCCGGATTCCAGACTACCTCCCACAAATGGCCGTCCGGATCAAGGAAATGAGCCGAGTATCCGCCCCAGAACGTATCATGCGGCGGATCCGTAATCGTCGCGCCTGCCTTCTTGGCCTGCTCGATGAGCTGATCGACTTCCGCTTTACTGCCCACATTGTGGCCAATCGTCATTTCCGTTGAACTGGGTGCCGTCAGCGGCACCTTGGCCTCGTAAGAAATATCCTTGCGTTTCCAGATGGCGAGCTTCAAGCCTCCATACAGATCGAAAAAGGCAACCGCGCCATGTTCGAACTCTTGCCCCACAATGCCTTCAGTAGGAAAACCGAGGCCATCCCGATAAAAATGCAGCGCTCTTTCCAAATCGTCTACGCCTAACGTAAGCACAGTTATTCGCGGCTTCATATGTAAAATTCACCTTCCTAAGCTTCAAATACCCCCTTGCACAAGCTCGGGGCTTCACTTTTCATTAAAGCCTTTTCCTTCCATTTTGGCAACACCATTTCACGTTCCCGAAACATACTAACAACTGCATATACGGAGCGTCACCGTTTGATCCAGACAGTAAGCAGCATAAAAACCAACGCCATGGCCTCATTGACGGCATGGCGTTGGTTTACAGTTAAATTAAATCGGACTTTTGCAGCAGTCGCTGCACGATGGCTGCAACCTCGGCTCGCGTAATATACGATTTCGCTGCAAGCTCTGTACTGCTTCTGCCGGAGACGATGCCAGCCTGCAAGCAGTTCACAAGGCTTGCCTGTGCCCAGGCTGATGTATTTTGAGCATCCCCGTAAGGGCTGAGCACCGTATCGGCTGTGGCTGGCTGCTGCTGAAGCTTGGCTTTCAAATTCGTAATCTTCATCGCCTTGGCGATAATGACCATGGATTGCTCCCGAGTGATCGACTCCTTTGGACGGAAGGTTCCGTCTTCAAAGCCGCTGATTAAACCGTAGGCTGAGGCCGTGGCCACCGCATTATTATACCAGTCCGCTGCCGTCACATCCGAAAATGCTATTGGACCATTTTCCGGTTTGAGTCCTAACCCGCGAACGACAATCGCCGCAAACTCCGCACGCGTAATATTTTTATTCGGATTGAACATGTCATTGCCCATGCCCTCGACAACCATGCGCGACCCCATATCATTAACGGTATCCTTCGCCCAGTGCTCAGCAGCATCCTTAAATTCAACCGGATGCCATACTACCGAATATGTGCTATTGGTCAAGCTGTTGATCCGCGCATAGTACTTGCCGTCAATCTGCACGACCCTTGTCGGTACGTGCCGGACGGAACCATCCGGGTCGACGATGACGCCGGTCGTGATTTTACTTGCATCCACACCGTCCGGAATGGCCATGGTTCGTTCCACATAAGCATTGAACTTGCTCACTTCAACGACTCTATCGCCATAAACGCCGCGAACTGTAAATTCGACCGGAGGTACCAGCATAGTAAAAGTTCCTTCGGCTGCTGCATTCTCGACAACTTTCAGCATGCTGGCATCCGGCGTGGCGATTTCAACCTGTAACTTAATATCTTGCAAAGCTATTTTCCCTCCGATTTGCTCGGAAACAGCATCGATATTGATTTGTTCAGCGGGCAGGGTATATGTCGCATGATCAGTCTTGATCTCGAGCACCGCCTGCTTGGACTCCATATTTTTCACCATTTGGCCATTCAGTTCCCCTACGACCACATCGTAATTCCCATGAACAGGAATCGTGACAACCGCATGCTGCCCTTCAGCTGCGAGCTTGCTCTCCAGCTTGTTCTGATCCACAATCACCGTAATTACGGTCTGATTATTTCGCTGGCTTGATGAGGCAATACCGGCATTTTCCACCTTGCCATTGACCAGGATATCCACACCTGCGCTTGGCGTTTGCGGCGTACTCGGCTGTACAGGCTGGGTCGGTGCTTGTCCCGTTCCTCCGCTCGATCCACTGGAACCACCAGGCTGGCTTGGCTCTGAAGGCGTCTCTCCGCCGCTAGCGGGAGAATCTGGAATTACCGCATTAGATTCCACCGAAGAAGCGCTGCTTCCGGCAGCGTTAATTGCCCTTACGGTAAACGTATAACTCGTACCGTTTAAAAGGCCGGCCACCGTAATCGGACTTGACGCTCCAGTTGTAACTATATTGCCGGGCTGTGCGATAACCTCATATCCCGTAATCGGGCTGCCTCCGGTGCTAGCCGGAGGGTTAAAGCTGACCGTGGCCTGACCGTTGCCGGCTACCGCTCTCACATTGCTTGGCGCGGAAGGGACCGTTGCCGGAATAGCGCTGACCTGATTGGACGCCGGGCTGTCTCCCCCCGTATTCGTCGCTTTGACTGTGAAATAATAAGTCTTTCCGTTTGTTAATCCTGCTGCAACATAATTGTACGTCGACCCCGTAACCGTAGCTATTTCAGTCCCAGGATGGCCAGAAGCTTCGCTCTGATATACCTTGAAGCCAGCAGCACCGAGCACCGGGCTCCACTCGAGCGCAACCTGGGCGTTGCCAGCCGTTGCCGGGGACAGGATCGGAGCTGGTGGTGCATCAGGTACCGTGTGCTGCTCCGTCGGAGTCACGCTTGCCGAAGGTGCCGATAACGCGGAATCTCCAGCACTGTTCATGGCAACGACCGAAAAAGTATAGGCTGTGCCATTATCCAGTCCCGTGATACTAATCGGGCTAACCGAACCGGTCGCTTCATGTCCGCCCGGATATGCGATAACCCTGTACCCCGTAATCGGGCTTCCCCCGTCGCTAACAGGGGGATCAAAGCTGACCGTCGCTTGGCCATCACCTGCGGCTGCCCTCACATTCTCAGGCGCGCCAGGCACGGTAACTGCCGCAGCCACGTTAACCGCAGCGGTAGCGGTATAGTTTCCATCGAAGGTGGTTGCGGAAATAATTGCAATTCCGGGTCCTACCGGGGTCACAATACCATTTACAACCTGCGCCACGGTCTCGTCACTGGTGCTCCAAATGACGCTTGGATTCGTCGCATCCGCAGGCTCCACCGTCGCAACCAGCGTTTCCGGCGCATCACCCACCGTCAAATTCAATTCGGTTTGATTCAAAGTCACGCCTGTCACGACGGTCTCTCCGGTATCTCGTACCTGAAGAATAAACGAGTAAGCATTGCTCAGAAGACCATCGCTAGTAGTAACTGTGATCGTAGTTGTGCCATAAACATTCACTGCCGGAGTAATGGACAACACTCTCGTATCGCCGCTGCCGCTGATCATCAGACCGCTATTCGGAACCAAAGCGGTATTCGAGGAAACAGCGGATGCCATGACCGCATCTCCTTCCGGGTCAATAACCTTGAACTCTCTCTCCGCAGGGATGTTCTTGTCCGTCACCGTCATGCCGAAGAAACCTGCATACTGCGCCCAGTTTGCCCCTGTGATCGTCCCGTTTCTGTTACCGAGAGAAGACGGCGTGCTGTACGCGATCGTCTGGTCATTGCGATTGTTCAGCTTGTAGTTTGCGAACAGATCCGGCTCCCCGCCCGTCAAGTCCAAATCCTTATCTCGAACGATCTCTTCCTGGCTCTTCGCCTTGCTCCAGAACCGGACGTCCTTCATCCCTCCGGTAAAGTCGCCGTCCTGCATCCACGTGCTTTTGCCAAGCCAGTTATTAGGTCTTGCTACGTCCCAAGCCGGAGTTAATTTCATCGTTCCTGCAGCCTTGAGGACACCGTCCCAATAAATCAATCCCTTGTTCTGGTTCTGATCATAGACTATAGCCACATGCACCCACTTGTCCTGTGGAAAATCCTCCAGCACCTGAACTTCTCCGCCCGTTCCAATTGGACCGGCCTTCGCAACGAAGTTCATTTTTTTGCCGTTAAAGCCGACGAACACGTTGTAATTGTCCATACCGACCGAGGAATCAAAAAATCTCATCCACGTCGTAAATGCATCGACCTTCAGATTTCCTTCCACAGTGAAAGAACCGCCATATAATCTGAAGTCTGGGATGGTCACATAATCGCCGTTCCCGTCGAATTTCAGATAGTCCCCGCCTTGCGGCTCTACCAGGTAAGGGGCATCATTCACCGGATCCACCGTAATTTGCGCGGATCCCGTCTCCGTACTAAATGCCGGAGGGAATAGCAATGTATCGACATTCTTTTGATAATTAAATCCATACATCAGTGTATCCCATAACTTATAAGTAATGGTCGCAGTGCCATTCCAATCCCGTGCCGGGACAAAACGTATTCTCGCAGTATTATTAAGCAAGAACGAGCTAGTCATAGATACAGGCTCAATATTGTACCAAAGCCGCGCGCCCGTATGGTAATACTGCCAAGCTCCGTTGGCGTTATCCATCCCTACGATCGCAATGCCTGTATTCGAAGGATTCGATACCTTTCCAGCCAGCAGCTCGGAGACAGCAACTCCCGTACTGTTCGTATCGTCCTCGTTGATACTCGGCAGCGCTGCCTGACTGTTGTCGATCCACCCGACCACGGATGCGGCCTGTGCGACCGAGGGCTGATACAGGTTTGCCCCAGGAACAACCAGGCTTACTGCCAGAGTAATGCTTGCAGCTATTTTTATGAATGATCGCTTCATCTTCATCATGCCTTCCTTCCCCTCTAACAGGAAATAACTTTCCTGATTTCGACAATTTACGAGCTTATTATACAAAGACACGATAAACAAAAAATAAACAAAAGAGCCTCTGGATTCTCTCTCGAATTCCAGAAGCTCTTTGGATAACTGTATAATAGCCACCCGGCAAATCTTGTCCGCATTGTTCGATAATATAAATTGAAGCTTACGGCCGCAATCCCTTAACAAGTTCTTGAATATGCGGCCCAGGCTCCACGCCCAGTTCCCGCTGCAGTTCTTCCGCTAGCAAATGATACTGCCCCAAAGCTTCATTCGGCCGGCCAAGCTCGATAAGGAGCCGGATGACTTCATGGCCTATATCCTCTCTGAGCGCATCCATCTTCAATATTTCGCCAAAGTAATATAGCGCTTGGCGAGGCTGAGTCCGCTCCAAGCAGGATCTTGCAGCGAACTCCAAATGTTGAATGAAGCCATGCTCCAGCCGGCGTACCCTTTCGCCCGCCCACTCATAGGCTTTTCCCTTTAAGAGCGGTCCCGTATACAAAATCTCAGCTTCTCTCATCCAATCCGTGTTCTTATCTGACAGCTGTCTTTGCCTCAGTAAGCGTTCAAATGCATATAAATCACAGTCGAGCGCACGCTCATCGATGCGGATTTCGTTCCGGTCCGCAATGATACAGCCTCCCGTCTTGCTCTGTCCTATCGCCTTGCGGATATAGTAAAGGGTCGAATTTAAGTTTTTCCATGCCTTTTCAGGCTCCAGTCCGTGCCACAAAGTATCGATGATTTCTTCCCTGCTTACCGTCCGCTTGCAGATAAGATAGACGAATAGTTCCTCCGTCTTCGGGCTCCTAAGCTTCAGGGGTTCTGTATCCCCTTCCCGGAATACCTTGAAACCGTTGAACAGGCGAACCGTTAGAGCAGCTGCCTGAGCAGGGGCAGGAGATGAAGCAGGCAAGTTCTGGCTTCTTCTATACTTATTCAGCGTCTTGGACACACGCTCCGCCGTGACTGGCTTCAACAAATAATCCAGTGCGCTCATGTCAAAAGCTTGTACTGCATACTCGTCATATCCGGTTACAAATACGATTTCAAGCGAGTCGCCCAGTTCAAGTAACCTACCGGACAGCTTCATTCCGTTGATCTCCGGCATTGAAATGTCGAGAAAAGCAATGTCGACCGGATTCGCTTTTACAAACTCAAATGCTTCCAGCGGGTTAAGGAACGTATGGCAGGAGCCGACCTCTCCGCTTTCGGTCAGTATCCGTCTTAGACGTTTGATCGATAGTTCCTCATCGTCCACGATAATCGCTCTCAGCATACCCTAACCTCCAATCCGCTGAATGGGCTCGCCTGGAATATCGAAGGAAACCCTCGTTCCGGCACCCTCTGTACTGTCTATCCTGATCGTCGTGCCATATAGAAGCTTGATACGCTGGCCAATATTCCACAGCCCTACACCTTGCTTATCCGGATCATGCTTAAGTACTTCCTTCAGCTTAGGCTCGCTCATGCCGCATCCATTGTCCTCTACAACATAGCGAATGTAACCCCCAGCTGCCTTCTTAACGGAAATTTTGACTTTGCCGCCCTTTAAATTGGACATCAGTCCATGCCGTATCGCGTTTTCTGCCAGCGGCTGCAAAATCAGCGGCGGAATACGGGTGTAAGGGTCGGCATTCAAATCATATTCCACCTGCAGCCTTGCGCCAAAGCGCGCCTTTTCAATATGAATATATGCCTGTACCAGTTCCAGCTCTCGCTCCAGTGTCGTTAGGGAATCCAACTGCTTGAAATCAAAGCTGCCTCGCAAATACTGCGAGAGATGCAGCGTTAATTCCTCGGCCTGCTCAGGATCCTCCATACACAGCTCGGCAATGGAATTCAAGGCATTGTAGAGGAAATGAGGATTGATCTGGGAACGCAAAAAAGCGATCTCCGCGTCCCTGGCTTGTTTCACAGATGATTTCAATCCAGTCAGGCTTTTAACGCGAGCCATTAACTCCTCAGCTTCAAACGGCTTGCCGACAAAATCATTGGCTCCATTCTCCATCGACAGCTTCATATCCGCCACGCTATTTTTGGCCGTAAGCATCAGCACTGGAAGCTCAAGGGGAGAGAACCTCTCCCGAATGCGGTTCAGCACCTCGTATCCGGTCATATCAGGCATCGTGATATCGAGAATGACGAGAAAGAAGCCTGGGTGCCTGGCAATTTCATCCAGGGCGAGCTGACCGCGGTTGACCACGACGACCGAATGCTTCTCTAGCTTAAACAAATTGATCATCGATTGCAGGTTGGGGAAGTCATCGTCCACGACTAGAATCGGCTCGTCGATTTCCCCATGAAAATAAAGAGGGTATTCCGTGGCAGTCAGCTGAATGTCATGCCCGAGTTGCTCCTTTTCGCTCGGTGGCCAGGCCATTTTATTCTCAGCAGAAGAGGCGAGCGGAATCGTAAAAATAAATGACGAACCCTGCCCGGGAACGGATTCCACAACAATATGCCCGCCGTGAAGCTCGACCAGCCTTTTCGTAATGCTTAGACCGAGGCCCGTTCCGCCATAGCGGCTATAGCGAGCCTCATCCGCCTGCTCATAATCCTGAAAAATCCGTTCCTGCATATAGGCGTCAATTCCGACGCCTGTATCCGCTACCCGAACCTGGGCCATTCCAGCGATCACCTTGGCGCTTATCCTCACCATGCCGTGATCGGTGAACTTGACCGCGTTTCCGATCAGATTATGCAGGATTTGCGCTAGTCGATTAACGTCCGCATCTACGTCGGGAAAATCGGCGGAAATGGCATTCTCCAGCCTGACCGGTTTCCCGCCAAGCAGAAACAAGTGAATCCGGATGACTGAATCAACAGCGGATTGCAAATCCATCCTGTTCTTATAAAGTGCAATATCCCCATGCTTCATTTTCGAATAATCAAGCAGTTCATTGACGAGATGCGTCAACCTCCTGCCGCTCCCCATGACAATCGCCAAATTTTGCGCTTGCTTCTCGGTAAGCCTTCCTTCTACTCCTCTTAAAAGACTGTCCGTAATGCTCACGATGGCATTTAAAGGCGTCTTCAGCTCATGGGAGGTATTCGATAAGAAGTCGTCCTTAACCTTGTCCAGTTGAAGAAGGCGATTCTTCATTTCCTCGATCGTATGGTAAGCCTCGAAAAAACGCAGTACAATCAGAAAGATCATGATGATATTAAAGAAAATGATATAAAATTGCCCGAGCCAAAGATTTTCCTTAATAGATAGAGCTAACAGTATAGTATCTACGGAGTATAAATTAATCGTGAGAATCGACATGAATACAAGCAGCGGCTTCAAGCCAGAACAGTTAATATACAGCACGGCCGCCCGAATAAGCAGCCATATTAACAGCAGCTCGTATAATACGATAATGTAAGACTGAATGGACGTGTAAATATGAATCGGCAAAAACGGCCCAAAAATGAGTGAAAGGCCAAGCACGAACGCCACACCTTGCGTAAATTTCAATGAAATTATACTCTTTTGAAATTGATAGAAGAAGAAAGCGAGAACAATGAAGCAGGCCAGCGAACTCATATCTTTCAGTTTATATAACGCCTCGAACGGAATGCCGGGAAAAAATATTAATAGCGAACGTTCTCCCACCAAGCCGTGATACAACGCAAACAGCAGACAAATCATTGCGGAAAGCAGCAGAGCATAATCCTTCTTATGATAAATAGCAGCCGCAGCAAAACAAATGAGATAAATCAGCGCAAGCATGCCGAGAATAGCCAAAGTGCTGGATTCGCGCATCATGCTTTTCTCCTGGTATCCAGTCATGACGGACTGCTCGCCAAAATATAACGATAGCGGAATCCCGCCGTTGATATAGTCGTAGTTGGCAACCTGCACAATGATTTCGATATCGCCCTTCTCCGCTGAGAAAATGCCAAACTGCGGAATATTTCCCGGCCGATAATTGCCTGGCTGCTCAGACGGCTGCCCGTCCTCGAACAGCTTGACTCCGTTGACATATACCGCGCTGGAGAAGCGTATATTCGTTTTTTTCAAAGCAAAGACGCCGCTGAAGGGCAAATCCTCCAACACCATACGGTAAGTGGCAGAGCCATGCGCTGGCAGAGGTCTTCCGTTGATGATCGTCCCGTTCCACTGAGAAGGCACCTTCATATAAGAACTAGGCGAAGGCCTGCTCGTCCCTTCTTGTCTAAAGTCCGCAGGCGTCAACAATTGATCCCAATAAAACTCCCATTCACCGTCGAGCTTAATTCTTCCATCACTTGTGTAGTCCCATGCCGAAAGCTGCATAACCCCCTGACGAACCGGCAAATCCTCTCTTTGCGTATCCTTGTCGCTCATAGTCGACAATGGAATGAGGAAAATAAGGATCAAGCTGATCAACGCTATAGCCAAAGTCCTTCTGGGCACCGTAACGCTCCTTTGCTTTGTTGAAATTTGTCGGAACGACTCTCATTTTAATAGATTTTGGCAAATTTGCACACTTATTTTATGAGCGAATGTGTTACTCAGACTCTTATTCTGCTGCAACTGGTGTAACGGAAAAATTGGCAGTATACTATAATTAATGAGACGAAGGACGTCCCGATCTATTCCTAGCGAATGGAGGCGGGGCGTTTTTTTATTAAGGAGGGATAGGGATGGCAAGCTTTGAATTGATGCATGAGTCTTTTATACAATACCATTTGCAGCAAAGAACAGGAGAACGAAAGGGGCGTTTGGAGAGGGGACATCGAGAGGCGGAAGCGCTGTTTTGCCGTAATGTATGGTGGCCGCTTCTTGGTAACTTTGACGGACTTCAGCCCGAATATGAAGTACTGGATTGGCGCGGACGCTCCTATTTTTGTGATTTTGCGTGGTTAAATCCGGCTGCAAAGCTGATCATTGAAATCAAGGGATTCGGCCCCCATGTAAGAGATATGGACAGGCAAAAATACTGCAACGAGCTCAACCGTGAAACCTTCTTATCCGCCATGGGGTTCCAGGTTATCTCTTTTGCATATGACGACGTGGCCCACCGCCCTGAACTTTGCATTACGCTGCTGCGCATGGTGCTTAGCCGCTATCAATTGGATATTTCGCCTGCCAACCTGGTCGGTGTAGCGGAACGCGAAATAATACGCCTTGCCTGTAGTCTTGCTCGTCCTCTGCGTCCTATCGATGTCGAAGTTCATTTAAACGTCAATCATCGGACGGCTGTAAGAACGCTGCAATCGCTCTGTGCCAAGGGGTATTTCACCGCCACAACCGGGCCGAATGGCAAGTATATCGTAAGATACGAAATGCAGCCCAGCGCTATTCGCATACTCTAAAATTAGAAGGGTTGGCGTTCCGGCTGGGATTTTCTCGTAACATGCAACGTGTAAGGTGTAACGTGTAACCCTTGGTCGGACACAGGTTAAATCCTGCAATAGTACATCATTTTACTCAAATTTAACGGTTCATATCGTAGATTCCTGCAATAGTACATCATTTTACTCAAATTTATCGGTTCACACCGTTAATTCCTGCAATAATACATCATTCCTACAGAGAAAATGCAAAATTAGCCGTATACTAACCGAATTCCTGTACTTTTGCAGTAATCTTCCTCCAATGAGACTAATTCCGGAAAAATGATGCACTTTTGCAGCATTCCAAAGTCAAAGCAGCTTCCAGAACCAACAGGGCTAATATCGAGCTACTTTAATCGTCTGGGCCAACTAGGGTCTATGGCGACCAGGAACTGAGCCAACTAAAATCTGAATCAACTAGACTCTAAGCCTACCAAGATCTTAGGCGATCAGTAGCTGAGTCGGGCAGGAGTTAAGCCTACCACGAGCTGAACCGAACAGGAGATGAGGCCTACCACGAGTTGAGCCTAATAGGAGTTAAGCCGAGCAGGATCCAGACAAATCAGCATGCAGGTATTTTGATATAGATTTAGCTTGCATGTAGATGAATTTCACTTCAGCAAGCACGCTCCCCTTCATTCTTCGGAAATAAATATAGTTTTTTGGTGAAAAACAAAACATTCTATGGGTCTATCTCCGCCGAAATTTTGCTAAAATAAAAATAGTTAGCCCATTTTTCAAGGACGCTACCAAGGAGGAATCCCAATGAGCAAACCAGTAAAGCAAAACGAGCCTATAGTTACTCATATTTATACCGCAGACCCTTCAGCCCACGTATTTGAGGGCAAGCTGTACATCTACCCTTCGCATGACCTCGATCATGAAATGGAATCCAATGACAACGGCGACCAATACGACATGGAGGATTACCACGTTTTATCCATGGAAGATGAGAACTCCCCTTGCGTTGACCATGGCGAGGTTTTGCATCTTCGCGATATTCCATGGGCCAAGCAGCAGCTGTGGGCTCCCGATGCCGCTTACAAGAACAATACATATTACTTGTTCTTCCCTGCCCGGGATCATGACGGCATCTTCAGACTTGGCGTAGCAACCAGTTCTTCCCCAGCCGGGCCGTTCACACCGCAGCCGGACTACATGCCGGGAAGCTTCAGCATCGATCCTGCCGTTCTGGTCGATGAGGACGATAAAGCATACATTTATTTCGGCGGCCTGTGGGGCGGACAACTGGAGAAATGGCAAACCGGCACATTCGAGCCGGACGCGGAGGGGCCAGCTGTTGACGCACCTGCGCTTGGACCAAGAGTAGCTGAGCTGAGCGACGATATGCTTACCTTCAAAGACACGCCTGTAGAAATATCCATCGTGGACGAGGATGGCAATCCACTGCTAGCCGGCGATGAGGATCGCAGATTTTTCGAAGGACCGTGGGTTCATAAACACAACGGGTACTACTATCTGTCCTATTCAACCGGTTCGACGCACAAAATCGTCTATGCAATGAGCAAAAATCCAATGGGGCCTTACGTCTACAAAGGAACGATTCTGACACCCGTTCTCGGCTGGACAACCCACCATTCCATCGTACAATTCAAGGACAAATGGTATTTGTTCTATCATGACAGCTCCCTATCCGGGGGTGCGGACAACAAGCGCAGCGTAAAATTCACGGAACTGAAGTATAACGAAGACGGGACAATCCAGACGATCGATTATAATAAGTAAGACAACCACGACGGGGTCGTGCGGCCAAGCTATCATTGGCGAGCACGGTCCCGCATTTTATTATTGTTAAATATTGCTTTGTGGGGTATCATGTAGCCGTCCCGAGTCGCTACCTTCGCGGCGGGGCTGCATAACAATATGTGAGGTTACTTTAAATTGCTGAACAAGAAAGCGCTCTATCTTCTCTCGATCATTTCACTGGCCTTTATCATTTACGTCGTCTATTTCAATTTTGTTCACGACCCGCAAGCCACGGGCTTTTTAGGCCATAAAACGAATCTTAAGCGGCCCCTCCAAATTCCCGTTTGGCTCAATGTCATGTACGTTCATGTCATATTTGCCTGCTTGGCCATGGGATCGGGTATCGTCAATTTTTCAAGCCGCATGTTCAATCACTCCCGCAAATTTCACAGAATCAATGGCTACATCTACTTCGTCTCCGTGCTCATCGTCTCCCTGACGTCCGGCTATATGGCTCCGTACGCTACGGGCGGGAAACTGACCAGCATTCCTTTCAATCTGCTGAATATCATCTGGCCCGGTATGACGGTTATCGCACTGTACTTCATCAAGAAACGAGACGTGATTCGCCATCGTAACTGGATGTTCCGCAGCTATGCTTTCTGTTTTACGAATCTGTTCATTCATCTGATTACCTTTCTGTGCCGTAATGTGCTTGGAATCGCTTATGAGACCAGCTACATCATTGGGGTGTATGGCTCGATCACAATGCTGCTTATTTTGCCATCGCTGGTGCTGGCACGCAAAAAGGGATTATTCATCTAATTCGGGATTAACGCTTCAAATACCGCTCGTATGCCGCCTGTTGAATTTCCAGAGCGCGCTCGATGCCCAGCCTCTTCATCTGCTCGACGTACTTATCGTGGGCTTCGACAGGCTCTGCGCCGAGAATAATTTTCAGCTCTGCTTCCTTGACGAGCACGTTAATGTCGTTCATGATGCTGGCCATTTCATCCGCTTCTTCGGCCGTTGGAGTCACCGATAGCAGGAGATGGCTCGCGTGATTCGTATTCCTCCAAATGTCCAGCGCTTCCGCCGTTTGCGAATATTTCACAGGCAGATTATTATCGCGCTGGATCATCGGAAAGTTCGTGCTATGGGAATATTTCATCATCACCTGGTCGCTGCCCAGCCCTTCAGGGTTATTCACGACAAGGCTGGTATATCGAGGAACGCCATCCTTTAACTCGTATGTGGCCCCTTCAATGCCGAATGTATTCAGCATGCTGCCTTCCTCGGAATAAGCGTAATCCAGCCAACGCATGGCGGCCTCAATATTGTTGGTATTGGCGGAAATAGCCGCCGAGCTCGTTCCCGCGTAAGCATTGTCGAGCTGTCCGAATTCCGGCTTCGTTCCTTTGATAAGCGTCGGGTATGGCGCTGCCACGAAATTGGCGTTCGAATCAGTTTCCCGCACGGTGGAATTGTATTTCTCGATGTAGAACTGCCAGCCGAACGTAGCTCCGCTGACGGAGGAGGTCATTTTTTTATCAACGGTCGCTGCATCGACTGAGGCAAAATCCTTGTCGATCAATCCTTCCTTGTACCATTGGTTCATCGTTATCAGATACTCTTTATATTCCGGCTCCAAATAACCGTACACGACCTTGCCATCGTTGACGTAATAGTTGCCCATGACGCCGAATGCACCGGCAAATCCGCCAGTCCTCTCCCCCAGGAACAGCGTACGGAAGGTAATCGGCGATGCTGCGTTCTTCTCTTCTTTAAACGCTCTCAATACGGTATGCCACTCGTCGATCGTTTCCGGGATGCCTAGCCCAAGCTCATCCAGCCAATCCTTGCGGATAATCGGTCCGCCATAGACTCGGCCCGCTTCGGAACGGATAAATGGAAACGCATAATACGTTCCGTTATCTGTTTTAATCATCTTATCGATTTCCGGATGCTCTTCCAGCGTTCGCTTAAAATTCGGCGCGTACTTATCGATGTAATCGTTAAGCTTCAAAATGTACCCTTGCTCTATCGCCTTTTCTGGCCCTCCAGGATACTGCAGCCATGTGTTGAGGAAAATATCCGGCAGTTCGCCGGCAGCGAGCATCAAGCTGAACTTCGGATCCGTCATCGGCGTTCCGCCCAAATGCTTGATTGAAATGCCCGTGCGCTCCTCATATTCATTATCGATCGGTTCTCTTTCGGGAATTCCGCCAGATGCTTCCGTCATGAACGTCAGCTCAATGTTTCCACGCAGCGGATAAGAGAAGGGGTTCGCCGCTGCAACCTTGCCCATCTGAGACCCGGTTTCCTTGCTCTCTCTGATATGTCCGCCGCTGCAGCCCGCAGCAAGCAGTGTCATAGAAACTAAACCCATGAGTGTCCATCTTAAACGGCTTATTTTCATATTCATCTTCTGAGCCTGACCTCCCATTGTGTTGTAGTCTACATCGTCCACTGTTTCGCCCTTCTATTGAATAGACTTGTAACGGCCCGGCGTAATGCCTTCGTATTTCTTAAATACGCGGATAAAAGCACTGCTGCTGAGGAATCCGACTTTGGACGAAGTTTCATCGATCGAGGCATCCTGCTCCAGCAACCGCTTAGCTTCCCGAATGCGCGTCTTGCTGATGTAATCATGAAGTCCACCGCCAGCATACTCTTTAAACAGCTTCGATACATACTGCGGCGTGATTCCGAATTGAGTCCCGATCATCGAGACACTGAGGTTCACGTCGGCATAGTTCTGCTCCACGAAACCCGCCACCTGTTCGCCAATGCCCGCATTCGAAGCCATAGCCAGTTTGGTCTGGGACAGCTCGCAAACCGTAGACAGAAGCTCCTGCAGTCCCTGTCTGAACTCCGCACGGGAAGAGCATGCGAGCAGGCGCTTCAACGGGCGGCGTTCCTCCCAGATCGCGGTCATGCAACTATCCTGGGGAACGGCTTTTATCATTGTACTTGCTAAATCGATTAATAAGCATTTCACCATTTCAATCGAAGCCTGCCGACTGAATATGTTCGCAATCATATCGTCTACCATTTCTGAAGCCTTAGGGAACTCCCCGCTCTTAATCCAATTGATGAGCACCAGCTCTTCATTCATGGAATAGGAGTAGGCCGTATCGTCAGGCTTAATGTCGCCATACCAGATCAAGGCATTCTCTTCGAGGATCAGTCTGTATTCCTGGGCTTCGAGCGCTTGCAGGAAAGCCTGATGAATCCCCTCCACGGAGCAATTCGCCTCGCTTCCTGAGACCGCAAAGCTCAGCTTGTAGCGCTGCTGAATGAAATCGATCGCTTCCGAAACCGTCTCTTCCGTCTCTTCCCTCCATGACTCCAATTGATCCGGCTCCAGGTTAAGGATAGCTGCCAGCAATCCATCCAGCTCGGTGAAATGGATACTATAGCTTCTGTTGACCAGATCCTTCACGATATTGGAAACAATGAAATGAGAAAGATTCAAAGGAATATCCGTTTCTTGTTTCGGATCCATATAGAACAGCAGGACGGCAAAAAACTCCGACTGCCACTCGATACGGTGCATTTTTGCCACTTCCTTTAACGACATCGCTTGCTCCGACTGACCCTTCAACAATCTGGCCAAATAGTAGCTCTGGAGCACCCGCATCTGCTGCATCTGATGATTGCTCATATCGTCCTTCTCCCGCAAAGTCTTCAGCATGCTCTCACGAATAAATGCATATTCGTCCGTTACCTTGTCTTCTCTTGTCACTTGGGGGAAAATGCTCATCAGCTCCTGTACCGGATCATAGTTCCTTCGCGCGAAATACATAATCACTCCCCCGCCGACCAGACAGCACAGAAGAAGCCCCAACAAATTCAAATTGCGGATTTCGCGGGCTTTATCCCAGAACACGTCCGTAGGGAAAACGCTTACAAACCGCCATGCGGCAATGTCGGATTCCAGGAAGGACACCATGCTCTCTTCATCGTTCTTTAGCTGTAAATACGAATCGCCCGCCGGCTTGGCAGTACCGTTCTGGAACAGAACCTGGTCATGCTCATCAATGATATAGACCTTCCCTTTATTGACCCAATCCACATTCCCCAGCAAATGCTGAATTTTGCTGCTGTTCAGCGGCATGATCAAAGTCCCTTGCTGCATCCCCTGGGCTTTTCTCTCCAAAGCTTCCATGAAGACAGCCGTTCTTTCCTTCTTGCCCGCCTCCAGCACAGGCATCCCATAATACTTCCTTGGCTGCGGATGCTGCAAATCGGACAGCCAATGATCATATGTGTAGCCGTCCGTCCTGTGGGTGATGTCAAAGAACAGCTCACTGCCCGCATAAGTATCATTCGTCAGCACCTTATCCAATTGATAAGAATAAAGATAAATGCTGCTGATAAAATCGTTGGACGACTTATATTTGTTTAACTCTTGCTTCGTTTTGTAAATGAAGTACGCATGTTCCTCTTCCGAATCCGCATCAAGCTCTAGGAATTTAAGCACATCACTGTGAATCGAGAGCTGGGCCGCCAGCTTCTCAGCCTGTTTGAGCTCACTATCCACGATGTATTTAACCTGCTTGAGCATCCCGTCATTCGCACGCTGAATTTCATATTCGACGATTTGCGTCGTTTGCAAATATACAATTGCGCTGGCAATCAGCGGAATGAGCATAATGACAGCATAAGAGACGACCCACTTAAACGCCAGGCTCTGCCTGAACTTGACTCGGTTACGAAACATCCCCCATTCCCCCATGTCGTCATAGTCTATTTCATCACTAGATTTACATTATACCGAATCGGTCTTTTCTTTTATTATACATTTTCAAAACTCGGCTGATGATTATGTAACTGGGACAATATACAATTTGAAAATGATCGCCAATTTTTAATCTGTATCTTAAAAAATCAAACCATTTCCACAAAGCAGAAAGCCACGCCCATAGGCGTGGCTAATGATTTATTATCCATTATTCTTGAATGATTACATTTACATTTGTATTATTTTCCGCAGGTGTGCTAGCAATAAAGTGAACGTTCGAATCGATTACCATTACATCCCAGCCGGTAATAGTCGTTCCAAAAGCTGCGGCTATTTTCGATGCTACCTCAGCAGTAGTTTCAGTGCCAGATAACTTAACATTTACATGTACGGGTGTTGTTCCGTCTGTGAATGTTACACGAATCGTTCCAGCTGCTTTCGCAGCTTTTTCTATCGTTAAGGTTGCAATTTGCTCATTACCAATATTTGGGTCAGCCCCTAAGGTTGTAATCATGCTAGCAGAAGCAACCACTCCTGATGAGAACTCCGCTACCGTTACTTCCACATCCGGATTATTCGCAGCCGGAGATGGAGCAGTAAATACTACACTCGTTCCAAAGGGCACAACCTTCCATCCAAAAAAAGATGATCCAAATGTATCTGCAATTTTAGCTGCAACCTCAGCGGCAGTTTCAACTCCTGTCAAAGGAACACTCAAATATGCAGGCGTTATTCCATCCGTAAACTTGACTTTAAGCGATCCCGCGCCTGTCGAACCGTTAGGGATTTCCAACGTTACAACTTGTGATGTTCCAGTAGGTGTAGGATCACCTTCGGTTGTTATTATACTATCAGGCATCCCTACTCCCGTCATAGCTCCCGAAAACTTTGCCACAGCCTTCTCATTATTGTCTGCCGGCATATTGGCTGTAAACACAACATCTATATAGTTAGAAGTTACGCTCCAACCTGGAATTGAATTACCGAATGCGGCAGCAATCTTGTCAGCTAACTGAGCCCCCGTTTCCGGGAAATCCAACATCATGACGTCTACAATGACAGTGGATACACCATCTGTAAACTTCACGCTCACTGGCCCCCCGCTTGCTTGGCTAGCTTGAAGCCTCAATGTCACTACTTGTGCCGTATTTGACGCTAAATCCCCTAACGTTGTAATCGTACTAACTGGAGCTCCTACGCCTGACGGTTCCAATACTCTTACTCCAACATTTGGATTGTTAATTGCTGGCGTTTGGGCTGTAAACAGAACTTTCGTACCAACAGCTGTTACATCCCAGCCGCTAATTGATGTACCGAATCCAGTTGCAATATTCTCCGCTATTTCAAAAGCCGTTTCTGTACCTACTATTGACATACTTGTATTAACGGTTATATTACCATCCGTGAATCTTGCATATATTGTTCCCCAACCTGTGGCTCCATTCTCAATCTCCAGGGTAACTACTTGGGCAGTGCCTGCTGTCACGTCATTACCCAGAGTAGTAATCAAACTGCTTAGCGCCCCTACTCCGGTTCCTAAATCTTCTACCACAGCTGTAACATTGGGGTTGTTGAGCGCAGCAACGCTGGCAGTAAAAAGTACATTCGCCTCGTTTGTAGTTACATCCCAGCCTGGTATAGAGGAACCGAATGCGGCAGTAATTTTCGCCGCTACTTCTTCAGCGATTTCTGTACCTATTAGTGTTACATCCACAAACACAGGAACAGTTCCATCTGTAAATGTTACCCGAATTGTCCCGGCATCTGCTGCACCGGAAATAATCGGTAGTGTTATTTCTTGCTTAACACCTGCCGTTGATTCAGTGCCAGGCACAGTAATCAATGTCGTTCCACTTACGCCTGTAGTCGCTCTTAGCGGTGGATAAGAGGGGTTCGGTGACCAGGATTTTGGTGATTCTGACGATGTAGACGGAGCTGGTGTTTCACTACTAGTTGTCTCAGTAGATTCTGGCAATGACGGTTTCTCGTTTATTAATTGTTCAGACAACTCATTTAATTTTAAGTTCCTTACCTTTTCCAACATGACTACGGCTTCAGCACGAGTAATATTTGCCTTCGGTTTGAATGTGCGGTCTACATAGCCTGAAACGATATTTTTCGAAGCAGCAGCGCCTACAGCTCCCTTACTCCATGACGCGATTGTTGAAGCATCTTTAAAAACATTAGAAGCCAGCTCCTCGTCAGGCAAGTTTAATAATTGGGCTACAATAACTGCTGCTTCCTGTCGGCTTAAAGGAGCAGAAGACCGGATAGTCTGATCTTCGTATCCCATGATATACCCTGCTTCAATTGCTTTCTGAACGTCTGTATATACCCAGTCAGATGTTTTCAAATCCTTGAAACTAATGCTACTAGTTTTATAAATCTGAAATGAACGGTTAACTAGAGCCATAAACTCTCCACGCGTAATTACGTTATTAGGCTTAAGAGTGCCGTCAGTATACCCCTTAATTAATCCCTGAGATATCCAGCTATTTAGTTGTGTTTCCGCCCAATGTCCTTGAATATCCGAATACATTGTTTGGCCATGTACTCCGCTAAGAGGCATTACAATACTTATCGACAAAGCCAGCGGCAATATTTTCCTCACGATATTATTTCCTAACATGTTAACCTCAAACCTCCACATTAATCTATGTATTCTTAGCTTTCAATAAATAGGATTATATTCCTACTCACCACTCCCCAAGAACTAATTACTCACTTAGTAACTTTATCGGTCTTAATCAACCATTTGTTAACGCAACAAGGAGTCATATTCCAACTGATTCATCATCCCCTATCATAATAAAAAATGCCCAAGCCTGTCGGCTTGGGCATTAACTATACTAACGACGAACACAGTGCATCACTTAGTAAAGAAACGTACGAGAAACAATAACCAGCAGAATAAAGAGAACGAGGATTGTGGCTGTGCTTGTAAACAGACCTCCGCCACAGCTACCTACTCCACCTACTAAGTCTCCCATTGTACATCCTCCCTTCCAGGTTTCTTCTTAATTTTATGAAAAAACACCGTTCAGGGATTGGACTCCTATCTAAAATGAAAAAAACTTACAATTTGCCTAAAAGGAACTATTATTGCAAAACACTACGGGAATGGATGGGGATAAGGATTAAGATCTTCGGGGGTAAGCTTACGGTTCGCGTATCCAAGCTTCATCGGAACATCCAGAACTCGATTAAGACCGTTCAACCGGGTAAATTGATGACCGAAAGTCATCGGCAGCATTCCCGGAATTAATACTTTCACACAGTACAGCCCATTGCGCAGCGTCTCTTTCGATGATTGATCAACGACAATGACATCCAGCTTCAAATCGCGGAACAGTTGAAGGACTGATTTTAAGTCCTCTGTTAAATCTTCATTAACCGGAAATGGGTTAAATTCTTCCTCGAAAGTCCGAAGGGGGCGCTGCTCATCCAGCAGAAACCGCAGTCTTTCCTCCGCTTGCGGCAAGCTGTACAGCAGAGAATGATCTTCCATGTTCTCCACAAGGAAAGAATCCTCCAGCATCGCCTCAGCCTCCTCCCGGCGCTCTCCCAGCCTTTTCTCGGCCGACGGAAGCATGCTTGCAAGCTCGTGGAGTGCACTCTTGGCTGCCCTGACCGGGTCCAGATGAGCACCCGCGGCACATAGCAGGTTTACGCTCTGCGCCCTGCTTCCTTTGGCCAAAGCCCATATGCTCGGAATTCCGTTTTCCATTGTCGTATTATACAAATGCACCTCGTAGCCTGTAACCGCCTGCAATCGGCTTATTATCAGCGAGAGCTCCGCATCCCCCGACGAGGTATGCTCCAAGCGCGGCACGGGTAGTCCGGCGTACCAAGTCATCAGAAAAGAGTCTCGTTCAACGACCTCGAAGATCCCGTATAGAATTGCCTCTTCTAGACTTCCCCCAACGGCGCATCCGTTAGAGGTCTCGTAAATGAATCCCCCTGCATTGCTTACGCTGTAATAAGCGAGCAGTTTTGGAACAAGAACGGGCCGCCTCTGCAGGAACGAATAACCCCATACCCACTCTATAGGGGAATCCGGATCAAACCGTTTAAAAGAAAAATCCACCTGACCGTATTGCTCCTCAGCATGAACACCCACCTTGGAAGGATCGATTGCGACATCCTTCAAGCTGGCATAGCTGTCAAACACGACGGTTCGTTTTCCCCGGGGCTCGATACCGCAATATCGCTCCAACCCCTCTAATATTGCTGCGAGCTCGCTGCTCTCATAGGAATTCGAACGCCCGCCAGTCACTTCATTATAATAACTAACCGGCAGGTTTAAGCCTACGCCGGCAAACGGAGAGGCCGGATCCCAATACTTGTCGTTAAAAAAACCGGTACGGCGATCCCAATAGTCCTTGATCAGAACGCCCTGCAAATCACTCATCGATCGGCAGCGGTAGCTTTGCCCTAGCTTGGGACAGGGCTTCAGCGATATTTCGGCCGCTTCCGGCGTGTCATCCGGCAATTGGCCGCAAACCGGACAAGCTCCGCGAGGAAGAATATAATGGATGGTACAATTCAGACTGCCGAAATGAACGAGATATACATGCTCCTCGCAATTGGCCTTGTCACCCCGCATAATCCTCGCTGCTTCCTCCGAAACGATGTGTGCCATGTAAGTCAATCCTGCCCGTTGCGGCCTAGCCTGGAAAGAAGGAATATAATCAGGATCGACCAGCTTCATCAGCATTTCCTCTACTTCTTCCCGATGGCTTCCTGCCAAGGACAGCCTTGCCTCCGCACATTGAAAACACCCGGTTTCCCCCGGGCGAACTAACGGGCCGATCACGCCTTCCCCCAAAGATACATAAGCACATAACCAAGGAATACCCAGTGGTTGCAAAATGTTCTCCGCTTGGCGTGACAGTGAGGAATCATCCTGCTCCTCTTCTTGAAGCACCAATATGAGCTTCGCGTCCGGTACATCTCCGCTGAAATCAGGCCTCCGAGTGACGGGAAATCCAAACAACTGCTTGCACACGGCGTCTGCAAGCCTTCCCTCCCCAATGATTAATACGGAATTCACGGGACCTCCTCCTCCTCTTTGAGGATGACTCCATATATTGCAAACGGCCCTGCGCCGAGTAATGACTCGCTTCGCAGATCGAACACCTTCATGGAAGCAGAGAACTGCATCAATGTCTTGAGGGCCTCCTGCGTCAATGACGAATAATCGACGGGTTCGCCGTCAGATATCACTGCGGCCTCAATCTCTTGAGCCTCTTCAATCACAGGCGTAATCTCCAGAGGTTCCGCCTTATTCAGTGCTTTCATGAGGGAACTGCGAAGAGCCAGTGTGAAGCTAAGGTCTGCGCTCACATACCATAAAGAGCCCGAGCAGACCCAGACTACGGAGAAGCCAAGCAGCGGTTCACCCGCAGCAATCAGCACCTCACCTTCCGTAATATTTAAAGCGTCCAAATAAAAGCGGCAGCGGATATCTTCCACTTCCATCCATGTTATGCTCGTTACATGCTGTCTCTGGGAATGCAGCCGCCCTGCCAGCTTCTGGGCCAGGCTAAACCTGAGTGCACGCCCCACCGCCTCGGCAACCGTGCTTCCCGCTCCGATGAACACCCCCTCCTGCAAATGGAGGGGCAAGCCGGCGAACTGCAGCGGCAGCATCCGAGCAGCATAAGCTTCCAGACCCGCCAATGCCGACTCTCGCCGCGCCTCTTCATGCGTCAGCCCGCTGCAGACGATCGCAGGCAATAGCTGCGCTGGGCCTTCCGTTAACAGATCAACAGGCTGAACAAGACACTGGGCCAGCGGGAGCTGGATTAAATCGCCTTCCCCCCAGGTATGGAATATGCCTGTTACCTCCGAAGTCAAACCTTTAAAATATTTGGACCATTCCTCTGGGTTCAGAGAAACATCCCTTATTTCAAGACTACGGCTAAGCTCCGGGGTTAGTAACTGCTGTGCTGCTTCATACCCGGATACAAGAGGATGCGGAAGAACCCTGTGCCAGCTTCCGGTTAACTTCTCCGGCTCCAGGACGAAACATTGATTTCTGCAATCGAGCGCCTCATTCTGGCTTATTACTTTATGCCATTGATGCACGACAATATTCGCCAATACGGCGGCAGCCGCGGTTGAGAGATATTCGTGCTCTCGATTCTTAGGTAGAGCCGAGACATGAATACGCCGCCAAGCGGATTCCCAGCGTTCACAAGCACCAGGATCAACCAACGGGCCTGCCAAGCCCAATCCTTGAAGGGCTATAGCCGGAAGCAACAGTCTCCTTTCTGCTATACAAGCATCCTGGAGCTGATGGAGCTCCCGCCACTCGCCAGTCTCCGCGACATATATAATAAATTGAAACGGCTCAATGATACTCCTCCAATCTGGTTCCTCATCTCCTGCAGCTGTAAGGATTTTTAGTGAAGCCTCCGGGTTAGCGCCAAGCGCGCCTTCCCGGAGCTGCATCAATTTTGCCGTGTCTGTAGCGTCCATGTCACTTATGAATACCGTGAGCTTGGATAAACCTGCTTCGTACCATGATTCAGCAAGTGCGAGCAAAATTGGGCCGGAACCGACCGCGAGCGTACTCTCTTCCTGATGAGACATTTCAATAGAACCTCCTTCCCTCCATCGGTATGACCGTTTCCCGAACGACAAAATTACTTCAAGATATGTCGCCGCTTTTTTTTATATGACTAAATCTCAGCATGTCGCGGCTGAATTTCCGATATAAAATAGAAAAAAGGCTAACCAGAGAATTGGCTAACCTCTTAACACGAAAAATAACACTAGTTAAATCTTAAGGTTCTACTCCCCATACAAGTATTCCATTCTGGTAGAAAGTTACGCGATCCCAATCCGCATAGGAGGTCTTTGTGGCATCATACGAGTAGTCATTCGTTTCATCGAAATTCGACCAATCCGATTTCGACATGCGCAGTTGAATATCTCCTGTCTGCCCCCCTACTGAAATGACTCCCGCTCCCGAGCCAAAACCTAATTCAACATAAGCATCCGTAAATAAAGTTGTAATATTGGCGCCGCCGATCTGTGCCCAATCGATCCAGGCGTTCACCGCCGCGCTGCCATCCTTGCTGAAATAGTAGCGAAGCTTGAGATCGCTCAAATTGACGGCACTGGTCCCGTTGTTCTTAATATTGAAATGCGGTTTAATCTGATTGTCGCTCGCATTCGTATCACCAGCCTTATATTGTACAACCAAGTTCCTGGGTTGACTTGGCGTCGGTGTTGGTGTTGGTGTTGGTGTTGGTGTTGGTGTTGGTGTTGGTGTCGGTGTCGGCGTTGGTGTTGGCGTTGGTGTTGGCGTTGGTGTTGGTGTCTGCGTTAGCGTGGGAATCGTCCAGTCTACCCATCTTGCTTTATCAAATGAATAACCTCTATCCGTCTTCATAATGTTGGTGTTGCCAGTCCCCCCGCCAATAAGGAACTTTTGAATGTAAGCGGTTACCTCAGGTTGCTGTGATGACGGGAATGAACAGTGACCATGACCACCTACCTGTGAAAAGCCCATTTTATCAGGAACACCGAGCGCTTCCCATACCATTCGCGAAGTCATTGCAGACTGATATGCACTGGAAGGACCTAACCATTCAAAGTCGGGATTTTCGATGATCAATAGCGCACGAGGTGCAACTAATGCTGCAATCGAATGCATGTCAAAAGGGAGTTTATTGACGGCATTTCCAAATTGAGAAAATGAAGAAGTGAACCAGGTATTTTCCGTCACAATCTGTGACAAGGTTTGTACGTTTTGTCCTGAAGCTAGCAGGCTGTCGTTTATCCGCCAGCTTGATGATCCCCCTGCACCTGGTTCTTGGGGTATAGTCAAAGCAATTCGCTCATCCCACGCACCTGCTGCCAAAGCCCCTTTTCCATTACGTGAGCAGCCTGTTACGCCTAGCCTTTGAGCGTCAATCCTCGTTGCTGAAGTGGTCTCAATGGCATCAATCAGACGGCTGACGCCCCAGGCCCATGCCATAATCGAGCCGGCAGAATGATTACTGCCATAAAGGTCATAGAACTTTCCTTTTCCCCTCGAACTCGCATTTGTCTGATTAGCGATATCATCATTAGGCAAATTAATGACAGCAACGCCTAGCCTGGATAATTCCGCAATATTCAGATTAGACATGCCTATTCCTATGATCGCGGGATAAGGCGCACTCCCTGTGCTCGGATACTGTATGGTAGCCGTGAAGGAGACTGATTTGGAGCCAAGCTTACTTGTTACTGTAATGTTGTTATTGCCGACCGATCCTGTAACGGAATCTGGTTTTGGAGGCTTAATGCCATATTGGAAGTTCTCCGCTAAAGCTTTGATTTCATCGCGCCGGGACGACCATTGATCTTTCTGTGTCATCCGTGTGCCATTCAAAAACATAAAAGGATCAGGAAGCTTCGAATTTGCCTGGAGAGAGGAGAATGGCGGTATGACAACAGCCGCGGCAGCGCTTACTCCCTCTGATACATGAGCGCCTATAACTAGACACACTACAATAGAAAAACACAATAAAACCGAGATAAATCTTTTGATCTGTTTGAACATTCTTTCTCCTCCTTAATCATTGAATAATTCAGAATTCTCCCATTAGATGATGAATCAAGGAAAAATTCGTACTATTTTGATATATTCAAGAATTACTAATTAATTACAAATAATTCAAATATTAGAGTTCGTTTTCGATTATTTCGATAATTGCAAAATGAAGCCGAATCAGTTAATATGGATATCACAGATCCGCAATAGGAGAGTAGTTAGGAAAGGAGGGAAATCAACATGCAGTTTTCAAAAAGCACCGATTACGCTCTGCACGCCTTAATTCACTTGGCTCACTCGGAGCGTAGGAACAATGTGGGGATCAAGGAGTTATCCGCCATGCTTGGCGTTTCAGAAAGCTATTTATCCAAAATCATGTCCAAGCTGCGGCAGGATGGCATTGTACGCGCCGTACCGGGAGTTAATGGCGGTTACGAGCTCGCAAGGCCGGCAGGAGAAATTACGTTTCTTGATGTCATCCACGTGATCGAAGGCCGGCAGCAGCTGTTTGATTGCTCGAATTTGAATTCGCAGCAGCACCGGTTGTTAACAGAAGAGAGCACGGCCCAGCAGCAGCATGATGAGCAAAAACATGGCGAATGCTTGGTAAAAAAGGTGATGGATGGTGCAGAACAGCATCTCTATCAATACTTGCGGGAGCATACGATCCAGTCCGTGCTGAACGCAGCTTTAAAGGAATAGGAATGCAGCTATACTGAAGACAAGAAGTGATGTGCTTCTTGCATTTTAATTATGGATATTATAGATCCACGGAGGTGTTTGAATACATGCAAAGTCAATTATTCGATGTAGCGATTATAGGCGGAGGTCCTGCAGGTTTGAATGCCGCCCTCGTTCTAGGAAGAGCAAGGAAGAACGTAGTAGTGATCGATGAGGGCCGCCCTCGGAATGCAGTAACTCGCGAGTCCCACGGATTTCTTACCCGCGACGGGATAAAACCAAGCGAATTCCGGCGAATTGCACGGGAAGAAATCAGCGCCTATCCTTCCGTGTCTTTTGTAGAGGATACAGCGGTGTCGATTGCGGGGACGGACGGTCAGTTTCAAATCGCGACTGCGCAAGGAACAATCTTTGCAAGCAAAAAGGTGCTGTTTGCTGTCGGAATGAAAGATCGACCGCTGGACATACCAGGACTAGCGGAAGTCTATGGGAAAAGCGCCTTCGTCTGCCCGTACTGTGATGGCTGGGAATTGCGGGACAAGCCGCTTGTCATCATTAACAAGGGGGCTGAGCTCATGCACTTCGCTCCATTGATATCCGGATGGACGAACCATTTTACCATCTGTACGAACGGCCCCGATGAACTTACGGATGCTCAGCGCGAGGAGCTCAGGCGGCACCGCGTTCCCTTATTCGAATCTCCGATTCGATCCATCGACTCTATCGACGGGGCGGTTGAGCAAGTTGTTCTCGAAGACGGGACGACCATTCCATGTATGGGGATCTTTTTTAAGCCAGAGCTGGTTACGGGATCGGACCTGCCCCGAGCCATAGGATGCCGCCTTACGGAAACAGAAATGATTATCGTCGATGAATTCGGAAAAACAAATGTTCCTGGCGCCTACAGCGTCGGAGATGCCGCGTCGCGGATGCATCAGTCCATTGCTGCCGCCTCTATGGGGGCATTCGTCGCTGCAGCCATGAACAATGAGCTGAATCTGGAGGCTTGGGTGCAAAACGGATGAAGATTGGACGATGTGCGGAGTTAGCGTATTGATGCCAGCAAGGGGCATCTCCCATTGCATACAGCTTAATAGGGTTTATCCTATTAAGCTGTTGCTAAAGGGATCCACCCTGACAGAAGGGCTCCTTGATCGGGTTGGTTCGCTGCGGTAAGCTCGCCTCCGTGCTGCCTAATAATTCTCTGTGCAATAGATAACCCTAATCCGGCCCCTCCTGTTGAACGATTTCTTGAGGCTTCTCCGCGATATAGCAGATCAAATACATGCCCCAGTTCGTCTGAAGCAAAACCTGGACCTGTATCCTGAATAGTAAAGATTACTTTATGTTCATCCTTCTCGCATTGGACGAAAATTTCACCATGGTTTGGTGTATGCCTTACAGCGTTATCTATAATATTATTCATGGCCCTCTCCAATAGGAGCGCATCGCCTATAACGCAGCAATCATTCCCAGAATGTTTCATAATCACAGTGATGTTCTTTTGTCGGGCAAGCGGCTCCAAGCTATCAACCGCCTTTTGCAGGATAAACTTAAAGTCAATCGTGCTTTGGGATAGCTCGGCCTCCAAATACTCGACTTTCGTAAATGTGAACAGGTCCTCTACCAGTCTGTCCAGCTGCGCTGATTTTTCCTTGCAAACCGCCAAATATTTTGCCAATTTATCCGGGGACTCCGCAATGCCTTGTTCTATGCCATCTAAATAACCCCGCAAAGCAAATAACGGTGTTCTTAAATCATGTGCGACCGCAGCAATTACGAATCGGCGTTCCTCTTCCATTTCAAGTTGTTTCTGAAAAGATTGCTGCAGCCCCTCCACCATCACTTCGAAACCATTGCGTACTTCGGCAATTTCCGTAATTTTGGACGAGGGCAGCTGAACATCCCAATCTCCGGCCGCAATTTGCCTGGCAGCCATGCTCATCCTGTCGAGGGGTTTGAGAATCAACCTCCGCATTGCTTCAGCTACTATAATAAACGCCAGCAAAATCCCCGAAGCGATCGCAATCATTGAAACCGCCTTTGAATTCGGCAGGTAAATGACGACTCGGCCAAGTACTTGGCCATCCTCAATCATAGAGAACTGTTCGGTCGACAGCCATGCCCTTTCGCGCCCCGTTTTGGATCGGTAAATTTCCTGATCAGAGGCATCCAGAATGACCGCATCTAACTTCGCTTCCTGTAAAAGAGTTTGCAGCTCGTTTTGCCATATAGGATCCGTCCAGTTGTCCGTATTGGCTCCGATCAGCTGGGTTATTTCAGACAGACTTTCTTGTATCCGCTGCTTTTGAAACTGGTTCTCGCCTAAGCTCAAAGTTTTCGTTTGCAGGAAATGTCCCGTTAAGAAAAAGATCCAAGGCACTAAAAGTATGAAAGACAAGCCAAGCATTGTGAAGGTACGAATGTGAACAGTCCTCATATTATCCTCCCTCAAACCGGTATCCCACGCCCCATACGTTGATCAGGTATCTAGGGTGATTCGGATTAGCCTCGATCTTCTCCCGAAGCCGGCTAAGATGAACGCGAATGGTGTGCTTATCGCCCACTCCGTCCCAAAATTTATGAAGCAATTGATCATACGAAAAAACATGCCGCGGATGCTCGACAAACAGTCGCAGCAGCTCAAATTCCTTAGGGGTGAGCGAGATACTCTGCTCCTCTACCAATACTTCCCGTGTGGATAGATCTATTTTAAGGCCTCCATAGTCCAATATCGCTCTGCTGATTTCCTGCCCAGGATCAGTACGCCGCAATACGGCTTTTACTCTAGCAACAATTTCTCCAATGGAGGCTGTCTTGACAATATAATCGTCGCCGCCAAGGGTCAATCCTCGGATTTTGTCCACGTCATCACTGCGCGCGCTCAAAAATAGGATAGGAACGCTGCTCTCTGCACGTATTCGTCTGCATAACTCAAAACCATCCAGTCCCGGCATCATGATGTCAACAATCATGCAATCAATCGTACTCCGCCGGAATTCGGCAAGCGCTTGTGCCGCATCGCAGGCGGTTTCTACTCGAAAGTTTTCATGCTCCAAAAAATCCTTCAAAAGCTCAACAATGCTCTCATCGTCATCTACGACCAAAATCGTGTTCAGCTCATTCACAAATACTCCACCTTTAAGCTTATGATTCTACCTCATACAAAATAGAGGTTCTCAAGGGAATTCGAAATAAGTTTATCATTTTTTCTATTCAAAAAACCAAACCTGGCGTTTTGTGATGAATTGTTTATAGTTTTGTGATTTTTTCATAGCCGGGTTCGAGATATCTGCTTGATATGATCCTGTTGTGTTACGACAGATACAAACTAAACTGAAGCGGGAAAAGGAGAATCTAGTTATGTTATCCGTTCAAATCGTATTATTTGATGGTTTCGACCTTTTAGATGCCATTGCGCCTTACGAGGTGTTTTGCGCTGCCGAAATGTTTGCAGGCGGAGCACTAAGCGTGGAATTCGTCACGGCCGAAGGGCCGAGGCCCGTGCCAAGCGGCACAAACGGGTTAATCATTGAGGCAAGCGGCCGGCTGAACCCGGAACTGGCGGGAATCATTCTTGTTCCTGGCGCATCCGGCGACTTAGAGGGAGATGGCCCTGATTCGGTGCCGGCTATATTGATCCGGGCAATGGGTACGGCATTAACCAGTCTAATCAGGCAGGCCTTCATGCAGCATAATACCGTGATCGCTACCGTATGCGGCGGCTCCATGCTGCTGGCCATGGGAGGCTTGTTGGAGGGTAGAGCAGCAGTCACCCATCGTTTGGGCATGGATTTACTTGGATCGACCGGGGCTATTCCCATCCAGGCACGTGTTGTCGACGACGGCAACCTGGTTACGGGCGGAGGCGTCACATCGGGGCTGGATGTTGCTCTGCATCTGGTGGAACGCGAGCTTGGACCGCGTATTGCCCACGCGGTAGAAGAGTTGTTTGAGTTCGAACGGAGAGGAACGGTTTGGCGAGAGAAAGGCATGGCGCCAAGGACTCAAAAAGAATTAACCAACAAAGACCCGAACGTTGCGGACCAGGTGACAACGTCGGAGACGCCTATACAGACAGCGACATTTGAGAACCAGTATATGAACAACACCCAGGTATCCGATTTTGACGGAGATTGGGATACAACGATTGCTACGCCCGTCGGGAAATTGCAGGTCAGGCTCTCGATTTCAACCCGGAATGGGCTGATTCGCGGAACGGCCACTCAAGGAGATGAAACGGTAGAGTTCACAGATCCCTTGCTTCAGGACGGCAAACTTGCCTGGTCGCTCAAAATCTCCAAACCTATGAGATTGAATCTGAGATTTGAAGTGGCTGCCGAAGGAAATCAAATGACCGGAATCGCCAAGGCCGGCTTACTGCCGGGATCTAAACTAGAGGGAATACGGGTTTCCTAACCCGATGGGGGATTTTAAATCATATGAAGAAACATAATACTCTGTTTATCATTTTGTCCGTGATAAGCATTGCCGTCATCCTGTACGCCTTGGTGAAAAATTATATGATTGATCCGGAAGCCACACATTTTCTGAGCCAGAAAACCGGATTGCGCCGCGAGTTAAAACTTCGGGCATGGCTAAACGTGATGTACGTGCATGTTGCCTTTGCCTGTATCGCCACGGCAACGGGGCTGCTCAATTTTTCGAATCGAATCTTAGCCAAAAACCGCATATTCCACCGCATCAACGGCTATATTTATGTCGTGTCCGTCTTTCTTGTCGTACTGACCTCCGGGTACATGGCGCCTTACGCAACCGGCGGAAAAATCAGCAGCATAGCATTCAATGCGATGAATTTGATATGGATGGCCTTTACCATCACGGCGCTTGTCCAAATCAAAAGGAAACGAGTCGCCCGGCACCGCAATTGGATGATACGAAGCTATGCCTTTTGTTTCACGAACATGTCGATTCATCTTGCGACCTCCCTTTTTCACCAGGGATTCGGCTTCAATTACGCTGCCAGCTACTCCATCGGAGTGTACGCCTCCCTGGTGCTGCTGCTGATTATTCCTAATCTCATCATATATAGAAGCCAGCCAAACCCAGTATAATAAAAAAAGGCTAGCCAGAATGGCTAACCTTTTTCTTTCGCTGAAAAGTGGATAAGACTACTCCCCCCACTATGAGGAGGGATCCTAATATCTCAACTCCTGTAATTGGCTTGTATAGCAAGACAAATCCCATGACCATCGCGACAAAAGGCTCTAAATTAGATAAGATAGACGCTTTTGACGCATCTACATGCCGGATATTTTGATTCCAAATTAGCGTAGCTATCCCATGTACAACAACGGCTGTTCCAATTAAAAATGCCCAGTCATTGAAATGGAGACTAATCCGAATGGGATTGTCCAATGCAGATATGAAAGGCAGCCCAACGATAAAGCCGACGATATTTGAATATAGAGTAATTGTAAGAGGATTGATTCTTTGAGATAGTACTCTCGTCATAATAATCATAATGGCAAATGTCACCATGGTGACCACAATCCATAAAAGCCCTTTATCCACATGTATCGTGGAAAATTTCCCTTTCGTCACGACAAAGTAAATACCTAAAATTGCAACTGTGGATCCCAGCAGCATGCGAACCGTTAACTTTTCCTTTAAAAATACCGCTGCTAATACCCCTGCCAAAATAGGTGTCGTCGCTAATATTAATGCTGACGTTGTAGGATCGGCTGTTTGCAGGCCCGCAAAAAAAGACCATTGATTAATAAATACGCCGATCACCCCGAGAACAAACAGTAATATGAAATCTGTTTTATTGATGCGTATAAATGCCTTTTTATAAGCAGCTAGTCCAACTAATAACATCACAATAAACAATAGTCTCAATTCTGTAAGCAGCGTTGGCGAGAAATGTTGGATTAACATTTTCCCAAATACAAAATTACTCCCCCACACTACTACGCAAAAAATGAGCCATAAATATGCCTTAACCATCAAAACTATCCGCTCCTAATCTAAAATCAACTACTCTATTCTATAGACAAAAGCTTCTCGCGTATACACTTGCCATAATTAACCACTTGCGATCCTCTATTTAATCAGACTAACTCCTCCTAAAAATTCAAAAATATCAATCCAACACAACTTCTACACGACTTCTCCGCCCCATCCTTCCACTTTAGGATGCTGATATATTTTTCCCACTTATCGCCTTCGTATCTTTGACTTAAGTGATTTGAAGGAACTACCATATTTTGTTACAATAGATTTTAAATTATCGGTGTAAAGCATATATCGCTTTGATACTCATGTTCTCGAACATTGGGTGTTGAGGCGGTTTTTGTATTATTGGGGATGGGAGTGATATGCAATTAGCATGTTTGAAGAAGTTTATGCGAAATGGCTGGATCAGCAGATTGCTGAGGAGACAAGTCCGCGAAGAAGGGAGATGCTTCGAAAGGGACTGAGCCGAGGAACGGTAGATTATTTGCGCAGAATTTGGTATCCCACCATAGGCAACCTTGATCACTTATATCCTGAATATGAGGTTAGAGATTATAATAACGGCTATCGTTACCTTGACCTCGCTTATTTACCGGGAAATATCAAGGGCTGCATTGAAATTCAAGATTATCGGAGTCACGCCAGAGATATTGAAGTCAGTCGATTTAAGGATTTGTGCATGAAGCAGTCTTTACTGGTTCTAGATGATTGGCTGTTCCTCCCGATCGCCTACTTATCTATCCGCGACGATCCGAGCGTCTGTAAGCAGCTTACACTTTCTTTTATTGGAAAGTTTCTCTCAAGCTCTGTACCCTCCGGACTCCATTGGGCGGAGGCTGAAACCATAAGATTTGCCCGCAGACTGCTGCGCCCTTTTACACCCGGTGAAATTTCCGCTCATCTTCAGCTTTCGGAGCAGCATACGCGTAAAATCCTCCGCCAACTCGCTAGCAAACAATTACTGCTGATCGCAAGCGGCAAACTACGATACCGAACCTACAGGCTCCCAGAGACCGAGTTTTGAGAGAGGTTTTGAGAGAGACATAGGGCGAGGATTATAGCGTGGAGTTTATTGCGAGGCTTTGACCGAAACTTAGACCGAAGCTTAGACCGAAATTATGACAGCGAGCGAGTAGGAATTAAGATGAGACCGAAAATGGAACCTTGAACGAAAACGAGTACGTGACCGAGACCAGGACTCAAAGCGAAAATGTGACCCTGTGCGTAACCGAAATTTTCTAACGAATCTCATGATCGCTATTTGTTTAAAAACAACCTTAGGCAAAATGTAACGAAGCTGAGGAACGTTATTTCATACTTTACTGCTCCAAACAGAACATAAACGGCAAATAGAGTGTCTGAGATTCGTTAGAATAAAAATAATAGCTAATATGTGCAAATAGCGTGGATGAGATTCGTTAGACTCGGGATAAAGACGGTTGCCTCCTACAGAGTACGTAGTGAGCTCGTCCGCCTTCGCCCCCTACGCAAGGTCTGAACCCCGGGGGGTGGCCCACTCCAAATCCAAATAAAACAAACAAAAAAGGTTAGCCACTAGGGCTAACCTTTTTATTCGTATGAAGCCTAGGGGGATCAGACCTCTAACTTCTAGCCTCTAACCCGGACCTCACCGCTGGCAGCGATGCGATCTACCAAGTTAGTCAGTTTCACTGCCATGACAGTAACGCTTTTCAGATTGTCACTCGAAGGTCGATATGGCCAAACTTATTCATATTCATCTCCTTTATCATGATTAATGACTTGTCCTTTCCCTTATCGCGGCAAGCACTTCTTCCCAATAGAGCTTCATTTGTTCGCGTGTATTTGCATGATCCAAGTTCTCTTGATGAAAGCTAATCGTTGTTCTGTCAGGTCTATCGGATATCAGCCGGATTTGCAGCGTGGATGGTTTGTCCCACCCGATCTTTCCCCACTTCAAACGAATCTGTTTCAACGGTTTAACTACCCTGAATTGCCCTGTAATTCCCTCATCGGATTTAAAGGTCTCTCCCTCCTTCATATTAAAGGTCGGAATAGTTCCAAGCCATAATTTCAATCCTTCAGAGGAGGTAAGAAACGCCCATGACTGTTCCTGTGAAATCGGCAACGTCCTCCGAACCCCGACTTGAAAACCAGCAGATGCAGTTTGACCAACCATTTTGGCGTCTTCGGTTTTTTTCATCATCCCTAACACCTCTCCAATTAAGTTTGTTAGCACTAACTAATACATTGAGTAAAAAATTTATGGGGTCAAAGCCTTAACAAATAGCTCGATACTCGAATCCATGAAAGTTTGCTGTGTAACTTTAGTAATCGACGCGCCGAACAGCTGCGACATGAATGCTCCGTAATTCATCCACATAAACGTGATCGCCTGGGTTTCCGCATCCGTAGATATCATTTTGTTCTTTCTCTGCATCTCATTAAAATAATCCGTTAACAACTCCAACAATTTGCGCGGATGCCTCTCTGCCTTCTCCCGAATGCTAAGCAGTTCGTTATCACCTAGGACAATGAGAAACAATTTACGGTTATGCTGCATGATTTCATGATACATTCGGCATATCGTATGCAAGTCCGCTTTCAAATCCCACTCGATCTGCTCCTCAAAAAGCTTTTCCATTTCAATCGAGTAATGATAACGATCAACCGCTTCCTCAAGCAGGTTTTGCTTGCTTCCGAAATTGCGGAACAAGGTCATCTCGCTGACACCTGCCGCTGCGGCAATTTCTTTAGTCGATACTCCTTTGTATCCCTTTTCAGCCATTAAGTCGATGGCCGCCAGCATCAATTTACTTTTATTGTCCAATTTCAGTGTGTTCACCAAATTTCTACCTTCCTCTGCTTGGCTCGCAATTGTTAGTTAGTAATCACTATCATTTGATTGTATAATAAATCCAATCATGACGAAAGTCAATCTGTTCAAGATTCATCGTTTTCAGCAAATGTGCTACATTCAAATACACAATCTAATGGTTATTCTTGACAAATGGAAAGAAATTAAATATATTATGACTGACTGTCAGTCATTTTATTAAAAGGAGAGCGATATCCATGAAAAGTTACATGATCCCCCCAGGGCCAAAGGCAGCGCCCTTCATAGGAAACTTAGCCGAATTCGGACGTGACCCGCTTGGATTTGTATCGATGTGTGCCAAACAATATGGCGATGTTGTCAAGATCAGGGTAGAAAAAGATCGGGATACTTATTTAATTAATCATCCTAGTTATATTGAGTATGTATTAGCGAATACAAACCGAGTGTTCTCCAAGGGCTATCACCGGGATCCAATCATGCGGCTTGTACTTGGAAACGGGTTAATTACCAGTGAGGGTGAGTTCTGGATGAGGCAGCGCAGGTTGTCACAACCCGCGTTTCATCACAAGCGAATCGCGAATTACGCTGATATTATGGTTGGTTTTACCGATCGAATGATATCCGGTTGGAAAAATCAAGAGGTGCATAGTATTGATGAAGATATGATGCGTCTAACTATGGAAATCGTATGCAAATCTTTGTTTCATATTGATCTTCGTGAAGAGGCCGATGAAATCAGTCATTCGATCGAAACATTGCTGCAGGAATATAACGTGCAGTTGACCAGTGTTTTTAAGCGAATACTCAGTCTGCTAGGTCTCGGAAAAATACCTACCCCGGGTGATTCCCGATTGAATTCAGCAGTCAATCAACTTGACTCCATTATCTATAACATTATCGCAGAACGTAGAAAGACTCCTGGCGATCGAGGAGATCTACTCTCCATGTTAATTGAAGAACATGACGAAGTTGATGGCACACACATGACAGATAAACAACTTCGGGATGAAGTCATGTCACTGTTTTTAGCCGGTCATGAGACAACTGCCAATACATTGTCATGGACATGGTACTTCCTCGCCCAAAACCCATCTATCGAACAAAAACTAATGTCGGAAATTCAACATGTACTTAATGGAAGGTTGCCCACTTTTGAAGATCTTCCTCAATTAAAATATGTTGAGCAGGTCGTTAAAGAAGTAATGAGACTTCGACCGCCTGTTTGGTGGATCTCCCGGGAGGCAAATCAAGATTGTGAGATAGGAGAGTTCCATATTCCTGCCGGTTCTGAAATAGGCATAAGCCAATGGGTTATGCATCATGATCCTAAATATTTTGAGGATCCATTGACGTTTAAGCCTGAGCGGTGGGACAATAGAGAAAATAGAGAAAAACACCTTCCCAAGTACGCATATTTTCCGTTCGGCGGAGGCCCACGAGTATGTATCGGCAACCAGTTTGCCATGATGGAAGCTATATTGCTTGTCGCAACCATTGCACAGCGTTTCCAATTGGAACTGGTGAATGATCATCCCGTGGCCCTTGAGCCTTCCATTACGTTACGGCCGAAAGATGGCATCAAGATGATACTGCGTATGAGGTAATGATAGTTTAAAGGAGTTTGGATTGTTATTATGAAACAGGATCGTCGCCAAGAAATCCTTACTGCTGCACGAGAAATTTTAGCCGAGGATGGATTAGAAGCAACCAAGGTCTCCAATATCGTCAAACGGGCTGGCGTGGCTCAAGGAACCTTTTATTTATACTTTGCCTCCAAAAACTCCGTCGTCACTGCTCTTGCGCAAGAAATGCTAGAAAGCGTTCTGGTCGCCGTTCGTAGTGAAACGGAGGGGCTCTATACCTTTGAGGATGTAGTCTCCAAGGGGATTTCGGCAGCCTGCTATCAGATGGGAGAATACCGTGATGTTTTTGCGATACTCAACAATGGCGGAGGAATTGTTGAGGACCCGCTTGAGTGGGAGAATTTATTTGAACCCTTCTATCACCTGGTTGAACAAATGCTTACTCGATGGCAAGGCACGGGGGAAGTGGATCCGTTACTGAACCCGAGTCTGGCAGGAAGATTTATCGTATCGATGGTGGAACAAGCGGTGGAGGACTGCTATATATATCGTACCGATATTTCAGTTGAAGACTATATCGCAAATGTCACCCACTTTGTCAAAAAAGCACTAAGAGCATAGTATAGTAATTAGATTAAGGAAACGGCCCCCCATTAGCGCCCTCATTTGGGGTCCTCCCCCCTTAGCAATCCGCTAAAGAACAAACGCAGCCTCAACGGCTGCGTTACAATGTTCTGGCAAGACGAAAACCAAGATCATCGATACGAAAAGATGGATGACTCCGCCGACGGCAAGTTGCTCCACATCCCCGTGATTCTTCCGCCCAACTGCCGCCGCGAAATACCCGGTAAGATCCGTACACCTCGATATCATACAGATCCCAGCACCATTCCCAAACATTGCCCAACATATCATGGAGTTGCCACGCATTCGGCAATTTTTGTGCGACTTCGTGCAATTGTCCATTCGAATTGCCACCATACCAGGCTATCGCATCAAGCTCACCATAGCGATATCCCGAGGTACCGGCCTTACAGGCATATTGCCATTCTGCTTCTGTTGGCAAACGGAATCCATTCGCTCCCCTGTCCCATTCGACAATCATTTCATCATCAGCTTCAATGATGGAATAACAACTGTGCAGACCCGAATACCTTGAAAACTGGTTACAAAAGAGAATCGCATCAAACCATGAGATATTGACCATCGGCATTTCTGGCAATGCCTGCGGTTCCAATGTCCCTTGCATGATCGCAGCATATAGCGATTGTGCTACTGGTACAGGCGCAAGCAAAAACGACTCTACCGATGCCGTCCAAGTCTCCTTTATTCGATCATCCCTTAAAGCAACAACGCCCGCAGGAATAGTGTTCATGCGATAATCTGCAAACATATCACCATATCCTGACATCTTCACCTTAATCCCCCCGGATTTGCGTTACTTAGTTTTTCAATCGCTTGCTGCTCCGTAGATAAGAAGAAAATATCGTTTCCATTGTTGCATTCATAAATAAAATCCTTCAGACTCTGACTCGAATACATCGAGAAGTCTCCAACAATAGCCGTCTTCACTTGATAGGTAATGAACTTTTGTAAAATTTCTCCCGCAAGGCGCGTTTTTAAGTCAAAAAATCTTTCGCTGATCAGCGGCTTCTCGATAACAATACAATCGCAGTCCGTTTCATATCTTACGGTTGCCATAAAATCCAATGCGGATTGAACATCATTGATAATAGGCTCGACACCGTTCACTACGGCAATAGCTATTCCACTCGTCTCGACTTTTACAATATTCATAGAATCCTCCTCCACTTGTCGCAAATGGTCATTCAACAGACAAGCGTATCAGCCGCATAGCTCCTGGAAATCACTTCTTGGAGACGTTGATCGAACTCCCGACCCCATCGCTGCCAGCGATGCGCCCTCCCACTAATGTTCGTTACACTGCCCCAAAAATCCTTCATCGTTCCGAGCGTAACAACCCGACCGAAGCAATGCCGATCCAGCAGAGGCTCATGAAGATAAACAGTCTTTCCGTTAGTCCAAAATAGAGCGGCGCCCCATTGGAGACAAAAATGGACATGATGGAGATCATGAACAGGATTAAGGAAACAGCAGTCAGAGCTGTAATTGGGACAATCCATTTTTGAACCGGCTTCCAGCGTCCGTCTTTTAAGAAGGTACGGGCAAGAAACAGTGCGGCCAACGTGATGGCTGTAAAAGCAAAGATGACTGCTGCAAAATGGGTCATGCCGCTCGCGGATGGAGGCTGATCCCAGCTTCCTTTGGGGTCCGTTGGAAAAACAGCCGCAGTCAATAAACCTACGGCCCATATACCGGTACATAGCATGCCGACTCTCGCATATGCTTCATTCTGCGTACGCCACAACCCCGCAACGAGCGCCAGCGAGCCAAGTCCAAGACCGAGAAGCCCTGCCCAGAACAACCACCCCGATTGTCCGTGTACATAATAACTCATGGCATCATAAAGTATCGAAATTTCCGGCTGCCATCCGTGCAGCAGTAAAATAGTAATCACAAAAATGAAAATTCCAGAAAAACCTGCATACCCGAGAAAATGTGTTTTTCGCATAGTTCCTGACCTCCGTCATCATTCTTTTGTTCTCCGTCATTTTATAAAAACAATGTGTAGAACTTGTGGAGGACTCCCGTATTTGTTGTGGATTTGTCCGATATGGAAACCAGGATGGTATAATGAAGCCAATCTACATACGAAAGGATACCATTGTATGGAAACCACATTGCTGATCGTGGAAGACGAACATCAATTGTTGGCATCAATGACGCATTATTTGGAACAGGAAGGCTTCCATGTCCTTACCGCGATGGACGGACTTGAAGCGATTCGCCTCGCCCACACAACGAAACCGGCCATTGTCTTGCTCGACTGGATGCTGCCAGGCAAAAGCGGTATCGACGTGTGCCGTGAATTGAGACAGAACTCCTCCTGCGGGATCATTATGGTTACGGCTAAAACAGAAGAAACCGATAAAATCATCGGACTGGAGCTCGGAGCCGACGATTATATCACGAAACCGTTCAGTCTTCGTGAGCTCGCCTCTCGCATTCGTGCGGTCTTGCGCCGGATTCAATCCAGACCGGAGGAACTGCCTGTTCTTCAGCGGGGGGATTTGACGATTGATCCAATTCGATACCTGGTCACCCGTGACGGGGAATCCGTCACGCTTACGCCTACTGAATTTCAGCTTTTACTGACGCTGGCAACCCGGCCAGGCGTAGTCTACAGCAGATTGCAACTGATGAGAGCAGCGATGGGTGAAGAGCTGATGAACTACGAAAGGACGCTGGATTCGCACATCAGTAAGCTTAGAAAGAAACTGGAACCGGACCCGGGCAACCCAAGGTACATCCAGACCGTTTACGGGTTCGGCTATCGGTTTGGTGATCCGTCATGACGCTTCGAACCAAAATATTCGGCGGAATGGCCTTGCTGGTATTGCTGGTAGGCGCCGCTTATGCCGGGACGACACAAGGATATCTGGGCAGTCTGTTTGCACAATACTTGTCAGATGAAGTGCCGAGCAAAATTGAACCGGATGAATTAGAGGGAATCCGGGACTATATCATGAGTCGAATGGGGATGAAAGCGATCCCGGTCACCTTGTTCACGGCCGGAATTGCGCTGATGATCGGCTATTGGCTGTCGGGCATGATGACCCGCCCCCTGAAGCGATTGATTGCCGAGATGAATAAAGTAGCCACCAGGCAACTGGATACAGTGATCCCCGTTCAAGGGTCAGATGAATACGGACAGGTAAGCAGGGCTTTTAACAAAATGACACGTCAGCTCCACGATTCTGAAAACAACCGTAAACGATTGGTTGAGGATGTAGCGCATGAGCTTCGGACTCCGCTATCGATCGTGCTGACCAAATTGGAGCTGGTCCAGCAGTCTGCCGTAGATGTTAAGCCGGAGACATTGCTGCCGCTTCACGATGAGGTGCTTCGTGTCATTCACTTGGTGGATGAGCTGCAGTTTTTGACTTCGGCAGAGGCTGGCGAGTTGCATTTGCAGCGGAAAGTGACCGATCTGTCCGGGCTGCTGGCTGACTTGGCGGAACTTGTCCGTCCTGAGGCTGAAGCTCGGGGCATTCGGTTAAACAGCCCAGATCGTAGTTTTCCAATCGAAGCGGATATCGACGCTAAGCGGGTCAAACAAGTGATCCTGAATCTGGTGGCCAACGCGCTGCGGCATACCCCTTCGGGAGGTGATATTTCGATCCAAGTTTCTCCCGCGGAAGATCCGGCATTCGTTGTCGTAACGGTGCAGGATACGGGACCGGGGATTCCGACAGAGACGATCCCGCATTTGTTCGATCGTTTTTACAAGGTCGATAAGTCAGAACGCAGCGGAGGAGCAGGTCTTGGTCTGGCGATCGCACGGCAAATCGTGGTCGCGCATGGCGGAATGATTGAGGTGCAGAACCATATGCAGGGAGGGGCAGTATTTACGGTTCATTTTCCCAGATGAATGATGTTCACGAGGCCAGTCGATGAAGACAACTTCGCGGTAGATTGCCATGCCGTGCTCCTCCGCCTTCGCTCCCCGCGCGCAGTCTGAACCCTGGGGCTCAGCCAACCGAACTCCATACAAAATCGGGACTTAGAGCAAGCTTATACCGGGACTAGACCGAGAACGAGAACGAAGCGAGAACGAGAACGTAACCGAAATTTTATAACGAATCTTACGAGCGCTATTTATGAAGAAATAACCCTTCTAAAAATGTAACGAAGCTGGGGAACGTTATTTCATTCTTTATTGCGCCAAACAGAAGATAAACGGCATATAGAGTGTCTGAGATTCGTTAGATTTAAAATCGTAGCAAATATGTGCAATTAGCGTGGATGAGATTCGTTAGAATCAAAGTATGTGCCGTGAGCTCGTCCGCTTCACTCGATGCACCCGGTCAGCCCCCCTGGATTCGCCTTCCTTCGCCGACATAAAAAAACCGATCCAGGAGGATCGGCTTCTTTACATGTATGGAGCCCTAAGCGAAATTTAAAGATTTTCCAGTTTCCGCGATGGTCTTAATATTACTTAGTATCATCGGCCAGTATTGATCTGTTTTATTGAAAAGAGGATTGTTCTCTGTCCATTGATCGTTAATAAGATGCAGTTTTGTACATCCCCCTACTGATTCCAAGGATAAGGCAACCCGGCTTTCCATCTGAGCATGTTCGGCGTAGTGAGAAGGACCAGGGTGATCCGTGTAGCTCAAAACTCGGTTTGGTTCATATTGAAGTAATTTGCCATAAATCTGAACAGTTTCATCCCCATCGGCGCCCGGTCCTACAAATTGAATGTCGTCACCCACCTGAAATGTTGATTGGATAATGCCACCCATGAATGCTTTAAACGATTTCTCCGGATTGACCAAAACATCCCACACTTGTTCAGGATTTGTACCGATATAAAATACATACTCCAATTTCACGATTATTTCCTCCCACTATAAAGTAATTTATAGTGAAATGATAATATGTCTCCTACATTAATTATTGTAAAATCGCGCCAACCTATGAATACAGTTTCGATTTTCGTGTCAGGAGGTGGAACGGTGAATAACAATCGCAATCCGAATAAGGGGATTTTGAACTATGATACGGGTAAAAATAAGTTTTCAATTTCCCGCCACGTTCCGTCTAAGGATCTCCAATTTTTTATTCAGCATTACTGGCTAGTCGACTGGGATTTACGAGAGCAGCCCTCTTATTCCCAAGAAGTTTTGCAACATCCGGGAGTAAATGTGGTTTTCCAGCGGGGCCATTCGTATATACGCGGTATAGAAAGCAGAAAATCTGTAAATGTACTGCAGGGTGAAGGACAGATTGTAGGTGTTCTTTTCAAGCCTGGGGCTTTTCATTGTTATTTTCAAGCGCCTGTTGCTACACTTACCGATAAAGTGGTCAATATTTCAGACTACTTTACCCTAGATATTAACACCTTTGAAGAGGACTGTTTTCTCTTAACAATAATGAAGAGAAGATTATGATCATTGAACAATTATTACGGCAAAGTATGCCTGACGCGGATAAAACGGTTGATTTACTTAATGAAGTGGTGGCTGAGATCGTTAATAATGCTGGCATCACACAAGTCGAAGACTTAGTCGATCAGTTCGGCATTCCCAAGAGGACATTACAACGTTGGTTCAATCAGTATATAGGTGTGAGCCCTAAATGGGTCATTCGGCGCTATCGAATGCATGAGGCAATCGAGTTCATCGAACGTGGAGTTGATTTGGCTCAATTGGCGATAGAGCTTGGCTATTATGATCAAGCCCACTTTAGCAAAGATTTTAAAGCAGCGGTAGGAAAATCTCCCAAGCAATATGCTAGGGGCAAAATCAATTCATGACCTCATATCGAAGTCTCATGGAGCCACTCTTTTCATAAAGCTGTGTCCCCGTAAGCTTCAGATCGCTCCTTATTGCAATGTTATCCAAGTATTTCCTACCGCTCCCTAGGACGACAGGGTGGATAATCATGTTGATTTCGTCTACGTAACCTGTATTTAATAGACTTTGCACAAGGTTGGCACTGCCCGGAATAATGATGTTGCCTTCGATGTCGTTCTTAAGCGCAGCTATACTTTCATTAAAATCGCTGGCGAGGAGTGAAATCGTGTCGTCGAAGTCCCCCCATTGCAATGTTGCAATCTCCCGGTTGCGGCTGACAACATACTTGGGGGTCTTGTTCATGGCGTCGGCAAATTCCCCCTCCTCGAATGGCCAAAAGCTCGAAAGGCCGTCGTAATTAACTCGCCCCATCAAAATGGCAGCTGCTTCCTGGAACATCATCAAATTGTCGGCGGTGGAGTCTATTATTCCAGGCATAGCCCAACTCACCATGTTACTCTCGTCACCATGCACACCTGTATAGATTCCGTCCAATGTACAGCTCACCGATGCAATAATTTTACCCATTTATATCACTCCATTCATATTTATTTAGTTGATATTCTCAATGACTTGCAATTGTTGGTCATTTGATCTCAATCAAATTATCAGCAAGCTTGTCTAACGACTGATTCATGCCCAAGATGGCGTATTTCATCATTTCCCCAGCTGTCCAACCGTACTCCGTAATTTTAAGCACCGTTCGTTGGCCTTAGGCTTGACCCGGCTCAAGCGGGCGTTCAGGATCACTGGTTTAACTATACGTACCTACCAGATCGGATTATTTTCGCCATCTGGACATGCCAAATACCCAATAACTTTGCTCCATTCATCTGTAATCGATATGTTCTTCCAAGGCTTCTCACCACAACACTCCCCCTACAGGGTTCCATCAAACACAAAAAAACACGCCTTAATCAGCGTGTCGATTATTCCTCTAGAACGCCCTCTCTCCATCGAATCGCCCAATTTTCCATCTCTCGAAGTGCCGCTTGAAAGTCCCGTCCTTTATCCGTCAAAGAATATTCAACGGTCACAGGGACGCTCGGGTACACTTCGCGATGTACGATCCCATTACTCTCCAGATGGCGAAGCACATTCGTCAATGACTGCGTGCGGACAACAGCAACATCCCGAAGTAATTGCTGAAATCTTCTCGGTCCTTTGTGCAATTCAGCGATGACAAGAAAGGCCCATTTTGCCCCCAGTATTTCTAGGACTGAGCAAATATGAGAATATCCCGGTTTATTATGGCGCCTTTCCTCACTTGAGAACTGCTGTTCATTCGTTAAGTTATTCATGCGCACCCCTTTCACTAACGATTGGTAAGTTAGTCATTTTTTTTGGATTACATCCATTTGATTTGCGTACTTACTTAATTAAAGAAGCTTAAATATAATAAATTTAATCAGAATGAAAGGGATTGATAAACAATGAAAACAAACACTTTCTTGATCTACATTCTCGCTGTCGGCGTATTCCTTACCGCCACATCAGAATTGGTCGTATCTGGAATTTTACCCCGGATTGCAGAAGATGTAAATATTCCCTTGGCTATTGCCGGACAATTTATTACTGTTTATTCTTTGTCCTTCGCCATTGCTACCCCGGTTTTAATTGTTCTGACAAACCGTGTGAAACGGAAGTCGCTGCTCGTTGGTTCGCTGGCTGTCTTTATTACCGGAAACGCCCTGTCCTCCTTTAGCACACACGTCGAGATGTTAATGGCTTCCCGCATGCTGCTCGGAGCAAGCTCCGGCATTTTCCTCGTCGTTTCACTAGGCATCACCGCAAAGCTTGTTCCAGCCGATAGGCTTGGCCGTTCAATCGGAACCATTATTTTGGGCTTTAGCAGTGCGATGATTCTGGGCGTACCGCTTGGCATCGCCATAGCCGATTGGATGAATTGGCAAGCCATCTTTATGATACTAGGCGCGCTTAGCGTTCTAGTCGGTACGGTCATTTTTCGCCTCTTGCCTACGGTCGAAGGTGATAACCCCGTTCCATTTTCACGCCAGTTAAAGCAAGTAGGCAGCGCGGTCATCCTCACTGCCTTTTTATTTTCGCTGTTTCGTGAAGGAGGAAACTCCGTTTTCTTAACCTACATTTCGCCTTATATGCAGCAATTACTTGGCTTCGGAACAGCGGATATTGCCTTTATGATGCTTGCTCTCGGCTTGATCGGCGCTGTCGCCTCTCGGCTCGGAGGCAACTTGGTCGACCGCTGGGGAACTTCGCGCACGCTCGGATCCGCCTTTCTCATTCATCTGTTTGCTTTGGTGCTGTTGCCCTTCTTTACGTTCTCAACCCTGCTCGCGGTTGGGCTGATTGCGATCATGTTTATCTCGTTGTTCGCTTCCGGCCCTGCTGTGCAGAGCTATATCATTCAGCAAGCGCCTAAATCTGCTAACTTCATTCTAAGCTTGAACACCTCCGTCATCCATCTCGGCATTGCCGGCGGTGCGGGAGCAGGAGGATATTTGGTGAATCAATCGGCTACGCTGCAGCATCATCCTTTGCTCGCGGCTGCGTTTATTACACTTGGCCTAGCAGCCGCGCAGGTTAGTTTTGCGCTAAGCCGGAGGAAAGTGGGATCTACTCTCCGATAACCATCGGAGCAGTAGATATCAACACAAAAAAACACGCCATTTTTTGGCGTGCTTTGTCATTTTGGATGGTAGGCAAGGGGGTATCGAAATCCTGATTAAACTTGCTGCGCTGACGAGCTGCAATGCACACATGTTACGGGGAAATAACGATATCTCGAGCGACCTCGATATGTGTTTCCGAAATTATTAATGCGATCTGTGCCTGTATCGATCCCCGGAGGTCATCCCAACCGAACTCCGTACAGAGAGCGAGGCTTAGAGCAAAGCCGTAATTTTATAACGAATCTCACGATCGCTATTTGTGTAAAAATTACCCTTCTCAAAATGTAACGAAGCTGGGGAACGTTATTTCAGCCTTTACTGCTCCAAACAGAGTATAAACGGTAAATAGAGTGTCTGAGATTCGTTAGATTTAAAAATATCGCAAATATGTACAAATAACGTGCATAAGATTCGTTAGAATCAAACAACAGTCGGTTGCCTCTTACAGAGTACGTGCCTCGCTCGCCCATTTTCGCCTCCAACGCGCGAGCGAATCCCTTGGGCTCTTTTCTCCAACTGCCCGGTTGATCAACAGATGTTCGTCCTTCAAAAAACGTATAATATTCTCGTTTCGTTTAACAACTATACTCAATAATGGATCTGGAATAAGAATTAAAAAATCTGATACTGATATTTTTCATTGCATGACAAAACCCGCCAAACACCCGGAAGTTTTGTGTTAGCGGGTTCTTTAGTTATAACATAAGCTGGCCCTATCGCGATGTCCCATTAGAACGTACTGAGCCTTAACTTATAAAAATATTGCACAACCGGATGCTTCAGCTTGATTTTTTCGGACATGTTTAAAATTCGCTTTTTCCCGACTCGCCTGTCCACTAATGCCAAGATATTCAATAATATATCCTTGCTTTCGATGCTCTCCTCAATAGACGTGGACAAAAATTGATTAGCTACAGCTATAAAATTGGACTTACTGAGTGAGGATTGTGCTGCCATAAGCTCTTTTGCCAATTCGGATATTTTTCTGCCTCGCGCAATGACGACTAAACGATCTTCCGGAATCTTGCCATCCGTATCATTTCTGACAGCATCTATTTGTTCATGGCTGATCGGAATATCGATACTCGTATCATTTTTAATGTCCTGCTCCGATTGATACCATTTGATTAATGTAGTCGTATCGTTCATGTTCAGTATATTTTTCTTATCAACCGCGATATAACAAATCCCTGCTTTATCGGGCAAATAACGATAACCAGTTGCACGGTATTCCACTTTCCCCTGTAACGAAGAACTTAGAAAACTCTCTAATTGCTGCTTCAATTTGCTCCAGGACATGATATTCTCCTATGTTTGATTTTTATGTTTGACCAAGAATAGTCAGATATTATACTTGCTTGCTTTGAGCGAGTCTACAAAGTTACTGTAGCTGCGGACCACCGGACTGTTTTTTCTTCATACTTATTCCCAGTATGATCAGGGCGACATAGATTACGATGGCAATCGAATCTATAATTGTATCCGAAAGCGCCGAAACGTCAAGCAATGCCGTTACGCCAAGAATAACCATCAGTCGGACGATCAAGATCGCCACGATCATCCATGCAGCAAACCAGGTCATTGATCGCTCACTTTGAAATGACATAAAAATGAATGCGATGCCGAAGAGCAGATTTTCAACCGTGATAATGTGCCAAACATACGTGAATACCGTCTGGGTATCCATAGATATCGCCTTAATATCGAGCGTCGGCAGCACAGCGGATTGTCCGTTCCATGCGTGCGTGACAGCAAACAGCATCGCAAGAATACCTGCAATCAGATAATAAAAATTCCTAACCTTAATGTTCATCACAACCCTTCTTGAGAATTTCTGGGCTACTCTTTGTGATATCCTTGTAAATCTCACGGACGTATTCTGCCAACCGTTGATCGCTTTCCTTATTAAAATCTCTTAACGTTTCGGCTGCTTTGTTGAGCAGCCGACTGACCTTTTCCAGATGGTCAATCTTCTTGCGCGTTTCTGCGTTTTTGGCCTCGAGGAACGACGCAACCTCTTCGCAGTAAGCAGGATCGATATTTTCCGTCTTGCCGAAACTAAATTTTCCCCTGATTTCGTCAAGAGAAAGATCCGCGTACTGCATGATTTGAATGTTCATCAAGTTTATGAGATCATCCTCCGAATACCTGCGGTACCGATTGTCTTCCCGAAACGGCGTGACGATCCCAATCCGGTCATAATACCGAAGCGTATCCTTGGAAATCCCAAGCATCTGTGAAACCTCTTGTATAGAATAAAGTTTTTCCATGAATTCAGAGTAACATTTGAGTTGACTCCAATGTCAAGACGTTTTTTGACTTTTTCTCGATACGTGTGCCAACGTGGGGACGATGTAAACAGCCGGTCATTAAACAAAATAAAAAAACGGCATTTCTGCCGTTTCGAGTTTTGTCTTATGGTGAACCCTAGCCCCAATTCCCCCGATAATTGCGTCTCATATTTTTTAAGTAGATAAGCCTTTAACGCACAACACCGTCTTCTAAATTTCTCCATAGGTGATGCGCTTCCCTAGCGATATGTTCCAACAAGTCGGGCGGGGAAGTCGTCGCAGCCGCACATTCTTTAATTAAAGCATCCAATTCCAATTTGAACGCTTCTAGTTCCTTAGCTTCTTTAATGATGGTTTGGTTGAAGGCATTTAATATGGGTGACGTGTCATGGCGAGGGCGGCGAAACATGGTTTGATGAGCTGTTGCTTGCATGAGTAAACGTTCAAATTTTTGCATCATATTCGTCACTTTAAAATTCAGGTCGTAATTAGATATATCTAAATAATGTCGTATATAACCAAGATGATCCGCCATTTGCCTCAACCAAAAGACGTTTTCATGAATGGTTGCGTCAGCGGGTGAAAGTTGGGCGCCGCTCTCGATTAATTGAAATACTCTTTGCGACTCCTCCGCCTCGCGCACCATATGATCAAGCAAAGATACCGGAGTAGAAATTATTATATTACAGTTCAAAGACCGATCCATTGTGTGAGTTAATAAACTATGGAATTCGTGGGTAACGTGCTGTGCCTCATGCAATAAACTGCCGATTTCGGCATTTTTTGATTCCGCTTTTTTCCAAACTTCCCCTAAGCGCTGAATCATATGCTGGTTCGCACGGGCCAATTCTAATTCATAATGGCTAATTTCGCGATCCAAAAATCGGCCGTGGTCATAATCATTACGCAACCAAAAAGCAAGGATCCCGTAAACATCTCTCTCGTAATTATCTGTATAGGGCATAGCACACCTCAATTTTATAGTTATATCCACCTGTTATTTGTTGCTTGCTGATCAATATATGTGGATGCACTTGTCTGGGTTCGTGCCTATATGATGAAGTGGCCTATAAATGCAAGAAGAGACTGCTCCGTACGGAACACCCTCTTAGTTATGGAGCCAATGGCGCCGGTCTGAACCCCGGAGTTCGGCCCAACCGAACTTCGGGCAAAATAAAAAAGGCTAGCCAAAATGGCTAACCTTTTTCTTATTATGGAGCCTAGGGGGATCGAACCCCTGACCTCATCGCTGCCAGCGATGCGCTCTCCCAGCTGAGCTAAGGCCCCGTAGACGACTATTTTAGTATATTAAATTGCTAGTTAGAAGTCAAGCTCTTTTTATCCAATTGCCTAATTCGACATAATTCAACAAAAAAATAATTTCAAAAATGACCTTCTGCTCATGCCTGAAGTAATCCCTCTTCCTCCGTCCCATTTCATTCTGCTTCCAAAGCTTCATAACCTAGCGATCTACCATAAAAGAAAAATAATTACATATACATAGGAATATATGCTCTTCGTGGGATTAATTATATTTCATTTTAAAATCATAATGTACATATCTTGCTTTCAAAAATGAGAGGAGTGGAATATTTGTTAAAATCTCTGATCCGCAGCTCAAGCTTATGGTTTACTGTCTTGGTCATGTTGTTGTCCGCCATGGGCGGGCTCCCCGGCTTCACTCAGCATAGTTACGCAGCATCCGGTACGGAGCAGACCGTCATGGAATGGTCCAGAGACTACGGAGTGCATTCCTCCGGCAAAGGAGTCATCGCCACATCAGACGGAGGATATTTATTGTTAGGCGATATCCGGGAAGCAGGCCCGTGGGGTTATTCGGATACGGTAGCTTATATCGTTAAGACCGATTCCGAAGGCAGCACGGAATGGGAGACGAAAATCAACTACTCCTCAAATGATCAGGCCAGAAATGCCGTAGAAACGCAGGACGGCGGTTACTTGGTCGCAGGTACGATCACGGATTACAGCGGTAAGCCTTACAGTGTGATCTACTTTGTAAAGTTGGATGCCCATGGCAACATTCAATGGGAGAACACTTATGATGACCCACATCACAACTACCCGCTCTCTATTATTGAGACTTCTGATGGGGGTTATGCCGTAACAGGCTTTGGCGCAACCAGCGCTGGCATATATTCCGCTTTCGCCCTTCGGACGAATATCCATGGCGAGCAGCTATGGTTCAAAAAATATTGGTTCGGGGAAGACCAGGACTTATATGACATCGTCCAAACCCCAGACGGCGGATTTCTCGCCGTAGGCAGCATTACGAAGCAGAGTTATGACGAGACGCCCGACATCGAGAATGCGCTGCTCATCATCAAGCTGGACGCGCAAGGAGTTATGGAGTGGAATAAGCAATACCAGGATAAGACAGCAACCTTCCTCACCCATACCCTTACTCCAGCGAAAGACGGCAATTATCTGATCGGGTATCGCAAAATGGCATACGGTAAAACCGCAAATATGCTGGCCAAAATCGACGCTAGCGGCAATCTGCTGTGGGAAAAGGCATATCCTTCGGAATACGATTCGGGGATTAGGACGTACAGCAAACTGGTTCCGGCGGAGTACGGCTACGCCTTGATCGGAGCTAATACAAAAGGAGATTATCCGAACGTAAGAAGACAATATGCCGTACTGACCGTCGATGACGAGGGGCAAATGCTGAACGACTATCTGTACGAAGGCCCGTCGCTGTACAACCATGGCGATGCGGCCGTAGCTATAGACGGCGGGTTCATTGTGACGGGTACGATCAATCGCGGCGACATTTACAAAGCCCAACTGAGCAAGCTGCCCCAGCCGCAGGAATTCACTCCGCCCGGCGAGCGGACGCTAACGAAGATCGCTTTTACGGAATCCGAGAAAAAAGTGCTCAAAGACCATACCGCGCCTACGGTCATTCAGGCGGTCTATTCAGACGGCTATACGAATACGCTCTCGGCTGCTGCACAATATCAAATCGAAGATCCATCGATTGCGGCGGTTGACGGCCTGGGCCGGATAACGGGAATCGAGCCGGGCACTACGCGTCTTGTCGCAAGCTATCAAGGCTTTCAAGCCACCCTGCCGATTATCGTACTGCCCGAGGATTCAGGTGAACTCGAGCCGGCTAGCTTCAACCTAGACTCCACCGAGTATTCGCTGTCTGTCGGAGACAAACTGGACACGAGAACATATATTTCCGACTACTCGACTTCTTACAAACGTGTAGACATCACCCATCTGACAACGTTTAGAAGCGCGAATCCAGAAATCGCCGACTACGACGATAATGGCGACCTTGTGGGACTCAAAGCCGGAACGACCAAAATTTACGCATATTACAAAGGGAGCTACAGATCAGCAACCGTTCAGGTGGTGCGCTCATCCGTCCCTAATTCACACTGAATATCCCATCGTTCCGAAAAAAACTTTGCCAAGCCATCCTAAAAATATCTTGATTCCCTTGCAACGTTGTAGTAAACTAACGTCAATATTCAAATACGTTGAAGAGGAATAGTAGGATTGACGCAGGCGCCCAGAGAGCTGTTGGCCGGTGCAAAACAGTCGCAAGCCAAATCCGAACTCACCTTGAAGTAGCTCGCTGAAATTGTATTAAAGTAGGTGGAGCCGGAGCCTAACCGTTACAGTAGGAGGATATAAGGCAGTGGTCTCATTTCGAGTGCGCAGCCCGTATCCGGCAGAGTGCATACCTTACGGTATGAATCAGAGTGGTACCGCGTAAAGCTGACAACAGCCTTTCGTCTCTTATGTTTATGGAGATGGAAGGCTTTTTTATATTCCAAATACAAATAAGTTGTACATTAATGAAGATCCAACACGAGGGAAAGGTGGTCATTGCTATGAAAAATTTCGAAAAATACACCAGAGGATATTTTATGCCTCCAAAACCGAGCCTGAAATGGACGCAAAAGGAGTATATTACTGAAGCCCCTACCTGGTGCAGCGTCGACCTGCGCGACGGAAACCAAGCCCTGGTCGTACCGATGAACCTGGAGGAGAAGCTGGAGTTTTTCCAAGTGCTTGTCAAGCTGGGTTTTAAAGAAATCGAGGTCGGTTTCCCGGCGGCCTCCGAGACAGAGTACACTTTCCTGCGTACCCTGATCGAGCAGGACCTCATTCCAGACGATGTGACGATTCAAGTGCTGACCCAGTCCAGAGAGCATATCATTCAGAAAACGTTCGAATCGCTGAAGGGCACCAAACAGGCGGTCGTCCATCTGTACAACTCGACCTCCGTAGCCCAGCGCGAGCAGGTATTCCGGAAATCCAAGCAGGAGATCATCGATATCGCGGTGACCGGAGCAGAGCTTCTGAAAAAATATGCGGCCGAAACCGAAGGCAATTTCAAATTCCAGTACTCGCCGGAGAGCTTCACCGGCACCGAGGTCGACTTCTCGCTGGAAATTTGCAATGCGGTGCTCGACGTATGGCAGCCGACCGCGGATAATAAGGTCATCATCAACCTGCCGGCTACGGTATCCATGTCAATGCCGCACGTCTATGCCAGCCAAATCGAATACATGAGCGATCATATGAAATACCGGGACAACGTCATCCTGTCCCTGCACCCTCACAATGACCGGGGAACCGGAATTGCCGACACGGAGCTGGCTTTGCTTGCCGGCGGACAGCGCGTCGAAGGTACGCTGTTCGGCAACGGGGAGCGGACAGGGAACGTGGACATCGTTACCCTCGCCTTGAACATGTATTCCCATGGTGTCGATCCGAAGCTGAATTTCGAGAACATCCTGGAAATCATCGAGGTTTATGAGCGCATGACCAAAATGAAAGTGAACGAAAGACAGCCGTATGCGGGCAAGCTCGTGTTCGCCGCTTTCTCCGGCTCCCATCAGGACGCGATCGCCAAAGGCATGAAATGGCGCGAGGAGCATGATTGCGACCATTGGACAGTTCCTTATCTGCCGATCGATCCGAAGGATATCGGGCGCGAATACGAAGGCGACGTCATCCGCATCAACAGCCAATCCGGCAAGGGCGGCATCGGCTATCTGCTCGAGCAGCATTACGGCCTGGATCTCCCGCCGAAAATGCGCGAGGACTTCGGCTACCGGGTCAAGAACGTCTCCGACCGTCTGGCCAAGGAACTGGTGGCGAATGAAATTTACGATATTTTCAAAGAGGTCTACGTCAACATCCAGTCGCCTGTCGAGTTTCTGAATTATCGCTTCACACAGCATGATGATTACGAGACGACGATTACGGTGAAGCAAAATGGAGAGATCCAAGAGATTAACGGCGCTGGCAACGGACGGCTGGACGCTATCAGCAACGCCCTGCAATCGAAGCTCGGCATCAGCTACAGCAACCTGCTCTATAAGGAGCATGCACTTGAAGTAGGCTCCAGCTCCCAAGCGGTATCCTATGTTGGCATTACGGCAACGGACGGCAAAGTCCATTGGGGCTGCGGCATCGATGTCGATATCATGACCTCATCGGTCAAAGCGCTATTCAGTGCCGTGAATAATATGACCCAGGAGCAAAGCAAGTAAGAGGCCATATTCATCAAATAACGAAACAACCATGTTCCTCGAAGGGAGCATGGTTGTTTTATTTTCGCTAGATCATCAGAATCTCGCGAATTTCTTCCTCCGTCAACGAGGACAGCGTCTCCTGCCCCGGCTGAATGACCTCGTCGATCAGATTTTTCTTCTTCTGCTGCAGTTCATACATTTTATCCTCGACAGTGCCCTGCGTGACCAGGCGAATGACGTGAACTACGTTCTTCTGCCCCATGCGGTGTGCACGGTCAGCAGCTTGCTCCTCTACAGCAGGGTTCCACCACAGATCGTACAATATGACAGTGTCGGCCCCGGTCAAATTGAGCCCTGTGCCGCCGGCCTTCAAGGAAATCAGGAACACATCCTTTTCCCCATCGTTGAACCGGCTGCACAGCTCCACCCGTTCTGCTGGCGGCGTACTGCCATCCAAATAGAAGAATGGTACGCCCTCATATCCCAATTCCCGGCCGATCATGCCCAGCATTTCCGTAAATTGCGAGAAAATCAGCATCCGTTTACCCGCGCTCCGGCATTCCTCAACGATTTCCAGCAACTGCTCGAACTTGGCTGAGCTCCCGTTATAGTCATCTACGAACAATCCGGGATGGCAGCAGAGCTGGCGCAGCCGAGTCAGGCCGGCCAGTATTTTAATCCGGTTCCGCTTGAAATCATCCTGATCTAGATGCTTCAGCGTCTCCTGCTGCAGCTTGGCCAAATAGGCCAGATACAGCTTCTTCTGCTCGGGAAGCAGCTCGGAGGCCTGCAGCGTCTCGATCTTCTCCGGCAGTTCCTTCAATACGTCGCTTTTCAAGCGGCGGAGCAGGAATGGGCGGATTCGGCGGGCAATCTTCTCTCGGGACAATTCATTAAATTCCCTCCGCCCCGGGAACAGATCCGGAAACACCGCCTCAAAAATCGACCACAGCTCCTCCAATGAATTCTCAATCGGAGTTCCGGTCAGCGCAAACCGGTACTTCGCGTAAATCGACTTTACGGCCTGTGCCGTCTGGGTCGTATGGTTTTTGAAGGCTTGCGCCTCATCCAGCACAAGCGTATGGAACGAGCGCCCTTCGTATAAATCGACATCCCGTCTCAAGAGCGGATAGGACGTAATGATGACGTCGATGTCGGTGGAATTTCTCATCGCCCGGCCCCGCTCCGTACGGCTGCCATCCACGACGACCGCTTTGATGTCCGGAGCGAATTTTTTCAGCTCATTTCGCCAGTTATACACGAGGGAAGCCGGCGCAACGATCAGAGCCGGGAGATCCTGCTGACGGATTTCCGGGAGCACCGAGACGATGAAGGCGATGCTTTGCAGTGTTTTGCCAAGCCCCATATCATCAGCCAATATACCGCCGAACCGGTAATGCGCCAGCGTCTTCATCCATTGGTAGCCGTATTTCTGATAATCCCGCAAAACGGGATCGAGCTGCTGCGGAACGGGAAAATCCAAATGATCTGGATTCCGCATATGATCCAGCAGACGCCGCAGCGACTTACCCAGCTTCACATTATTGCCCGTTCCCGCATAATTCATGAAATGCAGTCCGCGAACAGCCGGCAGTTGAATTTCCGTACCGTTCAAATCGGCCCGGCGGATACCTACCTCGTTCATGAGCTTAACCATCTCCTGAAACTCGCTGCTCTCCAGCGGCAGCAAGGCGCCGTCCGGCATCCGGTAGTATTTTCGCTTCTCCTCAAGCGCGCTGAGAATGTTCTTGATTTCCGCCTCCGGAATGCCCTGCATCTCGAACTTGAATTCCAGCCAATCGGTTCGCTCGTCCACATCGATGCGAATTTGTGGCGGCGCATGCTCTGTATACAGTCTAGCCTTGACCGCCGAGGTCGCGTACACATGGACCAGTTTCTCCAGCTCCGGCAGAACGCGATATAGAAATTCGTATTCGTCATCCTCATCGTCCAGGAAATAGCCGCTCTCCGTTTGCGCGAACAATCCGGTTTCCATTAGGCTTAAGATTAGCCCTTCTTTATCCCCGTCGCGCATAATGATGCGGCTCTCGCCGCGCCGCTCGTCATGGGGCGCTAGCGGATTAAAGATGATGTCTCCGTACTGGAATTCCAGTCCGGCCAGCAGCCGATCTCTTACCCGGTCCAAATAAAGCCGGGCCGTCAAAGCTGCATGGACGATTTGCCCCGAAATAGCTTCGCTCATCTGAACGACGCCCAGCTTCCTGAGGCCGGGAACGACCTTTTCGATGAATGGCTCCATCTGCTCGGCTGAAATATAAATCTCCTGGCTTCGCGAATAATACAGCATATGCTTCAGCTCGGACAAACGGCTGCACTGCTCGGCAGGCAGCGGGATCAGCTTCTCACCGGTCAGCACGAGTCCATACGCCTCCAAGACGACCAGCTCATCCAGCCCCTCGATCCGCAGCTGATATCCCCCCGAATCATGGGCATCGAACTCAAAATGAAGCGGAACCCTCTCGCTTGAAATCTCGAAAGCGTGCGTCCTTTGCTGCTCCCGCATAATTTGTACCGCAGAATTTCCCGACAGCAAAGGCTGCAGCGCATCCCAGGCAAACGGCGGAACAAGCAGCAGCCGGTCATCGCTGATTAGCTTGTCATACGCCGAATAGGAACCGAGCTTGGAGTTCGTCTCCTGGTACATCCGCTCGTTGCGATGGATTTGCAGCAGTTGGCGGATGACGATTTCATCCTCAGGCTGAAAGAAATGAAGCTCCGGCACATACGTGAAATGCTTGGAGAACTCATAAGGCTCCCCGCGTTCAACGCAATCCAGAAACTCGCGGATTTTTTGTACAATATATAGCCGCTTCGTACCGACCTTCAGCTCCACGCCGAATAAATGCTTCTGGGAGCGGTAAGGATGCAGCTTGCAAATAATTTCGACCTCAAGCGGCGTCTTCAGAGCCGCTAGATGATTAGTGCGGACGAATCGCCCCTGCTGTCTATCATCAAATATCTTCAATATGCCCTTGGTCACACCCGTATCGCGCGCAGCCATCGAATCGCGTCTGAATCTTGGCGTCATAAATTCCTCGTTTAACGAACCTATACCTGCCCTTGTTTGTGCAGAACCCGCCTTCTTCGCAGCAGTTCCAGCGTTATTTCCTGCCCGCAGTCCGCCGGTCTCGTCCATTATCGGGGTTAAATTATAGGTACGGACGGGCTTAGCCCCGTCATGCTTAAGATTGTGAATAGCAATTAATGCTGCAGCAATATGCCCGCAATAACGATCGCTGTTCCCATACGCAGGGCATGAGCAGTCGGCCTCAACATCACCGTCGCTATCGATAATAATAGATACGCTGTAACTCTCCTCGCCCCGCACCGTCGCTGCATACGTCAAAGCTTCAGGATCGGTATGATTCAAATACACCCGTCCAGCTTGAACGTAAATATTCCCTTGCTCAAAACTAGCCTCGCCGCAAAGCAATTTGATGACCCTAGTCGTCAACTGAAAGCTCATTCCCCTGTCCCTTCCTAATTGAAAATCAAGTTATGCCTCATCCCGAACTATTCCGAATATATATTATGATAACAGAGCGCCAGGGTTTTAATCAAAGAAACTGGCCCGTAAGTAATAAAAACTAAAAAAGGCGCCGAAGTAAAAGACCTCGCACCTTTAGTCTACCTGGGGCCTGAATGAAATTAACTTACCTGTTCGTTCGCCTGAATTCCAGCTGGCCTAGATCTAACTCGTCCCTTTCTCGGACTTTGTCTCCTTTAAGCGCAGCCTCCGCCATTTCCAAATGAACCAAAAAATCAGCAATGCCCCAACGCCCGTGCATATGTACTTCAAGTAATTCTCGACCAGAGTAAATATATGCTGCCACTGCTCGCCGAACACATAACCGATGCTTACGAATACAAATACCCAGAGCGCGGCCCCCGCGTAGGCGTAAAACGCGAAAGTCTTGAAGGGCACCCGGATAATTCCCACGAAATAGCCGAAAAATTGCCGGACGCCCGGGACAAAAAAGCTAATCAGCAGCATTTTATTGCCATACCGGTCGTAGGTACGCCTCGTTTTCTCAATTTGGGATGGTTTAAGAAATATCCATTTGCCGTAGCGCTCTACGAGCGGCGCCCCTACCTTGTATCCGATCAGATACGTAACTGTAATTCCGATAGCCGCTCCGGTAAAAGCCATGACCATCGCCGGAATCCATCCGAACACACCTTTATAGGCTAAATAACCTGTAAAAGTTAGCGTCGTCTGCCCGGGCGGCAGCGGCAAGGCGATAAAATCTATGGGAAGTCCAATCAGCAATACCAAATATCCGTACTGCTTGAACATGAGCTCAATCCACTCTAACACATTCATTAGAAATCTCCTTATTTCAAACCAATGCTTCTCGAACGTTAAATATGTTACCAAGCCCTTGCATCCGTTTCAAGAAAAATATCACGCACCACCATCTGGGCTATAGCATAGGATGTCAGCAGAAAGCACTTTGCATGATTAGTGGAGGTTAAACCTATGGCGTTAAGTGAAGGGAAGCAAGTGGTCTATCAAGCCAATCCAAATGCCGTCCAAACGGTTAAGAGTATGAAGGATCATCTGCATAAAATCTGCAAGCAACATGCGAATCGTCCTGTTCGCGTCCAAACGGTAGAAGGGATAACTTACGAAGGCGTATTGTCCCACACAGACGGCGGCCTGCTATTCCTCGTCATTCCTGGCCAGCAGACCGGCAAAGATCCGGATCCGCCATTCGGGCCGTATGGTTACGGCCAAGACCAGTTCGGAGGTTACCCGCAGCAAGGTTACCCGGGACAATATGGGAGTTTTGGCCAACCGGGCTATCTAGCTCCCCCCGTCCCGACCCCTTATGGTTCACCCGGATATCTGCCCCCGGCTCCCTACGGTTCCGAAGAATACGGCTACAGCCGCGGATTGTTCGGCTCCTCTTACTATAACAATGTCATTCTCCCGCTAGTGCTGTATGAACTGCTCGTGATTACCTTGCTGTCGTAAAGTTCATATAGTTATTTCGATTACTTGTAGTCTATCCAATAACTCATGAATAATAGACATTTTCTTCCGTAATAACTATTGTACTCGAACACCTCAGGATACGCCAATGTATGCTAATTTCATAAACAGCCCGTTTCAAAAAAGGCAGGCCGGGATACCTCAATCCCGCCTGCCTTTATGGTTCATATGCCTTTTCCGGCATTATCCAAATCTTCCGGAAATATAGTCGTCCGTCCTCTTTTCCTTTGGATTCGTGAAAATTTTGTCCGTGTCATCAAACTCGACGACCTCCCCCATTAGGAAGAACGCTGTCTTCTGCGAGACCCGTGCCGCTTGGTGCATATTATGGGTTACGATAATAATGCAGTATTCCTTCTTCAAATCGGCGATTAGCTCTTCGACCTTGGAACTAGATACCGGGTCAAGCGCCGAGGCAGGTTCATCCATCAGAATGATGCTCGGGCTAACCGCAATGGATCTGGCGATGCATAGCCGCTGCTGCTGCCCGCCGGACAATGCAAGCGCGGAACGGTGCAGTCTGTCCTTTGTCTCATTCCAAAGCGCGGCTTTCGTCAAGGATTCTTCGACAATCTGATCCAGCTTCTTCTTATCCTTGATCCCGTGATAACGGGGACCAAATGCAATATTTTCGTAAATTGATTTATGGAAAGGGTTCGGTTTTTGCCAGACCATCCCGATCTTTTGGCGCAGAAGCACTACGTCGGTTTTGGGATCGTTGATATTCTCATCACCGATCCATATTCCCCCGGTAATTTTTGCACCGCTAATGAGGTCGTTCATCCGGTTCAAACTGCGCAGGAATGTTGACTTCCCGCAGCCGGACGGGCCGATCAACGCCGTCACCTGCTTAGTTTCGAAGTCCAGCGAGACATTTTTGACCGCCTGCTTCTCCCCGTAGTACACGCTCAAATCCTTGACGGATAGTTCGATATTGCTCATAGAGGCTCCTCCCTATTTCGTTGCTGTAAATTTCTTATGCATGACACGCCCCAGCCAGCGGGCCAAAAGATTGAACGCCAGCACGGTGAGTATAAGTACGGCTGAGGCTCCTGCAGCAATTTCCGGAGCATCCGGAGCCAAACCTTCCGAATTGATTTTCCAGATATGAACGGCCAGCGTCTCGGCAGGCCTGAACGGATTCAAGGGAGACATCGGGCTGAACGGATTCCAATCCGTGAAGTCGAGTCTCGGGCTGCTCATTCCCGCGGTAAATAACAGAGCTGCCGCCTCACCGAACACGCGGCCCGCAGCGAGGATTGTGCCCGTCAAAATAATCGGCATCGCAATCGGCAGCATAATCGAGCGAATCGTTTTCCACTTCGACAGGCCGAGAGCCAAACTTGCTTCCTTTTGGGCTACCGGCACGCTTTTCATCCCCTGCTCCGTAATACGCACCATTAGCGGCAAGTTGAACACGGTCAATGCGAGGGCGCCAGAGAACAGCGAGAAGCCGAAGCCGAATACGTTAACGATAACCAGCAAGCCAAACAAGCCAACCACAATAGACGGAAAGGAGGACAGCACCTCAACGATCAGGCGTATAAAATCAGTCACTTTTCCCGGCTTCGCATACTCGCTCATATAAATTCCCGCGCCAATTCCTAGCGGAACCGTAATTAGCAAGGTCAAGACGAGTAGAAATAGGGAATTGAACAACTGCGGCCCGATCCCGCCGCCTTCCTTAATCGTCTCCGGTGGGGAAGTCAGGAAGTCGAAGCTGATATGTCCTAGCCCCCTGACCAGAATGAAGCCTAGAAGTCCGGCCAATATGAGGACGATAAAGCCGGCCAAAGTCACAATGACCGCGGTTGCGATTTTATCTGCTGTTTTTGCGCTCATCGATTAGCTCTCCTTTCCAGCCACCGTACTACGAAGACGAAAACAAAAGTCATCATCATCAGGATGAGAGCCATTGTCCACAGAACATTGTTCTGCATCGTGCCCATAACGGTATTACCCATGCTTAGTGTAATGACGCTCGTCAAAGTCGAAGTGGATTCGAACAGCGAACCGGGGATATGCGGAGCATTCCCGATTACCATCTGAACGGCTAGCGCTTCCCCGAAGGCCCGCGCCATACCGAGAACGACACCCGTCATCAGAGCCGGCAGCGTCGTAGGCAGCACCGTACGGTACAGCGTCTGCCACCTCGTTGCTCCAAGCGCGTAGGAACCTTCCTTCAGACCCGGAGGCAGCGCGGCCAGCGCATCGGTGGCAATGGACGTAATCGTCGGGAGAATCATGATCGACAGCACGGTGGCACCGGCTGCAATCCCTAACCCCTGCCCCGGAAATACGTCGCGGTAAAATGGCACGATGACACTCAGGCCCACGAACCCGTAGACAACGGAGGGTATTCCCGCCAAAAGCTCGATGACAGGCTGCAAATATTTTCTACCGATTTTCGGCATGATTTCAACCATGAAAAGAGCCGCACAAATACCTAAGGGAGCAGAAATGAGCGCAGCGAGCAGCGATGTGCTGAACGATCCGATAATAAATGGCAAAGCGCCGAAGAACGGAGGCTCCCCGTCCGGCTTCCACTGCGTACTGCCGAATATTTCGGCCACGCTGATTCCGTCCTTTATAAACGTGCTTAGTCCTTTGGTAGCCACGAAATACACCATGGAGAAAATAGTGACTACCAAAAGGACGATGCATAGCGATGTAAATATTTTACCGGTCCATTCTTCGATTATATGTTGCTTTGGCTTTTGTCTTCTGCCGGTATGAGCCATAAGACCTCTCCCTTTACACAGCACAGAGAGAGGCAGAAGAATCCGCCTCTCGTCTTGCCGAAATGATGTCGTATATTATTTCGTAATGTTGCCGTCTACGTCGCGTTTTACTTGCATTTTTCCGGCTGGAATGTAGCCAAGCTCAACGACATCGTTATTTTGTACGTCATCAGAAGCCATGTACTCAAGGAATGCTTTTACAACTTCGTTTGGCTCGCCTTTCGTGTACATGTGCTCATACGCCCATACCGGATAGCTGCCGTTAGCAACATTCTCTTCGTTTGCATCGACGCCGTCGTATTTCACAACTTTGATGGAATCGTCGAGGTAAGACAGAGCAAGGTAGCCGATCGCGCCTGGCGTTTCTTTTACCAGCTTTTTAACCGTACCCGATGAATCCTCTTGGATAGAGCCTTGAAGATCTTCCGTTTTCGTGCCTAATGCATATTTCTCGAACGTCGCGCGCGTACCCGAGCTGGACGGTCTGTTTACGATTTGAATTTTTTGATCCTGTCCGCCGACTTCTTTCCAGTTGGTGATTTTACCTGTGAAAATACCAACCAATTGATCCTTCGTCAGATTATCAACTGTGATGTCAGGATTGATGACTGCTGCCATAGCTACAACCGCTACTTGGTGGTCAACCAGTTCGCCCGCTTGAGCTGCATCCAGCTTCTCTTCGGCAAATACGTCGGAGTTGCCAATATCAGCTTGTCCCCCGGAGACTTGCGTCAAGCCTGTGCCGCTGCCGCCGCCTTGTACTTGGATAGAAACCTTCGGATTTTGATCCATGAACTTTTTGGAAGCTTGATCCACCAGTGGTTGAAGTGCTGAAGAACCAACAGCAAGGATTGAACCGGATAGTTCAGATACTGGTGTTTCATTTGCCGGAGTTTCGTTAGCAGTACCTGGAGCTTCTGCCGGATTATTGGACTTCGCCGCGTTATTTGGACCGCATGCGGCCAACGTGAATGTCAATGCCAAAGTCAAAACTAACATTAAACTCTTTTTCATTGTTTAAGTTTCCCCCTCATTTGTTTGTACAATCTGATTATAGAAACCGAATATCAAACCCATGTATGAGTTTTGTAAACTCTGTGTAAAAAATAAAAATAAAATACCCGCTTCTTTCACTTATCGTGAATTAAACGGGTATTTATTATTCCAATTTCTTAAATTTTACTGTCGCTCTTCACACTTAGTTAGCATTTGAGGTGCCGCCAATAACTCTATGCACTATCCACGCCCCTGCGGCTGCGCCAATCACACCGCATGCGCTCACGATCGCAACCATATCGTAAGATTGCCAGTGAAGCAGAAAGCCGATTCCGCTGCCAAACGTTGTTCCGGCTAAAAATCCAAGCGCCATTCCGGCCTGGCTGTTCCATTTCATGAACGCAAACCTCCAGCGTGTCCAAATTAGACGGTCGGACTATATGGAATCCGACGGGCCACTGCTCTTTGAGAGCAGGCCTTTCAATTCCTTCATGAACATATTGATGTCCTTGAATTGACGATAGACCGAAGCAAATCGTACGTATGCTACCTCGTCTACCGGGTACAATTGTTCCATAATAAGCTCCCCGATTTCCCGGCTCTCTACTTCGGCGTTAGCGGTATGGCGCAGCGACCTTTCCGCTGCCGACACGATCGATTCAAGCTGCTCGACGGATACCGGCCGTTTCTCGCAAGCGCGAATCAAGCCCCGCAGCAATTTCTCCCGATTGAATTCCTCCCGGCTGCCGTCCTTCTTGATGACAATCAACGGCATTTCCTCCACCATCTCGAAGGTAGTGAATCGGCGGCTGCATTTCTCGCACTCCCGCCTGCGGCGGATAGAACGGTTCTCGTTCGCCGGTCTAGAATCCAGCACCTTCGTTCCGGAATAGTCACAATATGGACATTTCAACGTGTATTTACCCCCTTTTTATAAAGAAATTTGGTTAAGCTATCGTCACTGTTGTCGGAAGCGTCAAGGAATGCCAATAAATAACTAAAATATTCGTAATGAAGATGTCTATTTCGGCACATAATACTTTTACCACAAGGAGGTGAACATATCATGGCCCAAAATAATAATTCTTCGAACGACCTGGTGGTTAGACAAGCTTCCGGCGCTCTGGAGCAAATGAAATATGAAGTAGCTCAGGAGCTTGGCATCTCTTTCCCACAAGATGGATATGCCGGCAACCTGACTTCTTACGAAAACGGTTCGATTGGTGGTTTCATCACCAAACGTCTGGTAACTTTGGCCGAGCAGCACCTGGCAGGCCAATATCAATAATTAAGCTAGGCTCAAGGAAGCATTGGCGCAGGCCCCAGCCTGTCCAATGCTTTTCTATCATAAATGAGTACCGTTATCTTAAAGGCGCTCGTAAATGTCAACGTATTGATCGTAGTAATGAGTGACTCTCTGCACATAATGCCTCGTTTCGCCGAACGGAATATTTTTGACCGATTCGAGCTTCCCGTCCCACCTGCCGCTTCGCAGCCAGTTCCGGACATTGGTCGGCCCCGCGTTATATGCTGCAATCATGGCGATCTCATTTCCATCGAACTGTTCGTGCAGCGATTTCAAATACCAGGTTCCAATCGCGATATTCGAATCGCTCTCTTCCTTTACCTTCTTTAAAGATACATCCGGCAGCTTCGACTGTTCTATGACCCATTTCGCAGTATCCGGCATAATTTGCATGATGCCGAGCGCGCCCTTCTTCGATTCGGACCCTGTCTTGTAATTGCTCTCCACCCGAATGATCGCTGCCACCATCAAGGGATCGAGATTGTGTTTCTGTGCATGAATCTTAATTTCCTCTTTGTAATGAATCGGGTAAAATAAGGCCAACCATTTGGAATTAAAAAATAAAATTACAGTAAAACCGAGAAACAACAAAAGCAGCACTCTTTTTTTACGCAGCCATTTCATAGCAAAACCTTGTTCCGCCAAAAATCTTCGATCTGCAACTCCGTCTTGTCCATTCCGAGGCTATTATCAATCAAAATATCCGCCCTCTCCTTCTTTTCCTCAATATCCATTTGGGCTCGTATTCTTGCCTCTGCCTGCTCTAAAGTCAGTCCGTCTCTCTGCATCAGCCTGTTAAGCTGCACTTCACGGGGCACATACACGACCATCACTTGTTCAAACATCGTTTCCAGTCCGGATTCATACAGCAGCGGTATGTCCACGACGACAAGTCGTTTAGGATCCGCCGCCTCATGATCTGCCATCCGCTGCCTCATTTCGGCGCGAATGGCAGGATGGGTAAGACCATTCAGCGCTTTAAGCTTCTCCGGATCGGCGAAGACGATTTCGCCCAGCTTTTTGCGGTTTAATGTACCATCATCATGGATGACGTCCGGCCCGAACCGCTCCTGTACCGCCTGCAGCACAGGATGCCCGGGCTCCATTACCTCTCTGGCAATAACATCGGCATCGATTAAAGCGGCTCCCCGTGTGACCAGCATTTGGGAGACCGTACTTTTGCCTGTTGCGATCCCGCCCGTCAGCCCGATATTCATTGATTCACCTCGCTATCCCTTTTTACTTCATACTTGGGGCTAGGCCGTTTCGACTTTCAAATTGTCCGGGTCATATCATGACCCTATTCTCTCTCTGCCTGAATGCTCGTCCAGCGCACGAACCTGGCAAATCGGACAATAATGCGTCCCCCGGCCGCCAACCACGCTCTTCTCAACCGGATGGCCGCATTTTACGCATGATTCGCCTTTGCGCCCATAAATTTGCAGCGAATGCTGGAACATTCCCATCTCGCCTTGGCCGTTAACATATGATTTAATGGATGAACCGCCAGCTTCGACCGCATCGGTCAAGGTAAAGACGATCGCTTCATGAAGCGTTGTCCACTCCTGCGCCGACAAGGTGTTCGCCGCACGCTCCGGATGAATCCCTGCCCGAAACAGAGCTTCATCCACATAAATATTGCCGAGGCCCACCACATATTCCTGATTGAGGAGAGCAACCTTGATCTTCGTCGATCGCTTGAACAACAACTCCCGAAGAACGTCTGCCGTAAAGGTATCTTCCAGCGGCTCGAGCCCCAGCTTCATCAGCGGCTTCTCCTTAAATTCCTCCCCGGGGAGGAACAAATGCATCGTGCCGAATTGCCGGACATCCTTATATCTAAGCTCCGTGCCATCGGTAAACCGGAAGATGACATGGGTATGCTTCTCTACTTCCTCATTCTGATCATATACCCCGTACCTGCCTTCCATCCGCAAATGGGAGACCAGCACGAGCTGATCCATAACAATTCTTAAAAATTTGCCGCGTCGGCCAACATCTACAATAGTATGGCCCGCCAGTTCTATCTCAAACCGCTTGATATCGTCGGGACGCTGAATAATTCGCGGCAGCAGCACCTTCACCGACTCGATCGTCTTTCCGACGATGAGAGCCGACAATGTCCGCCGAACGGTCTCCACTTCCGGCAGCTCCGGCATGTTCTTTCACCTCAAACTTTAATTTATCTTGATCAAAAGCGATCTTTTTGAACTACCTCTAACTATTTGGCTTCGTACCAGTTGGATCCGTAGCTTACCTCCGCCTTCAGCGGTACCGACAACTGTAATGCCTTCTCCATCGTCTCGGGTACGAGCTTGCTCATCGTCTCCACTTCCTCCGGCGGCACCTCGAACACCAATTCGTCATGCACTTGGAGCAGCATACGGCTCTTCAGCCCATGATTGCGCAGCGTCTCGTCCATAAGCACCATCGCAAGCTTGATGATATCCGCTGCGGTACCTTGGATCGGCGTATTCATGGCCGTACGCTCGGCGAAGGAACGCAGGTTGAAGTTGGACGCGTTGATCTCAGGAAGATATCGTCTGCGCTCAAGCAGCGTCGTTACATAGCCGTTGCGCTTCGCCTCTTGAACGATCTCATCCATATAACGGCGCACGCCTTTAAAGGCCTCGAAATATTGTTCGATGAACTGCGCAGCTTCCTTCCGGGTAATATGCAGGTTCTGCGATAACCCGTAATCGCTAATTCCATAAACGATTCCGAAGTTCACGGCCTTGGCCGAACGACGCATGTTTGCATCCACCTGATCCTGAGATACACCGAAAACGTCCATGGCTGTCTTTGTATGAATGTCCATATCATGTAGGAAAGCTTCCTGCAATCCCTTATCTTCCGATATATGCGCTAGCACCCGCAGTTCAATCTGTGAGTAGTCCGCTGCAAGTATAGACCAGCCCTCTTCGGACGGCACGAACACCTGGCGGATTTTGCGCCCTTCCTCCAAGCGGATCGGAATGTTCTGCAAGTTCGGATATTGACTGCTGAGTCTGCCCGTAGCGGCAATCGTCTGTCGATAGAACGTGTGGACCTTCCCAGTATCCTGGCGAACCTCCTTCAGCAAACCTTCTACATAGGTCGATTGCAGCTTCGCTAGCTGGCGGTATTCCAGAATGAACTGGACAATCTCATTATATGGTGCCAGCTTCTCCAGCACCTCAGCATCCGTAGAATAACCCGTTTTCGTCTTCTTTACGACCGGCAGTTCCAGCTTATCGAAAAGAACCTCGCCGAGCTGCTTTGGCGAATTCAGGTTGAATTCCAAGCCGGCGATTTCATAAATCCGCTTCTCCAGCTTGCTGATCTGCGCTTCGAACTCTTTGCCGAGCGCGGCTAGCGCGTCGCGGTTAACCGCAATCCCCTGCTTCTCCATATCCGCTAGAATGCGGGACAGCGGCATTTCCAGCTCAAAGAACAGCCGGTTCATTTCATTTTTCTCAAGCTCTTCCTTTTGCAGCGGAATCAAACGCAGCATCGCCAGCGCCTTGCGGGCCAAATGAAGGCTGAGCGTTTCGGGATCGGGCACCTTGAACTTGGCACCTTTCCCGTATACCTCGTCATCCGAAAGCAATTGCGGCAAATGATATTTGGCAGCCAGTCCGCTGACCGTCTGGTTATTGTCCGTTGGATCAAGCAAATACGCCGCGAGCTCGATATCAAATTCGGCTCCCGCGAACGAAATCCCTTGCCAGTACAGCGCTAAATCGGCTCGATGAAGATCATAGCCGCGCTTTGGTATTTGCGGATCCGCAAGCCAATCCTTGACAGGCTTCGCCGCCGCACTCAACAAAAATTCGCAAGACACAAAGAAATGACGCTCCTTCGAGGAGAAGAGCAGCCCCATAACTTCGGACTGATGCGGATTATCGCCTCGCGACTCCACGTACATGACCTCGATCTGCGGTAGCTCGCGCACAAGTTCCTGCAGTGAAGTCTCATCCACGATCGTTACTTCGACTTCGTCCTGCGCCTTGCCGGCTTCGACCGCTGCCCCGGTGTCTCCTGCCCCTTCACCGAATGACAATCTTTCGAGCAACGATTTAAACTCCAGCTTGCGAAGCATCGGTGCCGCCTTCTCTTCCTGCAGCCCATGAAAAAGCATATCCTCAAAGGAACGGTCAACCGGCACCTCACGATGAATCGTAGCGAGCCTCTTGCTCAGCCGCGCATCCTCAGCATGCTGCACAAGATTCTCCTTCATCTTGCCCTTTAGCTCGTCCGTCCGGGCAAGCACTTCCTCCACGGATCCGAACTGATGCAGCAGCTTCAATGCGGTCTTCTCGCCGATTCCCGGAACGCCGGGAATGTTATCCGAAGCATCGCCCATCAGACCTTTCAGATCAATAATCTGATCCGGCGTAAGCCCGTATCTCTCTTGGATTTCCTGCGGCCCATAAGGCTCTACTTCGCTAATCCCTTTCCGGGTCAAGGCCACCTTGACCTTATCGCTAACTACCTGCAGCATATCCTTGTCTCCGGTTACGACTAGCACATCTTTGCCGGCAGCTTCGGCCTGCATACTGATCGTTCCGATAATATCGTCAGCCTCGTAGCCAGGCAGCTCGAACCAGCATATTCCAAAGCTCTCCAGCAGCTCACGGGTAAGCGGGAACTGCTCGCTCAATTCCGGAGGCGTCTTCTCACGCCCCCCTTTATAGTCTTCGTAACCTTCGTGGCGAAAAGTCACCTTTCCCGCATCAAACGCTACCATAATATGAGTCGGCTTCTCGTCCTGAATGAGTCTTAGCAGCATATTCGTGAATCCGTACACAGCGTTCGTATGCAGGCCGCTTGAATTGTTCAGAGGCGGCATGGCGAAGAACGCCCGGTAAATAATACTGTTTCCGTCAATAAGAATTAATTTTTCCATACAGCACCTCGTTCTTGGGCATACTCCTGACTATTATTCTAACACATGCTCCCCCGATATATAAAAACATTGCAATAATTCACGATATTCATGCACAAACAGCAAAGCGCCGGAGCATTCCGGCGCTTTAACTGTTCTATGATTATATTCACGTGTTGTATTCTTATTATTGATTAAGGTCTGGGCGGTGGCCGGTAACGAGGTAAACGGCGCTCTCCCCGATATTCGTCGCATGATCGGCAATACGTTCAATATATCTTCCCACTAGCGTAAGCAGCATCACTTGCTGCAGGGAGTCGGGATGATTAATAACGATCGAATACAGCTCGCTGATCGTTTGACTGTAAAGATGGTCGACCTCGTCGTCATCCTTCGCCATTTTATAAGCCAGATCCGTATTTTCGTCCAAATAGGATTGAAGGGATTCTTCCACCATGAGTTCGACCAGCTCCGCCATTTTCGGAATGTCAATCAGCGGCTTCAGCAGCGTCTGCCCTTCCAAACGAAGCGTTACCTTAGCGATATCCACCGCAAGATCGCCCATGCGCTCCAAATCGCTGGAGATTTTAAAAGCAACGATAATCCGGCGAAGATCCTTGGCAACAGGCTGCTGCGTAACGATCAATCTGGAGCCGATATCCATCACTTCTTCTTCCATTTCATTAAGCTTCAAGTCCAGGGCAATAATCCCTTTGGCTCTGCTGACGTCCAAGTTCTGCAGCGATACAACGGATTCCTTGAGGGCATGCTCCACGTGCTCTCCCATTTCCCTCAGCAACTGCCGCAATTCCTCCAAATTTTGATCGAATTCTCTTCTTTGGATCATGTTCCACTGCTCCCTTCTGTTAACCAAAACGTCCTGAAATATAATCTTCGGTACGCGAATCCTGCGGCGTTGAGAACAGCTTGCGAGTATCGTCTGCTTCTACAATTTCACCATTCAGGAAAAATACAGTGCGGTCCGAAATACGGGCCGCTTGATGCATGTTATGAGTAACCATCACGATTGTATACCTGTCTTTTAACTCCTGGACCAATTCCTCGATCTTTAGCGTCGATATCGGGTCCAGCGCGGAAGTCGCTTCGTCCATAAGCAGGATGTCCGGCTGAACGGCAATAGCCCGGGCGATGCAAAGACGCTGCTGCTGGCCGCCGGATAAACTGAGTGCGGAACGTTTCAGGAAGTCCTTTACCTCTTCCCACAGTACGGCTTGGCGAAGGCTCTGCTCCACGATTTGATCTAGCCTTGCTCTATCCTTTATGCCATGAAGCCGCGGCCCGTAAGCAACATTGTCATAAATCGATTTCGGAAAAGGATTCGGCTGTTGAAACACCATGCCTACCTGCTTGCGCAAAGTTTCAACCTCCACGTCGTCACTGTATATCTCCTTCCCGCCAATTTGCACGGATCCCTCGATTCGGGTTCCCGGAATCATGTCGTTCATCCGGTTCAACGTCCGCAGCAAAGTGGACTTGCCACAGCCCGAAGGACCGATGAATGCCGTAATCGCCTTCTCGGGAATATCGAGGGACATGTTCTTCAGCGCTTGAAACTGGTCGTAATATAAATTCAATTTATCAATATGGATGATCGGTTCCATGTCATTTCTCCTTCATATCTTAGCAGCACCCTGACAATAACCTGTAGGTCAGTTCAGTGATTAGTGTGTATCAAACTTTAGACATAAAACCATTTTACCTTCCCTATGTAAAAGATATTACCCAGGAATGTTAACGCAGTGTAAAATGTTTTCCGAACATTAACATCCAGGTGCGCTGCTATCACACCAGTTTCAATTCTTCGACGACAATTGCTCAAGCTCATGCAGCACGATTTCTGTCTGCTTTGCAGCGTTCCCGGCGGTCTGGAACATTTCCCTTCCCCTTGCTTCCACCGTTCTTACCGAATCGACAAGCATTTGGAATGTATGGTCTGCGCTATTCACCCGGTCGTGGCTGAGCTGCATTTCTACCGTTGTCAGGGAGGAGGCCTCTGCCGTTTGCTTGACCAGCCCGCTGACGATATCCAAGGTTAACCCGATATCATCTGAGAACATTTTCGTTTGCAGCGCCAGCTTCCTGATCTCGCTCGCGACGACAGCAAAACCTCTGCCATGCTCCCCGGCATGAGCCGCTTCAATTGAGGCATTCATCGCTAGCAGGCTGCTTTGATCCGCCAGTACCCGAATCGAAGCCGCGATGGACGAGATGTTGCTTGCATGCTCCAGCAAAGCCGCTACCTGCTCCTCCTGGGACTTCGTCATCTTCAACACGCGGCTGAACGAAGCCTGCACCGCCTCAAGCTCGGTCCGTCCTGCCGTCGCCAAGTCGCTCATCTCCTCCGATTGCCTCAGGCTGCGCTCTGAAGTAGCGGACACCTCGTTAACGGACCGGTCGATTTCCAGCACTTTGGTATGACTTTCCCTTACGATTTCTTCTCGGATTTGATCCGCTTCCCGCTGCAGTTCCCTCGACATCAGCATCAGATCCTGAACGGTCATGACGCCCTTGAATTCGCCTTGCTCCGTCAGAATCAAGCTATCATAGAACACTGCTGCTTCCCGGTTCAACGCAGCGTCGATAAGCCGCCGGGGCGAAGTGGTGATCTCGGTGATCAGCGGCGATTTCTCCGCAAACATCAGAGCCGGCCTCTCATAGAACAAATCGGCAGCAAAGCGTCCCGCCAATCGGCGATAGAAAGTATCCCTCATCAGCAGCCCCAGCGGTCTGTTCGCATGATCGCACACAATGACGCACGGCAGCTTCGCATCGGACTGGAATCGCTTCAGAACGTCCAGGCACGATTCTTCAGGACCCGTCGTCGGCACGGCTCGGCAGTAAGCGTCCGCTCTCACCGCACTTCCTCGCTCCCCCAAGTCCACAGATGGCTTTTCTTCCTTGTCTTCTGTGTCTTCTTTTGCATAGACTTCCACAAAACCACGGGAGGATAACGCGATTTCCCGCTCAACGACGGCCTGATTAACCACTCACACCACTCCTGACCCATACTTTCTCTTCTTATGTCTCTTATCTCTCTGACTGCATCATAGAAAAGATTTGTTAAGGGGGTGTTAACGGTGCTTTGGACCTATGTTAAATGTTTTACAAAACGGCAAATTTTACTCCGTGATCTATGCAAAAAATGATCTGAAATGTTCTTCTCCATAAACAAAAAGACCCCTGATTGATCAGAAGTCATCCTTGCGTTCATTATCTTGCCTACGACTCAGCGGAAACGGTCGATGCTTTCTTCTTGTTGACGACGAGCTTATAACCGACTCCGCGAATGGAATCAATATACACCGATCCGGGATCAAGCTCCAGTTTCTTGCGCAGCGAGCTTACATGCACATCGACGGTTCTTTGCCCTCCGATATAATCAAATCCCCATACCGCATTCATTAAGTCGTCTCGCGTCATGACAACCCCGGGCTTGCGTGCCAAATACAGCAGCACTTCGAATTCCTTCGGCCGCAGCGAAATTTGCTCGCTCCCCAAAGTCACCTCATATTTCTCCGGATAAATGACCAGATCGCCCAGCGTAATTTGTGAGCCTGCCTCTTGAGGCTGCGGTTTCTTCTCCGGCTCTTCCACGCCCGAAGATCTTCTAAGCACGGCAGTAACGCGAGCCAGCATCTCCGCTACGCCGAACGGCTTGGTAATATAATCGTCTGCACCCGATTTCAAGCCTTGAACGACATCTTCCTCCGCATTTTTTGCGGTCAGCATAATCACGGGTGTCTTCACGCCCTCACTTCGAAGCCGGGACATGATCTCGTACCCGTTCATGCCCGGCAGCATCAAATCCAGCAATATCAAATTAAAATCGTTCTTCAATGCCGTGTCCAATCCAGACTGTCCATGCTCTTCAACCACAACTTCATAGCCTTCGCGTGACAGGTTATAAGACAGTAGCCGCGAGAGCGTTGGCTCATCTTCAATTACTAACAGCCGTTGAGTCATAGTACCCCCCATTTTCTAGTCCGGCATAATCGATGTCGACGAATCATGACAAGCCCAGCATATCATGGCATTGTTAACGCGGTGTAAAATTTTCAAGCATATTTCACATTGTTTTTAAAAATTAATTTCCTATTTTTCATTCCCTGCATATTCTAACTAACTTTTGTTAATCAAACCATCATTCAACAGGATGCATAAGCGGCAGCTCCAGAATAAACGAGGTGCCTTCGCCCACTTTGCTTTCTACTCGAATCGTTCCCCGGTGCAGATCCACCAAGTGTTTTACGATCGACAGCCCGAGTCCCGTACCGCCCGACCCGCGGGAACGAGCTTTGTCTACCCTGTAGAAACGCTCGAAAATTCGCGGCAAATCCTTCTTCGGAATGCCGATCCCTGTATCACTGACCGTAAAACGAATCGCCTCATGCTCTCCGCCCTCGTTCAGCACTTCAGCAGCAATCCTCACTCTTCCGCCTTCGAGAGTATAGCTAATGGCGTTAGAGATGAGATTCAGGAAGATTTGCCGCAGCCGATCCTCGTCCCCCTCGATAAATAAATGCTCCGGAATTTCCTGCAGCAGTGCGATGGTTTTCTTGTTTGCCGCCGGTAGCAGTACCTCGACGACGCTGTCGAGCAGCTCCTTTAGGTGAATCGGCGCATATTCCAGAGGGGCGCGCTTGGACTCGATCTTCGACAATTCCAGGATGTCCCCAATAAGGCGATTCAATCGATCCGCCTCATCGTAAATGATCTGCAGGAAGGAGCGCATCGTCTCCGTATCCTTGACTCCACCGGCGAGCAAAGTCTCGGCGAAGCCCTTCACGGCCGCAATCGGTGTCTTGAGCTCATGGGATACATTGGCAACGAATTCGCTGCGCATTCTTTCCAGCCTGCGAATATCAGTCACATCCTGAAGAAGGAACAGCATCCCACGATAGCTTCCGTCATCTTCGCTCATCGGTACGCCATCGAAATGAAGTATTCTCTCCTCCGGATCATATACGTTGCGTTCCTCCTGCAAATGCTCCTTGAGCTGTATGCCCTCCTCCACGAATTTCATGAATTCGTAATTCCGTTTCAGGACGGTAAAAGGCTTGCCTAAGAGCTGATCCCCACGCATGTGCAGTATCCGTTCGGCTTCCCGGTTCACCAAGGCGATCTGGCTCCCGGCATCCACCATCACGATTCCCCCGGTCATATTCGCCAGCACGCTCTGCATCAAATCCTCGTTATCCCTAATCCACTTCAGCTGCTGCTGCAGGCTGTCCGCCATGCCGTTAATCGCAAAGCCCAACTGGCCGATCTCGTCCTTGCGCTGCAGCTTGACCCGGGCATCGTAATCCAGGCGGGAAATCCGGTTGGCCACACGCGTAATATGTTCCAGCGGTTTCGTTAGTCCGCCGGCAATCCGGTAGCTAAGAAGCGCAGCCGCCAGGAACAGAATGACGAGGCCCCCGGCCATCCAGGTCCAGCCTCGATTCATTCCTTCATCAATAGCCTTCAGGCTCATCGACAGGCGGATATATCCTTCAAAGCCTTCATCCGAGTATACCTTGTGAGCGACATAGAGCATATCTTCATTAAGGGTCCCGCTATGCCGGATTACGCTTCCGAACTCCCCTTGGGAGGCCGAGACGATTTCCTCGCGGTTCAAGTGATTGTCCATATCAGCGGCATTCTTCTCCGAATCCCCAACGACTCGGCCGTCCAAGGCGATGAAGGTAACCCGGGAGTTGATGCGCTGCTCCAGTTCCTTCGCTTCCTGCGTATAATATTCCACCATGAGTGGACTATTATCAAGCGGATGAAACGGAAAAGTGTACTCGAGCAAACTGATTTCCCGGACCATATTCTCTTCCAGAGCGCGAATATGTGAATCCTTGAAAACCTGGACCATAGATAGCCCCGCGGCAAGCATGGATATTCCAATCAGGCTCATCAATATGAGCGTCAACCGTGTCCGAAACGTCTTCATGCCTTATTTGAATACCGGCTCTTTGAATGCCGCCAGCTTCTCTAGCGAAGACTTCTCGACATCCGCGTGCAGGCTCTCGCCATGTGAATCCATCGTTACGATGGCCGCAAAGCCATCCACTTCCAAATGCCACATGGCCTCAGGTATGCCGAACTCCATGTAATCCACGCCGTTGACCTTCTTGATGCACTCGGCGTAATATTGCGCCGCACCGCCAATAGCATTCAGATAAACTCCGCCATGCTCTTTCAGCGCCGCAAGCGTCTTCTGGCCCATACCGCCCTTGCCAATCACAGCGCGAATGCCGAATTTCTTAATGATATCGCCTTGATAAGGCTCCTCGCGAATGCTCGTGGTCGGCCCGGCAGCCTTCACATGCCAGCCTTCCTCGTCCTTCAGCATGACCGGTCCGCAGTGATAAATGACAGCGCCATTCAAATCAACCGGAGCATCATGATCCATCAAATATTTATGAAGGGCGTCACGGCCCGTATGGATTTCCCCCTTGATAACGACAACATCTCCAACCCGCAGGCTGCGAATCTGCTCCTCCGTTATCGGAGTTTGCAGAACGACTTCCCGGTTAGCCTGGGGAGCTGCATCCGCTTTCACCGAAGCAGCTGGTTCGTTCTCCTCCATTGCAACCTCGGATCCCCGCTCGTACAGCCAATTCATAATTTCGCCGTTAGCGGGATCAATGGCTACCCCTTGCCGGCGGAACGCCCAGCAGTTATATGCTACCGATACGAAGAAGCTTGCCGGCAGTCGGTTTGCCGCTCCGACCTTGCAGCCAAGAAGCGTCACTTCGCCGCCGAAACCCATCGTCCCGATGCCCAGCTTGTTCGCATTGTCTATAACGTATTCTTCCAGCTGTCTTAGCTCTGCCACAGGATTCACGTCATATGCCGGACGGAACAATTGCTGCTTCGCAAGCTCATATCCCGTTGTCCGGTCCCCTCCAATGCCGACGCCGATAAACCCGGCGCTGCAGCCTTGGCCTTGGGCCTGATATACCGCATGCATGATGCACTTGCGGATGCCGTCCAAATCACGGCCAGCGCGCCCAAGCCCTTCGAGCTCGGTTGGAAGGCTGTATTGAATATTCTTGTTCTCACAGCCGCCGCCTTTGAGTATTAGGCGGATATCCACGAAATCCTCTTCCCATTGCTCGAAATGAATGACAGGTGTTCCAGGCCCCAGATTATCCCCGCTGTTCTCTCCGGTTAGCGAATCAACCGAGTTGGGACGCAGCTTGCCCTCTTTCGTCGCCCGCTTGATCGCGGCGAGAATTCCCTTCTTCATTTCAATTTGGTTCACGCCTACAGGAGTGTGAATGATAAAGGTAGGCATCCCCGTATCCTGGCAAATCGGCGATATTTGATCCTCCGCCATCTTAATATTCGTCGTGATCGTGGACAGGGCCAGCCCTGCTCTTGTATCCCGATTCTCTGCCAACGCTCCCCGCTTCACTGCCCGGCGCACATCTCCAGGCAAATTCGTTGAAGTCTCCACAATGAGTTCATACACACTCTGTTCAAACTGCAGCATAATCCAAGATCCCCTCTCTTGTCTTCGTGTGACTAATGGACATAAAATTGCCGTGAATCTTACTGTTGGATTAACCTGTTCTTTAGTCTTATAATAACATAAACAAACTGACACGTTGACATATTCTGTTCAAATTTGCCCATCAAGAAGAGAGGTAATTCACTGATGAACTTTCATTTCTCCGCCTACATGTACCGCCTGCGCTCCATTAAACGCTGGAGCCTTATGCGCAGCACGGCTACCGAGAACGTTGCCGAGCATTCCTTTCACGTCGCCTTGCTGACTCACTTGCTCTGCGAAATAGGGAACCACCTGTACGGGCGCAGCTTGAATTCAGACCGGGCGGCGACGCTCGCACTGTTCCATGACGCAACAGAGGTGTTTACCGGCGACATTCCGACCCCCGTAAAGCACCACAACCCTCGCTTGCTCTCGAGCTTTCGCGAGATGGAGGAAATAGCTGCAGAACGCCTCCTCTCCATGGTCCCTCTGGAGCTGCAGCAGACGTATGGACCGCTGCTATCCCCGAACCATTATGCAAGCCGGAACGCGGAGGATGACCTGCTGCTGAAATATGTCAAAGCTGCTGACAGCCTGGATGCATACCTAAAATGCGCCTGGGAGCTCACTTCGGGGAACCGTGAATTTGCCGTGGCGAAAGAGCAGCTGCTGGATAAGCTTCAACGCCTGAGCCTGCCGGAGATCGATTATTTCCTTGAGCATTTGGCTCCGAGCTTCGACATGACGCTCGACGAACTGTCTGAGCAAGGCTGAGCTAGTTGTGAAGCAAAACAAATCGCTCCAAGGATCAGGCTTCCCCTCTCCTTAAGAGCGATTGTCGCAATTGGCTGCTTATGAAACGAACCATGGGCGCTGCATACGGCCTATTATCCGTTCACAATCTCGCCGCCATTGATATGCAGCACCTGCCCGCTAATGTAAGATGAATCATCCGAGCCCAGATACACATAGGCGGGAGCCAGCTCTTCCGGCTGGCCCGGGCGCTGCATCGGCGTATTGGCTCCGAACTGGGCCACTTGATCCTTATCGAATGTGGAAGGAATCAGCGGTGTCCAGATCGGCCCTGGTGCAACCGCGTTGACACGGATTCCTTTCTTGCCGACGATGTTCATGGAGAGCGCCCGCGTGAAACTGACGATCGCCCCTTTGGTCGCGGAATAATCGATCAGCTGCGGATTTCCGCGATAGGCCGTTACAGAGGCAGTATTGATGATCGCACTGCCTTTCTTCAGATGAGCCATTGCCGCCTTCGTCACGAAGAACATAGCAAAAATATTCGTCCGGAACGTCCTTTCGAGCTGCTCGGCCGTAATGAGAGTAATGTCCTCCTGTGGATGCTGCTCGGCGGCGTTGTTGATTAAGATATCGAGCCCGCCCAATTCATCGACCGTCTTCTGCACCACCTGTTTGGCGAACTTTTCATCTCCCAAATCACCGGGAATAAGCACGCACTTCCGCCCTTCCTGCTCTACCTCCTGCTTCGTCAGCTTCGCATCTTCATTTTCGTTCAAATATACGATCGCTACGTCAGCGCCTTCTTTGGCATAAGCTACGGCAACAGCACGACCGATGCCGCTGTCTCCGCCTGTAATTAGCGCAACTTTGCCTTGGAGCTTGCCCGCTGCTTTATAAGTCCCTTCATATTTTGGGCGCGGTGTCATTTCCGCTTCGATTCCAGGCTGCTGGTTCTGGTGCTGCGGAGGCATGGTTTGTTTATTTTGTCCGCTTCCTGACATGCTGCATTCTCCTTCCTCGCTTGTGTATTTCATTCCCTTACCTTGTTAGAATAACCCTTGTCTGCCGGCTTATGCCGCTTGTCTGCAAATACATGCGCTTCAAGGGCCAGGTCAATTGAAAATTACCACAACAAGCAAAGACCTAAACAAAATCCACTGAATTACAGCATAATATCAAAGCGGTCCGCGAACCATACCGAGTCATATCGGCGAAGCCCTGAATACTTCTCCCTCGCTTCTTCAAGACCTTCCCGGGCAAGGCCGTCTGGCTGCTCTCCGTCGCACGCCTTAACAATCTCCCGAGTCTTGGCAACGGTCTCCTTCTCGAAATGCATCCGGGTTAGGGCAATAAGGTCGCTGCCCCAGTAAGCATGCCGGTGGTCCGGCGGATAATTATACCTGAAAACAAGCGTCAGGGACACATGCGGAACGTAATAACATGTCCGGCCAAACAGCCAGGCTCTTAACGAAAACTCGGCAGTCTCAATTTCCTTCGTATAGAAACCGTTCGCAAGCCCGCCCAATTCCTCCAGTGTACGACGCCTTATGGCGAAGCAATCCCAAGATAACCATGGAATGTCGCCCTCCATCGAAACGGCAGGATAATTGTAAATCGAAGCGCATAACCCTCCCGGAGGGTAGTTGCATTGCCGGATATTCCCGGGACGGCCTTGCGACGTAAACGAAGGCGTAGAACAGTCCGCCCTGCCTTGCTGGATCGGTTCCAGCAGAGCCTCCATCCAACCGTCCTCGAAATAAAGCCTGGGGCTGCAAAAAATCAAATATTCCCCCACAGCATGGGAAGCACCCAGCTGCCGGGAGGATATTCCGCTTTGCACCTTCAATTTGCGAAGCGGCATATCGAATTTGTAGTGCATTAGAAAATCACAACAGCCGTCCACGGAACCCTCATCTACAATAATGACTTCATAACGGGAGGCGACCCGAGATACCTTCATGGACTCCAGCGTTGTCTGTAAATCAATTCCTTCGTTCTGCACCGAAATAATGACGGATACAAGAATAGGTTGAGCAGACATGATTTCTCTCCTTATAAATGGCAATAATGAAATATTGAATGGAAATACAGAAAAAATTAATCATTGATTACATATTAACCCATTTAATGCTTGGAGTAAATACAAACAAAACTAATAGTATATTATCTTTACCTCTCATACTTACTATGGTTAATTACAGGAGGGGTGTTATGGATTACAGATCATTGGGTAAAAGGCTGCGCCAAGAACGTCATAAGATGCATTTGACCCAGGAAAAACTTGCCGAGAAGATAGAAGTTTCCGATGCATACATAGGTCAAATTGAACGGGGCGAAAGGAGCTTATCATTAGAAACTCTGGTCAAACTAGCGAATCAATTAGGTGTAACCGTCGACTACTTGCTTCACGATTCCATCGAAATCAATGACGACCATTTCCTGAACCAAATTAATCAGATCATGATTCACCGGTCAGCGAAGGAGAAGCAGTTGGCCTTAGACACAATCAAGATGATATTTACTCACTTGGACGATATGCAAAGTGACAACAACTCCTGATGGTTCCCATAATGCATAATTAAATATTTCGCCGTCACATGAAAAAAAACCTCCGCTTTTCGAAAATTCGAAATGCGGAGGTTTTTTTATAATTCATTCTCTACTTAAATAATCGTCGAAAATACCATCAGGAAGGAAATAAGGATAACGCTGACCGACAGCAGCACGCTTAGCGTACGGAGCTTGCCGGCTTCTGCCGTAATATTCTTATTCTCGCGAATGCTTTCGATCGCCAGCTTCAGCGGTTTGGCCATAACTCCGCCAAATGCCCCAATCGCGAGGAAGAGAACAACCACCACAATCATCCAAGGCACGGAATAGCCGCCCTTGCCAACCAAATATCCTCCGGTCAACAACTGAATCACAAGTCCGAACTGAGCAAAGCGATTTAATGATTTAACCGCCGAAAGGGTTCCCTCCTGGGCAGCCAGCGAAAGTTTGCCGATAGCAGCGAATACAAACGGCAGAACCAAATAAAAGCCGAGCGCCAGGGCCCCGATAATGTGAAGAAAAAGCATAACTTGAGACATACTACAACCGCCTTCCATTCGTCAATGAGATTGATTACTATATAAGACCTATTATAGCTGTCTGTAAAGGGAAGAACAATGTCTATAACTTGTTCTCCTGCTACAGAAAAGCAAACCTGCTCCTAAAAGAGAGGTTTGCTCATCTAAGGTCCATGTGCGGACATTATGTTAGCCTTGAACTACTTTGATCACGCTGCGTACCGAATCCGCGGATTTATCAAGCGCAGCCTTCTCATCGGCCGTCAGCTCTAGCTCGAATATTCTCTCGATGCCGTTACCGCCCAGGATGACCGGAACGCCCATGAATAAATGATCGTAGCCATACTCGCCTTCCAGCAGTGCGATAACTGGAAGAATGCGTTTCTTGTCCTTCAGGATCGCTTCCGTCATCTGGACGAGCGAAGCCGCAGGCGCATAGTAGGCACTGCCGCTGCCTAGCAGGTTAACAATCTCTCCGCCGCCCACGCGAGTCCGTTGAACGATCGCTTCAATACGCTCCTTGGAGATCAGCGTGTCGATTGGAATACCTCCGACGCTGGAGTAACGCACAAGCGGCACCATATCATCGCCATGACCGCCAAGCACGAAGCCGCGCACGTCTTCGACGGATACGTTAAGCTCCTGTGCGATAAACGTGCAATAGCGGGCCGTGTCGAGAACGCCAGATTGGCCGATAACGCGATTCTTAGGAAATCCTAGTGCTTGATAAGCCGCATAGGTCATGGCATCCACAGGGTTGCTCAAAATAAGAACGGTAGAGTCCGGGCAATACTTCTTCACGTTCTCGCAAACCGAGCGAACGATGCCCGCATTCGTGCTTACGAGATCATCCCGGCTCATTCCCGGCTTGCGGGCGATCCCCGCCGTAATGATCACGATATCGGAATCCGCGGCATCCTCATAGGAGGAAGTACCTACGATGTTGCTGTTGAAGCCCTGTACGGGGCTTGCTTCCAGCATATCGAGCGCCTTACCCTTCGTTGGATTCTCCAATTGGGGGATATCCAGCAGAACGATATCGCCGAGTTCTTTCTGTGCCAGCATCAGCGCAGTCGTTGCGCCGGTAAATCCGGCGCCGACGACTGTGATTTTTTTACGATGAGTGGCCACGATAGTCAAGACCTCCTACATTACATGTTTTTGATGATTTGATCTGCAAATTCAGAACATTTCACTTCTGTTGCGCCTTCCATCAAACGTGCAAAGTCATAGGTAACAGTCTTATTGTTAATCGATGCCTCAAGTCCTTTGTAAATGAGGTCAGCCGCTTCCTGCCAGCCCAAATGTTCAAGGAGCATGACGCCAGACAAGATTACGGAACCAGGGTTAACCACGTCAAGGTCCGCGTATTTAGGAGCCGTACCGTGCGTAGCTTCGAAAATCGCGTGTCCTGTCACATAGTTGATGTTCGCACCCGGTGCAATACCGATACCGCCTACTTGAGCTGCGAGAGCATCAGACAGATAGTCGCCGTTCAGGTTCAGCGTCGCAATGACGTCGAAATCTGTCGGACGAGTCAATACTTGCTGCAGAGCAATGTCCGCGATAGCGTCTTTGATAATGATCTTGCCGCTGTCCTGAGCATCCTTCTGCGCCTTGTTGGCAGCTTCCGTGCCGGACTCTTCTTTAATCCGGTCGTATTGCGCCCAAGTGAACACCTTATCGCCGAATTCCTCTTCCGCCACTTCATAGCCCCAGTTCTTGAAGGCTCCTTCCGTGAACTTCATGATATTGCCTTTATGAACAAGGGTTACGCTCTTGCGGCCGTGCTTGATTGCATATTCAACCGCAGCGCGAACGAGGCGCTTGGAGCCTTCGGCAGATACCGGTTTGATTCCGATGCCGGACGTTTCCGGGAAGCGGATTTTGTTTACGCCCATTTCCTTTTGCAGGAACGCAAGCACCTTCTTCACTTCTTCAGAACCTTCTTTATATTCGATACCTGCGTAAATGTCTTCTGTATTCTCACGGAAGATGACCATATCTACCAGTTCAGGATGCTTGACTGGGGAAGGCACACCGTCGAAATAACGAACAGGACGCAGACATACATACAAGTCGAGCTCTTGGCGAAGAGCCACGTTCAGGGAACGGATTCCGCCGCCGATCGGCGTTGTCAATGGACCTTTAATAGCTACAATATACTCGCGGATCGCCGTCAGCGTATCGGCTGGCAGCCACTCTCCGTATGTATTGTATGCTTTCTCGCCGGCAAACACTTCATACCAGGCAATTTTCTTGTCGCCGCCGTATGCCTTCTCGACTGCGGCGTCCAAAGCGCGCTTGGAAGCTCTCCAAATGTCGCGGCCTGTACCATCGCCCTCGATGAATGGAATGATCGGATTGTTAGGGACCTGCAGTTTACCGTCCTGAATTTCAATTTTCTGCCCTTCTGTTGGCAGAGCAAATTTTTCTAATTTCAACATGTTGATGGTTTCCTCCTCAATCGAATTAGTAATACTTGTCCGGTCTCCATTCTATCATAGATTGAAGACCGGTTGCTTCATTCAATTATCTCATATCGATCGGAATATAGCGTTGATTCGCTGGGCCGACATAGTCAGCGCGCGGACGAATAATCCGATTGTCATCGAGCTGCTCCAAAATATGAGCCGACCAGCCCGATAAGCGGCTGATTGCAAAGATTGGCGTAAAGAGGTCGCTAGGGATGCCCAGCAACGTGTAAACGGAAGCGGAATAGAAGTCCACGTTCGGCTTCAATCCCTTTTGCCCGGTGACAAGCTCCTCCACCTTCACGGAAATGTCGTACAGCGTGGAATCGCCCTTCAAGACGCTAAGCTCACGGGACATCTTCTGCAGATGCTTGGCGCGCGGATCCCCGTTTTTGTATACGCGATGGCCGAAGCCCATAATTTTCTCCCGGTTGTTCAGCTTGGTCTGAATATAAGCTTCCGCCTTATCCAGCGTGCCGATTTCACTCAGCATATTCATAACGGCTTCGTTAGCGCCTCCGTGCAGAGGGCCCTTCAACGTTCCGATGGCCGAAGTGATTCCGGAATAAATATCAGATAGCGTAGCAATAGTAACCCGCGCCGAGAACGTCGAAGCGTTAAGCTCGTGATCGGCATGCAGCACAAGTGCTTGATCCAAGGCGCGAACCGCAACCTCTTCCGGCTTCTCGCCGGACAGCATGTATAGGAAATTGTATGCGAGCGATACATCCTTCAGCGGCGCAATCGGCTCCTTACCGTCGCGGATGCGCGCATAAGCGGCGATGAGCGTCGGCAGCTGGGCTTGCAGCTTGATCGCCTTCAGCTGATTGCTCTCCCGGGAAATATCGTTTGCAGTCTCATCATACAAAGCAAGAGCCGACACGCCGGTCCGCAGCACGGCCATCGTATTGGCATCCTTCGGATAAAGCTTCATTTGTTCGAGTACCGCTTGAGGTACTGCTGCGTAATCGCTGAGCTGTTTTTGCAAGGTCAATAATTGGTCTTTCGTAGGCAATTTGCCGTACCAAAGTAAATAAGCGGTCTCTTCATAGCTAGCACGTTCTGCCAATTCGTCGATATTGATCCCGCGGTAAGCGAGGACGCCGTCATGAATGGAGCTAATCGAAGATGTAGCTGCCACAATACCTTCGAGGCCTTTAGTAGCTGTCATAGTATATCTCTCCTTTGTTACGAATTATGATAAAACTAGCGGTTGAAAACATTTACATTTTAAAAGATTAAAATTTTTAAAATATGGCCGGAGGAAGCCAATTACGATATAACGTCTACTCTAAATACCTCCTAAATCATCATACTGGATTTACGGTAGCAAGGGAACAATCTGAGAGAAACAGGTTTATCAAAATGTTTTATTACAGTGATAAAGTTTTTTTGTAAACGATTGCAGATTGCAATGACATTCATCACAATGAACGAATTTTTAGAGCCATCCGTCATACTCGTCCATCCGAATTAATAGATTTATATTAGGGAAGGAGGAGACCATGTGGACAACGTATTCGTCAAACGCGTGCTGCGAGGCGCCTGGGTGTGCTCCTTGCTCGTGGCTCTTCTGCTGCTTGCTTACTGGCTGATTCCTCTGCTGTATCCCTTCCTGATTGCCTGGTTTGTCGCCTACCTTATGAATCCATTCGTCTCGTGGCTTGCGCGGCATTTCCGCCTCCCTCGCTGGTTATCCGTAATCCTGGCGCTGCTGGTCTATTTCGGGAGTGCAATCATCGTCTTCTCCGCCGCGATCGCCCGGCTCGTCAAAGAATTAATTCATGTTACGGAGTCCCTTGATCTGAGCATCGAAAAATGGAAAAACGCCTTTATGGAATGGAGCCAGAACGAAAAGCTTCAAAGCATCCTGAATGAGATCAACCGTTTTATAGCAAGCCATCCCAGCTATTCTAACACCCTGCATAAAAACATCGATTCCACAGCCGTTAACATCAGCAGCGCCATCTCTCGTGCCGTTGCCAGCCTATTAAACGGCGTTATCAATTTGCTGACTTCTCTTCCCAGTCTTGGCATCATCGTGCTGGTCATTTTGCTTGCCGCGTTTTTCATGAGCAAAAACTGGAATCAAAATTTACTGATTCTCACCCGTTTCATCCCTGAGCCATTCAAGCAAGCAGCCCGAGAGATTTGGAACGACCTGCAAAAAGCTTTATTCGGTTACCTCCAGACTCAGTTTATTATGATTTCGATTACGGCTGTCATCGTTTTGATCGGGCTCTTGGTTCTGGGCGTCGAGTCCGCCTTCACTTATGCCCTTTTAATCGGTTTCGTAGATCTTTTGCCCTATCTTGGCGTCGGGACGATCATGATTCCCTGGCTCATTTACGCTTACGTCAGCGGAGACCTGTCGCTCGGCATCGGATTATCAATCCTGTACGGTCTGCTTCTCGTCTCTCGCCAGCTTATTGAGCCCAAGGTTCTAGCTACAAGCGTAGGGCTAGAACCCTTGCCCGTACTAATCGCCACGTTTGCCGGATTGAAGTTGTTTGGCGTGCTTGGCTTGATTATCGGCCCCGTGTCCCTGGTCATTATCGGAGCGGTCATTCGCGCCGGGGTCGTCCGGGACATCCAGAATTATATCGTCAACGGGCGGTTCCGCTAAATCTGGACGCCTAATCCCCTTAATAGACAGAGCCGGACTCCTGGGAGTCCGGCTCTGAACGCGCACCGGTATTAACGGCGAAAGAACGTAATTTTACCTTCCTTGATCTTCTTGCCGATCCATTTCATAAGCAGCAGGCGATAAAGCGGCCTGGTCAGCGGAAACACCATAGTAAAACCGATGATATCCGTAATAAAGCCCGGGACAAGCAGCATGATGCCTCCGGCGAACACGCAAATGCCATCCAGCATCATTCGGCCGGGAACCTGCCCTCCGGTCATTTGCTCCTTGGCATCAGCCATAACCTTACGTCCTTCGAACTGCATCATCAGTCCCCCGATAATCGAGGTTGCCAGGGTAAGAAATATCGTCTTGCCAACTCCGAGCCGTTCACCCACTTCGACGTAAGCCCAAAATTCAGCGACAAACACCAGAGCAATAATGACAGCGATCCATTTGCGCATGTAATAACTCCTTTACAATGAAACATCCGAGACGGATGAGAATGGTCAATAAGAGTATTTTACCGCTTCATGCCCGCTTTTTCAAAGTTTACTCGCTCGCTCAAAGGCCGCGTACCATTCAGGAAACACTTTTTTGAAGGCTACGGGCTTAAAATCCTCGCGTCTCACAACATAATGCGAAGACTTTCCTTCGACACACAGCGTCCCCTCACCGTTGAAAAGCTCATAGCCGTACGCCGTTTTGACGCCCCCGTTATCCAAAATCCGGGTCTGGAGAATGACCTCGTCTCCATACATGATGCCTTTATGATACTTTACATTCATCTCATGAACCGGAGAAATATAGCCTGCCCGCTCCATATCGATGTATTTGAATCCCAGGTCCTCGCATAGCTTCGTTCGCCCGAGCTCAAACCATCCTAAATAATGGGCGTGGTAAATAATACCCATCATATCGAATTCAAAATATTTCGGGACGATCACCTGCTCGCTGACAAACATTTTGACTTCTCCTCCTTCTGATCAGGAAACAAAAAGCAATGGTATCCGGTATGATCCGGAATGCCCATTGCCTTTGTCCATTTATCCTTAATCGTATATAAGCTATCGCAAACTATTTACGAACTTGGCCGATCTTAACCAGATTCGTGGAACCGGAACGTCCAAGCGGCACTCCTGCCGTGATTACGACAAGATCGCCTTCCTTGACCACTCCGCTGTCCAGTCCGCCCTTCATTGCTTTATCGAACATTTCATCAGTAGAAGAAGCCACATCGCCTTTAACCGGCGTAACTCCCCAGTTCAAGGCAAGACGGCGCATCGTGTTGTCCTGCGTTGTCACCGCGATGATTGGAGCTTTCGGGCGATATTTGGACACCATGCGGGCCGTATAGCCAGTTTCCGTCGATGTGATGATCGCCTTAGCGTTCAGCTCAAGCGCAGAGTTAGCAACAGCTTGGCTGATCGCTTCCGTAACCGTAGTTTGCTGCGCATTACTTTGTTTAATGAAGATTTCGTGATATTCCAACGCAGATTCCGCTTTCTCGGCAATACGGGACATCGTCAGTACAGACTCAACCGGATATTTACCGGCAGCCGTCTCACCAGACAGCATGATCGCATCGGTACCGTCGAAAATAGCATTCGCTACGTCGCTCGCTTCCGCGCGTGTCGGTCTTGGGTTACGCTGCATGGAATCCAGCATTTGCGTTGCCGTGATAACTGGTTTACCGGCCCGGTTACATTTCTCGATCATTTTCTTCTGAGCAAGAGGTACGTCCTCCGCCGGAATTTCAACCCCAAGGTCTCCGCGGGCAACCATCAAGCCGTCCGAAACCTCCAAAATTTCATCCAGGTTGTCGATGCCTTGCTGGTTCTCGATTTTGGAGATGATTTGAATGTGAGATGCATTGTTACGCTCAAGCAATTGACGGATCTCAAGAACGTCGCTAGCTTTACGTACGAAGGATGCGGCAATGAAATCGATGCCTTGTTCAATCCCGAATAAAATATCGTTAGCGTCTTTCTCGGTGATGCCCGGAAGGGAAATGTCAACTCCAGGAACGTTAACGCCTTTCTTGCTCTTGATCGGACCTTCGTTGATTACGCGGCACTTGATTTCCGTACCTTGGATATCAACTACAGTAAGGCCAATCAATCCGTCGTCGATCAGAATGGTCGAACCAACTTCCACGTCATGCGGAAGGTTTTGATAAGTGATCGAGATGCGGTCCTTGTCGCCGAGGATTTCCTCTGTCGTCAAGGTAATGAATTCATCCTGAACGAGCTCAATCGGTTCTTCCTTCAATTTGCCGGTGCGGATTTCTGGACCTTTCGTATCTAGCAGTATGGCGACTGATTTCCCCAACTCTTCGCTCGCTTGGCGAATCACTTTGATCCGATTGCCATGCTCCTCAAAATCTCCATGGGAGAAGTTCAGGCGAGCGACGTTCATTCCGGCCATGATCAATTTCTTGGTGTTCTCTAACGATTCGCTTGAAGGACCGATAGTACATACGATTTTTGTTTTGCGCATTTGGGTTTCCTCCGTTTTGTTTTGTTCTCTCTATATCGTCTTTTCCAACATCTAAATTTACTACAGTTTTCCCATTTTGTATAGGAAGTTTGTCATATCGTCAAGATCCTGGGCATTTTATACTTTTTTTTATACTACTCATTACCCACTGTCGCAGCGTCTGTTACGTCGCTTTTCTCTATGTCTTTTTCATTTTTATCCACGGTCTCCAAGGCGGCTTCGGCTGTGCCTTGGCGGGCATCCACTACCGGTTCTTCCGTACGCTCGTCGGATTTACGCGCCTCGGCAAAACGGCCGATTTTCCGGAATTTACGGTACCGGTCTTCAAGAAGCTCGTCCGCATTCAGCTCGGACAACACCTCAAGCTGGCGCACCAGAGCATCCTTGATCGATTCCGCTGTAGACTCGTAATCCCGATGCGCTCCCCCGCGGGGCTCGGGCACGATTTCTTCGATGACTTCCATCGAAAGCAGGTCCTGAGCCGTAATTTTCATCGCTTCCGCGGCCTGATCGGCTTTGGAGGCGTCCTTCCACAAGATGGAGGCCGCTCCGTTCGGAGAAATAACGGAGTAAATGGCGTTCTCCAGCATGACAACCCGGTTCCCGACGCCTAACGCAAGAGCGCCCCCGCTGCCGCCTTCGCCAATGACTACGCACACAACGGGCACGCGCAGCATCGCCATATCGCGAAGGTTGCGGGCGATCGCTTCGGACTGTCCCCGCTCCTCGGCAGTAATGCCGGGATAAGCTCCTTTGGTATCGATGAACGTAATGATCGGGCGTCTGAACTTGTCCGCCTGCTGCATTAAGCGCAGCGCTTTGCGGAAGCCTTCCGGATGCGGACTGCCGAAGAAACGGGCTATGTTATCCTTCGTGTCCTTGCCCCGCTGCTGCCCGATCACCGTTACCGGCATGCCGTTCAATTTGGCCAATCCGCCGACAACGGCCAAATCATCGCCGAATACACGGTCACCATGCAATTCGATAAAATCGGTAAAGATGAGATTTATCAAATCAAGCGACGTAGGACGCTGATGATGACGCGCCAAATGCATCTTCTGGGAAGGGGAAATATTGCTGTAAATCTCGTCCTCAAGCTGCTTGTAGCGTTCCTCCAGCCTCGCGATTTCTTCCGTGAAATCGATTCCCTTCTCATTGCCGAACTGCTCAAGCTCCTGAATCTTCTCGCGAAGCTTCACGAGGGACGTTTCGAAAGGCAATTCTCCAGCCACTTATACTCCTCCCTTCACGCCGTGCAGATCAAGCAGTTTGCATAGCGTCGCTTTGATCTCTTTGCGATGGACGACCATGTCCAGCTGTCCATGCTGCAAATTGAATTCCGCGGTCTGAAAGTCATCCGGCAGCTTCTGGCGAATCGTCTGCTCAATGACGATCCGGCCTGCGAAGCCGAAGACCGCTCCAGGCTCAGCGATAATAATATCTCCAAGCATAGCAAAACTAGCCGATACGCCCCCTGTGGTCGGGTCCGTAATGACCGAAATGTAGAGTCCGCCTTGTTCATTCAAGCGGGCCAGAGCCGCACTGGTCTTGGCCATTTGCATTAAGCTGAGAATGCTCTCCTGCATGCGGGCACCGCCCGAGGTGGAGAAGATGATAAGCGGAAGCCGCTTATCCATAGCAGCCTCGATCGCCCGGGTAATTTTCTCCCCGACAACGGAACCCATGCTCCCCGTAAAGAAATCGAAGCTCATGACAGCTACGACCGCAGGCAGGCCTCCAATCGTCCCTTGTCCGGTGACTACCGCCTCGCGAAGGCCAGATTTCAGCGTCTGCTGCTCCAGCTTCGTGGCATAGCCCGGAAACTCCAACGGATCCACAGAAATCAGGTCAGCATCATATTCGACGAAGCTGCCCTCATCCAGCGTAATGCGAATCCGGTCAAGCGCATTCAAGCGCATATGGTATCCGCATGAAGGACACACCTTCAAGTTCTTTTCCAGTTCTTTGCTGTATTGAATACTCCCGCAATTGCCGCATTTATTCATTAGGCCTTCTGGAATTTCGCGCTTGGGTCTTTCCTCCGGCTGTACACTGTCTTCATTCCCTAGACTTCCTGAAGGAATGGTCGCGTATTTTCTTTTTTTATGGAACAAATCTTTAAACACAACTACACCTCTTCAGCCGTTAATTTAATAGGCCGCACCTACAGTCAAGGATACATCGCTTTTACTGATTTGCCCTCACCTTGTACTCAAGGATGCAAAATGGTATTCAGCACTTCTTGAACCTCTTCGAGCTCGCCCGAAGGAACCAAAATTTCAAATTGCTGTTTTGATAAATTAACAGGACGTGTTTGGACGAGAAAGCCTTCTTCCGTTAGCCTCGATTTAATCATATCCGCAATTTTGGCGGTAGGCGCAATGTACATTACAGTCCACATGTCCTTACCAAAGCCCCCTAACCTTTCGTTTTGAGCCCGTATAATAGAGTAATGATAACATAATTTTCAAAAATCCCGCAACAAAGGGGCACTAGCTAATTTTCATTGGACAGGTGGACTGTGGAAAAGTGAGCCTCAAGTCGCGGAATAATCGTTCGCCGAATCGCTCTTATGGGCAATCCGTGCCGACGCCGCAGCCGCCAGCCCTGCAACCAAGTCATCGAGAAAAACGTGAATCCGTTCTCCTTTTTTCTCATTCAGCTTGCCTATGATTTTGGGTTTAACCTTGTCCAGATAGCCGAAGCTCGTCAACCCGATCATGCCAAACACGCTGGTAATCCCCAGCGCCATCGTCTCATCGACTCCATAGAGCGGTTCATCGGCCTCCATGATCGCCTGCAGCGGCTCCGGCAAAAGTTTCCTCTCCGCCATTTCATCCAGCGCAATCCCTGTATATAACGTATATTGAACTTCCCGTTTCTGCAAGACGGCCTTTACACTATCCAGGCACTTCTCCATCGTCAGATCGGCATGATAGACCGCTTGCAGCGAATAAACAATCTCGGCAATATCCTCCAAAGCAACCCCTCTGCTGAGCAGTTGAGCCTTAGCCACTTCATACGACATCCGTCATTCCTCCCGCATTCCCAATTAAGCTTGCGTACTATTTCTTCGCCTGTCTTTCGCTCGCCCTTCCCATTAGCTAGCTTTCAAGCCGTTCACCGTCTTGGCGTCTACCAACGCCTGTAGACTCCTTGCGATTAAATAAGCGGCGTCCAGCCAAAATCATGTGGGACAACACAGATGTTGTGTTCATAAGTGTATGCAGGGACTACTCAGAATGTTCGTAAAAACTGCCGCGTAAATATTTTAATAGAATGAGGGACAGGAGTATGAGGACAGCCATGCACTCCCGCAGTTTCAATTGTAGGAACAGGTAAACCTGAACAAAAAAGAACCTTATCCTCAAATTAGGGGATAAGGCTCTTTCGGCTTAATAAGCAGAAGCTCTCTCAAACGTACATGCCGTATGCGGCATATAAAGCCCCAGAAGCCCTTTTAGCCGCTTCGGAAATGCCTTGGATACAAAACCATTCAACAGACAAAGCCGACGCTAGAAGCGCTCGTACAGCCCTGCTGCGCATGGGGGCGATGGACCGCCATCATGACAGCACGATACCGTGTACCAGCATATCCGGCTCTATTTGATCTTGACCGTTCCGGCGCCAAGCATATTCTCCATCTCCCGGAACAGCTCCGGAGTTGGCTTGATGCTGTAGCGCTCGCTCAGCGCAAGCAGCTTCCCGGTGCTCTCATAATAGAGCACCGTGGCCACGGGCCCTGCATGAAGCTGAAGCAGCGCCTTCAGCTTCTCCAGCAGGCGGGCGTTCTCCGCCGCCGCCGAAATCTTGATGAAGACGCGCTGCGCTGGCGTCTTCGCATCGCGGGCGCCCGGCGAAGCCGCGGCCGCCTGGCTGCGTGGCTGCGCGGCCAATTCGGCCGCAGCCCCTAGGGCCTCGCTGCGCTGCGCTGCAGCCACGCGGGATGACGCCGCCAGGGCGGCGTCAGGCCCGCGCCGGGCTGCAGGCTGCGGCTGCGCGTTGGCCCCGCCCGCGCCGCGGGGTGCCGCCCCGCGGCTGCGCCGAAGCTGCGCCAGGCTCGCGGCGCTCAGCGGCGCGAGCTCGTCGGCCAGCAGCTTGAAGCCTTCGTCCTGCTGCTGGACGGTAGCGCGCAGCGCCAGCAGGGCGCCCTTGGCGACCAGTTCCCCGCTGCGCCGCCATACCTCAGGGAAGAGCACGACCTCACAGCGTTCGACCTGATCCTCCAGCTCCATGAAGGCCATCGCTTTGCCCTGTTTGGTCGTGATCGTCTTCACCGACACAACCATGCCGGCGACGACGACCCTGCTGCCATCAGTACCCTCCGCAAGATCCATCAGCCGCTCGATCCCTTCGCCTTCAAGCATCTCGTCATAATCATCCAGCGGATGGCCGGACAGATACAAGCCGAGCAGTTCCCGCTCCAAATCCAGCTGCTGCCCGGCGCTGAATGGCGGGATATCTGGATATTCAATGTTCCAGTTCGGTGTTTCCACGAAATCAAACAGCTGAATTTGCAGATCCTCCCGCTCCTTCCGCCATTTGAGCGCCGCCTCCACTGTCTCGTCCAGCATAGCGAGCAGTTGGGCCCGGTGACCTGGCAGCGAATCAAAAGCGCCGCCTTGAATAAGAGACTCGATGACCCGCTTATTACAGGTGCGAAGATCGACCCGCCTACAAAAATCCAGCAGACTGTCGAAAGGACGCTCCCGGCGCTCCCGCAAAATACTCTCCATCGCCTGGGTGCCAACGTTCTTGATCGCGGCCAGGCCGAAGCGGATTACGCCCTGTAATCCCTGTTCGGCAGCTGGAACGGACGTTTCTGCCGCAATCCCAGGCTCTTCCGCGTCATGAGCTGCGGCCCCTACTGGGGCCAGCGGCATTCCCGCCAGAGCAGCTTGTCGTGCCGCCTCCCCGCCTGAGCTATCGATCAACCGCGGTGTAAACAAAATGCCGCTCTCATTTACATCCGGAGGAAGCACCGTGATCCCCATCCGGCGGCATTCAATAATGTACTCGGCCACCTTGCGGTGGCTGCCCATGACGGCTGTCAGCATCGATGCCATGAAATGAACCGGAAAATGCGTCTTCAAATATGCCGTCTGGAAAGCCAGCACCCCGTAGGCCGCAGCATGCGCCCGGGGAAATCCATAGTCGGCGAAGCGCACGATCATGTCGTAAACGGCATTCGCATCCTCTGCTTGGTATCCCTGGGCCAGGCTTCCCGTTACAAAATGGCTCCGCTCTTCATCCAGCACCTCACGTTTCTTCTTCGAGACAGCCCGGCGCAGCAAATCGGCTTCGCCGAGCGAAAAACCGGCCATCATCGAAGCAATCTGCATGATTTGCTCTTGGTAGACGATAATGCCGTACGTATCCTTTAAAATCGGGACCAGATCGGCATGCGGATATTCCACGGCGGTCTGCCCGTGCTTGCCTGCGATGAATTTCGGAATGAAATCCATCGGACCCGGCCGATACAGGGCAAGAACGGAAATGATATCCTCGAACGTGGAGGGCTTCAAGTCCTTGAGCACCCGCCTCATCCCCGCAGACTCAAGCTGGAACACACCCGTCGTCTCTCCCCGGCCTAGCATTTCATATGTCTGCAGGTCGTCATCGGGAATTCGGCGAAAATCAGGCACCTCCCCTTCCTGCTCGCGGATCCAGTTCATACAGCGCTCGATAATCGATAGCGTTCGCAGCCCCAGAAAGTCCATCTTGAGCAGCCCGATCGACTCCAGATGCTCCATGGAATACTGGGTAAGCGGCGTCCCTTCACCGCCGGCCTGCAGCGGCACCGTATCTGTCAGCGGATCGCGGGAAATCACGACCCCAGCCGCGTGAGTTGAGGCGTGGCGCGGCATCCCCTCCACCTTCCGGGCCATGTCGAGCAAGCCTTGAATCCGCTGCTGCGACTCATAGAGCCCCTTCAGCTCCGGGATCTCCCGAATCGCCCGCTCGATCGTCATGCCAAGGCTGCCGGGAATCAGCTTCGCGACTTTATCCACTTCGCCGAACGGAACGTTCAGCACTCGGCCGACGTCCCGCACCGCAGCGCGCGCCGCCATCGTTCCGAATGTAATGATTTGCGCCACATGCTCGGCTCCGTATTTATCCGCGACATAAGCGATGACTTCGTCCCGTCGTTCGTCGCTGAAATCAATATCGATATCCGGCATCGTCACCCGTTCAGGATTAAGAAACCGCTCAAACAGCAGATTGTATTTCATCGGGTCAACATCGGTAATCTTCAGCACGTAAGCGACAAGACTCCCTGCTGAGGAGCCGCGACCCGGGCCGGTGGCGATGCCCTGTCTGTGGGCGTAGGCGATGAAGTCCCAAACGATCAGAAAATAATCCGAGAAGCCCATGCTGCTTATGACGCTTAATTCATAATGCAGCCGCTGCTGCAGCTGTTCTCTCGAATGCTCCTGCTGCCAATCGCTAAGATGCCCATATCTCTCCTCAAGCCCCTGCTGGCATAAGGAGGCCAAATAGGATTCAGCGGTCACCCCGTCCGGAATCGGCCGGTAAGCAGGCAGAATATGTCGTCCGAACTGGAGCTCAAGATTGCACTTGTCGGCAATAGCCTTCGTATTCGCGACCGCATCGGCGATATACGGGAACAGCGCCGCCATCTCGGCGCCGCTTTTGAGATACAGCTGATCGGTCGGGATTTGCAGCCGCTCCTCGTCCTCTACCGTTTTGCCTGTTCCGATGCAAATCAGCACATCCTGCACCTCGGCATCCTCTTGGTTCAAATAGTGCACATCGTTGGTAGCCACCAACTGCACGCCCAGCTCCCGGGCGAGCTTGATCAGCTCGGGGAGCACTTTTTTCTGCTCCGGAATGCCGTGATCCTGAAGCTCGATATAGAAGTCTTCGCCAAATACCGCCTGGTAGCGCTCAGCGGCTTTCCGTGCCTCGCTGTACCTGCCATGCAGCAAATGGTGTGGCACCTCTCCGCCAAGGCAGGCGCTCAGGCATACCAATCCCTCGCTATGCCGCTCCAGTGCTTCCCAATCGATCCGCGGCTTGTAATGAAAGCCCTCCAGATGGCCAATGGAAGACAGCTTCATCAGATTCCTATAGCCCGTTTCATTCTTGGCCAGCAGGATCAAATGGTGGATCGGCTGATCTTTCCGCGTTCCCCGTTCCTTCCGCGAGCCTGCCGTAAAATACACCTCGCAGCCTATGATCGGCTTAATGCCGTTTGCCTTGCAATATTTATAAAAAGGAACCGCCCCGTACATGACTCCGTGATCGGTCAGCGCCAGCGCCTTCATCCCGAAGTTTGCCGCTTTGGCTACCAAATCCTGAAGTCTGGCGGCGCCATCCAGCAGACTGTACTCGCTATGCACGTGCAAATGAACAAATTCGTCCATGCGTCTCCTTCCTTTCCAAAACAATCCCCATGATCAACAAATCAAGTTAAACATCCTGATATAAATCAAGTTAAACATCCTCTCAAAATATTTTATCATATTGGGCTGAAAAGCGCCCATACAATGGTAAAGAGGACAAGCGAATCGAGGCCGGATGGCTTACGGAAATAAGTTGGCCAATAGAAAGGAGAGTTTGAAGCATGAGCACGTTTCTGACCAAAGCGGTGATGGACTTCTTTATCGCTTTCGGCATCGTGCTGGGCGGGGCAATGGTTGGAGGGATTGGTGCCGTCATATCCCTGCAGCCGCCAACCCAAACGATGCTGGATGTGGCGGATCGGATTAAGATTTGGGCGCTGGCAGCCGCGGTAGGAGGGACAATCGATCCGATGCGCGTCATCGAAAGCAATTTTTTTGACGGAAACTTATCGCCGGCGATCAAACAAATACTTTATTTAATATTCGCCTTCCTGGGGGCCCATATGGGATCAGAGCTTGTCCGGTGGGTATGCGGAGGCAGTCGGGGATGAGTCCGTTTCATCGGCCAACGATGGAAGGGTTCCGGCGGTTTATGCAGTTGACGGCGGTTTTCATACTAGGGATGGTTACAGGAAGCATCGTGTACAACATCATTTACCAAACGAATTACAACACGCTCTGGATTCAGAACAAGGACCTGCAAATCCAGCTGTACCAAGCGGAAGAGGATAACAAGACGCTGAAAAAATACAATAAGAGATCGACGGTTATTAAAGAAGTCAAAATCCGTGTCGAGGAACGCGATCCTCCGCTCGATTCGCTCGCCGTTAAGGAGGTCGTGCAGCAGCTGCATGAAGAGCTTGATGTGCTGCGCGGCAGAAGCATTTTCGAAATCGATTCGGACGGCAAAATGGCCCGGACCCTGCTTGACCGCAAAATTTATACTGTCCGCGACAAAGAGTACAGCATCCAGATCAAAACGATGCTCGTCAGCGAGGGAGTACTTCAGGTGTGGGTGGACATGCGGCCTTATATCAGGGGCTGACTTTTTGTCCGTATGCGATTACAATGAATATTGCGTAGTTTACGCCATCATTTCAAAGCCACTTGCAAAAAAAGGAGCTGTTCCCGTTCCATGATCGAAAGTATTCAATACGTGTTGTATGCCGGACTGTTGATTTCATGCGTGTTCGCCGTCTTCTTCAGCTTCAAGTCCCGACGTTCCATAGATGGTAAAATTCGCGGCCTGTCTGCGGCTAAAATGAATATCAGCATGGGCTTCATGCTCGTAGTTCTTGCTTTGATCCAAATGTTTATCTTCAGCGGTTCGTCGATTCGCGTTGTGATCGGTGCCATTTTCATGGTGCTGGGCGCCTTTAATATTTTTGCCGGCATCCGCAATCACGGGCTCTGGTCGCGTTATAACCCCGAATCCAACAAATCCTAGAAAATTCCTATGCTTTTTCATATCACAAAAAAGGACAATCCTGCGCTTAACAGGCATTGTCCTTTGTCGTTAATAGCTGCTATTTCAGAAGTTCTTCCATTGCCATCTAGCCGCCGTTAAGCTTGGACTATGCACAGGATGTACGTGCATGGATCAAGCATGATCGATCGACTGCAGTGTCATAACCGCCTTGGAAACCAGCAAGTCATGATGGGTAATGACGATTTCCAGCTTGCACGCCCGGCGGCTCGTCTCCAGTACGACCGGCGTAATGACAACGGCGTTCTCGATTTGCACAGGCCGGACGAAATAAGTCGTCAAATGATCGACGACATAATCCCCGCCGCCGGCATCCTTGGCAGCAATCAGGCCGGCTTGGGTCATGATCGAGGTCAGCACACCATGGGAAATCGTCCCGATATCCGTCGACATTTGCGGCGTGATGATGCCGTGGAAGAACAGCCGTCCCTCCTCGTCCCGCTCCTCGACGAAGCCGTTCCACATCAAATGTTCAAACGTCTCGCCAAGCTGTGGCTCATTGCGGGCATCCCGCATCGCCTGCAGCACCTCTTTACGGGTGACGGAGGAGACGAGCTTCCGGTTGCGGTCGATAACGGGCAGGAAGTCGATGCCTTCCCACACCATAATCTGCGCCGCCGAAGCCAGCGAGGTTTGCAGCCCAACCGTAATCGGATGGCGGACCATGCATTTCTCGATGTGATGGTCTCCGCCCCCGACTTCCTCGACGTTCTTGCGGCTGACGATGCCGATGACCCGGTTCCACTCATCCACGACCGGAAAATGCTGCATGCCCGTTTCAAGTGACAGCTGGTCAAAATCTGAAATATTGCTGTTCACCTTCAGCATGTTTGGTCTCGGCTTGGCGGCGACGATATCCTCGACCAGCATAATCTTCTTCTTGATCAGCCGGTCGAAGAGCGCCCGGTTAATCATCGAAGCCACGGTAAACGTATCATGCCTGGAAGAGATGATCGGCAGATTCAACCTGTCCGCGAGCGCCTTCACTTCACGGCTCGTCCCGAATCCACCGGTAATGAGCACTCCGGAACCCTGCTCCAACGCCAAAGAATGCGCGTCCTCACGGTTCCCGACGATCAACAGGCTTCCGGCGTCGATGTACCGGGCCATGGCGTCGATTTTCATTGCGCCGATCACGTATTTGTGCAGCGTCTTATCCAAGCCTTCCCCGCCCCCGAGCACATGCCCCTCGACGATCTCCACGACATCCCCGAAGGTAAGCTGATCCGAAATGTTGCGCGGCTTCTTCTCGACCCGCACCGTGCCGATCCGCTCTTTCGTAATGACGATGCCGAGATTCTCCGCTTCCTTAACCGCGCGGTAGGCCGTCCCCTCGCTGACGCCCATGCTTCGCGCCAATTTGCGGACTGAAATTTTCGTGCCGATCTTCAGTCCCTCGATATACTGTAGCAGTTGTTCGTGCTTTGTAATGCTCTCCTCATGCCCTTGCAACTGTTACACCCCCCGTTCAAATCTGTACCAATCTGTATCTATTATACACAATTCTATCACAAAAAAACCACACCCTGTTGCCGGCTATGCCGATCATTAAGGTGCGGTTCTCACACTTTACGGTTATTGCGGACAAATAGCCTGAGGGTACAAGCAGGATCATTCTGAACCGACTGCCCTATCCTTGCTTGCTCTCCGCCGGCCATTCCTTCTTCTGCAGCCTGCTCTGCCATTCGCGCAGCTTGGCCCGGCGAACGGCTTCGAGGGAACGCTGCTTCTCATCGCTCACGCCCAGCAGAAAGTGCAGATGCGCGCCAACGACCATAAAGGCAAAGGCCGCCCAAACGATGCCAAAGATCGACAGCCAGCCTGCGCCCGGATCAAATGAGATCAGAGGAAGAGCATATATGAGCATTCCCAGGGCTAAGATCAAATAGATCGCGTGCTTCCATTTGTTCCGCTTTTTTTCCTTCTTGATTAGTTGCAGTGCTTTCATTGTTTTCATCATCCACAGCTCCTTCATCCGAATCTATAAACGAATCTATATTTCTACTCTATGAAGGAGATGCGGCTAATATGAGACTTGACCAAAAAAATAGTATTACGCGTCCGGATTAAGAAAGCTCCGAACCGTACAAATGCTGCAGGCTGTCCGTGATAATTTTGTTCACATCCTGAATGATGACACTAAGACGGCGCTCGGCATCAAATAAACGGCGAATGTTCAAATTCAAGCTCAACACCTCGAACAGCTTTTCCATTTGCTCCATTTCCTCGGGAGACGGCATGTCGCCGCTCATCATCCGCTGCTGTACTTCATTTTGCTTCTGGCGAAAATCGTCCAGCATCCGTTTGCTTTCTGGGTCAGCATCCACCAGCTTTATTGCCGAAGTGATGTCGGACACCTCCTGGCTCTCTTTAAGCGCCTTTGCCAGCTCATGTGCTTTGTCATAAATGTTCATTGTTATATCCTCCTAAAATGTAATAAATCGTTAACGTCCAACCCACAGCAGCAGTATGGACTGGATCAGCCCAATCATGCCGCCTAACAGTACACCGAGCCAGGTAATGGCTCTAAATTCCTTGCCGGAGACGCTGAGTATTACCTCCTCCAGCCGTTCCACAGGAAACTTCTGAACCTGCTCCTTCACGAGCTGCGGCAGACGGATCGCCTTCATCGCAGACGGTATGACGCGGGCAATCAGGCGAAGCAGGCGGTCCGCAAGGCCGGGAACCGCGGCTGCCGCTTGACCCTGCCACGGCTCAAGCAATGAGGCCAGCTTCACGCTCTCAGCCTTGGTAATCCACGCTTCAAAAGGGAGCTTATCCAGTTTCTGCCCGATCCAGGCTTCCGGCTCGCTTCCCGCCAAAGAGCGCAGCAGCTCGCCGAGCGGTTTCTCGCCATATGCTTCCATTCGTGCCTTAATCACGGAGGCGACCTTCACGCGGGCTTCTTCGCCCTGCAAAGCACGGACAAAGGTAGGCGTCAGCTTCTGAACCAGCTTCTCTTCGTCCATGAAGATCGCGGCCATCGTACCGAGAAATCCCCCTGTATTGTCCGCTAGGCCGGAGGCCATTTTGGCGAGCATCCGCTGACCTTGTGAGGAGAGCAGTTCCTCCGCTACGGCATCTAGGATCACGCTGGCTGCCGCTTCGCTCCACAATTGCCGGTTATCGTCCGACCAGCCTGGGACCAAGCTTTTCAGCGGTCTCTGTTCCCATTCATATTTATGCCATGCATGCCGGAAGCCGTATTGAAGAATTGCCCCGAGAGCCGACGCCAATTTGTCCTTAACCGCTTCCCATTCCTCTTCCGACCAGATTCGCATGGCCGCTTCCTTCACCGACAGGCTGCTGCTGGCCCAGCGGTTTAATAATTCGCCCAGCTTCTCCTCCGCCTGATGCCGGAACTCCGGCCGCATCACCATTTCTTGCAGCCCTTCCGCCGTAACCAGGTAATCGGAGACCACATTGCCTAAAGACTCCGCAATGTCTTCCCTCCGCTTCGGAATAAGGCCTGGCGTAAACGGAACGCGCCATTTGCCGATCATGACCGGATTTCTCGGGTGAAAAAGCATTTTTATTGCAAAATGATTCGTGACTCCGCCAACAAAACCAGCTATAGCGACGCTGACTACAATGTATAACCAATCTGCCAACCTTAAATCCTCCCTGTATGTCCCTACAGAATATTTCCGATACGCATTCATAAGCTCTGCAAAGTTATTTCAAAGATAGGTTAATCACCAAGGATTCTATGTCCTCATATGATGCATTACATGTATTTACGAAGACGCATCCAAGACATCAAGCCTAAGCTTGGAAGGAGATCCGCTTCATGCACTCCAAAAAAATTAAGATACAAATCATGAAACCGGGTTTGCTGGAGGATGACTGTCTCGTGCTCGGAGAGCTGCTAATCAAGCAGTTGAAGATTCCGACCAATCATCCGCTTCAGCTATCCTTCGGTTCATTCCGGCAAAATGTCAAAGTCATTTCCTTATCCCGGCTAGACGGGATAAGGATCAGCCAGGGACTTGCCAAAAACATGGCTCTTCCAGCGAGGTCGACGCTTCGGATCTTTTATCGTCCCCAGTCATCCACCATTCAGCTTGGTCCGATCATCGGAGTCCTGATCAGCCAGGATTACCCCGATACACCGGAAAGACCTTTTGGCCCAATCACCCAGTTCTGCCGGGAACTTGCTAATGCTTGTCAACGACAAGGGGTCTTTGTTTATTTCTTTACCCCGTCCCACATCGGAAGCAGCAGCTCAAAGGTGACGGGATGGCTATATGCAGATGACTGGAAGAAAACCGAGCTTCCTGCCGCAAATGTGTTCTATAATCGCCTGACATCGCGCAAATTGGAGAATAAACCTAGCGTACAGCATTTCATGAAAGAAGTAAAATCCCTCTACGGCAGCCATTATTTCAATGAAAAATTTCTAGATAAGACTGAGGTATTCGATGCGCTTGGCAAGGCTCCTTCAGTGTCCGGATATATGCCGGAATCACATTTGTTCCGCAATTACGCCATGCTGAAATCAATGTGCAGCAAGCATCCCATCGTGTTCCTCAAGCCGATCAAAGGCAGCCTCGGCAAAGGAATTATTCGTATATCCCGGCTCGATGGCGGCGGATATCAGACGCTGACCGCCCAAGTGGGCGGCACCCAGAAACAAAATTACGCCAGTCTCTCTAAGTTGTTTGCAGCCTTATCCGGGAAAATGAAGTCGACACGATACCAGATCCAGCAAGGACTTCATTTGATGCTCATGGACCGGCGGCCCGTGGATTTCAGGGCATTGGTGCAGAAGAACAGGTTTGGCAAATGGAGCGTTACCTCCATCGTTGCCCGGGTTGCGAATGATCAGCATTTCGTATCCAACCTGGCGCGAGGCGGCTCTCTCTGCACGCTGAGGAGCGCGATATCACGCAGCACGCTTCCGCCGGCAACCAAGAAGAAATTAAGCGCCAGGCTGAAGAAGGCGGCCCTCGATATCGCATTTGGCATCGATGAACAAATTCCTGCACATTTCGGAGAACTAGGCATAGATCTCGCGGTTGACCAACATGGCCGCATATGGCTGCTTGAAGTGAATTCCAAACCTTCAAAGAACGATAATACGCCGCTTGGCGGAAGCAAAATACGCCCTTCCGTCACGCAAGTAATCGAATATTCACGCTTTCTGTCCGGCTTCTAAGCAAGGAGGACTTCGATGAACCGCTTTTCTCAAGGTATTGTAGGCATCATGGTATGCGAATGCGCTGGCCCCCTCCCTTTTGCGGAAGCGGCATTTTGCCGCAAATTATGTCATATCGGCCATCGGCAGAGAATGACGATATACGTTTTTTGCCCCGGATGGGTAACCCCAGGCAGCAGGAGCATCCCTGGATATACGTTTGAAAACGGGAAATGGATACGAAAGCTGTTTCCGGCCCCGGAAATTATTTACGATCGGTGCATTTCCCCTGACAAAAGACAGCAGCGTCGCAAGCAGCGCTGCCTGGAGCTCCTTACGGACCAGCAGCCCTTCGTTTATTTAACTCGCGCTCTAGCCGGCAAATGGTCTGTCTACCAAGCACTCAAAAAACATCGCACCATTGTCTCCTATCTCCCAGATACGGTTCGTTATGAAAGCCCCGACCATTTGAACCAGTGGCTGTTTGCACATAAAGGAGAAGCCTTCCTAAAGCCGCAAAACGGTACGCACGGGAAGCGGACATTGCATGTGAAGAATACCGAGGGAAAATGGGGAGATGGGCTGATGATTACCGGCAGAGACGGCAGCAATCAACTGTTCCGCAAAAGATTCCGCACTAGGGAAGGTGGACTGGTTTGGATACACCGGTTCATCGGGGCCAGGGCTTTCCTGCTGCAGCCCTATTTGCAGCTGAACAATAGCAAGGGGGAACCCTTCGATGTCAGAGTACTGATGCAAAAAAATGAAAATGGCATGTGGAGCATGACAGGTATGGCAGTACGGGCCGGCCGCAAGCATTCCCTTACCTCTAACCTGCATGGCGGCGGAACCGCGCATAGAGCAATCCCTTACCTGACCAAAGAACTCGGCGAACAGCTCGGAGTTCAGACCGTAGAAATCATTCGTAATCTGGCGACGGCGATTCCGGAACATTTGGAATCCCATTTCGGCCGACTTGCAGAGCTCGGGATCGATTTTGGCGTTGAACCGGGAGGGCAAGTATGGGTTCTCGAGGTCAATTCCAAGCCGGGCAGATCATCCTTCTTCCGCATCGGCGATATGCATGGAGCTCGAAAATCCGTGGAAAACCCGATACAGTACGCTCGATACTTGTTGCTTCGCAAAACTCTAGCCTAGCCTGATGAAGCATTAGGCTTTGAGTCTGGGCTCTAGCAGCTGTTTTGCTTCGCAAAACGATTAGGAGGATAAATTCATGAGTTTGACTTACTGCAATGTCCATTTCACGCAGCAGCCCCAGAGGGTCGTCTACGTGTCGGGATCATTAATGAAGAACCTGAAATTATCAGGAAAGAAGTCCGTTCATCTCAGGCTGGGCCAAGACCGCATTCCTGCAACAGTCAAACCGATTAGCAAACCAGGCAATCATCTCTACCTTGCTTCGGGCGTTCGCAAAGGAATTAAAATTCCGAAATCGGGAGCCGTGTATCTTCGCAGCCTTCAAGATGGCGAAGTACAGCTCGGCCCTCTAATCGGCATACTATCAGACGGCTCCGCAAGCTCCTCCCAAAACCGGTTCGGTTCTAGAACAACCTTCATCAAGCAGCTTCTGAAGCAAGGGAGCAAACAGTCTTATATTTTTGCCTTTACCCCGCGTGATATCAACTGGGAAAAGGAAACCGTCAACGGCCACTTTTTGAACGAATCCGGACGCTTTTACCGCAAAGTAGTACCATTGCCGGATGTCGTATATAACCGCCTGCCCAGCCGCCGGGCAGAAACGACTTCGTCCATCGGTCTCCTCCGTGAGCGATTCATCCGTAAGAAAATTCCATTCTTCAACTGGAGCTTTTTTAACAAATCGGATATATATAAGCTGCTGGAAAGGGACCCTACCGTCAACCGTTATGTGCCAGAATCAATTATGAACCCTACACCCGACCAAATTAAGGATTTACTCGACCGTCATTCGCTCATTTATTACAAGCCGAATAACGGAAGCCTAGGACATGGCATCTACAGACTATCTTATATTCCCAGAAGCGGTTATTATGCCCGCTACCGTTTGAGAGGAAAAAACGCGCTGCTGCGCTTTAACTCCTTTAACAGCATGATACGAACCCTGCATGCGAGGCATGGCCGCGTGCTCAGGAGCTACGTAGCGCAGCAGGGAATCCGTCTTATTGAAATTGACGGCTGCCCCATCGACTTCCGGTTCCATATGCATAAGAACGGCAGGAACAATTGGGTCGTTGTCGGCATCGGGGCCAAGAAAGCGGGAAAAGGCAGCGTAACGACCCATCTTAAGAACGGAGGTTCATTGCTGACCCCCGAACAGGCGCTTGGCCGCGCCTTCGGCTCAAGAGCCGACGAAGTGCTTCGGCATGCCAAGAGCGTAGCTATTACGCTGGCCGAAGCTATCGAGTATCACCAACAGCATCTGATTGGTGAAATCGGCTTCGATATCGGGATAGACAAGGACGAGAAAATATGGATGTTCGAGGCCAATGCCAAACCGGGAAGATCTATTTTCCAGCATCCATCCTTGAAGGCCGAGGGCAAAGCGTCCGTTGAGCATATTTTGGAGCACTGCCTCTATCTCAGTAAATTCCGCAGGAGGGAAGGCTGATGAGCCAGCTCTTAGCCGATAGAAAGCCAGTCGTTGCCGTACTGACCGTAGAAGATCCCGAATGCCTGTTCCGTGGAAATAAAGCCAACTTCAAAGATATTCTGAACACTGGCAAAGATTTTGACTTTCCCGTTTATGTCGTGACTACGAAAGATTTGAAGTTCTCAGCCAAGCGAATCCGAGGCTATCAATACAGTCCCGAAAATAAAGCCTGGTTTAAGCAATGGTTTCCTCTTCCCGATGTCATTTATAACCGGATTCCACAGCGGGAAGACGAGGGAAAACGACTTGTCCGCAAAAAAATCAAAGAATGTATTCAGCATAAGACGATCCACATCTACAATCCCTACTTTTTTAATAAACGCAAGGTGGGCGATTGGCTCAAGAAGAACCGTTCCACCAAAGTGTTCGTCCCTGACACTAAGAGATTGCTTGATCCCGGAACGCTTGAACTCATGATCAAAATTTACGGGCACCTCTATTTAAAGCCGGAATGCGGCAAAGCCGGCAAAGGAATCATGCTCCTGCAATATGATCCGGAACATGAAAAACCTTACCGCTTAACGATCCAGGGCCAGAAATACAGGCATATCGTTTACCGGACCGCTAAATTAGACCTGCTATGGAGACGAATAAAAAGGGAAATGAAAAGAGCGCCGTATGTCATGCAGGAAGCTATTCAGCTCGCTACGTACCGGGACCGCAATTTCGACCTGCGCATACTCGTGCAAAAAACAGGGAAAGGCGCATGGATGGTCACTGGAGTCGGCGCACGGCTCGCTGGCGCAAAGAGAATCACCACCCATGTTCCTCAAGGCGGCAGCATCGAATCTCCTGAAAAGCTGCTAACTCCTACATTCGGGAGCGAGATGACGACATCAATCCTTAACCGCCTGAAATCCAACGCCGTGCTCATCGCCAAGCAGATCGAAAAATCTTCAAAACATGTTCTTGGCGAAATGTCGATGGATCTCGGCATCGATATGGAAGGAAACATGTGGTTTTTTGAGGCGAACAGCAAACCGATGAAATTCGATGAACCGCAAATCCGTAAAAAGTCGCTCGAACGAATTTTTCAATACAGCCAGTACTTGGCAAGCCAACCCAAGAACCCATCCGCTTAAGCCGGAATATTGTGAACCGACTACCGTACAAAGAAGGTGAACGTTTTGTCGCAACCTGTTCTTGGCATATTGACCCTGTATATGAACGATAATAAGCAGCTGGAGGAACGCCATATATACCAGAAGATGATCGTCGAAGGCCAGAAAATCGGTTTGGATGTCTTCGTATTTACTCCGATGGATGTCCAGCATGAGAAAAAAATGATTCATTCCCTGCATTATGATCTAAAAACAAAAAAATGGTCGCGAAAATGGCGCAGCTTCCCGCACCTCATTTTCGACCGGGCACGCATTCAGAAAAACAAGCGCTTCGAGCAGTTGGTCAGATTTCGCAATCGCTATAGCAGCAGCATTACGTTCCTAAACCGGCCGATTCGCGATAAATGGGCGATATATCAGCTTCTGTCAAGCAAGCCAAGATTCAGGCCCCACTTGCCGGAAAGCGCCATATTTCAAAATATGAGCGATGTGTACAGAATCATGCGGAATTATTCGTGTATTTATATTAAGCCCATGCAGGGCACCGGCGGAAGGGGAATACTGCGGATCGACCGGTCGGGGAAAGACTCTTACCTTATTCAAGGCCGAGCGCTGAGCAGAAAAATCATCCCGGCACAGAAGATGCATAAGGCAAGACTTGCCCCGTATTTAATCCGCTGGAAAGCGCAAAAGAATTACCTTGTGCAGCAGGGAATTGAAATTAAACTGCCCAACGGCCGCGTGCATGATTTCCGCATGCTCGTTCAGAAGAACGGCTCCGGGCACTGGGAGGTGACCGGCTGCGCCGGAAGGGTCGGCCCTCCGAGAAGCGTAACCTCCAATCTACACGGTGGGGGGCATGCCGTGCCTATGAGTACGCTGCTGAAGCAAGCCTCCCATAGCGAGGAAAAGCGTGCGGACATACGCCGGACGGCTGAGAGGCTGAGCCTCGATATTGCCGCGACGCTGGAGGCCAATTACGGCGCACTCTGTGAGCTGGCCCTTGATCTTGCGATCGATCCGAGCGGTAAAGTATATTTGCTCGAGGTCAATCCCAAGCCGGCGCGGGAGGTATTCAACCAATCTGGCGATTCCAGTGCTTACCGGGCTGCCATTGTAAAGCCGCTTGAATACGCCCTGTGGCTGCATAAACAAAAAGCCGCTTCTTCCTAACCGGAAGAGCGGCTTGCTTTAGTTTTGGGCGGATTCCTGCGCTTCAGCCGCTTCCGCTGCCTGATCGTACAGCGCAATCAGCTCAGCGAAGGAGGAGATCAGTTGATCGGAGTCGCTTAACTCCTGTCCTTGACCAAAACCAGCATACGCGCAGCCGATAACGGTTTGGCCGTTCTCCTTGCCCGCTTCTACATCGGAAGAGCGGTCTCCAATCATCCAGGCGCTGCTCACGCCATGGTTATCAAGTAGAAGCCTGACCAAGTCGACTTTGGATGCCGTCTGATGCTCGCCAGCGCTGTAGATCCCCTCAAACAGCGAGAAGATGCCGTGCGAGTTCGCTACCTCTTTTACATAATGCTCCAGTCCGTTGCTGGCTACGAAAAGCCTTACCCCGCGCTCGTGGAGCTGCTTCAGCGTTTCGGCCACTTGCGGATAGAGCTCTGTAACATATTCCTTCAAACCGATAAGCTCCAGCTCCAGCAGCAATTCGTCCGCCCGCCGGTGTACGATTGCGTCATGGTCGGGCAGCACTCTTTTCCATATGTCATCCAACAGCATGCCTAATCCGCCAAGTATCCTTTCTTCGGGAGGCGTCTCTCCCTCATACAAGTTCTCTGCGCGAAGCTGATCGAACAAACGATGATATACAGGGATAAGAAGCGTCTCCGTTTTGAACAGCGTGCCATCCATATCAAAGATCATGGCTTCGGGTTTCGTTAGTCGTGTAATTTCCATGTCAGCGTTCCTTCCTGTCGTTGTGTTAGCCCCATGATATTCGAAAGAGCAAGCCTTGTAAACCCCGTTTAACTATAAGTTTCCTGCTTAGAAAAACGTGCAGCGGATATCCTATCTGTGGGGAAAAATAAAACTCTAGGAGGAAATACCGTGAAGAAATTGTCTGCAGCCCTACTATCGGCGTGTTTGTTATTCTCTGTCGCTTCTGCTGTAAGCGCAGCTCCGGCTAATCCACACGAGCAGAAGAAAATGCACACCAAGTCGATGCATAAAACGCATAAGGCTCATACAACGCACAAAACTAAAGCTAAAGCTGCTCATCATCACAAAGGCATTAAAGCGAAAAGCATTAAAGCCAAGAGCATTAAAACTAAAGCGACAAAAATGCCGAAAACTGGTTTCGGCGGAGCTAGCGAACAAACAGAATAGAAGGAGGATGAAAGAGGGCTCACTCCCTCTTTCTCTCTTATATCATGATGAGACGATTATTCATTCTGCTAACCATTGTTCTCGCCGTCAGTTGTTCTGGTTGCGGTCCTGCCAAGCAGGTGAAGAAGAACGCCCAGCCGCAGCCGCATTCCGAATCCGTGCCATCCTCGCCGTCCCCCCCAATTGTGAATGACACAGAAAGGCTGCCGGCAGAGAGTATACGCAAGCCGCTGCCCAAACCCTTTATGCCGACAGAGCTCATAATTCCTACCCTAAAGGTAAAGGCTAGTGTTGAACCGGTAGGTGTGCTTGAAGACGGGCAGATGGACGTTCCGAAACATACGGATATTGTCGGCGTTCTGCATCCCGGCGTAATTGCAGGGGAACCGGGAAATATGGTGATGGACGGCCATGTCGATAGTTATACCGGCCCGGCTGTTTTTTTTAATTTAAAAAAATTAAAACCCGGGGATCCAATCATTGTTCGGGATCATGCCAAACGAAAACTGACCTATATCGTGGAATCCGTAGAATCTTACCCTACATCGGAAGCTCCCGTCGACAGGGTTTTCGGGGATACGAAAGAACGCAGGTTGAATCTGGTAACATGCAGCGGAAAATACAGCAGAAAAAAAAAGGAGCATGAGCAAAGACTGATCGTTTTTGCCAAGCTGGACGGTGATGATGAACTTGACTAATAAATTTGTAGCAACCGTACTTATCCTCTGCCTGACTTTACTTTCCTGCAGAACAGAGGTCTATGCGGATTCGGGCGATCAAGAGGAAAAAGAGGTGCGGGCCTTTTTGGATAGGCTTTATAAGCAGAGAGCCGACACTCTTGTCAGCCGGGATATGGCAGAATTAAAGGGCCTTTATCTAAGTGGCAACAAATTGAGCAAGCACGCTCTCCGCAACGAGGAGAACCGAACGAATTATCTTAACGAGTGGGCAATCAAAAGAGCAATCAAGCTGGTCAAAGCCAATAGCGAGATCCGTATCGTGCGTCTAAGAACCTCCAAGGATACGGCAAAAATATCTCTGGTCCATTCGCTGAAGGTAGATTATACCTATATCAACAAAATGGTACCCGTTCAATCGTTCGGAATCGGAACCGAGCATTTTCTCACATTAAAAAAGCTGGATAACGAGTGGAAGGTCAACAAGGAATGGTACTTGGATCCCCTGGATGAGAACCCGAACAAAATTGCGGTAACCGATGATGGTACTTCCCCTTCCGTGAACTATCAGCAGCAGGTGGTGGACGGCAAAAAATATCGCCGCGCCCGCGCTGTGGAGTACGCGAATAAATATGCAGGAACAGCTTGGGGAGCCGGCAATAACCACAGGTATAACCGCAAATATGCCGATTACTCCGGGCAAGGAGGAGATTGCACCAATTTCGCTTCCCAGGTCGTTGGAGACGAAAAGGAAGGCGGAGGCCTGCCGAAGGCCGGATCATGGCGATACTTTTCCAACAAGGGGGGAAGCGAAGCCTGGATTCGGACCGATTCCTTCTATAATTTTCTTATGTATTCCGGATACGGAAAACTGCTGGCCAGGGGACACTTTCGGGACATTATCGCTCCTTCGGCCAAATACCCGAATGGGGCACTTTCACATATTCAGCCAGGCGACTTGATCGGTTATATTATTAGCGGCAGCGATGTGGATCACTTTTCGATCGTCGTAGGGTTCGATGATTACGGCTACCCGCTCGTCAATTCGCATTCGGCCGACCGTTACCGCGTTCCCTTTGACCTAGGTTGGGATCAGCATACCAAATACTTACTGGTACACATTAGAGATTGACGAATATGCGGGCTTGTCAGCATAACTGCGGTTTAACGTCATACAATGGAAACTGGAAGATATTGACGCTAAACTGGAGGACTTATGAAACTATCCCGCCTGTTAAAGCAATCCGCGATAAGAGCCGGGGCAATGGCTGCCGTAAAATTGATCGGTCTCATCGGACGCGTCGTATTGACGAGACTCGTAGGTGCTGAAGGTATCGGGTTGTACCAAATCGCTTATTCCTTATATGGGCTGCTGCTTATGATTTCCGGAGGATTGCCAACGGCCTTGGCCATTATTACAGCAAAGAAGCCATGGCTTGGTTGGCATTTTTTTAAATGGATTTCCCTCTTTCTGGTTTTATTCGGGGGGATTTTGAGTATGATCGTCTTCTGGAATTCCCCCGCACTCTCGAGCATGTTGGGGAATCCGGATCTGCAATACGCTTTGCGAAGCCTTGCGCCGGCTATTTTCGCGGCCCCATTACTGGGTTTGTTGAGAGGTTACTTGCAGGGGCTGGAACGGTTTAACATCATCGCCTTGTCTGAGTTGACAGAGCAGGCAAGCCGTATTCTGTTCATGCTGATGATCGTCGGCTATTTATTGCCTCAAGGCATACATATTGCGGTCGGCGGAGGGGTGCTGGCTGCATTTATCAGTGTACTCGTGTCTTTCACGCTGCTGACGTTTTATGTGTCCGCTGACCAGCGAAAGAACCCGGCAGCACCGATATCTAGCAGCAAGCTTCCTTTCGCCTGGCTGTTCAAAGCATCCCTCATCATTTCGCTAACGCGCCTTCTGATTCCGGCCTCCGATTTCATCGATGCGATTCTTATCCCTGGCCGACTGATGGCCGCCGGTTATGACACCTCCCAGGCAACCGCCATATACGGCGTAATTACCGGGATGGCTGCTATCATGGCCTACACGCCTACGCTGGTCACCCAAGCCCTGAGCCATACAGTCACCATGCGCTTGGCCAGCTACTCGCAGCAGAAACTCTGGCCCAACTTCCGCAGGCTGCTCTCTTTATCCCTTGAGGCGGCTTGGTTGTGGGGATTATCCGCGTCCATCTACATCTATGTGTACGCCCCTGAGCTGTCCATATTTATATTCAATTCTTCCGAAGCGGCGCTGCCCATCCGATACTTAGCCCCTCTTCCCGTTATTGTTGGCTTTCGCGAGCTATCGACGAGCATTTTATGGTCCCAGGACATCAAGAATATAACTTTCATCGGTTTGTTTACCGGTATAAGCTGCTCCTTTGTTATCCAATATGTGCTTATAGCTATCCCTGGTTGGGGTTATATCGGGGCAGCGCTCGGGATCCTGGCCATGGAGATGATTTCTGCCATCTTTAATTTATACGCTTTAAAGTTAAGGCTTGCCCGCATGCTTCAACTGCTCCCTTCCCTCTTTATAGATGCATTCATATTGATCGGTTCCATGTTCTTGGTCCAATTCATCTCGCAGCACTGGGGAAGCGAATTTAGCAGCTTATCCGGATTTTTTATGCAAACCGTGTTGTTCTTCTCGGCGGCCGGCACCTTTCTCTACATTCGCTTCAAGGGAAAATTATCAACGAGATAGCGCTTTGATATCCTTAATAATTTGGCTGTAAGGCGGATCCTGCCCATCGTATTTCGTAACGATGGTTCCCGAAGCATCTACGAGATAGAAGGAAATGCCATGAATGACCTGGTCCCCAATGGCGTCTTTCTGGATTGCGGTCTTGAAGCTCTGTTGACCAAAGGCCTGAATTTCCTCGAATGAATAGCCCGTCAACGCATGCCAATTGCTCAGGTCATCCGTAAACTTGCCGATATACGTCTTCAAAGCTTCCGGCGTGTCCTTCTCGGGATCTACGGAAAAGGATACGAGATCCGCCTTAAGTCCGGCCGACACATAATCTCGCTTTGCAGCTTCGCCATGTTCGCGGTAAGGGTCGGACATACGGTAGAGCAATTCGTAAACATGAAATGGGCGACCCAAACCTTGCCCTTTAAATCGTCCAGACCTACCTGGCCGCCGTCCTGGTCGGTGAATTCGAACGATTTCACCGGAATGCTGAGGTCATTCGGCTTGCCTCCTCCCCAGGAGAAAGCAAGCACTCCGATTGCAGCGACGACGAGCAAGGCAATAATTCCGATATCGATAATCCGCTTCGAACGCTTCATTGGTCCGGCCCTCCCTCAGCTTCCGTATGGGTGGCGAGCCAAGTAGCCAATGCCTGGATTTCCTCGGCCTTCAGCCTCTTCTCAAACGGCGGCATCCCTTGTCTTCCCGAACTGATCGCCTCGAAAATTTCCTCTTCGCTCAGTTTAAAGCCGATTTCCTGCAGGCTAGGCCCTACTTTTCCGCTAAGATCGACGGCGTGACAGCTGACACAGCTCTGTTTATAGATCAATTTCGCCTTGGCATCGGCGGTACTCTCAGACGGCGAGGAAGCCGAACCACTGTCCGTCGAAGCAGATTGTCCGCAAGCGGTTAATGCCAAAAAAACGAATGCCATAACAAGCAGCTGTAGCGGCCCTTTTTCCGTTCTCATTCGCGTTCTCTCCTTACCGATCATTTAGTCCATATGAGAGCTCTTATCGTAGAGCGAATCCTTAGCTTGTTCGATTTCGTCTTCCGGCACCTCTCCGACGATGAGTTGCTTCCGCGGCATATTATGCATGTCCCGAGCCGTCACGTGCGCGATGACATTGTAAACTCCGTCCTGTTCGAAGGTTTTGTCGATGCTGTAAACTCCATTTCCAGCGTGCGTGCCCTCCAGCATTTCGTGAGCATCGCTACCGCTAAGCCACACTTCAAAAGTTACGGATTTGGCATCCGTCACTTCTTCGCCGCCTTGGGTAACCTTGGCTTGAATCGATGCCGGCTCACCTGGATTCAGCTTCTCGGGCTCACTCTGGATTTGCACATCGATAATTTCGGGAATCCCATCTGTCATTCCTGTATGACTGCCCCCTGAGGAGCACCCTGCGATAATAACGATCATAAGCACGAGCCAAGCGGTCGTCCATCTCTTCATATTCTTCCTGAACCCCTTCACGAGAAATTAGTTACCAATTCCATGGTCCTTTAATTATGCCGAGGCTGCTAAAAAAAACATCCATAACACTCATCTTCCGGCTCATCAACGAATCCGCCGTACATTGGGCATCCGCTTCATATTGCAGCTCTCTGGCCTTCCCAAGCGTAGACTCCGCTATATTATTCGTCACCTGGGCCTCGTTGAAACATGGCGGCGAGACGTACACATGCAGAGTATGGTCCAGAATCATCCGCGTCTGCCCTGATGGCTTGGCGTTGATCGGGATAAAGAACAGGCTTAATAAAATAAGTGCAATTAGCGTCAAGACAATGCTTGTCTTCTTCTTTATGGCTATCCCCCCCTAACTGGCAGTATATCTCATAATTATGAGGCTTAAATGACGATTTTGGGCTAATTAAGTCTTTGAGTTGTTAACATTTTGTGAAATTTCGGCACATGCGAGCTAACCGCCATAGTTATGTAACAAATATCATTGTAGCGGCTGGCATCCAAAAAATAAAGCAAGGATCAGCCGCATGCCAGCGTGATCCTTGCTGTTATTACTTCATGTCATTCTAATATTTGAAATGCCCAATGGTCTCCTTCAACTCAGCAGCCATCTCCGATAGCGTATGAGCAGACGAAGAGATTTGCTCCATCGCCGCCAACTGCTCCTCGGAGGAAGCCGCAACCTCCTGCGCAGCTGAGGCGTTGCTGGTGGCGATCATCGACAGTTCGTTCGCCGTCGCCACGATCTGCTGGACGCTAGCCGAGATTTGCTGGGCCGTCGCAGCGATTTCAGCAATTTGCGGCGTCGTTTCGCGAATGCCGCCCATCGCTTGCTCCAGCCGCTGCATCGTAACGACGGAGACGTTTAGCCCTTCCTCCACCTCGGTCGTCACACGGCCCATCGTCTGCACCGATTCCTCAGCGTCATTCTGAATGGCTTCGATGAGCGCCGTAATTTGCAGCGCCGATTCCGCTGATTGTTCCGCCAGTTTACGCACCTCGCCAGCGACAACCGCAAAACCGCTTCCGTGCTCGCCGGCGCGAGCCGCTTCAATCGCAGCGTTCAAGGCCAGCAGATTCGTCTGGCCGGCAATATCCCCGATCAGCTTCGTGATTTCGCCAATTTCACGCGTACGTTCATGCAGCGAACGGATCTTGCTGCTCGACTGCTCAACCGTTTGATAAATAGAGCCCATCTGGTTGCCCGTCTGTTCGACCGAACGGCTGCCTTCCTCCGCTTGAGCGGAGGACATCTTCGCCAGCTCAGCTACGGCGCTGGTGCGTTCGGCGATCAGCGCAACTCCTTGCGCAATTTCGGCCAGCGCGGTGGAATTCTGCTCCAGCCCCAAAGTCTGCCGTTCAGCGCCGCCAGCAATGTCCTGTACTGCTTCCGCGATATGCTGGCTTGTCTCTGCCGTTTGATCCGAGCTTGACGTCAGTTCCCCGGACGAGCGGGCCACCTGCTCCGCTCCTTCCCCTACCTTGCCAATCAGGCTGCGCAGCTTCTCTTGCATCACTTGGAAGGCCGCAGCCAGTTCGCCGATCTCGTCGCTCGTTTGCACCTGAATTTGCTGAGTCAAATCTCCTTCACTGACGCTCTGGGCCTGCTCTTTCAAGCGGCTGATCGGCCGGATAATGGAACGGATCATGAAATAAATAAATGTAAAGCCAGCTAGAAGGCAAATGGCTCCCGTGAAGAGCGTATTCAATATTATCGGCTTCACAGCCTGGTTGATTTCAGTTAAATCGATCGTACCACCTATTTTCCATCCGGTTAGCTGGTTCGTTATGTAAGTCATGTATTTATTCTGGCCTTCATAGGAAAAGGTGTATTCGCCATGGTCGGTTTCGTACATCTTCTGCTCGGCAGGCTCATTCGTTTTCTCTCCTGCATCATGGACGGGATGTACGATATAATGCTCCTCTCCATCAAGAAGAATCGCATAGCCTTCCTTCCCGACCTTGATATCGCCGAGGATGTCTCGGATCTTGTCCATTCGTAAATCAAGGCCAATTACTCCCGAGCCGTCGGCTGTTGCCATAGACACGGATATCGTAATGTCCCTATTCTCGTCAACGGATACATAAGGCTGGCTGACTACCGCTCGCCCCTGCTCTTTCAGCGCTGACTCGTACCATGGTCTGGTCCGCGGATCGAAGTCCGCCGACAATTGCTGATCCGGCACAGTTAGAATCTTTCCTTCTCTTGTCCCGTAATAGACCAGGCTAACTTCCGGATGAAGCCCGGCATATTGTTCGAGAGACACCAACGTCTCCACAAGCTTCCCCTCATCCAACAAATTCGCCTGGAGCTTCTCCGCATAAAACTGCACGTCGTGCAGCTTCGGCTGAACGAGATCGTCAATGATCGAGTCCGCCAGCTTGATGGACTCGGTCGCGCTCTGCGTAATTTGCTCTTGAATCCCGTTTGTGGCGCTCTTGGCTGCCAAGATGCCAATGACTAAAGAAGGAATAATAAGGATGATTCCAATGGACACAAACAGCTTAACTTTAAAATTGCCGACAAATTTGCTTATGAATGATCTGATGGTTTCTATCTCTCTTGCAACTCCATTTCCTAATATTTCTCTCTCTAACTTTTCATTTTCTTACAATAAAAGAAACAAGAACTCCTGTTCTTCTGTAGAGCTAACGCCTGATCCCCCCTTTCCCTTTAATTTAACAGCCTATTAGGCCAGCAGCCCCTCCGCTATCGCGAAGGGGCCCTGTATTTACCGAAATATTATAGTTGAATCGCACCCAATAGGCAACTATTGCCAGAACTAAAGACCTCTATCCGACTTTTTTGAAAATTTGTTAGTCAGCAAGCAATGACGCAAAATACTGCATATTGCCAACGTAAAAATCACCGTTGTTCAGTCCAGCATCGCTCAGCATTCGCAGTACACTCTCCTGAAAAGCAACCTTGGACGAATAGTCCGCCTGCTCAAACCGATTATCCCGTTTTAGATTTTGCAAATACTCCAGTACCTGGGCGTTATTCTCATTATATTTTTCAATCCATTCCGGATGGCTCGGCACCTTCTTGGCGAATTTAATCAGTTCGTCCAGGCCATGATTGCCGGAAGCAATTTCATCAATGAATTTCTGATACGCGGAAGGATCCGCCTGCTTCATAAGCTCTGAAATATTTACATAGTCGTCTGGGGCACCGATCGGCTTTTGGATCGGCGTTACGTAACTGGCCTTACCCGTCTCCGGATCAACCGTCCGCGTTAACGCGATTGCCGCAATTTTGTTCATAGCCGCCATAAAAGTCTCGGCCTCTTCATCATTCATATACTGAGCAGCGATATATTTAGCCTGAGATAACCCCATCTCGATCAGTACATCGTGCTCAACGTCACTCTCTAAGGACCCAACCACGATCATGTTAGACTGAATGACGCCATACACCGCGTCTTTAACCTTCTGGTCTTTGCCGCTTAGGACTTGCTCCAGAGATGCATTGATATCCGCTGTCCCGTAGTATTTAGCCGCCATATGCTGTATGGCGCCTGCACCAAGCTCGCGTCCGATATCGCTAATTTCTACTTGATCACGATGGACGTAACCCGATAGATTTCCCGTCACCCATCGCTCCGTATTTTCAAGCCGGTCCCGATGAATCCGCGGGGCGGCTGCCTGCCCGGCTTGCGTGCCCGACGTTGTGTTATAAATGTTCATCCTCTGCTATACCTCCTAATTATATCTATGGAGATGCTTCTAGCTTAGCAGTCTGTGATGATGTTTCTATCTCCACCTATTTACATATATCGGATAATCAGGTAGCTGGATGAATATGAACTTCATTATTATTTTGCATCCTGAAGCTCCACGACCGTGTAATTATTCTCCGAGGAAATCCGAAACCCCCAGTTCATCTCCTTCGCTCTTTCCCGCATGATAAGGAGGCCGTAGCTGTCTTCCAATTGATGCGGATCTACCTTAAAGCCGATGCCATTGTCCTTGATCTGAGCGGTCCATCCCGGCTGGCTCGTGCGCTGTTCTCCCTTGATCCAGCCTTTCGTAGCCTGAGCATGCTTCTGAATATTGACAACTGCTTCCCGGATGCTGGCCAGCAGCTCCACTTTCTCTTTAGGGCTCAGCAGCTCATCAGGAATGCTCCACTCAACCTCGATCGGGACAAGCACCTCCTCGGCGATTTGCTTGACCTTCTCGCTTAATGTTTCCCTTTGCAGAACCATCGTCGCCGGTGTTGCGGCATACCTGAGATTTGCAATCGCCTGACGCACATATCGGTTCACCTCATGCACCGTCTTGCGAATTTGGAAGATATCCTTATCGTACTTGGCCTGGTCTGACGTAAATTCAAGGCGATCGACCTTAACGGATAATAAGAATACGGACTGGGCAATACCATCATGCAGTTCTTTGGCCAAATGCTCCCTCGCTTCCAGCGCCGCTTTGGCGGCCCGTTCTGCCTGGAGCTCCTGCTGGATTTTCTCCAGCATATGAAACAGCCTGCTCAGCAATGTCACACTTACAAGGTATACCAGAACCGGAGTCAGCCAATTGCCCAAATCCATCGAGATATAGGGGAGCAGGAACTGATGGCGGACATACTCCCAAATTCCCACAGTGATCGTCGGTATGAACAGAATCATCCATTTGATTTGTTTATAAGTCACGAAATATACCCTCTCCTTTAATCACCTGCTGCGGATTGAATATAGGCTTGAAGCTGTTCGCGGCTTGTAATTTCGCCAACGATGGATTGGTGGAGATTGCCGTTTTTATCAATGATATAAGTGACTGGCAGACCGACGATTCCGTATAAGCCGGACACTTTGCCAGTAACGTCGATCATGACCGGAAACTCAAAATGGTGCGCAGTCAAGAACTCATTCACGGTGCCTTTGGACTCGCCCGCATTGACAAATAAGGTAGCCACATCCGAGCGATTTGATTGATACACCTCGTTGATCAGCGGCATCTCCTTTACACAGGGCTCGCACCAAGAAGCCCAGAAATTGAGCACAACCACTTTGCCATTGTAATCGGACAATGATACCTTGTCTCCGTGCATATTCGTCACTTCAAAGTCAGGGGCGCTTTCACCGATAGCCAGTCTTGCCTTCTGCGGCTTGGCATCGTCCTTCGCAGGCGATACGATAATCCATATAATCGCTCCTATAGCAAACAAACCTAACAATAGGGTAATTACGGAACTTAGACGCAATCCTTTGCTTTCCTTTTTGCTCATTTCGACTCACCTGCCGTAGAGGTTATTCCCAAGCTCTGTTGAAACGCTGCATGCAGCGGGTAAGCACCGTATTGCTCGCGGAAATGCTCCACCGTTCCCTCCCCGTAATTACGGCCGTTATTCAAGAAAACCACGTAATCCGCGACCTCTTCGGCAATTTCCAACTGATGTGTGGAGAACAGCACGGTATGGCCTTCACTCCGGATCTTCTGCAATAACCGGACAAATTCGTTCATCCAGTATGGATCGAGTCCGTTCGTCGGCTCATCCATAATTAGAAGCGGCGGCTTGCCTAACATAGCCTGAGCGAACAAAATGCGCTGCCGCATGCCTTTGGAAAAGGTGTGCACCTGCTTGCTGCGCTTGTCCTGCAATCCCACAATCTCCAGCACTTCATCAACCCGGCTCGCCGGGACTTTGCGAAGGGCGGCCCAGAAGGAGAGCGCCTCCGCCGCCGTCAAACCCGGCGAAAACTGAAAATCATCCGGCATATAGCCGATCTGCTGCGAGAATTGCTTTCTGTCTTTTTTCCACTGAAGCTTATTTACGGTAATTTCACCGGTCGTCGGCTGCATAATTCCGGCAATCATCCGCAGAACCGTACTCTTGCCCGCGCCGTTTCCGCCGCACAGCCCAACGATGCTGCCCGCCTCGATACGCAGGTTGATATTCTCCACGAGTTTCTGCTGTTTGATCACTTTGTCGACGCTAACAACCTGTACGAACGGTTCAGCCACGAGATCGTCCCCTTTCCCAAATCCAATATACCCCCGAAATGGAGATGCCGATCCATGCCAAGCACACTGCAAAAAACAGCAGGCTGCCACCAGGTTGATGAATCCAAGTTACCCACTCGTAGTACTCTGGGCCGAGCACGGATCCGCCGCCCAGCTTGATAACGACAAACAGGCGCACCAGTTCCGCAGGATTAAGGAATGTTAAGGCGATGAGCACAGGCTTAATCCAGGGGTAAGGCAGCAATCCCAGCACGGAAATCAATATCGTTGTCCAGCCGATAACGGTAAAAAACCAGATCATGACGGAAAAAGTCAACGCCTGCCAGCGGTTTTTGGATAGGGAACCGATCAATAAGGCAACCGCCAAGAAAAGCAGCACCAAACCGCAGGAGAACGCTAGAAACAATAAGTAAGTAGTAAGCTCGAACGCTTTGCCCGCTGCAACCGAAATGATGCCCATCAGGCCATAGCCAAATGAGACAATCGTCAATAAAACGACGGACAACCCTACATATTTGCCGATAATGAAAGGCATGGTACCTAGTGGATATGTCGACAGCAGCTGCCAGCTTCCCTCCTCCTTCTCCCCCGTCAGGGAGAAGGAGCCGAGAAACAGGGTCATAAGCGGAAGCAAATACAGAATCAGACTGAGCATCGAGCCGGTAATTGCGGAATAGCCGCTGACAGCGTTCTGAGAATTGACGAGCAATAGACTTACGCTGAATACGGAAAATAAAACGAGAAAAGAATAGGCCCACGGATTACGGAGCCCAATTTTGATTTCTCTTTTTGCCACTTGAAGCATATCAGTCATCGTTCTATCCTCGTCTTCTATTGATGACTGCTGTCATCATGGCTATCGCTGTGCTCTTGTCCATGTCCGTCGCTATGGCTTTCATCCTGCCCATGTGCCTCGCCGTGATCATGATGCATCATGTCTTGACTCTGCTGCCATGTATGGTTAGCCAGCTCATTAGCGCCCAGAACTTGTCCCAAGCCTTGCTCTTTGACAAAGGCTTCCGCAGCGGCTTTATCTTTGAAGCTGACAATTCCATAGGCCATCGGCGTGCGGATCGAAGCATCGTAGACATATGTCGCTTTACTGAACTCGACCCATTCTTTGTCGTTATAGTCGCGGACATAGTCCATGCCGATATTGTCTGTACCGTTCTCCTGCTTCCAAGTATTCATGCAGCCCAAATCGTCGAATTTCAAGCTCTTTCCGTCCTTCGTCACGATTTGCGTGGCAAAGGCGTCGTCTTTTACCTGCATATTGCACACCACGCATACATCGACATCTTCATTGATCGCCTGTGCGGCATATTTCTTTTGGCCGCAACCGACAAGCAAAGCGAATGTAAGCATAACTACCAAAGCTAATGACCATTTTTTCATGATTTGGATACCCCCGAATATAGTATGGTTATTACCGCTGTTGCCAGCAGCATCGAAGCGATAATCAAAATTAACGTTTGATCGGAAATGACCGGATCAGCTTGAAAATCTCCTGCTTGTACTGGCAGCATAGCCGATACGGCATTCGGCTTCATTTGCGGCGCGCTGTCCGTCGTCCAGCGTTCCTGGTGATCGGTGTACATGCTGCTCAGAAACGTCATGCCCGGGGATTGAAAGAACAGTTGGAAAGCGGGCGTCTTGGCGATCAGCTCCTGATAAAAAGGATTGATTTTGTACGGGATTTCACTAACTCCGTCATCATTCAAATCCAGGCCATTCGCTGAATCCCAGTAATTCCCTACCAATTCATTCTTTCTGCTATCGGTCGCTTCCGCTTCGATCACATTGGCCACGAAATCATTGGCCCGTATTTCGTTCCCCTCGGCCTGCTTGAATTGAATCCCGATGAAGTTCCGAATAACCGAATTCTCGATCACTTGATTATCCTTCGATAATTCGATATATAATCCGACCCGGTTCCCTTCGACGAGATTTCGCTCAATGACCGAATTTTGCACATCAAATAATAAGATGCCTTGCGAGTTCACGTTCTGGCTTTGCTTCGCGAATGAATTATCCGCTACGCGCACGTCTCTTACGCCCATGATCATGGCGCCCGTTACGTTGAACTCTCCCCGGTTGTTAACAATCTGCGTATCCTTCACATACATGCAGTGAATGCCGTAACGCGAGCCGTACAGCCGATTGTTCTCAATATTTTGCCCGTTGCTGTTCTCCAGGTAAATGCCGTCCCTCATGCCCGCAACCGTATTCTGCTCGATCCGGTTATCATGCGAATTGTACAGATCGATACCGTTGCCCTTTTGGCCCATTTTCGCATCGGCTTCGTTCTCTGTGTGCAGCCAGGAAATTTCGTTGCTCTGAAGCAGGGCGTGGTCCGCATCACGAAGCATGATGCCGAAGCCAACGGTTTTGATTCTCAGCTCCTCTATAACGGCCTGATCGGCATGGACTGCTACGGCTGCTGTTTCCTCACCAGCCTTTTCCTGTAAAATATTCACTCCCCGTACAGTAACCCCGGGCGCCTCAATCCGAATCGCCGCTTCCGAAGTGCTGTTGTAGAGGATCGCCGTCTTGCCGCCTTCGATGGTTAGCTTTTTGGAAATGACGACAGGGCCTGCATATTTTTCTTCAGTCAGCACGATAGTGTCTCCAGGTCTTGCTTCGTCTACCAGTCGCTGAAGGGATGGCAGCCGTTGTTCAGAGGCTTCATCCTTCGGCGAAGACTCCGCAAATATAGGAGAAGCACTGCCGGCAAATACTAGACTCAGCAGGAGCAACCCCGCAAGGACAACAAATAGCGCAACTCCTTTACTCCTCATAAACTTAACTTCTATTGCCCCCTTTTTCTCTTGAATGACGCAGGTAAACTATTTAATTAAAATGATAAACTATAACATTTCTCACTAATATAGCCCATTAGAGTGGCTTTTAGCCGGATTCCGCTTCATTTTATGTCATTTCTATGACAATCCCTTAAAGAAAAGTTCAAAACTTTAATAGGATAAACCATCAAAACAAGCCGTAGTAAGAATAATGCTAACAAGAATAATATGTATAAATTCATATAATTAAGGGTGAAAATCATAAAAAAAAGCAGCTCTGCTTGAGAGCTGCTCTGCTTTCGGGAATATCAAACTATCTCTTGCCCTTCTTCGCACGATAATTCGCGGAACAGAACACATCCTTGGTTTCAACTGTATACTGATGGTGGGGAATCGGGACGCAATGATGTTTGTTGATAATTTGAATCGGATGAATCACCGGGACGATTTGGGGATGGAAATAATTATTTACCACATACTGCGGAGGATCGAAAATCGCCTCTCCCGGAGGACAGCAATGCCCTCCTTGATGTTGTGCATACAATCCCATAATAATTTCTCCTTTCAAATAGTATCCACTACTATCTTATGCGGAGACAATTGCCATGATTGGACAGCTGCCTTTAATTCCTTTAGCTCGTAATCTTCAGCTCCGCTGAGGCGGTATACTGGGAGCTGCCGCCAATTTGCACGGCAACCCGGCAGGGTTCCGCCGCGAACCTCATCTCCCGATTCCAAAACCCCAGCTCCTCCAGGCCTAAACTGAAGCTGACCGTTCGCCATTCCCCTGGAGGAATTTCGATTTTTCGAAAGCTTTCAGCTAGTTCTTTCTTGTATATGAACCTAGTCTGTCCTGTATATCCCTCTCGCTCGCTCTCGTGTTTTACCGGGTGGTGCTCATTTGCCTGCATCCTTGCTGGCGCTTAGCCCGCGATATTCCTTTGGTGTCATGCCCGTATACGATTTGAACACGGATACGAAATACTTATATTCCTTGTAGCCGACCTTATCCGCGATTTCGAACACCTTGTCGTGGGTCGTGGCCAGCAGCTTTTTGGCGTGATCAATCTTCGCCTCGTTCATATATTCCGTAAAGCCCTTTCCAGTGCTCTGCTTGAAAATATAACTAAAATAGCTCGGTGTAATCTTCAGCCAGGAGGCAACCTCGGAAGCCTTCAAATCCGATTGATAATGATCATTCATATACTTCTTCGCCTTCTCGATAATCCAGTAGGATTTATCAATCCCCTGCTTGTCGATCAGCAGCAATAATTGCTGAATCTCTTTCAGCACCAGCATTTCGAGTCCGGTATAAGAGTTGTAGACGTTTAGATTCGGCGTTCCCTTGTGCCCATAGTCCAAGTCGGTCATCCCGCTTTTGCGAAGCCGCTGGCGCAGCAATGCAGAGAGCTCATCGTAAATTTTAACGATGTCCGCTAGCAGGAAACCTTTTTCCCGGAAAAATTGAAACATCAAAGCCACCTGGTCCTTCACTTCATTCTGATCCTGTTTAAACATAGCGGATACCAACCGCCGTACCCCATCCGCAATATCAAAATCCGGCAGCATCCGGTTCATCCCGATTCTGTCTCTATACTCCGGAAGCATGATCGGAACCCTTTCCAATACATAATACGACAGGAGCTCGGCAGCTTCGGCGCAATAAACCGCAGTGTCGGTAAGATGATCATAGGGCAGCGAAGCACCGCCATACAGGCCGATATCCTTCCGTGCAGACAGTATCGCAGAGGCCAACAGCTCATCCCAAGCCTTGCGATCCAGTCTAGTATTCGACACCACTAACGTGATCAGCAGGTTCTCATGATAAAAAACGGATACCATTTGCAGTTCAGAGCGCTGCAATAGGCCATGAAGCGTACGCATCCATCTGCCCTGAATCTCTTTATATTCAACAGGCGGCATTGTACCGTAACGTTCATAGAAGCCGTCCAGCTGCGTGGCCAGGATGCGGAACTGTACCCCATGCAGCGAGGCTGGCGCTTCTTTGCTGTACGCAATCCCGTGACGAACCATATCGAGCAGCCACAGCTTAGCCTCCTCGGAGGCACCTTCCTGTTCCCGCTTATGAATACCAGCTACAACCTTGCTTGCGACCGTGGTCAATTCCTCGATATCGACCGGCTTAAGCAAATAATCGCTGACGCCCAGCCGAATCGCCTGCCGAGCGTATTCAAAGTCCTCATAACCGCTAATCATAATGATCCGTACTCTCGGAAACCGCTGCTTCAACTGCTCGGCCAACTGCAAGCCGTCCATGCCTTCCATCCGAATGTCGGAGAGCAGGAAATCAACATCATGCTCTTGCACCAGCCGCAGCGCTTCTTGCCCGTCGTAGGCTTCCCCTATAACGTCAACGCCAAGCTTATCCCAATTGATCGTGCAGCGAAGACCTTCGCAAATGACAGGCTCGTCATCCACAATCAGCATCCTGATCCGTCTGCCCTTCGGCATCCAATTATCGCTCATGCTGCTCACCACCATGCTTATCGGCTGATTCGCGAGGGAGCCTGAGGCGTACCCGCATGCCTTCAGCCGAATTATTTATAATTTCCAAACCATAGTCTCGTCCGAAAAATATCGATAATCTCTCATGTATGTTATTCATGGCTCCCTCCCTGCTGCCGGGTTTAGCTCCATGTTGCAGCGAGCTTCGCACCTCATCTTCCCTTGCAGGCGCCATGCCTTTCCCATTATCGATCACATCGACCCAAATTTCGTCTGCAGCCTTGTAGCATCTGACTTTAATTTCGCCAAACTTTTTATTGCGGTCGAGGCCATGCTTGATAAAATTCTCTACCAATGGCTGTATCGTAGCCTTAAGCGTTATTGCATCCCCAATATCCGCCTCCGTATATAAGGAATACTTCAACTTGTTCCCGAGACGGCGCTGCTGCAAATACAAATACGATTGGGCAAATTCCAGTTCCTTGCGCAGCGTAGTCTGATAGCTGCCATTATTCACGCTGGCGCGGAAAAACTTCGACAGCACCTCGATCAACTGACTTGATTTAGCAGCATTCTCCAGACGTGCCGTCCAGCGGATCATATCCAAGGTGTTATATAAAAAATGAGGGTCCATCTGGTTTTGCATCAGCTTCAGCTCGGACTCCCGCTCCCGGAGCTCCAGCTTATATTTATGATCGATCAACTGCTTGATCGTATAGACCATTTCGTTAAACTTGTGGTTCAGCTCAGAAATTTCATCGCGGGAATTCACGGGTACCCGGGCATTAAAATCCCCATGCATCACGCGATTCGTTTCCTTCTTCAAGCGAAGGATTGGCAAGATAATCGTGTAGTGAAACCCGATGAGCGCCGTCAGCCCGAGCAGCAGAATAGCCGTCAGGATAACCACCATAATCACTTTCACGCTCCGGAATTCCTCCGCAACGGTGGTTTCTGGAATCATGGCGATCACTTTCCAGCCCGTGTTCTCGATTCCTTGGTACAACGCCAGGTAGCGCTCGCCGTGAACGGGATAAGTCACGAATCCTTCCTTGCTGGCAGCCAGCTTGTTCAGCAAGTCCTCATCGGGAACGAAATCACCCGCCATTTGGTGCTTGGAGCCAAGAATCAGCTGTCCCTTGTCCCCGACAATGAATACCGTGCCCGCACCTTCCTTGAAGATCCCTTTTTCCAACAGATGAACAATGCTCGCCTCATCCATACGGATCGTTAGCCTGCCTACCGGTTTCGTGATATGGCTATAGGAATTCAGGATCCGGAACATGGACATAATTCGGACATCGCCATACCAATCACTGTTCAGATTGTAACCTTCCGTCCAGACGATCCCTCCCTTGCGGGCATCAGCCTGCTGCTCCCACTTCGTCTCATCCCCGCTGAATGGTTCGCCCATCTCGATGAAACTGCCGTTGAACCCGGATATTTCAATCGAGCGGATATAGCTTCTCGAAATCAGCTGGAACGTCAGAAAACCTTCGATGTTTCGCTTGAGATTCTCTCTCTGTTCGCTGCTGAGCGGCGGCGAGGTACGCAGGAACATACGCATGTCCGGACTGAGAATGAGGTAGTTGGCCATATCCTCCACCATTTTGGTCTGCTCGCCAAGCTGATTAGTTATGTTATCCAAATTGCGTTTCGTGGAATTAATGAATTGCTCTCTTAATACCTCATTAAATTTATACTGCACGACGACACCGACGCCAAAGGTAGGCAGAATGACAAAGAGCAGAAATATGACAAGCGCTTTTCGTTTTAAACCAAAGCTGCCGAGGAATCTTCCCATGCTTGTCCCCATAAGCTGTTCTCCCCCCTTACGCTGCCTCCGGCTCGGCCTTGCACCGGCTTAAACTTAGCCCTTCACAGCTCCCGCCGTCATCCCATTAACCAGCTGCTTCTGCAGTAACAGATAGAAAATAATGATCGGAATCAGGGCGATCGTCAGCGCGGCCATTTGCAAAGTCAAGCTCGCTGTTTCGATGCCGACAAAGTTGGCGAGTCCAAGCGGCAGCGTCTTAAACTCCGATGATGTAATCAACACGAGTGCGAATAAATATTCGTTCCAATTGTAGATAAAATTCAAAATGATGACCGTGGCGAGTGCGGGCCTCGTAATCGGCAGAATAATCGACCAGAATATGCGGTATATTCCCGCACCATCCATCACACCGGACTCTTCCATATCTTTAGGAAATCCTCTCATAAAGCCTTCCAGAATAAAAACGGTCAAAGATAAGTGAAATGCCGTATACGGCAAAATCAGCGACAAGTAAGTATCAATTAAATGCAGCTTCTGCATAATCAGAAAGATCGGAATCAATGTAGCATGAATCGGTACGAGCATTCCGAGCAGAAATATACTGTAAGTCAGCCCGCGAAGCTTGAATTTGAACCGCGATAAAAAATATGCAGCCAATGCTCCCAAAAATACCGTTACAACTAAGGAGACAACAGTAACGAGAATACTATTAAAAAAATACACGTCCATATTGGCAACCTTCCATGCCTGCGCATAGTTGGAAAATTGCAGATCGGTCGGGAATGAAAATGGATTTGCCGCGTACTCCTGTTCCTTCTTAAAGGAGTTGACCACCATCCAAAAAAGAGGAACTATATTCATAATAGCTAACAGGCTCAAAAAAGTGTACGCGAATAACTGGAACAGCCTAGACTTTTTATTCATGGCTTTTGCCTCCTTTCCTTATGCATCTTTCTCGCTGCCAAACCGATTAATCACTGAAATAACGATTAGGCTGAACAGCAAGATTAGAATGGAAACCGCGCTGCCATAACCAAAACGCATGTTCACGAAAGCACTATTGTACATGTAAATCGTCATAACTTCAGTCTGATGCGCCGGGCCGCCGCCCGTCAAAATCTGAATGAGGTCGAACACACGGAAGGAATTACTGATGCTGTAGACGACACATACCATAATCGTACTTCGAATCATCGGGACCGTAATCCGCATCGTCCGCTTGAACCCAGTGGCTCCGTCCAGCTCGGCAGCCTCATTGACTTCATCAGGGATACTTTGCAGAGCAGCCAGAAAAATAACCATATAAAGCCCGCAGTTTTGCCAAATATACGCGATACTGATCGACAGCATCGACCACTTCACATCGCCAAGCCAGTTCTGCTGCCAGCTCTCCAAACCTACAGCCGCGAGCAGATTGTTCAGCATTCCGTATTCCGTGTTGTAAATCATCCCCCAGATCAGGGATACCATGACCGAAGAAATAACGACAGGCATAAAACCGATCGTCCGGAAAAACCCGGAGCCCCGAAGACCTCGGCTCAGCAACAGCGCCAGCAGCAAACCAAGCGGGAGTTGACCAATCAAACCAGTAACCATAATGATGACGTTATTTTTCACGGACAGCCAGAAGGTGGCATTGCTCAATATCTTCACGTAATTATCGATACCGACAAACGCCATCGAGCCGATACCATTCCAGTTCATCACGGAGTAGTATAAGGACAACCCGATCGGAACGATGGCTATTCCCAAGTAAATCAATAAGGCGGGAAATAAACCGAAAAATATCGCCAGTTTCGTTCCTCTTAATGTTTGCATCAGGGGGTTCCTCCTTTGTTCTCATCCTGCTTTCAAGGCCGATGAATGAAGAAAACCCGGGTTTCGGGTTTTCTCACAACGTCGGATTTGAACGACAGGATCCTATAAAATAGACTTCTAATTCATCGTGTCAAAGGCTTCTTGAACTTCTTTAGCCACCTCTTCAGGCGTACCTCTGCCCACGGTTAGCGCTTGCAATCCGTTTTGCAGCACATCGACCACCTGTGTTGGAATGACGCTGTCAAACACCGGAGCAGTTCCATTGCCGGTCAATTCCAACATCTCTTTCAAATATTTGCTTGCATCTTCCGGTACTTCCACTTTCGCTGGAACTACAATTCCATTGCGGATCAATTCTTTATACAAATCCTCGCTTACGAAAAACTTCAGGAACTCTTCAGCAGCCTGCTGTTTTTTCTCATCCAGTCCGCTCTTGATGGAAATGCCGAATTGAACGATGCCGGCACTTTTAACCGGATCACCCTTGCCGCCTTCTACGCTCGGGAACAGCGCGATGCCAAACTTGTCCCCTTCATCATTGTTAATGCGCACTCTTCCGTCGACCGTCGAGGAGGAAATATGCATCGCCGCTTTGCCTTGAGTGAAGTAATCCTGGCTTTGAACGGAGTCCATATTGTTAGCATCCGTATTGAAGGCTCCCAGCTTGGTCAATTCATCAATAACCGCAAGCGCTTTTACGAATTCAGGATCGGTAAATTTCGCCTTTTTCTCCAGCACTCCCAGCAGGAAATCACTGCCCGTATAGCGATCGCCAATGACAGAGATATAGGAGGACTGAAGCGGCCATTGCTCTTTGTTCCCTAGAGAAATCGGGGTAATTCCCGCTTCCTTCAGCTTCTTCACCGCGTCGATGAACTTATCATAAGTATCCGGGAATTGATCGTAGCCTACCTGCGCAAACATTTCTTTGTTGTAGTAGATAATGTCCACGAACGTTTGCTTCGTCGGTACAGCATACTGCTTGCCGTCGACATTGAATCCCGTTAATGCGCTGTCCGGTAAAAGGGAAGTCCAGTTATCCATCATGTCATTGATCGGCGCAAGCAAATTGCCTGCCACGAGTGGATCCAGGTCCGCCCCAGGCCATACTACGTTGATATCCGCCAAATTGTTTGCTGCCGCTAACGTCCGAAGCTTAGTTTTGTACGGTCCTGACGGTACGCCGTCCTGTTTGATCTTGATGTTCGGATGCTGCTCCTCAAACTCGGCGATCCGGGCCTTGTAGACTTCATTGTCCACGTTCGGGGAAGTCCAAGGATGCATCATGGTCAAGGTGATGGTCTCCGCTTCCGACGCTCCTTTGTTGTTCTCCCCTGCCGCATTGTCCTTGCCGCAAGCTGCCGTAATCATAACAAGCAACGCGACCAGACCGAGGAGTACTGCTTTTCTGCCTTTGTTTGTTGTCCCCATAATCAACCCTCTTTTCTAATGAATGAAAAACTAGTGTCTACTTACACAGATGTAAGTTGTAATTATGTTCATCTGCTATACATTTAGTATAAAAGCGTTTTCATTTGGGCTGTATCCCACAAAATTTCGATTATATCCGAATTATTCATCTGATTTTTATTGGGGTTCATTTAAAATGTAATCAACCAGATCATCCAGCGGCACCGTAGCTAGTGCAATCGCCGTGTCTGTAACTCCGTAGTAAATATAGAGCAAGCCGTCCTTAACTACATTGCCCGTCGGGAAAATGACGTTCGGAATTTGATAACCAAATTTTTCATAGTACGTTTCAGGCTCCATAATGAAGTTCTTCGTTCTGGCAATGATTTTCTCCGGATTGTCCAGATCCAGCAGCAGGGCGCCTACCCGGTAAACGACGTCATCATCCACCCCGTGATAGAGCACGAGCCAACCACGATCGGTTTTGACTGGAGGCGTAGCGCCGCCGATTTTTCTCGACTCCCAAGCCATGTTCTCCGCTTTGGCGAGCAGCTTTGGCTCCTCCCAATGAATCAGGTCCTCCGAATAAGTGATCCACATGGCCGCTTTCTCTGTGCCATAGGCCTCGCCCACATATTCCTCCGGACGGCGGAGCAGGACGTATTTGCCGTTGATTTTTTCAGGGAAAAGAATGTTGTCCCGATCATTTATGTCCAGTGGCGTCGTATCGGCAAGAAACTCCCAATCAATGAGGTTCTTGGACGTAACGATCGAGGAACGGGTCAGCCAATGTCCCTCCTGCTCCCCCCAACCGTCAGGATACGTCGGAATCGAACGCTCCGGAATGCCTACGCCTGTCGGATAATAGCTCATCGCGCAAGGCCGCAGCGCATAGTTCATATAGAAGGTGTCATCTATTTTCACAATCCGTGGATCCTGCACGCTGCCGTAAGGGAAACCAAGCATGTCCGGGGTAAGGATAGGCTCGTCCTTCACATGCGTAAAGTTTACACCGTCCCCACTCTCCAGAAGTCCCAGATAATTTTTGCAAGGTGTAAGCGAGCCTGCCGTACGCTCAATCATGTAAAATTTGCCGTTATCAATAATTACTGCCGGATTGAATACCGTGACCTTCCTCCATTCATATCCTCCCGGAACCACAATCGGATTATCCGGATGTCTTGTAATTTTCATCGGTCTGCCTCCTTATGAAAGCCCTTTATATTTGTGTATAGTGCTATTGTAGACCGGAGCTTTAGCACAAAATATCCTATAATCTTTCGAAAACATCTGAATAATACGAATATTATTTTATGGGGAATATTGATATTTGGAAGCGTATACGCAGACATGAAAAAAGGCTGCCCCGAAGCGCTAAAAGCGCAATGGAAACAGCCTCTATTAATTGTTACACATCATAATTGACGATATAATTTTGCAGCTCTGTATTGTAATAACCGATACTGTATTCTCTAACCTTGCCGCGTTCATCATAAGAATAACGGGATCTCTTGAGCAGCGGCATTCCTTTACTCTCAAGCTGCAAAATCGCTTCCGCCTCCGGCGGCGGAACGGCGACCGAAAATTCGTCGCGCAGCCGGTCCAAAGAAATATTATGCTCCTCCAGCAGCTCGTATAAGGATCGGGCATTTAAATCGGCAAGTTCCAACTCGCCCATAGCCATAGCCAGATAATGCGTATAGTAAATATAAGGCCTGTCATCAAGAAAGTAGACCCGCTCCAGCCTTAGGCAATGTTCACCGAATAGGCGGCGCAGCTCGGCATCCGGTTCTGTTCCGATCGTCTCGGCCCGAAGCCACTGCTTTTGGATGCGATGGCCCTCTTCCACCAAAATTTCCGTGAAGTGCTTCCATTTCGACAGCTTGGAGGCCGCCTTATTGCGAATCACCTTGGTCCCTTTTCCGCTGCCTTTTTCAAGGTAACCTTCCTGGACGAGCTCCTGAATCGCACCCCGCACGGTAATTTTGCTCACGGAAAATTCCTGCTCCAATTGCGGCTCCGAGGGGATGTTCTGCCCCAGGGGATAGACGCCGTGCAGGATCCGATCCTTCAAAATATCCCTGATTTGCAAATATAGCGGTTTATCCTTTCTGGACAAGCTCACTTATTTCCACTACCTTTCTACATCGCCAGCGGACCTTGTCATCGCACGCAGTATTTCCTCTTCCGTTGACATAGGAGTATCGCCTGATACCGTGTGCGCCAGCATACCCGCCGCCGCCGCGAACGCGACCGTCTTCTCAGGCAGGAAGCCCGCTAGTTCGCCATGAATAATCCCGCTCGCAAAGGCATCCCCAGCTCCTATTCTATCATAGACGGAAAACGTCAGCATATCTGAAAAAACAAAGCTCTGATCCTTGTACAAAAAACCACGCAAGGAATGCGAATTGTCGCTGTGGATGGAGCGGTGCGTTCCCGCGATGACCGGGATTTGATATTGCTCGGCAACGACTGGGATCAGCTCCTTAAGCTGCTCCTCGCGCTGCTCCTTCTGCGTGCTAATGCCCAACGTATAGATCGCGTCTTTCTCATTCATCATTACGATATCCGCCAAACGCAGCATTTCCTCATAATACGGTTTTGCCTTGTCATATCCGCCTTCGCCCCAGAGGGACGGCCGGTAATTGCAATCGAAAATAACGAGGCCTCCCTGCTGCTTCACCGCCCGAGCTAATGCTTTCATATGCTGCCTAACGCCATCATTCATCGCCAGCGTTATGCCGCAGAAATGAATCGCGTCCATTCCCCGGGCAATATTGTCGTAATCGTAGACATCCTCAGGGGCCGTATTAAAGCTGCTGTCCAAGCGGTTGCTATAAGTTACACGACTGGGCCTGGCGCCGAAGCCGTTCTCGAGGAAGTACATGCCGATATAATTTCCGCCTTCTACAATGGATGACGTGGAGATTCCCAGCTTGCGCAAATAGGCTTTGGCGGCCTCGCCCAGCGGATTGGCAGGCAAACGGGAGATCAAACTCCCCGTATGTCCGAAGCGCGCCACTGCCGAGGCAACATTTACTCCGGTACCGGAAAATGTATAGTGCAGCATGCTGCCCTGCGACAGCAGATCATACCCTGGCACCTGCAGACGCATCATGACCTCGCCAAAGGCGGCTATCCGCTTAGGCATGCTGATCAGCCAGCCTTTTCATGATCGCGAGCAAGTCACGTACATCCTGGACATTTGTTTTTCCCGATGCCTTGTCAATGATCGAAGAATATACGTGAGGGATCACCTGCTGAACCCCTGCTTCCAATGCGATCCGCAAAATAGCCTCGAAATTGGCCATATCGATGCCGCCCGTCGGTTCGAGGGCAAAGTCTTCCGCAGCACATGCTTCAGCAACGGCACGAAATTCGTCTTCACGGCTCAGCCCCTCCATCGGGAAATACTTCAGAGCATTTCCGCCCATATCGCGGACGAGGGAAATCGCCGAGCGAATTGGTACGATAGCCGGCTCGTGGCCTGCCGCACTGATCGGCCCGGTCGAAATATTCACGTATCCTGCCTGGCCCGTTGGCGATACCAGACTGTTAATCCAGCTATCCATCGCCCCAAGATTAGCCCGGGTAGCCCCGACAGCAGGAAATACCTGATTAATATGGCTGCCAGGATAATGCTTGGCGATTTCCGCCACCACTGCCGCTTGACGATTATCGCCGGCACCAAGCCCGATCGATACCGCTTCATCGATTTCCCGCCCGTATTGCTTCATGGCCGTTACAGCCTCTTCCGCCGTTGCATAGTCCTTGGATAGGACGCCGACCAGCACATATCCTTCCGCGGCCTCGAATATTTCCTTGGCATTCTCTACGTCTTTGGCCAGCACATTCAATGCGACCCTGCCTTTGTAAAAGCGTTTGGCGATTTGTGACATATTAACGTCCCCCTGTTAATTCGCGTATTTTAGCTTCAATAACGACAATGTCATCTCCGAGCAGCGGGCGCGGATCGATATCGAAATACCCCTGCCGCACACCGTAGTCCCGTGTATATATGGCAATCTCGCCGTTCTGCAGCCGTTCCGCTACTTCCATTGCGGTAATGCCAGCCTTCTGCGCATTGATCTGAATGCGGCCGCGGTAAATCGCACGTCCTGCTTCATCCTGCACAACCGACACATGAACCCCTGCGATATCATTTAATGGCATTAATGCTTCAAGCAGCGCCTTCTCCTGCTCGCTCTTATCTTCCTTCACCATGTATTCATCCAGCGCCTGCAGCAAGCCGAAGGACGTCTCCTTGCCTACCTTCATGCTGCGGCCAATTCCATGCAATTGTACTTTGACCCACTCGATGAAGGTTCTTTTTCCTGCGACGATGCCTGACGTTGGACCCTCAATGGCTTTGGAGCCGCTGTAAATCGCCAGATCGGAGTATTTCACATATTTCTGGATATCCTCTTCCGCTGCCGCATCCACGATGAGCGGAACTCCGCGGCGCTGGGCAACATCCCAGGCTTCTTCCACCGAAATCATATTTTTTTGCACGGCATGATGTGATTTGACGTAAAGAATAGCTGCGGTCCTGTCAGAGATTGCATCCTCGATATGCTCGGCCCGCCCTTCGTTGGCATAGCCCACCTCCAGCAGCCTGCCGCCGCCCAAATACACCATCGTCTCCACGGGAGCACCGTACTGCACATTATGCCCTTTCAGAATGATGATCTCATTCTTGGGGATGATCTCCTGATGCAGGCGCTCGCTGCGGCGGCGATGGCCCTGGGTCACTATAGCCGCTACCGATAAAGCAATTCCGCTGGATGCTGAGTTCACGATCACCGCCGCTTCTGACCCAACAATCCGCGCGATATGATCGCCTGCTTTATCGACCAGATCGGCGATCTCAACATAGCTTTGCCCGCCCTGCTTCATCGCCTCCATGACCGTATCGCTCGGCGCGGACACGCCCAGGATGCTCATCCGTCCGCTGGCATTAATGACCCGCTTAAGCCCGTACTTCGCATTCAATGTATTCCCCACCTGTAACCACTCCTTTAGCTTTAATAAGTCGGTTCGCCACTCTTCGCTCTCCTTCGGAATCAACCAGTTCCACCCGTTCGTCGTCCAGTGTAAACAAGGTCAAGTTGGCGGCATCCCCCACCTGAATCCGGCCCAGCTCCGGCTTGCCCAGCCAGTCGGCTGCATGGCGGGTAACCGCATCGATTGTCTCTTCCAGCGTATAACCCAAACTGAGAAACTTGGTCATTACGCTAGCCATGCTGTAGACCGGACCGTTCAGCCGATTGCCGCGGTAAATATCGGTGCTGATCGTATGCAGCCCGACACCGTGCCGCTTGGCCGCTTCAGCCACCTGAAAGGAGAAGCTGGCCGTCCCGTGGCCAACATCCAAATAAACGCCCCTCGCTATCGCATCGGGCAATACTTGCAGCGGATGACCATCTTCATCAAATAAATTGTTCGTCTTTCCATTAAGATAATGCGTAATGATATCTTTTCGCTGCAAAAGAGGAATTACCTCTCGGATATCCGGCGGTCCCGATCCGATATGCACCATAAGCGGCAACCCCGTGTCGCCGGATAGTTCCCGGGAGATGCGAAGCGGTTCCAAGCCGCTGTTACCGACCACGCTCCTGCTGATCCGCGCCTTTAATCCAACGATGAAATCTTCATATGCTACTATCGCCTGCTTGACCCGCTCCTTGTCAATCCACTCCAGCCGGGACAACTCGTCAATTCTAGACAGCCCAATCCGCGAAATGTTCAAAAATGCGTACACCTTCGTCTTGACCCGCTTGCTGTCAGCCAGCAGGTCGGCAATCCGGTCCGCACCGCAGCTTCCAGCATCGACAATCGTTGTCACTCCCTGCTTCACGCCGATCTCATCGATTTCATCCCCATAGGGATCGAACTCGGGAAAAGCATGGACATGCATATCAATCCAGCCGCTCGACACGTATACGCCCGAGACGTTGGTCAGCGGCTGCCCGCTTCCTTTTCCGGCATCGGCAATTTCGGCAATTATGCCATTTTCGATAACGATGTCGATTTTCTCACCGCTCACCCTTTTTACTTCGCGAAGCACGAATCTATCCCTTGGAGCTTCTGCTCTACCATTCGAAGCTGTTCGATCGCTCAAAACTATCACCCATTTCTGTTTCAAACATTATAATGTTTAAGTTAACACGCTTATATCGGAAAGTAAATATAACGTTATAATGTTTACTTTCGCTAAGCTCCACATTAATCCCACTAATCGATCGTAAGCTCAAATCCAATTTCAAACATCCTAATCCAAGGAAAGTGCACATTTTCGAGTCTTATGCGGCCTTCCTTTATGTCGCCTAAATATTGCGCCACAGTGCTGTTCATTTTAGCGGCGAGAATCGCCTGCACCTCATCCAGGCAGTGTCCGATCACATAATAGCTGGCGTTCAAGCCTGGCAAGTCATTCTCCAGCATATCTTGGCGGACCAGAGATTGATAAATAAAATCCTCGACAACTCGATGATAGTAAAATTTGCGGCTCTCCTGAACGATATCTTTGTTCTTAATTTCGCTCTCAGCACGCTCCATATAGTAAGTAATGATAATAAAATGGGCAATGACCGTTCCGAGCGTGTTGCCGGAAGTATTCCACCCCGCATATGCCGTCAATTGATCCAGCAGTCCTCTTTGCTTCAACAGATTCATCAACACCGAATCGCCGCCGTTGCAGGTTGCTACGTCACCCAGAGCAACCAGCTTCCCTTTGCGCAAATAATTTTGCATCGCCTCCACAATCTCTCGGTAATGAATTTCGGAGAAGTAAGAACGATGTCTGTCCTTGAACGGGATTTGCTCCGCCATGCCCGCCTGATCGACAGCCGGCGAATGCACGACCAGTACCAGCGGCGTCTCAAAAGAATGATCCACCATCATAGCTCCCGAAGCAGTCAAATGCGACTTGACGCTCTCGTTCAGGCTCCGGTCCTCGTACTTCGGCTTAATGAACGGTCCCTGAGTGGACGAATAACGCACAAATATTTCGGGCTTATAGTTTTTGAGTTGGCAAAATATATACGAGAACATCGTGCATCCAATTTCATCGGCACCCGGATAAATCATGACGCGATCCATAATGCCCAATTCCTGGGTTCGGCAAATCATCATTTGTTGTTCCCGCGGGGAGAAGCCGTATTGGGAATTATCATCAAGCGGGATAATCAAATGATCGATGATGCCATACTGGGCCAGCTCCAATACATAATGATTGATCCCTTGGTTGACCTCCCTGCGCCCGATAAAGTCATTCAAGTATTGCTGCGGAATCATTTCCTGCAAACTCTCGAGCTCCTGCTGCTCCGCTTGGGACAAAGTATCGCGCTCCGACTTGTCCGTCAAATAGCTATATTTAAAAATTTGTCCCCCATGATATTTGTAATAATCGGGTTCTTCCTCATCTTTGTTGTTGTTTGGCACCCGCATAATGAGATTGAAGGCATGAATCGTGATCTCGGGATAGGATCGTTTGATTTCACCCAGCACAGAAACTCGGCGCATACACTCTTCCAAGGACAATCGATGCAGCCGGGAAGGCACGATTCCTCCATATACTAGCATATCGATCGAAACGAGCAGCACATCGGCATCCTTTGCCGCCTCCAGCAGCCATTGTCTCACTGCCGCCGTATTGGCCGGCTTCTTCTTGTTGCCGAGAATCGCAAGCTCAGGGACAGCCACCTCCAGATCGGTCATTTTGGCAAGCTGCTGGGGAAACAGATAGTTGCACGGTCGTTCGTCTAACGGCAGGTAAACGACTTTTGACATGATGTTTGTTCATCTCCTTTATCAAAATAAACGCTGCACATGATCAAATCCGTAAATTAAGCCTTTAACTTGAATCCCTATACTTAAATCCGTCAGTGATTGGAACGCAGTCCCCCTCATCTAATTTAAGCGGTTTCAAAATTAATAATAACCCTTAATGTTATATTAGCCCCCGCAACTTTAAAGAAATATCCTAGTAAATTACGATATTATCCGAATAAATAATGAAGACAAATTAAAAAAACCTCGTCGAGCGACGAGGTCTTTAAATTTGATAGCAACTCAACTATCAGCCGTCATTAAACGAACCAGCATTAGAGCTCAACGGACATAAGAGACGCTATTCCCTCCATTTTGCTGATTTTAACGAGGTAACGGACACAGGAGACGTTATTACCACAATATCTACGCGCAATTAAGCAATTAAACTAAAGTAGCGGAACGTGTGTCCGTTAGCGCTACATTTCGCTGCTTTTTCCGAGTATAGCGGAACCACGGTCCGTTCGATCAACTTTCCATGCCACTAAACTCCCCAAGCGATACGCCTTATTATCCCTGTCCGGTTAATCATATACCCAAGCTAATCCGTATCATTAATGCAATAATAGCAAGATTAACTTGGGTATTATTGATGACGATTTAAGCATTCAATTCAATGGTAATTTTCTGCGTGCCCGCCATCGGATTAACGTGCAAACCCAGAGGTCCTTCCGATTGCGTACCATTTACAATAGACTTTACTCCCGTTACTCCGCGAAGTAACAACTCCCAAGGCTTGTTTGCCGCGCCGTTTGCTGACACTGTAAGTGTCCGGCCCGTCCGCTCGACGCTCACTTCCAATTCCAGCTCCGCCTTTGTACTATACACAGCCGTGGATGCCGTTTTACCATCGCCCAGTTCGAACAGATGCAGAGCAACTCCGTCCGCATAATCATAGTTAGGCACCAGCTTATTTGCTCCTACCGCGATCAGACTGTCGGGTCTGACCATCAGCGGCAGACTGAAATAGTCGTGCTGTTCCTGAATCCAGCGCCCGCCTTCCATAACCTCTCCGCTCAAATAATTCGTCCAACGTCCCTCAGGAAGATAATATTTCGCAGTACCTTCACTGTTGAATATCGGAGCCACCAAGAAGGAATCGCCCAGCATATATTGACGATCCAAAGTGTCGCAGTTCGGATCTCCCGTAAATTCCAGCACCATGGAGCGCATCACTGGCACACCCGTCTTTGTCGCCTCCACGGAAGTGCTATACAAATATGGCATCAGAGTGGCCTTCAGATGCGTAAAGTGCCTCAGCACGTCACTAGCCTCATCGTCAAACAGCCAAGGTACGCGGTAAGACTGGCTTCCATGAAGCCGGCTATGCGTTGACAGCAGCCCAAACGCGGCCCAACGCTTGTACAGATCCGGCGTCGCCGTGTTCTCGAAACCACCGATGTCATGGCTCCAGAAGCTGAAACCGGACATCCCTAGCGACAATCCGCCGCGCAGCGTTTCTGCCATCGAGACATATGTCGCTGAGCAGTCCCCTCCCCAGTGCACCGGGAATTGCTGACCGCCTGCCGTAGCCGAGCGTGCAAACAGCATGGCTTCATTTTTCCCCCTGGTCTCTTCAAGCACCTCGAACACCGCTTTATTATACAAATGTGTATAATAGTTATGCATTTTCACCGGATCGGAGCCATCAAAATATACTACGTTGGTCGGAATCCGCTCCCCGAAGTCAGTCTTGAAGCTATCTACGCCCATATCCAGCAATGCCTTTAGCTTATCCTTATACCAGCGCACAGCTGCTGGGTTTGTAAAATCAACCAGCCCCATACCGCCCTGCCATCTGTCCCACTGCCATACATCACCGTCCTTCGTCTTGACGAGATACCCGTTGGCTTTGCCTTCGTCAAACAAGTAAGATTGCTGGGCAATGTAGGAATTAATCCATACACAAATATTCAAGCCTTTGCTCTTGAGACGCTTCAGCATACCCTCAGGATCGGGGAATACTTCCTGATCCCATTCAAAGTCACACCAGTGGAATTCCTTCATCCAGAAGCAATCGAAATGAAACACATGAAGAGGAATGTCCCGCTCACTCATGCCATCGATAAAGCTGGTCACTGTATCCTCATCATAGCTCGTTGTAAAAGAGGTCGTGAGCCAGAGGCCGTAAGACCAAGCCGGCGGCAAGGCAGGTTTCCCTGTCAGCTTCGTATAATTATCCAGGACTTCCTTTAAGTTGGCTCCGCCGATAATATAATATTTTAACGTTTCGCCGGGCACGCTGAACTGTACTTTGGAGACAACTTCAGATGCTACCTCGTAGGATACGCGTTCCGGATGATCGACAAAGACGCCATAGCCATAGTTGGACAAATAAAACGGTACATTTTTATAGGCTTGCTCGCTGCAGGTTCCGCCGTCCTCATTCCACAGGTCGACAACCTGTCCATTTTTTACAAAAGGGGTGAATCGTTCCCCAAGACCATAAATATACTCTCCTACGCCTAAATCAAGCTGCTCGCGCATGTAGGTCGTTTGATCAGGCAGCTTGATATGGCCCGGGCTTTTATATCCGCTGCCGGTCAGACGTTTGCCATCGTATAGGAAATGCGTACTCCAACCTTCGTTTTTGTGTACCTCCACACGAAGTCTTCCGCTCGTCAAACTGGCGATATCCGCCCCGTTTTCAATCTGCACCTCCACATCGCCGTCACTCAGCTTCACAAACTCCGGCCCTTTCGGCAAACGTCCGCCATGATGCACTAGTTCCACTGCAATGACATCCGGCATTGGAGATGTGTAATTAACAGTTAAAATAGCCGTATTCAACGTATCTCCACGCGTGATGATTTTTTTACAGGAGGCTAGCACCGTAAGCTTGTCCTGCCCTGTCCTGACACCTCGAACTTCAACTGGATAATTCAACGTAACTCCCGGCCTAACATGCCAGTACCCATCAGTAAATTTCATCTCTGTTTCCTCCAATATGCTGTATATTTATTAATTATTGCTGCTGCAGCTCGGGAACGATCTGTACCGGCGTTTGTCCGGTTAAGGCATGCACCAAATTTCTCGCCGCCGCAAACGCCATGTTTAACCGTGTCTCAGCCGTAGCTGAGCCGATATGAGGTAAGGTGACCACATTGTTCATTTGCAATAACGGATGTTCTGTCGAGATAGGCTCATACTCATACACATCAAGGCCTGCTCCAGCGATTTGCCCTTTTTGCAGAGCACGGATCAAAGCATCTTCATTGACGTTCTCTCCACGCGACACGTTAACGAAGATCGCCGTCTTCTTCATCCGGGCAAACTGCGCCTCGTTCATAAGATGCTTCGTTTCAGGCGTAAGCGGCGTCATCAGAAGCACAAAATCCGAGGCGTCCAGCAGTTCATCTATAGAGCAGTATCGCAGTCCATAGCGTTCCTCTGCTTCGGGCTTGCGGCGCCGATTGTAATAAACCACATCCATTTCAAAGCCCAGCACCGCGCGTCGGGCAATAGCTTCCCCGATTCGCCCCATGCCGATAATGCCCAGCCGCTTGTGATGAACGTCGAGACCATACAGCTCCGTATCCATTCCTTTAATCCAGCCCCCTTCCTTGACGAGGCGATCCAGAGCGGTCACTCTACGCGCCGTCGCCAGCAAAAGCGCCATGGCAAGATCAGCCACTGTCTCATCCAGCACGTAAGGGGTATGGGTGGCGATGAGCTTGCGCTCCTGCAGCGCCTGAAGATCTAGATTGTTATAGCCAGCCGATAGATTGCTGATCACACGGAGACTCGAGCCTGCTTCCAGCACCGCTTGCCCAATTGGGGTCCCTGTGACAAGCAAACCTTCCGCATCACCAATCTCCTCCGCTAGATGCTCTTCGGTAATATCTCTTGGCCCCTGCCAATACCGACACTCGCAATGCTCTTCTAAATAGGCGGCCACGGGCTCCGGCAAGCCCCTTGCAATATAAATCCGTGGTTTCATCACAGTTCCTCCTAGTCTCTCTTCCTCATACCGCTTCGCTTGCCTTGCTCCTGTTAGCTCAGTCTTTCATAGAACCGGCCGTGATACCGCCAACCACATATTTTTGCATGGAGATAAAAATAACGATGATTGGTAGTGCTGCAATCGTGGCAACCGCCATCAGATTGTTCCACTCCGTACCGTACTGACCGATAAACCGGTACAACCCTAGGGTCAACGGCCGAACCGAATTGCTAGTCGTCAATGTCAATGCGAAGATGAAGTCCCCCCAGCCGAACAGGAAGCAAAATACAGCAACCGTCATAAGTCCGGGCATGACCAGCGGCAAAATGATTTTCGTAAACGAAGAAAATTTATTACAGCCATCAATCATCGCGGCTTCCTCAAGCCCACCTGGCAGCGCCAGGAAGAATGGACGCAACGTAATAATGGCAAACGGCAGGGAATGGATGAGATCTGCAAAGATCAATCCGGCAAAATTATCTATTAACTGCACCTTGGAGAACATAATATACAGCGGCATCGCCATCATAATGCCGGGCAGCATCTGAATCGATAGCACTGAAATCATCATGAGGCCTTTGCCCTTGATCGGGAGCCGTGCCAGTGCATACGCAGCCGGGATCGCCAGCAGCAGCGACAAAATCATCGTCCCTATAGCGATAATAAAGCTGTTGCCGATGTAGCCAACCATATCCTGGTTGCGAACAAAGTTATTAATGTAAGACTCGAACGTCGCTCCTACCGGAAAAATATGCGGCGGATTGTGATAAAGCTCCGTCACCGGCGTGATTGACGTTTTTACCATCCAATATACCGGGAAAAGAAACACAATCATGATCAGAATGCCGATGAAGGTCGCACCGCCCATTCGCCATCTAGAATTCGTCATTAGTGGACCTCCTCCTTACTCGACATTCTCAAATACCCGATAGATATAACGATTAGAATCAGGAACATAATCATAGATACCGAGGCACCCTGACTGAATTCCAGCGTCGTAAAGGACATCTGATAGGCATAAATCGGCAGCACTGTCGAGGACGTCACCGGTCCGCCTGCAGTCATGATAAAGATGAGATCGAATACTTTAAACGTATTGATGATGCCCAGGATCATCAGTACAAGAATCGTTGGACGCATCAGCGGCAGCGTAATATGCCGAAATTGCACCAAACGGTTCGCTCCGTCCAGCTTGGCAGCCTCGTATAGATGCTCGGGCAAACCTTGCAATCCGGACAATAAAATAATCATATTAAACGGGATACCAATCCAGATATTGGCCACGACCGTACTCAGCAAAGCCGTGCTGCCCTCGCTCAGCCAGTTGATTGGCTGGTCGATGATTCCCAAGGTTTGAAGGAAATAATTGATAACTCCGAAATCGCCGGACATCATCCACTGAAATATCGTCCCACTAATGACTACCGGCAGCATCCAGGCAAGCAGCATCAGAGAACGAAACAGATTGCGTCCCGGAAATTTCTGATTAAAAAACAAAGCCAGCGCAAATCCGATCGTAAATTGGAAAAAGATACTGAGCACGGTAAATACTGCAGAGTTCTGTAGAGCGGTGTAAAACACCGGATCTTTTAATGATTTAATGTAATTGGACAATCCAATAAAGTCGTGCTTGCCGCTCAAATTGTACACATTGACATTCTGAAAGCTCAACATGAGATTATAGAGCAGCGGAAAGCCGATAAATACGACCATAAATATTAAAGCAGGTACAACAAACAAGTAGTTATTCCAAGATGAGAACCATCTGGCTCTACGGGACTGTTCTCTGCTCCCGCTCACTGCTGATTTATGGGACATAACTTCTCCCCCTATTTACTGTGTATGGGGATGCAGCAATGCATCCCCCTTGCTGAATGCCATGGTTTCTACATGCTCCGGTTTACTTCTTAACAAACGGCTCAATCTTAGCGCCTGCTTCTTTGACCGCTTGCTCAGGCGTTTTGCTTCCGGTAATGACCTCCTGCAGCATGATTTGAATCGCTTCGGAGATTTTCGGATATTCTGGTCCGTAGGCTCTCGCTCTAGCCACTTCCATCGCATCGGCGAACACCTTCAGCTCCTCGTCTTCCTGCCAGAATGAATCCTTAAGCAAATCGGAGCGGCTTGGCAGACGTCCGGCCGCCTGATCAAACGCTTTCAAACGTTCCGGCTCATTAGCGAATTTAATGATGTCGAATGCGATATCTTTATTCTTAGTAGCCTTCGTAATCGCCCAGTTTTCTCCGCCGAGGATCGTACCACCCTGCTTGTTCACCGGCAGCTCTACTACACCCCAGTCAACTTTCCCTTCTTTTCTAAGCAGCGGAATTTGCCAAGTGCCGTTTATCATCATCGCTACCTTACCTGTGGAGAACTGCACCACTGTGTCGGATTGCTTCTGATTGATTACTTCTTTGGACATGTATCCGTTTTTCACCATATCCTGAAGCAGCGTTGCCGCCTCTACCGTACCTGGGCTGTCAAAATTGTCGATGTCAGCTCCCGCTTGGTACATGAGGGGAAGGAATTGGAATGTCCCTTCTTCGGTTTTCACTGCTGTCATCGCGAATCCGTACACATCATTAGTTGTTAACTGCTTGGCAGCTTCTTTCAATTCCTCCCAATTGCTAGGTGGCGCAATCCCTTTTGCTTTCAGCATTTCCTTGTTGTAATAGAGCGCCAGATTGTTACTGCCGATTGGCACGCCATAGTTCTTGCCTTCATACATCGTCGAGGACCAAGGGCCTTCGTAATATTTGTCCGCCTGTCCCCACTCCTTAATCTCGTCTGTCAGATCCGCCAAAATTCCAGCGGCGGCAAAAGCTTGATGATCCGGGTTATCCAGCCAGACAATATCCGGCATTTGATTGCCAACAGAACCAAGGAGCAGTTTGTTCTTGATGTCCGCAAATGAAATATATGTCCGTTCGATCTTCACATTCGGATTAGCCGCCTCGTAATCGGCGATAATCGTTTGGATTGCGCCTTGAGTTGCCTCACTCGTCATAGAATCCCACCACTGAATAACTACCTTGTCACCGTCTTTGCCCGAGTTCGTAGATGAACCTGAATTCCTCGACTCGGTACTTGGTGCGCATGCTGTTAACAGCATTACAACCGCAACCATAGCTGCCATGAGAGCCCTTACATTCTTAAACATACACATTCCCCCTAGCTAGAATTTATTTATACTTGCATGCACTGCCGCTTTTCTTCGTATTAAAAACGGAGGCAGTAATGCCACAACGCTGCTGATACATCAGAATAAAACCACACTCTGATGTGCGCACATCATTTTGATGTAAAAAAAACGCTGTTACTACACTTAACGATATTTAAATGTAATAAAGCGCATTTTCTTTGGTCACTAGCTCCAATTTGGTAATGTTCTCCTTCAATCCAATCTTTTGCCCGTTAACCAAGTGGTCAAACATCGATTTCACAGTAAGATACCCCTGGTTCACAGGGTCCTGACAGATCGTCGCCGTAATAACGCCTCTCTCCATATACATCTTTGTTTCTTCAGTCATATCGTGACCAATCAAAATCGGCCGCTTCTCCATCCCCAGCTCATCCAAATGCTTTGCAACCACATCGAGCCGCGCACTTGATACGTAGATTCCATCCACTTCCCGAAAATAATCGGCAAAAACCTCCGGAGAATCGTAGTCCTCCTGACGAAGTCTCAACGGGCCAATCATCTCGATATGATCGTATTCGTCAACGACCTCACGGAACCCGGTAATCTTTTGCTGCATTTGAAAGTTGGTGTACGACATCACCAGACCAATCCTGGTTCTTCCCCCTAGGAACTTGCATAACACATCAGCCGCAAGACGGCCAGCAATACGGTAATCGCATCCGACATAAAACAGCCTCTTACTCAAAGGAGAGTCGCTGTTAAATGTACAAATTGTAATACCCTTGTCCACTCCGCGGTCAATGAGCTCGGCCATATCCAGCGGATCATTTGGCGACAAAGCGATCGCGTCGTACTTGCCCGAATCGATAAGCTGCTGAACCATTTGCTTCTGCGGCTCCAAATCATATCCTTCAGACCGAAAGATGCTAACTGAGAGTCCAAAATCACGGAATTCATCAATAGCAACCTGAATCCCCTTCTCTACCTGCTTCCAGAAATAATCCGGATGTTCCGGGAACACAATGGCCATAGAAAAATCATTCATTCGAGCCAGAAAACTTGCCGATTTGTTGGGCATGTAGTTCAACTCTTTGATTTTCTCCATGACTTTTTCATAGGTTTCACGCTTTACGTTACCCCTATTATTGAGCACCCGATCCAGTGTAGCAGGCGAGACGCCAATTTCCTTGGCAAACTCTTTAATGGTCAATTTCCTACCCTGATTCATGGCTTTTCCCTCTATTAAACATGTAATTTGAAATCTTAATAACCACATCATATCAATTCCGAAAAGATTTTGTCAACGGTTTCATGATGCTTTTTTATTTTTTTTGATTTGCGGACATCAAGATTTCCGTTTTACATATTTTCTTACATATATAGCTCCTTATCTTGTTTCAATGTTTGTAGTTGCAGCTTCCCTTAACCATAACTTACCTTCCCCTATTCTCTTAAATACATGTTAAGATGATTTTGCGCGAAATTACAAATTTGTAACCATTGTCGGATTCAGTCTATCATGTTGTCAAAGAACTAATAGAATGATACGGAGGGAATAATGTTATGAAAAATAAACATTTAAAAACACTAGTAACTACAAGCATGGCCACAGCCGTACTCGCTGCAGGACTGGTTCTGCCGCAAGGAGCAAAAGCAGAAGCCGCTTCAACTCCTAGCACAGATTGCAATCAACAATATCAACAAATTCAACAAATCTTGTCAAAATGGAATTGGAACGGCTCATTGGACGATCTGAAATCGATTATTCCTAATTTTCCGGCAATAGGAACAGAGCAGCCGCAGAAGGACATACCTACTCTACCAACTGTACCTAGCCAGAAGCCAACTACACCAACTGCACCTAGCCAAAAGCCGACTGCACCAAGCACAAAACCGACGACACCTAGCGAAAAGCCGTCAACCGGTTCTGATGCCAACGCCGGCAATGGAACGACAACTAAACCTACGACTCCTACGGCGCCAACAGCGCCTAGCAAGGACAACAATGCTAACGCCGGTCAATCGGACGCTGCTTCTTTTGCTTCCCAAGTCGTTGATCTGGTCAACCAGGAACGCGCCAAAGCAGGCCTAAAACCGCTTGCGACGCAAGCTGATTTGACGAAAGTAGCTGCCGCAAAAGCAGCAGATATGCGCGAAAATGGATATTTTGATCACCAGTCGCCAACGTATGGTTCTCCGTTCGATATGATGAAGCAGTTTGGAGTTTCCTACAGTTATGCCGGTGAAAATATCGCCAAAGGCCAACGTACACCTGCTGAAGTCATGAACGCATGGATGAACAGTGAAGGCCACCGTCAAAACATTATGAGCCCTAACTTTACCAACATCGGTGTAGCTTATGACAACGGCTACTGGGTTCAAGAATTCATCGGAAAATAAGCGAAATTTACCTGTAATCATAACTAAACCTTGATGCCAGACTAATAGGCATCAAGGTTTTTTCTTGTTGTCAACACTGTGAATCTTCTTTGAACAACGAGGCGCTTATGTAGAGATGAATCCGATTTTAGTATAGAATCAGGTTACTTTTAAAATGTATAAGCGAGGAACCTCATGCTGATGAAGAATGATTTATATCAAGAAGCGAAGGCTTTTATTGAATTATGTTACCAGGAGCTGGGCAGGACAGAAGAGGAGTGCGGGCAGCGTCTGGCCGATATCCAACTAGAAATTGACTCATACGGTACATATACGCACACCTATGAGGAATTGAATTTAGGTGCGAAACTAGCTTGGCGCAACAGCAATCGCTGCATCGGACGATTGTTCTGGAAAACGCTTGAGGTGTTCGATGCCAGAGCCGCCCAAGCAGAAGAGGAAGTGGCCGCTGCAATATTCCGTCATATCCAATATGGCACCAATGATGGTAAAGTCCGTCCGGCCATTACCGTATTCAAGGAAATGAGGAACAACTCGCAAATCCGGATTTGGAACCATCAGCTAATCCGCTATGCAGGATATGAACAAAATAACCAAGTTATCGGCGATCCTGCTTCGCTCGCCTTCACAAGAGCTTGCCTCCATTTAGGCTGGAAAGGGAATAAAGGGCGATTTGACATTCTTCCATTGGTTATCCAAATCGATGATCGCTCTCCACAGTGGTTCGAAATTCCGAAGCAGGATGTTCTTGAAGTTCCGATTACTCATCCCAGCCTAGAGTTTGAGAAGCTTGGAGTCCAATGGTACGGGGTTCCTTTTGTCTCGGACATGGCCTTAGAAATTGGCGGACTAAGATACACGGCCGCTCCCTTTAATGGCTGGTATATGGAAACGGAGATTGGCGCCCGCAATTTAGCTGATGAAAGACGGTACAATCTGCTGCCCCAAGTCGCATCGCTTATGAAACTCGACCAAAGCTCCAATGCCACGTTGTGGAAAGACAAGGCGCTTGTTGAATTGAACGTTGCGGTGCTTCATTCCTTCAAATTAGCTGGCGTTAGCATCGTGGATCATCATACGGCCGCAGACCAATTCAAATTGTTCGAAACGATAGAGAATAAGCATCAACGATCCGTAACGGGAGACTGGACATGGCTTATCCCTCCAGTATCCCCTGCAACAACGGAAATTTTCCATTCAAAATATGACAATATGGTCGTTAAACCGAACTTTTTTTATCAGGATAGCCCATTTGCGGAATTGCTGAACTGAAAACGTATTTGCAGAAAAGGCATTCAAATCCCTTATACATCAAGGGGTCTGAATGCCTTATCGCGAACTGGCCAGCTAATCAAGTTTTCGGACTATTCTTGTTTCAAGCCTTCCTTCACGGCCTTCACCTCATACATATTGACGGTCGTGCTAATAATGTAATCCGGTGCCGGTTTGCCTCTATTCTGCCGATGCCCTTGGATATGGACGTCGCTCTTCTCCCAATTTTTCCAATCCTCTACCGATCTCCAGCGGATCATGACGACGACCTCTTCATGCTCTTGTTTTTTCCGGTTAACCATGACGGTTTTATCGATAAGCCCCTCCATCGCATCCATCGGACTTTCTTTAGTAAAGCGCTCAATGACGAGATCCACCTTATCCTTTTGTACGACAATCGTTCTTGTTTGAATTAACATGAGATTTCCTCCTCTTATTTACCCTGTTTTAAAAATTTTCTGGCCTTGCGAATGACGATACAGCTCTTCATAATAGCCCCGCATCGTAAGCAGCTCCGCATGCGTCCCTTCCTCGACGATCGTCCCGTGACGCATGACGAGAATCCGGTCGGCCTGCACGATGGTCGATAAGCGATGCGCGATGACCAGCGTTGTCCGCCCTTCGGATACGATTTGCAGCGCCTGCTGGATGAGAAGCTCTGTCTGGGAATCCAGGTTGGCGGTCGCTTCGTCCAGAATCAGAATTTGCGGACGGAAAGCGATAATGCGAGCGAAGGAGAGAAGCTGCCGCTCGCCTGCGGACAAGCCGCTGCCCCGCTCAGACAGTTTCGTATCGTAGCCGTCCTTCATGCGCTGGATCAACGGGTCCGCGCCTACGAGCTCACAAGCGCGAATCACCTCATCACGGGAAATGGTCTCGTCAAACATTCGCACATTGTCGACAATGCTTCCCGCGTAAAGATAAGGCTCCTGCTGGACCAGACCTACGACCCGGTGCAGCTCGGCCTGCGGCAAATCGCGGATATCGATGCCGTCGATCAGAATGCTGCCCTCCTGCACATCGTAGAACCGGCACAGCAGGCTGATGAGCGAACTCTTGCCCGCGCCGGTCGCGCCCACAATGCCGATCATCTCCCCTGGGCGGATATGCAGGCTCAAATCGCGAATGACCGGCGCACCGCTCTCATAGCCAAAGGTAATATCATTAAAATCGATACGTCCCTGTACCGAGTCCCGCTCCACCTCTTGCGGCTGCGGGCTATCCATGATATCGGGCTTAATATCGAGCACTCCCCAGATTCGATTGACCGCCACGGTTGCCGACTGCAGCGTGTTCCACTGCTGCGTAATGGCGTTGATCGGCTGGAAGAACTGGCGGATATATGTGATGAATGCATACAGAACGCCGAATTCAAGGGCGTGGTTCAAAACCCCCTTGCCCCCGATCCATACCACGAACGCGATCGTTAGATTGCTGAGCAAATCGAATGAGCGGTTGAACATCACATGCGTGCGAATCTCGCGGATGTTGGCCTTGTAATAAGCGTCGTTCCGCTCCATGAACTGCTCCGCCTGCTCCTTCTCCTGGTGAAATGCCTGTATGAGGCTCATGCCAGACAGGTTCTCGGCGACGAACGACACGAGCCGGGACAGACGAGTGCGCGCCATCTGGTATGTATTGCGCATGAATGAACGAAAGGCTACCGCGATGACCGCAATCAACGGAAGCAGCACCAAGCAGTATGCCCCGAGCGTCGCGTCAAGCTGGAACATCATGACCAGAATGAACAGCAAGGTCAAACCGTCGCGCAGCAGCGTGAGCAGCACCTGATGGAAAAATTGGTTCAGCGTTTCGGTATCGCTGGACACATGCGTGATCAGACTGCCGCTCGGTGTCTTATCAAAATAAGACATGGAGAGCTTCGTAATATGCTCGAACAACTGCTTGCGTATTTTGGCGACGATGCTTTGTCCGGCGTACTGCAACAAATTGTTCTGCAAATAATTGAACAGCAGTCCCGAGGCCGACAATACGAAATAGATGATGCAGATCGTAAGCAGTCCGCCGTATTCGTTTTTGCCCGCCAGCAAATTGTCGTCAATCACCACCTTCACCAGATAGGGCTGGAACAATTCGGCGGCAATAGCAATCAGCGTACATAACACGGCCAGCGCAAATGTACCCCGATGCCCTCTCGTATAAGAGCTCAAAACTCGAAATGCCGACCGATACTGCGGCTTCTTCTTCGGCTGATCGCCGAGACCTGCCTTCTGATCCAGCTGCCAGTTATTCATTGCCTGCCGCATGCTGGCTTCCCTCCTCTTGAATCGAATGGAGCAAGGCATACAGCCCCGGCTCGGCGAGCAGTTCCTCATGCCTGCCGCCCTGGACGATTCGTCCTTCATCCATAACGATGATGAGGTCTGCATGCTTCACGGCACTCAGGCGGTTCGCGATAATGATCGTGGTCTTGCCGCGGCGCTCGTCCTGAATAGCCTGCAAAATCTCCGTCTCGGTGACCGCATCGACCGCGCTGACGCTATCATCCAGAATCATGAAGGGCGCCTGCTTGATCAGACCGCGAGCCAGGCTCGTTCGCTGACGCTGTCCGCCGGACAATGTAATGCCCCGCTCCCCCAGCTTCGTCTCAAAGCGATCCGGAAAGGCAATGATATTGTCATAAACCCGTGCCTGCCTGGCTGCGGTTTCGATCTCTTCCTGAACGGCTTCCCGCCTGGAAAAAGCGATATTCTCGCGAATCGTCGTGCTGAAGAGGAATCCGTCCTGCGGAACGTAAGCAATCTGCTTGCGCAGGCTCCCCAGCGTCAGCTGACGGATATCCGCTCCACCAATCTGTATCGTCCCCGCAGGCGAGTCATACGTACGCAGCAGCAGCTTGACGAGCGTCGTCTTGCCGCTGCCCGTCCGTCCAACGATACCCAGTGTCATGCCCGGCTCGATGACCAGATTGATCCCCTTGAGCGCGGGCCGCGTTGCTTCCGGGTAGGAGAAGGTCAGCCCTTGGATGCGGACTTCAGCTTGCCCAAGCTCCACCGGAACGGCGTCGTCGGCCTCAACGATATCCGGCTGAACGGCTAACAGTTCATTGAGCCGCTGCAATGACGCCCTTGAGCGCTGCACGACATTGATCACATTGCCGATCTGCTGCAGCGGGTTCATCAGCATGCGGATATACAACGTCAGCGCGACGAAATTACCGAGCGTAATCCTACCTGTGACGGTCAGGTACCCGCCGAGCGCCAGCGCCACGATCAAGGACAACGACCCCAGGAACGGCACGAGTGCCTGGAAGAGCGAAGACATCCGCACAAGCGACAGCTGATTGTCCCGGATCCGGTCGACGTAGGAGCCAAAACGCTTGATCATGACCTGCTCAGCAGCGAACTTCTTCGTGACCCGTATGCCAGCGAATTGCTCTTCAGCCGACTCGGTCATTGCCCCAAGCGCCTCCTGTACTTTCAGCGACCGTTTGCGAATAGCCGGGCCAAAGCGGGCCACGATCCAGGGAATGAAGAGCAGCGGAGCAACTGATGCTGCAATGAGAAATAGCGGAATATCGCTTAGAACCATGGCGCTGACGCAGGAGATGAGAAGCATGGCCGCCATGGCCATTTGGTTGATTCCCATGGAGATCGATTCTCTAACGCCGGTAACATCATTCATGAAATAACTCAGCATCCTGCCCACACCGTTGCGCGAATAATATTGCTCGCTCAGCTCGGAGAAATGAAGGAATAGTCTGCGGCGGGTGACAAAATCGAACCAGCGGCCGATATACATGATGAGATATTGTCCGTAACCGCCGATAAGCGCGTGCCCCGCACCGATCGCGAGCAGCAACAAGCTGTAGCGCCCGACATCGTGAACCCCCTGCGTACCAGTCTGAAGCTGGTCCGTAAAGTCACCCAGCACCTTGGGGAAATAAGCAAAAACGATACTGGCAACCGCATGCAGCGCAAACGATGCGAGGTAAATGCGCCATGATTGTTTGAAAAATGGCTTTAAAACGCTGTTAGACAATACAAATCACGTCCTCTACATGCAGGTTCAGCCCTTATTCACCGTCTCGGCCATCGTCCGCGAACGGCTCATTTGGGGATGGAGGCGGCACAGCTCCAGCTCCACCCTTGTTTGAGTCCGGAAAGGCAGCCAGGTTTTCGGATAAACTGACCCTCAGCTTGGACATAATCTCTTGGAACTCCTGCGCTTGCTTGGAGCCGGGATTTACTTTTGCCGCTTCCGACGCTCTCGCCATCAAATGAACAACCTCGGACCAATCCTTCATCAGACCACGCAGTAGATGCTTGCCATGCCCTCTGCCATGGGGGCGGTGCCGTCCAGGATGCTCCCACGGATACTCCGGCCGCTCCGTTTCTTCCCCTCTTTGTTCTTGAAGATAAGTCCGTCCCTCCTTCGTGATATGATACAGCTTCTTGCCGTCCTTCTCGGTCGAACCTATAAGCTGCATATCTTCAAGCCACTGCAAATTCGGATACACGGAGCCGGGGCTTGGCGAATACAGGCCGCCCGTTTTCTCTTCCATCGTCTTAATCAACTGGTAGCCGTGCATTGGTTCTGCCGCCAGCAGCTCAAGGAGAGCAAATTTGAACTTCCCCCGCTCAAAAAAACGCTTGCCTTCTCCCCGTCCCCCGAATCCTCCTCCACCACCGCCATGACGATGCCTTAAAAATATATCCTGGTAAACCTCTTCCTTTGAATATCTTCCACGCTCGAGCTGACTCGCCCGCCAAGCACCGTAATTGTGAAATCTCATATACGTTCACCTCTCAATACGATATATCGTTATATTATAGCGATATATCGTATTGGTCAATAGTTTTTCCGAAAAATAAATACATGTTTTGGAAATAAAAAAACCGGAGACTTTGGTTATCCAAAGCCTCCGGTTGGCCGATCCCGGCGTATGCTGCGCTACAGTAAGCTGCGTCAATTCATTTTAGTCGTAAGATCAGCTTCATTCTCCGAGTGAAGACCTCTGTTTTTCAACAAGTGTTTTACAAATAAAATGAACAGAAGCAGGGAAATTGCAACCGAAGCGGCGCTAACCGTAAACAATACCTGGTAGCTGGTATGCTGAGAGACCCAGCCTAGCATGATCGCACCCAGCCCGATGCCAAGATCGGTAGCTGTCAATAATGAGGCATTCGCTACCCCTCTCCGTTCCGGATGGGCAAGACGGATCGTTGCTGCTTGCAGCGTCGGCTGCGCAGAGCCAAAGCCAATGCCGTACAGAACAGCCGATGCCAGCATACCAAATAGTCCGGTCGAGAAGCTGAGGACCATCAATGCCAGAATCGTAATCACAAGAGAGGGAATAATGACAAATGCCTCACCATGACGGTCCGATAGCTTTCCCGCGATAGGACGAGTTAAAAATAGCATCACGGCATAAACGAGAAAGAAAGTGCCGGAATTAACCTTGACCGAATTGGCAAGCAGCGGAACAAAGGTCGTGATGCCCCCGTAAGCTATCGTCAGGAAAAAGACAGCCGCTGTAACGGGCAGGACGGATTTTTCGAAGAGCTCGATTCTGGTAGTTTTCTTTTGCGGCCGAAACGGGATCTTGGCGCCAAATGTAAACAGCAGTGCTGCGGCGGAAAGACCTACGGCGGATAAAAACAGGGCGCTATACGATAAATGCTGTATAACCCAGATGCCGAAGATCGGAGCAACCGCCATAGCGAGCGTCATAGCCGTGCCAAACCAGCCCATGCCCTCCCCGCGGCGGGTAGCGGGAATCATATCCGTAGCGGCCGTAAACAGCGCCGTCGTAGATACTGCCCAGCTCATCCCGTGGACGATGCGAATCCAGACTAAGACGGCGATGCCGCCGATCCAATCGTACATATACATCGCCAATGCAAAAAGAATTAGCCCCCAAACGATAAAGGGACGTCTGCCGAACCGATCCAGCAGCACGCCAACGATCGGACGAAAAATGACGGCAGACAACATAAACGCCCCCGTTACCATGCCGACCTGCGCTTCGTCGCCACCCAGCTCTTTGATGAACAGCGGCAGCGTTGGAAGCAGCAAGTAAAATCCAGTGAACAGAAGCAGCGTTCCTACCGTTATAAAAATAAACGACTTCGTCCAAAGACGCTCCACGCTTCATCCCTCCCTAGTAAGAAGCTATTCTGCTGGTATTCTCAGCATTCTTTCTTTTTCAAATACGGTCTGCTCGTATCTTGTTATTTTTATATCGAGGCGGTCCAGCGTCTTCTTCATCTCGTCCATTCTGGTTTGAAGCTGATTGCGCTGTTCAGCCAATAGTTCTTTTCTTGCTTCGATCGTTTCGTCTCCCTGCTGAAACAAGCGTACATATTCCGTCAATGCTTCGATGGGCAGACCCACGTCCCGCATGCATTTGACAAATTCGACCCATTTGCAGTCCTCTTCCGTATACTCCCTGATTCCGCCTGGATTGCGGTTTACGCGGGGAATCAATCCGATGCGCTCGTAATAGCGGAGCGTATCCGGCGATAGGCCAAACATTTCGCTCACTTCTGTAATCTTCATCCGGTTCACCTCCTGATTATCTCGTATTATTGCACCTGGAGTTCACTCCAAGTCAAGCGGTGAAAATAAAAATCCCTCAAAAGATCGTTTAAATCAGCGAATCTACTTGTTCATTAGACCAATCTTTTATCTTATTTTGGCATAATTTAATTATATGAAATGAGAGGGGTGATATTATGCTGCAAGTTGCCCAATATATTCAACCGTTACCGGGTTGGAGCATGCCCCATCTAGTACTTTGCAGTGACGGAGACCATTATGTTATCAAATTGTTATCTAATCCCCAGGGAGTCAAGGTTCTGGTTAACGAGTTAATTTGCAGCCAATTAGCAAAAAGGATGGACCTCCCCATTCCAGACGGCAAGATCATTTTCGTACCTGAAGGAGTTGCTGACAGTCCTACCTTACACAAAGGTCCGCATTTCGGCAGCCGGTTCATCCCTCATGGCATACTCCATCCGAACGACCTTGACCTTGCTAGATGCACAAATATCGGTCAGGCCGCTGATATGATTTTATTCGATTACTGGCTTGATAATAATGATCGGCATATTTGGACGCAGGATAAGCAAAATTTAATCATTGCAGGAGGGCCTGAGCCGAAGCTATGGATGATCGATCAAGCCAATGTGTTTAACGGCCCCCATTGGAACGCTAAAACGTTACTAAATAAGATGAACAATTACACGGCTTATTGGGGAACGCTTTATCAACGCTTCGTCCCTTTTATTGATGGTATGCACCCTTTTCGCGAATCGCTTTCCAAGCTGCATTCCTTGACACGGGATGACTTATTTAACGCCGCCAGCAATATCCCAGTGGAATGGGGCGTATCCGAACAGGATGTAATCACCTTGATCAATTATATGGAACATCGACGAAATGCTATGAATTCCTTGATTCAGTCCATAATCTATAACTTCCCTGTCTGGTATAAACATTACAAATATCATGGAGGGTCAATATGAATAATTTCGATAGAATTACTGTTTTCCCTGGTAATAATATACCAGGTGTCCCGTATCAAGTCGGCCATCATAACCCGACTGAGCTTCCTTATATTGGTGCAGGTGCTCAAGGAGCAGTATTTCAAATATCTGCCCAACGATGCGTTAAAATTTACGTAAATGAATCAGATGCAGAGAGCGAAGCCAGGACTTTACATGCGGCTGCTTCCGCTTCCTTTATTCCGCTGGTCTATGAGGTCGGCAGGAATTACATCGTGATGGAATACTTCAGCGGGCCTGGGTTAAAAACATTTCTCTCCAACAGATCAGATTTTCCAGACTTTATTGCCGAACAGTTAGTATTGATACTCAAAGAGATGAAACGGGTGCAGTTCACTCGTATCGATACCGCATTACGGCATGTCTATGTAACTCCTGAAAATACATTAAAGGTCATCGATCATGTTAATTCATATCGGACAGTACAACCCTATCCTCAACATATGCTGCAAAGTTTGTCCAACATCGGCCGCCTGCAGCCATTTATCGCTTACGTAAGTCACCATCATCCAGAGCTTTATTCCGAGTGGAGTCAAGCGCAAATCATCCCATAAGATGGTTATTGGTTATAAAAATAGAGATTTTAGTTCATTCGAACATGAACTAAAATCTCTTTATATTTTCAATACCTACTTCCTCATAATTAGTAGAAGGGTAACAAAACTACGACAAAAAAACAAAGCACTCCGTAATTGCCGGGATTCGTTGCTTCGGTAAGCTTGATTCCGTCGATACCTTTTTGAAAAGGATCGGTGGTATTATCGGTTAGCGGCAACCGCTCCTGCTTTGTCCCTACCAGTTCGTTATATTCGAATACACGGGCTGAATCCTTGAAGTTCCCCCCGAATGATCGATTCCTTTGGATCAAGCTGAGGCAGCATAGGGAGCTCCTCTAATGGGTCATGGCTTGCCTTGACGATCAGCACTGTATATTGAATAGGGCCATCACTCAAAAGATCAGCTTCAGGCTGACGACATCACCGTTTGGCACGGCAGTTGCGCTGAGCTCCGTAAATATCAATTTCTTCTCTCCCGGCGCAAAAATCATGCTCTTGCTGGTACTGCCGCTAATCATCGATTCGAAATATCTTGCTACAGCCAATCTCCCCGCCACTTCGGGATAGTTCTCCAAGGTCATTCTTATGATGGATCATAAATAGCGTAGTCCCTTCGATTGTGTCCTGATATAAAATGCCCTCAAGATTTACAGTCTCGGGGCCATTTGCCCGAAACAAGGTATACGGCTCTGTCCCAAGAACAGTTGGAGTTGTCGGTAGCTATAGGCAATCAGAGTGCAAGAAAGTATCGATGAAGCTTTTATCGCTTTTTAGTTCTCCAATAAAGAACAAGTATTAGAGTAAGCACGAAGATACAGGCTAAAACTAGTTCTACCAAACTAAATTCTTTATTAATTAAATACCTGAATAAAAAAAGCCCTCCAAATAGTACAACCCCAATAATACAGACATGCAACAAATTATCAATCTTTCTCAGATCTCTACACCTCGATCTAAAATTAGTAAAAATTAGGTTTTGTTGATATCAATTATAATATACCATTTATTCACTAAATATATGTATTATAGTATTATATGGTTATAAAATATTTCTATTATCTAGGTACTTCGCTTCCCAAATGGAAGTCGGAAGGGTCAAGCTAGGCATAAAAAAATAAAAAGACAGCCAAAAGACCGTCTCTTTATCTGTTCTTTAAGAGCAATACAATGCCAATTTGCTAGTCAGAATAAATTTGCGCCCCTTCCTATACGCCAAGCGCTCCGGCGGCAGCGTCGATTTTTTCCTGAGGAGCAAGGAAGCAGCGTTTGCACACTTTCAAAACCTGCTCGGAGCTGCTTTTTCTCGTATACAGCAATTTGATGCGCGTGCTTCTGCATACCGGGCAGGTGCCGCGGCCTCTGGAGGGAAGCGTCCATAACGCTTTTCCGCGTTTGGATTTGGACATCGGATACCACCTTCATTTCAAATTAGGGCGCCATTTAAAATACCTTTTTCTTGCCCCGATCATCCTTCAAAATCTCCACTGCTTCGCGGAAGCGCAGTGAGTGAATAATCTCCCGTTCGCGCAGGAACTTCAGACCATCCTGCAAATCGCAGTCATCGGTCATGTCGATGAGCCACTGGTATGTAGCCCGCGCCTTCTCTTCTGCCGCGATATCCTCGTACAGATCAGCGATCGGATCACCCTTCGCCTGAATATAGGCTGCCGTCCACGGCACGCCGGAAGCATTCTCATAAAACAGCGCGCTGTCATGCGCAACATAATGCGGAGCCAATCCCGCAGCGTCGAGTTCTTCTACCGTCGCATCCTTCGTCAGCTTGTATACCATCGTGGCAATCATTTCAAGGTGGGCGAATTCTTCGGTTCCAATATCATTGAGCAAACCGATAACTTTGTCTGGAATCGTGTATCTTTGATTCAAATACCGCAGCGCAGCCGCTAACTCCCCATCGGCTCCGCCGTATTGTTCGAGCAGCAGCCTAGCCATCCGAGGATCACATTTCCCTACCCGTACGGGATACTGGAGCTTTTTTTCATAGACCCACATGTTTTTGCATTTCCCTCCTTAGTCATTTTCAGCAAGCTGCCATGAAGCAAGCATTACACCTGCCATGGCCATGGAACCTTCGACCATTCCCATGGAAATTTCGAAAAGGAGTGGCCAAAGTTCATCAGAGGGCCATAGAGCTGCTGAAAATGGCTGGCAAGCTGGGCACGTTCCTGGGCAAGCTGATTATATTGCTGAATGGAAGCAAGATCATCGGGGTGCGTATCGAGAAATAGGTTTAATTCGACAAGCACGAAATCAAGTGCCTGCAGTTTTTCGAGCATCTCATAAAATTGCGGGTCCAAATTGCCTTTGTGTGACATCATCTCACCTTCCTTTTCCCCACTTGGACTCATAGGGACTGTAGAGTGCAGGCCACAACGTTCCGTGCCTTAACGCATCTTCCGGACTAAACTGAGGAAGATTCAGCGGCTGAAAGTGCATAAACAGGTGCGGGGGCGTACTGTACGTCTTGCACAATATCGGCGGACAGGGGTCAAAAGGGCCGACAAAAGGGGCCCAGGCTACCTCTTGGGGATGACTCAACGGATGACTCAACGATCGTTCCTCCTTCACTCTTTTAAATTGTTCTGCTTTCAAGTGAGACACCGCTCCCGATCCTCACCATTAACATATGACGTTCGCCCAGAATATGAACCACCAATCGCAGCAATACAGCAAAAAAACAGAAAAAAACTCCTGCCAAGGCGATTCCCTCACCTTGATAGGAGTTTTTATTAAATGCCGGGCTCGTATTCTTGAGATTTCCCATTCGATTCCGCATCCGTATCGGAATCTTGCGTCCCGTCCTGCTCACTGACCTGCTTGATATTTACCCGCATGATGCGAAGCGGTTCGGCTTCAGCCACTTCAATGAGCATATTCTCGACCTGAACGCTTCTCCCTACTGCAGGGGCTCCGTCCAGTTCTTTAAACAGCCATCCCCCGATGGAATCCACTTTTTCGTGTTCGATCGTGACTCCCGTCAAATCATTCACGTCTTCGATGAGCATCCGGCCATCCACGGAAAAGGTGCCGTCGCTGAGCTTTTCGACCTCCGGGCGATCCATGTCGAATTCATCGTAAAGATCGCCGACGATTTCCTCCATGATTCGCTCGGCCGTCAGCAGCCCCGCCGTGCCTCCATATTCATCCACCACGACGGTCAGTTGGGAATGCTTCTTCTGCATAAGGCGCAGCACATGGCTGACTTCCATGGATTCCGGCACATTCAGGATCGGCCGTACGATTCGAGCAATATCCCTGGTGCTTCCTCCGTCGGGCAGGAACAGATCGGCCAGATGCACGAATCCGATAATCTGGTCCTTGTCCTCTACAGCGACCGGATACCGGGAATGCTTCGTTTCCACTACGATCTTCATATTCTCTTCCCAGGAAAGATTCGTGTACAAGCAATCCATATCGGTTCTCGGCAGCATGACTTCCCGCGCCAGTAAATCGGAGAAATCAAACAGATTGTCCATCAGCTTCATCTCGTCTTGGTCGATGACGCCGCTCTTCGCGCTCTGATCCATCAGAATGCGAATTTCCTCCTCCGAATGGGCTGCTTCGCCCTCGCCGGCCGGCTGGATACCGATAAGCCGCAGCAAGCCGTTCGCTGCCGAATTCAACAGCCAGATTACCGGCAGGAACACTCGATAGAAGAACAGGAGAGGAGCGGACAGCCATAACGATGTCGACTCCGATTTCTGAATCGCGAGCGACTTCGGAGCGAGCTCCCCAATAACGATATGCAAAAATGTGATGATCGCAAACCCTACCGCAACCGAGACGGTAGCAATCAGTGTAGCATCCGTTACGCCGATTTTATGCATCAAAGGTTCGATCAACAACTCGGATATGGCCGGCTCACCGACCCAGCCCAGTCCAAGCGAGGCCAACGTAATTCCTAATTGCGTGGCTGATAAATAGGCATCCAGTTTTTTATTTACTTTGAGCGCATAGGTTGCACGCTTATTGCCTTCGCTGACGAGCTGGGTCAGCCTAGACTGACGCACCTTAACGAGCGAAAACTCCGCGGCAACGAAAAATCCATTCAATAGTACTAAAATAATGACTAGAAACAAATTGAATATCAGCTTGCCAACCTCGAATTCCGTATGTCCATCGGGCATAGGTACAGCGCCTCTTTTCTAAAATGTGATTGCTTTGCGGGATTTGAAGTCGGTGTCCTTATAATACATGTCTGCAACGAGCAGGTTTGGACCGCAGCAGCTGGCCGCCTCGCAATAACAATTTACTTTCTGATTGAGCGGATGTTCGTTCAGCCATTTGGCAAATATAACATCCAACCGTTCCTCATGCACGCTGCCGAATGAAGGAATGTCTGCAAAATCCGTTACGAACACTTCCCCCGTAAACATGTTCACGTTCACTCGGTTTCTGCCGTCCGGGTCATTGCGTACCGTGACCAATGGTTCCTCGCGCAGCCGCTTCAACAAAGCTGTATCAGCTTCGTTGTTGTTGCAGGCATAGAACGGAAGGGTGCCGAACAGCATCCATATCTCTTTATTACGCTCATCGAGCAAGGAATGAATCGCCCGGCGCATTTCATCGAGCGATAATACCGGTAGTCCTTTGGCGAAATTGGATGCATACATCGGATGAACCTCATGCCGGCGGCAGCCCATTTCCGTAATCAGCTTATGAATCGCCGGCAGCTTGTCGTGAGTGCGGTAATTAATCATCGATTCAGCTGATATGTACATTCCCGCCTCGCTTAATTTACGCGAATTTTCAATCATCGTGTCATACAGCTTGGAGGCAACTTCCTTCTTCACAGGATGCCCGCTATTGGCAAAGCCTATCTCATAGAAGTCCTGTTCATTCGTATAGTTGAACGAAATATGCATCACATCCAGATAGGGAATCAGCTTCTCATACCGCTCATAATCGAGGGTCAGGTTAGAGTTGATCTGCGAGCGTACCCCGCGCTCTTTCGCATATTTCAGGATCGGCAGAATCTTCTCATCCACCATCTGCTTGCGGAAGGTCGGCTCGCCTCCGGTAATGCTTATCGTCTGCAAATGCTCCACTTCATCCAAGCGCCGCAGCATCAGATCCAGCGGTATTTGCTCCGGCTCCTTCAGCACCAGGCTGTCCCCGACGGCACAGTGCTCGCAGCGCATGTTGCATAAATTCGTGACCGTCATTTCCACGCTAGTCAGTACATGACGCCCGAACTCCCGCAGGGAGACGATGGGATCCCAAGGATCATCCTTCGGACTCACCGGCGCTATCATCGCAGAGTTATGCTTAAGTATTTTCATTATTGGCCCACCTTATTTCTTTTATTAACCTAAAAAAGAAAAGAGTGCTCCATTGCGGCACATCTTCCCTCTTGAGACCCTATTACGCCTAAAGAATCCACTTCATTATGTTAACCAATTTGATTCGTTCCGTCCACTTCCGTAATTACCACGGATAATTGCTGCGATAAATCCACGTCGTAAGGCACCTTCAGATCCTCCCCGTAAGGGTCGGTCAATACACGGACGACGGGACGCTGCGGGAAGATGCCATGGATTTTGGCGACGATGCCCTTTTCCCCCGTGCTGAGCCTGACCGCCATACCCAACGGGTAAATGGCAACCCGGTCGCGGAACAACTCAAGCTTGGATTTCTCGTATAAATGGCCGCACCCCGTATACAACACCTCAAGCGCTTGATGGGGCAGCATCGCAGAGCGATACACCCGGTGGGTCGTCATAGCATCGTAGGAATCCGTAATGGCGATCCAGCGGGCAAACTCACTGATTTCTTCTCCCTGGATTCCTCGGGGATAGCCGCTGCCGTTCAAACGTTCATGATGCTGGTAAGCGCAGTGAGCGGAGACTAAGGGAATGCCGGGCTCATCCTTTAGCATCTTGAACCCGATCTCCGCATGCTGCTTGACTTGCTCGTACTCCGCATCCGTCAGCTTGCCCGTCTTGGTCAGCAGCTCCAGCGGGAGCATGGTTTTTCCGATATCATGCAGCAGTGCGCCAAGGCCGAGGAGGGTTAGCTCGCTCTTGGAATATCCGTGAATTTGCCCTAGTAGAATCGTGTATATGCAAACGTTAAGGGAATGACGATATAAATAATGATCCATGCTGTTGATGTTCATCATCATGATCATGGCGTCTTCCCTGGCGCTGAGATCATCCATAATCTCCTCGACGAGGCCGGAGAACGCCTTGCCCAGATAGGGATAGACGAGACCCTTGACCGTAGACCCAGTCATTTTCTGGAAATTCGTCCGGATCTCCTTCAGCGCCCTGCGCCGTGTTTCTTCTTCGATCATATCGACGGGAACGACGTCCTCCGTTCGCGGATCGGCCACGTACACGAAATTCAGGCCATGACTGCGCAGCCGCCGGATGACCGCCTCGGTAAGCTCTGCATTTTCGGATAGAAGGACGATACCGTCCTCATTATATATTTTCTTCCCCAATTTCATACCGGCCTGTAATGAGTTAATAGGTATTAATCGCATGATAAATCCACTTCCGTCTCTATGGTTAGGTTATTAATGTATGTCATTGCGAAAAGCGGCTTTATAATGTGATATGACTGGCTTGTCGCCCGGAACTATCGCATGATGAAAGTCCAAAATAAAGCAGCAAGAACGAAACGATAATAAGCGAAATGCCTAAGCTGAATTTTCTGTATGGATTTTAAGAAGGCCATGACCACGATATAAGCCACGATAAATGAAACGATAAAACCGATAGCAAAAAATCCTATAGTATCTACAGTAAAATATCGGTAGGAATCCAGCATTTCATAACCCGAAACGGCAAACATGATCGGTATCGCGATCAGGAAAGAGAAGTCGGCGGAAGCCTTGTAGCTTGCCCCGCTGAACATTCCGCCCGCAATAGTCGAGCCGGAGCGGGAGAAGCCTGGCCACAGGACGGATATGCATTGATACAGTCCGATCATCAGCGCTTGTTTGTGAGTAAGCTGGTCGATATCCTTGGCGGTTACCTGAGCCTTATTCTTGGAAAACCACTCCGCTGCGATCATGAATATCCCGCCGATGAGCAGCGCCCAGAGGACGGTCTGGGGACTGAAAAGGCTTTTGATGAAATCCCGGAAGAAGAAGCCAACCACAAGGGCTGGTACGATACCTAAAATGACATGCAGGAGATCAAGGCGCCTTGCAGGAGCCTGGTTCCGAAATAAGGGCTCTGGCTTCCTGTTCAATCCTAACAGTTGAACGATCCGTTCCCTGTATACCCATGAAATAGCCAAAATCGCCCCAAGTTGAATCACGATCATAAATGTTTTCATCTCGGGAGTGGAGTCGTTATAGCCTAACAGCTTGGCCGTCAGTATCATGTGGCCCGTCGAAGATACCGGGATGAACTCGGTCAAGCCTTCTACAATCCCCAGAATAATCGCGACAAAAGAATTCATGGCCCCCTCCTTATCATCAAGCGGCCCCGCCGCTTATTAATTCAGCTCTTGGCTCGGCTTTGCCAGCGGCGATAGAAGCAGCTCTCAACGGCGCCAGCCGTCTGAAGCTCCATCCGCAGCAGATCCCTCAGGAACTCCGGCAGCAGAAATTCCTGCTCGCTGCCCTGCTTCAGGCACTCGTAACCAATGCCAAACGTAAACATGTCCAGCGTGCCCACCGAATAAATCCGCTCCGGAACGATCGGAACTCCCTGTACACTTGCTTCGATGACTTTATGATAAGGCGCGCCTTCCGGATCATAGATGATTTCCATGCCGTCGACGCAAATGCCGCCGAGCTGCTTGCCGCGAAAGCCAAACCCGAAGATCACCTTGTCCGTAAAATCCACAAGCAGCGATTCCTCCAAGCTGTACAATATATGCTTGCCCAGCAAATTCATGCGACAAGGATTAATGGGTGAGGGGCAACGTTCATGGAGCATGCCTTCGCTAATTTCTCCGGCAGGCAGTCCAGCGAGCAATTGGCCGCTATTTACGATCGACAGGTCGCTTCCCGTAAACCTCTTTACCGCTTGCGCGAGCAAATTGCCAAACGGAGATTCAACATCGTAACGAATCGGCAATTCCTCTTCGATAACGGCGACGGTTCGCGCCATGCGCTCTACGGCCCGGCGCCTATGTATCTCCAGCGCCTCAACCACTTTGGGATGCTCCGGCCCGCTCTCAGCGGGCAGGCAGATGCCTGAGACGACTTTTGCCGCTCCGGTTGCCGCGTCCCGCCCAATCGTAATTTGCCCGAGATGCCTTCCGAATTTCCCCGCCGCCGCAATCGCCGTTTGCCCGATCCACAGCGGCTCCTCCAGCAGATGATGTGTATGGCCCCCAAGGATCAGGTCAATCCCGGGAACCTGCTCTGCAAGCTGGCGATCGAAGGACAGGCCTAAATGCGACATTACTACGACAAGATCGGCCTCGCTGCGCAATTCATTTACCGATTTCGCTATCGACTCTAGCGGTTCGAGCGCAGTCAGACCCAGCAATTTGTAAAATTCGACATAGGCGGCTGTCGCGCCGACCAAACCGATTTTGATGCCTCCCCGCGTAAGAACGGTTTGCTTTTTCATCCATACAGGCGGATTGCCGGTCTTGGCATCCAGCATGTTCGCACAGACAACTTCGCAGGCTAGTCCTGCATAAGCTTGATCCAACTGATCAGGCGTAAAAGTCAGGCCCTCATTATTGCCTATTGTGATTGCGTCATACCCCATCAGGTTCAGAACATCAACATTGGCTTGTCCCATCGTGCCTTCCGTCTCGGGAGCGGCGCGGTCCATATGATCGCCGATATCCAGTAGCAGTACGTCCCCATTTTCCTGCTCGCGAAAATTGTTCACCATAGAGGCAATCCGCTCCATGGCAGCGAAATGGCTATGCAAATCGTTGGTATACAGTATCGTTAAAATATCCTGGTTCGTATCCGGCAGCATGATTGTCCCCCCTCGGTCTATGCCTGTACAGCCGTTCTGGTAAAATGATCAGATGTAAAATATTATATACCTCAAATTTAATCATTGTCTCCCTAAATATGATATATTATAGGGGTTTATTAAGTATTACGGGGTGAAATAAAAATGATGCTGACGATTTTTCTATTCGCGGGGCTCGCTGACCGTATCGGCGCCTCACAAATCGAAATAACATATCCTCAAAACGCTATTACCGCCGAACGGTTAAAACAGGATATCGCCGATCAATATCCGGAGGCCGCAGCTCTGGTGAGCATGTCTTTTCTTGCCGTCAATCAAGAATATGCAGCAGGCGGGCTGCTCATTACCGAGCAGGACGAAATTGCTCTCATCCCCCCCGTGTCCGGAGGCCTAGGGGATTTGGAGCAGGGGTGCTTCGGTTCCGAAGACCAGATGTATGAGATTACTTCGCAGCCCCTCTCGGTCGACGCGGTGACCAGAAAAGTAAATACGGCCAACCATGGCGCATCGCTGTTTTTTGTCGGCACGACACGGGAAATGACCGGCGATCAGCGGACGATCCACCTGGAGTACGAAGCCTATATTCCTATGGCCCTGTCTAAAATGAAGCAAATCGGTGAAGAAATCGCCGTGAAGTGGCCAGGTACCCTGTGCGCCATCAGCCATCGCATCGGAAAAGTCGATATCGCCGAGGGCAGCGTAATCATCGCCGTTTCCACGCCTCACCGTGATAATAGCTATGCTGCAAGCCGTTATGCCATCGAAAGACTAAAGCAAATCGTCCCTATTTGGAAGAAAGAAGTGTGGGAGGACGGAACGGAATGGAAGGGGCACGGGCAAGGGCCGTGGAATCCCACAGCGCCAGGTCAAATATCACAGCTATAGCATCGAAAGACCCAGAATATCATTGCCAATCCAGTTATTCCCTGCTATCATAAAGGAAAACTGCAGATTATGAGGTGTCATCGTTCTTGAAATTACATGTGATCGAAATCAGCCCCGGCGACCGTCTTAAGCATGATATTTTCAATCAATTCGGCGTATTAATTCTGCATAAAGGAACTGAACTCACCAACGATGAGATCGTGAAGCTTATGCAGCACGGAATCGACTACATCGACATTGAACCTCGCACTATCGACATCGAACGTACTTCGAGCAACGCACACCAAGATCCTGTTATGAAAGTTGCTCCGCTGTTTGACGAAGCTGTCGATGGTTATGAGGACATTTTTCTGGAAGCGCTATCCAGCGGTACTTTCGATGAATCCAAGGTCGATGAGCTGCTGCAGCCCCTGGTAGATGAACTGGTCGGCCAGAAGGACGTCGTATCGCTTCTACTGCTGCTGAATAACGGTGATAATTATACATATAATCATTCCATGCAAGTCGGAATGCTATCTTATTATATCGCAACGTGGCTTGGTTATCCTAAAGAAGAAGCGTATCAAGTCGGCAAAGCCGGTTATTTGATCGATATCGGCAAATGCAGGATTTCCCAGGACATTCTAGGTAAGCCCGGCAAGCTGACGCCCGAGGAATTCGACGAGGTCAAACAACATACGCTCTATGGCTCCGAAATCATCTTGAATTCTACGGGAGACAAAATTTCCGCGCTGGTCGCCTTGCAGCATCATGAACGGGAAGATGGAAGTGGATACCCTAAGGGGCTTCGCAAGGACGAAATCCATCCTTATGCCAAAATAGCGGCAGTAGCGGACGTCTATACCGCCATGACCTCCAACCGCGTCTACCAATCCAAGCAGGAACTGCTCACGGTTTTGCGTGAACTGAATTCTCTCAGCTTCGGCAAATTAAGCCCTGAGCCGACTCAAGCTCTAATCGGTCACATGTTGCCGAACTTTATCGGCAAGAAGGTGCTGCTGAATTCTGGAGAGGTCGGTTCGATCGTGATGACGAACCAGTCGGATTTCTTCCGCCCGCTCATTCAAACAGATGACCGATTCGTAGATTTGTCTAAAGAACGGGAGCTGTCGATTACTGAAGTATATATTTAGCCGAACATTTTCCTGACATACATATCCGACCCTTCCGCATAAGTGCGGAAGGGTTTTTCGCGAGAACCTCCTCCTTACAAATTCTTAATCAAATAACACTGACACTGGCGTTGTGCCCCCTTTTGCACGGAAACGAATAGCTTGACTCCTACAGGAACGCTGCATCCACGCCTTTCCCGCCGTTTCGTTCTCTTGGTCCATTGCATCTGCCGGCTCGAGATTTGGCTAAGCTGCGGTTCGTCCGGACTACCCGAGAGCTTGATGCGAATATGCTGCTTGTAAACCTTTTTTCCCTTCTTCACGGCAACGTAAAAAGAAATATCGAACGGACGGATCGACTGCGGGTCGGACTGGCTTAACGCCAGACTTACTGTAGCTTCCTTACCCGGAGTCATCGTGAACGGAGAGCTGTCCTTTAACAAATATTTCTCCTTCATTGGCATGGACTATATCTCCGTCTGCACGGTTGCCTTGACACGGTATGTGCCAGCGGAAACATCCCCGAATAAATACAGGCCGCCAGCGTTCGTATGGGTGATGCTGACTACGTTCTCGGTTGTACCAGTGATTTGATATAGAGCAACTGTTGCGTTAGAAAGTGCAGACCCCGTCGTCGCATCGATGATAATTCCGCTGACCGTTCCCGTGTTTGCTTCCGGATCTGCGGAGAGAACGATATCTAACGGAGCGAATTGTTTTCCGGAAATGCTGACCACTGCGCTTTGGTTAGATAAATACCCCGGGGTGGAGGCTCGAATCAAATAGTCTCCGTCGGCTAAGTTATAGAACAAATACTGCCCTGCGGTGTTCGTCCTTACGCTGCCGATCAACGTCTCAGCCCCGTTTGATTCAAGGAATAACTGTACGGTAGCATTCGTTAACAATTGACTGCTGGTACTATTGCGGACAATTCCGAAAATGGCGCCTAACGAAGCAGTCGGGTCGGTTTGCATCGTAATCGTGACTGTCGTAGGCTTTCCCTGCGTGACAGATAGGGCTATACGTGCCGGAATGGCATAACCGGGTTTAGTTGCCGTAATAAAATAAGAACCTACCGGAACGTCCGAAAGAGTAAATCGACCCGTTGGGTTACTGTCGGTATGATCATAGGGATCGCCGTTCGCATCAAACAATTGCACGGTAGCACCATCGACCGCAGTTCCGTTTGATAGCTGGACAATCCCCTGTACTACGCCTACCGCGGCTGGCGAATACCGCTCAGGCATGCATAGATTTCAACAAAGGTATACTAGTAATTAAATTTCCTTTACAAAGCTAATACCCGATTGGCATTGGCAACATCGTTCGCCAGCAGCTTCGGCAAATCATAAGCCGGATAAAATCCTTTTTCAAGCATGAAATTGAATGTTTTCGCATGCAGTTGGATTGCTGCATTCAGCTGCTTCGTTAAAGTCTCTCTCAGCTGAGGTGTGGCTGTCTCCGTAATTGAAGCCGCATAAGATCGAACCGCTGTCTTGGTGAATCCGAGCAACTGCCCCGCATAAAATGGGGTTAAATCCATGTCCGGATTTTTACCGTGTCTCGCTCCTTGCGGCCATTGCGGTGCCTTCGGGTAAAATTGCAGCAGTTCTTTCAGATTGTGCTCAAGGCTCTTGATGGCTTCTAAGTATAATGCTTTGAGCTGAGGATCGGCGATATTATTCACGACCATCTTAAAATATTGCAGCTGGTTGGTTTGAAACGCCGTCAACTCATGCAGTTCCATGGTCTCATGCCACGCTAAATGCGGGTGTTGATGCATTTGATTATTTTTAACCAATTCCAAATCCCTCCTAGGCGGTATGCGATAGCCTATTCAGCAAAAGCCCAAAGAGTTACACCGGGCAACCACAGATGAAATCCTCAGACAAAAAAACACCGCGGGCTTATCGCCCGCGATGTTTGTAATGGTTAGAATCTAGATCGTGCGATTAACCGATCGAGCCTTCCATTTCGAATTTAATGAGACGGTTCATCTCAACCGCATATTCCATCGGCAGCTCTTTGGTGAACGGCTCGATGAAGCCCATAATGATCATTTGCGTCGCTTCGTCTTCGGTTAAACCGCGGCTCATCAGATAGAATAATTGATCCTCAGACACCTTCGATACAGTCGCTTCATGCTCCAAAATGATGTTGTCGTTCATAATTTCGTTGTAAGGAATTGTATCGGATGTAGATTCATTATCCAAAATGAGCGTATCGCATTTAACATTCGATTTAGCGCCTTCTGCTTGACGTCCAAAGGAAGCCAGACCGCGGTAAGTTACTTTACCGCCATGCTTACTGATCGACTTGGAGACGATCGTGGACGTTGTGTCCGGAGCCAAATGGATCATTTTCGCGCCGGAATCCTGGTGCTGGTTCTTGCCGGCTACAGCGATCGACAGCACGCTGCCTTTCGCGCCGCGGCCCTTCAGTACGACAGCAGGATATTTCATCGTCAGCTTGGAGCCGATGTTGCCGTCAACCCATTCCATGTTCGCATTCTCTTCAGCTACAGCCCGCTTTGTAACGAGGTTGTAGATGTTTGGAGCCCAGTTCTGAATCGTCGTGTAACGAACGCGCGCGTTCTTCTTACAGATGATTTCAACAACTGCGCTATGCAGAGAATTCGTGCTGTATACCGGAGCGGTACAACCTTCGACATAGTGTACGAAGCTGTCCTCATCGGCAATGATCAGCGTTCTTTCGAACTGCCCCATGTTCTCGGAGTTAATCCGGAAGTATGCTTGCAATGGAATTTCGCATTTAACGCCCTTAGGTACGTAAATGAAGCTTCCTCCGGACCACACTGCACTATTCAGAGCCGCAAACTTGTTGTCTGTCGCCGGAACGATTGTACCGAAATACTCGCGGAAAATTTCCGGATGCTCACGCAGCGCCGTATCCGTATCGCTAAAGATAACGCCCTGCTCTTCCAATTCCTTCTGCATGCTGTGGTAAACGACCTCAGATTCGTACTGGGCGGATACGCCAGCCAGGAACTTCTGTTCCGCTTCCGGAATACCGAGCTTATCGAAGGTTTCCTTGATTTCTGCCGGAACCTCTTCCCATGTCTTCCCTTGCTTCTCCGAAGGTCTTACATAGTACTGGATATCGTCGAAATCAAGCTCATCCAGATCGCCGCCCCAACGCGGCATCGGCATTTTCTCAAACTGCTCAAGCGATTTCAGGCGGAAGTCAAGCATCCATTGCGGTTCATTCTTAATTTTCGAAATTTCCTCGACGATTTCACGAGTCAAGCCTTTGCCTGACTGGAAAATAGATTTATGCTCGTCGCGGAAACCATATTTGTATTCCCCTATATCGGGAGCCTTCTTAGCCATGGTGGATTACCTCCTTATATTTATGACTCTTGAATCCCTTTCTTCAGTGCGTTCCAAGCAAGTGTCGCGCATTTGATTCGGGCAGGAAATTTATTGACTCCGGATAGAGCCTCGATATCTTCCAATTCGTCGAATTGGACATCCTCACCCTTCATCAGCGAAGAGAAACGATCGGCCAACTGGAGGGCATGCTCGTAGGTAAGTCCTTTGACAGCCTCAGTCATCATCGATGCCGATGACATACTGATCGAGCAGCCTTCCCCAGTAAACCGCGCATCCTTTACAATCCCGTTCTCGACGATAAGTTGAAGAGATATACGATCCCCGCACGTCGGATTGTTCAAATCCACTGTCAAGACGTCATCTTCAAACTTCCCGCGGTTGCGCGGGTTTTTATAATGATCCATAATAACGCGCCGATATAAGTCGTCAAGTTGCATTACTTGAAATACTCCTTTGCTTGGATTAAAGCGTCGGCCAAACGGTCGATGTCTTCTTCCGTATTGTACAAGTAGAAGCTAGCTCTCGCCGTCGCACTCGCTTCAAGCCAGCGCATGAGCGGTTGGCAGCAATGATGTCCCGCCCGGATCGCAATCCCCGATGCATCAAGCACCGTGGCCACGTCATGAGGATGTACATCATCCAGATTGAACGTAATCAATCCGACTTCCCTTTCCCGCGGTCCATAGATCGTTATGCCATCGATTTCTGACAGGCGCTGAATCGAGTATGCCGCGAGCTTCGTTTCATGGCGATGGATTTCGTCCAAGCCGATCTCCTCAAGGAAATCGATAGCCGCCGCCAATCCAACCGCTCCGGCAATGATCGGTGTGCCGCCCTCGAATTTATAAGGAAGCTCCTTCCAAGTGGATTCGAACATCCCTACATCATCGATCATTTCCCCGCCGTATTCGATCGGTTCCATGGCTTCAAGCAGACGCTTCTTACCATATAGTACCCCAATCCCCGTCGGAGCGCACATTTTATGACCAGAGAAAGCATAGAAATCGCAGCCCAGATCCTGGACATCGATCTTCATATGCGGCGTGCTCTGTGCTCCGTCAACGACCATGACAGCTCCATGGCGATGGGCGATTTCGGCAATCTGCTTCACGGGATTCACCACGCCGAGCACGTTCGAAACGTACGCCATAGCGACGATTTTCGTTTTTGGAGTTACGGTCTTCTCCACATCCTCCAACAAGACGCTGCCGTCAGGCTGAAGCGGAATATATTTCAAGACAGCCCCGGTCTTCAAGGCCAGCTGCTGCCAGGGAATGAGATTGCTGTGATGTTCCATCGGCGTAATGACAATTTCATCGCCCTCGCCGAGCACGGAATGCCCGTAGGAGGAGGCGACGAGATTCAATGCCGTCGTCGTCCCCCGGGTAAAAATAATTTCTTCCGTATGCTGCGCATTGATAAAGCGGGCTACCCTCTCGCGTGCGGATTCATAATCATCCGTAGCACGGCTGCCCAGCGTATGAACGCCGCGATGTACGTTGGCATTATCCCATTCGTAATAATGCTTCAGCGCATCCAGCACCTTGCGGGGCTTCTGGGAGCTGGCGGCACTATCAAGATAGACGAGCGGATGCCCGTTGATCTCCTGATTCAGAATCGGGAACTGCTCTTTGATCAGCGCCGGGTTCATTGTCCTAGCTTCCTTTCAACCAGTGCCTGCAATTGCTGCTGCAGCTGCTCCAGCGGTATATCCGCCACGACAGGAGCAAGGAAGCCGTAAATAATGAGGCGTTCCGCATCCTCTTTGCTAATACCGCGAGAAGTCAGGTAGTAAATATGTTCCGGATTCACTTGGCCTACGGAAGCCGCGTGACCTGCCGTAACATCATCCTCGTCAATGAGAAGGATAGGGTTCGCGTCTCCGCGCGCTTTCGGGCTCAACATAAGCACCTTCTCGGTTTGCTCGCCGTTTGCCTTCGTAGCGCCATGCTCGATCTTGGTTACGCCGTTGATGATCGCCGTGGCCTGCTCGCGCATAACCGCACGCGTAATCATCTGGCTATCCGAGCTCTTTCCGAAATGAACGGCTTTCGTCGTATAGTTCATTTTTTGAGAGCCGGAGCCGATAGCGATTACCTTAGCATCCGATGTAGATCCGTTGCCTTTCAGCACGGACAGCGTTTCGCTCATCGTATCGCCGGAACTCATCTCGCCGACGATCCACTCGATCCGTCCATCATTCTCGATCACGGCGCGGCGGTACGTCAAATCCGTCGTCTTCTCGTTCAAATTATGCACAGATGCAAATTGTACCTTTGCTCCAGCTTGAACGTAGACTTCAGCCACTCCGTTATGAACGATAGGATCAGCCAAGTCGCCGGAGATATAGTTATCCACATAGGTAACGCGGCTGTTGGCCTCGGCAACGATTAGCACATGCGGCGCAAATACCGCTTTGCTGTCGTCCACAAGGTAGATGCTTTGCAGCGGAACATCGATCTCCACGTTCTTCGGAACATAGAGGAAAATGCCGCCGCTCCACATTGCGGAATGAAGCGCAGTAAGCAGGTTCTCATCGCTCTTCACAACGTTATGCAAGTATTTCTGTACCAGTTCGCCATGCTCGCGTGCTGCCGTCTCCAGGTCCGTAAAAATCACGCCCTTCGCGGCCAATTCTGCAGATAGTTTCGTAAATACGCTTGCCGAGTTCCGTTGAACGATCAAATTGCTTTGCTCGTTCAAATCGACCAGGCCGGACACACTCTCAGGTATCTCCTGAGCTGCATCGGCTTGCCCTTGGCGCAGCGTTCCGTAGTTCTGCAAATTCCAACGGTCGATTCTCGTCTTCTCCAGCTTCGGCAATTCAAGCTCTGCCGCAAGCTTCAATGCATTCATGCGACTTTCCGTCAACCAAGCCGGTTCTCCGTTGCTCACGGAAGCGGTCTTCAATACATCCGGTTCTACCGGTAGAACGGTTTGTGTAGTCATCTTAGCTCCTCCTTCCTCCTTCCGTTAAACTTGCTCTCCTACTGTCTCGTCAACGATGCCAAGCTCTTCTTTAATCCAATCGTATCCGTCCTTCTCCAGGCGCTCAGCCAGCTCAGGACCGCCGGATTTCACGATGCGCCCTTGCATCATGACATGGACGAAATCAGGCTTGATGTAATCCAAAAGACGCTGGTAGTGAGTGATGATCAAGAATCCGCGATCTTCGCCGCGCATGGAGTTTACGCCCTCGGCAACAATGCGCAATGCGTCGATGTCAAGTCCGGAGTCAACCTCGTCAAGAATAACGATTTTCGGGTCAAGCAGCATCATTTGCAAAATTTCGTTCCGCTTCTTCTCACCGCCGGAGAAGCCTTCATTCAGGTAACGGTGCGCAAATTCAGGATTCATTTCGAGCTCCTTCATTTTGCTCTCCATTTGGCGGATGAATTTAATGAGAGATACTTCGTTGCCTTCACCGCGGCGGGCGTTGATCGCGCTCCGCAGGAAGTCCGAGTTGGTCACACCGCTAATTTCACTTGGATATTGCATCGCAAGGAACAAGCCTGCACGAGCACGCTCATCCACTTCCATTTCCAGCACATCTTCTCCGTCAAGCAGTACCTTGCCGTCAATAACTTCATATTTTGGATGGCCCATCAGCGCGGAAGCGAGCGTACTTTTCCCCGTACCGTTCGGTCCCATGATGGCGTGTACTTCCCCACCCTTTATTTCAATGTCGATTCCCTTAAGAATCTCTTTGTCCTCGATTGTCGCTTTAAGTCCTTCAATAACGAAATGTGTAGCCATGTTTTACTGCTCCCTCCATCAAGTCGTTAAAATATTAACGTATATTATAAAGGGACGCCTCCCTTTGCTTCCTGCATTATAGCACAATAATTCTCACTTTAGAATTATTCTAAGTGATTCTCACTGATTCTCATTTTATTCTAACCTACTTCGAAGGCTTAATCAACGTGCCACGGCTGGATAGAAGGCTAATCTCCTGTAAATATCTTCAGTCTTTCAAATCCATCCATACAGTGCAAATTCGACACGGTTCTAGCCTTACGATCCCTTTCAACAAAGAGGATAACATAAAAAACCTCTTACCAAGAGCGCTTTAAACCTAGCCTGCCCGTAAATAAGAGGTTTTTTTCATCCATTATATCTAAAGTCAATGAAAACCTGTCCTTTGTGCCTTGGCTTGCTTGAGATCATTGAAGCCATACCAAGACAGCAGCGCAGCAGCTGCACCAATTCCCGCAACCGCAAGATAAATCACCTGGTAGCTTAATATGCTGGCGGATACGCCTATGAAGAGGCCGGCCAATAAGATCATGAGGGAGTTCATCATGTTTACAACGCTTTGAATCCGCCCGCCGAACATATCCTCCGTCTCCTCCATAATCTTTGTGTTGATCCAGCTTCGCGACATCACCACAAAAAAACCTACTAAAAATATGGCCGAAGCCGAAGCCGTAATATGATATGTATTCCCGAACCATCCTTGCGCGACGGACAGTAGCAACAATGCAGCAAAAATCGTTTTGCGTCCCGTACTAATCTTTTTTACAGATACCAGCAGCACCCCGGACAGCATTGCTCCCGCCGAATACATGATACTGACCAGGCTAAAGCTATCCGCGCCAAGATGTAGGATATCCTTGACATATGCCCCAATAAGTACGTTATTGACCTGCACCACGAGCGAAGGAATCAGAATAAACAAAATAGCCGCCAGCAGTACTCTACGTTCCCGGATATACCTTACCGTCAAAGAAAGATTCCTTCGGCTGGGGCGTTCATGCGAAGCATGCCGGTAAGCCTTCTGCTGCCCCTTCATGCAAATTACTAAAACGGCGGACAACAAAAAAGCGCCTGCCCCGATAGCCAGCGCATTGGCGGCGTTCACAAGAGCAACCAGAATGCCGCCAAGTCCAGTGCCAATGATATTTCCCGCTTGGGATGTAGTCTCGTAAAGGGAGTTTGCTTTCATTAAATAGGGAGATTCGATCATCCCCTGCATATGCGCCCGGGCTGCGGGCACAAAAAACGTGTTCCCGACGGATAGGAACAATGTAATGGCGTAAACGAACACATATCCTACAACATCTTGTCCGATCAAATAGGATATAATCAGCATCGGTACAGCCTGCAGTAAATTCATATAGAAGCAAATCCTACGCCGGTCATAACGATCCGCCCAGTCTCCGGCCATCCCGACGAGTAAAATGCCGGGCAACGCCCGGATACAGAGCATAATTCCCACCGAGAGGGCGCCTCCTGACTGTTCGAGAAGGAGCCAGGGGATAGCAATTCCCTGAATTCCTATCCCCATAAAAAACATCGTATTCACTGCTAAATAAATAACAAACGACGCGGAAAACAATGGCTTATCCTGGCTCATACGTGCACACCCTTCATCCTTCAACCTGAATTTGATCTCTGAACCATTGATCCAAATCCGTAATGCGAGCTTCAACCTCCCGTTCGTCAGCGCCTTCCACGACGAAGCTCGCCATATGGTCTACGCTTGAAACGGCTCCTCTCATGAGCTCGCCCTCCTGCAAAGCCGGTACATAACTGACCACCCATTCAAATGGTGTATTCTCCGGAATCGAGCGAAGAATCCCCTCTCCCGGCGGAATGATCAGCCAACCTGCCGTACGACCGGTATTTTCGCTAGCCTTTCCTATTTCAGCGTCCAAACCGCACTGCAGTCGAATCCATTCCCGGTTCAAGTGGATGCCGAATGCCGCTTCATTGGCGTCCACTACGCGAGCGCCGCCCGTACGACTCGCAACCTCGCATAGCAGGATGCGATTGTCCTTCGTAAGAAAATACTCCGCATGAAAAGCGATCACCGGAGCAGCAGGCAGCGCATGAAGCGTACGCTCCGCTTCGCGCCGCAGCCTTTGGATGCGGGAGGGGTCCGAGTTCAGTATGATGCTGCCAAGGCTCGTGCCCGAATGAAAGGAAAGGCATCCGTTAACATAACGGGAAACACTGGAAAACAGCATATCCCCCCGGTGCATCAATCCATCGACATGGTACATTTCGCCTTCGACGAACGATTCAATCATCATTCCTTGAGGCACGCCCTTTTCCAGAAATGACCGGCATTCATCGTCGCCCCGCAGCACGGCGGTATGGCGGGATCCACCTCCGTCGACCGGCTTGATGACCACCGGGTAGCCATATTGCCGGATAAATGCGGCAATGTCGGCTGGGGTCGCGATCTCCTGATAATGAGCGACTTCGATGCCCGCCTTCCTGGCCCAGTCCTTCATAATCACCTTGTTGCGGTAGGCGAGCGCACTTTCCGCATTTTGTCCGGGCAAGCAGAAATACTCCCGCAATTTGGCGGCACGGAGAAGGTCATACTCCGAGTGACATACGACAGCCTTCACAGGGTAATGTTTGCTTAGCTCGATCAATTCCCATTCCATGAGCGCATCCTTGTCCAAAGCCTCCTTTTTGAAAACAAAGTCGTAGCCGTCCGCTTCGGGAATATCGAGCTGCGTAAACAGCGTCAGCTTTTCGGTGATCTCGGGAATCCAGCTTTTGAACGGAAACGATTTGCTCCGGTTCAGAAATACGATTTGTCCCATCGCGCACCCTCACCTTCGACCTAAAGTTATACGTTGACACGCAGCGCGTACTGATTATAGCGATGCTTGATTCTCGCCTCTTTCATCGGCATGCCGTTTTGCAGATCAAGCAAAATCCGCTCCTCCATCGCTTCAATTTCCTTGACCCGGCGATATGCTTGCTCCGCCACATCCTTAGGAATCACGATCACGCCGGAGTCATCTGCAGCTACAATATCCCCGGGGCGGACGACAGTACCGCCAATCGTTACCGGTACCTGCCTGGCGGCAAGCCTGACCCGGTTTTTCCCCGATTTCATATAGCTTCCGAGCGAAAATAACGGATAGCCGGTTTGCAGGATCGCTGTAGCGTCCCGGCAGCAGCCGTCGATCACCGTACCTCTTAGCCCCCTGATCTTCGCAGCATGCGTCAGCAAATCTCCCCACACGGTACAGTACTGCCTGCCGGCGTTGGCAATGACAACGATATGCCCCTCCGGCACCTCGTCAATAAACTCGCCCGCCTGTGCCGCCTCCCCTTCCGAGACCGGCTCATACTGCAGTGTATACGCCGGCCCCGCAAGGGCCATGCCGGGAGCCAAAGCCTTTAGCCCCTCTAGCCCCCCATTAATACCGAATGTGTCCAGGGCATCGGAAATACATGCTGTGGATATTCCTTTGAAGGCTTCTGATCCCGGATAGTAGGATGCACTCATCAATAACCCCTCCTATTGATCTTTTTGCAGCCAAATACATGATCTATAATTCTCAAGAGCACCGTTCGCCAGAATTTGTGCAGCTGCCGCAGGAAACGCAAGCGGTCTGCTTGCCCCTTGGCGATTTAGCAGCGCTGTCATCCACGGAGAAGATCGCCTGCTTGCTCCCTCCCTGAAATACGTTCACCTTCAGCTCATCGCTTAATTTTGAGCCGAAGCCTTGAAATGCCCCGCCAAACATAAATAAATCCGCGCTGAACTTTTTGTGGACCAAGGAACGATCCGGGCCGGTAGGAACCGGAATTTCAGGTGCAGCCACCAGTTCCTGCACGATAAAAGGCTTGTTCCAGCATTGATCGATTAACTCCTCCCACTGCTCCTGTGGAGTGGACAAACCAATGACAACCCCTTCCCCCCTGATGTCATAAGCGGTCTTTAACACCAGCTTCTCCCGGCGAAGTTTGAACAGTTTGCGCAAACCTTGCCCATCATTATCGTCAAGGGACACAGCTGAAAGCTTGCGTGCCCAGGGGATATGCTTGTCGAGTATTTTGCATTCTTCATCCGTGAAATGCTTACGGAAGGCCGGATCTGAAAGATAAGCCAAGCAAAGCTTGCTCTCAGTAATGAAACGGGCTTGAAAAGAATTAACATGGCAGACGGCCAGATCGTCGCATGCCCATATGAGGTCGGACAGCGCATCGGAATCGTCAAGAAGAGGGATAAAATCGGCGGTGTTTATTTTATTCCAAATTAGCTCTATGCGCTGATTTCCGGCATAAAGCTTGCTTTCCCGATAAGAAAGCTGCCGGGGATCCGTGACGACAGCTTCGACCCCCGACTTGCGGAGAAGCTCAACCATCTCCTTCACCTCTAAGCTGACCCGGTTTTCCAGCTGAAGGATCGCCATGCTGCGAAGCCTTGAACCAGGAGAGAACTCAGCAAAGACAGAGATCAATTCGTTGATAAAAGCATCGGGCTTGTTGATGCCTTCTTCATATAGCGGAGGGATATTCTTCAAGTAGGTGGAAAGCGATGGTATTTGACTGAGCACCTTATTGACGCGCCCTGTAAAAATGACGCCGGCCGGACAATCCGTATTGTTTTCCAGAACCTTAAAACTCTCATCGCCCGGCACAAGATATGTATCGAACCGGGAAATACGGATTTTGCGCTGGTATCCAGGGTCGATCCGCACCAGGCGGGAAGCGGCTTCGTCCAGCATAAAATACTGCCTGGTGGCCTGATCTTCTTCATAAAGACGGATGACCTTCTCCAATATATCGATCAGCTGCTCGGCTTCTCTTCGGATCCATTCGCGGTCGGAGGAGGATAGAATGACGACTCTCGGGTAAAGCTGAAACGGCTTGTTCCGGTACACATAACCATCGTTCTCCAGGCGGCCTTCCAACTCCTTGATCTCTTCGACCAGTCGGTTCCCTGAGCTGGCTACCATCCGGCTATAATCCTGTTCATATAAGAAGCGCTGCATTTTCGATCTCCTCCTTCGGATAAGTCACAACATCCTCCGTGCATGGTTCCAGGGCTTCTTCTGCTGCATATGCCGTATTGAAGTATTTATTCATCAGTAACGCCGTAACCGGACCGATACTCCCGTCGCCCAACTTGTGACGGTCAACGCTGATCACAGGGAGAATCTCCGCCCCTGTCCCGCAGAGGAAAGCTTCATCCGCCAAATAACACTCCGTACGGTCAAGCGCGCGTTCTTCGGCAGTCAGACCCATTTCCTTGGCCCAGTTCAGGATATGTCTGCGAGTGATGCTTTCCAAGATGCCGGACGTGACGGAAGGGGTAATCAGCATGCCGTTTTTTACGATAAAAAAAGCCGCTGTCGGAGCTTCCGCAATTTTGCCGTGCTGGTTCAGAAGAAGAGTATTGTCATAGCCGTCGGATTTGGCCTGCAGCATCGCCAAGCGGCCGTTCTGGTAGTTCGCGATGCACTTGATCCTTGGCGGCATCATATGGTCGGAAATGCGCTGCCAGGATGAGACCGATATATGAATACCCCGATCAGAATGCGGCTTGCGCTGCTGCGGGAAAGCAGCTACGCTGAGCAAAACGGGCTCCGTCGCCTCCAAAGAACTATCCGCTTCAATAGAAGCGGCGACGCGGACATAACAGTCCTCCTGCAAGCGATTGACGAGAATAATGTTGCGGATATTCCTGATCACCCGCTCTTTGCTCCATTCATGCTCCATCCCCATAATTTTCATGGAATCAAAAAGGCGGTCCACATGCTCGGACAAGGAAAATAAATGCATCCGATGCCGGTCGGCATCCCAATAGCCACGAATCCCTTCAAATACGGACGCTCCATATTTCATCGCTGCCGACCCTATATGGATCGTCGCTTCATCATAAGGAACGACTCTATCATTTAATTGAATGAAATATTTTTTCATGACATACAACTCCTTTCCAGCCGATAGTCATAGAATGGTTCTGTGCAAGGGTAGCCTTTGCAGACCCTCATCCTGCCTTCGGATGGTTTCATGATCACAGAAGCGACGGTGGCGACTTTGCGTGGGTCCCCGTCTTGATGGACGCAAAGGCTTCCCGCCCCATCCTCGTGATAGGCGAGCAGATCCTCCATCTGCTTCTCCGAAGGCATGCCGCCGTATCGCCGCAGCTTTTCTTTGGTCCGTTCAAAACGGGGGTAAGTTGAAGTTCCAGGATTAACCAGATCGAAGCATAAGAAATCCTCATGCAAATAATGATTGGTATGCACCAGAAGTTTATCTTCGATAAAACGCTCGTTTTCAACAGTCATTTCCACATTGAGCAGGCGACTGCCGTCCGTCATCAGCAAGTTTCTGGAGGATGCACGGCGAATCAGGCTGATTTCGCGCATGCATCGATCCAGCGTTGGCTGATGCAGCAGATGGCGGATTAACAAATACGGAGGGACACCGGCACGCCACCCTGAACTAAGCACCATATTCAGCCCGATGCCAAGTCCATAACTGTTGATGCCCAAATATCCGATTAATCCTACATGCGTATACATCAGCAAATCAGGTCCATCCTGAGGCGTACGGATTTCCAGAATTATTCCCAAGTCCGTTAACTGGCCCGCTAAATCAACATTTTGTGCGATGACGGCACGGCCTTCTTGGTTAAAGCAGGCAAATGCGGTGCATTCAAGCCCCGCAGCGATGATCTCACGGCGAAGCTGAAGCAGCATTCCCTCCCGGTAGCTGATTCCGGCCCCTTGCGCCAAACCTTTGATCTCCTCGGCGAGCTGGGGAGTGTAAGCTTCAATATGCGGAATGTAGCCGTCAGCCAAGCTTAAGGCTTCATTCAGGGTTAGCGATTGGCGTCTGACGCTGTTGATCCGAGCGATATCATCATCCAAGAAATCCCTGATATCTCGTCGGAGCGCCTCCCCGTATTGCGCTCCCCGTTGGAATGGCTGGCCGCTGACAATAATATGCTTCAAGGGGCTATTCACCTGAAATCACCTCACAGATGCTGCAGCTCCCGATTGTTTTTTTTGATTCGGGAAGCAGTAAAAGCAATATCCTCACCGGTGATTTTGTCCGGGGGGTATGTGCCGAGCCCATATGCAAGCTCCTTCCAGTACACGTTATGCTCTAGAGATGCATCCATAATCGACTGCTTCAAATCCGTCGAGAAATTCATCAGGCCAAACAGAATATCTTTGGTCATCGGCGTCATATATTGTGCGGACAGAAGGATTTCATCCTGAACAAATTCCGCGGAATCCATCATTTCAACCAGCTTATAGTTGGCGGCTCCGAAGCAGCGCTCCATATAAGCCGCAAACACCTCTGTAGCCAGATTCCCCCCGCTTCGTCCCATGCCGCGCAAGGAGCTGTCTACCCAATCCACACCACACTCCAGCGCTGCTACCGTATTGGCCAGGCCCATGGACAGATTGTTATGTGCATGGAAACCGACCGGTATCGTCAATGTGGACTTCAGGACATCCGCAATCGACTTCACCTGATCTGGAACCAAGTGCCCGTTGGAGTCGGCAAAGTAGACGATGTCGGCTCCAGCCGCCTCCGCCTTAAGCGTCATTTCTTTGATCTCTTGGCTAGTAAAATAAGTGATCCGCACAAAATTCGCAGAGGTAAACAGCCCGGTCCTCTTGCATTCCCGGATCGTATCCAGCCCTTCCTCTAAACGGTCCTGCCTGATGCATACGCGCACGAGCGACACGCCCAGCCGCTTCAGGGACTGAAGATCTTTGGCCTGAATATTATGCGGATGTAGCATGACGACCAGGCTGGCGAGCGGCGCAAACTCCTTTAATGCTGCTATATAATCATCATCCGTTGCTGCCGTTATGCCCAGCCCCGCCGTTCCCTTGGCCGGTCCATTCCTGTAACCGATCTCGATCCAGTCCACACCCGCCTTTTGCAGCCCGCTTACAATGTGTTTTGCAGCCTCTAACGAAAAACCAAAACCGTTAACGTATCCGCCGTCTCGCAAGGTTACATCTATCAGCTGGGCCATAAAATCCTCCTTTATATATGAGGGATTTCTTAAGAATAAATCAGATAAATCAGTTAATAGGAAACCCTTATCGAAGGACTTCCTATTAACTGTTTGGAACGGTCTATCCAAGAACGGGCTCTGCTTCTGCTTCAATTCCTGTCACGCGAAGGATCGCACTAAAGTGCTTCATTCGTACTTCAATCGATTTATACAGGGCTGCGACGGACTTCTCCTGCAGCTCCTCGGTTATTGCATATTGACGGAGAATATTGTAACCTGCTTCCGCATGATCCTCCTCCACCTCCATATCATTGGAGCTGTGGATCGTAAAATACTGCACGCCTTCCTTGTTCATGTTATAAAAATGCTTCATCGCTTCATTCATCGTCCGTCCATCCCAAGTGACTGGCGGCTGCCCTTCCATGTATACGATCAACGCTGCTACAGCCTCTACCAAATGATGATCCGGTCCGCAAACTGTATTGTTCCATTCAATAACTGCCTGGGATTCGGGGAGAATATCGCAGTTTTCAATGTCCTCCCACGTCAGGCCGAATTGCTCACCGATTTTGAAGAACAGCTCAAGATGCCGCATCGTTCCGGTAAGCTGGCCGGTCTCCTCCTCATAAATGTTCTCGGCGAGTTCCTTGCGCACTTCCACGTCCGGAGTTTTTGAATGAATCGCCGAAATATTACGGGTCCAGAAGCTTTTGATATGATAGCGGTGCAACACAAAGTTTTTTAAAAGTTCCGGTGTTGCTTCCCCTTTCATAATGATCTGATAAAGCGGGTGGGTAATTTTCTTGTTTTCCTCGACAATAGATTTGAGCTTCTCCACGAACTGATCCGGACTTAATACCACTTCAATCACTCCTCATCACTAAATTTTGAAATTTATGATGAACTACCATCCCGGGCCTAGCGCCCGAGTGATAAGTGCACCCTCTGTTCGATTAAATCAGCCACATGCCTGACAGTTTCCATGTGCGGCCAAGTAATCGCAGGCGTGGTGTTCACTTCAATGACGGCATAATCGTTATCGCCAACTTCCAGTAAATCGACGCCTGCCACGGGAGCCTGAAACACGCGAGAGCACAGCTCGGCCAGCTCAATCATCCTCGGTGTAAGAGGACAAGCCTCCCAGGTTCCCCCGCTGGACAAATTCGTCAAAAAACCTCCATCTACCGCATATCGAAAAAAAGCGAAATCTGCTCTGTAGTCCACAACCCTGACACGAATGTCCCTGCCCGGCTTGTCCAGGCACGCCTGAATGTATAGCGCCCTATGATCCCGTAAGTAATAAGGGGCAAGGTTTCTCAGGCTGTTTATATCATCAACTCGTACCACCTGCTCGCCTTTCGCGCCGATTACAGGTTTCAGTACGAGAGGAAATCCTAATAACTCCGCTGTTTCCTCTATTTGCTCACAAGAACCGATAAGCCGAGTTCGGATATGCGGAATTTGATGCATTGTAAGCAAAACCGAGTTCAGAAACTTATTTTGACCGCTGCCGAGAACATCCGAGCCGTTGATCACCGGGATCCCGCATATTTCAAAGGCTTTTAGCAGCCACAGCCCATATTCGCGCTGAGACAGCGATACCCATCCCAGCACGCAAACCAAGTCCAGCGTCCGGTTATTGAATTTAAAGCGGATGCCTGACATATCCATGTCTACCGTAATTTCATAGGGTCTGGCGCATATCGCAGGAAGTCCCCTTCCATTTAAGGCGGCAGCCAGTTCAATAACATCCGGCGTTTCTTCACGGCATAAAATTAATATCGATTGCAAAGGGCATCCGTCCTTTCCCTGTCTTCGCTGTAAAAGACCGGTCCTATTGCCGCTCCGTTCGCGTAATTGATTACGGAACTCTCCATGATGCCTTTTGTCCGTAAAATGTGCCCGATATGCCGGTTTCCAAACAAATAGCATCCCCATAAAAAACTAGCCTGCTCCTGATAAACGGCGCCTCCCGTCTTCGCTATAACAACGGGTCCGGAGGAAGGTGTAATTCTTTCCTGGACGACGGCTCTGGCTCCCTGGGATGCAGAGGACAAATAGGAATCAATATGGGCTCCCCACTCGGCTTCTGACGCCTCCCAGCCGCAAATAATGCCTGCCCCGCCGTATCCGTCCGCCGGCTTGATGAGCAATCGTTCCCTTTCACGCAGGGCGTAAGCTTTATTCCCAATGGTCAGCAGCCTGGTTTCGGGTATATGCCGTCTGATCCATTCGCTGTCCTCCACAGAAAGGCCTGTCTGATAGGCAGGGTCGGACAAAAGAGCAAACAACGCCTTGCTGCCGGCAATCCGGCAGGAGAAACCCATCGGCATTTCTACCAGGCGATTCTCCAGCGCATCAAGTATATGTTCAAACTCGGAGGGGCCCCGCTGCAAATCCTCCAGATCAAATAGACGGTAAATGACATCCACCTTTTCTCCATTGGCGTAAAGTCCATCCTTCCGGCGTTCAAGCTCCTTCGGCGTGCATACCGTTACTCGTGTCCTGGTTATTTCACGAAACCGGTCAGCGATGTTGTCCAGAGTCGCCTGCATGGCGGGCATAGAGCGGTCGCTTTCGACAAAAGCCATCAGCGGATTTGAGTGATGCGAGAGAAACAACCGGGCCATAAGCCAGGCCCATTCCCTTAACGTTTCCAGCCATTCGGCCTCATGCTCGCGAACGGCTTCGCGAACCGAGGGCAGCTTTAGCAGGATCGGATGAAAGGAAGCTTCCAGCAGCCCGCCCACACTGCTACCCATGTTTAACTCCAGCATTTTGGGCTGGCCGTGATCGTCATAAATGTCACTGCGGACAAGTATATGCCGTCTCTCCAGGCGCGGACTGGCCTTAACCCAGCGCAGCACCGCGTCCGAATAACCCAGCCAGCGGGCTGTCCGGACCATATCCCCGCCGAACAATCGCTCAATTGTTAGCCCAATCAGATCCAGCAGCTTCTGCGTCGCAGCGGCATCCTGTTTCATCTTTGCAGCGCACCGGATTTGTGGCGAAACGATGATTCTCGGCATGTTAGCCATAACTTGTCCTGCTTGGCTAAACATATCGTCTATCTCATTTGACGTTGGAAGAATTGTATTCATCAGCTTCCCCCGATCCATTTTTAACCATATTATCTATTACTTGTATTCAATATATCATACATAAAATGTAAAATGTTGTTATAATTTGCATTATTTAAAATTAAATTTATATTAATAGATAGAAAATAGGATTAAAAACAGAAAAACAGTGTTTTTGAAAGAATTATGAGCTCTCTTTCAAAAACACTGTTTTTATCTATCGCCTAAAACCCGTTTTACTTCAAATGCAGCACGGACCCGCCGATCTCCACGCTTTCTGCCCTGACAATGACGCGGATTTCGCTTTCGGCGCCGACGTGCTTGCCCTGTTTGAATACATAAGTTGACGGCCCCCCTGCCTGGAACAGAAGGTCGCCAAGCGCCCCGGCCGCCACGCCTGTAGCGGCATCCTCCGAAATGCCGAATAACGGATTAAAGCCGCGTGCATGGACATAGACAGACCCCGATTCCGGTGTCATCTCTTTCGCCGCCTGAAAGGCATATGCGTATACCCCGTTTACACAGTGCTTTCGGCTCCATTCCTTGATCTCCTCGAATTTAGGGGCCATCTCGTCCAGATCGGTTAAATGCCGAAGCGGAACAAGTAATTTAGGAGAACCAATGCTCGTCGCAATAAACGGTGCATGATCGGAAATGACCTCAGGTTTAATTCCTAGCATATGAGCAATTTCTGCCCGGTTCAGCGTCGTATCCAGATTGCGCGCACGTTCAGTTTTAAAATAATAATGACCCTGGGGGGATTTTGTTATGACGATGGGTGTCCCTGACCAGGAAGTGACCTGCAAACGATCCAGTTGGCATTGCTGCAGCATAAAAGCGCCGGCTGCCAGTGTTCCGTGCCCGCAGAACGTCATTTCCTTCTCGCTGGAAAAATATCGTAAGACAGCATCCTGCTCCGGATCACTGCTATTTTGCACGAACACCGTCACAGGCGCACCGGAATGCCTCGCTAATTCAAGTAGTTCTGCATCCGACCAGCCACTGTACTCCATAACGGCTGCCGCATTTCCCTGGCTAATATCATCAGTAAATACCTTGTATATATTTATGTCCTTCGTCATATCAGTCCGTCCCCTCCTTTTGCGAATAAAACAATCGTAGTTCAATACTACATTGTTTCGTTTATGCGTCAACCTTTTTTTTCAAATTTTAGATCATTCTGGCCACATGTTTGCAGGCTGGAGGCTTCCTGAACGAACAACAAAAAGCAGTGCTGAATCGCTAAACGATTCCGCACTGCTTTGCATCCAAACATACAATTATCCCAAATACGTGCGAAGCATCCACATATGCTTCTCCAAATCGCCTTTGAAGCCGGTCAGCAAATCAGCTGTTGCTTCATCGCCTTCTTTGTCGGCTAGCTCAATGCCTTCCTGGAATGATTCGGACAAAGTAGCGAAGTCCTCAACCAACGCCTGAACCATGGCTCGTTCATCTTCCTTGCCGGTAGCCTCTTGAATAGTGGCGATCTCCAGATACTCTTTCATCGTTGCGGCCGGGCTGCCTTTGATCGTGAGCAGGCGCTCGGCCACGGCATCCATCTTCTCCGTAACTTCATCATAGAGCTCCTCGAATTTGACATGAAGCGTGAAGAAATTTTCCCCTTTCACATACCAATGGTAATTGTGTATCTTAACGTACAATATGTTTAGGTTAGCGACCTGCTCGTTCAAAACCTGCTCCAAACTTGTTTTGCTCGCCTTGCTTGCAGACTTGGAATCAGCTTTAGCCATAATACAATCCCTCATTTCTTTCGTTATTGTTTATATATTCACCCTAGAGCATGCAAATCATGCCTGAAGTGAACGCAAGTTACATACCGGGCTGCCAGGCACCATAATAATATCTTACCCGACACTGGTTTTTGCGAAACAACATAAATCACTCGTCTTTGAAAAAAAGAATGCTAATATCACACTTATCCGATATACTAACTTTAAACTAATTTTAAATGAAGTTTTCTATATTTAAATAGAAACAATTTTAAAACACATATTATGATCTGGAGGTGCCCTACCATGTCCTCATACCATCCCTTTTCTTTAGAAGATGCCATTGCTTATGCCAAGTCGATCCCCGGCTTTTTCGCTGCCGATGCCGCGCTTACCTGCGAAGAAATCGGTGACGGCAATTTGAATCTCGTGTTCAGAGTTGCCGATCCGCAGCAAAGCAAAAGCCTGATTATAAAGCAAGCCCTGCCTTATGCCAAAGTTGTCGGTGAATCATGGCCGCTTAGCCTTGACCGCGCTCGCATCGAACGCAATGCACTGGAAATCCAACACCAGCTCTGCCCGGATCTCGTTCCTGCGATTTATGGGGGCGATGACGAACTGGCCGTCACAGTCATGGAAGACTTGTCTGGCTATACGATTATGCGTCAGGGTTTGATCGACGGGAACACCTATGAACATTTTGCGGAGCATATCGGCCGCTTTATCGCTACAACTCTGTTTTACACCTCTGACCTAGGCATGAACCAGCAGGAGAAGAAGCTTCAGTCCGCACGGTTCATCAATCCGGATTTATGCAAAATCACCGAGGATTTGATATTCGAGGACCCTTACAGAGATGCCGAAAATAACAACTTTACCGAAGACATCCGGACAGAAGCCGAGAAGCTGTGGCAGGATCATGCCCTGCACCTTGAAGTTGCCCTGCTCAGAGAGAAGTTTCTTACGCACGGCCAAGCGCTGCTCCATGGCGATCTCCATACCGGCAGTATCTTCATAACTCCCGAATCTACCAAGGTCATTGACCCTGAATTCGCCTATTACGGTCCGATTGGCTTCGATATCGGCGCGGTCATCGCCAATTTATTGCTGAATTATGCAGCACAGCCCGGCTGGAGCGGCAATGACGAGGTATTGCAGGAACGCCGCTCATGGCTTCTCACGACGATAGTTGGCGTGTGGAATCATTTCGAGCATAACTTCCGCAAGCTTTGGGATGCGGACGGCGTCGATATTATATCCAAGACACCTGGCTATCAGGATCTTTACATCGATCAACTCCGCAAGGACGCTATCGGATTTGCGGGGTGCAAAGTGATCCGCCGGATCGTCGGATTATCCCATGTTGCGGACATTGACACGATCGAAGACGAGCACAGCCGCCGTCAAGCCAAAGTAACAGCCCTGGCAATCGGCAAACAGTTGATCAAAGGCGGCAGATCAGCAGCTTCCATCGCCGAAGTGATCGAATGGGCCAAAGCAGCCGCAGCCAAGGAGGGCGCTAACGTATGACGACCGAACAACATAGCGGAACAACGAATTCCAACCCGGCTGGACAGCAAAGCCGAGAGCCTCTGCTTAGTCTCCGCTGGAACGACGGCAAGCTCCTCATGCTTGATCAGCGATTGCTTCCTGAAGAAATCGTGTTCCTAGAGCTGACGACGACGGAGGAAGTATGGGACGGCATCCATGCCATGAAAGTGCGGGGAGCACCGGCGATCGGCATTGCGGCTGCCTATGGAGTCGTCTTAGGGGCGATTTCCTATCAGGGAGATGACGACAAATGGCTCGAGCATGTAACGGCTGCCGCTGAGCACTTGGCCACGTCGCGACCGACCGCGGTCAACCTGTTCTGGGCGCTTGACAGGATGAAGGCACGGGCTGAACAGCTCGCGGCTGAGCATGCCAGCCAAGCCCAGCGCAATGAAGGATTGCTGGCCGAGGCGATAGCGATCCATCAGGAGGATGAGGAAGTATGCCGGAGAATCGGAGAGCATGCGCTGCCGCTTTTCACTTCCGGAATGGGTGTCCTCACCCACTGCAATGCCGGAGGATTGGCGACCGCCAAGTACGGAACGGCCCTTGCCCCGTTCTATCTCGCCCAGGAGCAAGGCATTGACCTGAAAATCTACGCCGACGAGACCAGACCCGTTCTTCAAGGCGCTAGACTGACTGCATTCGAGCTGCAGCAGGCGGGAATCGATGTAACCCTGCTCTGCGACAACATGGCTGGACTCGTTATGTCCAAAGGATGGATCGATGCCGTTATTGTCGGAACCGACAGGATTGCCGCCAACGGAGACGTCGCCAACAAAATCGGAACGTACAGCCTTGCCGTTCTGGCCAAGGCACACAACATCCCTTTCTATGTCGCATCACCGTTGTCGACGATTGATCTTGAAACGGAAAGCGGCCAGCTTATTCCGATTGAGGAACGTCCTGAACATGAAGTGACGGAAGGGTTCGGCAAACGTACTGCCCCGTCCGGCATCAAAGTGTTCAATCCTTCTTTTGACGTCACTCCGCATCATCTAATCACAGCGATCATAACGGAGAAGGGGATCGTCAAACCGCCGTTTAAAGATAGTTTAGCCGCCCTTTTCAATAAGGCAGATTAAGCTTCCGTATCAAGAAGACCATATAGAATTTTCATAGTTTTCAGAAAACGCATGTTCTCTAGCGGAGAAAACCACTATTCATGGTGGTTTTTCTTGCTTTATCTGAAAACAGAAATAAATCAGTTTTTGATCTTTCTGAATAATTTCATAAAAAAAGTTTCATTTTGATCCTTTAGGACTATTATTGTCCAGCAAGCGGTGCTATGATTAATGGGGAATTTTATATTCTCTTGCATCTATGAGTGAACGAACCTAACATGTGTTTTTGGGGGAATTATGGACAATCATAATAACAATGATCATGAACAAATGGGATATTTATTTAATGTAGAAATTCTAGTGAAGAGTAAATCCAATGCCGTCGCACTCCAGTCGCTGCTGCAAATCCTTAACAGCGGAGAAGAAATCATCGATTATCGAATCAATTCGGGGATAGAGCTTGGGGAAATCATCGAGTCCCTGCTCGCTGCCAAGAAGCAGTCCATCATCTCCAGATCATACAAACGGCTTGCAACGAATACACCGGACAAGCAAAATGCTGCCGACAGCAAAGCTTCCGGTCAACCGAATGACAAAGCGAAGCCTGCTGAGAAAGCAAAAGCTGCGGACAAAACAAAAATAGCACCGGACATCAAAGACAGCTTCGCAGCCGTGGCTATGAGTGAGGATTTTGAGGTTTGGATTCAGAAGTACATTTCAGAGAATCGGCTGGTGCGCATATTAGTCAATCGCAATGGGGAACGAATGAGCATCCCCTGCCGCATACTGAACTTCCAGTCGGATAACTATGCCATTAACGTATATCATGTGGACGAGAAACAAGTATATACCTTCATGCTCAGCGAAATCATTGATTTCATTGAAACGTAGAATAGCGGCTATAAAAAATAAAAACAGCCCAGGCATAACGAATGCTGCGCCGTCCTTAGCAACGGCGCAGCATTTTGCATTCATGCCTATTTTCTTCTGTCCGCGCCCGATTGTTCCCACGCGGATAACGCAAGCATAAGCCAGCCTGCTATGAAAGATACCCCTCCAAGCGGAGTAATCGGTCCGAGCCACTTCCACCCCGTCACCGCCAGCATATAGAGACTGCCCGAGAATAAGATGATCCCGATCAGAAATAACCGCGCAGACCAGCGCAGCTTGCGGCTATCACCCCATAATCCGGCTGCCAATGCCGCGAGGATCATTCCGACTCCATGGATCATATGATATTGGACCCCCGTCTTGTACGTATCAATGGAACCCGTAATAATCGGCTCCAGCACATGAGCTCCAAAAGCACCGAGGGCAACTGCAAGTAGCATGATAATCGCCCCGATTCCGGCCATTCTTCGCTGCATATTCATATCCCTCCCATCATAAAAACAAGCGATTTTGAACCTGCTTACCTATCATAACCCAGTCCACTGCACCATTACCAGAACTGGTACGATCAAGATTTTTTTCTTGATTTTTTGCCGGATCTATGGAAGATTATACGTTAACATGACTAAAATTCTGCAAAGGAGCTTGATTATTAATGAATTATCAACCTGGGGCGCAACCAAGCCCTAACTATGAGCATTCGGCGCCAGCCCAACCTCTTGCCCCTCTGAAGCATTCCGGGCTCGGCATCGCCTCATTCATTATGAGCATCATTGCGCTGCTCGGTTATTTCCTATCCTTCTTTCTGATCATTGCGGCCATTGGCCAAGCCCTTGATAATCCGGCTTATATCGAGGAAGCCCTGACGGATAGCTCGGCGGCAATCCTTATCATCGTTACTATTTTCGGCGCAGGCATCATTAATCTGATCGCGCTCATCCTCGGTATCGTCGGACTTGTCCTCAAAAACCGCAAAAAAGTATTCGCCATCATAGGAACAGTGCTTTCCTCGCTTTCCGTGTTGTTGATTATCTTCCTTTATATCGTCGGTACTTTACAGCAGGTATAAGTCCATAACACAGCTTGCCCCCACGGTAGCCTAACCAAGGTAACGCGGGGGCAATTTATTGGAGATGTTAAACGCATAAGCTTTTTGTTAGAATAAAGCTGGACTATCTGAATTTAAGGAGATACTTATGGTACAAGTTAAAATTTTTGCAGACAGCACGTCCGACCTGCCGGCCTCTTGGTTAGAGGAATATGGCATCGGCATAATTCCGCTATATGTCGTCTTTAATGACGAGACGTACCGTGACGGCATCGATATTACTCCGGTCGGCATTTATGAGAGAGTCGCGGCCGCCGGGAATCTGCCGAAAACGACGGCTCCGTCTCCCAAAGACTTTATAGACGCGTTCGCTCCATACGTCGAGCAAGGGCAGGATGTCGTCTATATCAGCATTTCGTCCAGTTTGTCATCCACGTACCAGAACGCACTCATTGCTGCCGGCGAATTTCCTGAAGGACGGATTCATATCGTAGACTCGCTTAATTTATGCAGTGGGATCGGACTGCTCGTGATGAAAGCGGTCAGGGCTGCCCAGCAGGGCCAAAGCGGTTCAGAAATTGTAGCCTTGCTTGAACGATCCAGACAGTTAGTGAACACAGAGTTCGTTATCGATACACTGGAGTACTTATATAAAGGCGGCCGCTGCTCGGGCATGCAGAACTTTATCGGCAGCTTGCTCCAGATTCGTCCCGTGCTGAGAGTCGTCGAGGGGAGCATTATACCGGCCTACAAAGTCCGCGGCAGAAAGGAAAAGGCCGTTCAACAGATGCTCGATAACGCCCTTGCCAAAAAGGAGCAAATGGACGATGATTTAATTATCGTTGCCCACACCCTTGCCGAGGAAGAGGCTCGCCGGATCGCCGCCATTCTCAGGGAACAGACCCCGGTGCGCGAAGTAGCCATCGCCGAAGCAGGCTGCGTCATTTCCAGCCACTGCGGTCCTCATACCGTGGCGATAATGTATATGAACAAGGGCTCCGAAGACCGGATCGGATAATCCGAAATTCATTTGGAGGGATCACTTTGCGAACCATTACAATATTTGCGGACAGCACCTGCGATCTGCCTGCAGCATGGATCAAAGAGTACGGGATCGGCATCGTTCCGCTATATGTTACGTTTGAGGACGAAATGTACAAGGACGGGCTTGACCTGACAACCCCGGAGCTTTATAGCAAGGTAGCGAAGACCGGGCGCTTGCCGAAGACGGCGGCTCCATCCCCAGCCGATTTTATCCAGGCTTTCACTCCTGTGATTCAGGAGAACCAGCAAATTTTATACATAAGCCTGTCGTCCGAATTATCTTCCACTTACCAGAACGCCTTGATCGCCGCTGCAGAGTTCGCAGAGGGGCAGGTCACCGTATTCGACTCCCGCAACCTGTCCACCGGTATCGGCCTTCTGGTCATGAAGGCGGTTAATGCCGCAGCCGAAGGGCGCAGCATGGCTGAAATTGTAGATCTGCTCGAGAAGACAAGACCCCTGGTAGAAACGGAATTCGTCATCGACTCGCTGGACTACTTATATAAAGGCGGGCGGTGCTCCGGCATGCAGAACCTTGTAGGGAGCCTGCTCAAAATCCGGCCGGTCATCAAGGTCATCGACGGGAAGATGACTCCCGCTTCGAAGATCCGCGGCAGCCGGGAGAAAGTGCTGGAACAGCTGCTGAACAACGCGCTGGCAAAAGTCGAAGACATGGATAACGACATTATCTTCATTACCCATTCTTTGGCTGAGGACGACGCCGTGCACCTGCAGCAAATATTGAAGTCGAAGACAAAGTCGCGGGAAGTCGCTATTTCGGATGCGGGCTGCGTCATTTCCAGCCACTGCGGAGCCAAGACGATTGGTATTTTATATACGAAATCGGCACACTAACCAGAAGCAAACAAGCCGGCGGATCGAATGATCCGCCGGCTTGTTCCTTTATTCCTATCGTCAGGGTTACATTCTACCGAGCCTTCGGCTCCATTCCTGGAGCAGCCGGGCAACCTCCTGGCCGCAAAGCGGCTTCTGCAAGAGATTCGCCATACCGCTAGCCAGACAACGCTCGTACTGCTGCTCGATGGCTTCACTACTGCTCATGCCGATGATGACAGGCATTTGATCCACCGGCAGCCACTGCCTGATTAAGCGCGCTGCTTTGATCCCGTCCATCACCGGCATCTCAATGTCCATAAATATAAGATCATAAGCACTAGAGGATATGGCCTCGATGGCCTCGACGCCATTATGGGCCACATCAGGCGCATAGCCTAGCCTCTCAAGCATGTGGACGAAAATTTGGCAATTCACCGGGTGATCTTCTACCACGAGCAGCGAGAGAAGACCTTCCTGCTTAGCGGGAAAGTCCGGCTCCTCAAAGCCTGCTTCCCACGCTGCTGTGGAAGGTGCCGTATTGTTCCCGGCTGCTTCGGCGGCGATTTCCTGTCCCGCTCCATTCGGACAGAATTCTTGGCTGGAAGGCGGCCGCTTCTCCGGGCAGCCCGGCTGCTCCAAATGCGCGTCCAGCGCTCGCCCCTCGTATTCCCATTCTTCTTCCCGCTCTCCGCTGATAAGCGTAAACCGGAACGTCGAGCCATGCCCTTCCTTACTCTCCACTGTAATAGATCCACCCATCAGCTCGACCATTTTCTTGCAAATAGCCAATCCGAGCCCCGTTCCCCCATATTTTCGGTTAATGACGGGGTGAACCTGGGTGAACGACTGGAATAATTTATGCTGCTGATCCTCCGGTATGCCGATACCCGTATCGGTCACGCTGACTTCCAGCAGCACCGTAGACGGTGTCTGTGCCTCTTTCCTGACAATCCATATGGTAATTTCACCTTGCTCCGTAAACTTCAAAGCATTGCCGATCAAATTCACGAGGATTTGCCGCAGCCTTACGGGATCGCTCACGATATGCTCGGGCACATCTGAAGCGATATCATAGGCAAGCTGGATCCCCTTCTTATCCGCACTGGGCAAAAACAATTCTATGGCGCTCAGCACACAAGCGTTGAGGTCAAAGATCTCATATTCAAGCGCCATCTTTCCGGCTTCGATTTTGCTGAAATCAAGCACGTCGTCCAGAATCGCCAGTAATGCATGGCTGCTGCTGGAGATAATGTCCGCAAAATAACGCTGCTCCTCGTTAAGCTCCGTTTCCAGCAGAAGATCAGTCATGCCGATGACGCCGTTCATCGGAGTGCGGATTTCGTGGCTCATCGTGGCAAGAAACTCTGATTTCGCGAGCGCCGTACGCTCGGCCGACTCTTTAGCCCGCAAAATCTCCCTTTCCCCCGTAATATCTTGAAAAACAACGACAGATCCCACAATTTGCCCTCTTTCAATCATCGGATTTACCGTATACTCCACAAGGAAGCTTGAGCCGTCCCTTCTCCAGAGCACATCCTCTTTGACCGCTCGTGAAATGCCATCCTGCAGCGTCTGATAGATCGGGCACAGCTCCGCCGGATAGTCCGTGCCCTCGCTGGTCGTATGATGAATCAAGGAATGGTTGGGCTTTCCGATAAAATCCCGCTGTTCATATCCGAGCATAGTGGCTGCTGCTTTATTAATAAAAACCGTCCTGCCATTCTCATCAAGACCGTATATCCCTTCGGACACCGATCCCAAAATCAGCGAATGCAAGTAGCTGAGCTTCTCGATCTGTTCCACATAGCGCTTTCTTTCCGTAATGTCATTCGCTAAACCGTACACCCCAACAACGCGCTTATCGACCATGATCGGCACGTTCGTCACAGCGATCTCTATTGGGGTTCCGTCCTTATGAATGACTACCGTTTCATAGGTTTGCGGCTTTCCTTCCTTCGCCAGCTCGAAATGGTGAACGGTCTTGACCAGACCAGCCGGATCGATGAGATCGTGGAAGCACATCGTCGTCAGCTCTTCCCGGCAGTAGCCCGTCAGCAGCTCAAAATTGGAATTCAGCGTCAAATACCGGCCAAACAGGTCCATGGAGTACACGCTGGCCGGACTGTATTCAAATAGTGATTTATAGCGCTGCTGGCTTTCCAGCAGACGCCGCTCGCTTTCTTTGCGCTCCGTCACGTCGCGGGAAATGACGATCATCTCATCGATTTCGCCGGTGAGCTGGTCGTACCGGTACCTCCCCGTGCTTTCAAACCATATGTATCCCCCATCCTTGCAGCGTATCCGGTAGGTTACCGTATATACTTTGCGGGACTTCATCTGTGTCTTCAAGTATTCTTTCACCACTGGGACGTCCTCTGGATGGAAAAATTCATATACGCTGCGGCCTGCCATTTCCTCCGGCTCGTAGCCTAACAGGCTCACTGAGGACTGCGAAGCAAATAAATATACCGCCTCCTCGTCCGCCGTATGACGGGAAATCAAGTCCATGGAATATTCGGAAATGAGCCTGAACTGGCGTTCGCTCTCCCTAAGCGCCGCCTCGATCTTCTGCCGATCCGAAATATCCTGCACTATCCCGATAACCCTAGCAGGTGCTCCGCTCGAATCGTATTCTATCGTCGCTTGGGAGCGAATCACCTGAAGCTCATCCGATTCAAGCACGATACGGTACATGATTTCAAAGGGGATACCCTGTAATATATCGCCCATCGCTTTTTCAAAGACCTGAATATCCACGGGATGGATTCGTTTGCGGAGCGCCTCGTTCATTTCCGGCATGCTGTGAAATTTCTGCCGGAAGATTCTGTCGAATTCATTAGACGTGGAGAACCGGCCGGTAAGCATGTCCAAATCCCAAGAGCCCATTGCGGCCAGCCTTTGAGCCTGCGCCAAGGTCTCTTCGCTTTTGCGCAGCTTGTTTTCCGCCTCTTGCCGGGCCGTAACATCCCGCGCAATCGCAAGTGCATTCTTTGGAATGCCATGCTCATCGTAAATGATTCGTATTCTTGTTTCGATCCAAACTTCTCTGCCGTTCTTATGCTGAACCAAATCGATCATTACGGAACGGTCATTTTCCCATCTGCCTTCCTCTTCTGCTGATTTTCTTTCCCGCTGCACGATTAGATTCTGAAGATTCTTTCCAATCAGTTCATAAGGCTCATAGCCTAGCAAATTCCGGATCGCCGGTGAGATCGAGAGGCAATTCCCCTTTAGATCTGTAGAAGCAATGACGTCCTCCGCATAATTTGATACCAGCTCGTACAATTGCTGCGAATGCTCCAAACTCTCCTGTACAGCCTTGACTTCCGTAGTATCCTTGAAGATCGAATATATCCCGACCACTTCATCTTCATAAACGATGGGTATATAAGTGATGCAGGCATCACGAATATGCCCGTCCCTGTGCTTGTAGGTGGACTGAAAGTTCACGGATTTCCCTTCCAATGCCTGCCTTAGGCATTCGTCCTTCTTCTTTCCTGCTCGCTCGCAAAATAGCTGCCCCATCGGCAGCCGCAGAAATTGCTCGAGCGGATAGCCTGTAGTTCTTTCGGTTGCCGGGTTGGCATCCACGTAATTCCCTTCTACATCAATGACACAAATGGCATCCGGGTGATTGACATACAATGATTTGTACGTTCCCCCTTCTGAGAGTAATTGCCGAAGTAATCCATTTTTATCGTTGATCACAGTGAGGGCTCCTTTTCTCACATTTTGTCGATATATCAATTTTAACCCATTGTCCTAGAGGATGACTAGGGACCCAGAACCTATCCCGCTTACAAGCATAATCGAGCTGCCGGTTTATGCAAACTAAGCTTTCTCCCTCACATATCGTTCCACCTCCTGAATATACTTTAGTTACATCCACTCTCACTGTTTCCAACCATTTTTTTGGGAGGTGTCCATCATGTCACATGCACCGGGACCGCATTCATTCATCGTTTCCAAGGAAGACTGGTCGCTTCACCGCAAAGGCTACCAGGATCAGCAGCGCCATCAGGATAAAGTGCGGGAAGTCATCAGACAAAATCTCCCCGATCTAGTTACCGAGGAGAGCATAATCATGTCCGACGGTAAAGGGATCGTCAAAATCCCTCTCCGCAACTTGGAGGAATACCGGTTTATCCATAACTATCAGAAACATAAGCACGTTGGACAGGGTAACGGTGACAGCGAAGTAGGAGACATACTCGCCGAAGACAATCCGAAGGACGGCGGCAAAGGAGGCAAAGCAGGCGATAAAGCCGGGCAAGACGTCATTGAGGCTGAAATTAGTATCGAGGATTTGGAGGAGCTGCTGTTCGACGAACTTGAGCTGCCATTCATGGAGGTGAAGGACAAGGAGGAGCTGGAAAGTGTCGCCGTCCGCTTCAACGATATCCGTAAAAAAGGGCTCATGTCCAATATCGATAAAAAGCGCACCATTCTCGAAAACCTTAAACGCAACGCCACATCAGGCTCGCCTGGAATTCACGGCATTTCTCCGGACGATCTGCGCTACAAGACCTGGGAGGACGTTGTTGTACCCAGATCAAGTGCCGTTATCATTGCGATGATGGATACCTCGGGATCGATGGGGACGTTTGAGAAGTACTGCGCCCGCAGCTTTTTCTTCTGGATGACCCGTTTTCTCAGACGGCAGTATGAGAAGGTCGAAATCATTTTTCTAGCCCATCATACCGAAGCAAAGGAAGTTACCGAAGAAGAATTTTTCACCCGCGGCGAAAGCGGGGGGACCATTTGCTCATCCGTATACCAGAAAGCGCTGGATATTATCGACTCCCGTTATCCTACTTCAAGCTACAACATTTACCCCTTTCATTTCTCCGATGGCGACAACCTTACCTCGGACAATGACCGCTGCCTCAAACTCATTGGCGAATTGCTGAAGCGCTGCAATATGTTTGGTTACGGGGAGGTCAATCAATATAACCGTGGAAGTACCTTGATGTCCGCCTACCGCAACATTAAGCAGGAAAAGTTCATGTATTACGTGATCAAAGATAAGGGCGAGGTTTACAGCGCGTTGAAGCGGTTTTTCCATCGCCGGGAAGGAGGCGAAGCCAGTTGAGCGAAGATATGAAGCAGTTGGAGCATGCCATAGCCGAAATCATGGAGATCGCGGACGGATTCGGCCTCGACTACTATCCGATGCGCTACGAAATCTGCCCGGCGGACATTATTTACACCTTCGGCGCTTACGGCATGCCGACGCGGTTCAGCCACTGGAGCTTCGGCAAGATCTTCAACAAGATGAAAATGCAATACGACTTCGGCCTAAGCAAAATCTACGAGCTGGTCATCAACTCCAACCCTTGCTATGCCTTCCTGCTAGAGGGCAATTCCCTGATCCAGAACAAGCTGATCGTCGCTCACGTGCTGGCTCACTGCGATTTCTTCAAGAACAATATGCGTTTCTCGGCGACGAATCGGGATATGGTCGAGAGCATGTCGGCGACCGCCGAGCGGATCAGCAAGTACGAGCTCATACATGGCGCCGAGACGGTGGAATCGTTCATTGACGCCGTGCTCGCCATTCAGGAGCATGTCGACCCGCAGCTTATTCGCCCTTTCCGCTACGATAAACGGCAGCAGACGGAGGAGAAAATCCGAAGGGCTAAGAAGACTAGTCATCATCCAGAGCCTCAAGGCCCCTATGACGATCTCTGGGGCATTGGGGAAGGCGGCAAAGGGGATGCCGAGGGCAACCAGGGCAACTTTCCGCCGGAGCCAGAGAAGGACGTCATGTGGTTCATTCAGGAATACTCCGAATCGCTGGAGGACTGGCAGCGGGACATCTTGAGCATGCTCAGGGAAGAAATGCTGTACTTCTGGCCGCAAATGGAGACGAAAATCATGAACGAAGGCTGGGCCTCCTACTGGCATCAACGTATTTTGCGCGAGCTGAACCTGACGAGCGAGGAGACGGTGGAATACGCCAAGCTTAACGCCTCGGTCGTGCAGCCGTCGAGGCACAGTTTGAACCCCTATTATTTGGGCCTGAAAATATTCGAAGACATCGAACGGCGCTGGGACCATCCGACTGAAGAGGATCGGCGGCGCTTCGGCCGCGAGACCGGCAAAGGCCGCGAGAAAATTTTCGAGGTCCGTGAGCTGGATTCCGATACTTCATTCCTTCGCAGCTATCTGACCAAACAGCTCGTGCATGACCTCGACCTGTACATTTTTGAGAAGCAGGGACCGGAATGGAAAATTACCGACAAGTCCTGGGAGAACGTCCGGGACCAGCTGGTGGAATCCAGAATCAACGGGGGAGCGCCCTACATCGTCGTACAGGACGGCAACTTCAACCGGGCCGGAGAACTCGTGCTCAAGCATCAATATGAGGGCATCGAACTGGACCTGAAATACCTGGAACGGACGCTGCCGTACGTCCAGCGGCTATGGGGGCGTACGGTGCATCTAGAGACTGTCGTCGAAGATAAGAAGGCGATATTCAGCTACGATGGCGAGAAGCACTACCGCAAGCTGATATAATGCAAATGACCCGTCCCTTACAAGGGACGGGTCGTTTCATGCTTCCAAGACTGGGAATTTAAACCTAAGCCTATTCCCTCTTCTGAAGCTGGGTTAAATCATCAGCCACCTTCTCGATCATTTGCACGAACATGGAGAGCTCTCCGGAGTTCATCGCCTGCTGTTTGGCGCTGACCGCCATCCCCTCTGATTCCTGCTGGATGTGATCAAGCTTGCTCTTAATGCCTTCCACCAGGCTTTGAATGTGCAGCAGCGTCTGCTTTGAGCTTTGAGCCAGTTTGCGGACCTCCCCGGCCACGACTTCGAATCCCCGGCCGTTCTCCCCGGCATGCGCAGCTTCGATCGCAGCATTAAGCCCCAGCAGATGGGTACGGTCCGATATTTCGCGGATTGAGGAGCTCATTTCATCGATTTGTCCGATTTCTTGATGAAGCTGCTCAACCAACCCATGCGCCGTCTCTTGCGAAGCTGCCGTAGCCTCAGCTGCCGATGCGATGATTCGCGAGTTTTCGCTAAGCTCAGCGATCATTCCCGTAAGCTCCTGCGTAACCTCCGTTACCGCCTTAAGCAAGTTGTCTTTCTCGGCTGCGACCACTTCCAGCTTGTTCTTCTCTTGCTTCTCATATGCTTCCAGCACGAGCTGGGAATCCAGATTGAACATTTTGGACAAAGCGTGCGTCACGGCTGTCCAGCGCTCTCCTGCAAGCGGCTTCAACATTTCAATGGCCAAATCGAGATAAACCATATAGCTTCCCAAATAATACTCGGTAGACAGGCCAATGTGGGAATGGATCTGCCCGATGCGGATGCGCTGCTCAATAAATGGCTCCGTCAATATTCCTTCAGCAAGGGACAGCCAATATTGACGCTGCGTTTGCTTTAACCGCTCAATCGTGCTGTGGCGATTAATCAGGTCTAGCAATCCCGGATCCCGCTGCAAATGCTCGTAGAAGCGATTCACGATCTCATCGACTACCTTTTCAAAGATAGGCCTGTAGTCTTTCAATAAACCGAGATCACTTTCGGTTATGCCGATGAATGCAACCTGTTTAGCTCTTGCTGGAGAAAGATCAATCATGTTAAAATATACTCCTTCTAGTAAATGTTTTTTATTTGTGACATTTCTAACAGCGACTTTTTTACTAGTATACCCCTCTACTCCCTGATAATGAAAGATCAATATTAAATAATTTAACAATTAAATTCCCAGCACAAAAAAACTCTGCTAGAATTGAGCCTCCAATGAAAAAACCGCAACCCGCCCTGAGACGAGTTACGGTAGTTAAATTCATATACAAGCTAATATCTGATTTAGCGATTCAGCAGGCTGCCCACGTACCGCAGCAGTTCATTCGCGCAAACCGGGCAATAGCCGTGCTCGTCGATCAGCCGTTTGCTGACTTCGTTGATGCGCTTGAGCTGGTTTTCGTCTGGAGTTTTCGTGGACGTCGTAATTTTAACGATATCCTTCAGGTCAACGAAAAGCTTTTTCTCAATCGCTTCCCGCAGCCGGTCGTGGTGATTGTATTGGAATTTGCGCCCTTTTCGCGAATAGGCTGAAATCCGGATCAGAATTTCCTCGCGAAACGCTTTTTTTGCATTCTCAGAGACGCCGATCTGCTCCTCGATGGAACGCATCAGCCGCTCGTCGGGATCTAGCTCCTCATCAGTCAGCGGGTCGCGGATTTTGCTCCAGTTGCAGAATGCCTCAATGTTGTCGAGATAGTTTTCGAACAGTGTTTTTGCCGACTCCTCAAACGAGTATACGAATGCTTTTTGCACTTCCTTCTTGGCCAGCTCGTCAAATTCCCTGCGGGCGATACTGATGAAATTTAGGTAACGCTCGCGCTCTTCCTTCGTAATCGAGGCATGCTGATCGAGTCCGTCCTTAATCGCACGAAGAATATCAAGTGCCCCCATGCAGTGTAAGTCCTGCTTAATTAGCGCGCTGGAAATGCGATTGATAACGTACCGCGGATCGACGCCGGACATGCCCTCCTCCAAATATTCGTTCTGCAGCTCCTTCAGATCAGCATCTTTATAGCCTTCGACTTCTTCCCCATCGTACAAGCGCATCTTCTTCACAAGATCAACACCCTGCTTCTTCGTTTCCTTAAGCCGGGTCAATACCGAGAATATGGCTGCCGAGCGCAGCGCATGGGGAGCAATATGCACATGTCTCATATCGCTCTGGCCGATGAGCTTCGCGTAAATCTTCTCCTCCTGCGACACTTTTAGATTGTAAGGGATCGGCATGACGATCATCCTCGACTGCAGCGCTTCATTTTTCTTGTTGGCGATAAACGACTTGTATTCTGATTCGTTAGTGTGGGCAATGATCATTTCGTCGGCGCTAATTAACGCAAACCGTCCAGCCTTGAAGTTCCCTTCCTGCGTGAGGGACAACAAATTCCAGAGAAACTTCTCGTCGCACTTCAGCATCTCCTGAAACTCCATGATGCCGCGATTGGCTTTGTTCAGCTCTCCGTCGAAGCGATAGGCGCGCGGATCGGATTCGGAGCCGTATTCCGTAATAGTGGAAAAATCAATGCTTCCCGTCAGGTCAGCGATGTCCTGCGATTTCGGATCAGAGGGGCTGAAGGTGCCGATACCGATCCGCCCATCTTCCGTAAGCAGTACCCTCTCTACGGCGACCCGCTCGATATCTCCCCCATACTCCGTCTTCAGCTTCATCTGGCAGACAGGGCATAAATTGCCTTCGATCCGGACGTTCAACGCCTGCTCCACCTCGGGACGCAGCTCATGCGGAACAAGATGCAGCGGATCCTCATGCATGGGGCAGCCCGATATAGCGTATACTGCGCCATTGTCCGTTCGGGAGAATTTCTCCAGCCCTCTTTTTAACAGGGTCACCAGCGTGGATTTCCCCCCGCTTACCGGTCCCATCAGCAGCAAAATCCGCTTGCGGACGTCAAGACGCCGAGCCGCCGAATGAAAATACTCCTCCACCAGCTTTTCGATCGCTTGATCCAAACCAAAGATCTCCTGCTCAAAAAATTTATACCGCTTTCGCCCGTTCACTTCCTCAATCCCGTATGATTCAATCATTTCATATACCCGGGCATGAGCGGTCATCGCAGGCGCTGGATCATTGGCTAACAGCTCGATATAATCCTTAAAAGTGCCGCTCCATGCCAGTGAATCGCTTTCCGCACGGTAAGCTGCAATACGTTTGAAAATATCCATGTTCGGTACCTCCTGTACTTCCGCTTGGGGCAAAGCGCATCCCCGGTCGGTGATCCTTGCTGAACTGACTGGAGCCTCCATGTTAATTCAAATGTCTATCTCGACGCGTTTACTCCGTGGACAGACCGCGTTCAACTGCTTTTGCTTGCGTAATGTAGCAGATCAGACTGGAGATGTATCCATCTATTTTTTAGAAAAAGCGTATTACATACCTATGCGGCTCGAAGGAAGAAGTTGACCATTTTCAGCGCTAAAAAATATTCTTATCGGAAAAATAGGAATTGTTGAAGTACGCGCCGGGCTTCCTTCCATAGTAAATGCTGGGTTATGATATAATTTAATCCTAGCACCCAGCACCATCTACAGAAAGGAAGATCGGATCATGGCCGTTCAGCATGAGACCGAATTGTACGCTCCGCTTAAGGCCTTTTTTGAGGCGCGGGGTTACGTTATTCGCAGCGAGGTTCGCCACTGCGACCTCGTCGGCATCCATCCGGACCAGGAAGAGCCGCTAATCGTGGAATTGAAAAAGACGTTCAATCTTTCGCTGCTGCTTCAAGGTCTGGAGAGGCAAAAGCTTAGCAGCGAGGTGTATCTGGCGGTAGAGCGCAATCGCCCTAAAAAGGGAGCGCATAATCAGAGATGGAATGAGATCACCCTCCTGTGCCGCAAGCTTGGGCTCGGCCTGATCACAGTGACTCGCTATAAGACAAAAAGTCCATTTATCGAGGTGTTATGTTCGCCTGGAGATAAAGTAATTGTCCCCGCCCCAAAAGTCGTCAAGACACGTGCAGCACGCCTGCTGCACGAGTTCCATGAACGAAGCGGGGACTATAATGTCGGCGGCAGCCATGGGACGAAGCTGGTTACAGCTTACCGTGAACGGGCCCTGCGGGTTGCAAGTACGTTGCAAGCCGGCGGTATCATGGCCCCACGCGAAGTTCGCGATAGCAGCGGCGTCGTCAAGGCAGCGCATATTTTGCAGCACAACTACTACGGATGGTTTGACCGGGTAGCACGGGGGCGCTACGCTTTGACGCCAGCGGGCGTAAAGGCGCTGCAGGAGTACGCCGCTGTCATCGAGGGCATGCCTGCCGCGGTGGTAGCGACGGCCGAGGCCTTGGAGCCGGCAGACGATTAAGCGGTGCCGCAGCGTGTCAGGTGCAGCCAGGCATGGGCTTGGCATCAGCGTCGCATGGGCTCGACATGAGCCGCGCATCGGCTTGGCGTGAGCATGGCTTGTGCTCGACTGAGCGTTGTATGGACTTTAAGCTGCTTTAGCTGCCCGTTTGCCTGACTTAACGGCATTTACCCCGTGTGTTTACTCCTACCCGTGCTAATGCTAATGCTCATGCTCATGCTCATGCTAATGCTAATGCTAATGCTAATGCTCATGTTCGTGTTCATGCCCATGCCTATGCGCTTGCGGGTCAGAGCCTTGCATGTGCTGCAGCCCAACATGGCTAGCGGCGGTCGGCGTCACATGACAGTGACGAAGGGTTAGGTATTATGGCTTATGGCCCTATATTTTAGAGTTGAAGAAAATAAGAGGCTTAAAGGCGAATGATACAAAACTGCAGGAAAATTCCTGCTGAAAGCTGAAAATCAAGCTAATTGCTGCAAAAGTGCATGATTTTCCGGTATTCGAACCTTTTTATTAGGTGTTTTTAGAATAATGCTGTACAATTGCATCATTTTAGGACAGGTACGCCAATGGCAAGATAAAATACTGCAGATTTGCAGGAATCCCCGGAACTAATCCCTAAGCGCCCCGAAGCTTCGCCTGCGCTCAGCCCAGTCCGCGCGCCGTGAACTCCGCGATCGCCTCCGCGATCCGCGTCATGCCCCGGCGCAGCCGCGCTGCGCTGTGCGCCGCGTACGTGAGCCGGATGGCATCCCCATCCGGCATCGCCTCTGCCCCGGCGGCGTAACAGCGCGCGCCGGGCATGAACGCGGCGCCCTTCGGCAGCGCCGCGCGGAGCAGCGCTTCGGAGCATAGGCCCGGCGGCAGGCGCAGCCAGAGGAAGAGCCCGCCCTGCGGCTCTTCAAAGCTGGCGCCATGCCACGCGGGCTGCTCCCGAAGCTGCTCCAGCATGGCCGCACGGCGGGCGGCATACTCCGCCGCCAGCCGCGCGGCATGCTCCGGCCAAGAGAAGGCCGGAGCGCTGAGCAGCGCATAGAGACGCTGCTCATAAGCCGCTTTCTCCAGAGCGGGAGACTTCAAGCCTCTCCGCATCGCGGAACGGACATGGGTCAATGCTTGGGTCGAGCGCTCACTGCCCCGGATCCAGGCAACAGGCAAAGACGGAAACGCCGTAGCCTGGAAAGAGCCGATGCCCACCACCTCAGCGCTGGAGTAAAGCGAAGACTCCTCCTGCCAAAGCCGATACAGCGTATGCGGCTCAGCAACACACACTGCTTGCTTCCCTCTCCCTCCATCTGTCACCGCCTTGCTGACAAACGGAATTGCTCCCGCACAATCATCTTCGACCACCAGTAAAGAATGCCGAGCTGTCAAACGCAACAGTTCCCTCTGCCTTTGCACGCTCCATACCCGGCCCGAAGGATTGGAGTACCGGGGCGCGGCATAAATAAGCGACGGCCGCTCTTTCCCAATTTCGCGCTCCAGTGCTTCTATGATCATCCCTTCCTTATCGCACGGCACGAGAATCGCCTGACCACCCTGCTGGCGGATCGCTTCCAGCATCTCCGGAGACGCCGGCGTCTCCAGCAGCACCGTGCCGCCTATGTTCAGGCGCCAGCGCAGAATGATGTCCATCGCTTCGGCGCTGCCGCCAGCTAGCAACAGCTGCCCTGGATCAGTCCGGCAGCCCTCTTCTTCCGCATAGGCGGCCGACAGCCATTCCCGCAGCAGTTGGCAGCCTTGGGGGTCGCCTCCATTTTCAGTACCGGGAAGCTCCTGCTTCATCCTTGCCCTTCGCAACACCGCATCCAGCTCCACTACGCCTTCCCCTCCGTCGCCTCCGCAAAGCGCGAGGGATATCATCTCCGCCCCGTCGCTCCATCTGCCGAATTGCTGTCCATAAGGCAATAGCTGCTTTCTTTGCCCCAAATCCAACCAGCGTTCCAATGTATCCGCCTCCATGAATTGTCGTTTCAGTTATTGTACAGGAGGACAAATTTTCCATTCAACAGGAAGCAAATACAGCAATCTATCGTTTTTTGCCATTAAAAAGTGCTCGTGATAGAATGTAATCTTGAACTAATAAGTTGAGGTGATGAATTTGTCTTATTCTACGGAGCCTATGACCACTTCCGAACCACTCCGCAGCAGGAGAACGCGAAGGCCTTCCGTAAAAATCGTACTGCTTATTTGGATTTTGCTCATTGGCGCGGGTGTCGCCACCGCTTATATGTACAGCAATCATTTGAAGCAATCGATGCTAGAACAGCTCGATGCCCGCATACAGGCCCAGACGGAGATTATAAAAGCCGATTATACGACCCAACTGGCGGATTTATCTGAGCAAGTAGAACAGTTGAACAGCAAAGTGGAAACATTCAATGAACTACTAACGTTCACCAAGGACAACGCAAGCGATAAGACCGATAACAGCAATAAATTGTATTCTCAGCTGAATGATGTGAAGAACCAGCTGGCCAAGCTGCAGAAACAGATGGAATTGTTGAAATAATGGCCGATATCAAAGGAATAAATCGGTTCTTTCTGCTTGCGACTGCCCCCCTGTTCGGTCTGCTTATCGCGCTGCTCTTGAGCGGGCCCAAGATCACCTGGACGACCGAGCCGGAATTGGTTACCACCGATCCCCAGCAATTGGATCGGACTTTTGATTCCATTTCGTCTGGTCTCCAGGAAGCCGAGGAGACGGCCAAATTTACCATCTCTTCCATTCGCGAGACGGCTGAACTCTATCACAAAACGACAAATACTCTGACAACGATCGTGCAAACGGCCCAAAATACAGCAGCAAAACCGGAGATCATATATAACAAGCGAATTACCGCGAAGCTCGGCAGCCCGAAGGGGACCATCAAGAGCGACCGGATCATCCTTGAGCTCTACAAAGTGAACCCCGGCAGCTATAAAGGATTTGCGATGAAGGTGAAGCTGAAGTCCCCGGAAGCCATGAAAATGACGCTTGGCGGTGACAAGCTTGGCGGCTCGGAAACGACAAAGCAAGCCGTTTCGCGATACGGGGCCGCTGCAGGAATCAATGCCGGCGGCTTCGCTGATTCCAAGGGCAAACGCTACCCTCTAAGCACGACCATGCTTAACGGGAAATATTTGACCGGGTTCGAGCCCTCCTATAAGGATTTGTTCTTCGTGGGAATGGATAAGAACGGCAAGCTGATTGGCGGCAAGTTCCAGGACAAGGCGCAATTGGACAAGCTTGAACCCTCCTTTGGAGCATCTTTTGTGCCAATTCTGCTGAAAGACGGACAAAAAACGACAATACCTTTGAAATGGCAAACCACACCGTTGCGGGCACCGCGAACCGTTATAGGAAACTATAAGGACGACCAGTTGATTATTCTAGTGATCGACGGTTACAACGAGAACGGCAACTCCGGGGCAACGCTGAAGGAATTGCAGGACAAGCTTTATAACATGGGGGTTATAAACGCATATAATCTGGACGGCGGGGGATCCTCTTCGCTCGTATGGAATGGCAAAGTGATCAATAATCCTTCCGACGGCCAGCTTCGTCCCGTGCCTACCCATTTCCTGTTCTTTAAATAAAGGGCCATTTAAGCCATGATCTATGAAATATATCACATAGGCATTTATTTTTTGGGCAGAGGCGGGTATAATAAAAGGCAGTTAAATGTGGAGGTGTCACCTTTGTTTTCATTTTCGCTGACATTTTGGATCGTGACTTTGGTGTTTGCTCTGTATCTTTGCGGTATTTTGACCTCGTCGTATAATAACGATAAAACAAAAGGTTTATAAGCAAGACTTTAAATAAGCTTCCCGCAAGGGAAGCTTATTTAAATGAAAGAACAAGAAATAGACATCTGCACAAGCAGACGCCTATATTCCTTAGCTTATGTGGCTTATGTGAGGCGGTTCATCTCAGTAAGACATTGATTGCAAATGCAGCGTTCCTTAAAGTCGCTGACGCTCTCCATAGAGCCGCAGAACACGCATTTCGGGCGATAACGCTCCAAAATAATATGGTCGCCCTGCACTAAAATTTCGACAGGATCCCCCTCATTCATTTGATACCTCTTACGCAGCGATTTTGGCAAGACGATTCTTCCCAACTGATCCACTTTACGGACCACACCAGCAGGTTTCATATTTACTTACACCTCTCCTAAAAATGGTATGTACATTGTTGAACGAAAATACTACTTCCCTCTGAAATACTACTTCCCTCTCTAAGTATTTCGCTCTTTTCCCCCGGATTCCTGCTTTAATTCGACATATTTTAATATTTTTGCAGGATTTCCTCCTACAACAGCACCAGGAGGAACGTCTTTAGTAACAACGGCCCCTGCTGCTATGACTACATTGTCCCCGATCGTCACTCCCGGGACGATGACCGCCCGGCCTCCGATCCATACATTGTTGCCGATGGTTACCGGTTTGCCATATTCCAACCCGGAATTTCGCTCCTGAGGATCAAGCGGATGGGTAGCTGTGTAAATATGAACGCCGGGAGCCATAAAGCAGTAATCTCCGATTCTCACTTCGCATATATCTAGAATGACGCAATCGAAATTTGCATAAAATTGGCGGCCCACATGGATATTGTAGCCGTAATCGCAGCGAAAGGTCGGCTCGATATAAGCGTTTTCCTCAGCCGATCCGAGCAGCTCTCCAAGCAATTCTGCTCTGCGGGACAGCTCGTCCTCATGCGTCTCATTAAATAAACGGGTTAATTTTCTGGCCCGCAGTCTGTCTGCTACCAGCTGCGGGTTCGAGGCATCATACAATTCCCCGGCTACCATCTTCTCTCGCTCTGTTCTTGGCATAGTCCATTCCCCTCTTCATTCTTGATGTCGAATTTGTCTTATTGCATTCCCGGAAAATCCAACTGCCGTAGAGCTTCAAACACAATGATGGCCGCAGAATTAGATAAATTCAAGGAACGCACCTTATCGGTCATCGGCATCCGGATCAGCTCATCGGGGTGGGCCTGCAAAATTTCGTCCGAAAGGCCCTTGGTTTCTTTGCCGAATACGAAGAAATCGCCGTCCTGGTATTCGAAATCAGTATATCGCTTCTCCGCCTTGGTCGTTGCGAAGAAGAAACGGCTGCCGCTGTATTTCTCTTCGACCTCCTGAAAAGAATCGTGGTATTCGATATGCACTGCATACCAGTAATCAAGCCCGGCACGCTTTAATGTGGCATCGTCCGTGCGGAAACCGAGCGGGCGGACCAGATGCAAATGAATGCCCGTTGCCGCGCAGGTTCGCGCAATATTTCCCGTATTCGCTGGTATTTCCGGTTCAACAAGTACAATATGCAAAGTCATGACTTCAGATTCCTCACTAGTTCCAGTTTTGAATTTCTTTCACTTATCTATTATAACAATGAATTCGGTTTTCCAAAACAAAAAGCCTCCCGCCATGAGCATGGCGAAAGGCTTCCTCTATGTCCAGCTGGGAAGCCCGTTATGCCGATCCTCCCGGGCCCCTTTACGTAAAACGCATCTAAATGCCTTTCGGCTGCTTATCCGTTCGACTTCTGGAACTCTGCCATAAACTCAACCAACGCCTTGATGTTGTCATAAGGCACGGCATTGTAGATCGAGGCGCGCAGCCCGCCTACGCTGCGGTGTCCCTTCAAGCCGATGAAGCCTTCCTTCTCGGATTCCTTCGCGAATTGCTTCTCCAGCTCCTCCGAAGCCAGACGGAAGGTGACGTTCATCAGCGAGCGGCTGGCAGTGTCGGCACATCCGCGGTAGAATCCGCCGCTGTTGTCGATCGCGTTGTACAGAAGCGCCGCTTTCTCTTGATTCTTCTTCTCGATGCCTTCAAGCGAGCCTTGCTCTTCAATCCATTTCAACACCTGGTTTACCATGTAGATCGAGAAAGAAGGCGGTGTGTTATATAGGGAGTTGTTGCCTGCATGCGTGTCGTAGCGCAGCATCGTCGGCAGGTGCTTAGGTGAATCTTGAAGCAGCTCCTCGCGGGCGATGACTACGGTTACGCCGGACGGCCCCAAATTCTTCTGCGCACCAGCATATACCATGCCGAATTGCGTAAGATCGAATGGACGGGACAGAATGTCACTGGACATATCTGCGATCAGCGGAATGCTGCCTGTATCTGGGAAGCTCTTGAACTGGGTTCCTTCAATCGTCTCATTAGAAGTAACATGCAGATAGGCGGCATTGTCCGGCAAATTCAGATTGCTCAAATCCGGCAGGCTCATGAACTTGCTCTCTTTGGAAGAAGCAGCCTCGAACACTTCACCAGTCAGTTTCGCTTCTTTAATCGCCTTGCTCGCCCAGCTTCCCGTCATGACGTAGCCGGCCGTCTTGCCCTCCGTAAGGAAGTTCATCGGAATCATCGAGAACTGCGTCGAAGCTCCACCTTGCAGGAACAGCACCTTGTACCCCTCTGGATTTCCGAGCAGCTTCAAGAGGCGGCTTGCCGCTTCGTTGTGAGTTTCCTCATAAACCGCTCCGCGGTGCGACATTTCCATGATCGACATGCCCGTGCCGCGATAATCGACAAATTCCGCTTGAGCCCGTTCCAGTACTTCCAACGGAAGCGCTGCAGGTCCCGCGTTAAAATTATAAGCTCTCTTACTCATTTCTCCCCCGTCCTCTCTTAACACTTGTTTATAGGCTTTCGAAAGTTTTGATAAGGTTTATCATAGCAACTATTCTTTTTTCCAGCAAGCTGATATTTCATTGGATTTTGATAGTTTGCAGAATTGACATATTAACGCTTTATCCTAGCAAAGATTTTATCACGGCTCACGGTAAAATTCATATACCCTTGACCAATTCTTACTCTCTCCGGGGGCAAGCTCGATATTGATGAACATTTCCGGGGATACGACATGTCCCATGCCCCATACCGCTGCGGAAGAGACTCGGAAAGAGCTGATTTCCCGAACTCCTACCCCGCTAGGAAGATGCTTTAATTCCCACAGCCATGAAGACGAACAGTCTTGAAACCCATTTACATGAAAATAAAAAGGCTTGTCTGGCTCGCCCTCCCAGGTGACTGCTCCTCCATCAATCCTTAACCCATCCATCGTTCCAGGCTCGTCACTCCATGCTTCAATCGCAAAGGGGAATTGCAATTTGTAATCAGGCCCGATCGGCTGCCCGTCAATGCCCAAGAAATTATGGTTGTATTCCTCCGTGCGGATTTCGCGCGTGCCCATATTACTTAATTGATATTCGATCAGCAGCCGGTTCCGCTCAATGGAAATGGATTTTTCAAGCCGCGCAGCGTATCCGCTGCAATTTTCGGGATGAACCGTAAATACGATGTTCTGCGGGCTCTTCATTTCTGCTTCGATCCGATAGGGCTGATGCGGGTAATTCCGATAAAATTGATAAGACGCAGCATCTGTCCGTGTAAGTAAACCTACGCCGAGCTTTGGAAACTGTCCCCCAACCGGCGTATCCTCATAACCGATGGCTTCCTTTAATGAAAACTCGTTGCACAGTCCAGATCCGCCCGTTCCCTCACCGCTCTGAAGGCTCTCTGGTACGCAAAAGGTATGATTCCCTTCCCTCAGAGTGATGCCCGTAATGAAGCCGCTCCAGTCAAAGCGCGTACCCTTATAATCACCTATAGCCGCTATGTCTACGATTAAATGCTCATTGCTTAGTTGAAATCCCATACTTGTCCCCTCTAATATTCAAGCGATCTATCGCTCTTTCTCTCTTGCGAAATGAACCCCGTTAAGGCAGAAAACCCCGGCTCATAACTTACGAGCAACAGGGTTTTCATGCAGCAGGGCTAGAGGGCTGTTAAGCCCTCGGTTTAACCCATTATATGGCGTCCAACACGATTTCGATCCGCTGCGTGCCCTCTTTCGGCAGCGCGTCCAGCACGGAACGCTGGATCAGAGCGCCAGAGCCTGCAGCCTCGAATTGCACGTTCTGGCCGTTTACAGCAATGGAACCAATCCGGTACTGTCCGTAATCGAGAAGCGCCGCATTGCGGTATACTACATGCAGCATGCGATCTGCGAACAATGTTTCTACCGAAGCCTCGCCCTGACCGTCGAACTGCTCTTTGACCAGCTTAGGCTCGAGATGCAGATGACCATAGCTTCCTTTCACCCCATAAACCTCCGTCAGTTCCGTCAGCAGCAGCCAGCTCGCCGAACCCGTCAGGAACGTGTACATGCCCCGCCCTTTTTCATTGATATATTCAGGTACACCCGGGTACATCCGGCTTAGCTCAAAATCGGTGGAGAGACGGTAAATGGAATCCAGTACCTCGTACCCTTCTTTGACGAAGCCACGCTTATAGAGTGCGTTGGCGTACATGACCGTCATATGGCTGAACATCGCGCCGTTCTCTTTATGACCGAACGCAAAGCCAAACGCACGGCCCAGGTTCTGCTGGATGCCTCCGAAGTTCGAGTTCAGGCGGTAGCCGATTTTCTCATCCTTCAGGTAACGGTCTACAGCCTTGGAAATTTTGCCAACCTGCTCATCCGTAGCAACGCCTCCCATAATACTGAACACCTGGCCAGTCAGCGTCATCCGTACGCCTTGCGGGAAATCTCCCTCGACTCGCTCGGCATCGTCATTGTAGTAACCGTTAAACCACTCATAACCTTCCTTGCTGGAAATCCATTCGTTGCTGCGCAGATGGCTGATGGCCCATTCTGCCTTGCTTCTCAAGTCGCTTGCTACCTTGGCGATGTCCAGCTTGAGCTTCTTCCCGCTTACAGCAGGAGTAACGGCGTCATAATAACGATTCAGCAATGCAAGCTTCGCATCGATGCTCTCGTAATCTACAGGCTCAGTGAGCGAATCCAGCAGCATGCCCATTTCTTCTGCCAGCTCGATCGTCTCGAGACCCGCCTTTTCCTTTAGCTGGGTTAAGAGCTCAGCCAGTTCGAGCAAGTTGCTGGCGTAAAATGCCGTAAACGCCACGCTCTCGCCGCGGTTTGGGGCAAGGTCAAGCCCGTCGTTCCAATCCGCGCCCTCCAGCTTGATATTGTTATGCTCGCCGACATGGAAGAACGGAACGATATTTTGCAACAAAATATGCTCCAGAATAGTGCCTTCATAGATGCCGCCATTCTGGGTAGTCAGCTTGTTACCGCTGTCCGCGCTCCAGCTTAAATCGCGCTCGGCGCAGCGTTTGACGAAGATATCCCGGAAATACGTCTGCGGCTGCAGGAGAATGTCCAGGTCGCCGCTTTGGTGTACGTACAGCAGCGTGGTCAAAAGAGGCCAAGCACCGTGATCCATCCATACTCTCGGAATGTTGTTGCGGTCGGCGATGAATTCGCCCGGCTTCGAACCAATAATCGTGGCGTTGCTGCCGTCGATGCGAACGCCTGCATAGTTGTTCACCAGCAAATGCCGTACTTCATTCGGCTCCATTACCATCAGCGCCAGGCAGTCCTGCCACAGATCACGCCAGCCTCTGCCGCCGCGTCCGTAGTCATGGTAAGGCAGGAACGAGTTGCCGTATAAACGGCGCAATATCGGCTGCAGAGTAACCCACTTCATCCAGAGATCCTGCTCCACATCGCCGGAATTAAATTTGATCGTATCCAGTTTATCCCGCCAGTACGCTTCATTCTCTTGCAGCAAAGCGTCAAACTGCGCTTCGGATAAATACTGGGCCGCATACTTCGCCTGCTCGATCCGGTCATCCGAAATGACCATGGCCACGACATAGCTCACCGATTGCCCGGGCAATAATTGTACAGGGGCAAACCGCAGCGCACCTACCGCTTCATAGCCTTCAAGCTCAGTGCCTGCTGTCGCTTGCGGTTCACGGTTGCGAACGACAGCCTCCGGCCAATCCAGTGCCCCGCCTTCCCCGATAAATTCTTCGTTGATCGGGAACATGCCGATAGGGGCTTTGCCGCTGCCTTCGGCCCCGAGGACGCTGTAAGTCACTTTATTTACGCGATGCCCCCGCTCGTCAAAGGACAATGCCGGCTGAACTTCCATGCCATGTTCGGCCACGTAAATGCGATGCAGCAAGGAAGTGACATGACGATGATCCCGAAGGTCGTCTGCGGAACGGCCGTACAGCGGGATCGCTGCCGTTGGAGTCAATGCAAGCGAGGCTGTTCCGGTGTTGGTTATTTTCACCTTCATCAGTTCCACTTTGTCATCCTTAACCGGGACAAAGCTGGTTGTTTCCGCCTTTACGCCAAGCTTGGCATGATGACGGGTCAGCTTATGCCATAAGAAGCCGGCTTCCATTTCGCTTTCTTCTTCATCAGACACGAATTGAGCTGCGTTCTGCTTCGCCGAATTGCCGCTGGCGGACCAAGCGCCGTAACCTTCAATATGAAGCCAGAAATTCCGTGAAGCCTTGGAATTATGTAAATCATCTACCGATACCGGCTCCATCAGAAAGGTATTGTGTCCCGACGTGATGCCGCCATGCAAATTCGGTGTAATGGCCGACATCATTCCCGCTTCATTAACTAGAGGAAAATATAAATAACTGTTTTTCTCTGGATGTTTGAGTTTAAATACGCCCTGTTCTCCTTGAAACTGCCAACCGGACTTTGTCATATCGTCTCTTCTCCCTCTCCTAATTCCCTTTATTCATAACGAATCCCGCTCCATGTAAGGCAGGCGCGGGATTCACCAAAGTTACGATTTGACGGCACCTGCAAGAGCCCCGTCCACAAGATATTTCTGGATAAACGTATACAGTATGATCAGCGGAGTCGCCACGATCGTAATTCCGCAGGCAAGCAGCGGCCAATTGTTGCCGTACTGGCCTTTAAACTCTTTTAATCCGAACGTAATCGGATAGTTTGCCTGGCTCGGCAAGTACATAATCGGTCCAACAAAATCATTCCAAATGCCGATCGCCGTCAAAATAACTCCAGTCGCGATTACCGGCTTCATTAGCGGAGTCACCATTTGGAACAGGTAACGGATATATCCGGAACCATCGATTCCAGCGGCTTCATCCAGCTCGCGGCTGATCGACTTGATGTAACCGACAAACATCATGAATACTACGCCGGTTCCCGTCGTTTTCAGAGCGATATACCCGAGCTTCGTATCATACCCGAAAATGCCGAGGGATTCCTTGAAGCCAAGCATCAGCTTGTACTGCGCAACCATCGGGTTCGGGAGGAATTGCGACAGCAGGAAGAACATGTAGATGAACCCGCTCCACTTCACATATTTGCGCGCAACCGGGAACGCGCCCATGACGGATACGATAATCGTCAGCACGGTTGCAACGCCGGTATAAATAAGACTGTTAATGAAGTAGTTGGCGAAATTCCCTTCCGTCCAGGCGGTGATATAGTTGCTCCATTGAATTTCTTTAACGAAGCCAATCGGGTTGATCAAATATTCAGGGTACGACTTCAATGACACGTTAAGCACCAAAATAAGCGGCACTAGATACAAAACGAGCAGCAAAGCGATGACAACGTAAGAAAGAATAGTATATGATCTGGAATTGTTCATAATTAATATTCCACCTCTCTCTTACGCGTCTGCCTTACAGCAACGATGACAAATACTAGAATGATCAGGAACTGCACAACGGACAGCGCAGATGGAAGTCCCATGTCGAGGCTGCCGCGGAAGGTCTCCTTATAGACGTCATATGCCATCGTTCTCGTATTGAAGCGGCCATCTGTAGTTGCCAGAATAATATCGAAGGTCGACATCGCGCCGATGATCGATAACAGCATATTTACTGTAAAAGATGGAGCGATAAGCGGGAACGTAATATGGCGGAAGGACTGCCACTTGCTCGTTCCGTCGATATAACCGGCTTCATACAAATCCTTGGGAACGGATTGCAGGCCAGCGAGAAAAATGAGCATGGAATAACCCATGTACATCCATATTTGCACGAATATAATGTAGCCAAAAGCATGTGTGAAACTGGCGAAGAACATATCCTTATAACCAAACAACCATTCATACAGCATGTTAACCGGACCACTCATTGGGTCGAACATCATTCCCCAGATCAGGGCGACAACAGCAACCCCAAGTACGACCGGGAGGAAAAATACGGCACGGAAGAAATAATCGCCGCGCAGCCGCTGATTCAACAAAACCGCCACGAACAGGGCAACCCCGTTCTGAACAATCGTTACAATAAACATGAAAATCAGTGTATTCGTAATGGAGCGCCAACGTTCTCCAGAGTTTCCGGAGTAGAATAAATTATGGTAATTCTCCAGCCCGACGAACTTCATCGTACTGCCGGGAAGATTTTTCACATCCGTAAAGGAATAAATCACAGTCATCACAGAAGGTCCAAAATAAAAGACTACGTACAAAGCAAAAGGTATTAATAGAAGCAACAGGGGTACGTAGCGAGCCATGCCTTTTCCAAATGGGTACATCTCTCTCACCTCGCGGGTTACGAATCAATAAATGATCGGGGCCTGAGCAATCAGACCCCGAAACGATACAGTATGGTTATGACCTTGAAACTTATTTAGGTGCTGCAGCTTCCCATTCTTTCTGCTGTACATCTGCTAGTTCTTTCGCTGTCTTGAACACTCCGCCTGGTGCAAGGTATTCCGTATGCACGCCTTCAGCGGCAAGATGCTCACCTACGTTTTCACGGTTGATCATCATGATTTCATAAGCCAGCTCGAAGTCGCCAAGGTAAGGAGTCAATTCGTTATCGATGAATTCGCTGTCCGTAGAAATTCCATCCATCGTAGGGATGAAGCCGGCAGCTTTAACGAATGTCGTGTAGTTCTCAGGCTCGGAGAAGAATTCCAGCCATTTTAGCGCTCCCTCTTTGTTCGGGCCTTTCTCGGCAGCATACCAGGTTACATCGTATTTACCTACGAAAGAAGCGTTTTTCGCAGCATCTTCGGTAGCTGGAACTGGGAAGTAACCGAATTTAAGATCTGGATTCGCTGTAGCAATCGTTGGAGCATCCCAAGAACCGTCAGCCAGCATAGCTACTTTGCCCGTTGCAAAAATCGCAGGAGCAGAAGCATAGTCGACACCCATGAAGCCATCGATCATGTAGTTATCTTGAAGAGTCTTCATTTTATCAAGAACTTCAACCGCTTCAGCATCATTAAACGCCGTCTCGCCTTTCCATACGCCTTCGATCCATTTTTGTTGGTCTCCGCCGCCCAGGATTTTCGCTTGCAGCGCGAACACTGGCAGTTTCAGCGGCCATACGTCTTTACCCGCTACGCCGATTGGCGTAATGCCTTTGGACTTCAAAGTTTCGTTCAATTGAATGAACTCGCTCCACGTCTTCGGCACTTCCAGTCCGTTCTCTTCAAAAATCTCTTTATTGTAGAACAATCCGGACATCGCTACTTTACCAGTAGGAATGGCGTATACTTTGCCATTATATGTACCGGCTTTTTCGATGTCGTTTGCATTCCATTTGCTGATGAAAGCTTGATCCGACAGATCGGCGATCAGACCGGAGTTGATCCACTGCTCCCAGTCAGGAACCTTTGCGCCAGGCGTCCATTCTTGCGGGGACAGTCTCATTCCGGACAAGTCGGCAAGAATGTCGACGTCGTTTGCTGTCAGTCTTGCTCTTTGTGCTTGCTTATACTCATCATCCGGACCTGTCGTCGTGTACTCGATTTTGTATTCCGGATACTTCTCTTCGAACTTTTTGTTGATCTCTTCCATTGCTTTATTGATGTTTTCTTGCTTCCAGTGAAGAATCTTGATCACTTTCTGACCGGAAGAAGCCTTGTTGCCCGCGCCGTCGGTTCCGGTAGCTGCTTTGCCGCCGCCGCAAGCCGCCAAGCTTAGCGTCAATGCGCCTGCAAGAACGATCGCAGAAATTTTCTTGACCATGATATTTCCCCCTATTTATAGTCATTGATTTTCGAAACCTGATCGGCAGTTCCCTCATTTTGAAACGTTAAAACTATGAAAATAGCCCCAGCTCAAGCATTTCGCCGTTTCGCATTTTCGTAGTTCTAATGTTCTAAACGAAAGATTTTCCGAAAGCGGTTTCGTCAAAAACATTATTACATCATTTATTTTTTTTGTAAAGCCCTATTTTAAATAATTTCGTTTTTCTTGTCGTATCTTGGGATTCTGCCTCATATTTTTCAAACATCCCTTATGTACTAAGGGTTTAATTATGTCCTTCTGACTGTTTCCACATTGACCAAGAAAACAAAAAGAGTTAAGATATTTTACGAAAGTATTTTCGTGATTTTCGCGAAACAAGGATTTTAACGCTATTTTTGCAATGAAATTTTCGCTACTAAATAATATCCAGCTATGTCTAAAGCTCTGCTATTCGCAGAGAAGCTTGCTTCTCGCGCCAAGGACTAACGGCTTAGCGCCCGAATGTCCGTTTGCCTTATCAAGAAGGGGGTTATTGTCTTGTCGATCAATATTAGAACGATTGCGGAAATGGCCGGGGTTTCGGTGTCGACCGTATCCAAAATCATTAACAACTACAGCGACATTTCTGAAGATACAAAAAATAAAGTGTTGGAAATCATGAAGCAGACCGGTTACGTTCCTTCCAACTCGGCTAAAACATTGGCGACAAAGAAGTCCAACCTCATCGGCGTCATTTTTGCCGGGAAACTGAATATCGATTTCACCCATCCCTTTTTCGTTGAGGTGCTGAACTCCTTCAAGAAGCAGGTCGGCCTGCTCGGATACGACCTTCTATTCTTCTCCAACGAGAAGTTCTACGCTGTCGATGGCGAGTATCTCGCCCGTTGTAAGCACTTCCAAGTGGACGGCTGCATCATCGTGACTGGGCAGCAGCTCGAGCCCTCCATCAGCGAGCTGGATTTGAGTGACATCCCTTGCATCGGCGTAGATATCGAGCTGAAGGGCAAGAACTCCGGTTTTATTATGTCCGATAATTACAAGATGTCATACAAAGTGGTCGAGCACTTTTACCTGCAAGGATATCGGGAGCTCGGATATATCGGAAGCACGCAGGAATCGGAAATTTCCAATATGCGCGAGGCTGGATACAAGGACGCGATAGAAAGCTTCGGTCTGCCTTTGAACGAGAATTGGTTTGTGAACGGAGAACATTTTTTCGAGACGAGCGGATATGAAGCGATGAACCGGATGATTCAATCCGGCTCCCTGCCGCGCGCGGTCTTTGCAGCCTCCGACCTAATAGCGATCGGCGCCATGCGCGCGCTGAAGGAGCATAAGCTGCGGGTGCCGCAAGATGTGGCCATTATCGGCTGCGACGATATCGAGGCCTGCAAATATACGAATCCAGCACTCACAACGATCAGACAGAACAAGGAGAAGATCGGCAGGCTCGCTGGCTTGATGCTGTACGACCTGATGAATAGCCAGTCCGAGACAAGCAACATCGTCGTCGAGCCAGAATTGGTCATTCGCGAATCCTGCGGCAGCAGGCTCGATAATTTCAAATATGTCGATCCGGAAATATGAACAACACCCCTCTGTCCATCCCGAAAGAATGGTCAGAGGGGTGTTGTTTGTTCTAAGTTTATAGAATTTATAATTATCTTATGCTTGAACAGCTGCTTTCGGCGTATCAAAACGTTTGCCGACCAATGGAGCAAGCTTCTCCAGATCGCGGAGCAATGCAGCGAACTGATCAGGGAACAACGACTGCACGCCGTCGCCTGTCATCGAATTGTCCGGATCGGTATGCATTTCAATAATGAGTCCGTCCGCGCCTGCCGCAACCGATGCTTTCGTCATCGGCTCTACCAGCTCGCGGCGGCCCGTGCCATGACTCGGGTCGGAGACGACTGGCAGATGGCTCAAGCTTTGCAGTACTGGAATCGCCGACAGATCCAGCGTATTTCTCGTGTAGGTTTCGAAAGTGCGGATACCGCGTTCGCAGAGCATAACGTTCGGATTTCCGCCTGCCAAAATGTATTCGGCCGCATTCAGGAACTCATCGTACGTTGCGCTGAATCCGCGCTTCAGCAGCACTGGTTTGCCGCAGGTTCCGAGCTTGCGCAGTAGATCGAAGTTTTGCATGTTGCGCGTACCGACCTGCAGAATATCCGCATACTCTGCGCATACATCAACGTATTCCGGCGTCATGACTTCCGTAATCGTAAGCAGGCCATGCTTCTTCCCAGCCTCGGCCATCATGATCAGCCCCTCTACCCCAACGCCTTGGAAGCTGTAAGGGCCCGTACGCGGCTTGAACGCTCCGCCGCGCAGCACCTGGCCGCCTGCCGCTTTGACCAGACGGGCGATTTCATCGATCTGCTCCGGAGATTCCACGGCGCAAGGACCGCCCATCACGACAAGATCTCCGCCGCCAATTTTCACGTCGCCAATCTCGATCACCGTATTCTCCGGGTGGAATTCGCGGCTGGCCAGCTTGTAGGATTTAGTAATTTTAATTACATTTTCTACGCCCTTCATTTGGCGCAAGTGTTCGGCGAGTTTAGGCTCGATCGCGCCGATCAGCCCGATCACCGTACGGTCGCTGCCGCGCGAGACATGCGCCTGCAGACCTTCCTTCTCAATGACGGCGATAATTTCATTAATACGCTCCTCCGGCGTTTGGTTAGATGTAATTACGATCACGGTTCATCATCCTTTCATCGTTTCGGCCTGACAGCCCTATCTATAGTATCTAGCTTTAATTTGACGCTTAGACGCTTGTTCGCTTTTAAGCTTTTAATCACTAAAGCAACTATAACCGAATCTGCCTAACACGTCAAGCAGAACATCCCGCAAAACGGCAAAAGCTGCAAACCTCATCATGCTGGTTTGCAGCTTTCCTTGCCCTTGTTAGGCGTCCTATTCTGCTCTTGTCAGGCGAACGGCCATATACGATTTGCCTGGCAGGTCGATACGGAACGAGCCTTCGTGAAGGCCGTTGCTCTCATCGATTGTCATACCCCATGTGTCTATGATGTCGACTTTATACTTGATGCCCGGCTTCATATGAAATATCCGAAATTTCGGCTGGTTGAAGCCAAAATAGTATACATAATATTCATCCTTGATACCAACGCAGGGAAGATCCCAATCGGAGCGCAGCGGCTCCCAGCGTTGTCCAGGCGCTTCCTCGACCAGCTTGCGCAGAAAGCCGATTCGCGCCGGGCTGTCTCCGACCAATTTGCCGCCTTTGGACCACCACAGCTCTTCCTCGTCGTTCAAATAGGTTTCCCCGTGGCCAACATATCCCCCGCGGATCATTCCTTCCCAGAACCTCCGCACCATTTCCTCGCCGGTAATATTCCCCCAGCCCTGATCGATATTGCCCTCATAGGCGCACTCGTCGATTACGATCGGCTTGTTCCAGCGCTCCCGCCACTCCAGCGTGGCCTCGGAGGTTTTGTAGACATCGATTCTTTGCAGGCTGCAATGGGTTAACCAAGGTTTGCTGTGATCGTAGAAAGCGAGCCAATTGTGATTCGACAGCAAATGTCCGTATGGATCGTTCTCCTTAATAATTCGGGCATAACGCTCCCAATCCTCGCCGGTTTTGGCCCACATCAAATCAAATTCATTAGCAAGCGACCACCAAACATGACGATAAGCGGACAAGCGGGCTACAATATAGCGCAAATACAGATCATCCTCTTCCCGGCTCATTTCCGAGAAGCCCCATCTGTCGTATGGATGGAACAGAATCAGGTCCGCTTCAATGCCAAGCCGTCCTAAATCGGCAATCCGCTGCTCCAAATGCTCAAAGAAAGCGGGATTGAATACGCTGTAATTCCAGCCTTCTCGGACAGAGCCTTCGTACGGGTACAGCTCAGGCTCATTAAGGTTATAGAGATATGATTTCGGAAAAACGCACATCCGCATTTTATTGAACGGTGAATCCGCAAGAGACTCCAGCGTTTGCTGTTCCAACTCTTCGCCTTGATGTGTCCACACATAGCAGGTTGTGCCAAACGGCAAATAGGCTGTGCCATCCTCATAGGCAAAATGATATTTATCATGGACCCGCACAGGGCCGTGATTCTCTTCGTCTGGGGCAGTGCAATTGAAGGAGCCCTCATGTCCGTCCAGCGCCTTTGCCGTACTCTCCGTCCGGTAAGACCAACGCCCCTCCCAGCCGGGCATCATGCGGATTTTATAAACTCCGTTTCCGTTATAAAACCCCGGAACGCTTATGCTGCGTCCGTCTTCCTCACAGACAAACGTCGCCTTCAGGTCGACATCCGTGAACGGATTTCCATGAGATGGCCCTTTCAGCTCCAGCTCGTATACATCCCATTTGGCAGCAGATTTCGGGGAGCTTACTAGACCTGCTCCTGCGATATGGCCTCCAATTTCCGAAGCTGTCTTTGAAGCTTCCTTCGGCTCCCTTACTGCTTCCGCACGCCGTTCCAATGATTTCAGCTGAGCGAGCTCTTGAAGAAATGCTTCCCTCTCTTGATCCGTGAAACCCAGCTCCTGCCGGTGATCAAGAAATTGCCCTAGCGTCATAATTTTATAAGAAAAAGCAAGATGCTTCTCCTCTACAAGGAACGAAAAATACTTTTCTAATATGCTCCCAGCCGCTGGATCCGTCCAAACACTCCCAATTCTATCCTGTTCCGTAAACATCATGCATCCTCCTTTTCATTAGCCTTTTACGGCTCCGGCCATCCCCGAAACGAAATATTTCTGGAAAAACAAGTAGACGGCCAAAATCGGTACGATCGATATAAGCACACCCGCGCTCAGCAGCGTATAGTTCGTAGAATGCTGGCCCTGAAACGTAAGCAGGCCCGCAGTAACCGGCTGCATCGAATCCTTCGTAATAAAAATTTGCGCCAGCAAAAATTCATTCCAGGTCGACAGGAAGTCGAGAATGATCAGAGTCGCAATCGCCGGCATCGCGATCGGCAGTATAATGCGGAAAAATTTGCCCAGCTCCGCGCATCCGTCAATATAGGCCGCCTCATCCAACTCCTTCGGGATGGAGCGAAGGAAGCCTCTCAGCACCATGATGCCAAACGGTATCCCAAAGCCGATATAGACAATAAAAATGCCGGGATACGTATTTTCAAGCCCGAAATAATTCAGCATCATATTGAGCGGAACTAACGTTGCCTGGAACGGAATCATCATACCGACAAGGAACACCGCAAACAGCGCGTTTGCCCATTTGAACCCCATTCGGGTCAGCGCGTAGGCAGCCAGTGCTTCAATCAGAATCCCAATCGGAACCTTCACAACGGAAATAACAAGACTATTGCGGATATAAAGCTTCATCTTATCCCAGGCCTCGGCGAAATTGCTCCATTGGAATACTTCCGGCAAACGGTATACCGGATTTCTCATTAGATCGGCATTGGATTTCAGAGCCGTCATGACAATAAACGCGATAGGAATAAGAAAGAGCAGGCTAAGAACGATGAGTAATATATAGGTAGCCGCCTTCGAAGCAGCGGATTGTTGCACTTCTTCCATAGGGACACCACCCTCTTTCCCGTAAAATCACAGATGCGATTTCTTGTTTGTATAGAAGACGTAAGGAATAATAACAGCCATCGCAACCAGGACAAGGAACCACGAAATAGCTGATCCTACGCCAATATTGTTGAATTTAAAGGTCTGATAATACATCCATGAAGAGAGCACCTGCGTGCTCTGTGCCGGCCCGCCGGCTGTCATGCCGTAAATGATGTCATATACCTTCATGGCGTTAACCATCGTTGTCGCGAACACGATGACGAATGTTTCGCTGAGCAGCGGGATCGTGATGAATCGAAACGATTGCATCGGTTTGGCTCCATCAATAATCGCCGCCTCGTAGCAGTCCTTCGGAATACTCTGCAGACCAGCAAGAAACAGAACCATCGGCAGACCTACACCCTGCCATACTGCAGCAACGAACACCGCATATAGCGCGGTTTTGGGATCGGCAAGCCATGTATGGGCCAAATTGCCAAGCCCGATGGCCTCCAGCACCGTATTGAAAAATCCTCTCGTCGGGTGATACAACCAGGTCCACATGAGAGCGACGATAATGCCTGATAATACATAGGGGAAATAAAACACGCCGCGAAACAGCGATCTGCCCTTTATTTTCCGGTTTAACAGCAGCGCAAACAACAGTCCTAATCCGATAATGATGGTTAATGAACCGACCAGCCACAGCACGTTGTTTTTCAAGGCCGTCTGGAATACGGTATCCTCTGTCAGCAAATAAATATAGTTTTGCAGCCCGACAAACTGTTTGTTCGGTGATATTCCATTCCACTTGTAAAAGCTAAGCTGCAGCGTATAAAGCGATGGCATCACGATAACGGTGAGATAAATCAGCAGCGCTGGCAGCAGAAACGTCCACGGCTTCCAAGCTTTGAGTTTCATACCTTGCCTCCTTCGCACAAGCCCCCTGCTTAAGAAAAACGTTTATCGACGTACTTTCTATGGAGCCAGACCGCTTTAAGCGGCAGTTTTTCTTACGATATCAGGAAGTTAAAGCTCCGCAGCTTATGCTTTCTGATATCTTAAGAGAACAGCCTTACGGCTGCTCTCCCAAGCTATACTGTTGTGTCTCTTCTAGTTGCTGTTGCTCTTGTGCGACTCGGCAGCCTTCTGAATTTCCTTGGCAGCCTGCTCCGGCGTCCATTCGCTCAGAATGACCGCATCTTGAGCTTCGAACAGCTTCTGTACGACCGTCTGCGGCAGCGCCTGATCCGCGATCAGGAAATTACCATCTTTGATCATTTCCGCCATTTCGGACGTATGCGGGGACTGCTCCGAAGTATTGAACTGCTTCAAAGCTGGGGAGCCGTATACATCAATATATTCGTTAACGACTTCCTCGCCGGTAATATATTCAGCCAATTTCAAGGCTGCTTCCTGTACCTGCGGCTCTGATCCGGCATTAATTTGGAACATTTCCGCAAAGCTCGACATCCGTACTGGCTGCTGATCCGTCGGGAATTTAAAGGTACCAAAGTTGTTAGGATCCGCTCCTGCCTGGGAAATGCTCAGATCAACCCATGCTCCCTCGAGCGCAAAACCCTGCTGCGCATGATACATTGGCGTTTCCGCTTCGAGCGGGTCCAGGGTGATAAAGCCTTTCTCGAAATAACCTTTATCGGACCAATCCTTCAGCTTCTGGAAAGTCTGAACGACGGCCGGGTCATCCCAGGATGCATCCAATGCGTTTAGCCGGTCATGAAGCTCAGCCCCGCCGTAATGTTCAATAAGCTGCTCCACCCAGCGCATCAGCATCCAGCCGCCTTTGCCTCCGACCGCGAATGGCGTAATCCCTTGATCTTTCATCAATTGCAATTGCCCTTCGAACTCGGCGAACGTGGCCGGCGGCGTCAAATTCAATTTTGTATACAACTCTTTCGGGTAAAAGACCGAGAGAGAAGCTAGATGAAACGGTACCCCATAAGTTTTGCCGTCATATTTCACCAAATCCAGTGCGGCAGGGTTATAAATGTTCTCCCATCCATGGTCTGCCGCAACCTGCGTCAAATCCATAGCTAGGCCGTTCTCCGGATAAAAGGAACCGAGCGAGCCGCCCCAGGTGAACCACATATCAGGCAGCGTTTTGGAAGATGCTGCTACCTTCAACGATTCCTTTAATGGGTCTGTTCCATAGTAAGTCGGCTCCACTTTAATATCCGGGTTTTGACTTTGGAATGCTTTGATGATTGGCTCTAAATAAGAGTTCTGATCATTGAGCACCCAAATCGTTACGGTCTTCTGCCCTTCGCTGCTGCCGGAGCCATTGCTGCCGGAAGCTTTCTCTGGACTTGCGCCCCCGCCGCAGGCCGATAACATCAGGACGATTGTTATCACGGCCGCCAGCATTGCTGAAATACGTTTCTTACTCATTGAATAACCCCCTCTTATGATGTCATTAATTCATTGCTGCCTATTGGCTTGCTTCTAAGTCTACTACCGAGAAGATGTGCCGGGTATGAGGGAAGCATGTTATTTTCTACGCGATCATATCGTCTTTCTCCGGCCGCAAACCGGGCGCTTTTCTCGTGAAATAGACGAATCATGCTGTTTCCTACATTCCTATGCGCTAACGGTTCCGATACTCCAGCGGGGTCATGCCGGTCCGTTCCTTGAACAGCTTGCTGAAATAGTGCGGGTTCGTATAGCTGAGAATTTCGCTGATCTCATATATCTTTTTATTCGTCTCCCGCAGCAGCTTTTGGGCATAAATCATTTTGTTGCGGATCACGTAATCGCTAAAACTCTCTCCTACTTCCTTCAAGAAAATCCGGCTTAAATAACTGGAGCTGATCGGAATGAATTCCGCCACCTTCACCAAGGTAATGTCCTCTAACAGATGGCTGTCGACATATTCTTTGGCTAACCTGACATGCAGGCTGTCGCTCTGCTGGTTCACTGGGAATTTCAGCTGAACTTCCAGATAAGCTTCCGGTATTTGCCGCAAGTCATCATAGACTGAGCTGCAGGAATAAATGATCGAAGCATTCAGCAGCTCGAAAACTTTGCTTCGCAGCCGATCTAGATACTGCTCCTTGCTCTGGTGATCCTCCAGCCCTTCCTTGGACTTAGCGGGCGCCAGCCACAATATTTCGCGGTGATTGCGGTGAAACACAATGCCTCCCCAGTCTCTGGCTACGTATTCGTCGATCAAATATCGGATCGACATGAATTTGAGGTGATCCCTGGCATGAACTGCGGCCATATGGTCAGCCGCGTCATCGCGAAGCCGGATCGCAGTAATCCACAACCCCTCCTCAAACTGCCCTTCCGTAAGCTCGGGAAGCAGCATTTTTTGGGGATACGTATAAGCATCAAGCATTGAAACGAGCCAATCGTTCCGCTCGTCCTCCGACCATTTTCTCGCAGGGGCTTTCGCCGTGCTCTGCTCCAACAGCTGAATTGCTTTGTGAAGCGTTGCCGTCACTTCTTCCTCGTCCATGGTAGGCTTGTGGAGATAGTCCAGCGCTCCAATGCGGATCGCCTCTTTTACGTAGGGAAAATCGTCATAGCTGCTCAAATAGATAACTTGTATGCGCCCGCCGTGCTTTTTGCGGATATGCCTGCCCAGATCAAGCCCGTCCATGCCTGGCATACGGATGTCGGTCATCACGATGTGGATGTCCTCAGCATCAAGCACCTTTACCGCTTCTTCCCCGTTGGACGCCTCGGCTTTCCAGCATACGCCCTGCGCCTCCCAATCCACCATGTAACGCAATCCCATCCTTACAATCGCTTCATCCTCAACGACAAGAAGATTCCACATTCTAAATCTCCTTCCTTACAGGTTTATAGGGTATCGTAACTATAACTGCCGTTCCCGGCTCCAAACGCTTGAGCGTCAGACCGTATTCTCGGCCGAACCATAGCCGTATCCGGTCATTAACGTTATTTATTCCGATGTGGGCACAATCGTCTTCGCGCCTTTCCTGAAGCAGGCCCTCGATTTGCTCCTCGCTGATTCCAGCCCCGTTATCCATGATCTCAATGCATAGGATATGGCCATTCTCTAACAGACGGGCCCGAACGGTAATCGTCAAAATGCGGCTTAGTCCCCTTGAAGCATGAAAAATAGAATTCTCCAAAACCGGCTGAAGCAGCATAGCCGGTATGCCTGCATCCGCCAATTGCTCAGGGATGTCCCACTCCACTTCAAAAGTATTCGTATACCTTAAATCCATCAGCTTCTCGTAGTCCTGCAGGAGCTCGATTTCCTTAGACAGCGGCATTAACTCATCATTCAGCTTTAGATAGGACTGCAGCAAGCGATTTAACGAATGAATCAGCTTGGCGATTTGCGGAGACTGCTGCAAAATGGCCAGCATCCGAATGGAATTCAGCGTATTGTATAAGAAGTGAGGCTGTATCCTGACTCGCAGTGCATACAGCTCTGCCTTTCGCTTCTGTCTTTCCTTCTCGGCGATCGAGTGGATCAGCTCATTTAGACGTTTGACCATCCGGACGTAGCTTAAATGCAACTGGCCGATTTCGTCGTACCGATTGGGCGCCTCGAGAATTTCGAATCGGCCGGTCTCGACATTGCGCATGGAACGAATCAAGCGGCGAATCGGCCCAGCCAGGCCGTTGGCCAACAGCCAGGATACCGCCGCCGAAGCGAACATCAGCCCAACCGCAATAACAACGGTATATTGGCGTATCGTGCTTGTTCCCTGCAAGATATCAGCTTGATTTTTGCCCATATAGATCGTCCAGCCTAGATACTTGTTCTGGCGCACAACGCCGCTGTACTTCACATTTCGTTGATCCAGACTGCTGTCGGCAACCCACGTTCCATCCGCACCGCTCTCAAGAGGTTGCTCCAGCAAGTGTGCCGCTAATTGTTCATCCGAAGCATAGACAAGCTGATTGTCCGCATCGAGGACCGTGACGACCGTATCGCGGAGCTGCGAGGAAGTAATGATTCTCTCGATGAAATCGGGAGAAATGTGGATAGCAATGACGGCAAGCGGCCGCATCTGCTCGTCCAGCAGCAATCTGGATACCGTGACGGCCTTGAATACTTCTCCTTCGAATTGCTTTACTTCATGTACGCCCGAGACGACGAATCCCCCATTCTTCTCTAAAGCCTCCTGGTACCACTTATCTTCACTCACATCATAATTTTTGTTCATAGTAGATGAACCGCTGAGCCGGTAACCACTGATGCTTCCGTTCATCCCATAGAACACCATTCCTTTGATCGACTTGTTGATCGAAGGATACGCGCTCATCAAGCGAATGAGCTGCTTCTGCGCATTCAGCTCCGCTGAGCCCCATTCTTCCTGAGGTATGTAAGGCTGATTAAATATTGTAAACGCTTCCGGCATATAGTAAGGCAAAATGCTGAATCGGTCGAAATCATTGACTTGCTTCTCGATCGCCGTAATCAATTGACCGGCAATAATTTGCAAATCCTGCTCCGTCTGCTGCATTAAAGTTTCCGAAGATTTCTTGTAAGCGATCGTTCCGAGCAATAGTACGGGCAAACTGCTGGCGATAATGAGTACGATGAACAATTTATGATGATATGATAACCGCTTCCAAAGCATAATTCAGCCCCCATGATCTTGTTGTCTTTCTTTCAGTCTAATCGGGATGAGATGCATTATCCATCCGCAAATTTTGTTTTTTTCACCCGTTTTATGCGGTCGCGCCTCTAGCCGGGAAATACAATAGACGAACATTGCTTTTTACTACACTTTCATTACTTCTTAGGGCACACCGAGCTGCATTTCATCTCCTCACCGGACATAAAATAGTGCAAAAAAAACCGCCTCTTGCGGCACCACAAAATCGGGCCTTCGAGACGGCATCTAATAAATAATTCCACGTATTAAGACTTCTTCGCTCCGACCTTAACGGGTGGCAGCAGCTTCTGCATGTTCACCGTCCGCACGATCTCCCAAGTATCCGGGTTATTAGGGTCATACTGCTCCAAATAAGCGATAACCTCTTTCGTAATCGGCGTCGGCGTGGATGCGCCCGAGGTAACGGCTACCTTGCCGACTCCCTCCAGCCACTCGCGCTTCAGCTCGGTGACATCGGAAATCCGGTACGCCCTTACTCCGGCTATTTCCTCCGACACTTGAGCCAGGCGGTTGGAGTTGTTGCTGCGCGGGTCACCTACGACGATGACAAGATCCGCCTGTCCGGCCTGCTCGGCTACCGCCTCCTGCCGTACCTGGGTTGCCAGGCATATTTCATTATGAACCTCAGCGCCGGGGAACTTCTCCAGCAGCTTTTTCATGATATGCTTGATATCCCACTGGCTCATCGTCGTCTGGTTGGTGATGACGATCCGATCCGCATCGATACTCAGCGAATCAATTTCTTCTTCCTTCTCGATCAAATGCACGTGTTCTGGCGCGACCCCGATCGCCCCTTCCGGCTCAGGATGCCCCTTCTTGCCGATGTAAATGATCTCGTAGCCATCCGCCACCTTCTCTTCGATCAGGACATGCGTCTTGGTCACGTCCGGGCAAGTGGCATCCACTGTAGTCAGCCCTTTGTCCCGGGCGATTTTCCGCACTTCAGGCGATACTCCGTGAGCGGTGAAAATCACCGTTCCGCTCTCCACCTGGCTAAGTATATCCAGCCGGTTCGCTCCGTCAAGCGTAATGATTCCTTCATCCTCGAAGGATTGGGTCACATGACTGTTGTGAACAATCATCCCTAGTATATATATTGGCCGCGGCAAGTCGAGATTCTTGGCGGCTTGCCGGGCAAGCACCATCGCATCTACAACACCGTAACAATAACCGCGCGGCGAAATTTTGATCACTTCCATGATTCGCACCCTCGCTTTCTTGTTCCCCTCGTATCCAAGCCAGATCCTGTCTGAAGGGCAACAATCTTTATTATAGCCTATTCCAGCTGGCCGTTAAAGACAACGGGAAGCCAGATTACAAAAGTTGTTCCCTCTCCGCGCCGGGTGATCACTTCGACCGAGCCTTGATGCTCATCGATGATCCATTTGGCAATGGACAGGCCGAGCCCCGTACCCTGAGTGACTCCCCGGGATGGGTCCGCCCGGTAGAAGCGTTCGAAAATTTGCGGGATTTCGCTGCGATCCATGCCGATTCCGCTGTCTTTGATCCGAATGCCGACCTGGTCGCCCGATTTGACCGCATCGATGACGACTTGCCCTTCCGGTGTATACTTAAAGGCATTCTCGATAAAAATGAACAGCATTTGCTGCAGATAATCCTTATTGCCGTCGATGACTGCGTCCTGAATGACCGATAGTTCTCCCTGCAGCCACAAAGACTTGCGAGGCAAGAAATTGGCCCGTCGAACGACCTCCTCCACGATCGGACTCAGCAATTGCGGCTGCTTCTCGATCGTCTGACCGGCATCGGCCCGGGCGAGAGACAGCATATCATTGATCAAGCGGCTCATGCGCTCCGACTCATCAGCGATATCGCTCACCGCTTCCAAAGAGAATTTGCGAAGCTGCTCCTCATCCATCGCCCCCGGCTCTCCGCCCTCCCGGACCCAGATTTTCTTCAGCAAATCGACATTCCCCCGAATGGTCGTAAGCGGCGTCCTCAGCTCATGCGAGGCATCCGATACAAAGCGGCGCTGGTTCGCGTACGCCTCATCCAGCTCCTTATAGAACCCTTCCGCCCGGGCCAGCATGTTGTTTACGGTGCCGATCAGCCGGCCAATCTCATCGCTGGGACCATCATATTCGATGCGGACACTTAGATCCGTCCCCTTCTGAATCCCGTTGGCGGCCTCGATAACCTTGCCGATGGGCGCCATCGACTGCCGGGCCAGGAATAACCCGAATGTACTTGCTACTGCAATCGTGATGAACGACCCGAACAGCAGCACGGTCTTCAGCTGATCCATGATCCGGTTCTCCGCATTGGTATCTGCGGCAAGCTGGAGCAGGCCGACGATCGCGTTACCGTAGACGAGCGGTCTTTCGTACAGCATATAAGAGTTTCCATTGATAGTAATACTCTGAAATACGCCCTTTTTGCCGATCTGATCAATGTCCGGGACCGGGAATACCATTTCCCGGTTCAGCATGCCTTCGGAAAGGCGCGTGGAATTTTTGACATAGTTGTTCAATTGCCAGAAGATGCGGGCATCCTCCAAACGAAGAATTTGGCTCCGGTCCATTTGCAGATCCAACCCTTGAGACAGGCTGACGTTCTGAGATTTCTCAATCTGAGCTCCGTGATCTTCGACCTTCTTCTTCACTTCCAGAAAAATATTATACCGAACTATTCCATAGATGGACGCGCCAAACATAATAAGCGTAATCGCCAAGATCCCCGTATACCATGCCGTTAGACGTAACCGAATCGACATGCTCAGGAATCCCCTCTCAGAATGTAGCCGGCGCCGCGGATCGTCTGAATGATACGTTTCCCTCCATGCTCCTCCGTCTTCTGCCTGAGCATGGCAATGTACACCTCAAGCACGTTCGATTCGCCGCTATAATCGTATCCCCATATTTTGTCCATGATCAGGTCGCGGGTGAGAAGCCGCTTCGGGTTTTGCATGAACAGATGCAGCAGCTCGAACTCCTTGGCAGTCAATTCCAGCCGCTGGCCGCCGCGAAGTACTTCCCGGGAATCCATGTCCATAATAATATCCTCGAAGATCAGCCGATTGCTTCCAGCCTCGCCTCCTGTGGAATCCTTACGGCGCAGCAGCGCCCGTACCCTGGCCAGCAGTTCCTCGAGCGCAAACGGCTTCACCAAATAGTCGTCTGCTCCAGTGTCCAGCCCCTTAACCCGGTTCTCGACCTCATCTTTAGCCGTCAGCATAAGGACAGGAACCGTACTGCCCCCCTCCCTCAACCGACGGCACACCTCGAATCCGTCCAGCTTCGGCATCATTACATCCAATATGATCAAATCCGGATCCGCTGTCAGCAGCATCGACAGACCTTCCATTCCATCATTCGCCGTATATACGTCGTACCCTTCGAATGCCAAGCCCCGGCGGAGCATAGAAGTAATTTTCTCATCATCGTCGATAACTAGTATTCCCGATCTCACGGCCATCTCTCCTTTAACAAAGCCGCTGTCAACTAAATTCCCGTTTTGCGGCTCGTACCATTGTTCATATCTTTATTGTACAACAAGATCAGGTCTGTTTCCTTTCTGGCTACAGCTACATTAAGAGGCGGCAGGGCAAATTAGCCGTGCCGCCTCTTTTTGTCTCTGCAGACCTCTCAATCGGTCTTATTGCTGTAGATTAGGAAACTCATTTTTGTCGCCAATCGTCACCTTCAGATCGATATTCTTGCCGTCACGCACGATATTGAATGAAACAACCGTACCGACGGTTTGCTTCTGAATATGAGCGATGAGCTCTTCCTTGGTCACGAATTTCTTGCCGTCTGCGCCGGTGATAATATCATAGGGACGAAGGTCCGCATTGTATGCCGGCGATTTATAGACGATATCGGAAACGACGGAGCCTTCCTTCACATCAGTTCCCATCTGTTTCGCCACTTCATCTGTCATCGTCATCAGGGTAGCCCCGATGAACGGTACCGGCTTCTTAGGAATTTCCTCGTTATTCTTCAGCTTATCCAGCACTTCGGACACCGTAGACGTCGGAATAGCGAATCCGATTCCTTGGGCATCAGAGCTGACCGCCACGTTAATCCCCACGACTTCCCCATTCAGGTTCAGCAGCGGGCCGCCGGAGTTCCCTGGATTGATCGATGCATCGGTTTGCAGCAAATGCTCGTATTCCCGGTCCTTCTCGCCATTGTCGCCGGCGATGCGGATGCCGCCTCTTTCCTTGGCGCTCAGCACCCCTGCCGTAACGGTATGGTCAAAGCCCTGCGGGTTGCCGATCGCTACTAGCCATTCACCAACTTGCGTATTGTCAGAGTTGCCAAGCGGGATAGAAGGAAAATTGTTGTCCCCTTCGATCTTAAGCACGGCGAGGTCGAGCTCATAGCTTGTACCTAGCACCTTTGCTTCATAAGGCTTCTCGCTGTCCTGTAGCGTTACCTGAACGATATCAGCGTTATGCACGACGTGCTCATTCGTCAAGATGTAACCCGTTTTATCGAAGATGAAGCCGGATCCAATCCCGGTAGGCACCAGCTGGTTGGAATTGGAGGAGCTGCCTCCGTTGCTGCTTCCCCCGTTGTTTCCGTACAGGTCGTCGCCAAAGAAGAAGCGATAGAACGGGTCGTTGCTTTGGCTCCGCTGGCTTTGTCTGCCGGCTTTAACCAGAGTCTCGATCTTTACGACCGCCGGACTAGCCTGCTGCACGACGCTGGTAACGTCGCCGGGATTCGTCATTGGGAAGACAGCTGTCGAAGTCTTGGTCGATGAGCCTCCATCCCCTGCCGCTGTCTTGGATTCCGGCGCCGTTGCTGCTGGGACATGTGCTGCTGATTCAGGCGTGAACAGATTGGTTCGGTCTGCGAACACCATCGCCCCGGTCAAGATCAGCATTCCTGCCAGCATACCCGCCAATACGGACTTAAAGGACGAGCGCTTCGGCCGTTCATTATACTGCCAGTTGTTGTTCTTTGCCGCTGGCGGAGCCGAATTTCCCGTCCCGCTGCCGCTGAATGCGCCACGTGAGCCTTCCGGCGAATTATAGCCTGTAAAAGAAGATGTAGGGATGGGCTTCACCGGCTGCGGCCTGGTGATTTCAACCTCCTCCGGCTGACGGCGCTCATGGGATTGCCCTTGGCCGGATTCCTCGCCGTCTTTGCCATAGGATTGAAACGGCCCATATGAATAGTAATATGAAGAGGACGAGCCCGACTCCGGAGTTTGCTGCTGTTTGTCATTTCCGTTCTCTCCGAAGCCTTGACCCGGTTTATTTCTTTGATCGTCCATGGTAAATACCTCCTTGCCCCCGGTCTTGCTAGGGTTCTTGTTTACTGTTCTTATTTTGTACTATAAACCTTAAACGTACCTTAAAAACAATTAAAAAGGAGATAAAAGCCTGAACCAACCTATATTATGCTTTAGCAGCAGATTCGCGGCCATGCTATCGATGCTAGAAGCCTGTTACCCAGCCTTGGCGGTGGGCATAGATCGCCAGCTGCGTCCGGTCCTCCAACTCGCATTTCATCAGCAAATTGCTGACATGGGTTTTCACGGTCTTAATGCTGATATGAAGCTCCTCGGCGATGTCTTTATTGTTCTTCCCTTCGGCGATCAGCAGCAGCACTTCCTTCTCCCGCTCGGTCATTCCGGAATCATCTCCCTGCACGGTACGCTGGCGCAGCCCGCGCGTCAGTGCCTGAGCGACGTCCCCAGTCATGACAGGCATGCCCCGGTATGCTCCCTGCAAAGCATAGATGAGCTCGGCCGCCGAAACGGTCTTTAGCACATAGCTGACCGCACCCGATTCAATCGCCTGAACGACAAGATCGTCTTCAAGGAAGCTCGTCAAGATAACAATCTTTATTTCAGGATATCGACCCAGCACCTCCTTCGTCGCTTCGGCCCCGTTCATCGAAGGCATCATCAGGTCCATCAGGACAATATCCGGCAGCCCGCCTTCGAGCCCCTGGTCAAGCAGCTTGACGACCTGGTCGCCGTCGCTGGCCTCTGCTACAACCTCAAAGCCCGGATCAAGCATTAAATACGTTTTGAGACCCATGCGCACCATATCGTGATCGTCCACGACCATCACTCTGATTTTCTTGTCGCTCATACTGCCGTTCTCCCCTCTACTCTTCTTCAAACTTTGGAATATGAACGCGAATCGTCGTCCCTGCCCCCGGCTTGCTAATAATCTCGACATTGCCCCCGAGCTTCTCCGCACGTTCCTTCATCGTCGTAAGCCCGTACGAGCCCTGCTTCTGCGCTCCGTTGCTGAAGAAGCCTTGCCCGTCATCGCTGATGCTCAGCACGACCTGCCGCGGCCCTTCCCTCAGCGACAGACTAACCAGTTTGGCCCCGGAATGCTTGACGATATTCGCCATAGCTTCTTGTACGATCAAGAACAACTGATGCTCCTTCGCCTCGGACAAAGCACCCTGCAGATCCATGTCCTTCATTCCTCTAAGGCCGTTCTGCCGGCAATAATCGGGAAACCACTGATCCAGTGCCTCGGCTAGCGTCTTGCCCACCAGCTCCATCGGACGCAGCTGTGCGATGAGCGCACGCATCTGCTTCTGGGCCATGTTGGACATTTGAATCAATTGATCCAGCACGATTTGTGCCTGGGCTTCATTCAATTCCAGTACCTTCGGCAAAGAGGAGGCTGCCATATGTATGGCGAACAACTGCTGGCTTACCGTGTCGTGCAAATCGCGGGCAAGCCTTCTCCGCTCCTCGAGCACCGCTTTCTCTGCGGCCTGCTCCTTCTCGACCACTTCCTGCTCGCCGAACTGCTGAAGCAGCTTCATCTTCTTCTCAACAGCCTCCGTCATGTTGTTGAATTCCTGGTAGACACCGGAGAACGTCTGGTCAGCCGTGTCCGGCATGCGAACCGACAGATTCCCCTTTGCTACCTGGAGCATATTTAAATGCAAAGAATCGAGCCGCCGTTGTATGCGCTGCCCGGCGATATACCCGATAATTAGACTAAACACAAGAATCCCCGCGATGATGTAAATCCATACCCGAGGATCGATAACGAGGACGGCTCCGAAGATCGAGCCGACATAGAGAGCTACTGCCGTCAGGCTCCCCGTCAACAGGAAGTAGAGCAGCAGCTCCCATTTTGTATTTTTCAATATACGCTGCACGATCATAATCAGCCCACCATGTTCACTTTAACGTCACCAACGAATACACTGACGACCAGTTTAATGCGCTTGCCGGCCTCACCGTAATGCGGCGACTGGGCATTTACGTTGCTTAAGAAGCCTCCGCGGTTTTGCGACAGCACTTTCAAATCGCCTATGAGCGCGCTGGAGGTAGCGGTAATGCCGATATCCATATCCTCGGGAATGAACACCTTTACGTCACCGATAAATGCCGATACATTGATTCTGGTTTCCCCGTAGGGAATTTGAGCTTTCGTCAAATCGATAATCGTATCTCCGATGAAATGTGAAATATTCATCGGCTGCAGCTGGAAATAATCCTGTCCGAGATGGACGTCGCCGATAAATCCAGCCTTTGTAATCACTTCCCGCTTTCCGGATTTCGTACCGCTGCCGTGGAACGAATCATAGTTCATCTTCTCATCCTTCGGCTTCTCACCGAATTCTGCATCGGCCTTGTTCGTCGTTCCGAAGATCTTATCGAGCGGCGACTCCATTTCCGGGTGAAATGCCGGATTGATCGGAGCCTCGAACGGATTGTCGACCGGAGGCGGCGGCGTAGGAGGCAGTTCATCCCGTTTTTCCCGTCTGCCCTGCGGTTTAAACAGAATGGATAAACCGAATAAAATGAGCATGACCGGAATAAACATTTTGAAGAAATCCGAAGATGAGATATCGAGATATCCTAAATTTCTGCCTAGAAAGAACACGCCTAATACGATCAGGACCAGGCTCCAAACGAAACTAGAGTCCCCCCGCTCCCTGTTTACGAGATGCAATATGCCGCCCATGATCATAAATACGGGCCAGTAAGTGGAAAACAAATAACCGAGACTAATATCAGTGAAGCCAAGCTGATTCAGCAAAAAGACGACGCCGACTCCAATAAGCACAAGTCCTCCGAATATTCGGCCTGATATGCCGTTCTTCATTTTCATTCCCTCCATCTTAAGAAGCACGAACTTTAATTCCTTGAATCTGCTTTTAGTGTACAACATCCTGTAAAGAAGGGACAGCGGCGGCAGATGGAAAACCGTCTCCGTCCCGAGACCGATAGACTTCCAATTACTAGTATGTATTAAGAAATAAGAATTGCATTCTTTCGTCTGAACATAAAAAGAGCGCCCTATACAGGACGCTCGCGTTACCTTATTTTCCGCTTTGTTGGCTTGCGTTGGATGCAGCATTGCGGGAAGCTCTCGCTTTTTCAGCGACCGTTTGCATGCTCTCTTCAGCGAATTCTTCATTGTATTTTTCGTTTGGCGTTTTGTAGCCTGGGGAAGCCGCCTTCTTTTGATTTGCCATCTGATTTCACCTCCCTTAAGCCGTCGCATGCTGAAATGCCGCGACTGCATGGATGCATTTGTATTATGCAACCCAGGAAGCGATATTATGCAAATCTCGAATCAAATCGCTTTGTCCCAAATATCCTCGGGAATTTCCTTATTAACCTCCAGCACCTTGCCGAGCTCGCGGAACATTTCCTCCGTCAGCTTGCCCGTGCCTTTGCGGATCACCTGAATTTCGACTTCCTTTTTGCCCCACTCTTTAAACACCTGCTTGGTCGTCGTAAAATACAGGTCGATCTTGTTCCCTTTGATGGCCGAGCCTTTATCGGCTACGACACCATATCCATAACCAGGGATATACAAAATCGTGCCGAGTGGAAATACCTTTAAATCGGCGGCGACAGTCGAAATGGTGTCCTTGTCCCTGCGCACCTTGACTCCGGAATAAGTAATGCCGTACTCCGGGTGGTTCGGTCGTTTGCCTGTGGATTCGTAACCCGCCGTATAACCAGTAGCTATTACTTTTACCGTTTGAAACTTCGCGGTGGCTGTCTTTTCTCCGGCATTGGCACCCGCCCGTTTATCGTGCTGCTCAGATGAGTTTGTAATATATATCGGCTGGGGGATAACTCCCTGCCGAGCTAATATCGCGGTCGTCTTGAACGTATTCATCGCCGCGGCTTGTTCGAAATTCTGCTGTTGAACCGGGTTGGCATAAACCGTATTATCCTTACTCATCAACGATACAAACACGAATATCAGCGTGCAACACATACCAAATCGATCCCAAAAAATAGTTTGGCGCATGTGACAATCTCCTCCCTTATTCCAGAGGATGTCCACATGCGCCAAGGTTTATACCTTTGCTGAATCTATTGCATTCTACCTAAATCTTATGGTTTTGAATATCGTCCTGCAGCATGGAAATAACTTCATCCAGCGATTTAGCGCCGAGATCGCCTTCGCCGCGTTTACGCACGGAGACGGTTCCTTCCCTTTGCTCGTTCTCGCCTACGACGAACATATATGGTATTTTCTCAAGCTGAGCTTCGCGGATTTTGTAGCCCAGTTTCTCGTTGCGAAGATCGCTTTCGGCCCGGACTCTGCCGGCAAGAAGCTTCTCCTCTACTTCGTGCGCATAAGCTTCAAAGTTGCCGGATACCGGAATGACCTTCGCCTGCACCGGAGCTAGCCAGAGCGGAAGATTGCCTGCAAAATTCTCCAGCAGGAAGGCTGTGAAGCGTTCCATCGTGCCAAGTATTCCGCGGTGCAATACGACCGGACGGTGCTTGGCGCCGTCATCACCGACATACTCGAGTTCAAAACGCTCTGGAAGCAGGAAGTCGATTTGTACAGTAGACAAAGTCTCTTCTTTGCCAAGAGCCGTTTTGATCTGCACGTCCAGCTTCGGTCCGTAGAATGCGGCCTCGCCTTCCGCCTCGAAGAATGGCAGACCTTCCTCTTCAACAACTTCGCGCAGCATGCGCTGTGCAGTGTTCCACATATTGTCGTCCGGGAAATATTTGTCCGTATCCTCCGGATCGCGGTAAGACAAGCGGAACCGGTAATCGTTGATACCGAAATCTTTGTAAACTTGGCTGATCAAGGCAAGCACGCGTTTGAACTCGTCTTTGATCTGATCCAGGCGGCAGAAAATATGAGCATCGTTCAGTGTCATCGCCCGCACGCGATGCAGGCCAGTCAGTGCACCCGACATTTCATAACGGTGCTGCATGCCAAGCTCGGCGATGCGGATCGGCAGATCACGGTAGCTGTGCATTTCGCTCTTATACACCATCATATGGTGCGGACAGTTCATCGGCCGAAGTACAAGCTCCTCGTTGTCCATAACCATTTGCGGGAACATGTCCTCTTGGTAATGCTCCCAGTGGCCAGATGTTTTATAGAGCTCTACGTTGCCGAGTACCGGAGTATAGACGTGCTGGTAACCCAGCCGTTCCTCGATATCTACAATGTATCTTTCCAGCGTACGGCGCAAGGCAGCACCCTTCGGAAGCCAAATCGGCAGGCCTTGGCCTACGAGATTCGAGAAAGTGAAGATGTTCAGCTCTTTGCCGAGCTTGCGATGGTCTCGCTTCTTGGCTTCCTCGAGCATATGCAAATGCTGATCGAGGTCAGCCTTTTTGAAGAAGGCTGTACCGTATACGCGCTGCAGCATTTTATTGTCGCTATTGCCGCGCCAGTAGGCTCCCGCCACGCTCAGCAGCTTGAACGATTTGATTTTGCCTGTGGACGGCACATGCGGCCCGCGGCATAGATCGAAGAATTCGCCTTGATCGTAAATGGACAGGACGCTGTCCTCAGGCAGATCACGAATCAGCTCTAATTTATACGGATCGCCCAGCTCCGTGAAAATCGCCACCGCTTCCTCGCGGCTTACTTCGCGGCGGGTAATCGGCAGGTTCTCCCCGATAATCCGTTCCATTTCCTTCTCGATCTTCTGCAGATCCTCCGGATTGATCGGATGCTCCAGGTCCATGTCGTAGTAGAAGCCATCTTCAATAACTGGACCGATACCGAGCTTAACTTCCTTGTTGCCAAATAGCCGCTTGATTGCTTGCGCTAGGAGATGGGCCGTGCTGTGCCGCATGATTTCAAGGCCTTCCTTGGAATCCGGCATAATGATTTCCACCGCTGCTCCATCTGTTAATTTCGCACTCAAATCGACGGCTGCCCCGTTCAGCTTTCCTGCCAGCGCATTTTTGCGCAGGCCGCTGCTAATCGATGCCGCCACATCCTCCAGTGTGCTTCCGTCTGCATACTCCCGAACCGAGCCGTCCGGTAAAGAAATTGATACTGCCATTTCTTGTTCCTCCCTTAGTTTCGTAATTCATTGCCGGGAGCGGACAAACAAAAAACGCCCGTCCCGGAAAGGGACGAGCGTTAAATACCCGTGGTTCCACCCTCATTCGACCGTTCGCAAGCCTCAGTAAAACAGCTGTAGAACAAGTCCTTAGTTAGGCATTATATAACGGTAATGAACCGGCATTCCTTAATATTCGGGCGCGGTGGCCCAAAGTTCGGGAATACAGCTACAAAGGGGTAAACCAAAACCGACTCCGGAGGGAATTCCAGCCGAGTGTTCCCTCTCTCTGTACCGTTCGCATTTCTGGTTCATGTCTTTGTCAACGCTTTTCGCTTGAATATTTGTAATTATAATGCTATCTACAGGCACCGTCAAGGACTCTGCTGGCCCAGCATTATTTAACCTGATCACGCTGCCTCGTTTGTTGAGGGTAATCCCTGCACTCTGGGCAGCGCAGGCAGAGCTCGACCCTTTCGCCGAAGATTTGCCGGATTGTCTTTATTGCCAAGGCTTCCGGTTCACAAGTATGCAGGAGAATGCGTTCCGGAGACAAGGAAATCAGCGTGCTGACGATCATATTTTCCATCTGCAGTTCTTGATCGGCCAGGCGCATAACGACATCACCTGATGAGGCTTCAATTTGTTTTAACCCTTCATTCAAGATGACGAATTCACTGCCATGCTTGTGCATAACGTGGATAAACGGAGTAAGCGGCTCCTGAAAATACACGAAATATTGAAGCAGTGCGATAAAATCCTCATACTGCTTATCAAGTAAAAATTCCTCTACGGCGTAGTCGACCATCTCGCGGAGCTTCAATCCGTAATCCTGAAGCCTGAAAGTAATGAAGCCGTCAAGATCAAGTCCCTCTTGCTGCTCAAATATTTGCAGCAGCGCTGCTTCAATGAGCATCATTCGCGCTTTTCTAGCCTCGGCCTGTCCTTCTTCCGCGGTTAGAAACCTGCCGTAAATCGCCTCAACGGCCTGCTTCTCGCTTTCGTCGAGTTCATAATCCTTTGTGAGAATTTTGCGGACGATGCCTGGTTCCTTAACATCAACGACATACTCCGCAACAGCGTAAGCCAATTCACGCAGGATCTTACTCCACGCGGACTGAATGCCTTTTTTTGGCTTAAAGCTGATACTCCATTCCGCTCTAGAGCGTTCGGGCATATATGCAAATTCAGAGCCGATGCTCCCTTTATGTAACCCTTTGGTCAATCGCTGCATATACTCGGCGAACTGGCTTGCTGACGCCGCGGATGCGACATTCGTGCTTATCGTAAAAAAATCCATGAACTCGCCCCTTTCCGCTTTCTTCTCAAAGTATATGGTGAGGAGGTAGCAGATATACGGAGCGGTTCATGGAAACATCAACAGCTATTGGCAAACAGCTTCGGTGCTGAAAAGGTAACCTTTCGATCACGAAGTATATCAGTTCTGCATAACAAAGTCTTTTTCGACCTGGCTGTCTTGATCGAACACGCGCAGAATCTCATATTTTGTATTCCGCTGCGCCGGGATTTTGCCAGCCTCGCGGATAATGGACAGGATGGACTCAATATTAACCTTGTAGGTTGCTCCTGCAGAGGAGACGACGTTCTCTTCGATCATTGTGCTGCCGAAATCGTTGCAGCCATACTGAAGCGACAGCTTGCCGATTTCAGGACCCATAGTCACCCAAGACGACTGAATGTTCTTAATGTTGTCCAGCACGATCCGGCTGATCGCCACCGTCTTCAAATATTCCCTCGGGGTCTGTCTTTCTCGCTTCATATTCGTATTGTCCGGCTGGAACGTCCATGGAATGAACGCGAGGAAACCCTCGGAGTCATAGCCGTTCTGCAGGCACTCATCCTGAGCGTCCCGGACGCGCATCAGATGCAGTGCACGCTCCTCCATCGATTCGCCAAAACCGATAACCATCGTAGCCGTCGTATTCATGCCAATGCGATGGGCTGTTTGCATGACGTCCATCCAGTCCCTCCAAGAGCCCTTCAAACGGCTGATTTTACGGCGCGTCCGATCATCAAGGATTTCCGCTCCCCCACCCGGCAGGGAATCGAGGCCGGCCTCGTGAATTTGCCGTACGATCTCTTCCAGAGACAAGCCGTCCGACACTTCCTTCATCTTCATAATCTCTGCTGGTGAGAAGGAATGCATCGTAATTTCAGGGAATCTTTGCTTGATCGCCTTCAAGAGGTCTGTATAATAGCTGAACGGCAGATTCGGGTTCGTACCGCCCTGCATCAAGATTTCGGTACCGCCCACATCGATCGTTTCCTGAATTTTTTGAAAAATAACCTCGTCTGGAAGCACATATCCTTCTTCCGACCCCGGTCTGCGATAAAAGGCGCAAAACCGGCAGTATACGTCACACACGTTCGTATAGTTCACGTTACGTCCAATGACGAAGGTTGTGACCGGTTCGGGATGCATCCGTTCCATCAATATGTTAGCCACGTGTCCCATTTTCTCTACTTCATCGGATTCGAATAAAGCGATCGTATCCTCCAGGTCAAGACGTTCTCCCCGAAGCGCTTTGTCTAATATGTCGTCGATTGCAGTCATGGCTGCCTCCTCTTCTCCCTTAGAATGATCTTTGAGCTCTATTTCACTTGCCCTGATATAAAATATCAAAAATTTAGAAATTAAATAGTACGGTTTTATCGTAACATAATCCGGACAGAAAAACAGCACCCGATCCAAGATCGGATGCCGCTGCTCTGTATAGACAAATAACATCTACATACAGTGATTTATTGCCGCTCCAAGGCCTGTCCCAAGTCAGCGATAAGATCGTCGATATCCTCGAGCCCCACGGAGAAACGAAGCAAACCGTCGGTAATACCGCGCTCGTGGCGAACTTCCTTAGGCATCGATGCATGGGACATCATCGCCGGGTAAGACAGAATGCTCTCAACCGCTCCCAAGCTGACCGCTACCAACGGCAGCTTAACGCTGCTGAGCACCTGCTTGGCCCGCTCCCCGGAGCCTACGTCAAAGGATACGACCGCACCGTAGCCCGAAGACTGCTTCTCATGGATCTCACGCCCCGGGTGGCTGGCCAAGCCGGGATAGAATACGGCTTCAATGTCGCTGCGCTCGCTTAACCACTTGGCAAGCTTCGCCGCACTCTTCTCGCTATGAGCCATGCGTGCGCCCAGTGTCTTCATTCCGCGCATCAATAGCCAGGATTCCTGTACGCCCAGCACGGTGCCCAGGCCGTTCTGCATATATTTCAGCTTGCGGCCCAGCGATTCCGTTCTAGTAACGGCAAGTCCGGCAAGGACATCGCTATGGCCGCCCAAAAATTTAGTCGCGCTGTGCAACACGATATCGACGCCCTGTTCGATCGGCCGTTGATAGTAAGGCGTCATGAACGTATTGTCGAGGATGCTCAGCAGGTCATGGGCGTGAGCCCATTCCGTCACTTGAGCGATATCGGTAATTTTCAGCGTCGGATTGGAGGGCGTCTCCAGATAAACTGCCTTCGTATTTGGCTTGAGCGCAGCCTTTACTGCATCAATTTGCGTCATGTCCACGAAGGTCGCTTCGATTCCGAACCGATTCAGGATGCCTGTAAGCAGGCGGTACGTACCGCCGTACACATCCTCCGTAACGATGATATGATCCCCCGCCGAGAACAGCATGAAGGCCGTCGAGATCGCCGACATTCCGCTGGAGAATGCGAGTCCGCGGTGGCCGCCTTCCAGCACGGCAATATAATCCTCCAGCGCCTGTCTCGTCGGATTCCCCGACCGGCTGTAGTCATAAGAAGGCGGATTATAGATATCGTGGTGATGGAAGGTTGACGCCTGGTAGATCGGCACGCTGGATGCGCCAGTCGCGGCGTCCACTTCTCCGCCGAAATGAATCAGCTTCGTCTCGAACTTCCTGTCCTCTTTACCTGCCCCCGGTAGTTCATTAGGGTTGCCTTGATCACTCATTCTTACTGCCTCCTTCAACTTCTGCCCGCGCTGCCGCCAGTGCTTGATCCAGGTCCTGGATAAGATCATCCACATGCTCGATCCCGACGGAGAAGCGCAGCAGGCGGTCATCCACGCCAACGGCGTCACGAACTTCAGCCGGGATGTCGGCATGCGTCTGCACGGCCGGATATGTCATTAAAGATTCCACTCCGCCGAGGCTTTCGGCGAAGGCGATCAGCTTCAGGTTGCGAAGCACAGGATCGACATAACGTGCGTCAGCAACTTTAAATGAGAAAATCCCTGTATTTCCGCTCGATTGGGCTTTCTGGATCTCATAGCCTGGATGATCCGGCAGTCCAGGATAGAATACTTCGGTCACTTGCGGATGGTTCTGCAAATATTTAGCGATAGTCAGCGCATTGCTCTGATGCCGCTCCATGCGCAGGGCCAGCGTCTTCATGCCCCGCATAAGCTGATAGGAATCCGTCGGCCCGAGCACCGCACCGATGGAATTATGCAGAAAGGCCATCTCTTCAGATAGCTCTTTGCCTTTGGTCACAATAAGGCCTGCCAATACGTCGTTATGTCCCCCAAGATACTTCGTCGCGCTGTAAACTACAATGTCGGCCCCGAGCTCGATCGGGCGCTGGAAGAACGGAGTCAGCAGCGTATTGTCGACGATCGTTAGAAGACCATGGTCGCGTGCCCACTGGCTGACCGCTCTAATATCCGTTATCATCATCAGCGGATTCGTAGGCGTCTCGATGACTACAGCTTTCGTGTTCGGCTGTCTAACCTCTTCAAGTGCAATTAAATCATTCGTATCTACATAGGATGCGGTGACCCCGTATTTGGACAATACCCGCTCTAGAAGACGGTAGGTTCCTCCGTACAAATCCAGCGATACGATCAAATGGTCGCCGCTTGCGAACAAAGTGAACACCGTCTGAAGCGCCGCCATACCGGAACTGCAGGCGAAGCCGGCGTCTCCCGACTCCAGCGCAGCCGCCGCTTCCTCGAGCACCGCCCTCGTCGGGCTCTTCGTCCTTGAATAGTCGAATCCGGTGCTTTGGCCCAGCCGCGGATGGCGGAAAGCCGTTGCCTGATATATCGGATAGTTTACGGCTCCGGTAACCGGCTCCTCGACCGAGCCAATCTGCGCAAGTACACTTTCAATGCGGTACCTGTTCTCTGACATTTAACAATCCCTCCACAGCCTATATATGATAAATAAGTCCGCCCTGATGATCGATATCATAAGGCGTCTCTTGATACACATAGTAGTTCAACCAATTGGAGAATAATAAGTTTGCATGGGATTTCCAAGTCGACTTCGGTGTACGGGACGGATCGTTATTCGGGAAATAGTTGACGGGCAGGGCTACATCCATTCCTTTCGCCACATCGCGGTCAAATTCCCATTTCAGTGAACATGGATCGTACTCGGAATGCCCGGTGACGAAAATTTGCTTGCCGTCCTTCGTTGCAACAAGATACACGCCCGCTTCTTCGGATTCGGCTAGAATATCGAGCTCCGATACCTTCTCGATGTCGCTGCGTTCCACGTCCGTATGACGGGAATGCGGAACCTGGAACACCTCATCGAATCCCCGCAGCAGCTTGACGTTTGGAATGTTTACGGTATGCGGGAACACCCCGAAACATTTCTCCGCAAGCGGGATCTTTCGTACCCCAAAGTGGTAGTACAAGCCTGCTTGGGATGCCCAGCAAATATGCAGGGTTGAAGTGACGTTCGTCTTGCTCCACTCAAAGATCCCTTTCAATTCTTCCCAATAATTTACCTCTTCGAATTCCAACTGCTCAACCGGTGCGCCAGTGATGATCAGACCGTCGAACCGACGCGATTTAATTTCATCAAATGTCTGGTAGAACATCTCGAGATGCTCGGCTGGCGTATTCTTGGACGTATGGGAACGAGGATGGAGCAGAACGATTTCTACCTGCAGCGGCGTATTCCCAAGCAGGCGCAAAATTTGCGTCTCGGTCGTCTCCTTCGTCGGCATCAGGTTCAGAATTGCAATCCGCAGCGGACGAATGTCTTGGCGATAAGCGCGAGACTCATCCATCACGAATATATTTTCGTTCTCCAGTACTTCTTTTGCCGGTAAATGATCAGGAACTTTAATTGGCATACTTTCTTCAACTCCTTCTTTAGACAAAACGTTGTTGTGTGCGCAGTCATCCTATAGTAGAAAGCGGACGCATCCCGATACAAGAAAAACCTTTCTCACTTAGAGAAAGGTCTTCATCGGTATCATGAATGCGCCTCTCTCATCTCTCAGAAACCAAAAAACGCCTTCGCGTTATTGGCTCTGCAAGAATTAGCACCGTACGATTAAATCGCCGGTTGCCGGGTATCATCGGGCCAGTCCCTCCACCTGCTCTTGATAAGATTTCGCCATATTTAATTATTCACGGAACGCTTTTACGTTCCTTGAGATCACTTTAAAGGATAAATAGGCTTCCGTCAAGAACCCGGCGCTGTTTGATCACCTCCTGACCGCTTTCGCCATATGCTGAAAAATAGCCCCGATATGCGAGGAATGGCTTGATCATGTCATATGTCAAGGTTATACTAGACAAGTGTTAAACAGCTAATCAGCAAAGAGGTGAAACCGATTATGGAAGGCGACCCGAGTCCGCAGAGAACTGCCCCACAACAACAATGGCATAGGAAATCGATCAGCAGAGCGCTCACGGATGAATTGGGGCTCTTTCGTTTTCGTTTCCCGGTGTTTTCATAAAAACGCCCGTTTTGGCGTCGCCGGCTGCTGATCCTTTTTCCTGTGCTCAACTTAGAGCATATTATCCGATGGGATTTGGGGAAAAGGAGAGTGATACCCTTGAAAATTCGTCATGTCAAAGACGGCGTATTTACAACGGTTGATGATGTGGAGCTAACAACCACTGCACCGGAGGAAGGTTTTTATTGGATCGATGCGGACGGAGAGGATCTGCAAATACTGCAGCCTCTGTTCTCCCTGCATGACCTGGCCGTAGAAGACTGCTTAACGGAAGAGGAGCAGCGTCCAAAAATCGAAACGTATGACAATCACTACTTTATTGTCGTGAACAGCATCCGTTTCGATGATGAAGAAATATTTTTGCGGGCTCTAAACATCTTCCTGGGCCGGCATTATATCATTACGGTTACAAATCAAAAAATCAACGAGCTCCGCGCGGTTAAGCCGATACTTTGGGAGCAAGAAGTCAACGAGCCTGATCGGTTCCTGTACCTGCTCATTGACCTCGTCGTGGACAACTACTTCACGGTCAGCGACCGGATCGAAGTGAAGATTGAGAAACTTGAAGAGGACATCCTCATGCATACGAAGCGATCTCATCTGAGCGAGATTATTGGTCTGCGAAGCGAAATTTTGTGGCTGAAGAAAATGCTTGGGCCGCAAAAAGAAGTTATCAATATTTTAAACAAGAAGGATTTGCGCCTGATCGATGATCAGCTTCAGAAATATTTCAGAGATATTTACGAGAACGCCGTAAAAATCTCCGAGAACTTTGAGACGTTCCGGGAACTGATGGGCAACTTGCGAGAAGCCTACCAATCCTCGATCGCCAACAGGGCGAACGAGATTATGCGTGTGTTCACCGCAATCACGACGATATTTATCCCGCTTACCTTGATTACCGGTATTTATGGAATGAATTTCGACAATATGCCGGAGCTGCATTGGAAATATTCTTATTACGTAGTGCTTGGGATTATGATCGTTCTCGGCGCCGGAATGTACTATTTGTTCCGCAAGCGGGACTGGATTTGAAGCAGGAAAAGGACGAAAGGCCTCCGCATTCTCCGGAGACGGCTTTCGTCCTTTTTGGTTATTAGCCCGCGTCCTGTACGGTGCTTCTGTCCCTGCGGAAACGGATTCGGATCAGGCGCAGGCGCTCATACAGCAATTCCCGATCCTCGGCTTCCGCCGCCTCCTGGCCATACACCCGCTGGAGCACCGGCTTAAGGAATGCGTCGCCGAGCTCTTCATAAGCCCGCATGACCGCCGCCTGTTCCGCATCGGGCATTTCCATCAATTCGTTCTTCACCAGCAGCTCTGTGCTGTATCCGTCCTTCTCCAGTTCCTCAAGCAATTCAATCACTTCCCGGCGCCCCATGGCGACGCGCTCGCGAATCTGCTCCACGCTCAAACCCTCAGCAATGCCTTCAAGCAGCCTCCGGCGTACGCCGTATTTCTCCATTTCTACCCGGAATTTCGCTTCCTTCTGCTTGTAGAGCCAGGAGCGGAGTGTCTCCTGATCTACCTCTGTCTCTACCCAATCCAGTGGAAATGGGTTCATCTGCGGATAACTCCGAGTCATCGCCAGAAGTTCGTCTCCAAACTCCGCCGCTTTATTCTGGCCTACCCCCGGCAGCTGCAGTAATTCCTCCAACGTATGGGGCAGAAATACACTAATCAGTCTGAGCAGCCGATTGCTCGCGATCAAATAAGGCGCCTTGCGCTCCGTGGAGGCTTTTTTCCTTCTCCAATTACACAGCTCAGTATAGACCGGCTCATTTGGATTCCCTTCGCTATAACAGATTAGCTTCTGGGCAGTCATCGCCTTGCCGCGAAACTGCTCCTTATCCTCCCCAATGCCTTCGACCGTCGGCTGGAATCCTTCCCCCAGCTTGATAACCAGACGGTGACGATAGACATGGAGCATCTCCGACCAGGATGAGCCTTCGTACCATATGTACTCCCGCTCCCCATCAGCCGTAATTTCGTTCCACCCCATGCGCCACATACTCTCCTCCTCTCCCATCCAAACCTGCGCACTCCCGACGACGGCGCCGGCCTCCCGCTTCTCCAGGCTGTTCAAAAATATGATTCTCACGATCGTTCCCCTCCTTAAAGTTCAGTATCTGAACGGACTTCCGGCTCGAGCATTTCTGCTGCACGCAAAAAAAGCACCCCTTCTGTAAAATACAGAAGAGGTGCTTCCTCCATTCATATACTGTTATATCCAATGATACCATTTTAAGGTTGCATGTCAATGCTTGGCATGTTTTTTCCCATTAGCCTCAATTATCCGCTATAATAGCTAGGAGCAATAGCTTAATTTTGAAACATCCAATTCGCGATATGCGCACTATTCGTTCAAGGAGGCAATAACAATGACTAACCCGCACAAAGAGTTGGATTTCCTGTCCGACGGCACGGAAAGCACCTCCACCCGGTTCGTGACCTTCATTGGAGCATCCCTGAAGCGTTTCGATCTGGCCATAACTACGACCAACCGCTTCTACGGCAAGAAGCTCGTAACTGATTTGCAAAACGGCAAAACAGCAATTCTAGGCACGGATGACCTTGAAGAGGAAGGCTACCTGGAGCATGTCTTCAAACTGGAAGAGGAAGAAGCCGATGAACTAAAATCCTTCCTGTATCAGGTTGTAGGCGATCCTTACTTTACGGATTAAAGCCAGTTGAGTTGAATACTAGAGTATTGCTAAGATGCCGCCCAGCCGTGGTGAGCATCTTGCCCCCGCCATAAAGAGCAGAAGATGCCCCGCCATCCAAATTCATCGCTTGCTTCGCGCCTAATGCCTTCATAATGTCCGCCCACTGCTTCATTGTGGCTGAAGGTACAGTCGCCAGCATGGTGGAACCGTCCGGCATGATGGCGATCCCGCTGCGGGCGGCCGAGCTCGTCAATATTTTCGCGTCATTGAATCCCTCAGCAGCCGCATTCAAAGCGACCTTGCCGTCCTTCACCAGGCGAGGGCCTGCACCGACAGCGGTAACGACGTCTTCCCAAGCAGGCAGTGGATCGCCTTCCGGATTTTTGTAGCTGAGACTCAGCTCCACATCGCTTCCAATCGCAAACCGCTCCGCCATGTTCTTCTCCGTTCCCGTAAAGACAAGTACATACCCGTTCTTCGGAATGTCGGCATTAGCGTTGACTTCATTTTTGGTGACCTTGCCTTCAACTACCGTAACGGCCAGGCCGCTAGAGAAACCGACCTTGCTTCCACGGGCAGGCGTATACATAATGCTGACATTGCTGCCCGCAAGCGGAACCCGGTTCATAAAGGTCGCGTACCAGCCCTTGGACTTGCCTTCCGGGGAAACGACCGTCCCGGTAATGGAAATGCGCAGCTCGTCCATGATTGCCGTGCCGTCCTTCTTAAAGCCGATCGTCGTGCCGTTCCCGCCTTTATGCATCACTTCACCGCCAGCGATAAGCGTTCCGTATGGATCCGGCGGGCCGCCATAGGCTTCAAAGAAAGCTCCGTTAATCGCAGCCTCCGCCTTGTAGCTTTTGACGATCGAAGCAAATTCCTCCGTGCTGCCAACCTGCTTCTTCGCTAACCCTACCGTGACGGGCGTACCTTTCGGAATACGTACGGTTTGCACGGTGAAGCTCTTATTTCCGACTTTAACTTTCTTCGTTTCTTGCTTAATGCTTGGAGATTGGGCTGCCGCCGCACTCCCTCCGCTTGCTGTCATCAGTCCTGCAAGCAGGAATACTGCAGTACAGGCTGCGGCCCATCTTTGCCAATTCTGCTTATTCATTTGTCGCGGCCACTCCCATCCAATTGATAATGCTCGCCATCTCCAATTCTTCGAATTTGGCGGTAACTTGAGCATAGTTCAGTTCGAGGCGGCAAGCCTCCTGATCACATACAATCTCCACGTCGCAGCGGATTTCCGCAAGCTGCCTGGACAGATGCAGCATATCGAGGTCAGCCTCGATCTTGGCGCGAATCGACTTGGAGAGTTTCTCCAAGTTGCTAAGGATGCCCTCGACCGACCCGAACTCCAGGACCAGCTTAAGCGCGGTTTTCTCACCGATGCCGCGAACCCCCGGATAATTATCGCTCGTATCACCCATCAACCCTTTAAGATCAACGATTTGAGCAGGGGTCAGCTGCTTCTCCTCCATTAAGCTTTGCGGGGTATATACACTATAATTGCCATGGCCCTTCTTCATAATGATTACGCTTGTTGTCTCATTGACCAATTGGAGCATATCGTGGTCGCCCGTCAAAATATAGACGTCCATCTGCTGGCTAAAGCGGGCGGCCAGCGTTCCGATGCAGTCATCCGCTTCAAATCCGGGAGCGCTAATGTTCGGTATTCCCAGGCTGTCCATCACTTCCTGAATCACTGCAAACTGCGGGATCAATTCATCCGGAGCTTCGGAGCGATTGCCTTTATAGGCGGCGAATTGCTCCGTCCGAAACGTCTTGCTGCCTAAATCCCAGCAGCAGGCGATATGGGTCGGGTTGAATTTCTGCACCGCGTCCCAAAAATATCTCATGAAGCCGTATACCGCATTCGTCGGCAGTCCGGCTTTCGTTCTGCGTATATAGCCCGTAGCTGCGGAGGCGTAAAAAGCCCGAAACATAAGCGCCATGCCATCCACTAGCAGTATGCTGTCTTTGCTATTCGGTATAACCGTCAAATTACTCTCTCCCTATATCGGTCTGGCGCTATTTGCCCCAGACACGTTCGTATTCCTCTGCTTTATATCCAACTGTAACTTGCTTGCCATCGCTGACCAGAGGACGCTTGATCAGCATCCCCTTGGATGAGAGCAGGGCGATCTGCTCCTCGCGGGACATACCCGGCAGCTTGTCCTTTAATCCTTCCTGTCTATATATCTCTCCAGACGTATTGACGAATTTCTTCAATTCTAATCCGCTTCGGTCAATCCAAGCGGACAGTTCCTTAGCATCCGGCGGGGATTCTTTAATATCGTGAAGCTCCAACTCATGACCTTGCGCCTCCAGCCATTTTACCGCACTACGGCAGGTGCTGCATTTCGGGTATTGATAAACAATCAACTTACTCATCGCTGCACAACCTCCTGATCCAATCCATAATTTTCATCTCTATTATTAAATCATAGCCATCAAGGCCTGCTCCAGCTGAGCCATATCAGGCGGGAACGGAGCATGAAAACTCATAAATTCTCCGGTTAAAGGATGGCGAAAAGCCAGCTCGGAGGCATGCAAAGCCTGGCGCTGGATAAGGTCATCCAGCATTCTGTCGTGATTAACGACATCCGAATCAGCCTTTTCCTGCAAACTAGGGCTGACAAGCCTTTGATACATCTTATCTCCAATAAGCGGGTGGCCGAGCGAAGTCATATGCACCCGGATCTGATGCGTCCGGCCCGTGCCCAGCCGCAGTTCGACCTTGGAAGCCGGCCCTATTGCTTGAATCATCGAATAATAGGTCAGTGCCGGGTAACCGGACGGAGTAACGATCCGGCGATGCGGCTCTTCAGGATCGCGGTCAATCGGCCCGTCGATCGTTCCTTGCGGCGGAACTGGCGTCCCATGCACAAATGCCACATATTTTTTATCCACCTGCCCAGCGATCATCTGCTCGGAAATATGCTGATGCACGTAAGCATTCTTGGCGATGGCCAGCACGCCGCTCGTCTCCTGGTCTAAACGGTGCACGGGCCTGAACCGGAACATCTCGCCTTTCTCCCGCCAGTAATGCACGACTCCATTCGCCAAAGTCTCCGTATAATGCCCATGAGTCGGATGGACAATAATTCCAGGCGATTTATTGACGATTAGCAGGGCGTCGTCCTCATAGATACTATCGAAAGGAATCGGTTGAGGCAGAATGTCCTCGGATGTCTCCTTTTCCAGAGAAATCGCGGCGATATCCCCATTCTTCACGGGCACGCTGATATACACCCTTTCTCCGTTCAGCGTAATCCCTTGCTCAGTTAGCTTCAGTCTGGACATCAGCTTTCTGGATACGCCCAACCGGCGCTGGAGAAGCTTCTTAAGCTGCCAGCCGTCCTCTTCCTCTGTTACTACATATACGATAGGATCATAATACTGCGTCATGATTTCCGACCAAACACCTTTGCGCTGCGCACATATTCCGTATCCTCCACCTGCATGCGGGCATTGGCCGTACGGGCTGCGGCGAAGAAGTAATCTGACAGCCGGTTCAAATACGTCAGCACCTCCGGATTGATCTCATGCTGACGGCCCAAAGTAACCGCTCGGCGCTCGGCGCGGCGGCACACCGTCCGGCAGATATGCAATACGGCTGCCAGGGAAGTCCCTCCGGGCAGAATGAACTTCTCTAGCGGCGGGTTATCCTGTTCATGGCGATCAATCCATGCTTCCAAACGCTCTGCCAGTTCGGACCCGACTTTATAGCGGTCCTCATTCAATCTGGCATAAGCCAAATCCGAGCCGCAGTCGAACAGCTCATGCTGGATTTGCAGCAGTTCTTCCTTTAGGTCCGCGAATGCCCCGGAATCGGAATCGATCAAACTCGCAGCCTGGCCAACGAAGCTGTTCAGCTCGTCGATCGTTCCGTATGCCTCGATCCGCGCATCGTCTTTATCTACTCTACCGCCGATGATGGAGGTCTGTCCCGCATCGCCGGTTCTTGTGTACAAATTCACCTTAATCCCCCATTCAAGCAAAAATCATATATGTCCAATATACCATAATCCAGCCCTCGAATGCGGATGTACAGCAATAAGAACCATCGCCCACAATAGGCAAAGGCTCGAAATAGGCGAAGGTAACAACGTTTTTTCATGCACCTTTTGTTTGAAGGCTCTGGAGATAAAAAAGAGGTGATCCACTTTTCCGGATCACCTCTTTGTGCAGGTTGCTATAGATAGACGAGCCCAAGTTATTTCGCTTTCTGGCTCTTCATAAATTCATTGATTTTCAAATCAAGCAGACTGCTGATTTCGATCACAATGTCCGATGTAAACGACTTCTCCTCTAAAAAAATCTCTTCCATTCTAGTGCGGAGCAGTTGAATTTCATCTTCCAATGTCAATGCTTGTGGTGATATCTTCCGGCCTTTTTCGTCCATCCATTGATTCGTTACATTGCCTTCAGCAATATGACCGCTCATCTTCTCGTACGGCATGTTGTATTCACCACAAAACAAAAGATATCCCTCCCTGAGAAACTCTAGCTCTTCCAAAACCAAATTATAACATGATTATTGGACAATGATCAAATAATAAATGAGAAAATTGTTAAAAACCCCCATTTACTTCAGATCGACGGGAAGCTCAGCCCTGCTTCAACTTTTGAACGAATTTCCCCATCCGGTCCAGCGCTTCATTAATCTGATTAACCGAAGTCGCGTAAGAGCAGCGCAGGTACCCTTCGCCGCCAGCGCCAAAGGCAGTGCCGGGTACGGCAGCCACTTTAGCTTCCAGCAGCAGGCGCTGAGCAAATTCATCCGAGCTAAGGCCGGTAGTTTCTATACCAGGAAAAGCATAAAACGCGCCTTGCGGCTCATGGCAGGATAATCCGATGTCCCGAAGTCCCTGTACAATCAGCCTTCTTCGCTGATTATAGGATTCGACCATCTGATCCTTCTCCTCCAATCCATTCTTGAGCGCTTCTAAAGCGGCTACCTGTCCCATAACGGGAGCACACATCACCGTATACTGATGAATCTTTAACATCGCATAAATCAGTTCCGGATGGCCGCAGGCATAGCCCATTCTCCAGCCCGTCATGGCAAAGGCTTTAGAGAAGCCGTTGACGAGAATCGTGCGATCCTTCATTCCCGGGAGGGAGGCAAAGCTGACATGCTTGCTGCCATAAGTAAGCTCGGCATAAATCTCGTCGGAAATCACGATCAAATCATGCTTCTCCACTATTTTGGCGATCGGAAGCCAATCTTCGTAAGTCATGATTCCGCCTGTCGGATTGCTGGGATAGTTCAAAATAAGCACCTTGGACTTCGGCGTTATTTTCGCTTCCAGATACTCTGCCTTCAGCTTGAAGTTATCCTTCGCGTAAGTTTCGATCTCTACAGGGACCCCTCCGCCAATAAAAGATATCGGGGAATAGGAGATATAGCAGGGAGCGGGAACAAGTATTTCATCGCCCGGCTCAATCAGCGCGCGGAGTGCCAAATCAATCGCTTCACTCCCGCCTACCGTAACCAAAATTTCATCCTTGGGGTTATAGTTCAGTTCGAACCCATTGTACAAATATTCTGCAATGGCCTCGCGCAGCTCGGGCGTACCGGCGTTGGAGGTATAGCTCGTATAACCCCTCTCCAATGAATAGACACAGGCCTCCCGGACATGCCATGGCGTAATGAAGTCAGGCTCGCCCACGCCGAGAGTGATGATATCTTTATTGCCGCTGGCAAGATCGAAGAACTTCCGGATGCCGGAAGGCTGGATCTCTCTTACTCGGGGGGCTAAATAAGATAACATCGATTTATCCGAATGTTGTTGCGATTGTACTGTCATAACATTACTTCCTTTACGGAGAAATCATCAGACGGCGGTCTTCTTCGGGATCTTCGAAGATAATGCCGTCCTGTTTGTATTTCTTAAGTATGAAATGCGTCTTCGTTGAGAGCACCGACTCCAGCGTCGACAGCTTGTCGGAGACGAAGCTGGCCACCTCTTTGAGCGTGCGCCCTTCAACTTCTACAAGCAAGTCGTAGGCTCCGGACATGAGATAGACCGATTTGACCTGGGGAAACAAATAAACGCGCTCGGCAATGGCTTCAAACCCACGCCCACGCTCCGGAGTTATTTGCACCTCGATCAAGGCGGTTACCTTCTCATCGTCCAATTTGCCCGAGTTGATGACCGTCGCGTATTTGACGATGACGTTGTCTTCCTCAAGCTCCGCGATTGCCACAGACACCTCATCCGCAGTTACTCCAAGCAGGGTTGCCAGAAGAGCAGGGCTTCTTCGGGCGTCTTCTTTCAGAAGGTCCAGCACTTTCAGCTTCAATTCGCTAAGTGGTTTCATGCTTCATCCTCCAGCGCTGTTCCGGTAAGGCGGGACGCTCGTTCCCCTTATTCACCGGAATCTAAATTTAATACTTATATTACATGAATTTAGGAGTCCTGCAAAGAAAAACCGTCCGTTTCGGGAGGCGTTCCCTTAGGCGGACGGTTTTATAGGGCGGCTCTCGAAGCGATGTGCTTGAACCGGGTATAAAGTGGTTTAATTAACTGTAAGTATGTTTTCCTGCATTTTGCTGCATATTGGGTTGCGAAGCCTGGTTGCCGCCGCTCATTTGTGCGGTGCGCTGCTGTATGAATTGCTGAAGCTGCTGCTGGGTCTGCTGACCCTCCTGCAGCTTCTTGTCTACCTCCATGCGGACCGCATGGGAGGGGGCCGTGTACATGTTCTGGCTGCTCAGCAGCTGGTACATTTGCCCTTGAAGCTGCAGTGTGCTGTCTGTCAATTGGGTGAACATTTGCCGTACGGAAGGGCACGCCGACTCGGTCGTCGCTGTCGTATATTCCCGGACAGTTCGTTTAAGGTCGGCCAAAATGACATTTAGCAGATCGTCCTCGGGAAGCAGATTCATATTTTGAAATTGAGACAAAGGAATTCCTCCTGTTCGAATGGTTTAATGGGCTTGCGTCGGGGCGAGCGGCTGATGCTGCTGCATCGCTTGGACAAGCTGGTTGATATGCTGCTCATGTTTTCCTATCTGGCTTTGGATCACATTCTGAATGTTCGGATTCTGTGATACGGCTGAAGCTGCAGCCGTCAATTTCAGCAGCATTTCTTCATTGGAGATCGAATCGGAAATATACTCTAATTCCTTAGCCGTAAGCGGCTGCATTTGCGAAGCATTCATGTACGGTTACCTCCCGAAAAAGTTGTTTGCTTTCACATTCAGGCATATTATGTCCAGGAGGACCATGGATATGTAAGGCGCATAAAATGTACATACTTCATACATATGACGCGTTATTTTGCACACTATTTTAAAGTAAAACCTGTGAGATCATATTTCCATATTACAAAGGAGCGATAGCGAATCATGAAGCTGCATAGCGGAAATTTCGTCTGGCAAGATACCTTGCATCATCCACCGCAATATGAAACGCTCCAGCAAAATATATCCTGCGATTGCCTTGTCGTAGGCGGAGGAATCAGCGGGGCGCTGTGCGCCTATCTTCTGACTGAATCCGGGATAAATACTGCACTGATTGACAAAAGATCAATAGCATCCGGAAGCACCCTGGCGAATACCGGATTGATGCAATATTCAAACGATAAGACATTAACATCATTAATCCATACGTTTGGAGAGGAGCGGGCCGTTCAGTTTTATCATATGTGCCAGGAGGGCGTAAGCAAGCTGTTAAAGCTTAGCCAGAGCCTGAAGGCGGAAGCTCGTTTCCTTCCGAGAAACAGCATATACTTTGCCAGTACAGAGGAGGATGCGGACCTGCTTCATCAGGAATTTGAAACGCTCCGGAAATACAATTTTCCCGTCGATTGGTGGGACAAAGCGCCTATTGCAGACCGCTTCCCGTTTGAGAAGCCGGGAGCTATTTATAACACTGGAGATGCGGAAGGAAATCCCTTCGCTTTCGTTCATGGGCTGATCGAAGCAGCTTCCGCCATGGGGTTGGCCGTTTTCGAGAACACCGAAGGGGCCGGCTTTGAGTTCCAGCAGCATGGTGTCCTGTGCCGGGCCGGGAAGCATGCGATCCGGGCAAGGCATGTTATTTTTGCAACGGGATATGAGACTGGGGCGTTTCATAAAGAAAGAGGCGCATATTTGACGTCAAGCTACGTGATGGCCACTGAGCCCGCCGAGCATTTTGACGATTGGTTTGAACGCTGCCTCCTTTGGGAAACTGCCCGGCCATATCTGTACATGAGGACAACACCGGACAAGCGCATATTAATCGGAGGGCTCGACGAACCGCTGCCGGGCGGAAAGCTGGACGAGAACCGGCATCTGCATCAGGGGAAGAGACTAGTGAAGAAGGTACATGAACTGTTTCCGGAGAAGCGGAATTTGAAGGCTGCTTATGTGTGGGGGGGTGTTTTCGGACAAAGCCGGGATGGGCTTCCGTTCATCGGCACCCACCCGAGTTATCCCCGCTGCTATTTTCTCGAGGGCTATGGAGGCAACGGTACAATATACAGCATGATTGCCGCGGAAATGCTTACCGACGTGCTTTTGGGGAAGGATCGGCCGGATATGGAATGGTTTTCGCTGACAAGAACCTCGAAGCCGGCACCGGCAGTGGGCGGCGCAAGCCCCAAGGACTGACATTGGAGGATTCTTTAAGACTTAAGCCGCCAGCAGCTTCCTCATCGCAAGCCAGCTTATCAGGGGAGCGGCCCCTAAACCGGCCATCAGCCATAAAATCGTCGACATGTGCGGTGATCGGGTGTAGAGCCAGATAAAGATGACAATACCCGCCAATCTTCCGACCATCATGCTGATTTCGCGCAGAACGATCAGTTCCACGCGATGTTCGGCATCCGATTTGTCCCGGCCCATTAAATCGAACACCGAAGAGATCATCGGGATAATGTACAGAGGCATGAACAACGAGGTGCCTATCCCAAAAATAAGCAAGGTCATATAGCTCACTTTCCATAACAGAGGAACGACGATAAGTGTAATCATGAACGCGCCTATCAGCATTTCCAGCCAGCGGTGGCGGATCGCCAGCCATTTGCCTGCCGCCCAGTAGCTGATCAAGGATACAAGGGAAGTGATCAGCATATATTGCCCGACCTTCCATTCCGAAGATGTGCTGATGTAGACGAGCAGATTAATCATGAATAAGAAGACCCCTTCTCTAAGGCCGTAAGCGATAGACGCGGGAACGGCCTGTCTCCATGGGCTTCCCGGCTCCAGACGCCGCACAGGCTCCAGCCAGCGGTACCCCGTGCCCCTCTCGCGTTTTTTTAAGCGAAAGCTAAGCAGCACCCCTCCCCCATAGACAATCAAGGATATAGTAAAAATAACCCTATACCCCCGTTCGCCAGGCATGGCCGAAATTAGCCACCCGGACAGCCACGGACCGCTGATCCCGATCACGGACCCCATGATGCCTACCCAGCCGTTAAAGAGATCCCGGTTCGTCTTGTCAGTCACTTCAAAGTACACGACGTTAAACGCGAGCCAGAAGATGCCCGCACCGATGCCGGATATGATGCCAAGCGGCCATATATAATGCACCAGCTGAGTGCCGCTCGCTAGTACCAGCATATAGAACAGCCCGGAAATGACGATCCCCAGCCGCAGAATAATCATCTTGTCCCGCTCCTTCACCCATTTGCCGGCAATCCAGAACGTAAGCCCTATGGCTAACTGCTGGCTAAAGGCGAACCAGCCGATCATCGTGAAATCCTGCTTGAATTTCCATAAGTATACATTCAAGAAGGTGCCAGACAATGCTCCAGCGAGTACGAATAAACTATTGACGGCTAACAGCAATTTGCATTGTTGATCCAGCGGGCTCTTCATGCTTGCTCCTCCACAGGTTACTGATTTCCCCAGTAAGGATGCCCAAAAAAAGAAAAAGCATGATCAAATCATGCTTTTTCACTCACCTTGCGAATTAAGGAATTTCGCTCCTCCTCGGCCAAAAAACGGCTTACGCTGAAGCAGGCCGAACAAACATATACGTTAAGCTTCATTGTACCGGACAGCAGAGGACCCGGCATGCCCTCCGGGACGACTGGCTCAAACGAGCCGCCGCTGATCTCCTGCTGCCCTACGTGCAGCATGTACTCGCGGCAATGCGGACATTCTGGGACCTCATCCTGACCATCAAGCACTTTCTCCACGCCGGATTCATAGGCCAAGAGATCGCCTCCACTGGTCACAAAGCTCTCGATACGGCGAATTGCATCCAAATGCGTATCGCTCTCTTCCCAATAATCCGCATCGTCTTCGTCACCACCGACCTCTTCCTCAAACTCCTCTTCGTCTCCAAGCTGAATACTCAAAGTACGGTAGCCCTTCAGCTCATTATGGCAATAAGGGCATTCCTCCTCCGCTCCCAGCTCCTCATCCCAGACAATTTCCGTTTGACACCAGGGACATATAGTTGACTCCATACACAGCCCGTCCTTTCTACTCCTTTATGACTTCCACAGAAATACGATACCGCCGATCAGGAACAGTATGGCGGCCACAAAAATGACGCTTGTCAGGTTCTTAATAAAATTTCGCATGATGCTCCCCCCTTAACCTATGCAGGCTCCGATCAAGAAAGATACCGATACAGATACAGACATCGCAATGAATCCTACAGCGATATTGCCCTTAGCGATCTCCTCATCGATACGGAACACCGGGGTTAGAAATTCAAACAAAATATAAGCTGCAAATAGCAGCACGGCTCCGACCAAAGACCAAATCATAAACTCATATATCGGGGAATGTGCTGCAGCATAACGAATGACGTTGCTGATGCCGAAGATTTTGCCGCCCGTGGCAATCGATGCCGCAAGGTTGCCCTGCTTGATTTCCTGCCAGCAACGATACTTAGCCACCAATTCGAAGCAGGACAAAAACACGATCAACTCCATGACTGCTATGGATAGGTAACCGATCATCAGCCCGAACGGCTGCTCCAGCAACGGTTCAATGTTTCCTGCCAATTCGCCTTCGCTCCTCCCGCTTATTTCAGCTCAGCTACCGTGACTCCCGTGCCGCCTTCTCCGTAATTGCCCAACCGGTAGCTCTTTATATGCTTATGCTTACGGAGATAATCCGATATTCCTGTCCGCAAAATTCCCGTACCTTTACCGTGAATGATATAAATTTGCCCCAGGTTGCCGAGATATGCCTCGTCTATGAAGCGGTCCACCTCGATCAGTGCTTCTTCTAAGTTAGCGCCCCGCAGATCCAGTTCGCTGCGCACGTTCTCATCGCGCGTCCGCTTGACGTTGGCTACGACCTTCTGAGTTGCCTTCGCGACAGATGGCGCCGATATAAGCTCCAGGTCATCCAAGCTAACCTTCATCTTCATAATTCCCAGCTGAACGAGCGCCTCTTTCCCCGCGAGCTCCACAACATGACCTTTCTGGTTCAGGCTGTAGACCATGACCTCGTCGCCGGCCCCAATTTTGCGGGGAGCCTGATTCCCCTGGCGAGTTGGCCCGCTCTTCTTGCGCTTCGGCTCGGCCTCCTCCAGCTCCTTCCTGGCGGCGATCAGTTTATGCTCCTTCACAGATGCGCCCTCTTCGAGCGCAAGCTTCCGCAGTTCCTCGATGATCCGCTCGGCTTCGCTGCGCGCCTTGGCCACGATCGCTCTCGCGTCTTCTTCCGCCTTCTCGATCCGCTTGTCGCGCTCTCGCGTCAGTTTGTCCAGTTCGGCTTCATGCCGCTTCCGCAGCTCTTCGAGCTCTTTGCGCAGCCGCTCCGCCGTTTCCCGCTCCTGCTCAGCGCCAAGGCGGTTCTCTTCGAGCGAAGCGATCATATGCTCGACCCGCAAATCCTCCTCCTTGACTTCGCCACGGGCAAAATCGAGAATTTGTTCCGACAATCCCAGACGTTCCGCAATCGCAAACGCGTTGCTTCGCCCTGGCACCCCAATAAGCAGCCGATAGGTCGGACTCAAGGTATTCACGTCAAATTCCATGCTCGCATTGATGACGCCTTTACGTTCATATGCATATGCTTTGAGTTCACTATAATGCGTGCTCGCTACCATGCGACAGCCAAGCGAATGAATATGCTCCAGAATAGCAATGGCGAGCGCAGATCCCTCTGCCGGATCCGTTCCCGCTCCGACTTCATCCAGCAGCACCAGGCTCTTGGCCGTCATGCGCCGCAAAATAGAAATGATGTTCGTCATATGGCTGGAAAACGTACTGAGGCTCTGCTCAATGCTCTGCTCATCGCCGATATCGGCATAGATCGCATCGAACACGCAAAGCTGGCTGCCATCCTCCGCCGGGACAAACAAGCCCGACATCGCCATCAGGCTCAGTAATCCGATCGTTTTCAGGGTTACCGTCTTCCCCCCGGTATTCGGGCCGGTAACGATGATCGAGGTATTCTGGTTGCCCAATTCTACGTCAATCGGCACGACTTGATCCGCTGGAATGAGCGGATGCCGCCCCTTCTTCAGCTTCAGAAAGCCACGGTCGTTCATACGCGGCAGTTCTGCCCTCATCTCCCTTGCAAGGCGGGCTTTGGCAAAAATGAAGTCGAGTTGGGCCAATACGTCGCTGTCGTAGCTGAGAAGCTCAGCTTGCTCGCCTACGAGCGCCGTCAGCTTCTGCAGAATGACTTCGATTTCCCGCTCTTCCTTCAGTCTCGTCTCACGCAGCTTGTTATTCATGGCCACGATCGATTCAGGCTCGATAAACAAGGTCGCTCCCGAGCCGGACTGATCATGGACGATGCCACCAAAATGCGCGCGGTACTCCGCCTTCACGGGAATGACGAAGCGGTCTCCCCGGATCGTGATCAGCTGATCCTGCAGCATCTTCGCAACGCTGGAGGAACGAATCATCGCATCCAGCTTCTCCCGAATCCGCACTTCGCCGCCGCGCAGCTCCCGGCGAATTTGAGCCAGCTCTGAACTGGCTGAATCCAGCACCTCCGCGCTTTCATCGATGCAGCGTTTGATTTGATCCTCGAGCGTCTTCTGTTCGCTGAGCATATCACTCAGCGTAAATAGCAGCTCTACAGGCTCTTCCTCATGGATGTTGACAATGTACCGCTTCACGCGGCGCGAGCCCTCAAGCGTCGTCGCGATACCCAGCAGCTCATGCGGATTTAATGTGCCGCCGATTCGCGCTCGCTTCACAGCAGGCATAATATCAACGATACCGCCGAAGGACGGAGCTCCTTTAAGCCGATCTACCTTGAAGGCTTCGTCCGTTCCCTGCAGGAGGCGTTTGACTTCCTCCAGGTCGGAGACGGGCGCAAGGCCCTCCGCCGCCGCTTTTCCCAGCGATGTCTGGGCATATTTCACAAGCATATCTATAATTTTATGATATTCCATCGTTTTCAAAATTTTCTCATCCAAAAACGATCACAACTCCCCTCGGGACTATGTTCTAATATTTCAACGTGATCAAAATGGAGCTTTTTGAACAACTCCTATTATAGCGAAATCGCACATTTTACGCCATTTTGCAAAGTAGCACACATAAGAAACGCACTTACGGAACATTATATACACGTATACGAAACGTTAACTTGACAAAGGAGGCCTTGTGCCATGAATTTCCTGGGACACGTCGTTCGCTTTATCGTATCTGCTCTGGTCCTGCTCGTCGTAGGCTGGATCGTCCCGCAATTCAGCGTAGGCGGATTCGGCAGCGCCCTTCTGCTTGCTCTGGTCATCGCGCTTCTCGGCTGGGCTATTGAAGGGATCTTCGGCAAGAGAGTTACCCCTTTCGGCCGCGGTATCGTCGGCTTTCTCGCCAGCGCTTTAGTCATCTGGCTTGCGCAGTTTATCATCTCGGGCGTATCCGTCTCGATTCTCGGAGCGCTTCTGGCCGCTCTCGTCATCGGGATCATCGACCTGTTCATCCCAATTGGCTCACCGTTCGAAGCAGCAAAAGACAAGTCAGACCGTTAGCCATCTTTCAGGCCGCCGGTTGCAAGCAGCTCCCTGCCTAATAAGCAGGGAGCTGCTTGCATTTATACCAGAGAGTTCATGAATATTTCAAATCCTTGGCAGTCATGTCTAATTTTTTGCGTTATGATATAAATAAATTTGCGTTTTGTCACAAATTACTTTGTATTGAGGGGGATTTTTATGAAAAAGGCTATTGCTATTATGCTTAGTTCTATGTTATTGGTTCTCCTGGCTGCTTGCGGCAGCAGCTCCAGCAGCGGCGCCGAGGAAAGCAATCTGACGCCGGAATCAGAAATCGTCATCGAGGCGACGAACTTCAAATTCGATCAGGAAGAGTATCATGTCAAAAAGGATTCTCCAGTAAAAATTACCTTCAAGAACGTTGAGGGCAACCACGGAATTATCATTCCCGCACTAAAGCTGGAGCTTAAAGGCAAAAGCCAATCCAAAGTTGTCGTTCCTAAAGAAACAGGAGAATTTGAAATCGCCTGCTCGATTATGTGCGGTTCCGGACACTCAGGCATGGTCTCCAAACTGATCGTCGAAGAATAAACCATAACGAAGAGCCTTCGGTCATCCGAGGGCTCTTTCGCTTTACATCAATCAGTTCCTGCCTGTTCGATCAGCTCGATCCACTCATTGAACTCCGTCTGGAGCTTCGTGTAATCGTCCTTCAAACGATCGTACTCGGCCTTCGCCTTCTCCGTGCCCTCGCGCTCCATTTCTCGAGCCGTTTGCAGCAGCCTGTACTCGTGGGAAATGACCTCGTAGCTGCCCGCAATTTCCTTCAGCTGCTCTTCAAGCCGCTGCTTCTCTTCCTCCAGCTCGCGATATTGCGTGGAGAGATCCATAACCTGTTCTCCGCCTGCCGCACACTGCTGCTGCCATTCCTGCAGCTGGCGCTGGAGATCGGCTTCCGTCTCACGCCAGGAGACGAGCTCCTGTTCAGCCGAAGCGAGCTGCTGTCTCCACTCCTGCTCTCTTCGTTCCGCCGCCAGGCGGGAGCTCTCCTGCTCCTGGGCAAGGGCAACAAAGCCTTGCAATTCCTGTTCCAAATCTTCTAGCTTACCTCTGAGTTGCTGCGCTTCCTCCCGCAGACGGGCATTTTCCTGTGCGGTGGTTCCCGCTGATTGCAGAGCGTTCTCATGTTCCTGCGTAACCCGGCTTAATTCGGATTTAAGGAATTCCGCTTCCTTCGCCAGCTTGGCCGCACTAGCCTGTTCACTTTGGAAGCTCTCCAGCGCAGCAGTTGCTTCCTTCTTCGCCGCATTCAAGTCGGCTTGCAGTCGCTCACCCAGTTCGGATGCCTCTAACAAACTGATTTCAAGTCGGCTGATCTCCTCGTTGCGCTTCTCCGCCAGCCTCTGCCAAGATTTCTCGTTCTGGGCCGCTTCGGAAGCTTCCGCACGCAGCTTCTCTTCGCGAACTTTGGCTTCCTGAAGCTGCCCCTGCTGCCGCTTCTTCTCTGCTTCGGCCGCTTGCACCGACTGCTGAAGGCCCTTCGTCTGCTGCTCCAGCTTCGCGATATTGTCCTTCAAGCGCTGCTCCGCAGCCTTGGCGTTATGCTCCCGCTGCAAGGCTCCCTTCAGCTGCTCGGCGAGCTTCTCGCGTTCTTCCTTCTCGCGCTTGGCTTCCTGCTCCGCCCCCCGCAGCTTCGCCTGAAACTGGGACGAGCTTGCTCTCTGTTCCTTCAGCTCGCGCTCCAGGTCGCTGGCTCGCGCGTTAAGCTTACTAACGTTCGTTTCCTGTTCCTTAAGCGACGTCTCGGCCTTGGACAGCTGCTCGGAAGCCGCTTTCTTCTCGATCTTCAGTTGTTGGTGCTCCTCCTGCAGCTGCTGATGCGCCTTCTCCTGCTTGGATTGGAGCGCCTGCATAACGGATATCTCCCGGGCAAGCTCCGCCTTCTCGCGCTCCATCTTTTGCAGTTCTGCCTGTAACTGCTCCGCCTTCATCGCCTCTTCGGCCATGCGAACTGCAGCTAGTACCGCTAGGCGCGGAGTGTCCAGATGGGAGTACATTTTGGCTATGGCTTGCATATGGTTATCGACGCGGCGCGCAACCTCTTTCATGTAATCGGCGCTGCTGCCTACGATCTTATAAGATGTACCGTAAATTTCAACATTTACACTAATACGGTCAGGGGTAGTCAAAATGTTGCGCCTCCTTCGGTCCTTACGTTTCATCTAAGCTGTCTGTCCTTGCACTTGCACGAAAGTCACATCGAATCGATACTTAAACTTGATTCGATGTGACTTTGTTCAATTCCTGCTATTTTCTTAATTCAGCTGCAAAAGTTTGCTCAAGTACCGACACAACTTGCCCATGTACGGCAGAAATCTCCTCATCGGTCAGTGTGCGCTCTTTGTGGCGGTACACCAAAGACAAGGCGACGCTCTTCTTGTTCTCGCCAAGCTTGCTGCCCGTATAGACATCAAAAACATTCAGTTCTTCCAGCAGGTCACCCGCCGTATTCCGAATAGCGGCCAGAAGCGCTCCCGCTTCTACGTCCACGTCCACAACAACGGCAATATCCCGCTGCATGGAAGGGAATCGCGGCAGTTCGCGGTATACGGCAGTATCCCCCGCATACTGGTATACCGGCTCCAGAAGCAGCTCCGCAGCATAAGTATCATCAAGATCATGCTCACGCTGCAGCTCAGGATGAAGCTGGCCGATTGAGCCGAGCCATTGTTTGGCTGACGGTGTATTTAAATATACGGAAGCCGACCGCCCTGGATGGAAACCTTCCGGTGCATCCGCTTCATAGCTAATAAGCTCGTTGATTCCTAGATATTCGAAAATGCTCTCAAGCACACCCTTCAGGTCGAAGAAATCGACCTTCTCTGGACTTGCATTCCAACGCTTCTCTTCCCGGTCTCCCGCAAGGAGCAAGCCCAGCACAGAGATCTCTCCCGGCTGCTTTGTCAATTTCTCCTCATCCGTCAGGAAGACGCTGCCCATTTCAAACAGGGCAAGATTATCCAGCTTCCGGTTGCGGTTGTAAGCAGCAATCTGGATAAGGCCTGGAATAAGGCTCATGCGGAGCACACTGCGGTCCTCGCTCATCGGCATCGCCAGCTGCACTTCGCGTCCTCCTGCTCCCAGCTTAGGGAACAGCGGGCCGAACCCTTCATGAATGAAGGAATATCCCATCACTTCCTGCAAGCCTCCATGTACGAGCAAGCCTCTCAAAGCCCGGCGCAGCGCCTGCGGCTTCGTATATCCGCCTGCCGTTGTCGGCCCTTCGATCGCAGTGGTCGGAATGTTGTCATAGCCATACAACCGGGCTACCTCTTCAATGAGATCAACATCCCGCGTAATATCTCCACGGCGAGTCGGCACGCGGACCTCTAGCGCATTGTTCGCCGAATCCCCGCATTCGAAATGCAGGCGGGCAAAAATCGCTTTCGTCTCCAGCGTGGAAATGTCCGTTCCCAAATAAGCGTTCATTTTCGTCAAGGAGAGACGGATGATCCTATCCTCTGCCTCCGAAACGACGGACTCGACAATCCCTTGGCGCACCTTGCCACCGGCGTAGAGCGACATCAGCTCAGCCGCCCGGTTCAAAGCAGGTATAACCGCAGCAGGATCAACCTCCTTCTCGAAACGAAGGGAAGCCTCGGAACGCAGTCCCAGATTGCGCGATGTTTTGCGCACGGAGCCGCCGTCGAATTTAGCCGATTCCAATACGATGTTTACCGTGTTCTCCGTAACCTCGGTATGAAGGCCGCCCATAACGCCGGCAAGACCGACCGGCCGATCCTCGCCGTCGACAATCAACAAGGCGCCTGACTCCAGCTCTCTCTCTTGGCCGTCCAGCGTGACCAGCTTCTCGCCTGCTTTCGCTTCGCGCACTCCAATGACGCCGCCTTGAAGGGTATCTGCGTCAAAGGCATGCAGCGGCTGGCCGTATTCCAGCATGACGTAGTTCGTAATGTCCACGATGTTATTGATCGGACGAATTCCAGCCGCCATCAGGCGATTCTGCATCCATTGCGGGGAGACGCCGATCGCCACTCCAGAAATGTATCTGACCGCATAACGGCTGCACAGCCCGTCCGCTTCGATTTTGACCACGATCCGTTCTTTGGCAGGTTCCGCTACTTCGATTAGCTTCTTGTCCGGCTCCGGCAGCTTGACCTCCCTGCCTAGAATCGCTGCTACCTCATAGGCTGCTCCGAGCATGCTCAGACAATCGGATCTGTTCGGTGTAAGATCGAAATCAAGCACCTTGTCATCGAGTCCGAGCAGCTGCGAAATCGGCGTGCCGATCTCGGTGCCTTTCGGTAGAACGAGAATTCCTTCCTGCTGCTCTTTCGGCAGCAGCTTGTCATTCAGACCAAGTTCTTTGGCCGAGCAGATCATTCCTTGGGAGAGCACGCCACGCAGCTTAGCCTTCTTGATGTCCAGTCCGCCCGGAAGCTTGGCGCCTACGAGTGCGACAGGCACCATCTGGCCGGCATCCACGTTTTTTGCACCGCAGACGATTTGGAGGTCTTCCTCCTGGCCGGCATCGACGATGCATACATTCAGCTTATCCGCATCAGGATGCTTCTCTTTGCTCTTCACATAACCGGCAACTACTTTCGTAACTCCCTTGTTCCGGTTCTCAATAGCATCGATCTCAATGCCGGAGCGGGTAATCTGCTCCGCCAAATCCTCGATGTTGACTTGATCCAGCGATACATATTCCGACAACCATTCGGTTGATACTTTCATGCCAGTTCCCTTCTTTCTTATACAGGTTTAAATTCGGGCGAACTGCCCCAAAAAGCGCAAATCATTATTAAAGAAATGACGGATATCATCCACGCCGTATTTCAACATCGCAATTCGCTCTACACCCATGCCGAAAGCAAAACCGCTATATTGCTCCGGATCATAGCCGCTCATTTCCAGGACGCGAGGATGAACCATCCCGCTGCCCAAAATCTCCAGCCATCCGGTTTGCTTGCATACCCGGCAACCGTTCCCGCCGCACTTCACACAAGTAACGTCTACTTCGACGCTAGGCTCGGTGAAGGGGAAGAAGCTTGGCCGCAGCCGGATTTGTGTGTTCGGCCCGAACATCTCACGCGTGAATTGGAGCAAGGTGCCTTTCAAATCGCTCATACGGATGTTTTTGCCGATAACGAGACCTTCGATCTGGTGGAACTGGAACGAATGCGTCGCGTCATCGTCGTCGCGCCGGTATACGCGTCCCGGGCAGATCACCTTGACAGGCACTTCGCCCTCCATCGCTTCCATTGTCCGTACTTGCACTGGAGAGGTCTGCGTGCGCATCAGCAAATCCTCAGTCAGGTAGAAAGAGTCCTGCATGTCGCGGGCAGGGTGGTTCTTCGGCAAATTAAGCGCCTCAAAGTTATAGTAATCCGTCTCAACCTCTGGCCCTTCCGCGATGCGATAGCCCATCCCGATGAAGATATCCTCGATATCCTGAATGACCTGGTTCAGCGGATGGACGCCTCCCTGCTTCAATGGACGGCCAGGCAAGGTAACATCCACTTTCTCCGCCGCAAGCCGCTCTTCCGTCTCGCGTCTTTGGAAATACTGCTGTTTCTCTTCCACCAGCTCTTCGATCGCCGAGCGAACTTCATTGGCTACCTGGCCAATCACAGGACGTTCCTCCGCGCTCAACGCGCCCATTCCCCGCAAAATTTCAGTCAATGCACCCTTCTTGCCCAAATATTTGACCCGAAGGTCGTTTAATTGAGCTGCATCGGCCACGGCGTTCAATTGGGCCACAGCTTCGTGTTTGAGTGCTTCCAAACGTTCTTTCATGGATAATCCTCCTTAGATTGAATAAAAGAAAAACGTCTATCGACGTACATTCACTGAAGACAATGCCGTCCGATATCCAACAAAAAAAGGCCTTTCCTCCCTGAAAGGGACGAAAAGACCGTGGTACCACCCTTGTTAGAGCATGGATCAGGAATCGCATATGCGTACACCGCAAATGATGCTGCGGTTCAGGATAAACCGCTAACCTGCCAATTGGCTCTCACTCGAACGACATAACGGATCGCAGCCGGTATCCCCTACTTACCACTTGCAAAAACAGCGTTGCACACGGGTTCAAGGAACTGCTCAGGAGCGAACTTCGGCAGTCTGTTTCCCTAGAGTCGCTCTCAATCTGCGGCGGCTCTTCCCTGTAAGGAGGCTTCTGCTTACTCTTCTCCATCATTGCATTTACGTTAAATAATCGCCTCATATTCATAACCCCAAGGCGAAGGCTTATCTGTTATTATATGAAAAGTTCGCAGCGATGGCAAGACTGGAGTCTTTGGTCATGCTTTCTTTTATCAAATGCCGTAAATATGTTAAATTAAAAACACTGAACCAATGACCAAGGAGCTGACAAAAATGAACGGCACCCTACGCAGTAAAATTAAACCAGGCCTCACCGTCGATATCGTCCTCAAAAAAGATCAGGCGACCGGCCAGCTAACCCGTGGGATCATCAAGGATATCCTGACCAATTCGCCAAGCCATCCCCATGGAATCAAAGTTCGCCTGCAGGACGGCCAGGTAGGCCGCGTTAAAGCGATCATCGCCGGCACCAGTGACGAAGTACGGGCGGCAGATTAAAATTCAGGATTCAACATGCAAACAGAACGGACAGCAAGCGCCGCCCGTTCTGTTTTATTTTCTAAGATATCAGAATATGTTCGTTACCAAGATCCGCGATCCTTCCCTCTATCTCTTGATCTGCGATAGTTCGTCCGCTCCCAATCTTCATCCCGTTCCCTCATCGTTTGCCCTACGTCCTCCGGCGGAATTTCTTGATAGAACGTTCCCGCTGTTTCTCTCGACTCGATTCCCCTGTCTGGCGTTTCAGTCTCTCTATGCATAGTGGCATTCGCAGGATGAACGTCGGTTAATCCAAAATTTTGGGAATTCATCGCACGGTTATTCCGGAAAATCTGATAAATATCGTTTTTTTGAACATCGTGCCCATCCACGAGTACGAGAACTCTCCCATGCTCTACCTGGCTGCTGTATTCCTTGGCTTCATTCTCGGGGATGCCAAGGCCGATCAATCCTCCGACCAGTCCGCCTGCTCCCGCGCCAACCGCTGCTCCCGTAAGTGCAGCTGCAATAGGGCCGGCTGCGACGATCGGGCCGATTCCGGGTATCGCCAGCGCTCCGAGACCCGCCAGTAGCCCTGTGAGTCCGCCTACCACGCCACCGGCAGCCGCTCCCGAGGCGACGCCCTCCGGCGCTTTCGTTCCGGTCTCCTCGCGCATGGCATCCATGTGATCTTTGTTCCGTCCGACGACGGAAATGTCATCGCTCGAAAAGCCGTATCGTTTTAAATCCTCTATTGCATTTGTTGCATCCTGTTCCGAAGCAAAGACTCCTACAATTTTATGCATCATGTCGCATACCTCCTCAGGAATGTCTGATCAAATACGCTACACTGGATAATTAACCATTACGACGGCATCTAAACGCAGAAGGCGAAGTAGGTTCCCTTCCCAAAACTGATGTAAATTAAAAAAAGCTGCCAATGGCTGCATTATTTGCGTATGGAGCGGTAATAGGAATACTCAGCCACATGATTGAAATGCGATCCTTCGGTTCGCGAATAAAGGATATGGCTGACGCACGTCCTACTAAGGATTTCTCATTGATGCCTTTACGGACGGTCGAACCCCTTTGTGGGTTCTCTTCCCTATCCCGCTGTAAAATAAAAAAACTGCCATTAGGCAGTTTGTTATTTGCGTATGGAGCGGGTGATGGGAATCGAACCCACGCTACCAGCTTGGAAGGCTGGAGTTCTACCATTGAACTACACCCGCAACTCTGCCTACAAAAGTGCTTTCTAGCAAATTTCAATTGCTTCTGCAGGGCGATTATATTATGGTCGGGACGACACGATTTGAACATGCGACCCCCTGGTCCCAAACCAGGTGCTCTACCAAGCTGAGCTACGTCCCGAAGCTTCAATCGAGCAAGCTGCTCGTGAAGACAAAAATAAATATACCACTTCTGTTCCATCAATGCAACAGCTAATTTATTACAATTAGTCCTCATACCCCGTACAACCTTGTTACAGCAGTGATGATTGCCCTATCCGGCAATACGGGTGAGAAAGCGGCGCTCAAACAACCCCGCAGGCACCGGCTTGCTGAATAGATAGCCTTGTCCCTCATGGCAATTCTGGAGCTTAAGAAATTCAAGCTGCTCCTCGTTCTCGACCCCTTCAGCCGTGACCTTCAGCTGCAGATGATGGGCCATCATCGCAATGGTTGAGACGATAGCCGCTCCGCTTCCGTCCAGCATAACCTCTTTGACGAAGGAGCGATCGATTTTGAGGCGGTCGATCGGCAGCGTCTTCAAGTAGTATAGCGAGCTGTAGCCGGTGCCGAAATCGTCGATGCTAATATGAACACCCAGCCCTTTCAGCCTTTGAAGCTGCTCGAAAGCCGTGTCGATGTCGAATGTCATGCTTTCGGTCACCTCCAGCTCCAAATACTTCGCTTCCAGGCCGACCTCCTGCAGAATGCAATCGACTTTATCTGACAAATTATGTTGGCGGAATTGCCGCATGGACAAGTTGACGGACACGCATATAGGGTTATATCCATCGTCCTGCCACTTCTTGTTGTAGCTGCAAGCGGTACGCAGGACCCACTCTCCTAGCGGCACAATCAGCCCGCTATCTTCGGCGACCGGAATGAACTCGCCCGGTGATAGCACTCCCCGGCGCGGATGGTTCCAGCGTACCAATGCTTCCATTCCAACCACTTGGCCGCTGTCCAGGCTTACCTGGGGCTGAAATTCCAGGAAGAATTCCTCCCGCTCCAAGCCTTTGCGCATATCGTTCTCCAGCTCAATTCGAGAGTGGGTTTGATTTTTGATCGCAGCCGTGTAGCGCATGAATTCCAGACCCTGTTCCTTTCCATTGTGAACCGCCATATCGGCATTTTGAATGATTTGATCCACGTTTTGGCCGTCAAGGGGATAAATGGAGAGACCCATGCTCAAGGAAATATGGTACTCGGTATTTTCGATCGTTACTGCAGGGTGAATCGATTTAAGCAGTTGCAGTGCCCTGATCTCGATAGCACGCGGATCTGAATATTCCGGAATCGTGACTGCAAATTCATCTTCTCCCATACGGTAGACACCTTCCTCCGGCAAGCAGCGCCGGCTCACCCGCGCTCCTACATCCGTCAGCAGCTTGTCGCCGGCACGATATCCAAAAGCATCATTAATCGCCTTGAAGCGATTGATGTTCAAGACGGCCACTCCCGTATAAAGTCCCGTTCTGCTTTCAGGCGCCAGATGGACGGCCAGCTGATCCTTCAGCCGCCGAAGATTAGGCAGATTCGTCAAATCGTCATGGTAGGCCATATGCATCATCTGTGCCTCTGCAAGCTGCTGCCCGCGAAACGGCTCCTCAATCGTCAGGCGGTAGACTCCTTTCAAAACGTAATAGTAGGACAACCCCATAAACCATTCCCCGGCAACGTGGGCAATTCCAATCCCGAATGGATCACCTGTCGTCAGTAATATATGCCCAATCATCATAAATAAAAGCGCGCAGACCACTGTTAATGCCGCGGGCGGACGCTCCTTCCGATACCGGTACAAAATCGCAAATATCCCGAGCGTGTACAGAAACGGCACGCCGATCCACACTGCTTGCCTGATCGTTCCAGTCGCCTCTCTACCAAGAAGTTGAGGAAGCTGAAACTGGTATTTGTACAGCAGCACGATGCCCACCAGCAGTAAAATTGCCGATCCCGAAAAGGCAGCCGCTTTATGACGCATGGACACCTGCCTGTCCGGCACGCTGAAAATGAACAGCATCCCTGCCGCCCCAAACAAATGGGACAACAGCATGAACCATACAGAGATCGTATATCCCGGCATAAAACCAAACAAGGAAACGCCGACGAAGGTGGCGATATGAAGCACGTCCAAAGTACCTACCACGAAAAACAACACGGCAGAGTAAAGACGCTGCCTGGACAATTTGTCCGTAAACAGCATCCAGCCCTGCGCAAAGACCGCGAAGGCAACCGCTCCATACATCAGCCCTGCGAGCAGGTACAACGCATGACCGGCTGACGCAGAGATTATGGGAGCATCAATTGCTATAGAAAGATAAACAACACTCAGCATCGCCAGCAAGCCGAGCGTCCCCTGAAAAATTGTTGATTTCTCTTCTTTCCTGATTTTCATAATGTTCAACCCCCGGAAACAGTAAAATGCGGTGCCCAGTCATGTTGCTTTTTAACGAAACTAGGTATTATCCCGATGGTTTGTAGTTAATAATATTTCAACATTTTTCGTTTATTTTCCTGCTTCTTTCGCAAAAAAAAAGCACCATGGTTTGCTCACCATGGCGCTGTTTTGCATTATTTTTTCTCAAAGCTCACTTCAGGCGTCGTAAGCTTATCGTAGAACTCTACAGCTTTGTCCTTGTCCGCCGAAGCGCGCAAAGCCATTGCCGAACGAGGATGCTCATCCAGAGTTCCCGTAATCATGTAAGGGATGAGGTAACCCCATTCTTCCTTCTCGCGAAGCGGAATCATCAGTTCTTCCAATACCTTAAGCACTGGGCGAAGATTATATTTCGTATTTTTCAGATGAGTAACGAGCAGCTCCGTAGGACAGTTACCCGCCGCGCGGCCCATGCCGTATACAGAAGCATCCAGCAGTTCAACGCCCATGTCCACCGCCATCAGCGTATTGGAGAATGCAAGCTGCATATTGTTATGCGTATGCACCCCAAGCCGTTTATTCGGCAAATGCGTCTTAAATTTATTCACTAAGTGCTCCATATCTTTATAATCCAGGCTGCCGTAGGAGTCTACTATATAAACTACATCTACGACGCTCTCCTTGATCATTTCGAATGCTTCCAGCAGTTCGTGCTCCATAACATTGGACAGTGCCATGATATTAATCGTTGTCTCATAACCGCGGTCATGGAATACTTGGACAAGTTGCAGAGCTTTGTCTACGTCCTTAACATAGCAAGCAACACGAATCAGATCGAGAAGGCTCTCGCTGCGCGGCAAAATATCGTTCTCGTCAACACGGCCAATATCTACAAGAGCGGAAAGCTTGGTATGGCCCTTTTGCGGAATTACCGTGCGCAGGAATTCATCGTCCAGGAAGCGCCAAGGCCCCGCCTCATCCGCGCCTTTCAACAGCTTCGGAGAATTTTTATATCCAATTTCCATATAATCAACGCCAGCTTCGTTAAGTCCGGCATACAGCTTCTGCACAAACTCCACGCTGAAATCCCAATTGTTGACCAATCCGCCGTCGCGAATGGTGCAATCCACGATCTTGCTCTGATTCACTTTCATGTTACCGATTCCCTTCGTCGTATGTTTTACTATCCATCTTACTTTAATAGAATTCAAAAAGTAAAGTAATTATTGTCATGAACTTTATCACAGTGATGAAAAGTCCCACATGATATATTATTTTCATACCTAATTGAGATTGATTATCAATATCCTTTGTATAAAATAAAAATATGCCTATTTTTAAAGGAGACGATGGTCCATGTACTCTAGCGACGCTTGCTGCAAGTGCCTGCTTCATCTTAAAGCCGGAACATCCGGATGCATCCGGAACTTTGGCGGTATTGATCCCATGCTGAAACAGCGCCTCGCTGATCTTGGAGTGACCGAAGGCTCCAATATTACCATTATAAGATATTGCCCTTGGGGCGGACCTGTCACGTTGGATTGCGGCGGTCAGCTTCTAGGCATTCGCAAACAACAGGCTGCGCATATCGAGGTGGTTGTATCATGACCCATGCTGCTCTGATCGGCAACCCCAACACAGGAAAAACTTCCTTATTCAATAAGCTAACCTCCTCCTATGAATATGTCGGCAACTGGTCCGGAGTTACGGTCGAAAAAAAAGTCGGCCAGCTTCAGGGCAGGACGGGCGAGCTTACCGATCTCCCCGGAATCTACACTTTGCACCCTTTATCTAAGGATGAAGGAGTGGCCGCTTCCTACCTGATTCATGAATCACCGGAGCTGCTTGTCAATATCGTCGATGCCTCGCAGCTCGAGAGAAATTTATATCTTACCATTCAAGTATTGGAGTACGGAAAGCCCGTCATTATGGGGCTGAACATGATGGATGTCGCCAAAGCAAGCGGCTTGGTCGTTTATCCTGAACTGCTAGCCGAACGTTTAGGTATAAAAGTAGTCCCTCTCGTAGCCAGGACGGGTTCCGGATCCAATACGATATTGAAAGAGATTAATTCAGCTTCCTTCGATTCTCCGCAGTTTCATTTGGACTATGGAAAAGGCATTGAAAAGGCGATCTCATTCATTTCCCGGGAATTAAAGGCCGCGCCCCCCTCAAGCATTAAAATTGCTTCCGAACGCTGGCTGGCCGTCCAGTTCCTGGAGAATAACCCTGTTGTGATTTCGGCCTTATCTTCATACAAATGTCTGGACACATTGCACTCGATACGCTTGAAAGCGGAAGAACAGCTGCGAATTTCAGGCAGCCAGGAATCCCTTCAGGAACATATCCGCTTGAAACGCACTTCCTATATAAAAGAGCTTTGCCGCGAAGCCGTAGATACTTCCAGGAGGAAGCCCAACACTTTGACCGAAAAAATCGATGCGATTGCGGCTCACCCGATATGGGGCATTCCCCTTTTTCTCGCATCGATGCTGATCGCCTTCAAGCTGACCTTTGATTGGTTTGGAAATCCAATGTCGGATTTGCTGGACGCCTTCATTAACGGTCCGCTCAGCGAGCTTGCAAGACAGGGCCTTGCCGCCGCCGGCGCTTCATCGTTTACTCAATCGCTCATTGTAGACGGAATTATTGCTGGGGTAGGAGGCGTGCTTGTCTTCCTTCCGCAAATCTTCATCTTATTCTTCATGATTTCGTTCATCGAGGATTCGGGGTATATGGCACGGATTACGGTCATGATGGACAGATTGATGCAGCTGGCTGGCCTGAATGGCAAGGCAATGATTCCTTTCATCATTGGCTTTGGCTGCAATGTACCTGCCGTCATGGCTTCACGCAGCATCGAACAGCCCAAAGAACGGACTTTGACCATGCTGTTGATCCCGCTGATGTCCTGCTCGGCCAGATTGCCCGTATACGCCTTATTTGCAAGTATATTCTTTACCAAGCAGCAGGCGCTTGTCGTGCTGTCCATGTATGTGCTTGGCATTGCTCTCGCTCTCCTGCTGGCCAAATTATTCTCTATGACAATGTTCAAGGACAAGCATTCCTTCTTCATGGTTGAGCTCCCGCCTTACCGGATGCCCCAATCCACTACCTTGCTTCGCAGCACTTGGGAGAAAGGAAAAGGATTCCTGCGCAAGGCCGGAACCTTCATTCTGGGCGGAACCGTGGTCATCTGGCTATTAACCTACTTTGGTCCCGGCGGCGCCAACGTTGCCATGGACGATAGCTATCTCGCTATTCTTGGCGGCTGGTTTGCCGCAGTCCTGCAGCCGGTCGGCTTCGGAACGTGGCAATCGGGAGCAGCGTTAGTGACCGGTTTCTTGGCAAAAGAGGTTGTCGTATCCACGATGAACATCATTTACCATGTCCCCGATATGCCGGGACTGCAGCAGCAAATTGCCACAGCCTTCACACCGCTTCAAGCATACAGCTTCATGGCCTTCGTTCTGCTGTATACGCCATGCCTCGCCACTGTGGGCGTTCTTCACAAGGAAACCATGTCCTGGAAATGGACGCTGTTCTCTATTGCTTATGCTCTGCTGCTTGCATACACCGTATCCTTTACCATTTATCAAGTCGGCCTGTGGATCGGATTCGTCTAATCCGCAGCCGGAAAGGAGCCATATCCATGATTGACATCATTATCGTTACCATTGTCTTTGGCTATGCCGGATGGGCGATTTATCGCGGTCTCAAAAAAAGCAAAAAAGGCGCCTGCGCCTCTTGCTCCCAGAAAAACTCCTGTTCAGCAGGCTGCGATACTACCTCAGCACCTTCCTCCGACTCTAAATAATATTCGGTTATCTTCAGGAGAGCTGCGTTACTTAACGCTGTTCTCCTGAAGGTTCAATGACTTTATTCGGCACCATTGGAAGCGCTATCACAAAAACAGTCCCAATCCCTTTCATACTGTCCACGGAAATATTGCCTTTATGATTTCTGATGATACGGTAGCTGACCGATAACCCTAGACCGGTTCCCTTCTCTTTCGTCGTGAAGAAGGGATCGAACAATCGGCTTAATAACCCTTTATCCATGCCATTCCCGTTATCCTGTATTGAAATATGGACGTATTTATCCACCAGCTTGGCATCTAAATGAATGGTTCCGGTATAATCTGCATCGCTAACTTCCTCAATGGCGTCCATCGCATTCTTGATGATGTTGAGCAGAACCTGCTTAATCTGCTTGACGTCAATGGATACGTACATTTCTTCATCCATGACCTGTAAATGAATTTCGCACCCTTTCATCAGTGCCTCGCTCTCCGTCAGCAGCACGACCTCTTTCAGTAAGGAGGAAACGCTGATAACGCTTTTTTGGGGAGCGGAAGGCTTGGACGAGTTCAGAAATTCATGGATAATATCATTGGCCCGATCGATTTCCGTTAAAATGATTCGCGCATATTCATCGCGGCCAAGCTGAACCAAATGCGGACGTAATAGCTGGATGAATCCTCGGATCGCGGTCAAGGGGTTGCGAATTTCATGGGCGATTGCCGCGGAAATTTTACCGAGCATAGCAAGCTTGTCATTCTGGTAAGCCGTCTGCTCGATTTGCTTGTAATCCGATACATCCTTCACACTAAGCAAATAATCTCCATCCATCTGGTCTCCGTAAGTAATGGTAATCAACCAATGGCGGCCGTACTCGTCAATGAGCTCATGATATTTTTTGCGGTGAAAAATAGCTTCTCTGTATATTCGCAAAATTCTTCGTTTCTTGAAACGACTAAGGTGGGGGTGACGTAGCATTTGCAGCAAATTGCAACCGATCAGCGACTGGCGTGGCATCTCCATAAGCTTGGCCATTTGCACGTTAATAAAAGTTAGTACGCCTTCGCTATCAAACAGCATAATTCCACTATCGAGATTTTCTAGGACATTCTCATACTTGTTCTTAACAAGCTGCGTCGATTGAAATGCCTTGACAGACTGCAGCAAAGTTTCCTGGAACTCACTTAACAAGTTGATTCCCCCTTTTCCCACAATGGTATCCCTGCCAATCCGACAACATTCAACCCTAACCTTACTATTTCAAACTGCGAGCTCCCCCTAAAACCAGGGACGGGTTAGATTCTCGAGAATATTAATCACTCTTATCATAGTAAACATTTTTATTTAACGTCAATCAGAGATACTGTCGAAAAAAGAGGGATAAAAAAATAAAGCAGCCCGCTTGGGGCTACTTCATACTTACGTCCTATTTATTGTAATGCAGACGCGCTTTGCGGCGGCTCATGACGGCCAGGCGCTTCTTCAATTCGCTTTCCCATTTAGCGTCCTGAATGCCTTTGGCGACCGCAAGCAGATCCAGCGCCATATCAATCTGACTCTGCACGATATCCAGCGGATCCTCATCTTCTACATTGACGCAGTTGCCAAAAATCGTCTCCTCGTCCTCCATGATAAAGTCCCCGAAGTCGATTTCTGAAACGCCGTCCCCATGGGCATATTCCGCCAGAATTTCGTATTCATGCTCCACTTTATAATGAACTTCTACCCGATGGCAGACCGGACAAAGCAGCAGGGGAACGTTATGAACCTGTGTACGATAATGCTTCAACGTCCCCTTAGTCCCGACCATGCTGGCTCCACAGCAAAAACTCATTCCCCTTCACCCTTTCCCGATTTAGACTTCGGTATATATTAAGGTATCCTTTATATTGCATAGGCTTTCCTCTAATTTATTCGTGACCACTGCTTTAGATTCCTTCGGATCATTGTAATTATACACACTTTTTGCGAATTTTGAGCTGAAAGAACTAAATTTCTCTTCTATTAAAAGGGGAGAAAAAGCCCCCTGCCTCTGGTTAAAAATCCAGGCAGGGGGCATGTTATTACGGCCAAACGCTCAAGTTATTATCGCCTGGTTTCCAGTCCATTGGGCATAAACCTCCGGATTGTAAGGCTTGAAGTACACGCAGTGTTTCTTCAACGCTGCGTCCAACATCATTATGGTTAACGACTTGATATTTCAATTCGCCTTCTGGATCAATGATAAAGAGTCCTCGAAGCGCAACTCCCTCTTCCTCGATCAATACCCCATAGTCACGTGCGACATTCTTCGTGAGGTCGGAAGCCAGGGGAAAATTCAGGCGTCCTAAGCCGTTGCTGTCTGCAGGCGTGTTGATCCACGCTTTATGGCTATGAACCGAATCGACGCTCACGCCGAGAATCTCCGTGTCCAATGCCATGAATTGGCTAGCCGCATCGCTAAGCCCCATGATTTCCGTCGGACATACGAATGTGAAATCCAGCGGATAGAAGAAGAATACCAGCCACTTGCCACGGTAATCGGATAGCTTAACATGGCTGAATTCCTGACCGTCGCCGGATACCACTTCCATGTTGAAATCCGGAGCCGGCCGGCCCACTAAACGTTCCATTGATGAAGGCCTCCTGTTAAGACTTCGAACTTTACTTGCGGATAGCCGCTACAATCAGATCGCCCATCTCTCTGGTGCCGATGGCTTTGCTCTTATCGACTGCGATATCCCCAGTACGGTGTCCAGCGTCTAATACCTCGGCTACGGCTGCCTCGATCGCATCAGCAGCATCAGCGTAACCGAAGGTCAAGCGGAACATCAGGGCTACGGACAAAATCGTTGCGATCGGGTTCGCCAGGTTCTGTCCGGCAATGTCAGGCGCAGAGCCGTGAACCGGCTCGTACAGGCCGAAGCTGCCTTCCCCAAGAGATGCGGATGAGAGCATACCGATCGAACCTGTCAGCATCGCTGCTTCGTCGCTTAGAATGTCGCCGAACATATTCTCCGTCACGATAACGTCGAAGCTAGCTGGACGACGCAGCAGCTGCATCGCGCAGTTGTCTACAAGCACATGCTCCAATTCAACATCCGGGTATTCAGGAGCGACCCGATTAACGACTTCGCGCCATAGGCGTGAAGTTTCCAATACGTTGGCCTTGTCGACAGAAGCCAGTTTCTTGCGGCGCTTCTGGGCAATATCGAACGCCTGGCGCACGATGCGCTCCACTTCGTTTACATTGTATGCGCAAGTGTCCACGGCTTCTTGCCCGTTCTCAGTCTCGCGACGGAACTTCTCGCCGAAATAAATGCCGCCCGTCAGCTCACGAACAACCATCAAATCGGTTCCTTCGAGCACTTCCGGCTTCAGGGTGGAAGCATCCTTCAGGCAGTCGAAGACAACTGCCGGACGAAGGTTCGAGAACAGTCCCAGCGCTTTGCGGATGCCAAGCAGTCCAGTCTCTGGACGCAGCTCCTTCGGATTGTTGTCCCATTTCGGACCGCCAACAGCTCCAAGCAGTACAGCGTCGGCACGCTGACAAATTTCCAAGGTGTCCTGCGGCAGCGGAGTGCCTTTCTCATCGATCGCAATGCCTCCAAACAAAGCATGCTCCGTTTCAAAACGGTAACCGAAAATTTCCTCCGTGCGCTTCAGGACTTTCTCTGCTTCAGCTACAACCTCAGGGCCGATTCCATCTCCAGCGATAACTGCGATTTTCTTTACTTCTGTCATGACTTACAACTCCCTCTTATTCACTATACTCTTCGAACAATACTCTTCTTCTAGTTGTAACATACCGGGTAAGGATAAACAAAGATATAGAATCTATTAATGTTATAGGTTTTAGCTATAATGCAAAAAGGGATTATATCCGCCCTAAGCGGATAACCCCTGTAATGACAGTATAGGCGAATTGTCATAGGATCACTCGCCGCGGTACGCCTCCGCGATCGCATTCGCCGCCACAATCGCATTGTATACATCGTCCGGAGTAACTGGAAACGGCATGTTGCCCATCGTATCGCCTTCAGCGCAAGCTGCCTCGGCCACTTGGCGCCATTCCGCCTCGACGAATTTGGTAACGCCTAGATCCTTTAAGGTCAATGGAAGCCCCACCCCCTTAACGATGCCGATCACCGTCTCGAGCTCCTCCCTCGGAGCGTTCTCCAGTACAAGCTGGGCGAGCAGTCCGAAGGTTACCTTCTCCCCATGCTGTACCTTATGAAGCGCGGGAACAGCGGTCATGCCGTTATGAATCGCGTGGGCCGCAGCCAAGCCGCCCGACTCGGCGCCGACACCGCTTAGGTAGATCGTTGCCTCGATCGTATCCTCCACGGCCCTTGTAGCTACTCCCTGCTCTACGGCCCGCTGGGCTTTTACCGCATTCTCAATCAGAGTTTCATAGCATAACCGCGCCAATCCCAATCCTGTCGTCGACGGCTTCATCAACGCTAAGTTGTCACCAAATGACTGGTAGCAGGCCCGGGCTTCGAAATACGTCGCCAACGCATCGCCGATACCGGCCGCAAAAAAACGCGATGGAGCCCCAGCCAATATTCCAGTATCCGCCAATACGATGTCAGGGTTGCTTGGCAGAAACAAATACTCGTCGAAGGAACCGTCCTGTTTGTATATGACTGCAAGTGCAGTGCATGGGGCGTCGGTTGAGGCAATCGTAGGGAAAATAACGACCGGCAGCTTCTCATAATACGCCGTCGCCTTGGCGGTATCGAGCGTCTTCCCGCCGCCGATCCCGACAATGATGTTGGCCCCCGCTTTGCGGGCCAGCTCGCGGTGGCGGTTGATCTCTTCCTTCGTGCATTCATAGTTGAATTTTTCAAAGACGGCTTTATTGCCGCCCTCCTGGATCGATTTGCCGGCCTCCTGCCGGGCGCGCTCCAGAATAAACTCGTCACAGATGATATAGGCACTGTCGCCGAAGAATTTCATGTACTCATTGAAACTCGCAAGAAGCCCTTTGCCGGTAATGTATTTCTTAGGGGAGGTAATCGATTTAACGTTGTTCTTCATGTTGGTTTGATCTCCTTTTGTTAAATTGCTGCTCCATTCCCCCCTTAAGATAAACTAATCAGCCTAGATTTAAACATAAGTGATACCACCTGATAAGCAGCAAAAAAGCCGTGGAGTAATCTCCACGGCTTGATTTGTAAGTATAAATAATTACTTCTTGATCCAGTGCATCAGACCGCGAAGCTCTTCACCAACAACTTCGATCGGATGGTTAGCTTCGTTGCGGCGAGTAGCCGTCAAGAATGCACGGTTGGATTGATTCTCCAGGATGAAGTCGCGTGCGAATTTACCTTGTTGGATGTCGGACAGCACTTCTTTCATCGCTTTCTTCGTTTCTTCCGTTACGATGCGAGGTCCTGTAACGTAGTCGCCGTACTCCGCAGTGTTGGAGATGGAATCGCGCATCGTAGCAAGGCCGCCTTCATAGATCAGGTCAACGATCAATTTCAGTTCATGCAAGCACTCGAAGTAAGCCATTTCCGGAGCATAGCCAGCTTCTGTCAACGTTTCGAAACCTGCTTTGATCAGGGCGCTTACGCCGCCGCACAGAACCGCTTGTTCACCGAACAGATCCGTTTCTGTCTCTTCGCGGAAGGAAGTTTCGATAACTCCCGCACGCGTACAGCCGATACCTTTAGCATAAGCAAGACCGATTTCTTTCGCTTTGCCAGTCGCATCTTGGTGGATAGCAATCAAACCAGGAACGCCGAAACCTTCAACATACGTACGGCGAACCATGTGGCCTGGCGACTTAGGAGCAACCAGAAGCACGTCGTTGTCTTTGGAAGGCACGATTTGTCCGAAATGAACGTTAAAGCCGTGCGCAAAGAGAAGTGCGGCGCCTTTTTTTAGGTTAGGAGCGATTTCGTTATGGTATACCGAAGCTTGAGTCTCGTCCGGCATCAAGATTTGAACAACGTCTGCACGGCTTGTCGCTTCAGCAACGGACAATACTTCGAAGCCGTCTTCTTTGGCTTTGTCGAAGGATTTGCCTTCGCGAAGACCGATAACTACGTTCAGCCCGCTGTCACGCAGGTTTTGAGCGTGAGCATGGCCTTGGCTTCCGTAACCGATGATCGCGATCGTTTTTCCTTTCAATACGCTAAGTTCTGCATCTTTTTCATAGTACAAAGTAACTGCCATTTGTATAGCCCTCCTAAAATTTTACGGGGCCGCCATTAGCGGACTCCCTTATATTAGTTCTATCCCCATGGTGAGCGGGTGCTTCAAAGGACCGTGCCGTCTTTGCCGGGCGATCCTCTCAAACGCCCGCTCACCGAAGTGGATATGATGATGAAATTTGCCTTATGCGTTGCCGCGAATCATCGCGGTTACTCCGGTACGAGACAGCTCGCGGATTCCGTAAGGATGGAGCAGCTCGATCATCGCGTCAATCTTCTCCGTGTCGCCAACGACCTGTACGATCATGCTGTTTGTCCCAATATCGACTACAGCGGCGCGGAAGGTTTCGACAACGCCCATGATTTCCGGGCGCTCCGCCGGCTCCGATTTCACTTTGATCAGCGCCAGTTCGCGGGCGACCATCGGCTTGGAGCTAAGGTTAATTACTTTAATGACATCAATGAGTTTATACAATTGTTTCTCAATTTGTTCCAGCGTCTTGTCGTCGCCTTGGGTCACAATGACCATCCGGGACAACCCTTCTTCCTCCGATTGACCAACAGTGATACTCTCGATATTGTAGCCGCGCCGGCCGAACAGACCGGATACGCGCTGCAGGACTCCTGGCTGATCATTCACTAATACAGCTATCGTATGGCTTGTCATTGTCGTCGTCATTATTCACAGTCCCCCATCAGCATTTGATCAATGGTGGAACCTTGAGTGACCATCGGATACACATTTTCCTCTTTGCTGACCACGAATTCCACCAGCACAGGCCCCGGCGTTTCCATTGCTTCCTTCCAGGCTTGCTTGGCTTCTTCCTTATTCGAAGCCCGCAGGCCTTTCACGCCGTATGCCTCCGCCAACTTCACAAAATCCGGGCTTCCGGCCAGATCGATATGGCTGTAGCGATTCTCATAAATGAGCTCTTGCCACTGACGCACCATGCCAAGCACCTGGTTATTGATGACGACGACTTTAACCGGAATGTTGTTGATGGCGCAAATCGCAAGCTCTTGTGCGCACATCTGCATGCCGCCGTCACCATTGATCGAAATGACGAGCCGATCCGGATGGGCCATTTGCGCCCCGATCGCTGACGGAAATCCGAAGCCCATCGTGCCGAGGCCGCCGGAAGTGATCCAGGAGCGCGGCTGATTGAACTTGTAGTACTGTGCCGCCCACATCTGATGCTGTCCGACATCCGTCGTAACGATCGCTTCGCCCTTCGTCGTATCGTTCAGCAATTCGATAACCCATTGCGGCTTAAGCACCGTATCGGAATCCTTGTACTTGTAAGGCTTGTCGGCCATCCAGTGGCTGATTTGGCTTCTCCAGGCATCTGCTTTGTCGCTCCGGCCCACTAACGGATTGAGGAGTTCAAGCACTGTCTTCACATCGCCAACTACCGGAATGTCCGTCTTCACGTTCTTGCCGATTTCCGCAGGGTCGATATCGATGTGTACTACTTTAGCATGAGGAGCAAATCCGTCAAGCCGTCCGGTAACGCGGTCATCGAAACGGGCTCCGATATTGATCAGCAAGTCAGAACTCTGGATAGCCTGGTTTGCAGTGTATGTGCCGTGCATCCCCGGCATCCCCATCCACAGCGGATTGCCGCTTGGGAAAGCGCCTAGGCCCAGCAGCGTCGTCGTGATCGGAATTTCCGTCCGTGTCACGAACTCAAGCAGCTCTTCATGGCCTCCGGAGTAGACGACCCCGCCGCCGGCAAGAATGACCGGACGCTCTGCTTCTTTGATTGCTGCCGCTACCTTCTCTAATTGATGGTGGTTCGGAACGACTTTAGGGTTGTAGCCGCGAAGGTTAACGCTCTGTACCGGTTCGAAGAGCGTCTTATTTGCGGATACGTCTTTCGGAATGTCGATCAGTACCGGCCCTTTGCGTCCCGTATTGGCAATGTGGAACGCTTCGTGAATGACGCGCGGCAGCTCTTCTACGCTGCGCACCAAGTAGCTGTGCTTCGTAATCGGCATCGTGATGCCGGTAATATCCGCTTCCTGGAAGGCATCCGTTCCGATCAGGCTGGACACGACGTTCCCGGTAATGATCACGAGAGGAACCGAGTCCATAAACGCCGTCGCGATACCAGTGACTGTGTTCGTCGCCCCCGGTCCTGAAGTTGCGATACATACGCCTACTTTGCCGCTTGCCCGTGCATAGCCGTCAGCCGCATGAATCGCTCCCTGCTCGTGTCTCGTCAGCAAATGATGAAAATCCTTGAAACCATACAGCGCATCGTAAATGTACAATACGGCTCCGCCCGGGTAACCGAAGACGCATTCGACACCTTCAAGCACCAAGCTCCGTAGCAATATTTCTGATCCCGTAATGACTTCTGGTTTCATCCATTTCTCACGTAATTGTTCTGTAGACCGCACTGCTGGTATTTGCGCGCTCATCAGTCATCCTCCTTCCAAAATTTAAGTATTTCTAAAGAAATACAACAAAAAAACCTTCCGCCCGCCAGAACAGTCTCCTGTTCCGAGGGACGAAAGGTTATCGCTTCCGTGGTACCACCCATTTTTACCCGGCACCTCACAGTGCCAAGCCTTGACGAGTAGGGACAGCAAGTTCCTTACTCGTGGTCTTTAACGCAGACCTGACGATTTTCCCTAATAGGCTTGAAGCGGAATATTATGGTCATCCGCAGCTTTGCTTTTCAGGAAAACAGCTCCGAGGTGAGCTCGCATTTAAGGGATATTGGTGGTTGGTCTCAGCAAATCCATCCACTCTCTGAGCAAAGAGCCCTTAAACCTTCGTCCTCTTCATCGCCGATACACTATGAACGTTAAAATGTTTAGACACATTATATGATTAGTTCGCGCATAGAGTCAATACCCATTTGCCACATGTTTTAAGGGAATAACCCGAAACACCTCACCACACTGCTGAATTACAGAGATAAAAGGTTTTTTTCCTTCCGCCTTTTCTTAAGACTGTGCTCTGCCATATACCTCTTCAAAAGCAATTATCTTCCTCCAATTTTCAGCTTCGCCTCGCTTCGTGGCAGGAACCCATTTGCCCCGCTGCTTCATATGATGTATTAAAAAGCCCTATCAATCAGCTCAAGGAGGAGTGCTGCCGAATGATCCGTTATAGAAGACCCAAGCAGGACGATCCCGTCATTATCGCTCTTGTGAAAAAGGAGCTTGTCCCTCATTCGAGCATGTCCCGGCCAGAGTTGGAAAAAGCGATTCGGGAAATTCCGAGACGGCTCACCCAGGGAATTACGCTGGTCTCCTCGCCTTATTATGAGGCTGATCCCGTCGCTTTTATCCATTTCATGATCCACGGGGAGCTGCTGTACATCGACATGATGGCCGTAACCTCCCAGCAGCAGCGGAAGCGCCACGGCAAAACCCTAATGGCACACGCCGAGAATTTAGCCGGTTCCAGAGGGTGCACTAAGGCAAAGGTCTTGGTGGACCAGGAGAATACCCGGGCCCACCTGTTTTACCAAAAGTCCGGATATGAAATCGTTCGATATATCCCTGTTTCGAAGTGTTTTGAGCTGGAAAAAGGACTGCTGCAGCGGCATTAGGCTTCCCGTTAAATTTTAGAAAAAGCCGTAGGGATAACCGTAACCTCCATATCCTCCATATCCTCCGTAGCCATAACCGTAAGGATATCCGCCATAGCCATAGCCATAGCCATAACCAAAAGGAGACGTTCCAATAGCGAGCAGGTCAAACAAGACGAGCGGAACGAAAGCTTTCGTCTTCACCTTTTTGCCCGGCTGGCGCACGATCAGGCGGTTGCCGCTGATTTTGACCAGCTTCCCCGTAACGATGGTTCCATCCTTTTTCATGGCTGTTATATTTTTGCCAACATATTTTTCGGCTTCTTTTCTCGTAACCGGTTTACTCACGTCGATCTTCCTCCTCGAATAGAATTAGCTTGCTTCATGCCAGTGTATTCACCGGCCATTCTATTCGCTTCCACCATCGCCTTATGCAGACAAAAACAACCTTCAGCCTCTCAACCGATACCGGCTGGCCGCAAGAAAGCACAAAAAAACAGGCGCCCCAAAAGGGCGCCTGTTTGTACATTAGCGCAATAATTACGCGTTGATTTTCTCTTTAGCCACTGCAGCCAAGGAGTTAAATGCGTTCAGATCATTTACTGCAAGATCAGCCAGCATTTTACGGTTGATGTTCACCTCAGCCAGTCTCAATCCATGCATCAATTTGCTGTAGGACAGTCCGTTCAGACGAGCTGCAGCGTTAATACGAACGATCCACAATCTGCGGAAATCGCGTTTTTTCGTGCGACGGTCACGGTATGCATACAGCAGGGATTTCATAACCTGCTCGTTAGCTGTTTTGAAAATGCGGTGTTTCGAGCCAAAGTAACCTTTAGCAAGTTTCAGTACTTTTTTATGACGACGACGAACAACGAATCCGCCTTTTACTCTTGCCATATCAATAAACCTCCCAGAAATTTAAGTGAATTACTTCAGATTTGCAAGTTGCTGTTTCAAACGTCTAACGTCCCCAGCGTAAGCAACAGGGCTGTTCGCCAGAACGCGTTTGCGACGGTTCGACTTGTGGGACAGCAGGTGGTTGCGGTTCGCTTTATAACGTCTAACTTTACCCGATCCTGTAATTTTGAAGCGGCCTTTCAGGCTGCTGTGGGTTTTCATTTTAGGCATTGTACTTCCCCCTCAAAGTTTGTGGGCACAACTTCGCGCAAGCTTCCGGTCAGCGGACTACACGCAAGCGGCTCTTAATTTTTCGGTGCCAAAATCATAATCATGCTGCGGCCTTCCAGTTTCGGAATCCGCTCGATCGAAGAAATTTCTGCAACCTCATCTTTCACGCGGTCCAAAATTTTCTTTCCGATGTCGGCATGAGCAATTTCGCGGCCACGGAAACGCACCGAGCATTTCACTTTGTCGCCTTCTTTTAAAAATTTGATCACATTGCGCAGTTTAGTCTGGAAGTCATGCTCGTCAATGTTTGCACGAAACCATACTTCCTTAATGTCCACTGTCTTTTGATTCTTACGGGCTTCCTTCTCTTTCTTCTGCTGCTCGTAACGGAATTTGCCGTAATCCATAATCCGGCATACCGGCGGCTTGGCCGTCGGCGCCACGTTCACCAAATCCAGATTCAGATCGATGGCCATTTGCAGTGCCTCACGGATCGGCTTGATGCCGATTTGTTCACCTTCAGCGCCTACCAAACGGACTTCCTTCGCCCGTATCTCATCATTGATCAAATGTTCCTTACTGATAATTCTACACCTCCACTTAGAATTTTCGGTCAACTGCAACCTCAATTTTAAAAATTAAAAGGGATGCAGGCATCTCCTGCATCCCAAATTGATCATCAAGTCATCATGAATATAAACATTCATAAATCATTGGATCAAAACCAGCCGACATCATCGGTCAGGTGAGAAGACAGCGCCTCTACTTACAATCCATTTATTTGTTCCATGCTCAAATAATTTACCACACGAGCAATTAATAGTCAAGCATTATCCTTGCTTGCTTTGAACTTCCTCCAAACGAACGACGCGCGTATGCTCGGTGTGGCTCCACTGCTTGTTGTTCTGCGTGAAGAACGCGTAGAAAGTAATCGGCCACCACGAAATCAAATACAGCGGGAACAAGACGAGATAAGCATATACCTTCTTCGACTTGACCTCCTCCAGTACCATCGCCGCCAGGAAAATAAACACGTTGGCCGCAATCGCGATGAACGATACCCAGAGCGGCAAGTATCCGTACAACGTTGCGAAATTCGGACCGTTGAAGAACGATTGGTCGACCCATATCAAAGCCGTGAGCAGGAATGTAACCAGCACGATATATACGTTCGCGCCGTACAGTGCCATGTCCAGCTTCACCATGCTCCGCTCCTTGATGCTCTGCCACAGAAGCGGGAAGAAGTAACGGCGGGCCACCGTGAAGTGTCCCTGCATCCAGCGCAGGCGCTGGCGCGCTGACGCCTTGAAAGTCAGCGGCTTCTCGTCAAACAGCTTCGCGTCGTAGTTGAATACAGGGTGTATTCCCTTCTCAACGCAGCGCATCGTGAACTCGAGGTCCTCGACCAGGCTCGTTGCTCCCCAGCCAATTTCCTTAAGCAGTTCAGTCTCGAAGCACATGCCCGTTCCGCCAAGGAAGTTGGCCAGACCCAAGTTGTGCCGCGACAGCTGCCACAAGCGGTTGCAGTACCAGTAAGATATGCCGTAAGCGGCGGTAATCCAGGAATCCTCCGGATTTTTGGTATCGATATACCCTTGAATGACGCGGGCGCCGGAGCATAGATCATTGTTCATTTCGCGAAGGAAATCCGGATGGGCCAGGTTGTCGGCGTCGAACATGACGACCGCATCATATTGGCGCGGCATTTTCCAAAGCTGCTTCAGCATCCATTCGATCGCATAGCCCTTGCCCCGCAGGTTCTCGTTGGTGCGGACGCAAGCGTTCATGCCGTGGTTGCGTACGATCTCTACAGTTCTGTCGGTACAGTTGTCGCAAATGACAAACACGTCATACAGCTCTTTCGGGTAGTTCAACTGCTTCAAATTCTCCATCAAAGCCCCGACTACGGTCTCCTCGTTATGCGCTGCGACAAGCACCGCAAAAGACTTCGTCGGCGGGAAGTGCACTTTTTTCTTTTTCTTGTACATCCCGAACAATGCCAAACCAAATTGATACACCCCAACTATGGCCAGTACGATTTGCAACGATATCAAAATGGTGTCCATCATGATTTCGCATACCCCCTTTAACCCCTTTTAAATTTACGTTTTTTTTCTCTAATCGGGATTTCTAAATTTTCTAAACCATGACCCTGCGTACAACCGTTTCTGGTAAAAATTTTAATTCTTCTGCAGCGCATTACGATTTTCCATGACTTTTCATCATTTGTCAAAGTTAATCTCGCGGCATCCTTCACGAAATACTTGCGAAGTTGCTGTATAATCGCATAGGACGCTACCGCTACCTGCACATGGTGCGGTTATTTCTTATTTTCATCAATTTTGGCGTTTTTTATTTCATCTGCATCTCATGAAAATGAGCGTAAGCAGCCTGGATATACAGCCCTTTGTAAACATAAACGAAAAATCAAGCATAAAAGTTTACTAAATTGCTCATTTTACTTTAAACTTTTTTGCTATGATTTGAATCATTGTATAGGGTGGATAACCGCAAAGTCAAAATTGGGTAATAACATCAGATAAAAAAAAAGGCCTCCATCCTTGAAATGATCACGGATTAAAAATATGATTAGTCTAACCTGAAAATGCCTTGCTGTGCGGAGGGATGAAATGACTCGATTTATTCAAACGTTAAAACTACTGGATCAAAAGCTTTTTATGGGAATTAATGGCCGCCTGCACGGCAGCTTTCTAAACTTCTGGCTGTATTACCTGACTCATCTGGGGGGAGCCACGTTCACGATCAGCTCTTCGCTGCTCGTGTGGATCTTCGCGCCGAAGCCTTGGAGCGCCGTAGGACTTCAGTCCTGCGTAGCACTGGCTGCCAGCCATATTCCCGTAGCGCTTGCCAAGAAGACCTATCCACGGGTTCGCCCTTATTTAACCCTGCCGGGTACGAAAACATTCCGTAATCCGCTGACGGATCATTCGTTTCCATCCGGGCATACGACGGCCATCTTCTCCGTCACGATGCCTTTCATGCTGCTCGAGCCGCGCCTCGCGCTTATTTTAGGACCGGTCGCGCTGCTCGTGGGAATCTCGAGAATATACCTCGGCTTGCACTACCCTTCGGACGTGCTGGCAGGTGCCGCAGTAGGCACGTTAACGGTCTTTGGCACGGTTGCATTATGGCCATAAAGGGGATATTGTTAAGTAGAGGGAAAACCTTCTGAGAAAAGGTGAAACTAAAGTGTCTAAACAAAGAGTCTTGCTTTTATCTGAGGGATTCGGAGCCGGTCATACCCAGGCAGCCTATGCGCTTTCCAACAGTTTACGCAAGCTGGCACCTCACATTCAGACGAAGGTACTGGAGCTTGGCAGTTTTCTGAATCCTAAAATGGCTCCACTGATCATTACGGCCTACAAAAAAACGGTATCATCTCAGCCCCGTCTCGTACGCATGATGTACCGCAGCAATTATAAGAGATCCTTGAACCGATTGACGACGGCGGCGCTCCATCGGATATTCTATACCCGTACGACCCAGATCATCCGCCAGCTCCATCCCGACGTCATCGTATGCACGCATCCGATCCCCAGTGCGGTCATCTCTCGCATGAAACGGCTTGGGCTGGACGTCCCCCTCTGTACCGTCATAACGGATTATGACGCGCACGGAACATGGGTCAGCCGGGAAGTAGACTGTTACCTAGTCTCTACCGAGCAAGTCAAAGAGAAACTGCTCGAGCGTGAGGTCGAGCGGCGCAAGATCCGGATCACCGGCATTCCCGTTCATCCGAATTTCTGGGAGCGCCACAGCAAAGAGGACATCCGCCGCCAGTTCGCTCTCAGAGATATGCCTACAGTCCTAGTCATGGGCGGAGGCTGGGGATTTATGAAGGATGAAGCAGTCAATTCATTGCTTGCGATGCATAGCGATAAGATCCAGGTGATTTTCTGCTTTGGCAGCAATCAAAAATCTTTGGAAAAAATGAAGAAAGATCCACGCTTCATACATCCGAACATTCGTCTTCTCGGCTTCACCCGAGAAATCGACAAGCTGATGGAAGTATCCGACCTGCTGATTACGAAGCCCGGAGGCATGACCTGCACAGAAGGGCTGGCCAAAGGGATTCCCATGCTGTTCCACAAGCCCCTGCCTGGACAGGAAGAGGAGAACTCCCATTACTTCGAATCGCAGGGATGGGGTACCTTGATGAACTCCCTCGACGATATTACAAAATGGATTTATCGTCTGACGGACCGCTATGAAGAGGTTGCGCTCGCCAGGGAGAAAGTGCTTGAGCACATCGCCAAGTACCATCCGATGCAGAGTGCCCAGGCGATCATGGATTTGCTGGAAGAGAACAAGGTGCCTTCCTAAGAACAACGAAATAATCAAACACGATGAGATTGCTGGTACTCTCTCGAATACGGGAACAGCTCCTCTTCAAGCAAACAGGCCGCCGAATTATCGGTGGCCTGTTGTTATGAATTGCGATATGCGAATTAGAACTGCTCCATTTTATGCTCGTGATAGCGCGCCAATGCCGCTTCACCGATGATGACTTCGCAGCGGTGAATGTTCACGCCCTGATTGAAGAATTTCGTCTCGTACTCCGTCATCACATGCTCTTCATTGATGCCGCCTTGATGCAGGTCCAGCGAAATGTCATTCAACTGAAGCCCGCAAGCCGCAAAGGCATTCAAAGAGAACTGGAAGAGCTCCCGCGAATCCGTCTTGAAATGAATCTCCCCGTTCTCGTTAAGCAAGGAACGGTATTTCTCCAGAAATCTCGGATGAGTCAGCCTGCGGCGGCCGTGCTTCTTCTTCGGCCACGGATCGCTGAAATTCAAATAAATCCGCTCGATTTCACCCGGCGCGAAAAACTCCTCGATCGACTCGATATTCCCCAGCGCCAGCCTGACGCTTAAAGGCTCCTCCTGCCCCTGCTCCTGCCAAATCGCACGCGCTTTCTCGCTCGCTCTGCGCACCAGCTCATCGTACATATCCATGCCTATAAAATTAACATCCGGGTATTTCACGCTCATCCCGCTGATGAACTGTCCTTTGCCCATCCCCAGCTCGATATGAATCGGCCGATCGTTGCCAAAAACCTCGGACCAACGTCCCTTGTATTCCTGAGGGTCCAGGACAACGAGATGTTTTTGCTGCTCCAGGTTTTCCCGAATTCCTTTTCTGCCGCGTAAACGCATGTCATTCCTCCGCTTTCTTTACATCCCTGCGGCTTAAGCCGCAAAGTTTTCTGATACTGCAATTATTGTGCCGAAGATCGTCCCTCTTGTAAAGGGGAGAAAAGTGAAAAAGGAATCTTGCGGCCGCCGGGGAGACGGTTTACGCAGATTCCTTTTTCGATATATTTGGAATTGGGGTCCAAACCATATTTGTATTACATTCAAAATAACATATTATGTAATCTATCGCAAGAAAGCAGCGCGCTCCAGTTCCCATTTTTCCGCATATTTTGATACAATAAAGCAATGGCAATCCCCTGTTAATGCGGCTTAGCGGGGATTATACCACTCGCAATTTTTTTATGACAATATAAAAAAAATTGCGACATTATAAAGGAGTTATGATGAATATAGAACTAATTCCCTCTCCAAAACTATGGGGAGATAAACGTTTTCACACCTGGAACTACGAAATGCGCGAGGAATTTGGCGAAAAAGTGTTTAAAGTGATGCTCGATGCCGGCTTCACTTGCCCGAACCGTGACGGCTCCATCGCCAAAGGCGGCTGCACGTTCTGCAGCGCCCGCGGCTCCGGTGATTTCGCAGGGAGCAGACGCGATGACCTAGTGACACAATTCAACATTATTCGCGACAGACAACATTTAAAATGGCCTCAGGCTAAATACATCGGCTATTTCCAGGCCTACACGAACACCTATGCCCCGGTCGAGGTGCTGAAGGAGTACTACGAGGCCATTCTGGAACAGCCTGGCGTCGTCGGCTTGTCAATCGCCACCCGTCCGGATTGTTTGCCCGACGACGTGATAGACTATTTGGCCGAGCTCAACGAGCGAACTTATTTATGGGTCGAAATGGGACTTCAGACCGTTCATGAATCCACGTCGCAGCTCATTAATCGGGCCCACGACACGCAGTGTTACCTGGACGCCGTCGAGAAGCTGCGGAAGCGGGGCATCCGCGTCTGCGCGCACATCATTTACGGGCTGCCGCAAGAAACCCATGAAATGATGCTGGACACCGGCCGGGCCGTGGCAGCGATGGATGTGCAGGGGATCAAAATCCACCTGCTGCATCTGATGCGTAAGACGCCGATGGTCAAGCAATATGAAGCCGGTCTGCTCCGTTTCCTGGAGAAGGATGAATACGTGAAACTCATCGTCGATACGCTGGAATTTCTGCCTCCGGAGATGATCGTTCACCGTCTCACCGGCGATGCTCCGAGAGACCTTCTGATCGGCCCGACGTGGAGCCTGAAGAAGTGGGAAGTACTGAACGGGATCGACGCAGAACTGAGACAGAGAGACACCTGGCAAGGGAAATATTGGAGGGGATAACATGGGCTTTATGTCTGTACTTAGCTTCGCCCACAAGCTAATCGGCGAGCGGCTGCAGCCGGGCGAGCCGGCCATCGACGCTACGGCAGGGACCGGTCAGGATGCTCTCTTCCTCGCCCGCACCTGCGGCCGGAGAGGACATGTCTATGCCTTCGATATTCAAGCGGAGGCGCTGGCTCTCACCCGGCAGCGGCTGGATCGGGAGCAGGACGCCCGGCTGGCCGTGGTTACACTGCTGGAGCAAAGCCATGCCGAGATGGAAGCCGCGCTGCCCGCAGCGATTCACGGCAAGGTGGGGGCGATCATGTTCAACCTCGGTTACCTGCCGGCCGAGGGCGCTGATGCCAGCGTCATCACGCTGACGCAGACTACACTTGCGGCGCTGGAATCCAGCCTCAGGCTGCTGCGGCCAAAAGGAATCGTGACGATCGTACTGTATCCCGGGCATCTGGGTGGGGACGAGGAAGCTGGCGCCGTAGAGAAATGGGCGGCCTCCCTGCCTCCTTCTGCCGGGCAGGCGATCGTCTATCGGCAAATTCAGAAGCCGGCCGCGCCCTATTTGATTGCCGTCGAGAAAAGGTAATCTGCATAACGTTTGAACCGCGTTTTTTTCCAAATTAATTAGATAAGAGGGATATAATATGACCATTCGGAAAATTGAACATATCGGCATCCGCGTCTCCGCACTGGAGGATTCCATCGAGTTCTATGAGCGGGTAATCGGTCTTAAACTGCTACATATCATCGGCGAAGTGGAGGACGGGCTGCGCTTGGCCTTTCTAGCCTTCCCCGGTCAAGAGAACGTCGAAATCGAATTGATTTACATTCGCGAAGGCGAAGCCCTGCCAAGCGAAGGACGGGTGCATCATATCGCCTTCACCGTTAGCCATATCGAGGAGGAATACAAGCGGATCGCTGACCTTGGCCTATCGGGCATGGATCCCGAAATCCGCACGATTCCAGGCGGAAGCCGCCTCTTCTTCTTTAACGGGCCTGACGGAGAGCGGATTGAGTTCTTTGAACCAGTGCACTTAGCGTAAGTAACGACTTGAAAAGGGGTGATGCGGTTGCTGAAGCAAACTTTTACTTTCACCAATGATGCGCAAAATGAAGTGCACGTCTATGAGTGGTCCCCGGAAGAGGATGGCGGTGCGCCGCAAGGCGTGCTGCAAATATCCCACGGCATGGCCGAGACGGCCGAACGCTACGAGCGCCTAGCTGAAATGCTTACGGCGCGCGGCTGGATCGTCTTCGCGGGTGACCATAGAGGGCATGGCAGAACAGCCGGAGCCGAAGCTGAACTGGGCTGCATCGGGAAAGACGGCTTCGGCGGCATGGTGCGGGACATGAGCGCGCTCAGCCGGATCATCCGGGATCGCCACCCCGGTTTGCCCCTGTTCCTGCTTGGTCACAGCATGGGATCTTTTCTGACGCAAAAAATGATGTATGCCGCGCCGGAGCCCTACTCCGGCTTCATCCTGTCCGGTACCAACGGGCCGCGCGGAATGATTGGGTTCGGCGAGAAACTGGCCCGGCTGCAATGCCTAGCGCAGGGCGAGCGCCATCCCAGCCTCATGCTGAACGCACTTGTCTTCGGTTCCTACAACAAACGCTTTCTGCCGCCCCGTACGCCGTTTGACTGGCTCTCCCGGGATGAAGCGGAAGTCGATAAGTACGTGAACGATCCGCATTGCGGATTTCTGTGCAGCGCCGGTTTTTTCCAAGGATTCTTCTCGCTATTACAGGAAATCCATCGTCCGAAACAAATGAGACAAATTCCGAAAAATAAGCCGATCTATATTTTTGGCGGCGACGAGGATCCGGTGGGTCTGCGGGGCGAAGGCGTGAAGAAGCTTGCCTCGCTGTACAATCTGCTGCTGATCCGGGACGTCGAGCTCAAGCTCTATCCGGGAGGCCGCCATGAGATGCTGAACGAAACGAACCGGAACGAAGTCATGCGAGACCTTGCTGACTGGCTGGAACGGCACGTCTAGAAAACATAAAAGAACCGTCCGGTAACCACCGGGCGGTTCTTTGCGCTTAATGATTAAACATGATTCGCTCGAAAATCGGCATACTGCTGCATTGTTAGATTGTTAGATTGTTAGATTGTTACATTGCCAAATTGCCATAGTTACAGCGTACCACATAGCCACATTTACATACTGCACTGCTTCAATCGCGTACTAGCTGCTACACTGCTTCAATCGCGTACTGCTGCTACATTGCCACAACGCTTACTACGCTGCTTGGATCTAAGTGCATTTCTTACATTTATTTTTGCTCTTTTGCGGCACTTACCTGAAGCCAGCTGTATTTCATGCATCTAAAATATTGCTTTTAGCACTATTCACCTTTTTAACTGCAATCTAACTGCAGAAAATCCATCTAGTCGGATGGTTCAACGATCAAATGCTACTTTTAAATGCATTAAATGCATTTAGTATCGTTTATGGTTTAGTGCTTATCGCTAAATGCTTATCGCTAAGTGCTTATCGCTAATTGTTTACCCCTTATTGCTTATTGTTTATTGTTTATTGTTTATTGTTTATTGTTTATTGTTTATCGTTTATCGTTTTATAATCCATCTATTTTCGTTTAATGCTACTGCCAGTTTAAACCTTCGCTAGCGGCTGCGAAAAATACAGCGGCTTCTCGTCCTCTGTCTGCTGATAGAGCACTACCAGCAGGCTCGGCTCCATACTGTCTGCGGAGAGCTCTTTACCCTGCAATACATCCTCCAGTTGGAACGGCAGCTCCTCCAGGACGGCGAACTTCTGCAGCTCCCGCTCGTTCAAATTTCGCCCGGCGAGATGGGGCGTCAGGCCTTCACGCTGTGCGACAAGCTTCTCAGGCTGACTCACCGGTCGTCCGGCTAACCGCTCAGACAACAGCCCCTTCGACTGCTCCGCAAGCTGTTCAGGCTGACTCTCCGGCCGTCCAGCAAGCTGCTCAGGCAAACCCTCTCGCTGCTCAGCCAGCATGCTCAGATACTTTCCACGCACATCTTTCCCGATGCGGTCTTCCCACCAGATTTTACGCGGCTTGTACTTGTGTCCGAGGAAGTAGTCGAGCTTCATAAGACCGAACACGACGTCTGGCGTCTTCAGCTTGCGCTGGCCGAGGAACTCATACAGGCGGAGGAACAGATCCTCCAACTGGTGGCCGATGCGCTGCCAGCCCTGCTCCTCCCAGTAATCGCCGAATTCCTGAAAGAAATCGAACGGGGAATCGAATTCGACCTTCATCAAATAGTTCAGCGTATGGTCCATCCGGTGTGCATTCCAGTATTTTTCCAGCACATCCTCCAGCCGTTTCAGGCGGACGACGTCAGCGAAGGACAGCACATCGTTGCTGAGCATTTCGTAAGGCGCGTGCTCCATATAGACGTAGTTGTATTTCTCCGCGTCGTTCCGTAGGCCAGTACCGCGCAGCATTTTTAAGAACCCGAGCTGCAATTCCTCTGGCCCGAGCGCAAACACGTCGTTAAACGTTTTGCGGAACGTAGCGTAATCCTCCTGCGGCAGTCCGGCGATCAGATCCAGATGCTGGTCGATTTTCCCGCTATCCTTGACCTTGGTCACGGTACGCGTCAGCTTCGTGAAGTTCTGGCGCCGTTTCACCAGCTCATTCGTCGGATCGTTCGTCGACTGTACCCCGATCTCAAAGCGGAAGATGCCGGGAGGCGCATTCTCCGCAAGATAATCCAGCACCTCCGGCCGCATGATATCGGCGGTAATCTCGAACTGGAACACGCACCCGCGATGGTTCTCGATCAGGAATTCGAACATTTCCATCGCATAGCTGCGGTTGATGTTGAACGTCCGGTCGAGAAACTTGATGATTTTGGCGCCGTTGTCGATCAGGTACAGGATATCCGACTTCACGCGCTCGATGTCATAATACCGCACCCCAACTTCGATGCTGGAGAGGCAGAACTGGCAGCTGAACGGGCAGCCCCGGCTCGTCTCAAAATAAACGATACGCTTGCTGAGATTCGGGATATCCTCGGGAAAACGATGCGGCGAAGGCAGTGTGTTGAGATCCGATTTTGGCCGGCCCGGATTAATAATCACTTCATCGCCTTTGCGATACGCGGTGCCGAAGACATAATGGAACTTCCGATCCCCGGACAGTTCCTGCAGCAGATGGTGGAATGTCTCTTCCCCATCCCCCATCACGATGAAATCCACGCTCTTGACGCGCTCCATCCAGTACTGCGTATCGTAGGACACTTCCGGCCCTCCTAGGATGATAGTCGTCTCGGGCATGACTTTTTTGAGCACGTCGACGACACGGATCGTCTCTTCGATGTTCCAGATGTAGCAGGAAAACCCGATCACATCGGGCTTGCGCTGAAATAAGTCGGACACGATGTTCATTGTCGGGTCCTTGATCGTATATTCGGCGAGCTCGATGTCGAAATCGTTCCCGCTATAAGCCTTGAGCAGGCGGATCGCCAGAGAGGTATGAATAAATTTTGCGTTCAGCGTTGATAGAATAACCTTCATGATTTCACAGCCCTATTCCATATTTTGAAAAAACTCGAGAAATGCCCGTCCGTATTTGCGGTATTTCACTTCCCCAACACCTTTAATGTTCAGCATTTCCGCTTCACTCGCCGGGCAAACAATGCTCATCTCGCGAAGGGTCGCATCGTTGAAAATAATGTATGACGGCACGCGCTCCTTCTCCGCCAGTTCCCGGCGGATGAGGCGGAGCTGTTCGAAGACCGTCTCATTGACGGCAGACGGCCCGTCGTCGTACGCCCCTCTGCGGCGGCTGCCGCTTCCGGTGGTCTGGCTTACTGCCGGCTCCGGCTGGCGCATCATCACCTGATGCTGCCCTTTCAGCACATCAACCGCCAAAGGCTGCAGCCGAACAACCGGGTACTGCCCCTCGGACAAGGCCAGATAGCCTTCAGCGATAAACACATTGATCAGCTCAGAGATGTCTTTCTCCGTGCGCCTTGGCATCATGCCGTACGTGGGCAGGCTGTCGAAGCCGTATTGCAGCACCTTCTTGTTGCGCGAGCCTTTGAGCACGGAAGCGACCAGCGAGACTCCAAAACGCTCCCTCATCCGGTGGATGCAGGAGAAGACGATTTGCGCGTCGCGGGTCATGTCCACGAGTTCCCGTTCGTCAGTACAGGAGCTGCAAATGCCGCAGGGCTTCCTGTCGTGGTTCTCCCCGAAGTAATCGAGCATGCCCCAGCGCAGGCAGCTGGTCGAGTAGCAATATTCGATCATCTGCTGCAGCTTGCGGTATTCGTTGCGCTTGCGCCCTTCGTCCTGCGGATTCTGCTCGATCAAAAATTTTTGCGTCATAATGTCCTGCGGACTAAACAGCAAAATACATTCGCTCGGCTCTCCGTCCCGTCCGGCGCGGCCGGCCTCCTGGACATATGCCTCCATATTCTTCGGCATATTAAAGTGAATCACATAACGAACGTTGGATTTGTCGATCCCCATGCCAAAAGCATTCGTCGCGACCATGACGCGAATATCGTCATAGAGGAACGCCTCCTGGCTCTCCTCCCGCTCTTTGTCGGGCAACCCAGCGTGGTATCGTCCAGCCGGAATGCCGCTCTGACGCAGCCGCCCGTACAGGTCGTCGACCTCTTTGCGGGTTGCTGCATAGACAATACCCGGCTGTTGCCCGTGTGTAGTTGCATAGTTCAGCACGAATTCGCGCTTGTTCTCGCCGCGCAGCACGGACATAGCCAAATTGTCGCGGCCGAGCCCGGTGACGAACACGGCGGGATCTCGCAGCTGAAGCAGCCGGGTCATATCGTCCATGACCTCCGGCGTGGCCGTCGCCGTAAAGGCCGCCACAATCGGCCGCTCAGGCAGGCCGTTCACGAACGGCGCGACCGCGAGGTAGCTCGTGCGGAAATCATGGCCCCATTGCGATACGCAGTGGGCTTCGTCGACGGCGACACAGGAGATCTGCAGGCTGCCCATTTCCTCGCGGAACCAGTCGAGCTCGAGCCGCTCCGGCGCGACATACAGCAGCTTCAGCTCGCCTCTTCTCGCCGCGCGGATGCGCTCGTTCACTTCTTTACCAGACAGCGTACTATTGATATAAGCCGCGGATACCCCGGCCGTCGTGAGCGCGTCCACCTGGTCTTTCATGAGCGAGATAAGCGGCGAGACGACAAGCGTAAGACCGGGCTGCATAAGTGCGGGAATCTGGTAGCAGATCGACTTCCCGCCGCCCGTCGGCATAATGCCGAGCGTGTCGGCTCCCGATAAGACACTCTCTACGATTTTGCGCTGGCCTTCCCGGAAATCCGGGTAGCCGTAATATTTTTGCAAATGAGACTTGGCTTCTTCCATTAAAGTGGATTGCATATTCATTCGAAAATAAGCTCCTTATTTCTAACCATCGTTTATTGCATGTATTCCTTATCCAGTTTACCGGGAGTGGCCGCGTTGGGCAAACGATTTTGCAATTTGCAGAGATTTTATGGGGAAGCCGAACGGTTTGGGCGCTCTTCGCCTCTGCATGGTGGTTGTCCGTCCAGCGTGGTATATTGAATTTGTACAATTCACATAAGGATGGAGCTAATCTAATCATGAAGGAATCGACAAGATCCCATAAACAACATAAAAATAACAACAGCGCTGCAAAAAGCAAGCATACCGCAAGCGGGAGCAAGCCTGCCCCAGGCGGGTATACAAAGGCCGGAACTTCTTCCCGGGACGCACAGCATCAGGCACCGCGCGACACGAGGAAGCACGAAGCACGTACAGGGCAGAAAACCTCGCATGGAGGACAGCAGGTAACGCATGGCAGACAGCAGGAGTTCCATAGTACCAAACCGCACAAATCGCGCCAAGCCAAACCTAATACATCGGGTGATGCCAAACAGCGCACATCCGGCAATGCAACAAAGCCATACCCATCCCGCTATGAAAAGCCGAATGAGCCGCGCGATGCCAAGAAGCAAGCTCCCCGCATCTCTGGACGCGAACATGCCGAGGAGCTGCGCATCGGCGATCAAATCGTCGTTACGATCAAACGGCTGGGCATCAACGGTGAAGGCGTCGGATACTTTCGGCGCAAGGCGGCTTTTATAACGGGAGCTTTGCCGGATGAAGTCGTTCACGCCAAGGTGACTAGGGTCGAGGATAAGTTCATCAACGCGGAAATGGTGAAAATCGAAAAGCGTTCGCCCCAGCGGGCAGATGCGCCATGTCCGGTATTCGGGATTTGTGGCGGCTGCCAAATTCAGCATATCTCTTATTCAGGCCAGCTTAAGGGCAAAGAGGAAATCGTCCGCGAAGCGTTCTCTCGCTACGCCGGTTTGCAAGAGTTCCGCATGAAGCCGATTCTCGGCATGGAGCACCCTTGGGGCTACCGCAACAAGGCCCAGCTTCAGCTGGGCTTGCAGGAGGAAGGCGTCATCGCCGGATTGTATGCCGCTGATTCGCATAAGCTGATCGACATTACAGGCTGTCCGATCCAACATCCGAAGGTGAACGAAGCGGTCGACAAGACGCGCAACGTCCTGCAGCGTCTAGGCATTCCGGTCTATCAGGAGAAAAGCAATCAGGGAGTCGTGCGTACAATCGTCGTACGCTGGGGCTTCCAGTCCGGGCAGCTGCAGGTGACGCTGGTAGCCGCAAACGACCGCATTCCACGGCTGGATCAGCTCGTGAAGGAGTTGCGGCTAGCTATGCCCGAGCTGACGAGCATCGCGCTGAACGTCAATCCGAAGAACACCTCGCTCGTGTTCGGTAACAAGACGACGATTCTTTGGGGCGCGGATAGCATCGAGGAAGCGCTGGGCGATCTGGAGTTCACCCTCTCCCCTCGCGCGTTCTTCCAGCTCAATCCGCTGCAGACGGTCAAGCTGTATGAATCGGTGCGCACAGCGGCCGCACTCACAGGCAAGGAAGTCGTCGTGGACGCTTACTGCGGCACGGGCACGATCGGGCTGTGGCTGGCCCCTTATGCCAGCGAAGTGCGCGGCATCGAGTCGATTCCCGAAGCGGTAGAGGACGCCAAGGCAAACGCGGCCCGCAACGGACGCGATAACGCCTCCTTTTATGAAGGCAACGCCGAAGACCTGCTTCCCCGCTGGGTGAAGTCCGGCTTCAAGGCCGATGTTATCATCGCCGACCCGCCGCGCACCGGGCTTGACCCGCGCTTTATCGAAGCGGTGCTGCGCACGAAGCCGAAGCGCTTCGTGTATGTGTCCTGCAATCCTTCAACCTTGGCGAAGGACTGTAAAGAGCTGCTGGACGGCGGCTACTCACTGGAGTGGGTGCAGCCGATCGATATGTTCCCTCAGACGAGCCATGTGGAGTGCCTAATATTGATGGTACGAAATGAGATGTGACAGGTTCGCTTAAATAAATTATGCTTTTTCATTCGTCCAAGGTGTATATCACTTGGACTTTTTTTATTCGCATTGTGCATACCTAAGCTATATTGGTCTTGTAATACTTTCACCCTACTCAGTAACATTTTTATAAGAGATAATGAAAAATATATTCTTTTTTTGAGTAATTGAAGTTGGATGATGAGGAGACAAGGAGAATATGGACAAGAACAATCCTTTAAGTTTTAGTGAAATTATGAATATTGATAAAAAGATTTTAAAGAATGCTGAGAGGATCCATAAGAGTAAGTATAGAAGTTTTTTTACCGATAAAAAAGCTGTGTATGGCCAAGGAATAATGATGTTTACTGGATATCCATTGATGATTGAGACAGAGAAGTATTATAATGGTGAACTTTTGAGTACTTATGCTGTGTATAAAGCGTTGCGTGACTCCGAAAAACACTATAGAATTATTGCTTATTATTTCGAAAATCTTATCTTTCGAATCATTTCATTCTGGGAATATCTTTATCAATTTTTAAACATGCATTTTCAATTAGGGCTTTATGATGATAGAGCGAAGAGAAGTATTATAGAAGCCTCGGGATATAAGCCTGAATTTATCCCTACAGGGCAGGGAACTCGTGTAGAGTATGTTCCGTTACCAGACAATGAACAAAAAGAAATTAGAACCAAACTGCGTAAAAGACTCCAAAGAATAAGTAAAGAAAATATTGTGCGATATATAGCAGGATCATATGAAGTAAAAGATAATCTTGAAGCATTGCTTCGTATTATTATTAATAATAATGTAGAAATTGTTAAAAATATTCGAAACCAAATAATCCATCAACGTCCGGCTGGGGCAAGTTTTACTATTAATTTCGACGAAACTTTTTTAGAGTATAACGTTTCAATTAATAATAACGGGTGGATTGAGTTTGAAAAATTTGATGTTGAAATTCAAAAATGCATGCATTTTATGGGAGAAGCCATACAATTACTACATGAAATTGTTCATTTAAATGAATACCCAAATCGGATTGAGAATGCCGGTAATGAGTATTTTTTGAAGAAAATTCTGTGCAATACGTGTCATGAAAAGTTTATTGTTCCAACTTTATTAATAGGTGATACAGATGAATTTGCTGTCGCAGTTGCTTGCCCTTTGTGTGGTAATTTCGGTGGAAACATTCATGATACTATAAAGACAACGGAAATTGATTATGGCACATGCCTTGGGAATTATTTGGAAGCAATTAAAGAATTGAATGAGGATAGTAAGTGAATGATGTGCGATAAACATTGGGAGGTATTTATCAATGTCAAAGTTGACAGATATTAAACAAAAGATATTACAACTTGATGGCGGGGCTTTTCAAGAGCTGTGCGACGCATATTTGTTTAAGTTGGGATATGAGAATGGGTTGTCGTTAGGAACGAAATCTGGGACCATGAAGACTACAAAGGGAATTCCAGATACATACTTTCTTGATCCCAGTGAAAAGTATATTTTTGTTATGTATACCACTCAGCAATCAAACATATACGAAAAAATATATGAAGATATTTGTGACTGTTTGAATCCTGAGAAAACAGGAGTACCAGTTCAAGATATTACCGAAATCATTTATTGCCATACTTCGTCAAATTTGTCCGCAGGGAAAAGCAAAGAGTTGCACGATTTTTGCACTGCTAGTGACATATTACTTCGATTGTATGGGATAGATGAAATCGCTAGTAACATTTATACTCGGTTGCATGGAATCTCACGAGATTTTTTAGGAATATCTATAAGTACCGAGCAGATTTTTGAAGTTAAAAAGTTCATATCCGTGTATGATTCAAATGGTATGGCGGCTCCATTATCAACTATTTTTCAGTTTAGAGAAAAGGAAGTCATCGAAACATTAACTAAAATTGAAAATACTAAGGTAACAGTGATAACAGGGCCTGCTGGAATAGGAAAAACACGATTAGCCTTGGAGTGTTGTCAAAAATACGCGTTTGAGAATAATTATAGATTCTTCTGTATTCAAAGTAATCGCCTACCAATATATGAAGACTTGAAAGTGTACTTAGATACTCCTAATAAATATCTTTTGTTAATTGACGATGCGAACCAAATTACGGGATTACAACATATTCTTCAGTATCTTACAAAGCATAGTCAAGGCTATGATGTGAAAATCGTAATTACAGTGAGGGACTACGCAAAACTAACAACAATTCAAGATATTCGAAACTTTACAATTCCAGAGATCTGCACAATCAGTACGTTTTCGGATGATGAAATAAAGAAGTTATTAGAGGCTAACTTGCAGATATTAAATTCAACCTATCTTGATAAGATTGTCAGAATTGCTGAGGGAAATGCAAGGCTTGCTATCATTGCCGGAAAACTTGCGATTGAAACACAGTCATTGTCTAGTATCAATGACGCAACTCAACTGTATGAAGGATATTATGAAAAATTTATACAAAGTAATATTTTTGATCAAAATAGAGACTTGTGTGCAGTGGCGGGCATAATTGCTTTTCTAACAGCAATTAATCTCGAACATCTTGAGAATCTGATGCCACTACTCGATCAATTAGATATTTCGAGTAGTTTGTTTGTTAAATGCGCTCATCAGTTGCACGAACTAGAATTGGTTGACATTTACAATGATAAAGCTGTAAAAATATCTGATCAATGTCTCGGCAATTATTTGCTTTCATATGTATTTATGAAAAAAAAAATCATTCCACTATCAGTTATGTTAAAAGTTTGTTTTGGAAGCTATAAGCCGCGTGTTATAAATGCGGTCAATACTCTTGCTAATATTTTTGCATCTAAGGATATGCACCAACAACTTGAAAAAGAAATTAGCATAGTTTGGGATGACTTTGAAAAATCGCACAGCCCCTTGTTCTTCGATTTTGTAAAAGTATTTTATAGTATTAGACCTACTCAAACGCTTCTAATGTTAAAAGAAAGAATCGATGCATTGCCTCAGGGGAGTCTAGATAGTAGCTCAATAGATTTTGAGAAGGAAAGTCGTAATCATAGTGTAAATGATGATATATTAAGCATTTTAGGGGGGTTCAATGATAGAAGTGATTTGCCGCTAGCTTTGGATTTACTGTTCATGTATTACAAAAAGAAACCGCAAAACTTCATGAGTTTTTATCATACGATTATCGACTCGTTTGGTGTTAGAAAGGATTCTCATCGGTATGACTATTGGACACAGACTCAATTAGTAAGTAAATTTATCGAGCATGCTGATGAATGGAATAATAAAGATGTGTGTATTCTTTTTAATAAAGTTTCTGCTAAGTTTCTTAAACTACATTTTTCACCTACGGAGGCTGGAAGAGGACATACATTCATAATGTATCAAATACCAGTTCAATTAAGTGATGGATCTAAAAAATATCGCGAATTAATCTGGAACAGTTTATTTGAAATATATTGTAATAATGAATCAAATCAGTTGGAAATCGAGCAACTAATTAAAGAGTATGGACAATTCAGCAGGGACAAGGTTGAGAAAGAACTGGTTCAGTTTGATTCGCAGTTCATAATCCGGTTCTTTAGTCAGTTGTTTTCTTCAAATAAGCTTTCACATTGTATTATTGCAAAAATAGTAACAGATCAACTTAAACGTATCGCTCTCGACGTACAGCCATATTTATCCGATTACCTTAATAGCTCCGATTATCTCATTTATAAGATTTTAAAAGGTGAGCGTCACTTAGAAGAGTTTGACTGGGAGAAAGAACAAGAACTTAAGAAGGCTGACATCCAAAGATTATTATCGGACGGTACAGAAGAAAAGGTTCTTAGAATAATTCAAATATGTTCAATTTATCAGGATTACGATAGTAAAAATGTTTGGGATATTAAAGAAGGGTTATCCTATGCCTTTATTCAACTGGCAACAAATAAAAAACTTTTTTTGTATGCAGTTAATACGTATCTAGCTCATAACACACCGATCAACTTATATCCTGACAACATAGTTAATAAGTTGTTTGAATTGTTTGGTACTGAGCAAACCTATGAAATTATTAATAATTATGAATTCGATCATAAGAATGCTTGGAAGTTTTCTTTCTTTAAAAATCTTCCATTTGACTCTATTTCGGAGAAAGCGGTTCAACAGTTTTACGATTTTTTGTCAGAGAACGAGGGGAATATAACTTCGTCACCATACAGAGAGATTGAATTTCTAGATAAGTATAGACAATTTGACAATGATGTTTTTGTAAAAGCAGGTCTTATTATTTTGAGTAAACATAAATACTCTCCATTTATGTTCTCGTTGTATTTCTATCCAATGTTCAGTCCATATGATGATGGTACTAATCTGGACATATTAATGGATCGATTCAAAAACGATTTTAGCCTTCTCAAAGAAATTTATCTTAAATTGATTTCCTATGATAAACACATAGATAATGACGGGCGATACTTAATTTATTTTATAAAGAACCAAATTTTATTTATTGATGAATTTATTGAATTTACTTTGAAAGACGAAAATACACTGTGGAATGATGAAGAAAAACGATTATCTGTGATTTGGAATTGTGACAAGTACATACAATACGCCGATCATATTTTTAAAGCGTATTATTGCAATGAAAATCTGTACAATTGGCAAATTGCGAAGTATGTAGGACAGCTTTTTATGATAGGAAATAATTCCGAAACAAAAATTGATCGCCAAGATGAATGGGTGTCACATTTTATCGAGGTCAATTTTAGTAATACCGAATTCATGAAAATAATTTTCTCATCAATTTCCGAAGTTGAGTTATCGCCGGAGCGTCGAAAAAAACACATTTTGCACTTTATTAAGTTAAATTCGAATCCGCTATTGTTTGATGAAATTCAACTAGAACCAAGAGGTTATGGCGGAGTAGGGAGCATGATTCCGTATATGGAAGCAAGAATATCATTCTTGGAATCGCTGCTTCCGGCTTTAAATGGATTGACTTATTTAAAACACAAACAGAGAATTGAACGTTCAATTGAAGCATGGAGACGAAGTATTGAACGAGAACAGATTGATGAAGTTCTAAGAGATATTTAGGAAGGGATCTAAAGCCAGTAGTGCGGTTCGTTAATGCAAACTCAAGTCATGTGGAATGCCTAATATTGATGGTACGAAATGAGATGTGACGGTACTGCTCAAGTCTACATTGAAGGAGACTCTTGCTGCGTGCAAGGTCTCCTTTACTATTTTTCTAGTAAAACGGTATTAATTAAGCGGACAATCTGTTAAGATAATTGGAGGATATTGTAAGGAACTGAGAGATGTTATTGGCTGACAGAGACAGTTTGTCTCCAGCCAGAAGTGTTTCTGCAACTGTTCGTTGACCCTGTGGCTTTGCTTCTAATTGGAGTGTTGTCGCTGGTTCTATACGTCAGTCGTAAAGTAGTTGCTGTTCAATCTAAGGAGGGGATGCTGATGAATCTAAGGCTTCTGATAGCGTCTCTCTTGGAGACCACGTGGGCTACAGTGGTCAGCGCAACAGCAGGAACACTTCTGTCTCTGTGAGCCAGTAACATTGTTCATGTAAGTGTATCAGAGGGATTGCTTATCAAATCATTTCAAATAATTTGTTTTACCAGACCCAAGGAATGAACTGATTGTGTTTTGTTCTGAACGGAATTGTTCAAGTTAACGTGATGCCAGCAGGAGGTATACTTTTGAATAAAAAGATAGGTCGAAATGCCCCCTGTCCATGTGGGAGCGGAAGCAAGTACAAAAAGTGTTGTTTAGGCAAACATGATGATGAGGAATTTTCAAATCCAATTAACTTTCTAGACAGTTATAAGACTCTTAGGAAAGAATCGAAGATTAAGCAATGTCTACATCCAGATAAGTCAGCATGCTCCGAAAAAATAATTGGTGCGCATTCTATTCAAAACAACAAAATACTAAAGCGCCTTTCTAGTAATGGACATGTGTATATGCCTTGCCCTAAGTCAGACAATCCATTTGCAGTTATGACTAAATGGGGACGTAAAGAAGCGACTGTGTTCACCGGTTTTTGTGGTAATCATGATAATAAGGTATTCGAGCCTATTGAAGACGGTCTTTTCGATGGAAGTGAATTACATGTCTTCTTGTACACTTATCGTTGTTTTGCTGTTGAATACCATAAGAAACTGGAAGTAGTTAATATGCAAAAAAATGCGTTTAGACGTAAGCCATCGTTAATTGGGATTCCAAGAGATGAAGATCCGTTTGGTGGTATGCTTATGTCTATTGATGATTTCCAGCCTGTCAAGAGTCAGTTCGATAATTCACTTCTTACTGCTCAGTATAATATTCTATCCAGTGTAGTTTGGGAAATGCCGTTTCAAATAAATTTTGCGGCTTCAGGGTTTGAAGCACCAACTACTGATTTACAGGGAAATCAATTACAAGATTTACGAGATATCAGGACGTTAGCTAAGCATATTTTTGTAATTGTCTTTTCTGAAGAAAATAAGACATACTGTATTATTTCATGGCTCAAAGATAATGATGAACTCTTTTTCAAATATCGCCAGCAACTAGAAGAATTAGATCAACAACAGAGACAGAACTATATAAACAATACCCTGCCAATTATAAGCGAGAACATTGCAATAAATCCTGAATCGTGGGATGGGATAGAGCAGTCAAAAAAAGATGAATTCGGAATGCTTCTTTGGGGATTTGCAGATCTATCTGAACTAACTGGACATTCTTATAATCGCCTAGAATCCCCTACATTCGATTTGTTCTCGCTATAATAGCTATTTAAAGGATTGCGTAATCTTCATATTATGCATCTACAGCCTCACCGCTGCAGATGCTTTTTTCATTTCCAACAAACAACTAAATCCATAAGAATAACTTGAAATATCGCCAACAGGAAGCTAACATACAACAAATCTTCCAAGGAGGCGTTCCCCATGTCCAAGCCCATTCACCTGTACCAACTCGAGATCAATCTCACCACCGAGCAACACCTGCTCTCCCTCTCCCAGCGTCACCTGAAGCTGGCAATTGAACACGGTCGCCGCCAGACTCCTCCCGACCGCCGCGCCGAGATTGGCAAAGAAGTTGAAGCTATCCGACAGAACGCGACTCTATAATCGCCAGCCTGAGACAGCAGGCAGAATTACAGGTGGCACTATGAATAAGGAACATTGTTCATTCGACACTAAGCGTACAGCGGGGCGCACCAAAGAAATGATGCTGCCCTCGTTTCCAGAATGGATGCAAGCTGGCTTAGATAAACGTTTTATGGAAACGGCAAATCAATTAGGCATGCGGCGATTGCAACCGTAGAAGGTTGAAAAAAGCGACCACCTGATGGAGCGCATGAGGGCATCCCTATCCTTCGATCAGTATCAACTGCTGCTGGAATGGGATGAACTGCAGAATCATCGGAATACGTTTGAAAAGGAGCTGATGTATCAGGCGGGAATTAAGGAAGGGCTACGGATAGCGAGGCAAATGCAAGAACTGATTACCGAATAAGAATAACGAACCCGCCTTGAAAAGCTCAGGCGGGTTTTCATGTGCCACTTAGATCAGATCGTTGCCGTTGCTGTTTAGAAGTCTAGAAACCTGAACGCTCTCTCCCGCACATGGAAAGGATTTGTTGGCTCATAGTCAACGGAAATCTCGAAGTATTTAAAGTAATGAAAGGCAGAAGGAGCTAATCGTTGTGATCTGATCTTAACTTTTCATATTCGGCTTCTACGATCTTGAAGAAGGCAGAGGGGGATATTTTAAGCCCTTGGCAAAGTTCAAAGATCTTGCTGACCGATGGTTCGTTTTTACCGACCACGACTAACGATATGTAAGTTCTGTCACCTTGAACGAACCCTGCAAGATCCTCCCGACTTAAACCCTTTTTAAGGAAAAATAACCTTTTACAGCCATTGTCAGTACGTTATAATACAATTACCAGATAGCTTGAGCCACTTATCAAAGATTAGATATTGGAGGTATGGTCATGGTCAATTGTAATAGAAATGTGATTTCCACAGCCCTCAGCACAACTCTAGTCGTGTCTATTTTGGTTACAGGCAGCACAATCATTGCCCAAGGTAAAACAACGGTTTCAGCACCGGCTCAGTCTGTTACAATTCAGAATCAGACTTCGTTAGAGTTGGCGAAGTCAGCAGGAGATAAAAAGGTTGAAGTTATTAAAGCATGATTGTTAATGAAATGAAATAACATACCTATCTGCGAAGACAGCCTTGGCATATCATGAGGGCTGTCTTCCTATTCTCCCGAAAACGAGAGAAGATAGATAATAAAATAGGCATCATGATTTAAGGATACCCCTTCTTCTATGGTATTGATTATGCTTTCTCTCATTGGATATCGATTATATCATCTCAAGTCCTTATGAAAGGGCCTACCGTAATATAAATTCTCGTCGAATATTCATATATAAACTCGCTCAGGAGGAGAAACTCTGTAAATGTATATGAAAATTCATATATATTCGATCGTTTAGCGGTAATTCGGCTTATGATATTCGAAATATCGAATACACTCACAGGAGCAACGAGATAACGTATGAATCAGCAGAATGTGATCAATCTGGCAGTGATTGAGGGTCTGGATTTCATGTTTCCAGGGAGAAGCGATAAGTTACATTATGAGGAGGGCAGTGCGAAACCACGGTGAGAAACCTCATCGCTGGCACCGGAAGCATAGAAACGCTTGACAGTGCGAGGGACTAATGTCCCTCGCTTGTTCTCTGCCCTTAAGGATACGGGGACTGTCCAATGCCAGTTGGAATACAAGAACTGCCACCGTTAGTTTCTGGTTTTAACAGCTAACCCACTAAACGATATAGGTCCGACAACATCCACTCTTGTTTTTGCAGTAAGGTTTTCAGCTGTAACTGTGTAGCCATGGGTACCTGCTCTTACATTTCTATCTTCAGCCTGGAAAGTAACTACATAATTTTGTTCTGAACCCGTAGATTCGATACCTTGCTGTGTGTTGTAAATTTCTTTTCCATCACGGAAAATTCTAAAGCGAATTTGCCCAATGCCTATAACCCCTCTTACACCAACGGATACTACCAAATCTACCCGATTTGGTTGAGAATTCACTGGAATCCGAATTGCAATCGCTGCTATGCCCGATTTTGCCGGGGAACGCTGAATCGTAAACGCTTTAGACGGGTTGAATCTGCGACGCGGCTGTACGGCTGCTTTATCAAGAATACGTACCAAAAATATCAACTCCTTTTTTTTGATACTTCAAGATATGTAAGAGATAGAGAGATTGATTGGACAATCATTAAAGCTGATTACATTTAATCAATCGTTATCCCAAAAGCGGAGCCCCTTTTAAAAGGAGCTCCACCTGTTAAAGCAATCACGGATTGGGTATTAGTTAATACTAATGTGCATTCATTTCTTCGGCGATTTCTTCTCCACTTAGATTAGAGGGATAATAGGTCGGCCAATTTTCTAATTCTTTTAAAAGAGTGTCATGGTCTTTATTTCCAAAATAGATATGGTAGTGGCCTGCTTTTGTTGGATAAATACTATGATCACTAAATTGGACATGAGCTGGCAAACCGTCTGCCTCCCCAACTAAATCAAATAAATAACGAACGCCTCTATTTCCTGATTCATAAGTCAAAATTTCGTATCCATGATATTTATATTCTCCAGTTTTTCCTTCCCCATTTTTATAAAAGGTTATCGCATTATCTTGAATAGCGATTCGTTCAATATCTGTCTTATACCCAACTGAATAATAATCCTTGTACTCTTCAAAGGTTTTATCTTTTTTGGTGTCTGCTTTTTTATGTAAGACCTCATCTAGACTCCCATCTAACAAGTATGGATAAACGGATTGCCAATCACCTTTCCAATCAGATAGTTCCCGATCTTTAACTTCCTGATCTTCAAATTTTCCTGCATATATTTCTTTCTGTTTCTCATCGTTGTGATGATGATTGTCATGACTGTGGTCATGGTTATGACCGTGACTATCATGGTTTCGATTGCTACTTTCTGTAGATTCGGAAGAAGTCAAAGCCTCTTGAATTGGTGCACCTTCGTTTTCTTGACAACCTGCGAGCATTGCGCCTAATAAGCAAAACATAACTATTGATTTGATAAAATTGTTTTTCATAAATAATCTCTCCCTTTTTCATTTGTAAATCGTAACCATTACTATTAGTAATAAATGAGAATATACTATGTTTTGAATTTTATGTCAATATAAATCGTAATTTTTACTATTAGATAGGGATGTCTTAACGAAAATAAGGCTCTGCCATTTATGGCAAAACCTCAGTCTATAGCAAAGTTATTGGTGATCTGCTAGCTGAACCCTCGCCTTTAGAATGCAACTTGCCAACTCCATTTAACTTTGAGATCCAAAAAAAAGACCGCGCCTCATCAACGCGGTTTATATCCTGATGTAATTAAATAAAGAAACCATACCGCATGATTTTGTTCATCGGCAGCTGCTCGCTTGAAGCGTTCTTTGATATTGGGGTCAGTAGCTTTATCTGCGACATCCAGGTAAAAATCTACCGTTTCTTGTTCATCTTTAAAAGCAAAGTGAAGTCCGGCAGAATATTCTGAGGGGCATTTTTCAGTGATGTGCGGAACAGGCCGCCTGCCGGTTAACGAGGTATAAATTTGTGAGAAGGTTTGAAAATGCCTAATCTCGTCTTTACGTATTTCCAGAATTCTGTTTCGTTCCTCTTCATTCGGAGCCATTCCTGCCAACTGCTCATAACATGCAATAGCCGAGTACTCTCCGTTGATTGCACGTTCAATGTCTGCAATTAGACCGGTATCCGTTCGGTAATAATTCGTATAGTACACGTCTAAACCACCCTTCCAAAGCAATCTAACTTAACATATGCTGTACATTAGGCGATGGTGCATTTTTTCGGGATCATCGAAGTTACAATTGTAAAATACAGGAATCCTTGATATAAATGTAGTAGGTAATAATTATATGTGTGACAAAGTATTTGGTTTAGTGACCAGATGCTTTTTTTATTTCATGCGAAAGGTCAGGTGTTGATTTATGAAAATGGCTTTCATTTTGTTTGACCAGATGACTTCGCTTGATTTGGTTGGCTTCTATGATGCTGTAACCCGAATGAGAATTCTAAGCGCCATGGACAATGTGCAATGGGATTTTTGTGCCAACAAAGAAGAGATCAAAGATGACCGGGGGTTAACGGTCAAAATTGAACATGTATCCCCAGACCTGTCGGGCTATGATTTAATTTTTATCCCAGGAGGCTTCTCCACCAGGCAGCTTAGGTATGATTCCGAGTTTATTACATGGATTCAAACCGCCCAGGAGGTAGAATATAAAGTGTCTGTTTGTACGGGGGCTTTGATTTTAGGAGCAGCAGGGTTTTTAGAAGGCAAAAGAGCAACCACGAATCCCTCCGCTTACGAGCTGTTGGCTCCTTACTGCTCTGAAGTCGTGAAGGATCGTTTCATCCGGGACGGGAACATTTTTACAGGCGGCGGAGTATCGGCTTCCCTCGACTTAGGATTGTACGTAGTGGAATCACTTACGAGCAAAGAGGTCGCCCGGGAAATTCAAGAACAAATGCATTATCCGTACTACAATTCGGCATTTTGATGCATGCGGCGGCATTCTTTATGAGCAAGGAGGTAATCTACATCTTTAAGACAATAAGCTACTTGCAGTTTGGCAGCCCTATACAACGTCAAGCCTTCAAGGCCATAAATGAACTGAATATTATCAGCGATATGGCCATTTATCATCCCATTTTATGCGGGACTATCCCCATTTCCATTGATATACGCCATTCGGACCTGGATATGATCATGGAAGTTCATAAGTTCGATATTTTCAAAGAAGAAGTCCAGCTTCTGTACGGCCACTTATCCGGATTTATCCTCAACGAATTGACTATTAGAAATACTCCGACGATTACAGCCAACTTTCGCTTTAGCGGCTTTGAATTCGAATTATTCGGACAACCAAGGCCGGCAGAACAGCAGAACGCCTATCTTCACATGATTGTTGAACACCACCTTCTCACTGCAAATCCCCACTTAAGAGCAGAGATCATCCGCTTAAAAGAACTGGGCATGAAGACAGAGCCAGCTTTTGCTCAAGTTTTTGGCTTGGATGGCGACCCTTACGACGAGCTTTTGAATTATGGAAGAACATTAGAGATCATCCGCTAAAAAAAATACTATTGCATTTCTTGCTGTTTTGTAATAAATTAATTGATAGGTCAACTATTGACCCCTCAATGAATTGAACTATACAAATTTAACAACAAGGCAAGTTACGGCACCTAGGAGGTCATGACATGAATTGCTCCGTTTCAGACCAAGAGCGCGTTTTGTTCCTGCTTAGAGAGCTTTGCAATCAGTTTGGCCCAAAGTTTGAACGCAACACCAATATGAGCTTGTCCCGGTATGAGCTGCTGCATCAACTGTTTCAGACAGATGAGATGACTCAGTCTACGCTGCAGAAATCAGTCAACATCGACAACGCAGCGGTCACCCGGCATTTAAAGCAGCTTGAGTCCCAGGGAATGGTGGCCAGACGGAGAAACCCTTCCGACCATCGGGAGACCTTTGTCAGCCTGACCAAGGAAGGACGAGAGCAGATCCTTGGCTGCAGCGCAGAGAAACGTTGTTTTGTCGATCAAATGCTGCAGGGCTTCAATTCGGAAGAGCTGCGCATTCTGACCGATATGTTAATGCGGATTCAAAGCAACATCAGTAAATATTAAATAGATAGGAGAGATACACATATGAGTACAGCCACTGTTAAAGATTTCAAAGAAATCGTCCTCGGACGCCGTTCCGTAAAAAACTATGATCCATCCGTAAAAATCAGCCGCGAGGAAATGACGGAGATTCTGGCGGAAGCCACCACAGCTCCTTCCTCGACCAATATGCAGCCATGGCGCTTCGTGGTGATCGATACACCAGAGGGCAAACAGAAAATGGCCGAGCTCGCCATGTTCAATACGAATCAGGTCAACACTTCCGCAGCTGTGATCGCCGTCTTCGCCGACATGAAGTGCATTGAAAATGCTGACGAGATCTACGAAAAATCAGTGGAGCTTGGCTATATGCCTGAAGATGTCAAAGAGAAGCTGCTCACTTCCTTCAAGCCGATGTATGAAAGCCTGCCTGAACAGAACATGCGGGACATTGTGCTCATTGATGCCAGTCTTGTATCCATGCAGCTTATGCTGGTCGCCCGCGCCCATGGCTACGACACGAATCCAATCGGCGGATACGACAAGCAGCGAATTGCCGAAGCCTTTGGTCTGGAGAAAGAGCGCCATGTTCCTGTCATGATCATATCTATTGGCAAGGCAGCTACCGAAGGCCGCCCTTCCTATCGTTTGCCGGTTGATGCGGTAACGACTTGGAAGTAATCTTCTCTCGAAAGGGGAGCTGCTCCCCATGAACATTTCCATATTAGGCGCTACAGGCCGGGTAGGCCAGCAGCTTGCAGCTCTTGCCCTTCAAGACGGCCATCAGGTGACCACGCTGGTTCGGGATCCAGACAAAATGGCAGTTATGGGGAAGCAGCTAACACTCGTGAAGGGGAATGCTCTGAATAAGGAGGATATCGCCCGCGTTCTGCATGGCCAGGATGTTGTGCTCTGCGCGCTGAGCACGGATGGTACGACCACGTTATCCGCCTCAATGCCGCTCATCGTCGATGCGATGTGCAAGGAAGGCATCAAGCGGATTATTACGATCGGTACCGCGGGCATTTTGCAGAGCAGAGCCCAGCCCCATCTACTGCGTTACGAGTCCGCTGAATCCAAGCGCAAGCTTACCCGTGCTGCTGAGGAACATCACAAGGCATATGAATTGCTCCGGCAATCTCAGCTTGACTGGACCATCGTTTGCCCTACCTATTTGCCTGAGGGAAAGCATGTGGGAATATACCGCGTGGAACGCGATTTCCTGCCTGAAGACGGATCGGAAATATCGGTTGCGGATACGGCGGAATTCGCTTACCGGCAAATCGAGGATATGACCTATATCCGGGCACGTGCCGGAATCGCTTATTAATATGACAAAAAAGGCCCGCCCATTTTAATGGGCGGGCTACCTTCTTATCTTTTACCTGAGTAAAAAGAACGTTAAAATAATTGCCCCGCCAATGAACAACGTCATCAGCACAAACGGCAGCGCTGTCAGCGTAATTCCCGCGATCGCCATCCCTCGGCCTTTGGTCGAGCGTCTGGCCCGAATTCCCAAAATAAAACCGACGGTATTCACGATATAAGCAATAACGATGGTAAACATCGTGCCAGGCGAAGTCGTATACGAATACTGTGAATCAATGTTCATCATGATGCAGGACAATAGGAATAAGAACATTCCAAAAATGCCGAAAATGAGCGATACGACGGCTTGCCCCAGCCGGTCAACAGGCTGCTTCTTCTTGCCGCCTTTCTTCCCCTTCCCCTGCACTTGGCTTACTGCCGCTTGGCTTCCGCTTACTCTGTTCTGATGTGGTGTCCTGTTATTTTGCTGCACTCCTCTAGCAACTCCTTTTCTGACTGTAAATGTATGTAGGAATAAAGAACTATGTTTAATTCGACAAAGCAGCTGAAAATCCTTTTTTTGATTAATGAATTGACATTGCTCCCTAGTTTCATTAGAATCTAATTTAACATATATCTAATTAGATGATCATCAAATCACGAAATGGAGGTATCTTGTTTTTGCAATTAGATAAGGTCGTAACCTACCATAAAGCGCTTGCCGATCCTACCCGAATCCGAATATTGATCCTGCTCAAAGATGGTGAACGAAATGGCCAGGAATTGGCCAAGAAGCTGGGCGTAACCCCAGCCACCATTACGCATCACGCCGCAAAGCTTCGGGAAGCGAGCTTGATTAACGAACGCAGGGAGAAAAACACGATCTTTTTCTCGCTGAACCATTATTTTCTGAAAAATAACGCCGACGCCACCGTCAACCTGATTTACCGGGCGTCCGAAGGGGGAACAAGTATGCTGGATGAACAGCAGCAGCGCATCAAAGAATCCGTCATAAAGAACTTTTTTACCGCCGAGGGCAAGTTGAAGAGCATTCCTGCCCAGTTGAAGAAGAAGCTGATCATACTCGAGCATCTGGTATCCCGGCTGGAGCTTGGCCGCAAGTACAGCGAGCCGGAAATCAATGCGTTCATCAAAAATTATCACGAGGATTTTGCCACGATTCGCCGGGAATTCATCATGCACCAGTTTATGTTCAGGGAGAACGATATCTATGAGCTGAATCCGCAGGAAATGTGGGCGAAGTGGGAGATGCTTTCCTGAATATGAATTCAATGCTGTGTGATGATAGCTTGTATGCAAGTTCAGTTCGGAATAATAATTGAATCAATAAGGCTCTGGGCATCGTACTCAGAGCCTTTTCATTTTCTGCTTCAATTATTTGAATCAAGGGAAACGCCAAGAAGGCTCTTACCTAAAATAGGTCTGCGCAGAAGATGAGTTATTATTGTCGAGTGGTTGTATAGTTTTTGTAAAGTTCTTGTGTAGTTCTTGTCTAGATCGTGTTAGTAAAATGGCACGGATACGCTGTGTAAATTTGGCGTATTCTGTTTTTTTATAACGAAGATGGTCGACGGAGAGGGGGGAGTTACTAAGCATTGATCAACCGCCTGCACACCCTGAGCTTGCTCGGTCATCTAGACTCCGCAAGATTTCGAAGATGTGAAGGGCAACAGGGGTCAAGCAAATAGCAAATGACTATTCGTTTGTGCACTGCAGACGATCTTGCTGTCGACAAAACTTCGGAAATGGAGGAGATTCTAGAAATGAAACGAAAACGGAGTGTAAGCAAATCTCTGCTGTCTTTCTGCCTAGCGATTATGCTTATTTTACAAACGTTCTCTGCTCCAGCATATGCGCAGAGCGCTCTAGGCGATTCTGGGTCGGCAACAGTCAACGTGGACGGCTCGCCGTCGGTAACTGATGCGGTGTACGATGAGCCTGTTGCGCTGCCGCCCGCCTTCCCGATGGCCTTAATGGCTGGTCCAGCGGACAAAACGGCGATGTTCATGGGAGTGAACGACCCTTTTCCGCTGGAGGTGGTGCAGAATAACCAAACTGTTGATCCCAACGGCACCATCCAGGGCAGACAGCCATTCACGCTCAAGTCGGAAGGCCTCAAGGTGCCAGTGAATGGTGATGACGCTGATCCGACTAATGCGAATCCAGACCTATACATTCAGAAGGGCGACTGGATCGAACTAAAAAGGGATGACTACTTCGAGGAAGTGGTATTGCCGACAGCTACTAAAACCTTGATGGCATCAACTGAATTTGGTCAGAAACAGCTTGGCATCGCTTATTTTACTCCGGATAGCATCAAGATCGTATTTAATGGCGACGAATCGTTTTTCAATGGTGTTGGACGAGCGGTTACTTTTGGCTTTGAAACCACCGCTAATTCGGATGTAACAGGCTTAGTGTATGGCGAGTCAAAGCCTATCTCTATTTTCGGGGGAGCTTACCAGCTGAAAAACCCAGATGTCACGCCCGCATACAGCATCACATTGGCTTCGCCGGGAATGATCAGGTGGGATCAGTATAGCTATCGCGGAATTCAACACGAGCAATTTGTTGAGGGTGCGATTACTTGGCAATCAACCGTATCTGCTTTCGATAAGTTTGATACAGCAATCAAGCTGCCGCTCGACGGGATGAAGTTTTTTACGGACCCGGCATCTTATAATACTGGCTTTGGTAATGTCCGCGGTATCTATATGCCTGGTTCCTTCAAGGTGAACGAGATAGCGGTAGTGCCGGATATCGACGTTGACGGTAAGCTGAGCTACATCTTTCCGACGGGGACCGGTATAGATCCGAAGGTTGAGTTTAAGACGTGGATTCCAAAGGAAGCTTACTATTACGAGCACAAGAATCCACCGGGGAATCTTGGTCGTAGTTATCGGGACATGAACGGCATAGTGAGATTACAACAGAGCGATGATACTGTTTTAGTGAGTGCAGGTCAAGAGATTTCCTTTGCTCCAGACTGGATTCAGACCGCAGGCTCGCTGGACCACGAGAATCAGATCATCACATGGACCACCGATGTCAATAGTAAGTACAACAAGAAGGGACTAAAAAACTTTACCATCACAGATGTGCTGCCGACAGGCCTCGAGTTCATGTCAGCAACATATCAGACATGGGAAGACGGTATTACATCCGGTTCAAAGTCGATTACTCCGGATGCAAACGGCGTTTACTCCTTCGGGGATATTAATGGGCGCGTCCAACTGGTGATTCAGTCCAAAATTATAAGCGGAGACGACTTCACCAATGTACCACGCGCCAACTGGGATTTGGAGACCAAGGACGCGAACGGAAATGCCTTACAGAACAATGATGTTAAAACTGGTACCAGACCCAATGCGGTAACCGACGAGGCGAGAATCATCGTCGGGGCGCATACGTTCACAAAAGCAGGCTCTATTTCGATGGCAGATTATAACCTAGGCGGCATTACATGGACCGTCAATCTAACACCACAGTATGCCCTGCCAAATGCCGTCGTATACGATGTGCTGATCCATGGCGGAGATTTGAACGTCTTGGACAACGCTGTGGATGAAACCGGCGAGGTAAGCGCGGAAACGATTGCGAAAATCAAAGCAAAAGTTAATACTGCGCAGCTTTGGAAGAGGTATCAGGATGGAACCTTGAAGGGTGTGACCAATGCAGCCGGCTTGAACATGAAGGCTATTCCTTTAACTGTGAACGGTGAAGTGGTTGCGGATTTGATCAAGGTGACCGGATACAACACCGACAAAGCTACATCTTTCAGTTTCCGTGCACTTGAAACCAACCTGGATGTCCTCTTCAGGCAGGATATTAACGCAGGGAAAACACGCTGGAACCGGGCTTTGCTCTTTGACGGTGAAAACGTAAAACAAGCAGAAAATCAGATCAACCTTCACCTGCGTATTCTGAATAAGGATATGCTTACGGCATCCTATCCTATTAAAAAGGACGGGACGGCTGACACATGGTATACCCCGAACGACGTTCACCGCTATATCGGTTATGATGGTACATCAAGCGGCGACGAATACACCTTGGCTGGGTATGACCGTACAACCAAGACCGTCACCTTCCGTCTAGGCGTCAATATGCCGGGCTACAACACGGTCGAAATGGCGAGAGACGGCGGAAATCGGGTTATCACCAATGTGAAGCTGGTGGATACCTTGCCGGAGGGTTGGGAATTTGTTCCTTTTGCAAATGGAAAGGACTATGAGCTTTACAAGGGCTATTCGGATAATGACAGTGGCACCGGCTATGGGGTTCGAAACAACGCCGTGTCAATCATCGAGCCGAACGACCGTGCTCATGTGGTGAGTTTCTCCCATAGCGGCAACGTAGGTACCTTCACCTTCTCTGAACTGGAAGGCCCTTATGTCATTTTGGTAAAGGCAAGACCTTCCAATGCAGCGCTGGAGAAATATTTGGAGGAATACACTACAATCGGCACAGACAGGCAGGTGCTGTATAACAAAGCCGACCTGCATATGACCTGGGGCGGTGCGGAAAAGGTCGTCACCGAACAGCGCAAAGTTATCGTCCCTATTCAGACCCTGGGCAAGTCGGTAACTAAGCCAGTTCCAGGGGTACTGGAATGGACAGTGAACTATACCCCGCCATTCAACATGAAGCAGGGCGTTTATTTGCAGGATACCTTAGGTGCAGGTATGAACCTGCGCTATGATGTAGGCGGGAATCTTGTACTGACAGCGCCTAGCATGGCAGTTTATCCTGCTAAAATGACTGCTAGCGGTGCTCTGGAACGGGACGGCGCAGCACTGGATCTAAGCGACCCGAATGCTGAAGTTCAGGTCGAAGCTGCACCAGGCTCGGGAGGCACCACAGTTCTAAAATTCAAAATGGACGACCCTAATAAGTTTTACCAGTTTGTGTATCAATCAGAGGTTGACCCATCTAAAACAAAAGCCGGGGACAAAATGGGCAACGAGGTAAAGCTGATTGGCGATGATAAGCTAAAATCTGTCAGTGCCAGAAGCGAAAGTACGCTGGACAGCTCAGACGTAGCCGGCAGTTCAAGCTCCAATGCCCAGCTCCCCCTGAAAAAGGTAGATCCTGATGCTAAGCCGCTAAAAGGCGTGAAGTTTACGTTGTTTAAGAAAGACGACGGAACTCAAACCGCCGAAGGAACAACCGGGGATGACGGTAAGCTCAATCTGCTATTCCCGAACCCGGGGTATTATGAGCTGAAAGAAACCTATATTGACACAAATACTTGGCTGCCGATCACACATGTGTACCAGGTATATGTAGGAAATACGCCAGGAAAGCCTATCTGGGTAGACGGCATAAAGGTAGATACGAATAATCCGCTGGTTGTGCCTACGCCGGCGCAAGGAAAGCTGACCATCAGCAATGAGGTGAAAGGAAACGGCAGCGATTCCTCCAAGGATTTTGAGTACACCGTAACCTTCACCGGCGAAGGCCAGGACGGAGAGTACACCTATAAGAAGCCGGATAATACGTTTGGCAAGATCAAGAGCGGAGGCAAGATTACCCTCAAGCACGGGGAATCAGTGACGCTCCCGGCATTGCCTGCGGGTCTGGTCTATACGGTAACCGAGGCCGATTATACCGCCGATGGCTACACGACCGCCCCGGGGAATAAGCAATACTCCGACAAAATCGAGAATAAAAGCGACCACAAAGCAGATTTTGTCAACGAGCGGTACGTTAGCGATCTGACCGTCAGCAATACCGTCACGGGAGACGGCGCAGAACCGGGCAAGCCGTTTAAGTACACGGTCACCTTTGACGGTACAGGAAAGGGTCAAGATTACAATTACGAGCATTCAGACGGCACGACGGGCAAGGTCAGATCCGGCGATACCTTCGAGCTCAAGCATGGTGAGACCCTTAAAATCAAGGATCTTCCAGAGAATTTGAAGTATACGATCACCCAGGACGGTTACAAGAACGACGGCTACGCGACCATCCCTGTGGCATTGTCTGATGAGGGAGTCATGGCGCGCGCCGATCGCGAAGCGGACTTCACCAATGAACGGACCGTCAACAAGCTGACGATCAGCAACACGGTCATGGGCAACGGCGGCGATAAGACGAAGGAGTTCGAGTACACGGTGACCTTTGACGGCACAGGCAAGGATGGAAGCTACTCTTACGAGAAGTCGGACGGCGGCAAAGGTACGATCAAGTCCGGCGGTACCTTCACACTCAAGCATGGAGAGACACTGGAAATTGTGGGTCTGCCTAAGGATCTGAAATACACAGTGACTCAGAAGGACTACACAGCCGACGAATACGCGACCATTCCTGAGGATCGGTATTATACCGGAATCATGGAGGGCAAAGATGAAGAGGCCCCGTTCACGAACGTGCGGGTCTTAGAGGGCGGCCTGCTCATCAGCAACACGGTTAAAGGCAAAGACGACGACAAGAGAAAGCCGTTCAAGTACACGGTCACTTTCACAGGCGAGGGAGCGGACGAATCCTACTCCTATGAGAAGTCGGACGGCAGCAAGGGCACGATTATGAGCGGAGACACCTTCGAGCTTACAGATGGCCAGACGTTCGTTGTGCAAGGACTTCCGACGTATCTCGAATATACGGTGATCCAGGATGATTATACGAAGGACGGCTATGTGACGGATCCTGAAAGTCTCGTTCACACAGGCGCAATTCCGGAGAAACAAGTGGCCGAAGTACACTTTGTCAATACCCGTCCGTATCTGGAAGGCGTACTGCGTGACAACAACACAGGCCAAGAAATTCCGAATGCGAAAATCATCGTGACGAACAAGAAGACCAACGAACAGCAGACGATTTGGACAAATGATAAAGGTGAATATTCGATCCCTGCCCAGGCGGATACCGACTATACGATCACGTATACGAAGCTGTATCAGGTGGGCAGGATGGATGTCCCTGTCGAGTTCACGCAGAAGGCCAATGTGGACAGCAGCGTAACGGACGAGACCGTTCCGGCGGACATTACGGCGGTAGGGATCATTCTGTTCAAGCAGCTGGATGGAACAACAGAGCTGTTCAACGATTCGTTTACCAGCAATATGTATATCTATTTGAAGGACAAAGACGGCAATTATATTAAGGAGAACGGCCATCCCAAGGCGTTTCCGATGGCTTCGAACGGCACCTTCTCCGTAGAAGGGCTAAGCGAGCAGAAGTACACCATGGAAGTTCGCTATAAAGCTGAGATCGGCGAGGAACTGCTCTTCAAAGTGATGCAGCTGAACGTGAAAGCTAACGGAGAGCTGAATATTTCCGAGGAATTGGTCGACCCTTACGGTACGGTTTATGATGAAACGACAGGAGATGCCATTACTGGCAAGAAAATTGACGGAGCCAAAGTTACACTCTATTATGCGGATACACAGCGGAATAGAGATAACGGCCGCATTCCGGATACGAAAGTAACGCTTCCTCCAGTTCCGAATTTCCCGCCGCACGATAACGAGAGCCCGGAACAGGATAGCGACGCAAATGGCTTCTATGCGTACATGGTGTTTCCTGAAGCGGATTACTATCTGATCGTAACGAAGGATGGATACGAGACGCACAGGAGCGATACGATTTCAGTCGATTTTGACATTGTAAAATACGACGTGCCAATGAAGCCGATCCGTTCAGGTGGCGGCTCCGGTGGCGGATCAGGCAACGGCAACAGCGGAACCGACAACAGTAACAGCGGAACCGACAACGGCAGCAGCGAGGCCGATAACGGCAATAGCGAAGCTGACAACGGCAATAGCGAAGCCGACAACGGCAACAGCGAAGCCGACAACGGCAATAGCCAAGCCGGCAACGGCAATAGCCAAGCCGAGAACGGCAACAGCGAAGCCATTAACGGCAATAGCGATGCCGGTAACGGCAATAGCAAAGTTGGTAACGCCAACGACGAGCTGGACGATGTTCCGAAAACAGAGGATAATAGCACATCGCCATTCTTCTATATGGCTTTGGCGCTGATGTCCTTAATGGTAATCGCGTTCTGTCTGTCCAGCAGCAAGAAGAAGCACATTCAGTAAACGGAAAGGCGGTAAGAAGAAAATGAGCAAACTCAAAAAAGTTCTTATCGCCTGTTCCACTCTTCTGTTGATTTTCTCTCTCTTCTCTGTTGCGCGAATTCTTTTGCGGGATTATGCTGAACAGCAGCGAATGAAAGAACTGGCAGCGGTCTGGAAAAACGGATCAGGCACAGGCGGGGGCTCTGCCTCCCCCTCCCCTTTCAGCACGAAAGCGCCCGGGCAAGTCATGCTCCCCGAATTTCAAGAGCTTTACGAGAGAAACCCGGACATCATCGGTTGGCTGAAAATGGACGGCACCCGTATTGATTACCCGGTCATGCAGAACCCGCAGGATCCGCAATTCTATCTCAATCATGATTTCGATAAAAAGAAGAGCAAAAACGGCCTCCTCTTTTTGGACGCATCCAGCCGGATAAACGATTCAGGCATTTTGCTGATTCACGGACATCATATGAAAAGCGGCCTGATGTTTGCAGATCTGATGAAGTACAAGAAAGAAAGCTATTATAGGGAGCATGCTACTTTCGAGTTCAGTACGCTTTACGAGAAGGAAGAATATGAGATCGTTGCCGTTTTTCTCTCACAGGTTTATCGCAAATCAGACAACGTTTTTAAGTACTACCAGATTGAGAAGGTAGGAACCCCCGCCGAGTTCGAGTCGTATGTTCAGAACATCAAAAAACTTGCTCTCTACGACACAGGCGTAACAGCCCGGTATGGCGATAAGCTGATTGTACTGTCTACTTGTGAGTACTCAACCGAAAACGGCCGGTTGGCAGTGGTCGCCCGAAGGCGTAAATGACGATGTTGAAACACGGGGTCAAGCAGATTCATATCACGTTCTCCACTGGAGGACGTGATTTTTTTTTGAATATGTTTAACCCTTTCTGTGAACATTTATCGCAGCCAAGCTGGAAATGTGATTTTGCGGACGATTTGTCCATGGTTCACTAACACGAAGAAGAAAAAAAAATGCCCTTAGGATAAGGGCATAGAAGAAAAGATTATGAAAGAACTAGGGAAGCACATTCCCTGCCGCGCGGTAAATTTCGTACCACTCTTCACGAGTAAGCGTGATGTCAGCAGCTTTGCAGCAGTCCAGTATTCTCTCCAGACTCATCGTACCGGTTACCGGCTGCATTTTAGCCGGATGACGGAGAAGCCATGCAATCGCGATCGTGGTGTTGGAAACCTCGTATTTTGCCGCGATCTCATCGATTTTCCGGTTCAGTTCAGGGAATTTGTCGCTGCCGAGGAAAACCCCTTCAAAGAAGCCGTATTGGAACGGCGACCATGGCTGAATAGTAATATCATGCAATCGGCTATAATCGAGAATGCTGCCGTCACGGTTGACCGCAGCGTCATTTTCCATGTTGACGTTGATTCCGTTTGAAATCATCGTCGCATTCGTGATGCTCAGCTGCAACTGATTCGCAACCAGCGGCTGCTTCACATGCTTCTTCAACAGCTCGATCTGCATTGGCTTTTGGTTGGAGACCCCGAAATGACGTACCTTGCCTGAGCTCTCCAGCTTATCGAACGCCTCTGCTACTTCCTCCGGTTCCACCAAGGCGTCAGGACGATGCAGCAGCAGCACGTCGAGATAATCGGTTTTTAACCTTTTCAGAATACCGTCTACGGAATTCAATATATGCTCTTTGGAGAAATCAAACATACCCTGGCGAATGCCGCATTTGGACTGCAGGATAATTTTCTCGCGCACATCATCATTCATATGAATCGCATCAGCGAAAATCTCCTCGCAGTTGCCGCCGCCGTAAATATCCGCATGGTCAAAAAAATTCGCCCCTGCTTCAAGCGCCGTCTGCACAAATTTCTCCGCCTCGGCTTGTCCCAGCGAATTGATGCGCATGCAGCCAACGGCAATCACCGGCACCTCCAGGTTGCTGGTTCCAAGTTTCATCGTTCTCATGATTCATATCCTCCTTGTCTAAACTTTTGAATCAACGGCTTGTATTGTACAATAGAATCTTAAGCCTTAAAGTTAACTTCAAGTCAAGAGCTGCACACCAAATTATATTCGGGAGAGAAATAAGATGGCGATGATCTACTCCATTAAACAAGTATCGGAAAAAACTAATTTGCCTAGTCACACGCTGCGTTATTATGAAAAAGAAGGACTGCTCCCGTTCGTCAAGCGCAGTGAAGGCGGCATACGCCGCTTTACCGACGACGATTTGGAGTGGCTTGGATTAATCTGCTGCCTGAAGGAAACAGGCATGCCTATTAAGCAGATCAAGGAATTCGTCGATTTAAGCGTACAAGGCGGAGGAACGCTGAAACAGCGCTGTGAAATATTGATCGAGCATAAGAAAAACGTCGAGAACGAGATCCGAACCATGCAGAAACATCTGCAAAAAGTAACGACCAAAATCAATCATTTCACCACACAATACGAGGAGTACGCCGGTCGTTGATGTGCTGCAATAAAGCCTACGCACTGAATAGAGGTAAGCCGTGAAAACACCATAGAGCTGACTAGGGCCCTGTTAACATTCATAACTGGGCTCTTTTTTTGCATAAAACTCCTTTTAACCCTGTCGCCGAATTTGATATACCTCTCCATACAATATGGTAGATTTTTCTCCCCTAATCACACAAACCTCTCCCTTCATACGAATCCGCCTAGCAATTAGAATAATAGGTAACCCTTTCCTATTATTTGCTGATTATTCCATAAAGGGGGTTGATAGATTCTTAGATTTGCCTGCAGGCTTCATGCACTACAAAACTATTGGACAAGAGGTGGATTTAAGCAATGACACTACGTAAACAATTATTTTCAAAGGGCAGCATCCTGCTGTTGGCTATCATCGTAACTCTATCTGTGTTTTCCTCATTGGCTTACGGGGGGCAAAAAGCGGAGGCGGCTTCCGATTATAAAATCATCGGCTATTATCCGTCCTGGGGGGCGTATGGAAGGAACTATAACGTCTCCGATATCGATGCCAGCAAAGTGACGCACATCAACTATGCGTTCGCGGATATTTGCTGGAACGGCATACACGGAAATCCGGACCCTACCGGACCTAACCCGGTCACTTGGTCCTGTCAAGACGAGATCGGCACGATCAATGTGCCAAACGGTACGATCGTACTCGGCGATCCCTGGATCGACGCCCAAAAATCCTTCCCGGGCGATACCTGGGATAAACCGATTAAAGGGAATATCGGCCAGTTGATCAAGCTGAAGCAAGAGAATCCTGGACTGAAGACGATTATTTCCGTCGGCGGCTGGAGCTGGTCGAACCGCTTCTCCGATGTGGCGGCAAACGCGCAAACACGCGAGACCTTTGCCAACTCGGCGGTTGATTTCCTGCGCAAATATCAATTTGACGGCGTGGACCTGGATTGGGAATATCCGGTTGGCGGCGGATTATCCGGCAATAGCGTCAGCCCTGCGGATAAGCAAAACTATACGCTGCTGCTGCAAAAAATCCGCGAGAAGCTTGACGCAGCCGGCGCGCAAGACGGTAAAACCTATCTGCTGACGATCGCCTCGGGCGCAAGTCCGTCATTTGCGCAAAATACCGAGCTTGCCGGCATCGCATCGGTTGTCGACTGGATCAATATTATGACCTACGACTTCAACGGCGGCTGGCAAACCGTTAGCGCGCATAACGCTCCTCTTCACTACGATCCTGCCGCTGCTGCCGCAGGAGTGCCCGATGCAGCGACATTCAATGCCGCCACTGGAATTCAAGGCCATCTGAATGCAGGCGTTCCGGCAAGTAAAATCGTAATGGGCATGCCGTTCTACGGTCGCGGCTGGGCAAATTGCGGCTCCGGCGGCAACGGACAGTACCAAAGCTGCTCTGGAGTCTCGAACGGGACATGGGAATCCGGCATTTTCGATTTCAGCGATCTGGAAGCGAATTATATCAACAAAAATGGATATACTCGTCATTGGAACGACACGGCTAAAGTGCCATACTTATACAACGCCTCAAGCCGCATTTATATTTCCTATGACGACGTAGAGTCCTTCAGCCACAAAACCGACTTCATTAAGAGCAATGGTCTAGGCGGGGCCATGTTCTGGGAGTTCAGCGGCGACCGGAACAAGACGCTCTTGAACAAGCTGGCGAGCGATTTGTCCACAGGAACGGGCGGACCTGGCAACGGTTCGGATACGACGCCGCCAACTGTACCGGCGAATCTTCAGGTTACTGGAAAAACGCCTACCAGCGTCTCCCTCTCCTGGGGCGCATCCACGGATAATGTTGGCGTTATAGGATATACGGTCAGCTACGGCCCGAACGAGTTGAGCGTGTCCGGCACGAGTGCCACGATCAGCGGACTCGCACCGAATACAACCTATACGTTTACAATAAAAGCCCGGGATGCCGCGGGCAACGTATCCGCTCCAAGCAGCCCATTGTCCGTCACGACAGACCCGGCTGCCGGCGATACGACGCCGCCAACCGCACCTGCGAATCTTCAGGTCACCGGAAAGACATCGAACAGCGTCACTCTATCCTGGGGTGCATCCACAGATAACGTGGGCGTTACAGGATATACGGTCAGCTATGGCTCGAACGAGCTGAACGTATCCGGCACGAGCGCCACGATTAGTGGACTCACACCGAATACGACGTATACGTTCACGGTAAAAGCCCAAGATGCCGCGGGCAATGTATCCGATGGCGCTTCAGTGACGGCAGCGACCGATGCAGACGGCGGGAACGCCATTGCTCCCTGGGCGCCAAACGTCAACTACAAGGCTAACGATCAAGTGACATACGAGGGCCAAACATACTATTGCATCCAAGCCCACACTTCCCTGCCAGGCTGGGAACCGGCAATCGTACCGGCATTGTGGGGTTTACTGTAAGATATATTCCAAAACAGCAGCACAGGAGCAGAGATCCTGGCTGCTGTTTTTTATGTGGGGTTACATAAGAAAGTATTTCCCCGGGTTTCTCCCGGAAGCTTCGGCGGCACGTACCGCGGCGCCTGCCTTCTGCAGCTCAAAGCGCGACCGCGGCAGTTGCAGCACAAGCTGTTTCGCTTGGATTAAGGACATCAGCTCCCTAAAAGTATCCTGCCACACTTGAACGCTAACTGTCTCATTCCAATGCCGCAGATGAAACAGCTTCGCCGCAGCGGTCGTACTGCGCCTGATTTCGACCCAATCCAGCGGCACTCCCGATAGAAGCCCCAGCGTTACAAACACCCCGTCTGCGCGTACGCAGCAAGCCAGGTCCGTACCTGGGCCGCCTCCGATCATATCCACCGCAGCGTCTGCCCCCAGGCCGCCAGTCTGCTCCATGATGGCCGGCTTTAGTGGAGTCTCATCCGTGTTGATCACGGAATCCGCACCTAGCTCAAGCAGTTCTTTCGTGTGATGATCATTTCTCGTCACTGCGATGAATCTTACGCCAAAAATTTTGCACAACTGGGCAAAAATCCGTCCGAGCGCAGAGCCGCATGCGTTGACGACAAGAACCGCCCCTGGCTTCAAGCCCAATATATCCCGGCAAATAAGCCATGCAGTCACCGGGTTGATATACAGCTGCGCTGCCTCATCATCCGTTATAGCATCCGGAATGGCAACGGCCCAGGACGCTGGCGCCTTCACGTATTGCTGCCAGGTTCCTTCACCCCGCAGCGGTAGCACCCGCTTGCCGATCAACTCCTGAGCGACATCCTTCCCCACGTCCTTCACAATGCCGACGCCTTCGTATCCAGGAATGCAGGGAAGTGATATCCGGTGCGAATACGCTCCCCGGATCGGAATCAGATCCGAAGGATTGACCGGCCGGGCGATCATTCGGACTAGCATCTCACCTTGTCCGGGGGCTGTAACGGGCCTCTGTTCGACCTTCAGGACGTCTTCAGGCGTTCCGAATTCATGAAAGACGATATATTGGTTATCCACGCACATGGCCTATCCCCCTCTCACCGAAGCATACAGCAGTTATTTTCCAATCATTGATTTCTTCTAGTATCCCACAGGCTCAGCACGCCAGGTTCTATTTCCACAAAACGGTCCGTTTCTCCTTCATGGCAGACGAGCAAATAACCTTCTTTGTCCAGCTGCACTTGAATCAGTCCCATCGTTAAGTTCATTCAAGCATAATTATGGTAATTAGTACAAAGTGATGAATAACAGCTGTCAGTTGTCGACAGACCAACACGTTTATGCTATCGTTATTTTATAAGGCATTTCGCTTCCAACGAAGCGAGGTGCCTTCATGTATATGTACATCTATTAACATTTAATGTTAACCAGGGCGGTGATGTCATGGTGCTCTTTATACCCCCGCGCAGGGGGCGAAATCAATGTTCACGGACGGATAGGGATTTTGGGAGCACAAAATATTATTGTTGAATTATAAGGAGTGTTGTAGTGATGAGAGCATGTTTTGCAGCGGAACAAAGATCACCCATGAACAGGTCTGGCCTGAAGCGCCTGCGCCACAGCGGACGTCTTCCAGGCGTTGTTATGGGACTGAACAAAGAAAGCGACATGATTCATATTTCCTCGCAGGAATTTCAACGTTGGGTCAGAGGCGGAGGATCAGGGTTATTGGAGGTTCAAGTGGGAGGCTCCGATAAAGTCCCTGTACTGCTCGAAGGATTGCAGCGGGATGCTGTGACACGCGAATATATTCATGTGGATTTCCTCCGTGTAAAGAAGGATGAGCTCGTTCGTACGAGAGTAACGCTTGATTACGCCGGTACCCCGAAAGGTACGAAGTTGGGTGGCATCGTACAGACGCAGAGCACATTCATCGAGGTTGAAGCATTGCCTCACCAGCTGCCGTCATCCATCAGCGTCGATATTAGCGGGCTGGATGTTGGTGATTCACTTCTAGTCGGAAATGTAGAGCTTCCGCCTGAAGTTACGTTGTTGTCTTCGGAAAACGAGCTGCTCGTTTCTGTCGTTACTCCGAGAATCCAAGCTGAGGATCTCGAGGCCCAGGACGAGTCGGCGGAAGCATAACCATAGATGCATAAAGCCAAAAAGGCGGGTCCGGTATAATGCCGGGCCTGCCGCTTTTTTTAACAGATGAAGTTTATACATATTCCTCTCGTAAAATGCCGTAAATCTCCAGATCGACCACGCCCTTGCCGGACCATAGATGAGCTTGCCTCAGGATGCCTTCCTGCTGAAAGCCATTTTTGAGCAGCACCTTTTTGGATGAATCGTTCGACGGCATCACTTCTGCTTGAATGCGGTTTACATGGGCATTTTCAAATAGAAACTTGACCACAGCCTGTACCGCCTGCGATGCGATCCCTTGTCCCCAATGCGATTCCGACAAAAAATAACCGATCGTAACCATATTCACCTTCTGGTTAAAATCGAAGACCTCCAGAATACCAACCAATCTGTCCTCGTCCTGTCTTTGGAAAATTCCCCATTTGATCCGGGTGCGCTTCGTGAAATCCCGCTCGAAATGCCCAATCATCGATTTGACCGTCTCTTTATTATGCTTGGGAATAATCCCGCAATATTCGAATACATTGTCATTGCTATAAATGGAATATACTTCGTCAAGATGGCCAAGCTCAATTTTCTTCATGATCAGGTCTCTCGATTCCAGCAGTGGAAATGCATCGAAAATAGCTTGCATATTCATAGGATCGCTCCTCTGCAAATAAAGTACTTACTCCATTATAATCCATAATTCTTACGGCCGTTAGAGAAGAGGCAGAATGGGTATAAAGATAATTAAGGCATATCATTTAATAACGGAGGCTGCTATGACACTGACACCAAAACAGCGTATAGAGCTGCACGAATTCAACAACCTGACCAAATCGCTAAGCTTCAATATGTATGATATCTGCTACACGAAAACAAAGGAAGAACGGCAAGCTTATATAGAATATATCGACGAGCAGTACAATTCGGACAGACTGACCCAGATTCTCATGGCCGTGTCCGACATCATCGGAGCACATGTACTCAATGTGGCCAAGCAAGATTATGTGCCGCAAGGAGCGAGTGTGACTGTGCTAGTATCAGAGGGGCCTATCGTGGAGGTGCCTACGGAGTCTTTTGAGGAATCACCGGGGCCGCTGCCGGACAACGTGGTATTACAGCTCGATAAGAGCCATATTACCGTCCATACGTATCCCGAATATCACCCGGACGAAGGAATCAGTACGTTCCGGGCCGATATCGACGTGTCCACCTGCGGTGAAATTTCGCCGCTCAAGGCGCTTAATTATTTAATCCATTCCTTTGATACAGACATTATGACGATCGATTACCGGGTTCGCGGGTTCACGCGGGATATCAATGGGCATAAGCTGTTCATCGACCACGAGATCAGTTCTATCCAGAATTACATCCCGGATGAAGTTATTGATGCGTACCATATGATTGACGTGAACGTGTACCAGGAGCATATTTTCCATACCAAATGCAAGCTGAAGGAATTTGATCTGAACAATTATTTGTTCGGCTATACGAAGGACAAACTTAGCCTGCAGGAGCAGGCGGAAATCACCGAGCTGCTGAAAACGGAAATGGATGAGATTTTCTATGGCAGAAACATCTCATCCTAAGGCTTTAAGGCTATTCGTTAAGCGCTAATTTCAACGCCTCTAAGTTTTGTCGCATCAGTGCGATGTAATCCCGGCTGTTACTTAAATCTTCCTCCGTTAAACCTTCGATTGGATTAAGGATGGCCGTTTGGGCGCCGATTTCTTTAGAAATGGCTTCGGCTACTTTGGAGGATACCAGCGTCTCGAAGAAAATTGTCTTCACATCGTGCTCCCTGGCAAACTTGACGATATCCGCCATCTGGGCTGCCGACGGCTCCAACTCCGGCGACAGTCCGGCGATCGGCACCTGCTGGAGCCCGTACTCCCGCGCGAGATATCCGAATGCGGCGTGCTGTGTAATGAAATCCTTGCGCTTCACGCTCGCAAATGCGTCTCGAAACTCCTGATCCAAAGACTCTAACTTCGCCACGTAAGCGTCCGCGTTTTTCTTGAACAGCTCTTGATGTTCCGGCGCGGCCTGAGAAAGACCTGCTTCAATATTACGAACCTCCTGTACCGCAAGGGCCGGAGAGAGCCATACATGCGGATCCAGCCCGCCGTGATCATGATCGTGATCATGGTCATGGTGACCGGCTGCTTCATGGTCGTGATCGTGATCGTGAGCCTCTTCATTTACCTGCTCATGATCGTGGTCGTGGTCGTGATGCTCATGATCCTCGTCCCCGGCATGTTCATGCCCATCACCGTCATGATGATCATGCGCGTCGGCATCCTCAATAATGTCGAGCCCGTGACTGGCTTCTATTTTCACGAGCTTCTCGCTGCTGACGGCGGACAGAACCTGCTCTACCCAGCCCTCCATGCCGGCGCCGTTATAGACGAACACATCGGCTTCCTCCAGTTTGGCGATATCCCGGGGTGTTGGCTCCCAGTCATGCGGCTCAACGCCGCTTGGTACTAGCACCTGCACATCAGCTGCGTCTCCCGCTACTTGTTTCGTGAATTCATACATCGGATAAAAGCTGACTTGAATATTCAGTTTACCCTCGCTGGAGGAGTCGGGAACCGTCGAGGCGGGAGACTCCGCTTCTGCTCCGCCAACGCCTGCGCCCCCCTTAGCGCCACATGCCGCAACGACCATGATGACCGCAAGCAGCAGTGCGGCGGCAGCTAGCCCCTTGTTCCATACTCTATTCCTTCCTTTACTTCCTGTTTGAATGCGATGTTTATTCACCCTTCCACTCCCTCTCGAAAATTTGAAGTTCTGCTTTCTTGTCCCATAAGCAGAGCTTGTTGTTTGTACCTACCCTGTCTCCGCCGCAGTTTCTGCACGAGCATGCCGGACAACAGCATCAACAGCAGCATAAGCGAAATCGTGCCTCCCGGCGGTACGTTGACGTAATATGAAATGGTCAAACCGCTGAAGATGCCCAGCCATCCGGCCGCGACCGAAACCAGCAGCGCCATCGTGAACCCGCTGGCAATGCGCAGGGCGAGTGAGGCCGGCAGAACCATAAGTGAAGAGACGAGCAGGACGCCGACGATCGGCATCGCTGCGGCCACCGTCATGCCTGTTAATACCGCAAACGAGAACGACAGCCGCTTCACCTGCAAACCGCTGATCTGCGCCGTCTCTTCGTCAAAGGTCATATTATAAAGCGGTCTGCGCAGCACGAACAAATAAATCACCCCTGCCGCTGTCACGCCGCCAATCAACCACAGTCCCGCATCATTCACCGCCACAATCGAGCCAAACAAATAGGAGCTGAAGCTTTTGCTCCAATTGGTACGCAAGCTCATGAGCACGATGGCAAGGGCAAGACCCGAGGTCATAATGATCGCTACGGACATTTCGCTATAGGTCCGATATGCCTGCCTCAACCTATCCACAAGAACTCCGCCAAGGACGGCGGCTGCAATCCCCGTCATGGTGGGATTCATACCAATTAAGGAACCAAGCGCCACCCCGGCCAAAGAGACATGGGACAGCGTGTCCGCCATCAGCGCCTGCCGCCTGAGCATCAAATAGACGCCTAAGACGGGAGCGATTATTCCAAGCATAGCTCCGGCCCAAAATGCACGCTGCATGAACTCGTAGTCAAACATTGCCATCCCTCGCTCTCCCGCTGTTCCAATGAAATGATGCGATCCAAGTATTTTCCCGACTCCTGAAGCTCATGCGTCACCATGATGACGGTCATGCCATGCGTTGTAACATAATGGCGCATAAGCTGATAGAAGCCCAATCTTCCCTGCTGATCCATTCCCGCCGTAGGCTCATCCAGGACAAGCACGTTCGGCTGCCCCGCCAAAGCCCTGGCAATGCAAATCCGCTGCTTCTGTCCCCCGGACAGCTCCCCAACTTTGCGATGCCGGTATTCCCACATGCCGACCTGCTTTAAACTCTGCTCGACAATTTTATGCTGTTCCCCTGTAAATCGCTTGAACAGGCCTAACCGGGAATAGCAGCCTGACCTGACTAATTCCAGCACCCGGCTGGGAAAACCGCTATTAAATGATGCTACGTTCTGCGGCACATATCCGATATTTAAACGCTCCCCTTCCAACGCCTCGGTATAGATGTGCACCGAACCGCTCCATGGTTCAAGCAGGCCGAGCAGCAGCTTCAGCAATGTTGTTTTGGCGGCGCCATTAGGGCCGGTAATTCCGACAAACTCTCCTTTATGAATATCCACGGAAATGCCGCTGAGCACTGGCGTATCCCCATACCCGAATACGACATTCCGCATGGAAGACAAAATCATGCAAACCCCTCACTTATACGTAAATATTACGATTAACAAAACCAACACTTCCACCTTTAATCCGCAGATGCAAGACGCTGCTGCGCGCTTATATTCCATCCTATCTAGTTTCGCGATGAATAGTATATTTCCTCAGACGCGGCGAATACTTTCTTAGCTCCAGACGTTCGGGATGCGTTTTTTTGTTTTTCGTTGTGGTATAGTTACGATCCCCGCATTCTGTGCATGCCAGCGTTACGACTACTCTCATTCGATACCCTCCTTTTAATTCAGCCAAAATTTCTGCCTGCTTAGCTTCCTAACCAAGGCCTGCTGCTAAATACTCCTCATCGCTGATCCACGGAAGTGGGTTACGGAAGCTGGCCCAATCCATGCCCATTTCTTCCTCTGTCAACAGGCATTGATCCAGTGATTCCTCAATCTCGGCACGGTCCATATGTATGCCGATAAACACGATTTCATTGAGGCGGTCTCCCCATACTTCATCCCATTTCCGTCTCATCTCCGGCTCGCTGCGGAGGACCTCCTCCTGCTGCTCTTGCGGAAAAGACGCCAGCCACTGCCCCGCCGGCCCAAATTGAATCGACGGTCCGGCCTGGCTCAAGCTCGCCGCCAAATCCGTCTTGGCCGCGATCCAGGCCAAACCTTTCGCACGCACGACCTCTTCAGGCCACTCGCTCATAAAGCCAGCCAGCCGCTCCGGATGAAACGGCCGCACTCTGCGGTACACAAAGGAGCTGATGCCGTATTCCTCTGTCTCAGGGGTATGGCTCTCCTGCTGAAGCTCCTTGATCCAGCCGGCGGACGTGCTCACCTGCTCGAAATCAAACAAACCTGTATTCAATATTTCCGCAGGATCGATGCTGCCGTGCTGTGATCGGATAAATTTGGCGGTTGGCTGCAGCTTTCTAAGTACCTCCTCCAGTTCATCCAGTTCCTCTTCTCCGATCAAGTCGCATTTATTCAGTACCAGCACATTGCAGGTTTCGATTTGATCGATCAACAGATCTACGACATCCCGCGTATCCTCTTCACCGCTGGCCTCGCCTCTCTCGAGCAGCGTCTCCCCGGAGGAGAAATCATGCCAGAAACGATAGGCATCAACGACGGTCACCATACAGTCCAGCCTAGCCAGACCACGCAAATCAATCCCGGTCTCTGTATCCTCATAAGTAAAAGTCTGGGCAACCGGAATCGGTTCACTTATGCCGGTAGATTCAATGAGAATATAATCAAATCTCCCTTCCTCCGCCAGCTTCTGCACTTCCTTCAGCAAATCATCCCGCAGGGTGCAGCAAATGCAGCCATTGGACATTTCTACCAGTTTCTCCTCTGTCCGCGACAGATTGGTTTCTGCGCTTACCAGTCCTGCATCAATGTTTATTTCGCTCATATCGTTGACAATGACGGCAACTCTCAGCCCCTGGCGATTATTCAACACATGGTTCAGCACCGTTGTTTTCCCCGAGCCCAAATATCCGCTAAGCACGGTAACCGGTAATTGTTTATCAGCCATTCGCCCGACTCCCTTCGTAAATCAGAATGATAACACAGACACTAATCGTAAATTTTACGATTAATAGAACCTAATATAATATCTGCCCGCCAGTTTGTCAATGTTAGCTGACAGGCAAAGTTTATGATTTCTGTTCTGAACCTCGTCCGTTACTAATAGTAATTATTATGATTAAGATAAACCTATGAAAAATAGAGGAGATTGCTATGAACCCATTGCGCCTATCCCGATGGCTTCCCTTTTTGCTTCCCGCAGCCTTTGTATTGGCCTGCCTAATCGTTATTTCACCCGCTTTGCTGCCTTTGATTTCGCTTGACTTCAATTACCTACATCTGTTCAAGACAAGCTTTATTGGCATACTGCTGGAGGCGCTCCCTTTCGTGCTAATCGGGGCGCTGCTCTCCTCGCTCGTACATCTATATATTTCCGAAGACACATTAAGCAAATGGATTCCCAAAAACCCCGCCGCCGGCATTTTATTCGCCTGTGCGCTAGGTTTCATATTTCCGGTGTGCGAATGCGGAATGATTCCCCTGATCCGCAAGCTCATTCAAAAAGGAATGCCCGTATACATTGCCGCCGTATTCATTTTGGCCGGACCGATCGTCAACCCGGTTGTATACGGCGCGACCTATATGGCGTTTCGGCTGCATCCGGAAATGGTCTATGCCAGAATGGGATTAGCCTTCGTTGCCGCCGCAGCGATCGGCTGGATGATTTACGCCACCTGGAAAGGGAATCCGCTAAGAGCCAAACTCCTTCCAGACGCTTCGAGCCATAATCACAACCATAATCATTCCCACGAACATGCCCATGGACATCATCACGATCATTCCCGGCAAGGCAGGAAGATAACAGCCGTATTCGTTCACGCGGCCGACGAAGTATTTGACATGGGAAAATACTTGATCATGGGCTGCCTCATTACGGCCGCTATTCAATCCTTTGTTCCCAGAGAGAGCCTTCTCGCCATCGGCGGCGGGCCTGTTGGTTCCTACGCCTTCATGATGGGCTTCGCCTTTTTATTATCGCTGTGCTCAACCTCCGACGCCTTTGTCGCTGCCGCATTCACGCATACGTTTTCGGCCGGCTCCCTGCTCGCCTTTCTCGTATTCGGACCGATGCTGGATCTCAAGAACGTCCTGATGCTCCTGTCCGTATTTAAAGCCAAATTCGTACTTTATTTCGCCTTTCTCATCTGTACCGTCGTATTTATCGGCTCTGTCCTCGTAGGCAAGCTCTATCTAAGCTGATACCCATTCCCTAAGCGAAGGAGGTTTACCATTATGAAAAAAGCCCACACAACACTGCGGCGGCAGCAGCTTGCACGAAGCTTCATTTTATTGGCCTTCGCCTTATTTATCGCCCATCTGTCCAGAAGCGGCACGCTGCATTACTATATCGCCCCGAAAATGGAGCCTTGGCTTCGCTACAGCGCGATTCCGCTCGCTGCCATGTCCCTATGCCTCGCCTGGGAGGCACTGTTTCGCAGCGCTTCCCCCGCCTGCGGCTGCGAGCACCATGCTGCGCCTGCATCCCTGTTAAAGAGCGCCGCTGCTTACGTCCTCTTCCTCGTCCCGTTGCTGCTCGGCGTTTTTATGCCAGATCAGGCGCTAGGCAGCATGGCGGCAGACCAAAAGGGCATGCAGCTCTCATCTCCTGCGCTGAACACGGAGCACCTCAACGATGTTTTCATCGCCCCGGACAAGTACAATACGGAGTTCGCCGAGCTCGCCAAAAAATTATATCCTCAAGACATTATCGAAGTTAAACCGGAAATTTACTCCGAGACGATAGGCGCCTTCGAGCTGTTCAAGGATCAATTCCGGGGCAAAACCGTGAAGCTGAGCGGCTTCGTCTATGAGGATCCCGGCTCGGACAGGGCGCGTGAATTCATTGTTGGCCGATTTCTTGTCCAATGCTGCACCGCGGACGCCTATCCGTTCGGCGTCGTCGTTTCCTCAGCTCAGCCTCTTCCCTGGTTCGAGCGGGATGCCTGGATCGAAGTGCAGGGGACGCTGCAAACGACGCTCCGCGACGATCGGGAAGTCCTCGCCGTCTCAGCGGAGGAAATCCGCGAAATTCCCCGCCCGGCGACGCCTTATGTTTACCCGAATGATCATCCCCTTGAAGCGTTCGATGAATGAGATGGCAAAAAAGCCGCCATACCCCGTCGCATTGCGATGCGTCAAGGGTATGGCAGCTTTTATGTTATGCGCCCGCTGCATGGCAGACGGCGCATGATTTCTATCCGAGCACGACACGGTCGTCCGACAGCTTGTGCCCGCTGATTCTTTCGAATTCGCCAAGCAGCTCTTCGATCGTCAGCGTCTTCTTTCTCGCTTCATTCACGTCAAGAATGATGCGGCCCTTATCCATCATGATGAGGCGATTACCGAGACGAATGGCCTGCTCCATGTTATGCGTCACCATCAGCGTCGTCAGCTTCATCTCGTTCACGATGCTCTGCGTTAGCTGCGTCACCAACTCGGCCCGAGCCGGGTCAAGCGCGGCGGTGTGCTCGTCCAGCAGTAGAATTTGCGGCCGGGTGAAGGTCGCCATCAGCAGGCTGAGCGCCTGGCGCTCACCGCCGGACAACGTGCCGACCTTGGCCCGCAGCCTATTCTCCAGCCCGATGCCAAGCCGGCTGAGCTGCTGGCGGAACAGGACGCGGCGCGAGGCATTGATGCCCAGCCCCAGCCCTCTCATCTTGCCCCGCGAATACGCCATCGCCAAATTCTCTTCGATCGTCATATTCGGCGCCGTACCGGCCATCGGATCCTGGAAGACCCGGCCAATCCAGCGGCTTCTTTGGTGTTCGATCAAATGGCTGACCTCGTTCCCGGCAATGCGGATCTCACCGACGTCAGGTTTGAGTACGCCGGAGATCATATTCATCAAGGTGGACTTCCCGGCGCCATTACTGCCGACTACGGTAACAAAATCACCTGGCTGCAAATGCAGACTGACGTTAGCGAGCGCAATCTTCTCATCCGGTGACCCGGGATGAAACAGCTTGGAGACATTCGATAGCTCCAGCATTAACGCCCACCCCCCATACCTACATGTTCACCAAGCGACTCCGCAACCTCTTTTGAGCGTCTCCGGCCAAGCGAGCGCTGCTTGGATGCGCGGCGCACGGATGGAAGCACCAAAGCAACAATTACGATCACCGCGGTAATCAGCTTTAAATCCGATGTCTCAAACCATTCGATGCGCAGAGCCAATGCGACAACCACACGATAAACGATCGAGCCTACGATCGCGGCCAGCGTAGCAAAGAATACGGTTCTCGCCCCCAGAATTGCTTCCCCAATAATGACGGAAGCCAGCCCGATAACGATCATACCGATCCCTGACGTGATATCGGCAAAGCCAGACTGCTGGGCAATCAGCGCACCCGATAAAGCAACCAGCCCATTCGACAGACTTAGGCCAAGAATAATCGTGTTATCGGTATGTGCGCCGAAGCTGCGAATCATGCGCTTGTTATCCCCGGTTGCGCGCAGCGCAAGCCCGAGATCCGTCTTAAAGAACAAGTCCAGCAGCAGCTTGATCGCAATTACGACGAACGGCATCAGCCACAGCGGGGAAATGGAGCTAAAGAGCGTTGCTTCGCCAAGCAGCGATACGTTGGGTTTGCCCAAGATCCGCATGTTAATCGAGTAAAGCGCGATCATCATCAGTATTCCTGACAGCAGCCCGTTGATGCGGCCTTTCGTATGAAGCAATCCCGTAAGCATACCGGCGATGATCCCGCCGCAGCAAGCGAGCAAGGTAGCCATTACCGGATTTGCTCCTTTCGTAATCATGACAGCTGCGATTGCGCCGCCCGTCGTAAAACTTCCATCCACCGTTAGATCCGGAAAATCCAAAATCCGAAAGGTAATATATACTCCAAGCGCCATCAGCGCATAAAGCAGGCCGGATTCAAGGGCTCCGATTAACGAGTTCACCATGATGAGTACCTCCTAAATGATTGAAACCAGCCTATTCCAGCAAGTTGTTCTCCTTGTCGTTAACCATGTCTTTCATGGCGTCGGTAACCTCGATTCCTTGCTCGGCAGCCGCCTTGAGATTCAGGATCAGATCCAGCTTGTCAGGGAAGGTGACCGGCATGTCGCCGACTTTCTTGCCTTCTTTCAGCACTTCAACAGCCATTTGGCCCACTTGGTAGCCATGATCATAATATTTAAAACCGACTGTAGCAAAAGCACCCTTCTCTACCGTATCGCGGTCGCTGGAGAAGAATGGAATATCATGCTCGTTCGCAATTTGAATGACGGTGCTGACTGCCTCGACAACGGTATTGTCCAGCGTCGTATACAGAGCATCGGCGCGGCCAACGAGCGATTCTGCCGCCTGCTTCACTTCGGAGGTGTTCGTTACCGGCGCTTTGATCAGCTTAATGCCGTGTTTTTGAAGCGCTTTCTCTGCGTGATCGGCCATGATCACAGCATTCGGCTCGCCTTGGTTAATCACGACGCCAACCGCTTTCACTTCCTTGAAGTTCTCAGCGATGAAATCCATCAGCTTGACGATGGCTTCCGGGTTCGTGTCAGATGCGCCAGAGACATTTCCGCCTGGCTTCTCCAAGTTATCGACCAGTTTGGCATCCAATGGATCGGTAACACTAGCGAACAAAATTGGCGAATTCTTAACCTGGCCTACAAGAGCCTGGGCTGGAGGGGTAGCAATCCCGAGGACGAGATCGTATTTCTCTCCGGCAATTTTTTGTGCAATCGTTAAGTTATTGGTCGGATCTCCCTGCGCGTTATTATAATCGAGCTTCAGGTTCTCGCCCTCTACGATGCCTGCATCTTTAAGCGCAGCGAGGAATCCTTCGCGGGTCGCATCCAAGGATGGATGCTCGACGATTTGCGAAATCGCGATTTTATAGCTCTCCTTGCTCGTATCGGCCGGAGCCCCGGTTTCAGCGTTGCCTTTGTTGGCCGCATTCCCGGTGTTGCTGCCGCCTCCGGCATTATTGCTGCCGCAACCGATTACCGTAATCAGCATCGCGACAATGACCATTAAAACTCCAATCTTCTTTTTCATACCGATAACCCCTCTCTCAAACAATGATAGATAACCCCCATAAAGATTTAGGCCACGAAAGCATGATCCTGCTAACGCTTTCCTATACGAAAGTGTTAAAGCGACAAATCATGACGGGCTGCTCTTTTTGAAGAAAGTATTATTCCTATCTTAAATGGAGGTTAATGGTACGTCAATTATTAAATAGCGGTCAATTTGCTAAGCTAAAAAAAAGAACTGCGAGCCTATTCGGTTCCCCGAACAAGCCGCAGTCCTTCTCTGGTGGACCTGCTTCACGCGCAGATTGCCGCTTGGCAATTAGTCGCGCGTTATAGTGATCCAACCATCCTCGTCTACATGCACCTTCGCTCCTAATGCTTCAGAGATAAAACGAAGCGGCACATACGTCTTGCCGTCCGTATGGATGAATGCCGGCTCGGACAACGTGGCTGCCTTTCCGGCTACCTTCGCCTGCTTAGAGCCGATCGTCAGCACAATCTCCTCTTGCGTGATATCGTCGATAAGCGTAATCGTCTTCGTTTCCTTGTTCCATTTCATCTCCGCATCGAGCTCAGCAGAGATGTAGCGCAGCGGCACGAAGCTGGTGCCGTTCTTCTGGATCACTTCGTAATAGTCGCCCGGATATCCGATCAACACATATTTGGAAGTGATTTGCATTTTGTCTTTAAGCAGCGTGTAAATGATCGAGCCCGGCTCGAAGTTGCGCAGGATTTGCCCCGGAGTGATCTCCTCGTCCCTGAAATCCAGCTTGCCTGCGTTTACGTTAACTTGATCCACGGCTACATTTCCGCCTACATTCCACATTTCGGATTCACTGCGTACGGTAAATGCTTTGATTGGCACGCCTTCGCCTTGAGGAATCGCTACCGTCAGCTCCATGTTCTGCTTGCGCGTGTTCAGGTCGCCGTCGAAATATATATCCGTTTTGAGCACAGTATCCTTGCCGAGCACGGTGTTCAGCTCCGGCATTTCTTCGAACAGAGCGGCAGCCTGCTGATCGTAATCCTTCAAGATCTCGCTCAGTCCTTCCTGAACTACACCGTACATGGCAGCAACGGTGAACTCTTTGGAGGATGCCGGTCCTTCATCGAAAGCGTCCGTTCCGAATTGTGCGCTAAGAATCGGATAGAATGTGTCATAGAAAGTGCCGATCAGCTCTTTCAAGCCTGCTTCGTCCTTCGATACATTCGTCAGCAGCGGCTTGACCAGCTTCACCAGCTCATCACCGCGAATTTCGGCATGCAGATGAGTCAGGCTAAGCGTTTCTTCATTGACTTTCTCCTGCACTTTTTCCACGGAAATCGTGGATGGATTCGGCATATGCTTGAGCAGGAAGCCAGCAGCCTTAACCCCGAATTCCTGAGCCTGCTCATTGTACGGCTCAAATGCAAGATACTCTGAGGATGCATCCTCTAGGGATATGTACAGCGGCTGCTTTGCCCCTTCAACTTGGATTGCCATGCTTTTGGCGTCCATGGAAATATGGTATGGAAGCTTCTCGCCGGAAAAACCGATCGAGCCTTTGAGCGACATCGTCGAAGGATCCTTGATTTTGGCATGGTCAATCGTTAAAGAAATGGAATTGATAAGGTCTATAATTTCCTTGTCTTCTGCAGACACATTATCCGCAGGGACAACTTCAACCGAAACCTTCTGCTTAAATTCACTGGATTGAACTTCCAGGCTCTTCTGCAAAGCCTTATTTACGTCATAGCCCCCTACAGCTTGGCAGCCCGTAAGGAAAACCAACAACAGCACTAGCGGCATCGCCAGCCATTTGCTCATTTTTTTCAAAATATTACCTCCTACAAATTAATATATTCTATTATCCTGTATCCCCAGCGCCTTGTAAATAAGAGAAAACAACTAGTTGACAGCTCTTGGAACAACAGTTTCCTCTTAATTTATGCTATAATGACATCGATTGTTAAGCACAATTGAAGAAGATCCATGCTGCTAAGGCATGGGAGAGGTTCGCGAACTCCCTCTATAAAAAACTACCGGCGCTTTGCGCTTTTTTTTGCCGTGCGCTTTTAGGGCCATCGGCGTGTTTTTTCATAGTGTCACAGTTCAAGAACTCTCTTTCTTCTATGTAAATGATGCTCCTCGCATCCTTTCACAAAATTCAGAAGAAGAGAGGTTTTTTTATGCTTCAACAAGAAAAAGCCGTCGTCGTATTCAGCGGCGGTCAAGACAGCACCACCTGCCTGTTTTGGGCATTGAAGCAATTCCGCGAAGTCGAGGTCGTAACCTTCGATTACGGCCAGCGCCATAAGCAGGAAATCGAATGCGCCCGCGGAATCGCCAAAGAACTCGGGGTCGAATTCCACCTGCTCGACATGGGGCTATTGTCTCAGTTAAGCCCGAATGCGCTGACCCGCCACGACATAGACATCGTCCATGAGGACGGCGAGCTTCCCAACACTTTCGTGGAAGGACGCAACCATCTGTTCCTCAGCTTTGCGGCAGTTCTCGCCAAGGGAGTCGGGGCAAGGCATATCATTACCGGCGTATGCGAAACGGATTTCAGCGGTTATCCGGATTGCCGGGACGCCTTTGTCAAATCGCTGAATGTTACGTTAAACCTAGCCATGGATCATAATTTCGTCATCCATACCCCGCTCATGTGGCTCGATAAAGCCGCGACATGGCAGCTTGCCGACGAGCTTGGCGCCTTTGACTATATCCGGGAGCGCACGCTCACCTGCTATAACGGCGTTATCGGCGACGGTTGCGGAGAATGCCCGGCCTGCAAACTAAGGCTTGCCGGAATGGAGTCCTATCTCCAAACGCGAGCAAAGGGGGAGACGTTATGAGCTTCGTACCCGGCGAATTTCGCATCGTCGACAAACTGCAAAAGCTGGGCGAGGACATTCCCCGCTCCAAATTAAGATATCATCAGCGGCGTGTGCTGGTGAGCAAGGAATTCACGTTCGACGCCGCACACCATTTACACGCTTATGACGGCAAATGCAAAAACTTGCATGGCCATACTTATAAAGTTGTTTTCGGAATCAGCGGGATCCCGGACGAGCTCGGCCTTACGATCGACTTCGGCACGATCAAGACGATCTGGAAGCAGGAGATCGAAGGTTATCTCGATCATCAGTATCTGAACGAGTCGCTGCCGCTGATGAACACGACGGCGGAAAATATGGCCGTATGGCTGTATGAGCAAATGGAGCAGGCGCTGCAAAAAGATACCTACCGTTCCCCGGAGCTGCAAGCCCGGATGGAATTCGTCCGCCTGTACGAGACGCCGACCAGCTATGCCGAAGCAAGACGGGAGTGGATGAATGGTGAGTAACCAGCATCAGCCGATTCCCGTCCTCGAAATATTCGGGCCAACGATTCAAGGAGAAGGCATGGTCATCGGCCAGAAGACGATGTTCGTCCGCACGGCGGGCTGCGACTACCGCTGCTCCTGGTGCGATTCAGCCTTTACCTGGGACGGCAGCGCCAAGGATGACATCCGCCTGATGACAGCCGAGGACATTTATGCTGAGCTGCAAGCTCTGGGCGAAGGCCGCTTCTCCCATGTGACGCTGTCCGGCGGCAACCCTGCCCTCCTCGGCGGGCTTGGCGCATTGGTGACACTGCTCCATGAGAATGGAATTGCCGCAGCAGTCGAGACACAGGGCTCGCGCTGGCAAGATTGGCTCGCCGAGATTGACCAGGTGACTCTGTCTCCGAAGCCGCCCAGCTCGGGCATGACGACTGACTGGGACGCGCTGGATGACGTTGTTTCGCGGCTGGCAGCCAGAGCTTATCCTTATAGCCAAAGCCTGAAAGTCGTCGTCTTTGACGAGGAGGATCTAGCCTACGCGAAGAAGGTGCATGCCCGCTATCCGGACATCCTGTTCTTCCTGCAGGTCGGCAATCCGGATGTCAGAAGAATGGATATCCAGCAGCATACCGCCGATCTTCTGGAGAGATACGAGCAGCTAATCGATCAGGTCGTCTCCGACCCAGAGCTGAACGATGTCCGCGTGCTGCCTCAGCTTCATGCGCTCGTATGGGGAAACAAACGCGGCGTCTAGCGTTCTCTATTATTGCTGAAAACAAGAAACAATCCGCTTAGGAGGAATTAAATATGACTGGAAGACAAAACGAAGAGCTTCAGGATTTAACGCTGCTTGGCAATCAAAAGGTGCAGTATTCTTTTGCCTATGATCCAAACATTCTCGAAAGCTTCGATAATAAGCATCCATACCGCGATTACTTCGTGAAGTTCAATTGCCCGGAATTTACGAGCCTGTGCCCGATCACGGGACAGCCCGATTTTGCCACCATTTATATCAGCTACATTCCCGACATCAAAATGGTTGAAAGCAAATCTCTGAAACTGTACCTGTTCAGCTTCCGCAACCATGGCGATTTCCACGAGGACTGCGTGAATATCATCATGAACGATCTAATTAAATTAATGGACCCAAGATATATCGAGGTTTGGGGCAAATTTACGCCGAGAGGCGGCATTTCGATCGATCCGTACTGCAACTATGGCCGTCCCGGCACGAAATACGAGGCCATGGCCGAACAGCGCCTGATTCAGCACGATATGTACCCGGAGAAAATCGATAACCGATAATCGAGGTTCGGACGGCTGCAATCTGTTACAATAAATAAATAGATGATTGCAACCTATTCCGGAGGGGAGATAACTGCCTTGAAGCCGAAAGTATTCATTGCCCGCAACGTTCCTAAGGAAGTAGAAGACTATATCGCCGAGCATTGCACCTACGACAAATGGGACCGCCCCGAGCTGATCCCCCGAGATGCCTTGCTGGCCAGCCTGTCCGATGCGGATGGGCTGCTCACCTTCGGCGGCAAAATCGATGCCGAACTATTGGACCATGCGCCGAAACTGAAGGTGGTCAGCACGATGAGCGTGGGCTACAACCATTTCGATCTGGACGCGATGAAAGCCCGCGGGGTTATGGGAACCAATACGCCGGACGTACTCAACGAGACCGTCGCGGATTTGATTTTCGCTCTAATGCTGGCCGCTGCCCGCAGGGTCCCGGAGCTTGACCGCTACGTGAAGGAAGGCCGATGGAAGCGCGGCAATAACCAGGATCTGTTCGGCCTGGATGTCCATCATAAGAAGCTGGGGATCATCGGCATGGGCGGCATCGGGGAAGCCGTTGCCCGCCGGGCCAAATGGGGCTTCCAAATGGACGTCCTGTACCATAACCGCAGCCGGAAGCCAGCTGCCGAATCGGAGCTTGGAGCCATGTATCGCTCCATGGACGAGCTGCTTCAAGAAGCTGATTTCATCGTGCTGATGACGCCGCTGACCCCGGAAACGGAGCGTCTGATCGGCGAGCGGGAATTCAGGCTGATGAAGCCGACTGCGATCTTTATCAATGCGTCCCGGGGGCAAACTGTCGATGAGCAGGCGCTCATCCAGGCTTTGGAGCAAAGGACGATATACGGGGCTGGATTGGACGTCTTCGAGCGGGAGCCCGTGTCGCCGGACAATCCTTTATTGAAGCTGCCGAATGTCGTTACCCTGCCTCATATCGGCTCGGCAACGAGCAAGACGCGCTTCGATATGGCGATGCTGGCCGCCGAGAACCTGGTCGCCGCCCTCAGCGGCAAAATTCCGCCGCAGCTCGTGAAGGAGCTTCGCCCTTAAGCTATGCCGGAACAACTGTAATTTTTGCCTAACAACAATAAAGGATGGATCAGGGCCTCTGATCCATCCTTTTTGGTGCCTAATGACGGTTTATTCGTCGTCTTCAAAGCCAGTATGATATTTGCCTTCGCTTGAGGAGCGATGCTTGGTCACTGCCTTTTCTCTTTCCTCCCGCACTTCCAGCCTCAAATCCTCCACGGGAATCGGGTCGACATGCATCTCGCTCTCGTGCATATCAAACAAGCTGGGATTGCTCGTCGGATACTGCTCGGGATGATCCCAGCTTCTTGCCCGGTTACCGGGCTTAGCACCATTTCTGGACTTGTCCTCCATATGTTATCACCTCGTATGCGTTGTAATCTTTTTATACCTCAAAAAGATACAAAATAAACGTGCCTACGAAGAATGCTGTGACTGCTTCTCGCTCCTGCCCTTTGGTAAGATACGGTCATTCGGCATGCATAATACGACGAGAACCGCTAATCCGGCGGGAACCAGAGCCCACATAAACGTATGGGCAATCGAAGAGGACAGCGCCCCTGTTATTTTCTCCAGTACCGGCAGCGGAATTTCTCCTCTCTTCTCCGGGGACAGCACTTCCCTCATATCACCGAACGATTGCCCCAGCTGGCCCGTTCCCATGCCCCCGAAAGCCCGCTTCATTTCATCCGCGACCAGATTTCTTTGCACGATTCCAAAAATTGTAATTCCCAATGTCATTCCGAGCGATCGCAGGAACGAGTTGGTGGACGTGGCCGCTCCACGCTGGCGCATATCAAAATGATGCACGGCCGCCATGCTTAGCACGGAAAAGGAATAACCGACCCCGAACCCGGTCAGGATGCTGTTCATCGTAAGCATGGTGCGGGTAGTATCGATGGACATCGTGCTTAAGGCAAATATTCCGCTCACAAAGCAGATGACGGAGATCATCATGATCGTCCGATACGACAGCCGCGTGGATAACATCCCGCCCAGCATGCTGCCGACAACTGAGCCGATCATCATCGGCATCAGAATCAAGCCCGAATTCGTCGCCGAACCGCCAAATACGCCTTGAACATAGATTGGAATGAATACAGTGGCCACGATGAACACGCTGCCGTAGAGCAGGGCCAGGCCGCTGCTTGTCGCATATAGCCTGTTCTTGAACATGCTGAATGAAATAATCGGCTCCTCTGCCCGCGTCTCGATGAACAGAAAAGCGATAAGTAAGACAGCAAAGCCCGCGAATAAACCGAGGATTGCCGTCGAATCCCAAGGATAAGTATCGCCGCCCAATTCCAGCGCGAACATCAGACACACGACGGAGCCGACAAGCGTAAATGCGCCGCCCCAATCGATTCGCTGCTTGGAACGAGACAGCGATTCGCGATAGAATACGATAATTAGTGCAAGGCAGATCAGGCCGATCGGCACGTTGATTAAGAACACCCAGTGCCAGCCCAGCGTGTCCGTGATATAAGCACCCAGCAGAGGACCGAAGATGCTGGAGGTTCCAAACACCGCGCCAAGCAGTCCAGTCATCTTGCCCCGCTTCTCCAGAGGAAATATGTCATATATAATCGTAAAAGCAATCGGCATCAGCGCCCCGCCGCCAATCCCTTGAATGGCCCGGAAGATGCTCAACTGGGCAATGCTGCCGGCGAATCCGCACAGTACCGAGCCACCTAAAAACGTAATGATCCCGAAAATAAAAAAGCGCTTGCGCCCATACATATCGGACAGCTTGCCAAAAATCGGAGTCCCGGCCATTACGGCAACCATATAGGCCGAAGTGACCCAAACGAACTGTTCCATGTCGCCAAGCTGCGACACGATGGTACCCATTGCCGTAGTAACGATCGTGTTATCCATCGCCGACATGAGGATCGCCAGCATCAAGCCGATCAAAATGAGAGAAGTGTTGTCCTTCTGTTTGGTCATCAAATAGGTATGCTCCTTTAACTTATTCAAATTGGATATACTTGCTTCTGTTGTTTATTTTATTGAAAATAGGCGGAATGTAAAGCAGCTTTGTAATACGACAAAGTACGAGCATTCACTTACAAATATTGTAATAATATGATACAATAATTACCGTGATCACAGCCTCATCCATTTCAAGCTTGAATAGATACACTTCATATGGGGATGTCCTGGAAGAGGACGTCTTTTTTCTTGAAAAAACTTGTCTCGAAAATAGTTCCGCCGAACTATGTGCGTCGTATCTTTTACCCTATAATAAATAAATAAGTTTCAAAGAGAGGGAGGTACCATATGAACTCCAAATGGGCCATACTGGAACAAAAAATGCGGGAGGTGGGCATACAAACTCTAATCATTACCGATCCCAAGCACGTCTATTACTTGACAGGCTTTCTTAGCAATCCTCACGAACGGTTTCTGGGCGCCGTATTTTCCATGGGCAAACAGCCCTTCCTACTTGTCCCCAAGCTGGATGAAGAGAATGCCCGGGCGGCAGCCGACATCGCCGAAGTCGTCACGCACAGCGATACGGATAACCCTTATGAAGTGTTGAAAAGAAATCTGAAATCCTCGGTAGGTACGATCGGTTTTGAAAAAGACCATATGTCCGTAGCGCGCTTCGAGCAGCTTCAGGAATCCCTGTCCTTCGCCAGATATCTGGATGTCGGGCCTTGGCTGCGCCAGCTTCGCAACCGCAAATCGCAAGAGGAAATCGAGAAAATCCGCCATGCGGCCAACCTTATCGAACGGGTATTACAGGACACTCTGCCCCGTGTAAAAATAGGCGTAACGGAAAACGAGCTCGTCGCTGAAATCGAGTACCTCATCCGCAAAGTAGGCGCCGAAGGCCCGGCCTTCGATTCCATGGTGCTTACCGGCAAGAAAACTGCCCTCCCCCACGGAGTACCGGGCAGTCAGGCCATAGCGAGCGGCGACCTGCTTATGTTCGATATCGGGCTGTATGCTGGCGGTTATGCCTCGGACATTACGCGTACCTATGCCGTCGGCCATTTGGACGAATCGCTGCAGCGCATCTATAATACCGTCCGGGCTGCTAATGAAGCCGCGATCCAGGCGATAAGGCCCGGCGTCTCCTATGCTTCGATCGATAAAGCCGCCCGCGACGTCATTACGGATGCAGGATATGGCTCCTACTTCATTCACCGGCTTGGCCATGGCCTTGGCATCGACGTTCACGAGTTCCCCTCCGTCCACGGCGAGAACGAGCTGCTGCTGGAAGAGGGCAACATATTTACCGTCGAGCCGGGAATTTATGTCCCAGGACTGGGCGGCGTCAGAATTGAGGACGATGTCGCAGTAACCGCTTCGGGAGTCGATGTGTTAACGACGCTTCCAAAGGAGCTTACTTATTTATAAACCACTTTATTAAACAACAGACAACCTGAAGCAGCCTCCGTCGTCATGATGGTGGCTGCTTTGCATTTCATATTGAATGTATCCTCTGCTGGGCGCGGCCATGCCATTCCTCTTCTGGATACCGTACGGTTTAAGCCCAGCTATCTTGCTTGCGCCGCTTCATCCTCATCGGAATGATAGTTTCGGGCGATATATAGAAATGGGGTACCTGCAGCGGTGAGGACAAATTTAATGACATAAGTCGTCAGTAAAATTTCCGTCCAAATGCGCAAGCTATATTGCCCGGCAAAAGCAATCGTGCAGAAAATTAGCGTATCCACGAACGAGCTGACCATCGTGCTGAAATTGTTGCGAATCCACAGCTGCCCGCGGCTCGGGTAGAACTTCCTAATCCATGCAAACAGCCGGACATCCAGAAATTGACTAATGAAGTATGCTGTCAGGCTTCCCAGCGCGAGCCTCGGCATCCAGCCGAATATGCTCTTTAGTGATTCTTGAGCCAAATCCTCGGGTTGAGGGGTGAAGACCAAGGCCATCTGCATCAGGACGGTCGTCATAATCAAAGTAAAGAAACCGAACCACACCGCTTTTTTGGCTTCGCCGCGGCCGTATTTCTCATTGAGCAAATCACTAGTCAGGTAGAGGCTGACATACATCGTATTGCCGAGAGTCATCACGATCCCGAACATTTCGATCGTCTTCACTACTTGAATATTGGCAATGACCGTGGCTAAGCCAATCCACGCATAAAGCCCTTTTTTCCCGAACCAGCGATAGCATATCAAGAAGAACGTAAAGTTCACGAGGACGAACAAAACGCCCCATCCGAAGTTGAACATAAGATTTCCTCCCTATGTTTTTGTCTCATTTATGAAAATACCGTGAAAAGTTTATGAAAAAAGGGAAAAATGACCAATACCCTATTTCCAAATGGGAGAACTTGCTATATCATATGTCTAATGAACCAATGGTTAATATTTCGCTTGGGTGAATGGAAGGAGACCAAAAGTAACAGCGACTGACCAAAATGGATTAAATAGATTAGGAGGATTTTTTGTCATGCTCGGAATCAAGCATTCAATTAGCCGTAAATTCATGACAACCTTTGCTGTCGTCATTGTATTGTCTTCATTGTTATTCAGTATAAGTTTTTACTACGTATCCATGGGGATCATCAATAATAACGTTTTGCCCCAGTTTGATAAAGTTCTACATACGAGTACGCAGGATATTTACCGCAGGCTCGACACTACCATGTCCCTCCAGCTGCTTAAGGGAAGTGAGAATAACCGATTCGGCGTGGAGGCTTACTTAACAAAGAGTGCAGAAGAATTTCAACTAGATACGGTTTATCTCATTCACCTGCATGATGAGCAGCCTACCGTCCTTGCGGCGAGCTCTGGCTCTGCCATGCAAGCTTCTGAAGCGATTGCCTTGCAGAATGCAATGAAGCAGGCGTCCGCAGGCAAACTGGCTATTAGCGACCTGTATTCGGACAAGTTCGGCTACCATAAGACGGCTTATATCCAAATTCCAGGAAGCGAGCTGTTGCTGGCCGTAGGAATGGATGCTACCTTCGTCAAGGAGAAGCAGTCGGAAATATTTTGGATCTGCTTCGTCATTACAGCCGTCATTATCATTGTTGGGTCTGCAGCAGCCTTCTGGATCAGTAAGCGCATTACACGGCCCCTAAAAAGCCTGACGCAGGTTACCGATAAAATGGCCCGCGGCGATTTCCGCCAATCGATCCAGGTTCAAGGCCATGACGAGTTGGCTCAGCTCGCGGCAAGTTTCCGCACGATGACAGAGCAGCTAAAGGGAATGATCTCGAGCGTACACCATACGTCCCAGGCTGTCGTTAACAATTCGGATAGCCTGCTAAGTTCGGCGCAAACCTTCGAACAATTGATTTACAGTTCCAATGAAGCTACACAGCAGGTAGAAAAGGGCAGCACCACGCTTGCCTCAACCGCAGCCGAAAACGCGCGGGCCATGGAGGAAATCTCCAAAGGCATACATTATATCGCGTCTTCCTCAGCTGAAATCACCGAAAAAATCGGCGAAGCCTCGCAGAAGGCGATAACAGGCAATGAGCTGGCGCACGACGCTGTCGACGGCATGCTTCTAGTTGAAGAAGCCGCCACGGAATCGATGAACCATATTTCTCTGATGAACGAGCGTTCCGAAGCAATTGCCCAAATTGTCGGAACGATTAAGGAAATCAGTAAACAAATCAACATCCTGTCGCTCAATGCCGCTATCGAGTCGGCCCGTGCCGGCGAACAAGGCAAGGGCTTCGCGGTCGTAGCCGAAGAAGTGCGCAAGCTTGCCGAGCAATCCCGCATCGCTACGGATGAAATCGGCGATTATCTCCTCGCTATCCAGGAGGAATCCGGCAATTCAGTCCGCGCTATGCAGCGGGTGAGCGAGGAAATCCAGTCTGGTACGGCTCGCGTCAAAAACGCAGAAGAAGCCTTCTCCCAGCTGACGGAATGGATTCAAGCGATTAACTTGACCATCCAGTCGATCTCTTCTTCTACCCAGCAGGTCTCGGCCAGCGCGGAAGAAGTAACCGTCTCTGTAGAGGACGCGGCTGACATTACCGCCAAATCGCTCGAGATGATCGAAGAGATTGCTGGCAATTCGGCAAGTCAGGCCGAGGAAATCAAGGATCATGCCAACACGGTGCGCAACCTGCACGAAGGTGCGCTATCCTTGCGGGAATCCGTCAGCAAATTTATCATCTGATAAATTCATACAATTTATTACAGCCATAAGGAATGCCGTGATACTTTGGTATCACGGCATTGTTATTTTTCTTTACCCAAAACAAATCACCGCTGCTAACAGCACCGCAGCTTCCAAACCTTCATTCAAAGCACCGTACACATCTCCCGTTAACCCGTGAAGCCGCTTGCTAATCCTGCTAGCTGCCAGCGTACCGGCGAGCCAGGCGATACAGGGCGCAATGAAATATAGCAGCAAAAGCGGCCAGGTAACAGTTCCCTGCTCCAGCCAGGCCATTGCCGTTAATCCGACGGCCGATAGCAGCAGGGAGGCAATCGTGGAAAAAGCGATACTGCTCAGCTTCAGTCCGCGAAAATTGCCTGCAAGTCCTTCGCCCTGGCGTGCCGTCGGCCATGCTTGCATCGCATAGGTCATAAACCAGCGGCTCCATATCGCTGCCATCAGAAGCGCTGCGCTAGCCTTGGCTAAACCGTAGCCGATTAGCGTGTAGAGGAGAGACATTTTCAACATGAGCAGCAGCACGCAAGCGATGACTCCCATGGCACCGACACGGCTGTCCTTCATGATTTCCAGCATTCTCTCCCTGCTTCGATAGCTCAGCAACGCGTCCGCCGAATCCATCCAACCGTCGAGATGCAGCCCTCCAGTCAGCCAGATCCACAAAGCGAGAATGAACACCGCTGCCGGCATCGGCGGCAGCACCCAAGCACAGCCAACAGCAGCCAGACCCAGGGCAGCTCCAATTGCGAAGCCGACCAGCGGATAATACTTGGCACTCCGACGAAGTATCTCCGGCGTAAAATTCACCTCAACCGGCACCGGGAACCGCGACAAAAATTGAAACGCTGCCGCCAGCGGCCAATCCTTGCCGGTATTCTTACTGGGATTGGCATCGGTAATGGTATTGGTGTCAGTATTGGCATTTGTGCCAATATTACTTTCGGAATTAGGGCTACTTGTCTCGCTAGGATTGCTACTGTTGTTGCTCCTGCTCATAGCTTATACTCCATGCTCTTCAGCTCAATCGGAATTCCTGCCGTAACAAGAAACACCTGGTCAGCAATAGCGGCTATACGCCGATTCAAAATCCCAGCCAAATCCCGATACTGCCGGCCCAGCGCATAAGCGGGAACAATTCCGCTGCCTACCTCGTTAGTAACGATTACAAGGGTGCCTCTATAACTTGCGATCACCTCAATAAGACGATCGATTTCCCTCATCATTTTGGCTTCGGCATCATCCTGCTCGTGTACAACAAGCAGCATATTGGACAGCCAGAGCGTTAGGCAGTCGATCAATACGGAATGAGAGGCTTCCCCTTCATATTCTCTATGCCCTTCTTCGAACTGACGGCTTCCCAAATTTAAGAGTAAATCGCCTAGTTGCAGCGGCTCCTCGATCGTCTCCCACACATAACCTGCTGATACCCTCTGCTGGCGATGCAGAGCGATCCTCTGTTCCATTTCCGCATCGAATGCCTGAGCCGTGGCGATATAATATGACTTGGACGCATGCTTCATACACCAACGTTCGGCAAAGCTGCTCTTTCCGCTCCGGGCGCCGCCAGTTACCATAACGATCACTTCGTATCCTCCTCGGCAGCCGGCTCACCCGCAGAAATTCCCGCGCTTTCAAAAGTAGCCATTTCCTTCATGATCCGGCAAGCTCCATCAATCAGATGCAAAGCAAGCGCGCCACCCGTTCCTTCACCGAGCCGCATATCCAGCTCCAGCATCGGGGAAAGACCCAGCTCGCGCAGCACTTGATTATGCCCCGGCTCCTGCGAGTTGTGGGAAGCTACCATATAGCTCGCCGTCTCCGCACATAACCGCTGAGCGACCAAAGCTGCTACGCTAGATATAAATCCATCGATAACGACCGGGCACCGATGGGCCGCCGCGCCCAATATAACTCCGGCTAGACCGGCGATCTCCAGACCGCCCACCTTGGATAGTACATCGAGCGGATCGCTGGCATCCGGTTGATTTACTGCGATCGCCCGTTCTACCACGGAAGCCTTATGCTGCATCTTCCGTTCATCGATGCCCGTACCGCGGCCAACACATTCTGCCGGAGTAATGCCCGTAAGCACACTCATCACCGCAGAGCTGGCCGTGGTGTTGCCGATGCCCATCTCTCCTGTGACGAACAATGTTGTGCCTTTATTCACAGCTTCCTTCACGACAGCAACCCCAGCCAATACAGCTGCCTCAGCTTCCGCACGGCTCATCGCCGGTCCCACGGCCATGTTGGCCGTTCCCATCCTCACCTTCCGCTCCACCAAATTCGGATGGCTCAGCACGGCATTCACGCCGATATCGACACACAGCACTTCCGCCGACGCTTGACGGGCAAATACATTAATCGCCGCTCCGCCAGCCAAAAAATTCAATACCATTTGCGGGGTTACCTCTGCCGGAAAAGCGCTAATCCCTTCCTCGCATACCCCATGGTCCGCAGCCATCACGATGATCGCGCGCTGCGGGAAGCCCGGCTTCACCTGCCCAGTAATCCCAGCAAGCTGTACCGCCAACGCCTCTAGCTTCCCAAGACTGCCCGGCGGCTTGGTCAAACGGTCCAAATGCTCTGTTGCCGCCTCTGCCGCCGCTCTTTGCAGCGGTGCAATTGATTCAATGACGTCCGTAATGGAATAACTCATCCTGCAGCCCTCTTCTCTAAATTAATCTACTATGTCTGTCGATTGACACTATTCGCAACATGCATGTTCTTGCCTGGGCAGACACATAGGGCACGTGTAATCAAGCATGATGTTAATGGTTTACGGACACAGAAGGCGCTATTTGCCCTATTTGCGCAGTTTACAGTGACCTAACGGACACCAAAGCCCCTATTGCCCTCAATTCTGCTCAAAAAGCTAACTTTTGTGCACTATAGCGGATCCACGGTCCGTTAGCCTACTGTAGACCAAGGTTTTACGTGAAATAGCGGAACCAGGGTCCGTAACAAATCCATCGGTGAGATGCAAAGCTTCGGGCCCAAATTATGGACGAAAGCTTCATATAGCCCAGACAAGCTAAAGTATTTAAAACTTACTTGTAACTTCTAGCTTACGGACACAGAAGGCGCTATTTGCCCTATTTGCGCAGTTTACAGTGACCTAACGGACACCAAAGCCCCTATTGCCCTCAATTCTGCTTAAAAGGCTAACTTTTGTGCACAATAGCGGAACCACGGTCCGTAAGCCTACTGTAGACCAAGGTTTTACGTGAAATAGCGGAACCAGGGTCCGTAACAAATCCATCCGTGAGATGCAAAGCTTCGGGCCAAAATTATGGGCGAAAGCTTCATATAGCCCAGACAAAGCTAAACTGCGCCAAACTTGCATGCATCTACTAGTTTATGGACACAGAGGACAGGCGCAGCTACAGGCAAAGCTTCAGGCGGTACAGCTACAGTCGCGCTACAAGCAAAGCTACAGGTGCAGCCCCCTCCCCGTCTCATGTCCCCTGCTCGCTCCGCAGCAATAGTTGGGGCACACCGCGATCCGGGTGTATGACCGAATAAGCATCTACTTCAAACAGCGACTTCACTATTTCCGGGGTAATAATTTCGTTTGGCGTCCCCGTAGCAACGATTTCACCGTCCCTTAAAGCGAGGAGCTTGTCGCAATACAAGGCCGCCAAATTCAAATCGTGCATCACAGCAACGACCGTTAAATGTTCAGCTCGCTGCCAGCTCGAGACCAATTCCATGAACTGCATCTGGTAACGGATGTCGAGGTATGTTGTCGGCTCATCCAACAGCACGAGCTCCGGCTGCTGCGCCATCACTTTACCGAGGGCAACCCGCTGCCTCTGCCCGCCGCTAAGCACATGCAGCGGCTTGTTTTCCAGCCCTTGCAAATCCAGACGGCTTATAATTTCATTGAGCAAGGCCTCCGCACCGCCGCCTTCTTCCTTCCCGCGCCAATTCTGAAAAGGGAACCTCCCCATTTCCAGCACCTGCCGCACCGGAAAAGCCATCGGCGGCAAGCCATCCTGCTGAAGCACGGCGAGCTTCCTTGACAGAGCCTTGCGCCCATAGGCAGTCAGCGGCCTGCCATCCAGCGTTACCTCCCCCGTCTCAGGACTCTCTATGCCTGACAGCACATTCAGCAGCGTCGTCTTTCCGCTGCCGTTAGGCCCGATAATTCCCCAGAAATCGCCCCGCTGCACCTGCCAGTCGATCCCCTTCAGCACCGTCTGGCGTCCGTAGGATTTTCCTATGCCTTGAACTTCGATCATTGCAACTCCTCCATTCTCCGCTTCTTATTCCGGTATAGCAGATAAGCAAAGAAAGGAGCGCCGACAAAGGCCGTGACCACGCCCAGAGGTATCTCCGTTGGGGCCAGCACCGTCCGAGCGGCAAGGTCGCTCCACATCATGAATATTCCACCGCCAAGCGCGGAGAGCGGAATAATCAACCGGTAGTCCGGGCCCGTCATCAGCCGTATCATATGCGGGATAACCAACCCGACAAATCCAATTACTCCAGATACGGATACAGCCGCCGCACTCATAAGCGTTGCCACAAGTAGAACCAAGAGCTTCGTGCGGTCGACATTCAGTCCGGAATGGGCTGCCTGACGCTCACCAAGCGCAAGCAGATTCAAGCTTCGCGCCTGGCTCCATAGGAACAGCAAGCCAATGACCAAATACGGGAAAAGGATGATCGTATACGACCATCCGCGCAAACTGAGACTTCCCATTGTCCAGTACAGTATTTCGTTAACTGTCTTTTTCGACATCGCCGTCAGAAATGAAACGATCGCGCCGAGGAAAGACTGCATGACCACGCCCGACAAAATCAGGCTTTCAATCGGGATTTTCCCGTTTTCCCTGGCCAGCCACATCACAACAAGCAGCGTGCTTGCCCCCGTTATAAACGCTATGACCGGCAATGTAAACACGCCGATTAAAGAAAACTGCCAACCGAAGAAAATCAGCGTGGCCGCGCCAACTGCCGCTCCTGATGACACGCCTAAAGTAAATGGATCAGCCAGCGGATTGCGCAGCACGCCCTGAAATGCGGCCCCCGCCACCGCCAAAGAAGCACCGACCAGCATGCCAAGCAGAACGCGCGGCAGCCGAACCTGCAATACGATTTGCTCTGCCGAGACATCCCAGTCCGGCGTAATCATGCTGCCGATCCAAGGCAGGCGGTGAAGCAAGATGCCGATAATCTGGCCGGTCGGCAGAAAGACGGAGCCAACGCCGATGCAGACCAGCAGCGTAACAGCCAGAAGCATCAAGCCCGCTCCTCCGTATCCCGCCAATTTATTCCTCATTGCTGGATCAATTCCGGATAAATAGCCTGCGCCATTTCAAGTAATCCCTGGGTTACGCGCGGTCCAGGACGGCTGAGCAGGTTATCGTCCAAGCCGATGACGCGGTCTTCCTTCACAGCTGTGATTTGATCCCAGCCGCCGCGGGCCTTGATCATGTCGCCGATCGTCTTGTTGTTCTCGTCGACGACATTTTTGGCAAACAGAATAACGTCCGGGTTCGCCTTAATGATGTTCTCTTCGTTGATTTCGTTCCAGCCTTCCAGATCAGAAGCCACGTTCTCTCCTCCGGCCAGCGTAATCAATTCGTCCATAAACACGCCTTTCCCAACGGTCCAGCCTGGCGAAAACTCGATATAGACTTTCTTCTTCTGATCTGAAGTCAAGGATTTAACAGCATCCAACACCATGTCGCGTTCTTTCTCCATTTGAGCGACGACTTCCGCTGCTTCTTTCTGCCGGTCTGTAATTTCCCCTACGGTTCTAATATTGGCCAGAGTTTCGTCCAGATTTGTCGGATTCGATTGATAAACCTTGATTCCGAGATCGCTAAGACTTTTTACGGTTGCCGGATCAATCAAATTGCCGGCCAGCACCAAATCCGGCTTGGCGGCAATGACCGCCTCAACGTTTACCTGGAACCCGCCCATACGCGGCTTGTCCTTCACCGCTTCAGGATAATCGTCGACATCGGACACCCCTACGATTTGCTCATCAAGGCTAAGCGCGAACAATCCTTCCGTCTCCGATGGAGCCAGCGAAACGATCCTTTGCGGCGCAGCTTCAAAAGTAAAGTCCGCTCCTGTTACATCCTTCACCGTTAGCGGATAACTCGTTTTCTGCGAATCCGCCTGCTCTCCTTGTCCCGTTTGAGCGTTCTGCTCCTGCTGCGCAGGTGCATTCGCATTGTTCGTCCCCGCCACATCCTTGCCGCAGCCAGCCATTACGACGAGCATGATCGCTAGCAGCCAAATCCCCCAGAACTTTCTAAACTTGTTCATGAATCTCTCTCTCCTTACAAGGTGTATAGTTTATACATGAAACGCCCGCTCAAAATGAAAAATAGCAGAAGGACAGAAAAAAGCCCCATCCGTTCAGGATCGGGCTACGTCTACAAGGCCATGTACGGCTCAAGCATCCAGCTTGTCCGGAGCATAGTTCTTTAAGCAGAACGTTATCCTTTCCTCGAAGGACCGTCTCTTCATTCCCATAGGCAGGTCTCCTGACTCCAGGTTGCCGATTCGGCTCGCCTTCCCATCTTCGCGTTCTCCTTCCTGCCGTACCTTAATGGTCAGGCAAAGCAGCAGTTCAACGAACGACAGTGGCATAAATGAGCTTCATCCCTGTTTACAGTGGCGGGACCGTGCCGGAATTACACCGGCTTCCCTATTAACCCGTGGCGGAGGCTTATGGATAAGCGCCGCTTTGGGACCTACGGTTTTTCCACTTGATTCTAGGCATTCATACATCTTCATCTGTATTGGATTATAGGGGAAAATCGCGCGGATGACAATCATTCATCCCTCTCCACCCGGCTCGCATACCCAAATGTGTCTGACAAAAGAACTTTTGCTGACCGTCCCGTAATCGCAAATGCGAAAGCCAGCGCAAACAATCTCTTCCTCCAACTGTTCCGTGGAGACGATGACTGCCCTTTGGCTAAACCTTCTTATGCTGCCCAGCATTTCCCCCCGCTCCTCGGGAGACAGTACGGAGCATAAATTGTACGGCATGTCCACGATGGCCGCATCGTAAAGCCCGCCTATTTCATTTAAATCGCCCAGGCTGACCCGATCATCGCCGTATCCGAAATGGCGCAAATTGATTCTAGCTCCCCGAACCGCTAGCGGGTTAATATCCCGGCCTACGATATCGATCCCCATCGATAACGCCTCGATCAGCACATTCCCCATCCCGCAGCAAGGGTCGATCACCTTGACGGCGTGCGGCTCGGGCACCGCGATATTCACCAAAGCCCTGGCGACAGCCGTGCTCAGTCCCGTAGAATAATTGCGCGGCTTGCTCTTATGATGCAGCCAAACGGACTCTGCCTCATGGCATATTCCAAGCAGCCAGCGTCCATCAACAGACATTAGGCCGAACGTCACCTCGGGACTGCGCATATCCGCTTTGCCGCGAATCCGACCACCGATCTGCCGCTCGATCTCACGCTGCTCCTCGTAGCTGCGTCCGAGCATACCGGCTAGCTTAATGCATACAACTTTAAAAGTTTTGCCCTGAAGATCAAGCTCAGCCACTTGCGAGGCCAGCCTATCCAAGTCATATCCCTCAAACATTACATCTATCCGGAATGAAATAAACGGACTACGGCTCGGATCGATCCGCCTGCCCGTTTCCACGTACCCCGCCTTACCCGCCGGCTGTCCAAACATAGCCTCAAGCTCCATTTCACACAGCCGCCGCTCATTCTCATGACAGGCGTAAGTGTAAATGTAACGGCCGCTGTTATCCATATACATTGTTTCTTCCTCCAACCATTAACTAACTTCGGCCCTTTTGCTCGGGTCAAGCTTCCTTTGCAGTGATATAGCGATATGGGGGTCATTAATGTGCGCTATCAAGCTCCATCAAGCACCGTCGAGCTCCCTGAGCGCCTCGGCTAGCAGTCTATAGCATTCCAGCCTTGCCGCGTAGTCCGGGATGGGGGACACGATCAGAAATTCGTCATTTGCGTATTCGCCCTGCAAATCCTTAAGCTGCTTATATACGCTATGCGGCGTACCGCTTATGCTTCGGAACGTACCTCGGCCCGTTTGTCTTGCCTTCTCATCGAGCACCTGCACCCAGTGCGCAGCCTCACTTTCCGCCGCTGCACAGATCACGCTGACGGCCAGCATCGTCTTCGGCGAGCTTTGCAGCGGAGAGGGGATAAAACCGTCTCGATAGGAGGCCAATGTATCTGCGCCGTCATACTCGCCCATAAACTGTCCAAAAACATAACCCGTTCCGAATTTAGCCGCATATTCCGCGCTTTTCTTATTAGTTCCAAGCATCCAGACCGCCGGTTCGATTTGCGGCTGCGGCCGTGCGGTTACGGCATGTCCCTCATATTTGTAAGCGTCCTGGAGCAGCTCCAGCAGCGAGGAAATCGTCTTTGGCAGCTCAGCAACCCGTGCTAGAAAATTGCCGCTAAGAGCCATGACGGTGTGCGCTTCTCCTCCCGGAGCACGCCCTAATCCCAGATCCACCCTGCCGGGATATAAAGCAGCCAGCAGCCGGAACCACTCCGCTACTTTCAACGGGCTGTAGTGAGGCAGCAGTACGGCCCCTGAACCGAGGCGAATCCGCTCTGTCTTTGCACCGACATGGGCCAGCAGCACCTCGGGCGAAGAACAGGCCAGCCCGGGCATATCATGATGCTCAGCCGTCCAATAACGGAAATAATCCCACTTTTCGGCATGCTGTGCCAAGGACACAGCTTGTCTTAACGCCTCTTCATCCGAATGCCCGGGTAAACAGGGAACCAGATCCAGCACACTAATCGCCAGCGGCGCAGATGTTCCCGTTTTTGTTTCTGGCAAGCCCATCACTTCCTTCATCGATATTGATGCGTAAAAATTAGCTTTAAATCATTTTATCCGCTCAAAGGCTTCGCCTTATGCTATTGCGACGTGCTTAGTCATAGTACTCCTGATTGCGCTAATCAGTGTGCAGTTCTCTCTTCGATCCTAAGTTTCAATACGCCTCCAGCTTCGATAGCCGTATCCCAAAACCCCGCTCCAGGCTGCAGCAAAGAGGAAACGAGCGCGACGACACCCCCATGGGTGACCGCGAGAATTCGCTGCTCCATGTTATCATCTGGATGATGATTGCGCTTTTCCAGGCTTACCCACTCCTCATAGATATGGCTTACCCGCCGGTGAAAGTCATCCCATGCTTCTCCACCAGGTGGAGTTACCGATGCCGGATCATTGATCCAGGCACGATAAAGCGGATCTTCCTTAAGCATTTCGTACGTCAGCCCTTCCCATTGCCCGAAGTTCATCTCCCGCAGGCGCGTATCGAACACAGCCCTCCCGGTAAGATCTGGCCTAACCCTCGCCAGAGTCTGACGACAGCGCAGCAGGTCGCTGCAATATATCGACGAGAAAGAAACGCCATCAAGTTCACGTTCCAGCCCCTTCAGTCCAGACGCTTCGTCGTCCAATAGAGCAACATCCGAATGCCCCTGATAACGCCGCTCCCGATTCCAATTAGTACGTCCATGGCGGACTAGCCACAGCTCAGCATCGTAACTCTTTTGCTTATTCACCCATTCCGCCTCCCGATCAGCTTTTAACTATATCGATCGGGAACTAAAACCCGCCCGTTAATGCCAGCCCCAACACAGTTCCTAGCAGCACGAACATATCCGAAACCACAAACAGCATTCGGCTCGTTTTTGGAATGTCGTCTGCCTCCAGGTCACGGGTCTTGTCCCCCATATACGCACGAAATGACACCACTCCGTGATAAGAATTCTCACCGCCCAGGCGAACGCCGAGCGCGCCGGCGACGGCCGATTCCGGGTACCCGCTGTTCGGGCTCGGATGGGACGAAGCATCCCGCCGCACCATGGCGGCAGCGCCCTTGGCATTAAAGCGCAGGAGCCAGGCTGCAACAATCAGCAGCAGGGCCGTAAAGCGCGCAGGAATATAATTCGCAATATCGTCAAGCCGGGCCGACGCCCAGCCGAGATCCATGTATTTCTCGTTCTTATAGCCGACCATCGAATCGAGGGTGTTGACGGCGCGGTAAGCCATCGCTAGCGGCGCGCCGCCCAGCAGCGCGAAGAAGAGCGGCGAGATGACGGCGTCGACGATATTCTCGGCGACCGTCTCCACCGCTCCGCGTGCCACTTCCGGCTCAGGGAGATGTGCGGTGTCGCGCCCGACGATCATGCCGAGCGCGCGCCGCGCGGCCGGCATATCCCCGCGGCGCAATTGGCCGCACACCTCCATGCCGGCATCGCGCAGCCCCTTGGCCGCGATGGTCGTGGCGATCAGCGCGGCTTCCGCCAGCGCGGCGAGCCACGGGCTGACCTGGGCCAGCAAACGCAGCACGGCCCAGGTCACGGCAAAGCTGCCGCCCGCGACAAGCAGCGGCAGCAGCAGCCCCGCGGCCCGGTAGGCGCGGGGCTTAACCAGGCGGCGAATTGCCGCCTCGATCGCGCTAATCGCCTTCCCCATCCCGACGACGGGATGGGGAAGCCAGCGCGGATCGCCAAGCAGCCGGTCGAGCGCGTACGCGACCGGCAGCACCCACCACGCGGCCGTCATTTCGGCCCTCCGGCCGCGGCCAAAGATTCGCGAACCGCGTCGTACACTAGGCGGCCTATAACGCCGCCCAGGTCGGTCGCCGTTCCCGCGTAGGCGTGCAGCAGCGGCCACTTGGCCCGCTGACTGACGCCCAGCATGACCGCATCCGTCGTCGTGCCGGTTGCGATCATGCCGTTCTCGGCGTCGCGCACGCCGAGATCGCTTAGCGCGGCCGCCTTCGCCTCCGTCGCCGTGATGACGGCGTTAACCATGGCCGCGGGGGTCATTTTGCCGTCGACGACGAGCATAATGTTGATCGTGCCCGGCGTCCAAGAGGCGGGGAACGTCGTACGCTGCACGCCGGCCCGGGCCGCGTTGGATACGCCCGCCGTCACGCAGCACAGCACGCCGAAATCGGTTCCCTGCTCCTCGAAGACCGCCGCATGCTTCAACTGCACCGCCGTGAGGAGTCCGGCCGTTCCCTGCTCAGGATATCCCCATTCGCCTAGCAAACTCCGGATATCCCGCACCGGATCTTCACAGTGATAGAACCTGTCCACGTATATATTCACAAACCGCTCAAGCGAATGCATTCCGCCGCCATATACCGCACTGCCTAAGCCATCCATCGGTTTCGGCGCTTCCAGCAAAATATGCCGCTCCTTCCGGCACAGCTTCAAGCCCGGCCAAATTTTTGCATGGTAGACCGTCTGATCAACTTGATCCATATCGCCAATTTGGCGGGTTTCATTCACTTTGGCGGGTTTCGCCTGACCAGCCAAACCAGTCCGATTAGCCTTATTTACCTCACTGACCTCTCTGACCTCTCTGACCTCTCTGGCCCCTCCAGCCTCCACAGCTTGTTCCGCTTGCACATGTAAAAAAGGGGTCGTCATTTCTGCACTCCTCCCATCACTTGCTCCATTTCCCGGATCAGCACGGCATTGGCCGCCCGATCCTTCACGGCGACGCGGATATGACCGGCGTCAAGGCCCGGATACATCGCGCAGCTTCGCACGAGTACGCCGCGCCGGCCCAGCGCCTCCTGCATCGCTTCGGCCGTCCACGGCTCCGCAAGCCTCAGGAGCAAATAGTTGGCTTCTCCCGGCGTCACCTCACAGCCTAGGCGCTCAAGCTCAGCACTAAGAAGTTTTCGCTCCCCCGCAATCGCGGAGATCGTCGCCGTCTCGTATTCCGGCCCTGCCTGAAGGCTGATCTCCCCCGCTCGCAGCGCCAAAATGTTAACGCTCCACGTCACCTGCTTATTTCTCATCGCAGCCGCCATTTGCGGATGGGCGATGCCGTAGCCGAGCCGCAGACCGGGGATCGCATAGAACTTCGTCATCGACCGAACGATAATAACATGAGGATATCGCCACAGTTCAGGCAGCAGCGACTGCCGCCGCTCCGCAGGTATAAAGTCGATGAACGCTTCGTCCAGCACAATATACGTATCATGACGCTCCCCGGCCTCAGCAAACCGCCTTAATTGCTCCACATTATACTGGACGCCGTTCGGATTGTTCGGCTGCCCCAGGAACACGAGGTCGCTGTCCGCGATCAGCTTCACGATTTGCTCTGGCTCGGCGCGATAATCCCGTTCTGCGGTGCCGTAAATCGCATGCACCTCCGCCCCGAACTGCCGGGACAGCGTTTCGTATTCCGAGAAGCAGGGCTGCACGACCCCGACCTTGCTTGGCGTTAACGCCAATAAGATAAGCGCCATGATTTCCGCCGCGCCGTTGCCGACACAAATGGCTGCCTGCTGTACCCCTTGACGTTCGGCCAATAAGGAGAGCAGAGCCCGATGGCCTGGATCGGGGTACCGAATAATTTCGGGCAGCGCTGCCCGCAGCGCGTCCAGCATGCCGGGCGGCGGCCCGAGCGGGTTAATGTTTGCGCTAAAGTCGGTGAATTGCCCCGGCGCAAGGCCGTATCGCAGTGCTGCCGACTCTACATCTCCTCCATGTCCGTACACTTCCAACATTTCGCTATTCCTCTTTTCCCCATAACCATTTATGTATTTCTGTGTTTTCTAACTGCTTTCGCCCAAGTTCAATGCCCTCATTATGAGGTTAATCCCTATACTCCGTCAATGATGGCACCCCGAGCTTAGCAATATATGAAAAATGACGGCACCCGCTTTTTTCCTTTGGTTTCAGCCTTAATTGGTTTACAATGAACGATAGGATATTTCAAATTTGCAGATTACAAATATAGATTTGGATGGAGGAAGAATCATGCTGTTTATTGATAACCAAGGGATTACCGACGCCTCGGTCAATCTGGCCATCGAGGAGTACGCGCTGAAGCATCTTCCGCTCGAAGATGACAGCTATTTGCTGTTCTACATTAATGCGCCGTCGATCATTATCGGCAAGCATCAAAATACGATTGAGGAGATCAATCTCGATTACGTCAAAGAGAATAATATCCAGGTCGTGCGCCGTTTGTCCGGCGGCGGTGCGGTGTACCACGATCTGGGCAACTTGAATTTCAGCTTCATCACAAAAGATGACGGACAATCCTTCCACAATTTCCGCAAGTTTACCCAGCCGGTCGTTGAAGCGCTGCAATCTCTTGGCGTCAATGCAGAGATGACGGGCCGCAACGATTTGCAGGTCGGCGAGCAGAAAATCTCCGGCAACGCCCAGTTCTCCACGCGCGGCCGCATGTTCAGCCACGGTACGCTGATGTTCAACCTGAATTTGAATGATGTCGCCGCTTCGCTGCATGCGAATCCGGAGAAATTCAAATCCAAGAGCACCAAATCCGTGCGCAGCCGGGTAGCTAATATCATTGACTTTTTGGAGCAAAAAATGACGATCGAGGAATTCCGCGCCGAACTGTTGCGGTTTATTTTCAGTATGGATGCGGCGGACAAGGTCCCGCAATATCGTCTGACCGAGGACGATTGGAGCAAGATCCACGAAATTTCCAAGGAACGTTATAAAAATTGGGATTGGAATTTCGGCTTGTCCCCGGAATCCAATGTAAAGCATTCGAAAAAATTCCCGGTAGGCATCATCGATCTGCGCATGGACATTAAAGACGGCCATATCCAGGATATTAAAATTTACGGCGATTTCTTCGGGGTAGGCGATGTCACCGATATCGAGGACAAGCTGCGCGGGGTGCGCCATGAGGAAGAGGCGGTTCGCCAGGCGCTAGCAGGCATCGACATCAAGCACTATTTCGGCAACCTGGAATTTGATGATTTCGTGGGCCTGGTCTTCCTGAAAGAGTAGCCAATCGTGAAAATAATGAACATGCCGCGCTCACGCATCGCCGACCTTAGCCTGCTGGCTGTCGCCATGATGTGGGGCTGCACCTTCCTGATCGTGCAAAATGCGGTGCAGGCTCTCCCGCCGCTCGCCTTTAATGCGATCCGGTTCATCGGAGCCTCCCTGCTGCTGGCGATCATTACGTCGCTATTCTACCGGAAGGATTGGCGGCGGTTCGATCTGCGCTTGCTTGGCCATGGCATGCTGCTGGGACTGTTTTTGTGCGCGGGCTACGGTTTTCAGACGGTCGGGCTGCTCTATACGACGACCTCTAATGCCGGATTCATCACCGGCTTGTCAGTGGTGCTTGTACCGTTCCTGTCGGTAATTCTGTTCAGTCACAAGCTGTCCGCTTTTACCTGGATCAGCGCGATGCTCGCTGCAGCCGGGCTGTACCTGCTAACGTTCACGAACGGCAGCTTGTCACTGAACCGCGGCGACATCCTGATTCTGTTCTGTGCCCTTGCCTTTGCACTGCATATCGGTTTTACCGGGCTCTATGCCCCGCGTTATCCGGCGCTGCCGCTGGCTACAGTCCAGTTGGGGGTAACCGGACTGTTCAGTCTGGCTGCCTCCCTCATGACCGAGCATGTCGGAACTTTGGCCCAAACGACGGAACTGCTGCTGCGACCCGAGGTGCTGCTGGCGCTTCTCGTTTCGATCGGCCCGACTAGCGCATTTGCCTTTTGGATTCAGACCGTCTGCCAAAACTATACGAGCCCTGCCCGGGTTGCCGTCATTTACGCGATGGAACCCGTATTCGCAGCGATTACTGGCGTGCTGTTCGCCGGCGAGCAGTTAGGATGGTCTGCGCTGCTGGGCTGCGGCTTTATTTTTACCGGGATGATTCTTGCCGAATTAAAAGCGGGGCAGAGTCCGGATCAGTGAAGTGAAAGCTCATCCGCCCCGAATTCTGCCGACATGAAAGAAAGCATCCCCTCGCTTCCTACTAAGGGTGCTACTTAACGGTCGTTGCTAATTGTTGCTTCAATCATGACTAGAAGAGGAGATATTCAGACGATGTATAAGCTCATTGCAATTGATATTGATGATACTTTAATTAACGATAACAAAGAGGTTACTCCAGCCACGCAAAAGGCATTGGAAGAAGCGGTCGCAGCAAGAGTCGTCGTTACGCTAGCGACCGGCAGAGCCTATTCCTCAGCTCAGGCTATCGCGCGCCAGACCGGCCTCAACGTGCCGATCATTACGTACCAGGGCGCCTACGTCAAAAATCTGCTCGACGAGAAGGTGCTATACGAGCGCTACCTCCCTCTGGATGCAGCCAGCAAGCTTTTTGACTATTGCGTCGAGCACAATTTGCATTTGCAAACATATATCGATGATAAGCTGTATTCGAGAGAAGAGAATCAGAAGCTGATCGACTATACTTCCCTCAACAATACGGAGTATTTTATCGAGCCGGATTTTGCCAAACTCGTAGCCCAGCCTACGCCAAAAATGCTCATTATCGACGAGCCCGATTATTTAGACGAAATCGCCCCATTGCTTCGCGAGCTGCTTGGGCCTTCGGTGCATATTACCAAGTCTAAGCCGAACTTCCTGGAGTTCATGCACAAAGAAGGGACAAAGGGCCATGCGCTGAAATTCATCGCAAATCATTTCGGCTGCGGATTGCATGAGACGATCGCGATCGGGGATTCCTGGAATGACCATGAAATGCTGGAAGCCGCCGGACTCGGTGTCGCAATGGGCAACGCAATCCCGGCGCTGAAGGAAATCGCCGATTATGTCACTCTGAGCAACAACAAGGATGGAGTGAAGCACGCGATCGACAAGTTCATTTTCAACCGGGAAGCGTAATGTTTGCCGAACATTCATAGATTAGCGTCACAATAAAGAACCTCGCATTTTTAGGAATGTGAGGTTCTTGTATTTGAATCTGAATTTAAGCTAAGGAATGAATCACTACGGGAGCAATAATGCTGTAAAACTGTAGTATTCTGCTGCATTTCACAATTTCCCTCTAATTTTCGAGAGCATTCTTTGATAATTCATAAGCGGAATGTATTTTATACAGCTAGTTAAGCTATTTTATCAAAATTACATGTGCTAAATGCAAAACATGCAGTTAGTTTGCCTGAATAGAGCTCATTCGTCGAAAAAGCTTAAAACTAAATGTAGGTTTTGCACTTAGTTACCTCTAACACGGCCAAAACCGCTGAACTAATTGCAGGAAATACATCTAGTTACCTTATCTCATCTTACCTTATCTCATCTTATCTTACCTTACCTTACCTTACCTTACCTTGTCCTTACTCCTCACCAACTAGGTACAGTCATAAATCAGTAGCTAAATTTACTGGAAAGGATGACTCCAGTCAATTAAGGGGCCGTGTAGTTTTCGCATTAGTATGCCGTATTTACGTCTCCATAAGAGAACTTTCCTGTACTTGCATCAATATCAACCTTTTCCTTGCATTCTCATAATTACAACCATGCAAGCTTCCAGATCAATCTTGATGCATGATATCTTAACTCAACTCAACCATCTGTCCTGTATAAGCCAGCTCCACGCCTTCGGGCAGTGCGTAGTCGCGGCGCAAGTCGATATCGTGGGACATATGGGTAAATAGCGAGCGCTTTGGCCGAACTTCCTGAAGCAGTTCCAGCGCCTCTTGGATGTCATATACAGAGCGGGTCGAAAATTCGGCCTTTTCCACATAGAAGCTCGTTCCAAGAATGAGCAAATCCAATCCGTGAAGCGGCTCCTTCTGTTCCTCGGAAAGCGCGATCGCGTCAGAGCAATAGGCCCAGGTGTATCCTCGCTTAGTCAAACGATAGGCGTAGGAATAGCCATTTTTGCCGTGAAATACCTTCCAGCCCTCGATATGCCACCCAGCCAAATCAAAACCTTGATCTATCGCATGCATATCCAACTGTGCCGGCAGCCACGGGTATTGGCGCAAAATCAAGTCGATCACTTCCTGCGGCGCATATAGCTGTCCCCGCCGGTTCAACCAGCGGCAGGAATCCGCCCATTCCGGCAGTCCGCCGATATGATCGAAATGAGCATGTGTCACCACAATATGATCTATAAAACGCAGGCCTTTCCGCTCCATCGCCTCACGCCAATCCGGGCCGCAATCGATAAGGATTGTTCCCTCCCTGCCTTCTAGCAGGACGGACGAGCGATACCGACGATTAGTGCCCTGTTGTCTCGCTTCACAGCATACCTCGCATTCGCAATATACCCTGGGTACGCCCATCGCGTCTCCTGTTCCCCAAAACGTTAATCGATCCCCAACTGCCTCGGTCATGCTGTCTGCCAGTTGTTCATTGAATTGTACTTTCAATCGTCCATCCTGTTGTTCACTCAATTGCTCATCCAGCTGCTCATCCAGTTGTTCATTCAGCCGTTCATTCAATTGTTCGTCCATTAGTTCATCTAGTTGATCCGCCGTCTCCCCGGCCCTGTCGTCATGTGCTCCTTTACTCACTTCCTAGTCACCCCGTTGTCCACAAAGATAGTCTATTGATATCGATTTCTATTTAATCCGGTTTAACACAATGTCATCAATTCGATCATAACACAGACTTGCCTTGCATCCATATCCTCAGCCCTCAGTCATCCTATGTAAGATAAGTGTGAACCCGCCACCAAATAATCACCAAGCAATAACCCCTCCACACATTCTCAGCATAACTTTTCGTCTCCCATCAAAAACAACCGTCCTCATGAATCCAAGGACGGTTGTCAGAATAACGATATGATGCATACAGAAACTAAATCATTACGCTCAATGGATCGGCCTTCAACGGATTTTCTACAATCCAGCTCTTCTCGTCATTAAACAGATACGCGCGGTGCACCAGCACCCTTACCTCCTGCCCGGCATGAAGAGTCTCCTTCTCCAGCGACCGGAATGTCGTTAGTTTATGACCGCCCACCTCAACTTCCACGAGCCATTCGCTTCCACGGAAGTGCAAATGCCGCACGATCCCTGGAGCAGTTGCGGATTTCAAAATGAACTCCTGCTCCGTCCCAACCTCAATATACTCCGGACGCACGAATGCGCGGACACCCGGATCTTCCGCCGCTTCCTCAAAACCTTTCAAGTCGGAAGCTCTCTCCACTAGCGTAGATTGCCCGATAAACGAAGCAACGAACGGCGTGATCGGCTCCTTATAAATATCCCAAGGCGTTCCCTTCTGCTCCAGTCGGCCCTGGCTAATGATCATGATTTCATCCGCAACCTCAATTGCCTCATCCTGATCATGCGTGACAAAAATAGACGTGATTCCAACGCGCTCGATCAACTCGCGGAGCCAGGAACGGAGCTCCTGGCGAATTTTGGCGTCAATCGCGGCAAACGGCTCATCCAGCAGCAGCAGCTGCGGCTCTGGAGCCAGTGCGCGGGCGAAGGCAACCCGCTGGCGCTGCCCGCCGGACAGCTGATGCGGGTAACGCTGCTCAAAGCCTTTAAGGCCGGTCAGCTCCACAAGTTCCATGACCCGCTCCTTGATCGCTGCCTTCGGAACCTTCTTCACCTGCAGGCCGAACGCGATATTGTCAAAAACCGTCATATGCTTGAATAAGGCATAGCTCTGAAAGACGAAGCCGATCCCGCGCTCTTGCGGAGCAAGGTTATTGACACGCTGACCATGAAACAGAATTTCCCCGGAATCTGGTTGTTCCAAACCTGCCAACATGCGCAAAATGGAAGTTTTCCCTCCACCACTCGGCCCGAGCAAACCGATCAGCTGCCCTTTCTCGATTCCGAAGCTGACATCTTTTACGGCATGAAAATTACCAAAATGTTTGTCCAAGTTTTTTACTTCCACATGCATTCCAGGCCACACCCTTTCATTGAATCCCTTTATCTGGATCACTTCATATATTATTCTTATGAATTTACTCGGTATTATATCAAAAACAAAAGCACCTATGGGTTGGTGCATATTGGTGCATACAAATATCCTCGCTTGATAATCTTTAAAAACACTTTACCAAACCCTGCCTTTACCGTCAATCCATTACGTTTCATTAATTTCATAACATTTGATGAAGGGTGATATGGCCATATCCCTGCTGTAAAAGGGATTGAGGAATGAATTGAAATATAAAATGATTAACGTAGATCATTTTTTTAATGAAAACGTTGACATATCGTCAGGTTTTCTTTTATGATTATTCCGAGAGCAGGGATGTGAAAGGTGATGAACATGTCAAAAGAGTCTTACAGCAAGGTAACCGTGAAAACGCTAGCGGAAAAACTCGGTTTATCAGTAGCTACGATTGATCGAGCATTAAACCAGAGGGGGAATGTCAAAAAGGCGACCTATGACAGAATCATGCAGGCTGTCGAGGAGCTTAACTATTCACCGAACAAGTCAGCAAGCTATTTGTCCAGGAATAGAATGATATCCATTGCCGTCATTTTCCAAACTTATCCCATCTATTTCTGGGAGCAAATCGAGATCGGCGTGAAGAACGCGCTAGATGAGCTGTCTCATTTCGGCCTTCAAGTGGAAATCATCCGTACAATGAATTCTAACATTGAAGAGCAGATCAAAAAGATCAACGAAGTTGTAGACAGCGGCAAATACGACGGCATCGCCATCTCCTCCGACGGTTCCTTCGAGATTGCGGAGCTGATTGACAAAGCTGTAAACAAAGGCATTGCCACCTGCACGTTCAACACTGACTCTCCAATAAGTAAGCGCTTATTTTACGTCGGCTGCGATTATCGGGATGCCGGTAAATTAGCCGCAGAGCTGCTGTGCAAATTTATCGGCCGCAAAGGTAAAACAGCCTTCATCCTGGAGACGGAGAACATGTTCCAGTTCCAGCAAAAGATCCTGGGCTTTCGCGAAGTCATCGGCCGTTACGACAACGTGCAAATGATCGGCCCTCTCAAACTGGATAGGAATAATATCGAGGCCTCTATGGAACACTTAATGAAAGATCAGCTCTCGGACGTAGACGGCATTTATCTGGCCACAGGTCAGCTTGCCATTATGTCCCAATACATCGAGAATTGGGGTCTTGACGTTGCCCTCATAGGTCATGACATGACTCCAGAAGTACATGATTATTTGCAAAAAGATATCATTACAGCGACGATTTGCCAGGATCCGCATAATCAAGGATACAACGCCGTCAAGCTCTTGTTTGATCATTTGACTCGTCCAACCGATTTCATTCCATCTCTTAACTTAAGCAAGCTTGAAGTCGCTCTGCGCGAAAACGCCGATTTCTTTCTGTGATTTTTTGCATTTTGTCTCCAAGCAGCACTTTTTGCTTCAAAATGATTAACGTACATCATTTCTAAAACATTCCAATCATATTTAAACTCATTTTAACAAACAAAGGGGCTCGTTAAATATGAAAAAAAAAGCATCTCTTATCCTCATTGCCATGATGATCTTCAGTCTCGTGCTCACCGCATGCGGAGGAGATCAAAAAAACGCCGACAAAAACAACACAAGTAACAGCGGAGCCAAAAAACAAGTCACATTTTGGTATTATTTCGGCGGAAATGAAGAAACTGCGATTAAGGGCGCTATTCAAAAATACAACAGCTCGCAGGATCAATATCAAGTTGTCGGACAATACGTACCATTTGGCGACATGAAGAAAAGATTGTCCGTAGGCCTAATGGGCGAAGAATTACCGGATATCGTAACCATCGATAATCCTGACCACGCTTCCTTCGCTGCAGCCGGAATATTCGAAGACATTACTGACCGTGTCAATGAATGGGGTCAAGGGGACCAATACCTTGATGGCCCTTTCGAATCCGCCAAATATGAAGGTAAGCTATATGGCCTTCCGTTTACGAGCAACACGCTCGCCCTCTATTATAACACCGACATGTTCAAAGAAGCCGGAATCACCGGGCCGCCTAAAACTTGGGACGAGCTTCGCGAAACAGCCAAAAAATTGACAACCAGTGATCGTCACGGCCTTGGATTTGCTGCCGTTAAATCCGAAGAAGGTGCTTTCGACTTCCTTCCATGGCTGCTTTCCACAGGCGCTAACTATGACAGCATCGATTCTCCCGAAGCTGCCCGCGCATTCACTTTCTTAACGGATCTCATCAAAGACGGCTCCGTCAGCAAAGAAGTTATTAATCTATCCAACAGTGACACTCTTAAGCAATTCTCTTCCGGCAAACTGGCTATGATGATCAATGGCCCATGGAACATTGCCGGCGTAAAAGCAGATGCCCCTAATATGAATTTTGCCATTGCCAAACTGCCGATCGACAAACAAGATGCTTCCGTACTTGGCGGTGAGAATATCGGTATCATTAAAGGCAATAACGTAGATGGCGCCTGGGATTTCTTGAAATGGATGTCCGAAGCGGACAACCTCGAAGCTTTCCTTGTGCAAACAGGCTATTTCTCGCCTCGCAAAGACGTCGCCGAAAAATCCGACCACTGGAAGAGCGACGAATATCTAAGCGGATTCCTGGAGCAAATGCAATCCGCACAGCCACGCGGTCCGCATCCAAAATGGCCTGAAATCTCCTCCATCATTCAAGAGGCATATCAAAAATCATTCTCTATGACGATGGATCCAGCCGCTGCAGCTGCAGAAGCCGGACAAAAAATCAAAAGTGTTATTAATCAATAGTCAGTAAAGCAACAAAGACTCTATTCCTCCTTCCCCTTCGCCTGAACTTAAAGGTGCTGGGGAAGGACAATCCCTTAGAAAGGGGCAGTTTCTTGTGGAATTAACCAAAAAAAATCTGCTGATCAGTCTGGCCTACGTTGTGCCCGCACTTATTTTCATGCTTGTATTGATCGGTTATCCGCTCTTCTACAACATCAAAATCAGTTTTCAGCAATTGGATCTGACGACGCTGAACAATCCGGATGTCGCGTTTGCGGGTCTTGAAAACTACCGCAAAGTCATCGGCCTGGACTCTTTTCATATCGCGTTTAAAAATACCTTCTTCTTTACGTTTTGGAGCATCTTCCTGCAATTTACGATCGGTTTTGCGCTCGCCTTGTTCTTTAATATGAAATTCCGATTGGCTGGATTTCTAAGAGGCTTGACGCTGGTATCCTATCTAGTTCCGATCGTTATTACATCTCTCTTGTTCAAATTTATGTTCAACCAAAGCGTAGGGATTATCAACTACGTCCTGCTCTCCATCGGTTTCGTAGATCAGCCGATCGAATGGCTGACACATCCGGAGCTTGCTATGTGGAGCGTCATTATCGCCAACGTATGGGTGGGAGCGCCGTTTAACATGATGCTGCTATCCACCGGGTTATCCTCGCTACCGGAAGACATTTATGAAGCGGCGTCGATCGATGGCGCAAATAAATTCAAACAGTTCGTGTATATGACCCTACCGATGCTTCGTCCGGTTATTATGATCGTCATCATGATGGGCTTCATCTTTACGTTTAAAGTGTTCGATCTGATCTTCGTCATGACCGCCGGCGGACCAGTAAATGCAACAGAAGTACTGTCGACCTTGGCCTATAAGCTGTCCTTTGACCAATTCAATTTCTCTCAAGGCGCAGCGGCCTCAAATATTCTTTTCTTCATTCTTTTCATAGTAAGTCTGATTTACTTGCGCATGGTTCGCAGCGATGAGGTGATGTAAAAATGCGAAGATCAAAAGAGCTTATATTAAGCATAGCTGGAATCATCATTGTAGGCGCGCTCCTGTTCCCAATATATTGGATGGTCGTCAGTTCATTCAAAGTACAAGGCGAAATCTTCCAGATGCCCCCAACCTTGATTCCGAATGAATGGTATGTAGGTGGCTACACCTCACAGCTTGGTGGTGCACTTGGCAGAAGCTTTATTAACAGTTTAATTGTAGCCATTAGTTCGATGGCCATCGTCGTCGCACTGGCCATACCTGCTTCTTACGGACTCGCGAGATACCCCGTTCCCGGCAAGAAGTGGATGATTCTGTTCTTTCTTGTCACGCAAATGCTGCCGGTAACTGTAGTTCTTACGCCGATGTTTATTTTGTTCAAGAAGCTGGCCCTGCTCAACAGCTTGGCAGCGCCTATTCTCGCAACAGCAACACTTGGAATTCCGTTCTCAGTGCTCATTCTTAGAACCTATTTCCTGAATGCACCGAAGGAGCTTGAAGATGCAGCAATGATTGACGGCTGCAACCGATTCACTGCATTCCTGAGAATCATGATTCCCATCTCTTACCCGGGAATTGTCGTATCGGCTACGTTCTCGTTCCTCTTCGCCTGGGGCGATTTGATTTATAGCATGACCTTCATTAGTAATTCCGATATGTGGCCACTAACAGCTGGGGTATACAATTCCATGGGCAAATACGGCATTCAGTGGAACAATCTGTTGTCCTTTGCAACCATAACCGTTCTTCCCGTCCTAGCCATGTTCATTGTATTGCAGCGTTATATCATTAGCGGACTTACTAGCGGAGCGGTTAAATAATATAGATATAGGTGGGGAAATCCATGAAACATTATCAAACCAGCAGACTCAATGAAGCTATCGACGTTAGCATTCCTTTTCATCAGTCGGATACCTTGAACTTTATGGGGGATCAGGTCACCGACTTCGATCCGCAATCGAGAAGCGGCCGGATCAAGTGGCTGCGCTCTACCCGCAAGCCGAGACTTGCGTTCAACCAATACGACTTCTTTATCGAACCGACACAATCATGGGAGTTCCCGGTAGAATACCCGGAATCCCCGGAAATGCCTTTTGATATTTCTTTTGTTACACCAAGAACAGCGCGTATTCGCATACAAACTCGGAGAAAAGTTGCCAAAGAGCAGCCTTCTCTCATGATTTCAGGAGAAATCAACGAGGATTCAACGTGGACATCGGCCACAAAGACCGATGATGGCTATGTATGGGAGAGCCAATTCGGAAAGGTCGAGCTTGGGCTTCATCCTTTCCACCTGACTTTTAAAGACGCGAACGGTAAAGTGCTTACGCAAACCTGGCATCATCAAGATACCTTCAGTTTGCAAAATATGTACCCAGTCCCATTCTCATTTGCCCGTTCTATTCAAGATATGTCCCATAAAATCGCAGCTACCTTCAGCCTGTCGCCAGGCGAGAAAATTTATGGTACCGGCGAATCCTTCACTGGATTGAATAAGCGCGGCCAGCGCATCGACCTGTGGACCCGCGACTCGCTCAGCGTGCAGACCGGCGATATGTACAAGCCGATTCCTTTCTTCTTGAGCAGCAGGCAGTACGGCATGTTTATCCATTCCACAGCGCCGATCACGCTCGATATCGGCAAGGAGTACGACGCAGCCAATACGATTTACATGGATGACGACAGTATGGACCTTTTCTTCTTCTTCGGCGATCCAAAAGAAGTACTGAGCGAATATACCGCATTGACTGGCAAAAGCCCGGTACCGCCACTATGGTCCTTTGGGCTGTGGATGAGCCGGATTACGTATGATTCGGAAGCACAGACCCGGGAAGTTGCCCAGAAGCTGCAGGAGCACCAAATCCCATGCGACGTCATTCACCTTGACACAGGATGGTTTGAGGAGGATTGGCGCTGCGATTACGAATTTTCCCATACCCGGTTCGATGATCCGCGGAAAATGATCGAAGATTTGCGCAAGCAGGGACTTCGCGTCAGCCTATGGCAAATTCCTTATTTCACGCCGACGAACCGCTACTTCCAGGAGTTGATCGATAAGGGGCTTGTCGTTACCGATCCTGACGGAAACCTGCCAACAGAGGATGCGATTCTCGACTTCAGCAATCCGGAGACCGTAGCCTGGTATCAGGAGAAAATCGCCGAGCTGCTCGAAATGGGCGTTAGCGCCATTAAAGCGGATTTTGGCGAAGGCGCACCGATCTTCGGGCGGTTCCATTCCGGTCAGAGCGGCCGATTGGAGCATAATTTGTATCCGCTCCGCTACAACAAAGCCGTCGCCGATGTGACCGAACGCGTCAACGGAGAACATATCATTTGGGCCCGCAGCGCCTGGGCCGGCAGCCAGCGCTATCCGATCCATTGGGGCGGCGATACGGAGAACACCGATTCCGCCATGTTGGCTTGCTTGAGAGCAGCCCTCTCGATCGGCCTAAGCGGCTTCTCTTATTGGAGCCATGATATCGGCGGATTCGTGAAGGAAAGCCCAGAGGCGCTATACCGCCGCTGGATGCCTTTTGGCATGCTGACCTCCCACAGCCGCTGCCACGGTGCCCCTCCGAAGGAGCCTTGGGCATACAGCGACTCGTTCATGGACGACTTCCGGGCCGCAGCTGAAATGAAATATAAGCTGATGCCTTATATTTATACGCAAGCCTATTTAAGCTCGCAGGCTGGCCATCCGCTGCTCAGAGCGATGTTCCTGGAGTTTCCGGAGGACCCGACCTGCTGGATGATCGAAGATCAATACCTCTTCGGCTCCGACATTCTCGTCGCGCCATTGTTCGAGGAAACTGACCATCGTACTGTCTACTTGCCGCAAGGACAATGGGTCGATTATCAGACTGGAGCCGTATATGAAGGCCAGCAATGGTTAACGATTCAGGCCGGTCAAATTCCGATCATTATGCTCGTTCGCGCTGGCGCTTCGATCCCGCATGTAGAGGCTGCACTGACGACGGACCACATCGATTGGGAGCAAGTAAACATGACCGCGTACACTGCGGACGGAATTACGCAAGGCCAAGGCAAATTCTATCATCCGCTCCGCCAGGAATGGGTTGAAGTGAACTCATAATATGTTCATATAAAAACAATAAAGAAGTAGGGTATCCTCATACCTTACTTCTTTATTTATTGTTTATGCATTTGTACGATTACTACTCCTTTGGAGGCATGTCACGAACCAAACCATGATAGCGGTAGTATAGTGTATTTACGAATTGGAAGTTTGTTACGTTATTAAAGTAATGTAATAAAGGAGTACAGCTATAACAATGTAAATGGATAAAGCACGAACCGAAAACAAAAACGTCCTATGACGTCAATCGGTAATTGCTCTGACTAAGCATTTTGACATGAGTAATGGCTGCAGGCATAATTTCATCAAATGTCAACCGATCTTGAATATAGAACGATATGAACCCATGGATTCCCAAAAACATGCTAAGCGGGAATGCCTGGTTGTTTTCCAAAGGATGTCTCTCTTCCTTCAGGAACCTCCTGACGATCGATTCGAACATATCGAAGCACTTCGCCTGCTCACTGCGACAATAGGCCAATATTTCTTCATCCCGAAGCATGAACATGATTTCATATTGATGCGGATGCTCCAGGCCAAACTTAATGAATTCCAGCATCAATTGCTCAATTTTGGTTAGCCCGTCCACCGGCGGAGATTTCATGACTTGGGTGCACAGTTGGGTCAGATGATTGAAATCCTGCACCACGATGGCATAAAACAGCTCCGCTTTCTCTTTAAAATGATAATAAAGAGAACCGTGACTATAGCCCAAATGCTGCCCGATGCTTCTCATCGATATCCCCCGGTATCCCTTGGTGATAAACAAATGTCTGGCCGCATCCATTATTCTTTCCCTCGACAACTCCTGCTCTACTGCTCTTCTTGCCATAGGCATTATTCCCCTTTAATAAAGTAAACCTGGTTACCTTCCTTCAATACGACCTGTCCTTGAGTCAAATCGACTAACCAAGCTTTAAAGGCTTCCGCCTCGCTTTCCAGCGGCAGACATAACAATGTGACGTTATCCGCAAAAGCGGTCTCTCCCGTCCGGATTTCCCGGTTTCTCAGCTCATTCTCGACCTTGCCCAGCCATGTGTAGTCAATCTCGGCAAATATTTCGCGATGAAGCACGCGGGTAATGACTTCTCCCGCCTCGGTTGCCGCAACCGCACCGTCCGTGTAAGCCCGGATCAATCCGCCTGCCCCAAGCATGATGCCGCCGAAATAACGCGTTACGACGATCGCTACATTTTTGAGACCCTGCAGCTTAATCACTTCCAGAATCGGTTTGCCAGCAGTTCCGCTCGGTTCTCCATCATCTGACTGCTTCTGGATTTCGTCCCGTTCCCCGATCATATAGGCGGAACAGTTGTGGGTGGCATTCCAGTGCTTCTTCTTGATTTCTTCAATAAATGCAATCGCTTCGGACTCGCTTTCTACCGGCTTAATATGCCCGATAAAACGCGATTTCTTGATTACGATTTCCTTCTCTCCGGCTCCGCGAACCGTCTTGTAACGCTCTAGCATAGTTGATCATCCTTATAGAATGTGCCAAGAAGCAGCCCAACCGGCATACTCCGGTGAACTGCTTCCCTGGCGCTGATATCTTCTGGTTAAAACGATGTTGTCCCTTGTCCTTTTGAAACTTGCTTAAAGATCTTATTCGGACAATCTTGCTTCCAGTTCTGCTTTTTCTTTCTCAAAGCCCGGTTTGCCGAGCAATGCAAACATATTTTTCTTGTAGGCTTCAACACCCGGCTGATCAAATGGATTTACTCCGAGCAAGTAGCCGCTGATGCCACAAGCTTTTTCAAAGAAATATACGAGATAGCCGAAGGAGTACGGCGTCAAATCCGGAACGTTAACGATCAGGTTAGGCACTTGTCCGTCCGTATGAGCGAGCAGCGTGCCTTGGAACGCCTTCTTGTTCACGAAATCCAGCGTCTTGCCAGCAAGGAAGTTCAAGCCGTCGAGATCCGCAGGATCAGATTCAATCGTGATATGGCTAGGGACTTCTGTCACTTGGATTACCGTTTCGAAAATGTTCCGGTTACCTTCTTGAATGAACTGCCCCATCGAGTGAAGGTCCGTACTGAAATCTACCGATGCCGGATAAATTCCTTTGTAATCTTTGCCTTCGCTTTCGCCGAACAGCTGTTTCCACCATTCAGACACGTAATGCAGAGATGGCTCGTAGTTCACGAGAATTTCCGTTACTTTGCCTTTGCGGTACAGGGCATTGCGCACTGCTGCATATTGATAGCTGGCATTCTCGGCCAGGTTAGGGTTGCTGAATTCCTTGGCAGCCTCGGCAGCGCCTTGCATCATTTCGTCGATGTTAATGCCTGCTGCAGCGATTGGCAGAAGGCCGACAGCCGTAAGCACGGAATAACGTCCGCCTACATCGTCCGGGATCACGAAGCTCTCGTAGCCCTCTTCCGTTGCCAGCTTCTTAAGAGCGCCTTTCTCGCGGTCGGTTGTAGCGTAAATGCGTTTGCGCGCTTCTTCCTTGCCATATTTCTTCTCAAGCGCCGCGCGGAAAATACGGAACGCGATCGCCGGCTCTGTCGTCGTACCAGACTTGGAGATGACGTTAACCGAGAAGTCTTTGCCTTCGATCAGATCAAGCAAATGATTTACATAAGTGGAGCTAATATTGTTACCGGCAAAATAAATTTCCGGAGTTTTGCGTTTGTCTTTCGGAAGCAAATTGTAAAAGGAGTGCGACAACGATTCAATCGCTGCACGTGCGCCAAGATAGGAACCGCCGATTCCAATGACGATCAAAACGTCGGAGTCGCTTTGGATTTTGGCAGCAGCCTTCTGGATGCGGCTGAATTCTTCTTTATCATACTCTGTCGGCAGATCGATCCAGCCGAGATAGTCCGAGCCAGCTCCCGTGCCGTTATGTAACTGTTCATGAGCTAGGCGCACCGACTCCGTCAAATAATCGATTTCGTGCTGGCCTACGAACTGGAGAGCTTTGCTGTAATCAAAAGTGACTTTTTTAGACATGGTAATTCATTCCTCCGTCTACACAATATTGTTTCTATCTCACTGCCCTATCCACAATTAACTTACACCTAGGATACTGTAAATTCCTAATGAAGACAAGGCACAATATGCAGTATTCCAATAGTCATGGTAAAATAATTAAATGCTGTTCAATTCCTTATAGAAGGTGATTGCAATGAAAAAAATCGGATTTATCGGCCTCGGAACGATGGGTGCTCCCATGGCCGCAAACTTACTTAAACAAGACTACAAGGTTACCGTGTTCAACCGCACAGCAGAGAAGGCCGAGACGCTCGTCCAGCAAGGAGCTGCTCTAGCAGCCACTCCAAAGGAAGCGGCTCAAGCTGCCGACACCGTAATTACGATGGTCAGCGACGATGCCTCGATCACCGCCGTTTACGACGGTGATGAGGGCCTTCTGCAAGGACTTCGTCCAGGCAGCACCGTCATTGACTGCAGCACGATTTCTCCCGCGCTTGTTCATAGATTGGCTGGCGACATTGCCCGGCTGGGCGGGCAGTTCCTCGATGCGCCCGTTACCGGGAGTTCCCCAGCCGCTCATGCCGGGACGCTCGTATTCATGATCGGCGGGCCGGCCGATACGCTCGCCGAGCAGCGGGACATCTTTGAAACGATGGGCCAGAAAATACTCCACATGGGCCCGAACGGCAGCGGAGCCGTCGCCAAGCTGGCGCATAACACGATCGTCGGCATCAACAACCTTGCTCTGGCCGAGGGCTTTGCCATCGCGGCCAAATCCGGGCTGCCCGCCGACCTTTTCCTCGAGCTCGTCCAGAACGGCTCTGCTGGCAGCAAGCAAGCGGAATTGAAAGGGCGTAAAATCATTGAGCATGACTTCACCAATCAATTCTCCCTCTCGTTAATGCTCAAGGATTTGAAGCTCGCCTCCTCGATGACGGACGGCGCCGGCATCCCTGCCCCGATGCTGAACATGGCCAAAAGCATGTTCCAAGCCGGCCAAACCGAAGGCTTTGGCGACGAGGACCTCTCCTCGGTCGTCAAGCTCTACGAGGCCTGGATCGGCCAGACGATCGGCGGCAAAAAGCTGTAGCCGATCGTCTGGCCCTGGCCGTGCAGGCGTCCGGCCCGATTGGCCGGGCCCAAGGCGCTGGGGCTAGGGCGCTGGGGGCTGGGGGCTGGCTGGAGGCTGAGTGCTGTGCTAGACGCTTAGCGTTGGGGGCTGGCATCAGGCCAGCCAGAGACACACCGCGCGAAAGTGATCCGGACAGTGCCTAAAGCCCCTTGTAGTGCTAACGGGAGTCGGGGATACCCTTGTAGCTCCAGTATCAGAGGCCGTCACGAGTTTGGAGAACGAGCAGTGTAACTAGCGATCCCATGCTGTGCTGCCATTATTTCGGCAGCGTGTGTCCAGGATAAGATCGGTTTAGGTGAATAAGCGGTTCGCATTCCTCAAACGCCGCGGTCTAACGAACCTCATGGGCACCGCCCCAAACGACCCGGTCTAACGGACATGAGGTCCGCTATTTACTACTTTTCGGCATTTCCCAGCACCTAACGGACACAGGATACGCTATCCTTGATAAAACCGCCTCAATTCCTGCGAAATCCACCCAATAACGGAACCCGTGTCCGTTAGCGCCGGCTTTTTCACGATTTCAGCGGCATAGCGGAACCACGGTCCGTTAAGTCCGTCCGATGCGCATATTACTGGTGCTGAATTGGCAACAATCGTTGAATAAATCTCCGAATGTTGTAATTTTGCGCTGTCGCGATTTTACACAACAAAGTAACCTTAAGCGCCACTCCACCCCGCTCATCAAGGCAAAAAAGGCAGGCCCTTGCGATATGCACGGTGCCTGCCTTTTTCATGCTTTTCTAATCTATTTCAACTGCTCTTTAACATGCTTCACAACGTTCTCGACCGTAAAGCCGTATTCTGCGATGACTTTATCGCCAGGTGCAGATGCGCCGAACGTGCTAATGCCGATAATAGAGCCTTTCTCGCCAGCATAACGCTCCCATCCGAATGGATGTGCCATTTCAATAGCTACGCGTGCTTTAACGTCTGGGAGAATAACAGAATCTTTGTACGCTTGATCCTGCTTGTCGAACAGATCCCAGCTGGACAGGCTGACAACGCGAACATGAATGCCTTCTTCAGCAAGCGCCGCTTGCGCTTTAACTGCCAATTGCACCTCAGAACCAGAAGCAATCAGCTGAGCAACCGCTTTGCCGTCCTTCGCTTCAGATACAACGTATCCGCCGCGTTTTACGCCTTCGCGAGCTTTCTCGGCAGTGGTTTCAAGAACCGGCAGGTTTTGGCGAGTCAGTACCAATGCTACCGGATTGCCTTTGTTCTCAACCGCATAAGCCCAAGCTGCAGATGTCTCGTTGGCATCAGCCGGACGAATTACTGTCAGGTTAGGAATGATGCGCAGGGAAGCAAGTTGTTCAATCGGCTCATGCGTTGGTCCGTCTTCGCCGACTGCGATACTGTCGTGCGTCAGAACGTAAGTGACCGGAAGGCCCATCAGCGCAGACAGACGTACTGCCGGACGCAAGTAGTCAGTAAAGACAAAGAACGTACCGCCGAAAATTTTAAGACCGCTGTGCAGCGCAATCCCGTTCATAGCAGCAGCCATAGCAAACTCACGAACACCGAAATACAGGTTGCGTCCCTCGCGGGATTCAGGTGTGTAGAGCGGCAGGCCCTTCAGGTGAGTCATCGTCGAGCTCTCAAGGTCAGCGGATCCGCCAAGAAGCTGAGGAACGCCGCCAGTCAAGCCGTTAAGCGCATTACCGGAAGCCACGCGCGTAGATACTGGTTTGTCCTCTGCACTGTATTTAGGAAGATCAGCATCCCAGCCCTCTGGAAGATCACCAGCAATAGCAAGCTCGAATTGAGCTGCCAGCTCTGGGTATTCTGCTTTATATTTCGCAAACAGCTCATCCCAAGCTTTGTTTGCAGCGATGCCTTGTGCTTTTACTTTTGCAAAGTGCTCGCGCACCTCCTCAGGTACGTAGAAGTCCTCTTCATATACCCATTTATAATATTCTTTCGTCAGCTTCGCTTCATCAGCGCCGAGTGGTGAACCATGCGTTCCGCCGGATCCGCCTTTACCTTGCTTGTTCGGGCTGCCGTAACCGATAACCGTCTTCACTTCGATCAGTGTAGGACGCTCGGTATCCGCTTTGGCTTCGGCGATAGCTTTTTCGATCGCATCCAAGTCATTGCCGTCTTCTACGAGCAGCGTTTGCCAGCCGTATGCGTCAAAGCGCTGTCTGACATTCTCGGAGAAGCTCAGGTTCAGTTTACCGTCAAGTGTAATATCATTGGAATCATACAAGAAGATCAGCTTGCCAAGCTTCAGATGGCCTGCGAGAGAAGCCGCTTCACTAGCTACGCCTTCCATCAGGTCTCCGTCACCGCAAATACCGTAAGTATAGTGGTCAATAACTTTGTAATCGCCTTTGTTGTAAGTAGCCGCCAACTGAGTTTCAGCCATAGCCATACCCACAGCCATCGCGATACCTTGTCCGAGCGGGCCTGTTGTCGCGTCTACCCCTGCGGTATGTCCGAACTCAGGGTGACCCGGCGTCTTACTGCCCCATTGACGGAATTGCTTGAGATCGTCAAGGGAAAGATCATAACCGCTCAAGTGCAGCAAGCTGTAGAGCAGCATGGAGCCGTGTCCGGCGGACAATACGAAACGGTCGCGGTTGATCCAGGTTGGTTGGTCAGGGTTATGCGCCATCGTCTTAGCGAACAGCTGGTAACCCATTGGCGCTGCGCCCATCGGCATTCCCGGATGACCCGACTTAGCTTTCTCGATCGCATCTATAGCAAGAGTACGAATCGTTGTGATCGACAAATTTTCGATGACCTTGTTGTCTGAAAGTGGCATTCTAGCTTCCTCCTTAGTAAATGAAGAAATACGTTTTGGTTACAAAACAATCACTTTGAAAAAATCATTTTGACTTTATATATTGTAACACGTTGTTAAGCACCTTTCCATATCCCTTTTTGTCATACCCTGCCCTGGATGATGACTTTTTTATGCATTTGATTCAAATGCGGTGAAGATGCGGCTAGCGCCGCCCCCGCCGCTTGGCCTCCAGCAGCCGGCCAAACGTGCCCTCGCCCGGCGCCTCAGCCGCGCTTCCGGCTTCCTCCTGCGGAGGGGAAGCCGGCTTGGCCCGCGGCGTAAGCCCCGCGGGCTCGCCGCCCGTCCCGCCAGCAGGCGGACGGGCCACACGCGGCGCAGGCTCCACGGGGGCGACAGTATCGCCCCCGCCCTCTGCGCCGTAGAAGCTGGCCGTTCGCGCCTTGCGCGCGGCCAGCCGGGCCAGCCTGGCGTCCGCTCCCGCAGGAGCGGCGCCGGCTTCTGCCGCCGCAGGCGTACCGCCGCGGCGGCGCCAAGGCATGGCGGCGGCTGCCAGCCGCTCCGCCATGCGGCCCCACGGCAGCGCCAGACGGCGCACGGCGATGTCGGCGAGCCAGAGCAGCAGTGCGGCGATCAGCAGCGCGCGCTCCCAGCTGCGCAGCGACTTGTGCGGCTGCACCGGGAAGTCGAACGCCGCGCCCGGCTCCTCCCAAGCCAGCACGCGTCCGCCCGTTAATGCGGCAAGCTTGGCCAGCTTCTCCCCGGCGTCCTCCGTCACAATCCGGTATTCCGGAGAGTAAGGAATCACGAACCCGGTGCCCGTTCCCCCGCCGTCCACAACTTCATCCCCGCGCTTGCCCTGCAAGTGAATCAGGAAGGATCCAGGTTCCCTAACCGCGGTCACTCCGCTATATATCCCAGGTGACGTCTGAATAAGAGGAACAGTAACATCATTTAAATCCTCGCCTGCAATGACTGCTTCCAGTTCATCGGGCGGTGTCACGCCTTCCGATGCGGCCACTTCAAAATAAACCTCGTTGCCCTTCACCGTAGTGCTCACCTCAAAAGGCGCAGCCGAAAATTGCGGAAAAGTCCATTTCACCATATCTGCGAACGCATTCGGGAATCCCGGCCAGTTCACCCAATCCCGCGACCATTTTCCCGTCAGGTCGCTCGTCCAGGCAACGGTTCGTCCAGAGCCGTACTGCCAGCGGGCAAGCAGCGGGTCGGGTTCCGGGCTCGCCAGCACCGTCTGCGCTGTCGATTTAGCCGATGTGGCCACATAGCCATAGATCGTCGGCAGCCCACCCGACAACGATTCGCGCCAGTCTCCTGGCTGCACAAGCGCAGGAACGAAAGGTTTGTCCACAATATATGTTCTGGCAATCATGGCTGCTTCCCGGCTGAATATCGTAGGCAGCGTCGTTGCATCTTTTACGAAATAATAGCGCCCCTTAGCTCCCCGGGCGAGCGATTCCAGCAGCTGCGTGTCCGCGCCGTCGCCGACTGCCACGGTGGACATCGTCATATGGTTGTCATTCATCGTGCTTAACAGCTCAGTGTAACCCGAATTGACCGCCGACTGCCCATCCGTGAGCAGAATGATATGCTTGCGCTGGGCCTCGGTGCCCAGCAATTTATCTGTCGCCTCCGCTACGGCAGGATAAATATCCGTCCCGCCCGCGCTCGGAATGCTGTTGATCTTGGCAATGACATCATCTTTCTGGTTGCCGAGCTTCGTCGGCTCTACAACCCACCACGGCCTGTCATCAAATGCGACAACCCCGACCGTATCCTTGGAGCGCAGCAACTCCACCGTCCGCATCGCCGATTCCTTCGCCAGCCTGATGTTGTCTCCTTCCATGCTGCCCGAACGGTCTATGACTAGAATGAGCCCCAGGGACGGAATTTCGCGCTTGCCCTGCAGTTCCATCGAGACCGGCAGCAGCTTCTCGATCGGCGTCTTGAAATACCCGCCCATCCCGAAGCTCTCTTCTCCGCCAACCATCATAAAACCGATGCCGTAGGAACGTACCGCCTGTTCAATGAGCTCCATCTGCTTGCCGCCGACCTGTTCACCGGACACATTATTGAAGATAATGCTATCATAGCTCGCGTATTTCGCCATCTCCGTCGGCAGCAAACCCGGCTCGGTGACTGCGTATTGAATTAATCCCGATTTCAGTGCGTTTTCCAGGTTGAAGGACGTTCCCGGCTTCCCTTCCACGATCAGCACCTTCGGACTGCCGGTAACGCGGGTAAAAGCATAACTTTCGTTGTTCGCCGCCTGCTCGTCCCCGTCCATGAAAATTTCCGCCTTATAGCGATGGAGCCCTGGTTCCCTGGCCAGACCTTGCAATGCGAAGCGGTTCTCCCCCCGCTCCAGGGCAACTGTTTTGCGGCCAATCTCCCGGTTATCCTCATACAAGCGAAGTTCGCCGCTGCCGGAAAAAGTACTGCGTATCAATACCTCGAATGTAAAAGATTCCGCCCTGTACAGTTTCTCCGGAAGATGCAGCGACTCGACGGCAGCATCCTTCCGCTCTTTAGCCGGAGCCTGAAGCACGTCGACGCTGATGCCTCTCTCCTTCAGCGTTCTTGCTGCGGAGAGCGCATCTCCTACATTTTCTTCGCCGTCCGAAATGACGACGATCCGCTGATTCCCTTTGCCCCCGAACAAACTGCTGCCCAGTTGAAGACCCTTCTCCAGATGGGTGAATGCCGCATTCACTTCCGCCTTGGCTCCGCCGGAAGACAACGGCAGGGGATCAAGGTTCTTCTCAATGGCGCCGTCCAGCCCCGCCGATACGACGGCAACGCTGTCCTGTTCCCCTTTGGCTCCCGATGCCTGCACTGCCCATGCCATCGCGGCATCCGTATTCTCCATGCTGGCGGAACGGTCGATCAGAAACACGACTTCCTTATTTTTAACCAATGTAAACGTCTGAAAACCGGCCAAGGCCAATATAAGCAAAATAACGATCGTTGCCCTCAGGCCGACGGCCCATTTCTTCCTCCCGCCATGCAGGCGAAAATCTGAGCGGTACGCGTAGAATGCACCAGCAGCGGCAAGAATCAGCAGCAGCAATACCCACGGATGACTAAATTGAACGCCCACGCTGGTACACCCCCCATTCTGCAATAATTACGATCAGAGCCAGTAATGCAGCCAAATACACAAGGGAATGCTTGGAGCTAGGGCCGATGCCGCCCAATGCCTTCCCGGAAGTATCCGGACTAGTATGGGCGTCTTCTGAAGTCTGGTCTGCGGCCGTGCCCCCACTGCCGTTAAAACCAAGCGGCTTCGCCTGACCGATCGCGGATTCGGACGGATGAGCGATCACCTCCAGGTTATATCCGGGCAATGTACTGCCATCCGCCCCCTTCATCTCAAACCGCCATAAGCCGGGAATTTGGGGAGCAGTTTGTACCGCTGCCAAGCTTTGATCTATTACAGCCGCCGGAATCGGAGCAGCGCCCATGTCCAGAGCATAACCGTCCGCCGCAACCCATGAAGCCTGAGCAGCTTCCACGTTTACGGGAATCTCCAGCTCCGCACCGGCAACCATACGGCCAAGTCCGGCCGCCCTGCCCGTTTGCAGCCACTGAACAGCGTTATTGACCATGACCGGGAACTCCGGACGCAGCGGCAAATCGCCGTCGCTTAACGAAAATAGAAAGACTAGCCGATTGACTCCGTTCTCCGTGCCGGCATATGCCGCCGGTCTAGAACCGATTTCCATGAGCGGCTTGCCCCATGGCGGCAACTCCCTTGCCAGAAGGGCGGCGGAAGGCGCGTCAACGAGCGATATATAGCGGGTTACCGGATGATTAGCAACGGTCGTTCTACCGTTAGGAGGCTGAATCTTCTCACCGTCTCCGCCTAGCGTCCAGGATGGCGTCTCATTGACTAGGCGGCTCCACTCGCCGGACTTAAGATAAGCCGGAGGGGCACCATCAATGATGATCATATCCGGCTTATCCTTGGGAAGTGCCGGGCCCTTATCTCCTTCATTAGCAGATTCGTCCGAGGGAGCGCTTGTCCCCGGCTCCATTCGGGTTACCCTCGCGCCGGACAGCTGGAGCGCTTTTTCCAGGAACAGATTCCCCTCTGAAATGAGCAGCACATGGGGCACCCCGCCTTTCTCGCGAAAAGCGAAAGCCTCGTTGTCCGCCGCATAATCGTCGCCAGGCTCCAGTCTTATTTTATAAATGTCCGCGGCGGGCAGCTCGTCGAAGGTTACAGTTACAGCCTTGCCGCTATCCACCTTTACGGACTTCGAAGTGAGCAGTTGGCCGTCCCCGGACAATTTCAAGTCGGTCTCAAACGGCCTTCCGCCATAGTTGCGAATGACAGCTACCCCTGTGCTGAAATCTCCGTCGTTTTTTACCCCGAACTGCTCTACTGCGGCATTACTCGCGCCTTCCCCTTTCAGGGATACAACCTCTACCGGAGCTGAAAACGAAATATCATCTGCCAGTTCGCTCCACTGCTCATCTGTAAACAAGAGCACCCTTGCATCGGAATCGTCCCGCGTCAATGCCGCTGCAAGGGACATCGTTTCCCGGTAGGCAGCCTTGCCGAATTCGGCCTTCAGCTTATCTACCTGATCGCGAATGGCCTTCTGATCTGTCTCGCGAGTGAGCAGCACTTCCGGTTCCATCCCCAACTTAAGCAAAGTAACCTCGCCATCCGTACCCATCGAGTCGATATATTCATTAACCTTCACCTTGAGGTCATCCATCGCCATAGGGGATGAAGCATCCTTCCCGGATTCTCCGCTTCGCTGCGCACTCATGCTCGCCGAAGCATCGACAACAATAACGGTATGTCCCGACAAGCCTCCTTTGACCCAAACGAACGGCATCATCAGAGCAAGCACAAGCAGTGCCGCAGCCAGAAGTTGCAGCCACAGCAGCAGCCGGTTTTGCAGCTTCTGCCAAGGACGATTGGCCTCGATATTGCGCAGCACGCGATTCCACAGCAAATGGCTGGGTACCAGCGTATCCACATACTTGCGCTTAAACAGATACATCAGCACAATCAACGGGATCGCTACAGCGAACCATAGTCCGGACCAAGAAGTAATTCCCATCCTTCCACCCCCTTCTTGTTGTATAAGTCCGCATTGCTAGCCGAGCACCCCAGCTCCGCGCAGCGTCTCGAAGATTCCTGTTTCCAGCGGCACGTCCGTGTTTGCCTGTATATAAAAAATAGCCCGCTCACTGCAGAATCGCGCAATTTCCGCTTGGTAAGCCTGCAGCGTCCGTCTATATTCCTCAAGCACTTTTCCGGTCAAAGCAATTTCCTTGCCCGTTCCGAGCTCGCTGTCCACCAGTCGCAAATCTCCGCTTAAGGCAGGGGATATTTCCTCCGGCGCTAATACGTGCACCAATACGATTTCCTGTCCCGCAGCAAGAAAATAGGACAAGGTCTCCGCCAGCTCTTCGATGCCTCCATCCAGCCAGAAGTCCGAAAAAATCCAGGTCATCCCCGGCTGCTTAGGAAGCGCTTTGGGCTGCCGCAGCGCCTGGGACAACCGACCCTCGCCGCCTGGCTCGGCCGACTGTAGAAATGAAAACAACCGAGCCGCCGAGGCTTTTCCACGCACAGGCGGAAGCTGCCCCTTCACCTCCGATTCGAATACGGCAGCCTGAACGCGGTCATAAGACGCCAATGCCATATATCCAATCGCAGCGGCAAGCTGCTTCGCATAGTTCAGCTTGTTCCCAGCTGGCTTAAGCCCATCCACTGCGCCGAACGCCTCTTCTCCTCCAAAGTTCATCGAGGCGGATACGTCCACATACAGATTCACCTGCAGCTCCTGCTCATCCCAATACTGACGGACGAAGGGTCTGCCCGTCCTTGAATAGACGCCCCAATCGAAGCGGCGAATATCGTCTCCAGGCGCATATTCGCGGTAATCGGCAAATTCCAGAGATGAACCGAAACGGCTCGAGCGCCTCTTGCCCTGCATCGTTCCGCGAACTCGCCGCTTGGAGTCGATCGACAGCCGCTCAAGCCGGGGAAGAAGCGACGGTGGAAGGAGAGGCACGCTCATCTTCTTGCTCCCTCAAGCGCGGACAGAATATCCTCGATCAGCGAATCCGTGGAGATTCCCAGCGCTTGCCCCTCGAAATTCAGAAACAGGCGGTGGCGCAATGCGGGAACGGCAACCGCCGCAATATCTCCTGTGGATACATGCATTCTCCCCTTCGTGATCGCTCTGACCTTGGCCACCGATACGATCGATTGGATTCCTCGCGGTCCCGAACCGAAGCGCAAATATTTGCGGACGGAATCCGGAGCCAAGGTCTCTTCAGGATGCGTCATCATCAGCAGGCGAACCCCGTAATCCAGCACATCGTCGGCAAGCAGAACCTCCTTCGCAGCCCGCCTGATTTCCAGCAGCTCGCTGGCTGAAGCCAGCTTGTCGGCAGTCGGCTGACTGCCGGAAGTTGTCCGGCGGACGATCTCCTTCAACTCATCGGGCGATGGATAGCTGACATGAATTTTCAACAGGAAGCGGTCCAGCTGTGCCTCCGGCAAAGGATACGTCCCCTCGTTTTCCAGCGGATTTTGCGTCGCTAGGACAAAAAAGGGCTGCGGCAGCCTGTGCGTCTCGCCGCCGACGGTGACCGTCTGCTCCTGCATCGCCTCAAGCATGGCGCTCTGTGTCTTCGGCGTGGCGCGGTTAATCTCGTCCGCGAGCACGATGCTGCTGAATACGGGCCCGGGCTGAAAGACAGTGTCCGTGCTGCCCTGTGGACCGAAGCGAATGACATTCGTTCCGGTAATATCGCTCGGCATCAAATCGGGCGTAAACTGAATTCGCGAGAAAGACAAGTCCAGCGTATCGGCAATCGTCCGGACGAGCATCGTCTTTCCGAGTCCCGGAATGCCTTCAAGCAGCGCATGCCCGCCGGCAAAGACGCACCAGAGCAGTTGCTCTACGATCTCCTCCTGGCCCACGATGACTTTCCCGATCTGCTCCCGCACGCCGGATATCGTATTTTTCCACGACTCCACCTGCACATTTGCTTCCAACATCATATGTCCCCCTTCTGCTTCATCCTCAACTAATACCCCGGGTCTATTTCCGTAAAATAGCTCTCCACTAGGCTTTGCACACTTTGCGGCAGCTCACTCCGCTCCAGGGAGCGCTTCGCTTCGGCGGCATAATCGCTGTACACCTCATCATAAGGCCGGCTCACGCCGTCAAATACAGGCGATTTGCCGCCCTTTTGCACATCTCCGCCGCCGCCATGGATTTCACCGCTGTCCCGCTCAACGTTTCCGCTGCCTTTCAGATCGCGAGGCGTCGTTACGAGCTCGCGTCCGCCGCTGCCGAGCCCAGCGCCCTGTCCATTGCCGGCTCCCTGCCCGCCGCTGCCGCTGCCTGCTCCAGAGCCAGAGCCTTGGCCGCTGCCCTGACCTTGCCCCTGTCCCGAACCGTCGCCAGCTCCGCCTTCACCGGAAGTCCCGCTTCCCGGTTCCCCGCCAGCTAGCACAGCATCACCGGCCCATTGCTCGGCGATTCCTCCCATGCTCCACGTATCGGATACGGCAAGCCCGGAGGCGGCCATCTGCTCCGCCAGCCCCATCCCTTGCTTAGCCAGCGCGGCCGCCAAAGCCGCGGCAGCCTCAGCTTGGTCAAGGTCGGAACTCATGCCAGCCATGCTCTCTTGGATCGCTTGCTCCAAAAGCTCCAAAGCCTGCTCTATTTCTTGCGAATTTCCATTCTCAAGTGCCTCTGCTGCCTTTTTCAATGCTTCGGCCAACCGCTGGGCTTTCTCATCGTTCTGAGGAGCGGCCTCTGCAATTTGCCGCAAATCCTCGGCCAGCCGCTTTCGTTCCTCCGTAGACATGGAGGCGGCCTTTTGGCGAAATTCCTCCATTTTCTCGCTCAGTGTCTGCTGATTTTGCTGCTTTAGCGCCTGCGCCAGCCCTAGGGATAACGGATTGGCCTTCCAGCCCTCCAGCCATTTCTCCATTTCCTGCTGCTTCAACTCCATTTTATCGGACATTTCCTTCAGGCTCTTCATCGCATGCTCTACGCTATCCAGCGCCTCTTCCGGTTCTTTGCTGAGTTCCAGCGCCCGCCGCAGCTCGGCGATTTCCTTCGCTAGCGCCTCCTTCGCGATCGGCTCAAGCTTGCGTGCCTCCAGCTCCTTCAGTTGTTCCTCCGTCTTCTGCTGCTGAGCATTTACCCATTCCTTCTGCTCCTTGCGCTTCGTAAGTTCCTGCTGCATCGGATTCGGCAAAATAGCCAAGATGACGAGCACTATTAATAAGCTAGTGGCGGAGAGCCAAAATTTGCGGCGAACCGGGAAAGGAAGGCGCCGCTTGATCTCGCGAATGTACGCTGAACCGTATTGAACAGCCTGTGCTCGCTGCCATTCTGCCGCTAACGCGTCGGATTCACCATACGCCAGAGCTGTCGCCATGTCGTCGCGGCGCTCTTCACCAGCAACCGCCCGATCCATCTTGCGAGCCGCCTCAGGCAAAGACACTCGTTTGGCGAATAATCCCCATAGCAGCCCGCATAGCGTGCAGAGCACGACTAGCCCCGCTCCTTGCCACAGCAGGCCATCTATCGGGCACACGCGCCCGGCGGCTAACCACAACAGTGCAGCTCCCAGCCCGGCAAGCAGTCCGTAGCGGGTTCCTTTCCAGGCTTTGAGCCACTGCATGCGGCGCCGGACTACGTTAAGCTGCTCGTAAATTTCTTTCATGCTGCCCGCCTCCTTCCCTCAATCCATCTGCAAACCCTTTTTATATGTGGTTATTTCTCCGTCTGCTCATTCTCATGTGCTTCCCAGTCTGTCTGCAGCCGCTTCTTGATTCGAGCACGTCTGACCGGACGAATGTAGCGGATGGCCAGCCACAGCGCCAATACAATTACAACAGTATATACCAACAGGAACTGCTGCCACAGTTGGATCGGCGCACCAGCTTGCTGGCTATTCCACCGCGTCAGAAAGACGGAATCCGAAAACGAAGGTTCAAAGATGCTGATCAATGCTCCTGCGGGATTAAGCCCAAGAATGAATCCGATCCACGAGTAATCCGGCGCAGTTACCGTCCCCGCAGCATAATAATTAGCTTGGACAACGCCCATGGCAAGCAAGTAAATAATCCCGGTAAGGAGGAAAATAACGAGCCCTACCCCGTAAGTCATAATGACCGCGACGATCGTCCGCTTGAACAGCGTAGAGAAAAGCACCCCAAGCGAGCCGAGCAGCAGCATGATAAACAAATAAAACAAGAAAACGAATATAAGCTGCTTCGGGGCAACCCCGCCGTAAAGAAACGCAATGCTATATACGGGCAGCGTCGCCAAAATGACCAGCGTCATGAAACTCAAGGACGATACGAGTTTGCTCAAAATAATCGTCGACGAGCTCTGCTGTGTCGTCAGCAGCATGTTCAATGTCTGCTTCTCCCGCTCTCCGCTAATGACTCCAGCCGTCAACGCAGGCGTCATAAATGCGATGAGAACAAGCTGGGCGATGCTGAGCGCGTAGAACATGACGCGGCTGGTGCTTGGATCGATCCGCCCTGACAGACCAGCTCCGCTGCTCATCAAGACATAGATGATGCCCATCGCCAGAAATCCCATGACCAGAACATATGCAAGCACCGTCACCGCGGAACGGGAGGTGCGCATTCGCAGTCTGAACTCCTTATCCATCACAGGATTGATTAGAATTCTACGCCAATCCATCTGACGCGCCTCCTTTCGTGATCTCCAGGAATACATCCTCGAGATTCGTCTGTGCTTCATGGAAAGATACGACCCCATAGCCTGCGCCGATGACTTTGCTCAGCAACAGAGCCTGCTCGGCATCACCACCGCCGAAATGCACATGAACCCCTGTTTCGTCACTCAGCACCTGGCTGACATGGCGTTCATCCCGCAGCATGGCAGCGAGCTCGTCTCCACGGTCCATGACGCGAATATGCAGCACCCGCTTCACACGCAGGCGGTTTTGAATGTCAGCCACCTTGCCTTGAGCAACCATCTCGCCGTGCTCAATGACGCCGATCTCATCCACCATCTCCGCAAGCTCGGGCAAAATATGCGATGAAATGATAATCGTCTTGCCCATCAGCTTCAGCTCTTTCAAAATCTCCCTCATCTCGATCCGCGCCCGCGGATCGAGACCGGATGCCGGCTCATCGAGGATGAGCACGTCCGGATCATGCACAAGGCAGCGGGCCAGGCACAGCCGCTGCTTCATGCCGCGGGACAAGCTGTCCACGTAGGCATCCCGCTTATCGCTTAGATTAACCAGCTCGAGCAGCTGCGGAATAAGCTTCTCCCGTTCAGGCCGTGGAATGCCGTAGCTGGCTCCGTAGAAATGCAGGTATTCCGTCGTTCTAAATTGATCATATACCCCGAAGAAATCCGGCATATAGCCTATTCTCTTTCGTACCTCATGCGGCTGCTCAGTGACCTCGAAGCCGCCTACCGATGCCGTGCCGGAGGTCGGCAGCAGCAGCGTTGCCAGAATAGACATCGTCGTCGATTTGCCGGCTCCATTCGGCCCAACAAAGCCGAATACGGTTCCTTTTGAAATGGAAATATTCACCGACTTCAGCGCTTCGAAACCGCCGTAAGTTTTAGTTAAATTACGTATCTCGATCATTGGCTGCTGTTCCCCTTTACAGAGATTTCTGGCAAATCGAAACTGCTCCAATCCTGCGCCGTGACGATAACGCGCAGCGTTGTTCCCCCAATCAGGTATTGCTCAATCGGCTGGGGAAGATCCGCTGTCCCTTGATTCCATTGGATCGGCTCAGACTCTCCCTTGGACGCGTTCCATACCGCCACGGTCATGTTGTACCCCCTATTGTTCTGGCGCATGACAAGCTCCGAATATTTCACATTGCTTGGCAAAATGTATTCGAGCTCCAGCTCGCCCCCGGACATATGAATACTCCGGCTCGTTTCATACCCCCAGTCGGAGGAAGTCGCCTTGCTGACGGCAGGCGCGATATAACCGTAAGGTATGTTCCATTGCCCGTCTTTGTGGAATTCCGGTTCAACGCGCTGAACCCACATGTTCAGCGGGTCAGCGGCTACTTTTTTGCCATTCACCTCATAATTCAGCAGCTCATCCTTGCTCCAGCCGATAAAGGCATAGTTATTCGTCATATTGTTCTGGCTGAAATAGGCGTTAACGAGACCACGAGGCCGCTCCAGCTTCATATCCTCCACACGATTGCCCTGGGAAGGAAACATTAAGTAGCCGTAATCATTGTAGGTGATGGTCAACGGCAAGGAGGTAATCGCTGCCGTCTGATTTATGGCGATATCGCCAAGCAAATATATTTTATCGTTCAAAATAATCGCCGTGTTCGTTAAATCTGCAGAAGTCTTGTTCGTCACTGTCCCTTGAGGAACGCCCTGGGCATTAATGGAGATGTCAAACTCCACCTGGCCCAGCTGCCGATCCTCTAGCTGCCTCACGGTTAATTTGGCAAGGGAGCGATGCGTCATTCCCTTTAAATCGACAGCCGTACCGCTGTCACCGAACCGAATCAGCTGCCGCTCCGAGCCAACCGCCTGTCCACCGGAAATGAGTCCGTCTTCGCGCTGCACTGTAACGTGCGTACCCGCCGGAAAATTTAGTTTATAATCGCCGCTTCGCGGGATAAATAACGCTGTGGACGTGCTTCGTTCGGCATACCCATGGCCATTCAATTCGACGATGCTGAGCGTGTTCGTGCGCAGCGTACTTTTTCCCGTCGTGCCGGCCACATAAATTCCTCCGCTGGCCAATACGGCAATAACCGGAATGAGCAGCCAGGCCCACTCTCGCTTATCGAGCTTTTTCAGTAAGAAATAGAGCCCCGGCGCAACGACGACCGCATATCCCAGCAGCAACCAGAGCAGCAAGGAAAAAGGCGGCAGTGCCAGACTCGGGAAATAGTCCAGCAAATAGTTGATCCTCTGCGCCAAATCCCCTCTCCCAGGCATACCGCCTTGCGAAGCCGAAGCCAAAGGGGAATGCTGCTGAAACACCGTATTCCATACATCAGCATGACCAGACCACGATTGCAAAGGCTCCATGGAAACATCGTAGGCCGCATAAATGACGCTGCCCTTGCTTACGTTCCAGGAGGCGAACAGCGGCTGCTCACCTTTTATAAGTGTTCGTGCACCTTCTTTCAGCTTAGCGGCCGAAACTGGAATGGCTCCATCTAGGGGGATCAACTTGCCTGTCGCTTTCTCCAGTTCCTGTAGGGAAGTGACATCGGCAAGTCCCGAATAGTCTACGGGCGACAAATCCTCGAGCCCTTGAACCGTTTTCGTATAACCTGCGCCTCCACCCAGTACAAGCGTTCCTCCAGCCTTCACCCACGCTTTAATTGCTTCCGTTCGCTTATCCCCGAGTTTGCCCGCCGGGTAGTTATTGATGACGAGAATATCCAGCCCCTCCAGCAGCACGCCGTCCTCCGGCAGCTGCTCCGGTTTGAGCGGAATAACCTTCACGTCCTTCCCCTTGCCGTTCAGCACGTTTAGAAAATTCATGCTGTCCGGATCCGAAGCCAGTACGCCGATTAAGGTGCCATTGTCCCCGCTGGTATTCAAATACGGGGTCGAGGCTTTAAAGGGGATGTATTTTCCCGTTTCCGCTGAATCTTTATAGAAACGAATCGAGTTGTTATCTTTATGAAAGGAAGTTCCTAAGATGCCTAAAGTGACTTCCTTTGGAGTACCCGCCGGCAAATCAACTTTTGCCGCGTACGAAGCCCGATTGGAATTGTACGGGTATTCTGTTTGGACAACGATATCCCCGGAAATATCCGTGTCGCTGGTCAGGGTAATTTTTAGCGGCGTCCATTCTCCTATTTTGTAATGGCCATCGTAGCCGATTTCCGTCTTAATGCTGATCGACGGCTCCGCCGCATAGGCAGTTTGAGGAATCACAACCCCCGGCAGCAGCACGATTATCGCGGTTAAGAGCCACAGCATCGCCAGGGATACCCTCTTCTTGTCATATAAGAACAAATGATTCTCTCCTCTCATCATGAAAATGATCCTATATATAAGGACGTATTCAAGCGTAAAATGTTTACAAGCCGGCTTCTATTTTTCTGCATAAAACGGCAGCAACTTACAAGTATCCGCGAAAAATATACAACTAAAGCCGTCCAGTATGACAGGCATGCCAACTGAGACGGCTTTCTAGTTGTTGAGGTAATCTATTTACCTTGTCGTTATTAGCTGAATACGACGGTTTTATTCTGATGCACAAGAATGCGATCCTCGATATGCCATTTGACGGCGCGGGCCAGAACGACTCTTTCGATCGTACGGCCGATCCGCTTAAGCTCGCCAACGTCATCGCGGTGGCTAACGCGCTGAACATCCTGCTCTATGATTGGGCCGCCATCCAGCTCCTCGGTAACGTAATGGGCGGTTGCGCCGATGATCTTTACGCCGCGGTCATAGGCTTGGGCGTACGGTTTGCCGCCTACGAAGGCCGGCAGGAACGAGTGGTGAATATTTATGATCCGGTTCCGGTAAGGCTCGATTAGAGCAGGTGACAGAATTTGCATGTATCTGGCCAGCACGATTAAATCGACCTTCCCATTAACCAGCTCCAACTGCTTCTGCTCAGCTTCCCTCTTCGTATCCGGCGTAACCGGAATATGATGGAACGGAATGCCGAACGATTCGACGTATTCTTTATTGTCGGGATGATTGCTGATGACCATAGAAATTTCCGCATCCAGATCCCCGGCTTGCCATTGCCACAGCAGTTCTACGAGGCAGTGGTCCTCCTTCGATACGAAAATAGCCAGCTTCTTCTTCTTGTTCAGTGGATAGATTTCCCATTTCATTTCGAACTTGGCGGCAATAACCGCAAAGTCCTGCTTTACTTGATCCATATTGTCATGCAACCGCTCGAGATCGAATTCGATCCGCATGAAGAACATGCCGCCTTCGGGGTCCATCGTATACTGGTCCGATTGTACGATGTTTGCTCCATGCTGATGCAGGAAATCCGACACCGCGGCCACGATGCCAGGCCCGTCCGGACATGAAATCAACATCCGCGCCCGGTGATTCTCATAAGGTTTGACAGGTCTTGCGCCTGATTTTACATGTATATCCATCTTTCTATCAAATCCTCCTGCTAACTATTGTAAACAACTGGTTCTTATTTTGATTCTACTTCGTGCTTTGATTTACAGACCTTTGGCTGCAAGCCAGCCGATCAGCCGGAAATTGATTTGCTCCTCGCTGTAGTCCGGGAACAGATTGGCTTCCAATACGAGATCGTAAAGCCGCTCCAGCGGTTCTCGCGGATCCGCCTTTCTTGCTTTGGCATCATCCTTGAGCAATTTCCATGTATCCAGCACGTACGCACGCTGTTCAATATCGCGTTTCGCAAAGAAGCTATTTAGCAGTTCTACTTCCGACAGGAAGGATTCACCGAATCTTTCGGCAACATTGCCGCGAAGCAGGGCGATTTCGACTTCATACATCGGACGCTGAGTTTTAGCTTCTTTGCCGATCCAAGGCGTCTCCAGAATAAACGGACGCCCCTGCAGCAATTCGTGATGCACCAAGCGGTTAAGAGCTTCGAATCCGATCCATCCGGTACCGATCGGCGTATGGCGGTCTTTCCGCGCCCCTACCGGGTTTTTGCTGTCATTGACATGCACTACGGCGATCCGGTCCAAACCGACCAGCTGATCGAACTGGCGGAGCACGCCATCGAGATCATTAACGATGTCGTAACCCGCATCATGAATATGGCAGGTGTCCAAGCAGATCGTCAGGCGCTCGTTATGCTGGACTTTGTCGATGATGGCGGCGATTTCCTCGAAGCTGCGCCCCATTTCTGTCCCTTTGCCGGCCATCGTCTCTAATGCGATGTTGACTTCCGTTTCATCCGTTCCGTTCAACACCTCATTCAAGCCTTCGGCGATCCGGTTAATGCCGTATTCGGCATCCTTATCCGTGAATGCGCCCGGATGAAGCACGATATTTCGCACGCCCAGCGCATGGGTACGGCGAATTTCCTCTTGCAGGAAGTCTACCGCCAGCTGGTACGTGTTAGACTTATAAGAACCCAGATTAACGATATAAGGCGCATGGACGACAATTTCGTCAATGCCGGCAACGGCCATCGCGGCCTTGCCGTCCTCGATATTCATCGATTCGATCGGTTTGCGGCGCGTATTCTGTGGTGCGCCGGTATATATCATAAACGAGCTGGAGCCGTAAGATGCGGCCTCCTCTGTTGCGGTTAATAGCCCCTTGTCCGAGAACGAGACATGCGAACCTATTTTTAACATTTCCTTTATCCCCCTTATGGACAACGTTCTTTAAACAAACCTATTTTATCTTGAATATCGATATAAATCCACAAATAAGGTATAATTCTTAAAGATTGAAGGGTTTTAAGGACTAATTTTTCGAGGTGAATGAATCGATGCCGCACTTGAATATAACTTGGTTTGCACTGGCTTCGACCGGGCCGAATCGCTGGTTTATGAACTCGATAGCATTTTGGGGCTTCGTCATGCTCGGCGTCATGTGCATCGGCGGTTTTTTCATGTTCCGCAAATTTCTGAAGGTGCTCCCCAAAGCCGATGGCATGTCCAAGCTCGATTGGCAGAATCATTGGGTGGAGAAAAGCCGGCATTTGTGGACGGATGAAGCGAAGGCGTTTCTTGATCTGTTGGTACAGCCCGTACCGACCCCATTCCGGGATATCGCCAAGCATTCGATTGCCGCTGAAATCGGCAAAATCGCCCTGCAGGAGGAAGCGGCCGAGGTTACGCAGGATCACTGCATCAAAGGCTATATTGTGGCTACGCCAAAGCGGGACTACAAGTTCCTAATGAGTTTTCTGGAAAAGAGCAATATTGACTACCGCCCCTATCAGCATCTGATCAACAAATAGCCCAGGTTATGCATCCGGCCGCGACGTTTGAAGAACGCCAGCTAGCCGGATGTTTTTCTTATAATATATATATTTTCTAGGAGGGGTCGCTTTGAAAGTTTGTATTACCGGGGGAACCGGATTTATCGGGAGTGCTTTAGCCTCCTTCTGGCAGCAGCAGGGGCATGAAGTTACGGTTATCACGCGCCGCAAGCCCAAGCAGTATGATCAAAGCGATCCCAAGCCTCAGACGAAGCAGCTCACCGTTCCTCTTGCCTACCTGACCTGGGAGCAGCTTGCTCAGCCTTCTTCGAGCAGCATCGAGGTGGATGCAGTCGTCAATTTGGCCGGTACGACCCTGAATCAGCGCTGGACTGATAAAGCCAAAGACAGCATTCTGCAATCCAGGCTGCAAGCGACGGATTTGACCGCCAAATGGGTACAATCCCTGAACACCAAGCCCAAAGTAGTTATTCAAGGCTCGGCCGTTGGAATATACGGAACATCCCTGACAGATACATTTGATGAGAGCGCTCAGCCTGAAGCGGATGACTTTCTCGCAAATGTGACCCGGCGCTGGGAAGCCGCAGCAGAGGATGGTTTCCAGGGCATTCGGCTCGTAAAGCTGCGGACGGGCGTAGTGCTCGGAAACAAGGGCGGCGCCTATCCGCTCATGCGCCTTCCTATTCTGCTTGGAGCGGGCGGCAGAATAGGCACTGGCCGGCAGTGGGTGCCCTGGATTCATCTCCACGATATCGTAGAGTTGATCGATTTCTGCGTGATGCATTCGGAAGTGAATGGCGCAGTCAACGCAGTAAGCCCAAATTCAGTAACTAACGAAGAATTCGGCAGGATCGTTAGCCGGATTCACCGCAGACCGTATTGGCTTCCGCTGCCAGCCTTCGCATTAAAGACGATGCTTGGTGAAATGTCCGCTCTGCTGCTGGAAGGACAAAAGGTTTTGCCCCAAAAGGCGTTGCAGCACGGTTTCCGTTTTCAGTTTCCGGAACTGGAAGCGGCCGCAGCAGATTTGAAGAAACGCCAGTAAGCCCGTCGTCCGGGGAGAGACAGCGGGCTGTGCATACATATTTTTTTACGGTTCACTTCTTCCCTTGGGACTTTGATTCTCCCTGCTGTAACGAAACGTAACCTCAGCAATGGTAAACGAATCTCCCGGCTCGAGCGGATAGTCTTTATAAGGCGCGAGGAGTTCGCCGTTTAATTTGGTGCCGTTTCTTGAGCCTAAATCCTTGATGCGGCAGGCATCTTCTAGGATCATAAGCTCGACGTGAGCACGGGATACCCCGGCCTCCTTCTCTACATATTGGGCTAATTCCTCGGAGCGGCCGATAATAAAGCTGCCCTTGGATAAAGGGATTCGTTCGGTTCCAGCACCTGAAGAGGTTATTTTCTCTAAAAAATTTACGCTGCCAGATTGACCTTGCTCTGACTTCGCTAAATCCTTCAATAGCACGGTGGCAGGGAACGCTGCAGCCGAGGGTGCTTCAACAAGCTCACGGTGCGGCTTGGCTATCGGCTCCTGAATCGGTTCGTAGGATTCGAATGACTGCTTTGGAGAAGGTGCTATAGCTCAGGAGGGATTATTTTGTAGGGCCAGCTGTAACAATGTCTAGTTCAACCAATTTGTTATTACCTCTCTTTTGGATACGATCAATTTCTTTGTCGGAGTCAAGCCAGTTCATAATCAGTATACTCTTCCAAAAAATATATTTTACGCAAGTCATAGTTTTATTCGGAAATAAAACTATACTCGTCTAATGATTTTTCTATTAATGCGTTAGGATGGGATTTAATTATCATATGGTGCCCTTTTTTATACATGTTATTCACAATGGAATAATTCCTTTGACATTTACTCAGGCAGCACCTCTTATATTTTTTACCGCTTCCACACTTACAAATTTCATTCCTTTTGGTATTTATATTTATGGTATGTTTAAGTTCTCGAAAAAAATCCCACTGCTCAATATCTCTGTCAAAAAAGAACACCTCTTTCTTCCTTAATGCTACGGTTTGTTTACCTGATTCATAACTTGCTACGGCTCTTGACGGGGATTCAATTCTGAAATCATCTGCAACTAATTCTATCGGTTCTCTATACTTTCCTATACATTTAACATATGAATTGTTAATAATTGTTCTATTCACTTCTTTAACTTGTTCATTTGACAACATATTAACTTGGGTAGATTTTATATAATCTGGTTTTTCTCCATTAAAATAGGCAATATAATATTTGCTGGATAAAGGAATTAGCATTAACACATCTTTTAATCCCAAATGACGATTGCTTATATTTATATACTGCCCCTTAATACTTAAAGCTGAAGTAGTCACATATTGATCGCTAAGTAAAAAACTATCTTCTTCACTTTTTATAATTGAAAAATCATAATACTTAATTATTGTATCTTTCAATTCCGCTAAGTATATTGAATTCATTATTTTTTCCAGCATCAGAGGAATCTTATCGTCTTTATGAAGCCCATCAAAAGCATATTCATTAAGCAATGCTCCACTTTTGTAATAAAAAACAAAAAAATCTCTCATATAGGTCTCAGCCTGCTTTTTTATGTCCTCGATATAATTTGAATCAGACTCTAGATTTTCGATGATTTTTCTCATGGCTGGAGCAAAGTAGCTTTCAATTTTGCCAAATTCCTTTTCCAAGTAGTTCTCTTCTAAATAAGGATGTTCATATGTATACCTTTCAGACATAGATTGTCTATAACTAATTGGGTAGATCTTTTTTTGCTTAAGAAGTATCTCGAATACCTTACCTTTATTATTAGCAAAATTAGCAAGTATACTTTGAGGAATATAATGTTGATTTTTAGTAATAGTGTTCATTAGCTTATCCTCCCGAAGCAGTAACTTATAGAGATTTGGCATCTCTCAATAAAATTTCCAATTAAATTCATATGTAGATTATTTTCTCCACTTCTTCGACAGTTCCTCTTTCTAATGATGCCCAAATAAAATTTGTCTATATGCATAATATTTACTAGAAGGTGCAAGCGATCTATCATAACTCCTAGAACATCATCAAAATGGAAATCCACATGAACGACTAAAGACTTTTCACCAATCTTTCCTCAAGTCTAGCAATTTCCCATGCAGCAAACACCCAATTTTGATCACGCATATGTAATATTTGTTTATCTGGTGTATGAACTCTCCATTCAATATTTACTCACTACTAACCATCTCTTTTCCAAATTAAAAATTATGCTTTCTTAATCACCTTTGGGATTATTTCACCATAACTATAATGCTTAAATGATGGTAACATAAAATCACTCCAAGTAATTTGGAGTGATTTTAAAAAGGCTTCTCGATTTTTTAGTTCAAGTTGGTTCAAATCAACTTGAACCTTACAAAGAACTTAACTTATTAAAAGCATCGGTATCTTGCTTGTGCTTTTTTATACACATGGAATCCAATATTCAGACCAATAATTCTTCCTTAAATAATCTTGTCCATTGGATTCGTCAATAAACTCGATTAATTGTCTCAGAATAATAAATTGCGCTGCAACTGAGTTAACCGCGTTTAATAAGTTTCCTTTTGTGACATTTTTAATTCTATCGTGTTTAATCGATTGATAATCTTTCCACCAATTCAAATTAGCATATGGTTTCGAAGCATCAATATTTTCAAACGGAAAAACTACTATCTCGTCATTGTTTATTGTTCGCATACCAGTTGCAAAACCAATATCATTGTTTTTTGCAATAACTTGGACATAATCTTTCATCTTAAAATACTTACCTTCACTTTGGATACCATAATTAATGCAAAGTTGTTTAAATAATGAATCTAGTTCCGAACAAGATAATAATAAAATAGAAGCAAACTCATCTGAATAAACATTTTTGTTTTTATCAGAATGAGTTACAAATTGATTAGTTTTTACTAACATATTTTCAATCGACGAATAATATTGCCAATGCATTTCGAATACTGATCTGTTCAAAGATTTTATCCTTTCTTACTTAGTTTTAGCTAAAAAACTTAATAATTTTAAAGCATGTGCATACTGCTGATGCTATACCAGGTGGAGTGTTTGCAGGTAACCCTGATATGAGTCAATTATCTCATAGAACAGACTTAAGTGATTTACAAAAATCAAAAACGAGTAATTACATTGTTAATAATGATCCACGTGATGAATTAGCTGCAAATGTTTCGAAGCAAAAATCGATAAATTTTCAACCATTTGCAATAGATCCAAGAGGTGCTATTAGAGTAAATCTTGTTACGTATGGTTCTTACGCTGAACTTGCTGTTCAAGATATAGCTTCAGGAACCTTCAGCACTATTCAGAATAATCTCATGTGGATTATTGGTAATTTTATAAAGGGAACCGTTGCTTCCGTTATTTACAACGTTGTTGGTTTACTCTTAGATAATATAGATGTAACAAAAGTAGCAACAGCTAAAACTATGGTTGGCTATACCTATCCAACTAAGCAAGGACAGGTTTGGTATAATAATACTTGGAATACACTTTTTGAAAGCACAAACAGAAATACTTACAAATATTATTATTCTGTCTATTGGAACACAGACAAAGTTCAAAGACAAGGCACAAAGGACTTCACGCCAGAATATGGGTATGGACCAGAAAGAATTCAAAAGGCTTCGCATTATGACGACAATACCAATATACAAAATCAAGCATATAATAACTACCTGCAAGGGAAAAAGTATACAACTGAGGAATGGTATTAATTAATTTTGAGGCCCTCCAAGGAATATGTTCTTTGGAGGGCAAAAAATTTACATAATACAACTTTAATTGTGGTAAACACATATTAGTTGAATAGTATGGAGGTTTCATATAATGAAATGCAAAATTCAATTTCTCATTATATTCTCAATTTTCTTGTTAATAGCTGTAGCTTGCGACAAAAATACTTCTTCCAACGCCGAGGAGAATATATCAAACATTACTAAAAATGAGATTCGAACTGATGGATATACAAAAATTTCTGAAAAAGAAGATTTAGAAAAGAAAATATCCCAAAACAAAAATGTTTTCAAAAAAAATCAATCAAGTACAAAATACAATATATCTGCTACTGTCACTTTTAATCATGAGGAAGACGCTGATCGTTTCATTTATGAAATTGTAATGGATAACTATACAGAAGAACTGAAGAATGTCATTCAATCATTTACTTTGGAGCCAAGTATGATTGATTATCTTTTAACCGGTGACTTGACAACTACAAATGCACTAAATGATACTGAAACTAACCTCAAGCCTAATAAGGAGCCTTTCGGATTAAGCTTGTTTAGAGGTTACGTTATTAATGAGGAAACAATAAATAAACAGATTGCTGATATTTATCAGAATATGTTTATAAAAATATCTTATGGTGAAGAAGATGATAGGACTGAAGAGTATTGGCATGTTGAAGCAACTCCTTCTCAGGAAATAATCGAATACTTTAGTTCATTAGGAAATTAAAGTTCGATTCTGATTTGAAGAAACGCCAGTAAGCCCGTCGTCCGGGTAGACAGCGGGCTATGCATACATATTTTTTTACGGTTCACTCCTTCCCTTCGTCATGTAGAATTTTGAATCTCTCTGATGTAGCGAAACATAACCTCGGCAATGGTAATCGAATCTCCCGGCTCGAGCGGATAGTCTTTATAAGGCGCGAGCAGTTCGCCGTTTAATTTGGTGCCGTTTCTTGAGCCTAAATCCTTGATGCGGCAGGCATCTTCTAGGATCATGAGCTCGACGTGGGCACGGGATACCCCGGCCTCCTTCTCCACATATTGAGCTAATTCCTCGGAGCGGCCGATAATAAAGCTGCCTTTGGATAGAGGTATTCGTTCGAATCCGGTACCTGAAGAGGTCATTTTCTGTAAAAAGTTTACACTCCCAACCTGACCTTGCTCTGACTTCGCTAAATCCTTTAATAGTACGGTGGCCGGGAACGCTGCAGCCGGGGGCGCTTCAACAAGTTCGTGGTGCGGCTCGGCTGTTGGTGTCTGAATCGGTTCGCAGGATTCGAATGACCGCTTTGGAGAAGGCGCAATAGATGGGGATGGATGATTCCATCTCCATTTCTCCTCATAGCGGTTCAGCTTGCTGCGTTTGGTGAAGCCGATTTCGCCATCATCTTTCTCCCCAGTCAAGCTAACCTTATCTTCAATTTGAAGATCCCTTTCCTCACTGCCCTTGTCCCTAAAAAAACTAAGCAGATCAAGTTTGCCGCTAGTTATTAGCAGCGCAATGATTGTTACAACCAGAGATGATCCCGTACTGATATACAATCCGCCGCCAGAGGGCCTATCCAAATACGCGAGCTTCCAAATTAGCGCAACTAGTAACGCAGCGCCTAGCCATATATAAGCAGGCTTAATTTCAGTTCGGCTTCCGGTCTCCTCCTCCTGTAAATCTTCTTCTGCCTCCGTCAAAGTCCCCGCGTGAATGCTGGCAGAATTGGATAATATATTTATTCGGCTTTGAATTGGGCGTGAGTTTAGGCCTGGTTCACGAGCAGTAGGCGGAACATACAGCTCTCCTTGTTCCCCATTTGAATCTTCCTCGAGTAGCAACGATGTCAGCAAATCCTTGAGCCCGGCGACCGAGAACAGCTCTCCTCCGCATAAACCGATAATTTTCTGGATACCGCTCCCCTCCATATCTTTAACTCTTGTCATCAATCGATTGACGAGATTCAGCATAGATTGGGCTACGGAATGATCTGGCGACATATGGAGCAACGGCAAATAAGCTAGATAAACGGTGCCGCTGGGCAGCGGATCTTCGACAAAGATATGATCCTCATCCAGCAGATAGTTTCCGGAAGAAAGCATGTATTCCTTGCTATTATCAAGAATCTTAACGATTTGCAGCAGAAAGCTATAAAATTCCGTCATGGTCAGCCAATCGCTTTTTAGGCACTGCGACAGCATTCTTTTTCCAGTAATCTCATAATGCAGCGTAACGTTGAAATCAATCTCCCTTACATCAAGCCGCAGCAGATGAGGGATCACCACCGAATTCAGCATATTCCGCTGAACGCCATTCAATTGCTCGGCATGCAGCCCCTCTCCTGCATTAATCACCATATATGTTCCGTCATTCCTGACAAAATCAGTTACTATCCCTTTCAATTTAAGCTCACTCCCCGCCCCTAAAAATAATAGACTGCCATGATGGCGCCGGGCAGCACAGCCAGCATGAACGGAAAGGTCAGCGGCTTATCATTCGTTGCAATGGATTGAATCGGTCTTATGCTGCGCAGCATGATGACTCCCATTACACTGCGCAGTATGCCGCCAATCCGCCTCATCGCTTCCCTTCTGCAAATCAGAATCAAAATGCCGATGCAGCCGGCAACCAGAAGCGAATACATCAGCACGGATAACGTTAACGGTACGCCAACCCAAGCCCCAATTCCGGCAAACAACTTTACGTCTCCCCCACCTACGGCTCGCACCGCATACAAAATCGCCATCACGCCAAAGCCAACGGCAGCGCCCTTTATAGCAAATCCAAAACCTGATGCCCCGCCGAAAATCCCATGATATGCAATACCGAGCACCGTTCCGGCTATTGTAATCACATTGGGGATTTTCATCGTACGAATATCGGTAATGAACGCAGCGGCAAGCAATAAAAAGCAGCCCCACATTTCCACAAGCATAGCAGCTCTCCCCGTTATTTTTTATTCGGACTTTCAACAGCAAACTCTGCTGACGTGCGCAGTCCATCCTCCGTCTCGACGACAAATGTCCAGGTACCAGGCGTCGTATTCCCTCCGACAAGCCACTGCCACTCCACAATGCCGTTTTCATCCGCAGAAGCCTCCCCTAGAAACTTGGCTTGGCTTACCCCGCTCTTGTAGTAAACCGTCAGCTTGGCGGTCGAGCCCGGCTCGACTTGCGCGCTGATCCGCGCTTTGTGGCCGGCATATGCCGGGTCAGGCTTAGTCAAGATCACCGGAGCCTGTCCGTCGGCCTGTTCCCTGCTTGCGTCCGTCTCCAGTTCACCCGTATCCCCGATCCAGAGCCGTTCCTGCGCCCTCGCCTGAAGCACGATATTCCGATTGCTGAAGGGCACTTTAATCGGCAGCTCATAGCTTAACTCGATGCCGAAGTAAGGATTTTTTCCCGTCTTCAGATCAGGCACGGTAATCCGGCTCACATGAATCCACCGCTCGCTAAGCACTGTATCCTGCACGAACGGCTGCAACAGTGGTTTCACTACGGGATCAAGAACCGCTTCCAGCACGCTGTTCTTTAAGTCGCTCAGCGGTTCATCCCCCTTGGCTGCCGCATCCGTGACCCACTTGGATAATGGTTCGGGAAGCTTATCAGCATACTGCCCGGCCCATTCCGACAGCGACAGCTTGGGCATATTCCAGTTAAATTCGCTCCCCTGCTCTAGAGTCCCGTCATCATCCTTCCTGTTTCCGTTGTTTGGCTCCGAATACTTGTCTGCGGCCAAGGCAACAGGATATATATGCGCAGACACCTGCCTTACTGCATTGGAAGTAACGCTGTGCAATTGTACGGAATAGACGGTCATTTGAACCATGTATATGAAGAAGAACATGACCATAATGAAAATAGGCAACACAAGTGAAGCTTCCAGCACAATGCTCCCGCGAGAGGCTCTATCAGCAGCTTCAATATGAATAATGCGCTTGTTTGACGGCATAATATCGGCTTCCTTCCACTCGTCCCTGTAAACCGCCGGCACTGCCAATGGCTTTGGACACCCCCGGCAAAAACCATAATGGTAAAGCTACGCTTACTTCGCCTTGAATATAAGTAGCCCTTTCATCGGGATTGATGCCCGTTTTAAAGCGAATTACCGATAACATCCGCGACAGACGCTTGTCTCCGGCTCCATGCAGCAGCAGAAATAACCGAAGGTGATCCCTATAGGAAAGCTCAATTCTCAAATAATCGCTAAGCTGGATGCTGCCCTTTTGACATAGCCGAACCATATCTTTGACGGCCTCGACAACTCCATAAAGCAAGGCGGAAGCCAGAATCAATAGCGGGTTGACCTTGTTTGCATTTTTGATGAGTCCCTCCATTGTACGGATCGCCAGACGCATGGTGAATATTTCACCGTAGGCGGCGGCAACATTTCCCGCCGGATTATGAAAACCGTACAATATGTATTCCACTTCCTGCCGCTGCGGGGCAAATTGCTCTATCATCGCATCCAGCTTATCCGACCGGCCTTCCATCAGCTCCTTAAGCGTGCTGACATCGAAAAAATCAAAGTAACTGACAATGTACTCCGTCTGATAGCCATTGTCCGTTATGCTGGACATCATGTCGGACAAGGACGCGTACAAAGCATCCATGCCCCCCATGGCCTGCTCTCCCATCTCGTAAGGATCAGAATTGCGCCCCCGGATACTTTGGCCCGATTCCGCGGAATGATCCTGATTCAAGGAGCGATTGTCATCAAAATAAGACTTCAGCACATCGAATTGCTTCTGGTGCTCGCCCATTTTGCCCTTAAGTTCCTCGATCTGACGGAGTAAATTGAACGCATCCTTCAGTTCTGCAGCGGCTTGCTTCTCCGTCTGCTTGCGCTGTGCGTCGCTCGTGCGGTGAGCCTCAACTACGGCTTGAATTTGCTGCAGCACATTGCCGCTCCCTGAATCGGAATAAGTCCGCAAGTAACGATCAATTTCACGACTAGAATGAATCGTCTCCGATTTGAAGCCGCTGGCGCTGCCGGAAGATACAGCACCTATAGCTGAAGATCTGGATAGCAAGGAGACAACGGCTTGATGAGCACTGTCAAAGCTCGACTCTTGGGCGTCGATCCCTGCTTCCAAGTCCTCTAAGAGCGACTCCTGCAGCAGCAAGGCATCACTCTTGCCCCGGATCTCGGCGATTTCCGCCTCGCCGGAAGCGGCTTCATCTCCTCCTATGCTTAGTCCCTGGGATACTGAATCATATCCATACTGCGCCGGCCTGCTCTCGGACTCCTTGATGACCTGTCGCATTTGCTCGTTGATATCCCGTATCTCTTCAAGTAAAGCTCTAGCCGCGGGAAGATGCTGGACATGCTGCGCTGCGGCCTCCTCATCAGCTTGCGAAAGTGCATTAAAAGCCTTGCCCGCAGCATACCGATAATCCGCCAGCAGATCGGAATACATTCGCTCGGACGCCTCCCTATCACGATCCTCTTCCGCTTTGGCCAAGTAGTCACTGTATTGGGAGGCCGCATCAGCAATCAGGTGAATCCGGCCGCCCAATGAATTGTCCGAAATGTACGTATAATTTCCCCGGGCCAGGCGGTCTGTATATCCCTTTGCCGATGCAGCGGCTTGCTTCTGCGCAGACAGTAATTGATCCAATTTATTCTCCCGCTGCTCATACAGCCTCTGAAGCTTGCTAAGCAAATCCACCGTATTAGAGGCCTCTTTCATGACCTGGGACATCGGCTTGAATTTATTGACGACCTCGATCGCAAAATCAATCGGTGCTTTATATTTCATTTCCTCGCGAATTTGTTGCCTGAAGACAGAGTAGTTTCCCAATGGTCGCTGCAATTCTACAGAGGAAGAATCCAACCGCGCTCCCATGATGGGCAAATCATCACTTCGCATTGCCAGATGAAAGTTATCCTCAAGCACCTTGGACATTAAATAATTTTCGTCCGTCTCGCCAAACGCAAACAATCCGTATTCCTCCAGCAGTTGCTTGTCGTACGCAGATAGAACGGAGCGTGATGTCGCATGAGCGAGCGCCTCTGTTCTCGCTTGAAGCGCCGACATTCTGGCAAAATCAATAAAGATCGCCACAAAAGCAAAGACAGCCGCAAAAATTACAATCAGAAATACCGTTACTGCCCCCTGTTCTGAACGGTGCTTATCCAAGATAGGAACCCCCTTCATAATGACGCGGCCTTATTTTGCATATAATTTCAGCGCTTTCCCTGCATCAGCCTGATTGACATGCTCCTTCCCGGTTCCCTTGAACCTTGCTCCGTAATAACGGGCCAGCTCAACGGTGCGAATCCATTCCACCGGCTCTACAATATAAGAAGCGGAATGCCCTGATTGCATGACGTCCCCGATGACCGCCTCCAGCGGAGCAAGGGGGACGTTTCGCTTTAAAGATACGGAAACTTTACGAAACAGCAGCCTGTTATCGTATTTCATTTGCCCTTCTATCCCAGCTGGAATTTCACGGCCGGTATTTCCCAGCTTCTTCAAAGGCAGACTGCTGCCGTATTCATCACCGCTTGGCAGCTCCAATAAGGCCGAGGAATTCCCCCCGAACGAGCCAAAGAGAATCTGCAGCATCCCGTCGTCATGTATTCGCCAGTACAGCGAATCATGCTGATCATCCTCATAGGCACCTGCCCTTGGTTCACGGTAGCTGTTGTCCCAGACATATGCGCTTCGCTCGGCAGCTACAGAAGCCGTATGTCCCAGCACCGCATTTTGGTATAAATACATGCAAAAAAACAGCAGCAGCAATATCGTAAAAAATATGACCGGAAATACGAGTGAGGCTTCTATCGTAAAGTTACCATCCTTGTTCCGTAGCAGTTTCACTATTCTCCGCCGTCCATGAATGAGTCCGTTTTTTTGCCGGCCTTGGAGAGCAGATTCTCAATAATCGCCTTCAGCTCCTTACGAAAGACGACAGCAATAATAACGATGACCGCGATGATCAATATCATCTCAAGCATGCCGAGACCGTCCTCATTTCGCCATAGCTCTCCCATTCTTCCGCGCAATACCTTTAACATGGCCAAATTCCTCCTCGATTTAATAAATAACTAAAAGCTACAAATCCATAATCATAAATGCGGGAGTCCCCACCAAAACAACAATAATTAAAAACAACAGTACCATCGGAAATACCAGCTTGGATGAAGCCTGTTCTCCCAAGGTCTTCCCGACCGCTTTTCGTTTCTCCCACAGCGAATGGGACAGATCGCGAAGCGCCAGCACGAAATCGCTGCCGCCCCGGCGAAAATTCAATAATACCGCCGTCGTAAATGCAGACACCTCCTGAATACCGCAGCGCTTGCTAAAGCCTTCCATGGCCTGAGCAAAGGAATATCCTCCTTCGCACTCCCGCTGCATTTGAAACAGCTCGCGATACAAAGGATGACTCTCTTGCCCGCGCTTCCGTTCCAGGCATTGCTTGATCGCCTGCTGCACAGTCGATCCGGCGCCGACAAGCAGGATGATTTTATTCAGCAGCTCCGGTAGTTCAAGCAGAATCTGCTGTTCCCGCCGCTTCACCTTGCCGTGCAGATCGCTAATCAGCGCGACCGGCAGCAGGACGGCGAGCAGCACCCCGATGAAGAACCCGCTGGCTTCTCCCTCCATCGCTATAGAGATCAGACAGCCGCCTATCAGCGGCAAGTAACTATAGGTGAGCATCTCCGCCAGAAACAGCATCGTGTATTCCCCGCCGCGCTGCTGGCCGTTAATCTGCCTCACCGAACGTTGAATTTTGAAGAAAAACAACGGAAACCTTTGCGACACCTGAATCCGCTCCAACACATAAAGCATCGGAGGAGCAAATCTCTGCAGCCGGATACCATCCATCTCCAGCTTCGCAGCACCGGGATACCGCCGCGACGTTTGACCGTACAGCACACTCCACGCAAGGAGCAGGACGATCGCCAAAATTCCCCACAGCAAGTTCATATCCATGTGAGCACCCCTCCTAAACACGGATATCCATGATCTTCATCATGATCCAGGCGCATAAAGCAAACAGAATTAAGGCAACCGACGAAATGACCAGGCCAGCTCCTTGGTGGAGCGGCTGCATATAATCCGGAGAAGTCAAATCCATGAACAATAGAAACAGGACGGGGGATGCCAGCATCGCCTTGGCCTCAAAACGCTTTTGAGCAATCATGACGCTGATTTCCTGGCTGATTTCCAGCTTCTCGCTAATAATAGAAGAGGTTCTTCTCACGACTTCGACCAGATCGCCTCCGGAGCGCTTGCAGGTCGTAAACACATCCGCAAAATTGTTGATGTCCTCCATGCCGGCCCGTCTGCTGAAATTCTGCAGCGCATCCTCGATCGGCTCCCCGTACTCCATCCGGGTGCAAATGATCCCAAGCTCGATCATGAGATCATTCTTGCCGTCCGGATACAGCAGCCGCAGATCCTGAATCGCTTCGCGAAATCCATTCTCGACGGAACGGCCTGCTGCCAGCGAGGAGGACAATGAATAGAGCGCCTGTTTAAAATTTAGGCTCAACGCTTCCCTCCGCCTGCGAAGCAGGTACCTGCTCCATGGCTTCGGTACAAATACCGCCGCGCCAGTAAGCAGGAACGCCAGCAGCCAGGAATGGAAAAAGATATATCCGACAGCAAAGAACAATGCGCCCCCTACAGTCAGGCAGAGCATAATTTGCTTTCGCGACAATACGTAATTCTGATACTCCGGCAGCCCCTCCGCTTCACTCCCTGGGGGAGAAGGCCCGCGGTTTCGTTCAAGCCCCAATTTCATTATGAGTTCTCGCCTCCTGCCGCTCTAAATGGTTCAACCTCCTATTCCAAATCAATGCCCGCCATGCGAAGCTTATCTAGATGAACCAGGCTCCCCCGCTTAATCAATTTCCCGCGGATTCTCCCCTTGATCTCTGCTTCTTCCTGAAAAACATATAACGGATTCAGCACCACCTCCCCCTCGCTTAAACCACATACTTCCGATATTTCCGTGACCCTGCGCGAGCGATCCCTCAGCCTGGATAGATGGACAAAAATATCAATCGCCGAGCCGATTTGCTGGCGTACCACTTGAATAGGCAGTTCAACCCCGCTCAGCACCATTGTCTCCAGCCGGCTGATCATGTCCTTGGTGCTGTTAGCGTGGCCAGTTGATAAAGAGCCATCATGCCCTGTATTCATCGCCTGCAGCATGTCCAGAGCTTCGCTGCCGCGGACCTCGCCGACAACGATCCGGTTCGGCCTCATTCGCAGCGAAGCGCGGATTAAATCCCGGATGGAAATTTCTCCTTTCCCTTCCGTATTGGCATTGCGCGTCTCCAAGGAAACTAAGTTCGGTACCGTGACGATTTGCAGTTCCGCCGAATCTTCAATCGTGATCACCCGTTCATCTGGCGGGATATATTGCGAAAGTGCATTCAGGAAGGTGGTCTTTCCGGATCCCGTTCCCCCGCTAATAAAAATGTTGTATTTCCCTTTGACAAGACTTTGCAGAAAAACAGCCGCCTCCTCGGTCAGCGAACCCCATTCCACCAGCCGTTCCATTGTTACAGGCTGCTCCGGAAACTTGCGAATCGTCATCGTGGGCCCCTTGAGCGCTACCGGCGGAAGCACGATGTTCACCCGCGACCCGCCCGGAAGCCTTGCATCCACGATCGGCGACGAGTCGTTCACGACACGGTTTACTGTAGAAACGATGTTCTGAATAATATCCTCCAGCTTCTCTCTCGATTCGAAACGCACATCAATCCGCTTCACCTGGCCGTCCTGTTCAATAAAAATTTCTTCATGGCTATTGATCATAATCTCTGACACCGACCGGTTGTCCACGAGAGGCTGAAGAACATCGAGTCCCCGAAAAGAGTCATACAGCCTGCGCACCCACTTACGCTTCTCAGAGGCCGTCAACTCATAAAGTCCGCTGTCCTCAAGCACGCGGCGTTCAATGTAATCCATCAGCTGCAAGTCAGATAGCGTCGAAGTCATGTCTAGCCCCGAGCGAATGCTTGCGCGCAGCTCCGTAAAAAACTCCTCCGTCAACCCAAAGTCCCCCCTATTCCAAGCGAGTGCCTCCCGCTGTATAAGCTGCGGCAGAGCTTAAGCACAGCCTTCTGAAAAGCCGGGGAATGCAGTAAAGCTCCTTGACTCGCCCCCTGATTCCAGGAAGGTATATAAGGAAACACGATCTCCGCTGTCAGGCCTGGTCTTGGCAGTGATTGGACCGCTTCCCCCATGCAGCGATTCACCGCAAACAATGCCTTCCCCATGATGCGGCGAAATCGCTCCGGATTTGATCGCTCCATGTGTGATATCCATAATCCGCTCTTGCGCATCACGTTCCATTCGTCGGCCAGCAGCCAGACCAGCTTATCGGAACGCTCCAGTACCGCCTCCGTTCGCGTGTTAGGATACGAATCGACGTCCGCGATAATGGTGTCGTAAAGTCCACTGTCCGCAATAAAATCAATCAGCCGAGCCGTATCCCCGGATTCCATTTCCAGCATTTCATTTAAATTGTCCACTGGCCCAAACGTATCACTCTCAAGGACGGGATGCCTGTACGCATAAGCCGAGACCGGTTGGTTCATAGGCTCACCCCGCTCTCCCGCCGCTTTCAGGTCGTATAGAAGCCGGGCAAAGCCAGGGGCACGATTCTGCCCTTCCCGCAATGAGGGATTTTCGGATAAAAAGCCACTGCCGATCGTTTCCAGGTTAAGATAAAATACCTTGCGGCCTTCTCCAGCAAGCTGCTTTACAAGATGAGCGGCTACCGTTGTCTTGCCGCATCCGCCTACCGCGGAGTAAACTCCGACGACAAGCGCTTTGCCCTCCGCCGGCTCCCTGGCCGCAGTTCCTCCCCTCGCACATTCCAGCACGGCCGTCAGAAGCAGAGGCAGCGGCTGATATTTGGAAATGCTCTTCCCGTATCCCTTCGCATTCCCATCTTCCTCAAGATAAATATATGGGACTGGTGGCGTCTCCCCGCCGCCCAGCCATGCCTCAAGAAACGGTTTCTCGGCCAATACGACATCTGCGTAAAGCCGGCTTGATTCCATATGCCGCACGAAAGCATCCTCACGGCTGAACGCCGTTACGAAAAAGCTGCGATCAAACTCGCTATGGCGGATATAATGCAAAAAAGGCTCGATATACTGCTCATCCCTAGCCGCCAGAACAAGCCGAACTGGAACCACCCTTATCACCAACCTTTCAAGAACGCAAAAAAGCACCGTCCAATAACCGCGGGTGCGGTTGTTGGACGGTGCTTCCGTCGTTCATCCCTGAAATTTACAGTTAGAATAACATACTTCGCTGACTCTCGCAAGGCTTTTCCTAAAGATGATTATCCATCCTTCAAAAAACGTTCCTTATTCTCTTTCGTGGGCACAAGGCATGTCTCGTCCTTGCCGAACCAGCGATAGCGATTAGCCGCAACGATACGATATACAGCATCCCGCATGAATCGCGGTACAATAATGAATCCAAAAGCAAGCGGCCAAGGAAAACGCAATCCCTTTGCGATGCGGAGCGCAGCCGATGACCGGGTATAATAAACGCCGTTCTGATACAGGACGATCGTGTCTATCCGCCCAGGGGCAATGTCCCGGCTTGGGCTGCCGTGCAATAGTCTCTTCCCGGCTTCAGACTGCAGGGAGGCAAACCGAAAACGGCGCTCCGGGTCCCGCTTAATAATAAATTTGACCGCCCCCTGGCATAGATGGCAGACGCCGTCGAACAGAACTACGTCCTTATCATTATGTTCCGAATTTTGAGCCATCGTTCCTTCACCTCGCTTTGGAGCAATTATAGCATGGCTCGGAACAAACGAAAAAAGCAAGCGGGTCAGCCAAGGAATATTCCTTGGTCGACCCGCTTGCTTTTCAATCCTATGAACGGTTCCACAGAATTCTATGATTCCGTCTCCAACGTTGATTGACTGCTATCTTACTGAGCCAGCGCCTTCTCAATCCACTGACCATCATCAATTTGCTGCAAAATCTCTCCGCTGAATTTGTCCATGCATTTGCAAATGAAGTCTTTGCGGCATACCGGACAAGGAGTTCTCTGAAGCCGGCTGACGCCCGTAAGCCGCCACTCCGGATTCCGGTGGAAAAATACCCGGCACGCTGTGCCATCAGCCATTGTGACAATGAATTCATACAGTCCTTCTTTTTCGTTGCTGCTGGCCTTGGTCACGTTCTGTACACTCGGTCTGTAAGACATGGTCATCACCCGTATTATCAGATTTAAATCCTAATTAAGTACTTAGACATATTAAATAATTTTTTACGGCGTGTCAACTTGGAATTGAATGACAATTAAATCCATTTCAACGTGAAAAAGACTTCCCCAGAACAGTATTGCCCATGAGAAGCCTTTTCATATCATTAACTTTCAATTAAGTTCAGCTTCACCTCAATATTGCCTCGCGTCGCCTTCGAATACGGGCAAAAGTCATGCGCTTTATGCAGCAATTGTTGGGCTGTGCCGCGCTCTACTCCCGGAATTTGCGCATCGATGGCCACGGCTAATTGGAATCCGCCATCCGAAGGATCCTTGCCTATGCTCACATGATGCTTCACGATTGCCTTCTCCAGCTCTATGCCGTCTTGTTCCGCTACATACTCCAGAGCGCTGGCGAAGCAAGCGCCATATCCGGCCGCGAACAGCTCCTCCGGGTTGGTGCCGGAGCCTCCTTGTCCTCCCATCGCTTTGGGCATGCTCAGTTCCAGCTTCAATGCCCCGTCCGAAGTCTCCACGGTGCCGGTTCTTCCTCCCTGAATCGTAGCGGTTGCTGTATACATTGCTTCCATGAATCGTTCCCTCCTTGTTAAAAATTCGGGTCATTGTCCATTTAAAGCAAAGAGACCGCTTTGAAACGTCTTACGCTGTTCTTTCTTATTTTTCCCGTTATGATTTGATTTCCTTGAAGGAGGCATCATACAGGCGGAACATCGTTTTATATCCCGACTCATCGATTTTAATGCCGACGTCAAGGCGTCCTGTGATCTCCAGCGGCTCCGACTTATATCTAAGCTTTACATCATTTGGCACGAACACAATCATGATCTTGTTCCAATAAGTCTCGTCCCCGTTGTCAAAGGGGCATTCCGCGCCGGGTTCAGGGATGAGCAGAAACCAGTTTTTATCGAAGGACAGCACCTCGCCCATAAATCCCTTGATCGTCACCGTAGAACCGCTGAGATCCCAGAAGCGGTCCGATGGCGTCGTTTGATCATCCCCGTCAAAAAATTCCGACCAGCCGATCTTCACCGGACCTGCTTTCTTCGTCTCTTCTGCAGCTTGCGGTTTATTTTCCTTCACAGTCGGTACTGCCTCCGCTTTGGGAGCTGCATTTACCACAGTCTGTTTGGCGCCCTCCTTCACGTCCTTTTCGGCCGAAGACGGCGCCTTGCTTTCGTCCGCTTTAGCCGCCGATGGTGCCGCAGCAGAATCGGCAGCCTTGCTTGCTTCCCCCGCTTTATCGGCTAGTTTAGCTTCGGAGACGGCGAGCTCCTGAGCGGGAATTTCCTGAGCGGGAATCTCCGCCTTAGCAGTATCATCCCCATTAGCCTGCTGCTCCAACCTGCCTTCATCTTCCTTCAATTCCTCAGCAACAGGGGAATCTTCCGGCGAAGATTCATAAGATTTCGGGGTATCTGCTGCCGTGCTGCGGTTTGATGCAGCCGCCGCAAACGAGCCTGCCTGTTCGCCGGCCAGTTCCTTCTGCCCGCATGCTTGAAGCAAAACGACAGTAACGATAAGCGGCAGTAAGAGTATTATTTTTTTCAATCTGGAAACCTCCTTACGCTTTGAATAAAGACAATGAATCCATCCGGTACAACCGCAGAGCCGGTGCCAGGGAGGCAATGGCTCCGATCGCCATCGTTGCCGCCGCGATGATCATATGATCGGTACTCCACTGAAACGGAGTGATTTGGATACCGGCATAGCTGAACAGCGTATCCTTCAGCACATAACTCGCCGTATGACCGGCCATAATTCCTAAGACAAGCCCTGCCGCCGTTACCAATAGCCCTTCCCCGACCAGTGTCATCAGCACATAGCCCTTTGACTTTCCCAGCAGGCGCAGGAGGCCCACGTCCTTCGTTCTTTCATTGACCGCTGCAATCAGTGACAACAGAATCGATATTGCTGCCAGGATGACACAGAGCATCGTCACAACCTCAATGATCCCGGCTCCTTGATCCACGAGATTCACCACATCCGCTACGGCTTTGCTTGTGTAGACGGCCTGAACTTGAGACATGCCCTCCAGCTTCGTTTTCAATCCCTGCGCACCTAGCAGGCTAGCCGGCTTGATTAGAATAGCCGTAATCTCCCTATCTCCCGACACCTGTCCGTGAACGGCCCAAGCGTAGTCCAGGGTCGTGAAGACCGCCCGATCATCTGGCGTGTTCAAAACGGGCAAAATCCCTTTTACCATATAAATGAAGCTCTCGTGGTCATCATGATGTTCGCCTGACTCACCGTGGCCTTCCTCTTCATGTCCATCGTCATCCATGTTTGCATGATGCACGCCTTCGACCAATCCATGGGCCCCCGTAAAGGTATCTCCCGCTTGCAGCCCGAGCATTCGAGCCACGTAAGCCCCGACGACCACCTCGCCGGTTTCGGTGTACAAGCTTCCTGCCTGCAGCTTCTGGTCGCCATATCGGGTCAAAAAATATTCCGGATCGACGCCCACAATTGGATAACCGTTATAGTTATCGCCAGTCGTAATGGCATACGCCTTCTCGACGCCGCTGTCCTCCAGAACCAAATCCATTGTGCGCCCAGGAATGTTCCCAACGGGAGCGCCAATGTGATAAAAGGTATTTAACACCAGCTGGGTTTGGCTTCCCTGCGCCCCAACGACGACGTCAAACGGACCATATCCCTTCTGCGCCCCTTGTTCGACGCTGGCCTTGGATAATGAAAGAAGCAGGACGAACGCAACCGTGGCTGTTACCGAGAGAATCGTCAGGAGGGACAGGAATTTCCGATGCAGCATATTTCTAAGGATCAGGTGAAAAAAGTTCATATCGCCCTCTCCTCCCGAATCCCTGTCAAGCGCTTCGCTCCGCTGATCTTATTGATTTCGCCAATATGGACCCGTTTCGGAAAACGGTTCGCCATGTTCAAATCATGCGTCACGACGATTAGTGTATGCTGTTCTCCGCGGCAAAGCTCGAGCAGCAGTTCCGTGACTTCATCCGCCGTCTCCCAGTCCAGGCTGCCTGTTGGCTCATCCGCCAATACAAGCGGCGGCTCATTGACGAGCGCTCGAATGATCGCTACGCGCTGCTGCTGTCCTCTGGACAGCTGTGACGGCAAATGGCGGCTGCGGTCACCGAGCCCAACCCGCTCAAACCAATGATCAACGCGCTCCCGCCGCTCTGCAGCACCCATTCGGGCTGACATCACAATTTCGACATTCTGCCTTGCCGTGAGCGAAGGAATCAGGTGAAAATCCTGCAGGATATAGCCGATGCGGCTGGCGCGAAAACTATCCCTTACCGGCTCCGTCATGCGGTGAATCGCTTGCCCGTCGATATGCACCTCCCCTTCATCAGCCCGAAGAATTCCGCTAATAATATGAAGCAAGGTGCTTTTGCCCGAGCCGCTTGGACCGATGATCGCTAATTTCTCCCCATCCCCGACGTCCCATTGCGGAATGTCCAGGATCGGAATACAGCTTCCCCCGACATGAAATCCTTTCTTCACCCCTTGAATATGCAGCATATCCCTTTCCTCCCATCTGAAAATGCAGGAAAACAGGAGAAGCTATATTCCCCTGTTTCCCGGCTGGGCATCCCCATTTGTATGTTTATCCTTACTTCAGTACGATTCGTTCGGACAGGGCATCCCATTTCAACGATTGTCCCGAAACTTGGTTGAATGCCGTTAACGGAAGGTACAACACATCGTTATCGATATCTACAGTGAGCGAAGAAGCATTACCGTTCATTTTAGCCGTCTTGGCGTTCAAATCCACAGTGATCGTACCGCCCTTGCCGCTGATCGTAGCTATACCGTTTGCAACCTGGTACTTGCCCCCAAGCGCTTCCGCTAATGCTTTGGCCGGATAAAGAACTTCATTGCTGCGATTAATTTTGAATTTCGGGTACAGATGCTTCGCTTGCAGGTTAGCCGTCGCTTGTTGCAGATCAACCCCCAGTACTTCGGCGCTGGCTGTAGCGATCCGGGTATTGTCGATTTGACCCTTCACTTTCTCGGCGATCGGACCGTATGCCCACACGCCTACGTCCACAGCGGAATGCCCGTGACCGGACCAGCCGACAAGCAGACGCTTGGAGATGACGGCGTTATATCCGCCCTCACGTTTATAAGAGGAGCCGTCGCCATCGAGGATGTATTGCGCCTCTTCGTCAGTCAGATCAGTAATCCAGGTATTGTTCGCAACGATTTTTTTCACGTCCGCGATCGTTTTGGCTTCATTCAAAACTGTTACTAAGCTCTCAGAGGAGTTCTTCTGTTTGTTCCACAGATCCACGTTCAGCTCATAAATGTTATCACGGGATAAGGAAAGGCCGCCCGTTTCATGGTCCGCCGTAACGACGACCGACGTATTTCCATCCTTCTTGGCAAATTCAATCGCCACTTTGAAGGCTGCGTCGAAGTCAAGCGCTTCTTGGACCATCGTCGGCAAGTCGTTCGCATGGCCGGCATGGTCAATGCGTCCTCCTTCGATCATAATGGCGAACCCATTCTCGTTGGCGGACAAAATTTCGAGCGCCTTCGAGGTCATCTCAGCCAAGCTTGGGACTTCGGCTGTACGATCCGGCACGTAAGCAACGTGGGAGCTTCCGAACAATCCCAACACTTTGGAATCCTTGGCGGACAGCTTGTTCAGGCTTTGTCCTGTTTTTACGACTTTATAGCCTTTGGCTTCGAATGCGGGAAGAAGGTTTTTATCGCTCCGCTTGCCTTTATCTTCTTTCGTCAGAAAGAACGATTCTCCGCCACCAAACAGCACATCGATCCCGCTATCCAGATACTGCGATGCGATTGCGTTCTCGTTGTCACGGTTACGCACATGGGAAGCATATACAGCCGGGGTAGCATGAGTGATACGCGCTGTCGTAACTAAGCCCGTTGATTTGCCGCTGAGCTCAGCCGCTTCAAGCACGGAGGCATACGGCTTAGAGACGTCTTCGTTCGAGACGCTGATTCCCGCGTTATACGTTTTATGACCCGTAGCAAACGCCGTTCCTGCAGAGGCCGAATCCGTTACGATCCCGGAGACGATTTGCCCGCCGTCTTCCCCACGATCCGCATAAGTCGTCGCTTGTCCGACATAGTACGGATCCAGATTCAAGCTTTTTACATTATTCTCATACTGTTGAAAATAACGTGCCGCCGATACTTGCGCCGGCCCCATACCATCCCCGATCAGGACGATCAAATTTTTGGATTGCCCTTTCGAGACAGCCGCCCCCGAGGTATTCTCCTTCGCTGTTGCAAATGATCCGGCGGAGACAACGGATAACACCAAGCCTCCGATTGCCAAACCTTTCAGTAGTTTATTCACTAGATCCCCTCCCAAAAATGATCAGAACTATTACGAGTGTAAATCCCAATCTTTATGGGAATGTCAAATATTTGTTGTCCCAGTGTTAAACCTGCAGGCCCGGCACATTGGCGACAGCAGACGCTCAAACTGCTTTTTTGCAGCAAAAAAACCTCTCGCAGAGCAAGAGGTTCAAGTTATTGCGTTGTATATAGTTATTGTTACCAAGGGTAGTCGCCAATATCCTCCATCACTTTATCGATTTCAAGCAATTCCTCCTGCGACAACGGAACTTGTTGAACCACCCGGACATTCTCTTCGATTTGGCTGACCCGGCTTGCGCCGATCAGCACCGAGGTTGCGCCGCCATCCCGGAGCACCCAGGCGAGGGCCATCTGGGCCAAGCTCTGACCGCGCCTTTGAGCGATTTGCTCAAGCTGGCGAAATTTTTGTATGCGCTCGGCAGTAACGGCTTCTGGTCTTAAAGTAAGCTGTCCCGATCCGAGCTCCCCTTCGAGCTTATCGATGTATTTGCCTGTCAACTGCCCGCGTCCCAGCGGACAAAAAGCGATCGAGCCGACTCCTTGCTCAGCAAGCACGTCCTGTAGGCCATCCTCGATCCAGCGATTCAACATGGAATAGTTCGGCTGATGGATCAGCAGCGGAGTTCCCAGCTGCCTTAATATTTCGGCGGCCTGTCTCGTCTCCTCCGGCCCGTAGTTGGACAAGCCGACATAGAGTGCTTTCCCCTGCCTTACAGCCTGATCCAGCGCACTCATCGTCTCTTCCAACGGCGTGTCAGGATCCGGTCTATGATGATAAAATATATCGACGTAATCAATCCCCATGCGCTGCAAGCTCCGATCGAGACTGGCTAATAAATTTTTCCGCGAGCCCCATTCCCCGTATGGACCAGGCCACATATAGTATCCCGCCTTCGATGACACGAGAAGCTCGTCCCGGTAAGGGGCTAGGTCCTTTTTTATTACTTGGCCAAATGTTTCTTCGGCGGAACCTGCCGGCGGACCGTAATTGTTTGCCAAATCGAAATGGGTGATTCCGAGGTCGAAGGATCGCAGAATCATGGCGCGTGAATCCTCAAAGGGCTTGTTTCCGCCGAAGTTTTGCCATAATCCCAGGGATACTTCCGGCAGCTTCAGACCGCTTCTGCCGCAGCGTCTGTATTTCATTTCATCGTATCTTCTCTCATCCGCCTGATAGGGCATATTCCGTTCCTCATTTCTGCAACATATTATGTTATGATTTAGGACACATCATGATAGTACTGTATCGATTATACCCGCCAATACAGGAATTAGGAATGTCGGCAGGTTAATGACATATGGCATAATGTTACCGTTCAAACTAGAACCGACCGGTGATTCGACTCCCAAATGACAAAAAAGGCCGTACCTTGAGTAGATATATTCTACAAAAGATACGACCTTTCTTCGTTTGCATATGCGGTCGAGAGGACTCGAACCTCCACGGGTATACACCCACTACCCCCTCAAGATAGCGTGTCTGCCATTCCACCACGACCGCGAATTATGATTGAAACGAACATTTTATATTATATCGCCGTGGGGATTAAAAGTAAAGTGATATTATTTTCCTCCCGATTTCTTCATCATTCTGCGGTATTCGGTAAATTCCAGATACTCCTGAATAAAAGCCTTCTCCTGCTCGGTCAATCGGCTGCCGAGGCGGGTCCAGTTCAAATCGTCCGCAGCATATGACTCCCTCTCCTCCAGCATCTGTCCTGGCTGGTGTTCCCGTCCGGTCATCAGCCAATCCAGGCTCACATCGAAATACGAGGCAATATCGATGAGCTTGTTCGTGCCGGGCGAAGATTTGCCGCTCTTCCAGTCGCCCAAGTTTCCGGTGCTGATGCCAAGTTCCTGGCAGAATTCCTTTTTGGTCATGGCTTTTCTTTTGATGAGCGATTCGATTCTTTCGTAAATAGACAATTCTTCACCCTCCTTCACAATAAATAATTACGCAATTACGTCATTTTATTGTAAAGTTACGTGTTTGCGTGTATAATTTTTATTAATTCACTTCTATGTACTGGACAATCCTTCCAGACCATTATATCATAGACCGCCCTGCGCCTTCATTTCTTCGACCCACTCCATGTTGATATCCAGCATTTATTTTACTTTTATTCCAGATAGGAGTGTTCGTGATGACCCATAATCCCTCTTTATGGATTTCGGCTGCTCAGTCCCTGAATCAATGCCTGGCCATAACCGATGCCCAAGGTACCATTCAGCATGTGAACCCAACCTGGGCAACGAAGGCCTTGCAGTTGGGGCTATCCCCCTTATGGGATAGGCCCGGATTGAATCTTATAGAATTTCTGAGAGATCCGGACAACCGAGAATTATGCCCCGACTCCCCGATGTTTCTTTCGCAGTTGAATAATATCCTTCAAGGGGATAGTTCTTTTTATAGCAAGGAGTTCCACATGCATTTATCGTTGTCGCGAGAAACGATATGGTTCCAATTGGAGGTTCTTCCGCTCATCGAACAGCACAGTTCCCGAATCTGCGGTGTTGTCCTTAGCTGTATGGATATGACCCGTTATAAGAAATATGAGCTGCAGCTTGTAGAGATTATCTCTCAAATCCGAACACTGCGCGGGCTGCTTCCGATCTGTGCGGTTTGCAAGCGAATCAAGGATGAAGAGAACCTTTGGGACGATATCGAGAACTTCTTGATCAAGAATACCCATGCGGAATTTACTCATGATATATGTCCGGATTGCATCCGTGTTTTATATCCCAAATATTCTTCTTTCCTTGATTTACCCAATGACGAATAGAATCCGCGCTTATATCCGAATATCAGCTCCCGGACTGCCTATTCGTTCTGCTCTTTTGTCTGCCCAGGAGCTGTCCTACTGTGGCTCCAACAAGTCCTCCAGCGATAAGGCCGATCCCGCCTAAATTCATGAACCCTGCCAGCGTAGCTAATCCCGCTCCTGTACAGGCTGCAAGCATATGGGGAAGAGTGCGCTCTCCGGCGAACAATAGTGCCAAGAACAACGCAGGAAGCGCAAAGCTAAGCACAGCGGCTGCCTCTGGGGGGACAATCCCGCCGATTCCCGCACCGACTACCGTACCTGCGATCCATGATCCGTATCCAGCCAACGCAAAGGTCAGATAATATGAAGGGGTCAGTCTTTCACCGGCAGCAGCACGGTTCGAGGTTACGACAAAGCTCTCGTCCGTTAATCCTAGCGCAGCCAGCCATTTCAAAGATTCCCGCCAGTGTGCCAAATACGGACCCATTGTAGCACCATATAGAACATGCCGCATATTCACAAGCAGGATGGTGACAATGATTGTAGCGGGAGCCGTAGCCGTATCGATCATGCTGATGAGCATGAACTGGGCTCCCCCGGAATAAATCCATATCGAGCTAAAGACTGACGTATACCAAGGCACCCCGCTCGAAGCTGCCAAGACGCCAAAAGTGATCGATAAAGGAAAATAAGCCAGCATTATTGGCAGTACATCCCTTAACGCCAAAGCTACTCTATCTCTTCGACTCATCCTTGTATCCCCTGTCACATGAAGTAATATAATATAGCAAAACAAGCGATGCCTGCCACTACGGTCAAGAGCAACCGCCGCGTCCACCAGGCGACCGCTATCGTCGGTATAGCCGCTAACAGCATAATATTATCCTTAATAGGAACCCATTCCCCATTGTCCAGCAATAATAATGGGCCTAGCAGGGCTCCAAGAACTGCCGGCGACACGTAAGAGAGCCATTCCTTAGTGCGTTCCGACCATTGTACCCTGCTTCCAAGCACAAGCGAGCCTGCGCGAAACAAATAAGTACCTGCTCCAATGAGAAGTATAATCCAAAGTTGAGATTCCATTACCTATCCCTGCTCCTAAGTTTTCTTTTATATATTTATAATTTCAAGAGGCACTTCCATAATCATTGGGTTTTCCGCCCCGATTACCCTAGATTCATAGTAACATAGTTTTCCCTGTGTTGACCTGAAATCAATTTCATACTTTATACTCTTAGCAAGCAACCACAGAACAAGCCATAGGGAGGCTATAAACATGAAGTTAATTGCTATCGATCTGGACGGAACCTTGCTAACCGCCGAGAGCAAACCAAGCGTGGAAGGCCTGGCGGCCATTCGCAATATTTTGTCCGGCAACGAACATGAAGTAACGATTTGTACAGGCAGAGCCCGCTTTGATGTAAAAGAGATCATTGGCGGGGATTTATCCATTCCGATCATTTCCTCAAATGGAGCTGCCGTGCACGATGAGCGTGGACAGCTTCTCAAAGAGACGCCGATTCCCCACGCCATTGCTGTCGAGTCCATAAATTACTTATTGGAGCAGGACGTTTATTTCGAAATATTTTGTCCCGAAGAGATCTATTCGCCATGTGGCGGAGAAGGCAAACTTCAGGCCGAAATCGATATCCTTGTCAGCGCCAATCCAGACACAGATATCGATACGCTGCAAATCGGTATACAAACCCAGTTCCAGCAATTCGGCTTCCGGCAAATCGATAATCTCCGTGAAGTCGTGCAAGCCGGATCCCCCATTTATAAACTGTTGATATTTACTTACGATGAGGCAAAGCTGGAACGAATCCGCGAGCATTTCCGCGGACAGGCTTTCGTCCACACAACAGCCGCTGCCAAGCATACGTTAGAAATCATTTCGACCGAGACGGACAAAGGTAGCGCACTCCAATTTCTAGCTTCCTATTACGATATCGACATGACCGATACAATTGTTATCGGTGACAGTTATAATGATATTTCCATGTTTAAAGTAGCCGGAACAAAGGTAGCGATGGGCAATGCCGTTGAAGAAATCAAACAGCTAAGCACTATGACTACCCGCAGTAATAACGAACATGGCGTAGCCTATGCCCTAAACACGCTTCTAAATCTATAGCTTCCATTACAGAGCATCCTCGCCAATGGCGAGGATGCTTTAGTTTTCTATTGCTGTATGTAGATTACCAAGAAAAAGTTCAAAAAAACCCTGCTTGCGCAAGGTTCTTCTCTTTGTTATGAATGCGGTCGAGAGGACTCGAACCTCCACGGGTATACACCCACTACCCCCTCAAGATAGCGTGTCTGCCATTCCACCACGACCGCATATTAAGTTGTTACGCCTCTCACCCTACTGAAGCATATTAACAAAAATGGTGACCCGTAGGGGATACTCTCTCTTCGTTCGAGACTGCGAAGTATTCCTACCGAAGCTGATGCTCCGACGAACCCCCAAGGGATTCTCACCCTACTGAAGCATATAACAAAAGTGGTGACCCGTAGGGGATTCGAACCCCTGTTACCTCCGTGAAAGGGAGGTGTCTTAACCCCTTGACCAACGGGCCATTATAATAAGTAAAGCGATGTCTTTTTTTGAGCGACAACAAAAATTAGTATAGCAAAATTCCAGACCATTGGCAACCCTTTTTTTACAAAAGAAATAAAAAAAGTCCATCAGGACTTTGGCGTAACGCTCCGACGAACCTACCGAGGGTTCTCATCTATAGTGGCGGAGAGAGAGGGATTCGAACCCTCGCACCGCTTACGCAGTCTAACCCCTTAGCAGAGGGTCCCCTTATAGCCACTTGGGTATCTCTCCAAAGACATGGCTCCCCGAACAGGACTCGAACCTGTGACAACTCGATTAACAGTCGAGTGCTCTACCGACTGAGCTATCAGGGAACACTAAAACACTATAGATTTAGAGTATAATTTATCATGATTTTGAAGCAAAGTCAAGAAGAGAACATGCCGCAAGAAGGGCCTGGCTTTACAGCCAGACCTTCACAGAGTCAGGAATCCTTTCGGTGCCGAGCCAGTTCGATGAGCATAACGATGAGTACCAGCAGTTGAATTAGCATCTCCGCACTCATTTTGCCTCGCCTCCATCCGCATATTGCTCCTTCGAGACCGGCTGCTCCTCTCCCTTTGGAATCCCTACGCTCCCACTTCATATATATGACAAGCTGAACCGATTCTTGCCAACAAAAAAGAACCATCATCTCCATTGTAAGAGATCAGGTTCTTCCGTCTGTGCTTATTCTGATGTAAAAGCTCCTGCTTGGTTTTGGTTTTTCTCGTTCTCAAATCTGCTGCGGCAAAAAGGCTTCTGCCTAACTCCGGGTTACGTCTACCTTCACGTGTTAATTTATCACGCATTCGTTTGGCTTTGGATTTAGCCATAAATGATCACATCCTAATGCTTTTTTTGTAGTATATCACATTTCAGAGCCACTGCTTATTTCAATTTTTCTCCTCATAGCTCGACAACTGAAGGATTCCCGTGCACTTTCCACAGCGGTACCGCCGAGGGTCGACGCGACGTTTACGCAAATATTCCATTCCGCAGCTTGTACACTTGAGCATGTACCTATATGGCAAAGGCCTTCTGCCCTGCTCACCGGGCAGTGATTGACAGTATCTGCTCCCCCCCACCCGACTTAATAACGTTTTGAAATCCGAATCCCGGTGCCTGTAACCTTTGCCCAAAATGTGCAAATGATAGTGGCACAGCTCATGTTTGATGATTTTCTCTACTTCCTCAATCCCGAAAGCAGCCAGTTGAGCCGGATTAATCTCAATATTGTGGGACTTCATGAAATATCTGCCGCCTGTCGACTTAAGCCTCCGGTTGAACCTAGCTTCATGGCGAAAGGGCAGCCCAAAGCTGTGAAGCGAAATCTCCTCGACCCAAACCTGCAGTTGTTCATCCGTCATGAAAAATCCTCCCTTCACCTACCCCAAATTACTATTCCTGGCCTTGATCAAACGCTGTTTGTACTTGAATTCTAACTTCCTGTTAAGCTACACTGTCAAGTAGCAATAATTGAAAAGGAGACTGTATAAAATGTCCTTAATGAGATATGTCATTCTACAGCAGGGAAGCGATTTGCGTTTTGTGGAAATGCCTGCAGATTACGCTTACCAACTAAGTGCCCTCAATCTGCGTCTGAACAAGGAGATCGACAAACTAACCGCAGCCCAGGTTCCATCCTTGCCGCAAGCGATTGCCGAATGCGACCAGCTTGATCTGCTGCAAGAATCACTGCAGATTACAAGCGGTTTGAATTACATTAACGAGCTTGAGTCTGCCTTCTCCGCAATACGCGAAGAGAATTATCCCCTGATCTCTTTGCTGACGGAAATTCGCGCGCTTCAGGCCCAACTGGAGCAATGGTACGAGGAAGAAGGCCAATAAAGCTCATGGACCTGCACACTTCACGGCTTCTCCCCATATGCTACGTACATAGGGAAAAGTCGGGAGGAGATTTTATTGCCTAATTGGCTCAGCAACCAGATGATGCGTGCCTTTCATAAAAAGGACCGGCGCCAAATTCGCCTGCTTAATGATTGTTGGTTTTTTTACTATAGCCGCCGCAAAAACAACAATGAGAACAACCAAATTCAATAACATATCGGCCAACCGTGTCATGCCAAAAGCCCCTTTAAGCTCAGCGTTCAGTCCGTCCTTAAGGAAAATGACAGGCTTGTACACGGTCACTTAAAGGGGTCATGATAGCAACACCACGTAATCCAAATTCTCAGAAGTCTCTGCACCGCTAGAGGCTTCTTATTTATTCATGCCCTCCATTTGCTGGGTCAGTTGGCGCAATGCCGCCCCGCGGTGGCTAATTGCCTGCTTCTCCGAGACGGTAAGCTCAGCAAGGGTCTTCTCATACTCCGGCAGATAGAATAGCGGGTCGTACCCAAATCCGCCTCCACCGGCCGGCTCTGACGTAATCCAGCCTTCCACCGTTCCGGAAGCCTCTGTAAACTCCCCTGTTGTTGGGTTATACAGGGCAAGATGGCACACGAAACGGGCAGTACTAAGCAGTGGCTGCTCCGTATCTTCCCCAAGCCGCATGCGCTCCAATTCACTCAGGAGCTTGGCATTGTTGTCTTCATCCGAAGCCCCCTCCCCAGCATAGCGGGCCGAATAAACACCAGGCGCGCCATCCAGCTTGTCTACGCATAATCCCGAATCGTCAGCCAGAACCGTCTGACCCAGGAAATCGCCCACTTCCTTTGCCTTCTTACGGGCGTTCTCCGCAAACGTCTCGCCATCCTCGACCACTTCCGGAACCTCGGGATAGTCGTACATGCTCTTCACGGGCTTGCCCAAAAAAGCAAGCGCATGGGCAAATTCCCTCACTTTCCCTTGGTTTCGCGTGGCTACGATAATGGCCGATTCCTGACTATTGATCATACATCCGCCTCCGCTTGCTTGCTTCCGATCTTCAACGCAATCGGTCCGAGTGCTTCACGCTGAATTTGAATCATTTCGCGAATGCCTTTCTCTGCTAGCTCCAGCATTTTATTCAATTCTTCCCGGGAAAACGGATTCTCTTCGCCGGTCCCCTGTACTTCGACAAACTGGCCTTGTCCCGTCATGACCACATTCATGTCCACCTTGGCCTTGGAGTCCTCGTCATAATTAAGATCAAGCAGCGTCTCCTGGCCGACGATACCGACGCTGACGGAAGCCAGATAATCGGTAATAGGGAATACGGGCAAAGAATGCTTCTGAACGATCTTGTTCACAGCCAGTGCCAGAGCAACGAATGCACCAGTAATCGATGTTGTGCGTGTTCCCCCATCGGCCTGCAGCACATCGCAGTCAATCGTGATCGACCGCTCGCCAAGCGCTTGCAAATCAACGATGGAACGCAGAGCCCTGCCGATCAAACGCTGGATTTCCATCGTCCGACCGCTTTGCTTGCCCCGTGCCGATTCGCGCTGGTTACGGGAGTGGGTTGCCCGGGGAAGCATGGAGTATTCTGCAGTTATCCAACCTTTGCCCTGGCCTTTCATGAACATCGGCACCTTCTCTTCGACGGTAGCCGTACATATTACCTTCGTGTCTCCAACCTCGATGTATACGGATCCTTCTGCATACTTGTTAATATTTACTGTTAAGTTCAATGGCCGCCGCTCGTTTGCTTCACGCCCGTTTATTCTCATCGTAACCCGCCTCCTACGTTTCATGCTGTCTTTACGCTTTCCCTATTCTACCAAAGTGTAAGCATAAAATCACCATTCCATTCCTTCCTGGCGATATATCTATATTCACCCTTCTCAGTACGGATACTCAATAAGCCAAAATACCTTTTATAACAGAACTGGGCTTGCCGCAGCAAGCCCAATAAGTAATCAATGCATTGTCATCAAAACATTATAGAGGGATTTCATTGATGGTTTCCGGTCTAGACACCGGTTCGCTATATTTCTGATTATCGAGCCCAATGACATCCTTTTCACCATTCAACCATATCCGCACCTGATCTTCCTGCGTATTCTCCGTTACGGTAAGAACAAGCGATTGCAGCATTTGGGCGGGAACCCTCTCCCCGGGATCAAACATATCGTCACTGATCGCTACGGTAACTATTCCATCCTGGGATACTTCAACACTGTCGACGCTCGTATTATCGGTAACGACCCGTTCCAGCCCATCCCCCTGAACCGGCCCTTTGATCAACTCATGCAGCGCTGATTGAATCCGGTCGGAGGCACTTGAGACAAAACGAGTCACCGGCACATAATATTGCACCCCATCTGGTGTCGCCGCCGAGAAATACACGGTAACCGGACTACTCAGCGAAAGGCTCGTACCGCTGTTGATTTCCAAGTTGATGCCTAAAGCTCGTGTCAATGGACGATCCAGGGGCGTTCCATCCACGGGCATTTCGTTCAGCTTGGCTCCGTTGACCCAAAGCTGAACCTGTCGAACGTCTGGATTTTCCGTTAACGTCCAGGCAAGAGCCTCCATAATCTTACGCTCATCGTGAGCATCATAATTTCGGAATGGCTCCGTAAATTCAACAATCGCCAGCTGCTGATCCTTCTGCAGCGTAACCGCCTCGACTTCCGTCCCTTCCGGCAGCACTCCTGTAAATCCTTCCGGAATAAGCTTGGCGTAAGGACCGTCCTTTACTAAGCTCTCCAGAGCTCTTGTCAACTGCGTGCTGCCATCCTCATCAGGCAGCCGTAGTGCCACCGGAGCAAGCAAACCGTGGTCGTTCTCCAAATAGACGGTGGAAACTGATCCGTCTGTACTCAGGCTTGTCTGGTCTGCTGCTTCAAAGCTCCTAAGCATCTCATATTCGGCATCTGCAGGCGGAGGATCGATTTGACCCGACGATTTTGCGGCAAAAGGGTTACAGGCTGTCAGCAATAACGGGAGCGCGAGCATTCCCGCTACGGCAGTATTGCGTAATGAGCGGTTCCAATTCATGACCAGGGTCCTCCCTAACATTTTTCTAAGGTTTGTATTACTATATATACGAGCCCCTTCTTGAAAAATAACTAATTTTTCCCGGAAGTGGACAAACTGCATCTTAGCCGAGTCAGACGATTCAAGCACATGAACATATTAGAGGGGTAGAGGTGAATGGGGATGGATCAACCAAAAGCGAAGGTGCCTTACAGTTTGAACAGTAAAAAGGTTGCTGATGCCACCATGGAGTGGCTGCATAAACGCGGGGTGAAACTTAGTGAAATTGCCGAGCTGGTCATGCTGCTGCAGCAGCAGTATTACCCAAGCCTGACTATGGAGGAGTGCATCCACAACGTGGAGCAGGTCCTCAGCAAGAGAGAGGTCCAAAATGCCGTGCTGACTGGCATTCAATTGGATATTTTGGCGGAGAAAGGGTTACTGATTCCAGAGCTGCAGGATATGATCGCAAATGACGAAGGTTTGTACGGCGTCGATGAGATTTTGGCTTTCTCCATCGTTAACGTTTACGGAAGTATCGGTTTTACGAACTATGGCTATGTGGACAAGCTTAAGCCCGGCGTATTGGAACGGTTGAACGATAAAAGCTTAGGACCCTGCAACACATTCCTTGACGATATTGTCGGAGCGATTGCCGCTTCGGCCAGCAGCCGGATCGCACACCGCAAACAGGCCGAACGCGAGAAGGAACGCGGCGAGGAGACGATTGACTCGGACCGCTAAATTTCCTTGCCGGCATAAACAAAGAACAAGCTGCGTAACACGCGGCTTGTTCTTGTTTTATTACCCGTATGACCTTTAAAATGCTCTGTAAGATTCCTGCAATGCCCTAAATCGGAACTCCCCGTTCCCGCCAGCCTCTTCCAAGGCCGTGCGCCCTTGGCGGACAAGCTCGAGTAAATGAGCCAAGGTCTCCGACATCGCAAACCGCATTTGATGAATGCCCAGCTTGGTTCCGAACACGGCTCTGCAAACCTCGAAGCCTGTCAAAGGGCTCTCCTGCAAAAGCTGCTCCATCCGCTCCAACCGCTGCTCATGATGCTGGATCAGCAGGGTAATCCGCTCATTGAAATAATCAAAGGGGCTGCGGTGTCCTGGAAACGCCATACTAACTTCGTATGTACCCAGTCGCTTCAAACCATCCATAAAGGACTGCAGTGGATTCGGTTCGCTGCCTGGCACCAGGCTGATGTTGGGAGATATTTGCGGCAGCACGGCATCACCACAGATCATGATTTTGCTGCTCCGATCATAGTACGACATATGACCGGGAGCATGGCCGCCGCTAACCACCGACTCCCAACTTCTCCCTCCCATGACGATTGAGCTACCTTCCGTTACAAAGGTAACATCGGGGAAGGGCGTCACTTGAGCCATAAAGCTGTGCAAATGCGGAGGCAGCTGACTCAGCCACTCTTCAGGCATGCCATGCTGCCGGAACAGGAGAGGCAGCGCTTCATTGACCGTACTATTCGCTCCCCACATCCGCTCAGCCTCTTCGTAAGACCTTGCGGACATGTAGACTGGAGCTTGGGTCAATTGCTGCAAATACCCAGCCATACCGAAATGATCGGGATGATGATGGGTGATGACGATCGACGCAATATCGCCTGGATGAAGCCCAAGTTCCCTCAAGACCCCTTCCCATTCCTTCTCCGTCACTTCTGTTCGCGGACCTGGATCTATGACAGTGACTCCCTCTGGACCGCGGAGCAGATAGCTGTTCACCTGCCGCAGCGGGGGAGCCATGGTAATCGGAACTTGAATCACGCCGGCTTCGTCCCATTCCTGAAAACGACCGGCCGTCATAAGGATCTACCGACCATGATCATACGAGGGGAGGTTTCCGGGTCATAGGGAATATCGCCGTAGCCCCCGTAAACATGCTCCAATTGCAGGCCGCTTTTCTTCAGCATTTCGGTAAAGTCTTCTTGATTGTACAGCTTGATCCGTTCCAAATAATGCCTTGGTTCATCCGTCATGCCCGAGTTCGAGTCCGTATTCCGGATTGTTATGTGCTTCTTCACATATCCGTTCTGAATGCTGCGTTCTTCCATAATGTGCTGCCCTTCATCCACCCGCTCGGAGCGAGGCACCAAATGCTCCACCGTATATGCTGGATTCAGGAAATCAATAATGAATTTTCCACCCGGTTTCAGCACTCTGCGAATTTCCTTCAATACCTTGATATGCTCCGTATCCTCCTCGAAATAACCGAAGGAAGAGAACAAATTGACGACCGCATCAAAGCCGCCATCGTGTGGCAAGTTGCGCATGTCGCCCTTTAACCAAGTAACGCGGCCCTCGGGATCATTTTGCTGTGCTTCCCGCAGCAGCACGTCCGATAAATCTACTCCCGCAACCTCATAACCCGCTTCAACTAACGCCATAGAGTGCCGTCCCATACCGCAGCAAAGATCGAGCACTTTTGCCCCTTTAGGCAAATCCAGCCAGGAAATCATCGTATGTACTTCACGTTTCGCTCCTTGCACGTCGCGATGTTTATAGACAAGTAAATAATCTTCACCAAAGCTGCGTTCATACCACTCCGCCATCAGAACTACTCCTCCCCTATCTGTACATAAAACTTTCTAATCATAAGGTTATACATAAACCTCGCAACTTGCAATCGAAATTGACATCCGCTTCCAGAGCTTCTTCGCAATCGAGCCGAAATGCAGCGATAGCCAGCATCCCTGTTATGGAGACGCTGGCTATCCTTAAATTGAATTCTTCTTTACTCAAAAATTAGCTTGCGGAATTATCGCTGTTCTCTGTATCCGCATCCGTCAGTTTATTGGTGATCTTCGCTTGGCTCTTCAGTTCATCATACCAATCTCCGAACAGTTCCGACACTTGCTGCGCTTCCAAGCCCTTGCGAATCTCTTCTTTATTTTCTTCAAATGTACCCTCTTTGGCTTCCTTGCGGTCGGTCAATTTGATGACTTTGTATCCATCGTCGGTTTTCACGGCGTCGCTGATTTCATCCTTCTGCAGCTTGAACGCAGCCTCCTCGACGGCTGGCTCTACTTGTCCCCGCTCAAAGAATCCCGTATCTCCGCCCGAATCCTTAGTGAACATATCCAGCGACTTGTCCTTGGCAAGCTCGGCAAAATCCTTGCCGTCCTTCAATTGCTGGATGATCTCCTTCGCCTCATCTTCCGTTTCTACCAATATAACGGAGGCCCGAACCTGTTCAGGAGTATTGAAGGAATCTTTATACGTTTCGAAAGTTTCCTTCACTTCTTCGTCCGTCACAGTTGTTTTGTCCCCAAGCAGCTTGGTCACCATAACATTCAACTCGGCTTCCTGCTTCAAATCGTCGATCGTCATTCCATACTGCTGAAGCATTTGCTCCAGCACCTCGAGACTGCCGAAGGATTTCGTATAATTATCGATTTCGGATTGAATATCTTCTTCCGTCACAACAATCTTCTTCTTCTTGGCCTCCTGCGTGAGCAGCGTCTTCATGACCATCGCATCCAGCGCTTGCTTGGCTTGCTCTCCCCCGTTGGCCTTCACGAGTTCATTATACAATTCAGTCTGCGTAATTTTAGTACCGTTAACTGTGGCCACGACATCCTTCTTGCTATTAAGCTGCGGAAATACCAATGCAATCACAAGTCCGGCGGCTAGGATCAAAGAGATGATCGGCCAAGCTTTGGACGAACCGGTTGAGGGGGGAGGCGTAGATCCAGCCCCTGTATTGGCTTGTCCGTCAAAATAATATTCCGGCCTGGCAGCAGTCTGTGTTGGCTCAATCGCCTCGATCGCTTGCACAGCTTCCGGTTCCGTGAAGTCTATCTCAGCTTCTGCTTCCGTACTGCCTTCAGCAGCCGCTTCAGCCTCATCATTGTTATCTTCTGTATTTACGCCTGCTGCGGTCCCAGCCTCTGTTTCCGATCCCGTTGCTGCTTTATCGGCTGTTGCCGTTTCCGGGGAAGTGCTTCCTTGCTCTAGTTCTGCCCCCTCTAATGATCCCAATTCCTTCTTATCTTTATCATCCATTTACTCAATAACTCCCTTCATCTACTAACGACCCGAGCTCTCGTAATGAAGCTCTCTTTAAAGAGAGTACCAGAATTAGTGAAATCATACATTAAAGAAAAATAAAATTAACGAGACTTTTATTAAAATCTGTTAAATTCACATGACAAGCAATGCTCGCGGTTAGAATAATCATGTCATCTCTTTGTATTCGTGTTAGCGGGCAAAACGTAGTAAACTAAAGGAGTTACAATAAAGTCCGGGAGGATATGATCAACGATGAGCTATGAATCCTATTTTCAAAAACACAGAGAACAGCATTTGGACGAACTTAAGCAATTGCTAACAATACCAAGCATTTCCGCACTATCCGAGCATAAGCCCGATATCGCCAAAGCGGCGGAGTGGATTTCCAGTTCGTTATCGCATGCTGGGCTTGAGAATGTGGAAATCATTCCGACCAAGGGGCATCCGATTATTTACGCAGATCATCTGCATGCACCAGGGAAGCCAACCGTACTCGTCTATGGACACTATGACGTTCAGCCTGTGGACCCGCTGCATTTATGGGAGACTCCTCCATTCGAGCCGACAATCCGGGACGGCAAGCTGTATGCTCGCGGAGCAACGGATGATAAAGGACAGCTGTTTCTGCACATCAAAGCCGTAGAGGCCATTTTAAAGGAAGAGAAGCAGCTTCCGGTCAACATTAAGTTTTGCATTGAGGGAGAGGAGGAAATCGCCAGCCCTAATCTACCGCCATACTTGGGTGATCATAAGGAGAAGCTGGCAGCTGATGTGGTGCTCATCTCCGATACGGCTCTGCTTGAACCTGGAAAACCGGCCATCTGCATTGGGCTGCGTGGCCTGTGCTCCTTAGAAGTCACGGTGCACACCGCCAATACGGATCTGCACTCGGGAACCTTTGGAGGAGGCGTACCAAACGCGCTGCATGCGATCGTTTCCTTGCTGGCTTCGCTCCATGACGACAAAGGAAGAGTAGCCGTGGAAGGATTCTATGAAGGAGTTCCTGAGCTAACCCCTGCCATCCGTGAGGAATTCGCCAAACAGCAGTTCAACGAGAACAAATTAAAAGCCGATCTCGGCCTAGACACGCTCTATGGTGAGGAAGGCTATAACTTCGTGGAACGGACCGGTGCCCGCCCTACACTGGAGCTGAACGGGGTATATGGCGGATTCCAGGGAGAAGGCTCCAAGACCGTTATTCCGAAAGAGGCTCACGCCAAAATTACATGCCGCTTAGTCGGCAATCAGGATCCACAGGATATTTTGGACAAAATCGAGGCTCACCTCAAGCAGCATGTACAGCCTGGCGCCAAGTTGAACATCGTCCAAGTCGAAAAGGCCCGGGCGTTCACCATCGATCCTGCGAATCCAATGCTGCAAAAAGCAGCAGACGCTTACGAACGCGTATATGGCACACGTGCCCTGTTTACGAATGACGGCGGCTCCATCCCAATTGTCGAAACGTTATCGCGCGTCCTGAATGCTCCGGCCGTCATGATGGGCTTTGGACTACCGGACGAGAACCTTCATGCTCCGAACGAGCACTTCAATCTGGAGAACTTCGATAAAGGGCTGTTAACGATTGTAGACTATCTGAAGTCGCTCTAGTACAGGCGAAAACCTTCTAGCACCCTCCGTACGGAGGGGTAGAAGGTTTTTTTCTATAAGATGTTCTAAATAGTTCAACTTATAATAAATGGATTTATAGCAGTTAGTTTCTGCGGCACTGAAGGAAAAATAGATTTAAATGGATTTCATGTCTTTAAAAGAAGGGAGATTGCCAATGTTGGACTGGACTCTTGATTTAGGTTCATAAAATCCATCTAATCCCCTGAACCATTCACTTAGGGCGCGATTAGATACATGAATTCCATTTAGTGTATGACATTTTGATATATGCATCTTATGGCACGGCAGCATAGTGTACAACAGCTTATATCAAATGAATTAATAAATAGGATACAAATTATTTGTTAACTAATCGTCTTCACAAACAAATCCCAGAATGCCTGCTGATCCAGCTTAAGCGGGACATTGGCGTTTGCCAGTTGCTGCGTGACGTCCAGCATGTCGATGACGGACATCCCGTAGGTAAAATCGCCTTTCGTCTCGATATCCACGTGCAGCCATTTCGCCTCGAATATGGACGGGTCGATGCAGTAAGCGATGCAGCAGGGGTCATGAACTGTCGCCCCGGCTAAGCCCAGCTTCAAATTATGCTTCTCATAATCCCCGATCAAATCCAGAATGAATCGAGACATGCGATTGTTTACCCCAGCGAATTGCTCTTTAACCTCCGGAGTTGCCATCGCCTGATTCGTCAGGTCCAGACCGATCATCGTAATTGGGACACCGCAGCCAAATACGACTTTTGCCGCTTCGGCGTCGGCAAAAAAGTTGAACTCCGCCGCCGGCGTAATGTTGCCCATCGTCCCGCCGCCCATAATGACAATTTCCTGGATTTTGGCGGCGATTTCCGGCTGCTTGCGCAAAGCGAGCGCCACGTTGGTCAATGGCCCTATCGCTACGAGCGTAATATCCCCTTCCGACTCCATCAGCGTACGGATAATAAAATCAACTCCATGCTCGGGCACGATTTCTTTCTGGGGAGGCGGCAAGTGAATCCCTCCGATGCCGGAATCGCCATGCACATAATCGGCAAATACCGATTTGCGGACAAGCGGCTGCCGTGCGCCTTGAGCCACGGGAACATGCTCAACTCCCACAAGCTCGCATAAACAGAGGGCATTCCTCGTCGTTTTCTCCACGGATACATTGCCTGCCACCGTCGTGATGCCCAACAGATCAATATGGGGGCTATAGGCCGCTAAAATGATCGCCATTGCATCGTCGATGCCCGGGTCGCAGTCCAATATTATTTTCCGTCGCGTTGCTGCCATCCGATCACTTCCTTCTCTTCGCGTATAAATTCCATGACTTCCTCATACTTCGGCATTCCCGTTTGGGCACCCAGTTTCGTTACCGAGAGGGCCGAAGCCGCTACGGCAAAAGATACGGCATCCTCCAACCCGGCTCCCGTTCCTAACGCATAGGCCAAACTTCCATTAAATGTGTCACCTGCTCCGGTCGTATCCACGACGGAAACCCGGTGGGCGGATTTCTTCTCCATCGTGCCGTCCTCGGTCATATATGCGGCTCCCTCCGAGCCCAAGGTGATGACGACCTGCCCCGGGCCCATCCGAATCAGCTGCTCTGCGGCCGATTTCCAAGCGGTTCCCGAAACCTCAAGTTCTGTCAACAGACCAAGCTCTGAGCGATTGGGCGTAATATAATCCGTGTTCTCCAGCAGCTTCTCAGGAAGACTCTGCGCCGGGGCAGGATTAAGAATGACGATTTTACCATACTTACGAGCCAGCTCAGCCGCAGCCGTGACTGTCTCTACTGGAATTTCCAATTGCAGAACAACAACGTCCGCTTGTGCGAACAATTCCTCATGGAGATACACATCCTCCGGCGTACAGCTTGCATTCGCACCGGGAACGACGACGATCTGATTGTCTCCCTGAACGAGCAGTATCGACGCCATTCCAGTCGATTCCCCCGCAGAAATTCTAACCGCAGCAGCTCCCACGCCATTCTGCTCCAATGACTGTCGTAGCTCCGCGCCAAAAGCATCATCTCCTACAGCGCCAACCATCGTAACCTTTGCGCCAAGCCGGGCAGCGGCTACAGCCTGATTCGCCCCTTTACCGCCAGGAATGAAATGGACCTCTTCGCCCAGCAGCGTCTCCCCTATTTCCGGGGTACGCTCCACCTTTACTACAATATCCATATTCAAGCTTCCGACTACTACAATATTGGGCTGTCTCACTTTTCCGTCTCCTTATCAACTATTGCAAAATAATTCTTCCCTCCACCTTTGGAGCGATCGTTTGTAACTTTTTGATATAGTCCACGACGATTTCCCGTTCAATTACAGAGGTGCTGCGGACGTTCGTCCCTCTTAAAAAGCCGGTAAAGCCGTCGCCGCCCGAGCGAATAAATGCATTGACCGCAATCGTATACGTACCGTCCCGCTCCACCTGACGGCCATTCACGATGGCCGAAGCAACCCGGTCTCCAATTTCCCGCTTCGTATCGATGACGAGCGTAAGCCCGGACTGCTGCAGCACACCGGAAACCATTCCCGCGCTTTGCTCCAGCAAATGAAGAAGATCTGTTCCGCTCATCTCCATTAAATAAATTTCCGAATTGAACGGAACGACATTCATAATGTCTCCGTAGGTAACAATGCCTTGCTCAATATCCGCTCTCAGCCCGCCGCCGACCTGAAAGGCAGCATCCGCATTCGTAAAGTCCAGAACCGCGTCTGTAATAAGATTCCCTAAAGTCGATTCTTCAAAATAATTCCTTGTAAACGCCGCCGTTGCTTGTCCGAGCGGCTGGTCGATCAACACCTTTAGCTTTTCTTCCCAGTAGTCGAGACGGCCGGCCAAAATCGGATCTGCTTCGATTTCATCGGAATAAATCGGCACTAAATATCCTTTGTGTTCCACTATTTTCTTTGCCTCGGCATCGACCGTCAGATTAAGATATCCTACGACTGTTCCTAATCCACGAGTGGATACGAGCAGCGTGCCGGTATTGGCCGCAACATAAGGCTCGGCAATCGATTTATGGCAGTGACCAGCTATCAGCACATCGATGCCTGTCACGTTATTGACAATATACACGTCTTCCTCAAAGTCACGTTCCACGTCCACCTCGCGGTCTTCCGTACCTTGCTCGGCCGGAACGCCCTGATGGGCAAGCACGACGACCAAGTCGACATGCGGTCTGAGCAAATTAACGTATTCTTGGAGAATGGATTCCTGGCTACGGAACTCGAGCTCGGTTACCCGGTCTAGCTGGATCGTCTCGAGGCCCGCTTTTTTACCGTGAATGCCAATCACGCCGATGCGGACATCGCCCGTATCAATGATTTCATAAGGCTTCGCAAACAAAATATTCGTATTTTTATAGAAGATATTGGCCGACAGAAACGGAAACTGCGCCTTACTGAGCAACTCTCGCGCCCTTTGCCAGCCGTGATCAAACTCGTGATTGCCCACGGCAACCGCGTCATAGCCAATATAATTGTACAGATCAATCGGTGCCTCGCCCTCGGTCAGCGTACTGATCGGCGGCCCTGTTAAAATGTCGCCTGCATCAAGCACCACCACGTTCTCCTGCTCGGATCTCACCTTTCTCACATAGCTGGCCAAGTGGGCGGCTCCCCCCATCAGCGGGCTGCCGTTTACCCAAGTCGCTCTTACAGGTTGATCCTGGGCGTGAAAATCATTTGTGTATAGTATCGTCACTTGCTTCAATTTAGTCATCTTCTCTCTCCCCTTATCAATCCTTGTCGCTTTAAGACTTATCTGTTATTTGCCGGAGCCTGCCGACATTCCCTCAATAAATTGCCGTTGAAAAATCATATATACGATAATGCTCGGAATCATACTAATAACGGTACCTGCAAATATGAGCGCGAAGTTGGTCGCATTCTCACCCGTAAACGAGTACAGGCCGATCGACATCGTGAAATTATCATTGGAAATCAACAGTACGAGCGGTGTCAGGAAATCATTCCAAATATTCATGAACGTGAACACGAGCAGTGCGACCAGCCCTGGCTTCGCCAGCGGAAGCATAACCTGCAGGTAAGTTCTCCACTCGCTTGCCCCGTCGATTTGCGCAGATTCCCGCAGCTCGGCCGGCACATCCTTGAATGTATTGCGCATCAGGAAGATGGAGAACGGCAGCGCCTCGGCAGCCGATACCAGCACTACCCCGCTTAGCGTATCAATGATGCCCATCGCCTTGAGTTGGAAAAATACCGGAATGATAATCGCTTGAACCGGCAGCTGCATGCCGATCAGGAATAAATAGAACAACAGATTGCGGCCCTTAAAGGCGAATTGGGCAAAGGCATATCCTGCCGGACAAGCCACGAGCGCCACGAGGATCATGCCCGAAACTGTAATATAGGCGCTATTGAAAAAGTATCTTTTGAAATTCCCCAGATTCCAGGCCTCGAAGAAATTGTCCAGCTTCCAGGAGGCGGGCAGGGCAAACGGATAATTCGCGATTTCAAAGTTCGTCTTGAAGCTGCCCAGAATCGCCCAGAAAATCGGGGCAACGATGACGATGAGCAGCAGGGATAAAACAACGTATAAAATGACCTGCGGATATTTTCGCGTGCTATGGCTGCTGTGCATGGTCACTCCCTCTTTTCCCGGTAATAATTGAATAACACCGTACAACCCATGACAATGAGGCCCAATACTAGGCTGCCGGCCGTCCCGTAGCCTACCTTATTCATACTGAAAGCTGCTTTATAGACATAAGTAGGGACGATTTCGCTCATATAGAAAGGCCCGCCCTGCGTCATGATCCAGACTAGCGCAAATCCTTTGAAAGAATAAATGATCACCATGCTGATGACAATATTCAGCGTATTGCGGAGGCTAGGCACCGTAATGCTCCAGAACTTGCGAAGCGGTCCGGCTCCGTCGATGTCGGCTGCCTCGTAAATCGAATAATCGATATTTTGTAATCCGGCCAAATATAGAATCATATACAGTCCGTAAAACGCCCAGGTGCTGACCACGACGAGCGCCGGAAGCACCGTTAGCGGCTCCCCAAGCCAGTTGCGCGCCAGACTGCCCAGGCCGATGTCGCGTAGGAACTCGTTCAGCAAACCTGCATTCGGATCGTAAATCTTCGTCCAGAGTACGCCGATGACGGCAAGCGAGAGCACTGACGGCAAATAAAAGGCCGCCCGAAAAAACATTCTCCCTTTCCGCACCTTGCTGATCATAATCGACAGCACCAGTGTCGGAATGACGACAAGCAGTAGACTGAGCAAGAGCCATATGACATTATGCATGAGCCCTTTGATGAAAATAGCGTCCTTGGCCAAATTCGCATAATTGTCCAATCCGATGAATTCCATTTGCGGCGACGAGCCGTCCCATTGGAAGAAGCTCAATTGTACCGCTTGTCCTACTGGCCACAGCAGGAAGGTAACATACAGTATAAAGGCGGGAAGTATAAATGATGCGATGACGAGCCTGCGTCTCAGCACCCGGGTCTTTCCCATCGAAGCCGTTTCCATCCTGGTCCCCCCTCTGTCATAACCGACCAGGACTCAGGACGAGTCCTGGTCATAATGTATTTTACTTTTTGGTAATTTTGTAGCCTGCGGCCGTATCCTTCTCTTTGCCCTCCTGAATTTTCTTCGCGGCTTCCAGTGGCGATGTCAAGCCGCCCACGACTCCCTGCAGATTCTGGAAGTAGGCTTCCTTCGTTTCCGGGCCGATAAATACCGCCGGGTTATAACCAGAATCCTGTTCGACCGCCTTCATCGCTTGCTCCAGAAGCTGGCCTGCCGGCTGGATGGACTCCGCGCTCTTCGATACTAGAATGTAGTTGTAGTTCGTATCCGCGAGTACGACTTTGCTGAAATCGGACAGCACGTAGTTGAGCCAAGTGATGGCCAGGTCGTCATTTTCCGCTTTGCTCGGTATAACCCAAGTCGTGCCAAGGCCGCTGGCTGGCGCCGCCGTTTTTCCATCGATGAAGGACGGAATCGTAAACGCGCCCAGATTGTTGTCCACCTTGTTCTCTACTGCGTCGACGATGATTTGCGAGCTGTAGAAGCCGATCGCGGTCTTCTTGTTCAGGAAAGCGAATTTAGCATCTGCTGCCGTCTGGGAGATGGACTCTTTGGCGACATAGCCTTTTTTCACCCATAGCTCCAAAGCTTCGATCGCCGCGACTACTTCAGGATCATCCCATCGGCCGTCGCCGTACAGCAGGTTCTCCATCTTCTCCCGGCCTGCGCCCGACTCGAGAAGTGTCGAGAACATCCAACTGATCGGGAAGCGGTCGCGCGCACCTACGCTAATTGGCGTAATGCCTGCTTCTTTCAATTTGTCGAACGCTTGGATCAACTCCTCCTGCGTCGTCGGTACTTGAATGCCGTATTGCTCGAACATGTCCTTGTGGTAATAAGCCTGCAGCGCATCCATCGAATGAGGCAGCTCGTAAATATGCTCGGAACCGGAAACGAGGTTATAGGCAAACGGCTTGATTTTGTCCTGCCAGCCGTTTTCTTTGTATTCCTCGTCCAACGGCTTGATTAGGTTGGCGTCGGCCAATATCTTTACGCGGCCTGCGCCAGCATTGATAAGCATGGCATCCGGAGGTGTAACCCCGGATTGCAGAATCGTAGTCAGCTTGCCGTTCTCCACCTGCATGTCGCCGGTCGTCAGCTCCACTTTGATGCCTGGATTGTCATTTTCAAAGTTTTTGACGACGTTGGACCAAATATTTTTCTCCAAATCGTTAAAATAGTTCGGAATCATCAATCTTAGCGTTCTGTCTCCACCAGCCTGCTGACTGGAAGCCCCGTTCGACTTGGCACCGCTTTCATTCTGTTTGGAAGAAGACCCTGCTGGCGACTGGCAACCCGATAATACAAGCGCGAAAATCAAAAGCAAACTAGCGATAAGCTGTAATCTTCTTTTCATGCTGTTCTCATACCCCCTGTTGTTTGTGTCAAGCCGGCTTATGCACAACTATACCGCCTTCTTCTTCCGGTGAAAATGTGACAAAACATTGAAAAAGGTGAAAAAAAAACGGTTCATGAGGACTGGTTAAGCTGACCATTGATTTCAGAAAAAACTTTTGCTAATTTAGAATAATCCTAAAGAAAGAAGGATGAGCGATGAAATTCTACCACACGTTATTCGCGAAATTGTTCGTCTCCTTCTTTATTTTGTTTACGGTGCTGCTGCTATTTCTAGGCTGGATTACGTACCGGAACTCTGCCTCCTCGCTCAACCGGCAGTTGAATAGTGAGGCGGAATCGACCTTTAACCGCAATTTCAAAGTGCTGTCCATTTACCTTAATGACTTGAATCGTATGAGCGATGCCATCGCCATGAGCTCGGTCGTCTCCGACTTCCTGAAGAACAGGAGCGAGTCTGATTATTATGCGTCTTTTCCGAGAATAGACGACATCATGAAGAGCGCAAATTCGATTCGGCCGGAAAATACAGGCATTACGCTTGTCAGCAGCAACCAGTTCGTGTATTACTACGGCTATTCCCTCAATCGGGACAACGAGAACTTCTCCCGCTTCGACTGGCTGCCGGAAGAAGCTCAGCTGCAGGAGAGAGCGTATGTAACCCCTTTGCATCTAAGGCCGTACAGCAACTTGAACAGCGGCCAGAAGGTATTCTCCTTCGTGCGCAAGCTGCACAGCATCGATTTGCGGGCTACAGGCCTGCTTATTATCGATTTCGATCTTGATGCGCTGAGCCATTTGTTTTCGGCGGATCCGGCATTTGGCATGAACGAGTCCGAGGATTCACTGCGTTTCTACATTCAGGATCAGCAGGGAACGGTAGTCTATCCACATAACGAAGCCCACCATACTTTGCCCGGCGATTTATCGAAGTATCGCCTTGTTCAGCGAACGGAGCCGACGACCGGATGGACGATGTCTGCTTATTTTCTCGAGAATAAGTGGTACGAGCCAGTTTATAATATTCGCAAAATATTTGTAAGCGCCATCATCGTCAGTCTGCTCATCGGTGCGGTCGCTTCCCTGTTCATTTCGACCCGCTTTTCGAGGCCAATCAAGCAGCTTCGCCTGCTAATGAAGGAGGTCGAGCAGGGCAATTTCGATGAGCAATTTCAAATTACGGCCAAAGATGAAATCGGCCTGCTGGGGATCGGCTATAACAAAATGGTCAAAAAAATCAAAGACTTGATCGAGCTTGTCTACACGGAACAAAATCATAAGCGGATCGCGGAGGTTGCCGCCCTTCAGGCCCAGATCAACCCTCATTTTTTGTACAATACCCTGGAGTCCATCAATTCACTGGCCCGGCAGAGCAAGGAGAAGGATATCAGTAAAATGATCGTCCTGCTCGGCAAATTGCTGCGGATCAGTATCAGCTCTTTCGAGGAGTTGGTGCCGTTCTCCAAGGAGCTGGAGTACCTGCGGCTGTATCTGGAAATCCACCAGCTGCGGCTGAAGAAGCAGATCAGTTATACGATCCAGGTCGAGGAAGAAATTTATGATCTTTACACGGTAAAGTGGATTTTTCAACCGATTCTCGAAAACGCCATTATGCACGGCCTGGATCCGAAGCAAAACGGAGGCTGCATTGAGGTGAAGGGTTGGATCGAGGACGATGTGGTCTGGATCGTCATTCAGGACTACGGCGTCGGCATGGATAAGGAGGAATTGAAGCCGCTTCAAGAAGCGCTGGCAAATGATTATGAGCAGTTATCGAAAAAGCAGGAGCACATCGGACTGTTTAACGTTCAGGCGCGGATCAAGTACCATTTCGGAACCCGCTACGGCATTATGCTGGACAGCGATACCAACCGGGGAATGAAAGTGACGATTATGCTTCCAAGGAGGGAACACGGATGACCTGCCGGCTATTGATCGCAGATGATGAACGCATTATTTCGGAAAGCCTGAGCACAATGGAGGAGTGGACAGAACGGGGGATCGATGTCGTCGGCACCGCGGCCAGCGGCCGCGAGGTGATCGATTGGTTAGAGCGTACCCGCATCGACCTGCTTATAACGGATATCCAAATGCCGGATATGAACGGACTTGAGCTGATGGAGCATTTACACAAGCATCGGCCGGAGATCCATATGATCGTCATCAGCGGGTATGAGGAGTTCGATTACGTTAAGAAGGCGATGAAATACCGGGCTGCCGGATATGTACTTAAACCGATCGATACGGACGAACTGCTTGCCATCGTGGACGACATTCTAGCAAAGAATACGTCACGGCCGCAGAACATTGAGGAAGCCGATCCCGAGCTGGTACCCATGACCTATCATGAGACCGTAGTGGAGCGGGCTATTGCGTATATGCATGATCATCTGGACAAAGACATCAGCCTGAAGGAAGCCGCTGAACAGTTCCACCTAACGACACAGTATTTTGGACAGGTGTTCAAGTCGGTCACCGGACAGACCTTCCTCTCCTATTTGACGCAAATCCGGATGGAAAAAGCATGCGAATTGCTGAAAAACCCAGAGCTGACGCAGTATGCCGTTGGGGAACTGGTCGGCTACAAGGATCCCCGTTATTTCAGCAAAGTATTCCACAAGACCTATGGTATGACGCCCAGAGATTACCGGCGGCAATTGGTGAAAAAGGATTCGATTTGATTTGTAGTACGACAAAAAGCCTCCTAGCTCCTTCCCATTTCGGGCAAGATGCTAGGAGGCTTAATAAGCTAGCTATCGATAAATGACATTTCCCGTTTCTTTGAACTGCTGTGACTTTTCCTTGAAGCCTTTGGCAATAGCCTCCCCTTCTTCAAGTCCATGCTTCCTAGCATAATCACGGATATCCTGTGTGATTCGCATACTGCAAAATTTAGGGCCGCACATGGAACAAAAGTGAGCGGTCTTGGCGCCTTCCGCAGGCAGCGTTTCATCATGATACTCCATAGCCCTCTCCGGATCGAGCGAGAGGTTGAACTGGTCTCTCCAGCGGAATTCGAACCGCGCCTTGGATAACGCGTTATCTCTTTCTTGGGCCCCAGGATGCCCCTTCGCTAGGTCGGCTGCATGCGCAGCTATTTTATAAGCGATGACTCCCTCGCGGACATCGTCTTTATTGGGCAAGCCCAGATGCTCCTTAGGGGTTACGTAGCACAACATTGCAGTCCCAAACCAACCGATCATCGCGGCTCCGATCGCAGAAGTAATATGATCGTAGCCCGGGGCAATATCGGTCGTTAGCGGACCTAGGGTATAGAAAGGGGCTTCCTGGCAAACCTCCATTTGTTTATCTACATTTTCTTTAATCAAATGCATCGGCACGTGGCCGGGCCCTTCGATCATCACCTGAACGTCATGCTTCCAAGCGATTTGGGTCAGTTCGCCGAGCGTCTCCAGCTCAGCGAACTGAGCCTCGTCATTGGCATCCGCAATCGAACCTGGCCGCAGGCCGTCACCAAGCGAAAAGGCGATATTATAGCTTTTCATGATTTCACAAATTTCTTCGAAATGGGTATAGAGAAAATTTTCTTGATGATGAGCAAGGCACCAGGCCGCCATGATGGAACCGCCGCGGGATACAATGCCCGTAACTCGCTTAGCCGTCATTGGAATATACCGCAGAAGCACTCCAGCATGGATCGTAAAATAGTCAACGCCCTGCTCCGCTTGCTCGATCAATGTATCGCGGTAGACTTCCCAGCTTAACTCCTCGGTCTTTCCGCCTACCTTCTCCAATGCTTGATAGAGCGGAACTGTGCCTACAGGCACCGGTGAATTGCGGATAATCCATTCCCGCGTCGAGTGAATGTTCTTCCCCGTGGAAAGATCCATAATCGTGTCAGCGCCCCAACGGGTCGCCCATCTCATCTTCTCGACTTCCTCCTCAATAGAGGAGGCGACGGCCGAGTTGCCGATGTTTGCATTGATTTTGACTAGAAAATTCCGACCGATGATCATGGGCTCGCTCTCAGGGTGATTGATATTCGATGGTATAATTGCTCTGCCTTCAGCGACTTCCTTGCGAACGAATTCCGGGTCTACGTTCTCCCGGATCGAAATATACTCCATTTCAGGAGTGATGACTCCTTTTCTTGCATAGTGCATTTGCGTCACATTACAACCGGCTTTCGCCCGAAGAGGCTTCCGGCCTATTCCGGGGAAAGTCTCTGTGTGCTCATGATGTTTTTCTGTTTGATATCCATCGTCCTCAGGTCTAGCACTCCTGCCCTCATATTCCTCAACATCCCCCCGCTCCAGAATCCAATTTTTGCGATTCTTTGGAAGCCCTGCCCTTATATCCGTATGGTAGCTAGCATCTGTGTAAGGACCACTGCAATCATATACCCGAACAGGTTGATTCTCCTCTACCGATTCTCCGCGAACCGTTGGGGAAAGTTCGATCTCTCTCATTGGCACCTGTATATCCGGACGCGAGCCTTGAAGATATACCTTACGACTGCCTGGAAAAGCTAAAATCTCGGGGTCTGCGGTGTGGTTATTGATTTCGCTTGCCATTTCTATTCCTCCTTAGAATGAATGGGTTCAAGCGGAGCTGTAGCAGCCGAGTGCAACAAAAAAGACCGCAACGAAAGAAGCGGTCTTTGTATACACAAAGGCTTGAACGTTTCCTCCGCTGGCATTACCCAGATCAGGTTATACGGTCGACAGCGCAATAGCTATCCTCTCAGCCTGGTTGGCCCAAGCTCCCGTTTATTCAATTCACTAATTTATAATATATGGAAAATGAGGAATTATCAACCCTGTACTCTGAAACTAAAATGAGCTACGCTTCCAGCTCCAAGCAACAAAAAACCTTCTAACTCTCTCGCCTGCCGTCCCGAGAATTAGAAGGTTTACGGTTCTTTGACGTGTTTTGGCCAAACCGTCAGATTTTCAGTTCCCCAAGCTTGATCAGCTCGACGACCGCCTGCGCACGACCTTTTACGTTCAATTTCTGCATGACATTAGAAATATGATTTCGTACGGTCTTCTCGCTAATGAATAGTTGCCCCGCAATGTCGCGCGTCGTTTTATCCTGCACGAGGAGTTCAAAAACTTCTCGCTCACGATGAGTCAACAGAAATTTGCTGTTACGATCGCTGCTCTTCAAAATGCGTCACCCCTCCTTGCTCGGGTTTTGTGGTATAACAAGGTTAAGGGATACAGTCAAAACATATTATGAAAAATAGCGGGTAAGCGTGCGATACAAAGCAAAAATGGGCTGCTTTCGGCAGCCCATTGCTCATTTAAAGGCCATAGCGGCATAAATAGCCTTTTTCCAGCCATTATAGAGCGAGTCCCGCTCATTTTCCGGCATCGCTGGTTCGAACCGCCGTTCCAGACTCCAGATGCGCCTGATTTCATCAAGATCCTGCCAATATCCGACGGCAAGCCCGGCCAGATAGGCTGCTCCCAGGGCGGTCGTTTCGCGTACAGCCGGACGTTCAACTGGAACATCCAAGATATCGCTTTGGAACGCCATCAGGAACGTATTCGATACCGCTCCCCCGTCCACCCGCATCGTATTCACCTTGTAGCCGCAATCCTTCTCCATCGCCACAAGAATGTCTTTTGTCTGATAAGCCAAGGATTCCAAGGTTGCGCGGATGAAATGCTCCTTGCTCGTTCCCCGGGTGAGGCCGAATACAGCCCCTCGAACCTCACTATCCCAATACGGACTGCCTAAGCCTACAAAAGCCGGTACAACATATACCCCCTCCGTGGACTCGACTCGTTCGGCATACCTCTCGCTATCCTTGGCCTCCCGAAACATTCGCAAGCCATCTCTTAGCCATTGTATGGCCGAACCTGAGACAAAGATACTACCTTCAAGCGCATAGTCAACTTTACCGTCAATTCCCCAAGCGATCGATGTAATGAGGCCATGCCCCGACGAAACCGGCCGCTCTCCCGTATTCATCAGCATGAAGCAGCCTGTGCCATACGTCGTTTTCACCATGCCCTGCTCGAAGCAATTCTGCCCGAATAAAGCGGCCTGTTGATCGCCAGCGGCTCCCGCAATCGGCACCTCATGTCCGAAGAAATGATACGGCGCCGTACGTCCATAAACCTCAGAGGATGAGCGGACTTCGGGAAGCATGGCCTTTGGCACCTGAAGCAGCTCCAGTAGTTCGTCATCCCAGCACAGCTCATGAATGTTATACATCAAAGTCCGCGATGCATTGGAGTAGTCGGTTACATGCACCTGTCCCCCGGTCAGCTTCCAAATGAGCCAGGAATCGATCGTACCGAAGAGCAGCTCTCCCTTCTCCGCACGCTCCCTTGCTCCCTCGACATGATCCAGAATCCACTTTACTTTCGTGCCCGAGAAGTAGGGATCGATCAGCAATCCCGTCTTTTGCTGGAATACCGGATCATGGCCCGCTGCCCTAAGCTCCTCGCAGATATCCGCCGTCTGGCGGGATTGCCAAACAACGGCATTGTATATATGATTTCCAGTCTCCTTCTCCCAAATGATCGTCGTTTCCCTCTGGTTCGTAATGCCGATCCCGGCCACCTGCCCCGGCTTTACCCCTGACTCCGACAAGCATGATGCGATCACCGCGAGAGTAGAACCCCAAATCTCATTAGGATTATGCTCCACCCACCCGGGCTTTGGAAAATACTGCGGAAACTCGCGCTGCGCCAAGTGCACGATCTCCCCTTGCTTATTAAACAGAATCGCCCGCGTACTCGTAGTTCCCTGGTCTAGAGCAAGTATATATTGTTCCATAAACATCCTCCGCTCTTGAACTTTGGTCATTTTTGTTATTAGCTAAGCCTAAACGTCCCTTCCCCTTCAAGCTCCAGCTTCGTTTTAAATTGCAGATATCCAATAAATTAAACATTCAAAATTAATTCGAAATATTAACCTTATTCTACCTCGTTAGCGGATTGCGTTACAATTGAAAATACGACATCGAGCCGGTAAAGTACTACCGTGACGTTTATTCAGAATAACCATCCACACTAGGCAACAGCAAGTTGCCAAGCACCGTTATCCAGAGCTCAACAAGAAACTTCAGGCACTCTAAATATCATCAAACCAACAGTAACTTCAGGTACTCTAAGCACCTCAAACGCAAAATGTAACATCAAACAACCTAAGTAACTAGCTCACAAATTTCCAGCACCTTTAAAACGTATGTGCAAAATAGCACCAACAGCTCGGTTACCGAGAAGCTAACGGACCCAAAAGCCGCTATTCCTGCTTTTTTGCTGATTTTTTACGATCTTACGGACACATAAGCCTTTAAGCCTTTATTTGCCAAAAACGGCTTGATGCTCACCTATTTTAGGCTAATAGCGGAACTGCGATCCGTTAACGCTGAGTTTGGCGTCTTTTTACATAAATAGCGGAACCACGGTCCGTTACATTACAGCGCAGCACAAAAAAGAGCACCCACAAGGTGCTCAACCGTTGGCCGCCATACAGCTCATTTCTGCTTCGAAGATCCGTTCAAGATGGATCTTGAAATGACGGGCGATTTCCGGATTGCTTTCAAAATCCCCGCCTTTTATATTTCCTTCGCCTCTGCAGCTTCTTTCTCTTTAAGGCGTCCCGCCTCGTCAAACTTGTTGATGACGCGTTCCAGCACTTCCTTCTCATTCTCGTCCAGGCAAGCGAAGTAACGCGTCAGCACTTCCCTGGATTTCTTCCGCGCTTTCTGATACACTTCCTTGCCCTGCTCCGTAATGGATAACAGCACGGCACGGCGATCCTGTTCATCATGTTTGCGTTCTACGTAGCCGTTCTGAACGAGGCGGTCGAGCATCACCGTGATCGCGCTCGGCTTGACGACAAGCGCCTCCGCCAAATAAGTGACATTACAGCTTTGCTCTTTCGCTATGAGCGACAGCATATGAAACTGCGGCCCCGTTAATGGCAGATCGCGGTGCTGCATAATTTCGTTTTGCAGCTTTTTGACGACCATCGAAAATTTCGATTGAAGCCGGTCTATATAGTGATCGAGATTCGGATCCACGCTATTCCTCCTCATCGGGCAATAATACGGATTAAACCCGTAAGCTTAAGCAAATATTAGTGTATTATGCGGTTCATAAAAATACAAGGAACTCCGTTTCAAAAGTGTCACATTGGTGTAATAAAACACCTTGCATTATAAAGTGGAATATTTTATTATGTACTAAAATAGTTTTCATCATTTTTGTAATATTCACAAAAATTATTTTCTTCCCTTTTGTACATCTGTTACAGGAAAGAAGGTGAACCTACATTCTTACTCCTATTCTGCATGCGTTGTCTACACAATTGAGCAGCTTGCCGCCACAAGAAAGACGACTGGCAGAACACATTCTAAGTGCCCCTAGTTCCGTGATCCATATGGGCATTACTGATCTCGCTGAGGAGTGCGGAATCAGTCCTTCCACAGTGACAAGATTTTGCAAGTCGTTTCATTTCAAAGGATTTCCCGATTTTAAAATGAAGCTGGCCTTTGAGGTCGCTCACAAACCTTCAGAAAGCCATTATCAGGATATAATCGCAGGGAATGATCTGCACAGGATCGTGCAGGCCATGGAGGCGAATCATCTGGCTTCGATTACAGATACAACGCGTCTATTGGATATCAGGCAGCTCCAGAGAGCCGTAGAAATACTTTGCGGCGCTAAACGAATCGATCTCTACGGTGTAGCTACGTCTTCCGTCATCGCGCAGGATTTCTACCAGAAGCTCATTCGCATCGGCAAAAATTGCACTGCATTCGCGGATTCCCACATGCAAATCACTTCGGCATCCAGCCTTAGCGAGGGCGATGCCGCACTGGCCATTTCCTATTCCGGAGAGACGCCGGAGACGATAGATGCGCTGCGCTGTGCCAAAGACTCCGGTGCGCTCACCCTATCGTTAACCCAATATGGAAGCAGCACCCTTGCATCCCTCGCGGACATATCCTTGTTCTCATCTTCGTTAGAAGAAGGAATGCGCCGGGGAGATATGGCTTCAAGAATTGCTCAGCTGCATGTTATTGATATCCTATTTACAGGAATGGTAAGTCTGGAATTTACGGAATATACCCCTAAGCTAAAAAATTCATACCAGAACGTCCAAATCTATCGTAAAACTACTGGAGGCGAATAATATGTTTAATATCATTAAAGTAAACAATGAACAGCAATTCAATGAGACCGGAGCAGGAATTATTGCAAGCCTGCTGCAAACGAATCCGCGGGCTACGCTAGGACTGGCTACTGGCGGGACTCCTGTCGGGGTATACCAGCATCTGATTGAGCTGCATAAGCAAGGGCTCGTTAGCTTCAAGGAAGCCCGCAGCTACAACCTGGATGAGTACATTGGCCTGGCTGAAGATCATTCGGAAAGCTACCGCAGATTCATGAACGAGAAGCTATTCAATCATGTAGACATCGATTTGAGCAATACCCATGTGCCATCTGGCGTATCCGGCGATGGGCACAAAGTTGCAGAAGAATACACACAGCTTCTGGAGCAAGCGGGCCAAATTGACTTGCAGCTTCTTGGCCTTGGCCACAACGGGCATATCGGCTTCAATGAACCTGCGGATGAATTGAAGGCCACGACGCATGTCGTCGAGTTGGACGAGGTTACCCGCAAAGCTAATGCGCGTTACTTCGACTCTATCGACGAAGTGCCGACTCATGCGATTACAATGGGCATCGGCTCCATTCTAAAAGCGAAGCAAATCTTGCTGATGGCCAAAGGAGCAGACAAGGCTGAGATCGTGGCCAAAGCATTAAAAGGTCCTATAACAACGCAATGCCCAGCCTCCCTATTGCAGCTTCATCCTAACGTTGTCGTTATCGTCGACCAAGACGCCGGGGGGCTATTATAACCATGACTGCCTCGAACCGGAGTTTTCAAATTACTCACGCCGAAGTCGTTACGTCAAAAGGCATCATACATGACGGCGCGGTGGTCGTAGAAGAAGGTCAAATCGCATACGTAGGCTCGACATCAGGAATGCCTTCAGATTCTCCGGCTTCAGCTTCAACAATTGACGCTGGCAGAAGTTATGTGTTGCCAGGCTTTATCGATGTTCATGTTCACGGGGGGATGCTCGAGGATTTCTCCAGTCCAAGCAAGGAAGCCTTTGACGCCATTACGAAGCTGCACTGCAGCCAAGGCACAACGTCCATGCTCGCTACAACGATGACGATGCCGCATAACGTGATTGATGAAGTGCTTCAGGAAGTAAACGAGTATATGTCGAAGGATATGCCGTACGCTCAATTGGTTGGCGTTCATTTGGAAGGCCCGTTTATCAGTCCGAAATGGCCTGGTGCCCAGAATCCTTCACATATCGTGCCTCCAAACCGTTCCTGGGTGGAAGCGTGGAATAATAAATACCCTGGCCTGATCAAACAGGTGACCTTTGCACCGGAAAGAGAAGGAGCATTGGAACTGACCCGATATCTTCGCAAAGAAGGTATCGTCGCGGCGGCAGGCCACACCGATGCCACTTACGAAGAAATCATGGCAGCCGTTGAAGTCGGACTGCATCATGCCGTTCATACCTTCAATGCAATGACTCCGCTTCATCACCGTAAACCGGGAACAGCTGGAGCGGTACTAAGCACCCCTAGAATAAGTGCAGAAATCATCGCAGACGGTATTCACGTGCACCATGCGGCCATTTCCCTTCTGGCTCAGGTGAAAAATGACAACAATCTGATTTTAATTACAGATGCCATGTCGGCAGCCGGGCTTGGGGACGGCGATTACATGCTTGGCGACCTTCCCGTTGTCGTAAAGGATAGTGTATGTACCCTTAAAGACAGCGACAACACGCTTGCCGGAAGCACTCTAACCATGATTCGCGGCTTCCGTCATCTCGTACGGGAAATCGGCCTTTCGGTCGAGAAAGCGTCTGAAGCAGCCAGTTTAAACCCGGCAAAGCTTATTCGAATCGATCATATCACCGGCTCTGTCGAGACGGGAAAACAAGCGGATTTGCTGCTTGTCAGCCAAGATTTGAATTTGCAGGCTACTTGGGTCCAAGGGCGGAAATTTGAAGCCTAGTCACATATATAGATAACCAAAAGCAGCAGCCAAGGATTTGAGCAAGATTCATCCTTAGAGCTGCTGCTTTTCTCGTTACAGCACTATATGCTTCTTATCGGGTTACCCCACCTGAGAATCCTGCGCCGCTGCCAGTTCCAGTGCCTGTAGTACCGGACATTCCCGTACCTGTACCGGTCGTTCCAACGCCGCCACCTGTATTTCTATATCCGCTCGGACCTGTCATCGTACCAGCACGTCCTGGAAATATCCGGTTAACGAGATGTTCAAAATCTCTAACACGACCCTGCAAAGTCGCTCCGGTGCGGTGTTGCGTTGCATAATTGCTGACGTGGGTCATAAATTCCGGATCACCGGATACGTGTACATTACGAATATGTGGAGCCGTTTTCTTGACAATGCTAGAAATATGATCCTTTACACTTTGAGGGACGTTATCAACGACCGCCCCAGTTCCCGTACCAAGTCCGCGAACAGGAGCAGTTCCTACTCCATCAACGTTAGTTCTATGACGCGTGCCCTTCATTCCAAGCATTCCATCAGTACCGCGGCTTAATCCTGTCATCCCTCTGTTTCCGCGGGTGGTCGTGTCAAACAGACTGCCAGCAACGCCGGATCGGCCCATAAGTCCGCCGCCAAGTCCGTCATTCGTTCCATAGCCGGTACCATAACCGGTACCCAAACCTGTTCCTGCTCCCATACCTGTCCCGGTCCCAGTGCCAGTACCTGTACCATAACCAGTTCCTAATCCTGTGCCAGTGCCTGTACCATATCCTAATGTGCCGTTTCCAAGGCCAGTCCCCGTTCTTGTTCCATAACCGTAGCCCGTTCCGGTTCCAAATCCAGCCGTGCCGTTAGGAAAAGCACCTGGCGTTCTTCCAAGACCTGTCGTACCGGTGCTTGTCATTCCATAATTTGTCGTACCTTGGTTACCATATCTTGTTGTAGTGCCGTAATTCGTGCCAGGATGCATACCGCTTGCTCTTGTCCCTTGATGACCTTGTCCATGCAGCGTTACCGCGACGTAAGCATCGCGATCGGTAACGACGACATGAGCGGATTGGACCTCACGAAGCTGAGCTACCTTATTGCTCAATGCGGGGCTGTACTTCAACGAGTTTATACGCTCGCTTTGGCCGTTGCCTAGACTCCGCGTGAAATTCCGGTCGCCTGGTCGCAAGGAGTTTACGTCGTAATTTCGGTAATTCTTGTTCCGAACGTTTTGGGTTCTTAGGTTCGTATTATCGGTTCTGGTTCCGCAGCCCGTTAATCCGACCATTCCGGCAATGAGCGTCGCTGACAGAGACAAGCTTACAACTTTGGCAATTCGCATGTAATCATCCCCCCGTTATTAAAGTGATGGATAATGAACATCCGTTAGGATGCTCCCGGGGATGCCGTTGCATACAGGTAAACATACCCTCACCCTTAAATTTTCGGCGCGTACTATAAGATATACATTTGGCGAGGTGACTTTATCATGAAGGTTCTGTTCACGTTCATTGTTCCAAGCGGAGGCATGGAAACATTAAATCGCCTGCGCTGTGAAGCACTACGAGAAGTAGCCATCAAAGGACATCTCCTTTATTCAAACGCTGGATCCGGCCTGCAGAACATCAAAGACATTCCTACCTATATATCCCCCACAGACGATGAATTATACAAAATTCTTCGGATGTTTCAATACGATGCCATCATTACCACATCCGATTTCCTTATGCCGCAAAAATTGCGCAAACTCAATTATAACGGTCCCATTATATTCGAAGCGCAGGGGCTTGGCACGATGATAAGTGCCCGGAGAACGTTAAAAGACGGCGCATCAATTCTTGAGGCTAATTGTCAAGGTGCACTATTGCCGCCCACACCGCACCTTGTTCAACTGATAACTGATTTTTGTCCTGCCCTTCCGAAATATATTTTTCCTAATCTGCTTGATACCGTTAAATTCCGTTATCGCCCTCAGACAGTTCCCTCGAAGCCGGTTATTGCATGGGTTGGACGACTCGAAAAGAATAAGAACTGGAAACTATTCCTGAAAATTGCCCAATCACTTGTGAATATCAAAAATGAACTTTCCTTTTGGGTATTTCACGATGATAAGCTTTGCTCAAAGGAAATGTTGGATTTATTTTGGGAAAAGGTCCATTCTTACGGCCTACACGATCACATAAAAGTTTATGCGAATGCCCCGCATTCGACGATGCCGGATTATTTATCTCGGGTGGGCGACTCCGGGGGATTTCTTCTCTCCACCTCCGTGCTTGAAGGCTTCGGCTACGCCGTGGCTGAAGCAATCGCCTGCCGTTGTCCCGTACTCAGTACCGATTCGGAAGGCGTACGTTTTTTTATCCGGCATAATGAGACTGGCAAATTTTTTGAGAGGAATAATATGGATAATGCAGTGCATCAGGCGCTGGAGCTCATGGACAATTTGCAATTGCGCAAGCAGATCCGTAACCGAGGTGCAGAATACGTATCAAACCTGATGTCACCCCAGCAATATGCTGCAAACTTCCACAACATGCTATTAAATCTTAAAGCGAAGCAGGGTTGAGCCCCGCTTCGCTTTATTGTTGCCGCGGCTTAAGCTCGCAGCAATGTCTTGAATTTGATTCGATTACTCAAAAGCTGGGGATCCTGAGGCAAATATTGAAGCGCTTGTTCATTATGCCAGTCGGCCTGCTCTAAATCCCCTTGATTTGCATAGCAAATACATAGCCTGCAATGGGGAAGCCAAGTGCGAAAACTGCGATTTTCCATAATACCTAGTACTGGCCCGTCTGCAATATGAAGAGCCTGCTGATACCAGTAAACGGCGGCTCCCCATTGCCCACGTTCTTCAAAGCACCCTCCGATTGCACAGCAAACCTCGCTCTGCGGCATATCGAATTGGAGGGAATGGAGGAGCGCTGCCAGCTTCTTCTCCCTTAGTCCCAGTTTCTCGTAGCAATCAGCCAGTTTGATGCACGCTAGTACGCAATCGTCCATTAAATTTTGCGGCTGCCGCAAGAAACGGTCGAATTGAATAACAGCCTCATCAAACCGGTTTGAATCCGCCAGTTCACTGCCATAATGCAGGAGCAGCCGCCCTTTCAATTTCCCGCCGGAGCCGACCCATTTATCGATGATCCGCAAATTCCGATCCGCATGCGACCCTCTCCTTCGATGTGACACGGCTATATCGGCATAACATACCTCTGCTCCCGCAACATCAATATATTCGTGAACAATTCCGATCCATTTAAAGCCTTTGTCCCTTCGGACAAGACGATGCCTCCGGGATAAGATGAGAGGTTTTCCTGCTGAATCGAAGGATAAGTGGTAATCCATCATAACGGCTTCCTTTTTTGCGGACAAATTCTCCTTCAGCTTCTTCAGTTTTTCACGATCCGCTGGCAATAAAATGTCATCGGCATCCAACCACATAATGAATTCCTGGGTCGCCTTGTCAAATGAATAATTCCTTGCAGCTGAGAAATCATCGTTCCAAGGATAATCATATATTTTTGAAGTGTATTTGCCGGCAAGCTCTTTGGTCCGATCTGCAGAGCCGGTATCCACGATAATAATTTCATCAACAATGTCGTATACTGAATCCAGGCATCCTTGCAGATATTTCTCTTCGTCTTTGACAATCATGCATAGGCTTATAGAAATCAGGAAATGAAGCCTCCTTCCCGGAGAAGATTGACGATCTCCTGATTGGAAATCAGGCTGTCATTCGAGTGATATTCGTCAAAGCTAACTAGCTGAAGGTGGCTGTATTGCTTGATAAGCTGGGCAGGAGGATTGGATGGAAGGATAACGAAGTACTGCTCATTATATTTGTAAGTGTACGGTGATTCATACCGGGAGACGAGCACTTCATGCAGTTTCTCGCCAGGTCTCATTCCGATTTCTTTTAACGGAACCGTATTGCCCAAATAATGCTCGGCTAGCGCATTGGCAATGTCGGTTATTCGGCAAGCCTGCATCTTCATGACAAACATCTCGCCGCCAATCGCTGTTCTGGCGGCCTTAAGCAGCAATTCAATCGCTTCATTCAACGTAAGGAAAAACCGGGTCATCTTGGTATGGGTCAACGTCAGATCGCTGCCTGATTGCAGCTGCTGAACGAACAACGGCACGACGCTTCCATTCGTCCCCAGTACGTTCCCGCCCCGTATGCATGTAAACCGGGTATGCTCGCTTAAATAATTGGCATGGATCATTAGCTTCTCGCCAATCGCCTTTGTCATGCCGTACGTATTGATCGGATCTACCGCCTTATCGGTAGATACGTCAATAACTTTAGCAACCTTCTGGGCAATGCTGGCTCGAATAATGTTTTCCGTACCCAGAACATTTGTCTTTAGAGCCTCCGTTGGCTGATGTTCGCATACTGGAACATGCTTCAGAGCCGCCAAATGAAATACATAATCCGCCCCCTTGCATCCAAATTCAACGGCATCATAATCACGAACATCGCCGATAACGAATTTAAGCCGGGGGTCATTTCCGAAATCCCGCTGCATTTGGACTTGGGCATATTCATTGCGGGAGAAAATGCGGATCTCTGCCGGGTTCTCCCGGAGAAGTGTTCGAGTCAGTGTCCTTCCCCACGATCCAGTGCCCCCGGTTACAAGAATAATTTTATCCTTAAACATTACAGCACCTTCCTTTCTTTCGACCCGCCGGAGCCAAACCTGCCGTTTCAGGAACTTGACTTATAATCCCGCAATACAGCCTCAATCTCTTCCAGCAGCATCCGATTCTCATTCGGTACCACCTTAGGAGAAGTATTGGTAGAATGCACAACGTTAACCCAATTGCGTCCAGCAAGCTTCTCATGTGGAAATTTGATGACATGACCGTGATCTCTAACCGTATATCTATCGCCCTTCAAATAATTTTGAACCTTGTAAATCAGCACGTAAAATTGCGGGGAGGCATAAAATTTCGGAGCCATGATGTTATGATCTCTATCCCAGTAGTATCCATGCTGATTCAGCAGCGCCCAAGTCTCAGGATGATGCTGATATGCATGCAGTCTCTCAAAATAGGTTCTATGAAGCAAATCATCCGAATCAGTTCTGGCAATATATAATTCATCCGCTCCTTGAGCGTATTCGGAGACCGCCTGGTCAATCTCTCCTACGGGAACAAAACGGATATTATCCGGCAGCTTAATTTGAAGATCGTGAAGCACTTCGTAAATTACGTCATGTGATCTTGGATCATATTTAAGCATAGTCTGGAAATCCTGGTTGGTCTGATAGATCAGGCTGTTCAAAGTCAAATCCCGGAACAGCTTGAGCCGATGCTCTATCCAAGGCCGGGTCAATCTATCCTGGCACATGCCCATATTGTTAAACCGAATATCGATAACCAACCTCCTAGTCAACCCAATTCCTCCTGTCTTTTGATTTAAAATCCTGCATATACCGTTTTACGCCGTGTCTATGCGCCCTCCGCCAAGCACAATTACTTTGGCCTTCCCGGACATACCCGCTGTCGCGTTGCGCGTATCGAATACAAGGCGTGAATGCTTCAATACCTCACGCAACGGGAGCTCCCGATGATCAGTTGCAATGATGACGCAGTCCGCAAGGCGAAACTCCGTTTTGCACGCCTGTGTTGCCTGAAGCATACTTCCATCTATATCAAGCTTCTTGATATAAGGATCATCATACGATACCTTTGCACCTTCTTGGACAAGCAGGCGTATCAGCTCGATGGAGCTGGAGCCGCGAATATCCGCAACGTTCTTCTTGAAGGTTACGCCTAACACGAATATCCTGCATCCCTTCAACATATCTTGGCCAATCGCTTCCTTAATTTTGGAGAGCACATAGGCAGGCATACTCTCGTTGATGCGAGAGGAAAGTTCTATATACGAACTGCTTTCCCCGATTTGCTGCGTTTTCCACTGCAGATAATGCGGGTCTACAGGGATGCAGTGCCCCCCGATTCCCGGACCGGGATAGAATGCCGTATATCCAAACGGTTTAGAGGATGCAGCCTCTACGACTTCCCATACATTGATATTCAGCTTATCGCACAAAATAGCAAACTCATTGATGAAAGAGATGTTCACGAAACGAAAAGTATTTTCCAGAAGCTTCGTCATTTCGGCTGTGTCCGTGGAGGACACTTTAATCACCTTGCTAAAAACGCTCTTATAGAGCTGCTCTGTCCGAACGGCGCAAGTATCAGTTACGCCACTGACTATTTTAGGGATGGCGGTTAACCGATACTCATCATTTCCAGGATCCACTCTTTCGGGAGAGAAGCCGATAAAGAGGTCCCTGCCTGTTTTCAGCCCGCTTTGTTCCAGCAACGGCAGCAGCACTTCCCTAGTCGTTCCTGGATAGGTCGAGCTCTCCAATGTAACCAATTGACCGGGCTGCAAATAATCTCTCAGACTCTTAGCAGCATCGATAAGAAAAGAAAGATCCGGCACATGCTCCTTTGTTAAGGGAGTAGGCACACAAATAATAATCGCTTCGGCGGGATTAATGTCGCTAAAATCAGAGGATATGCGCAACCTGCCCTGCTCAACAGCTAATTTGATGACCCCATCCGCAACATCGGCAATATAACTTTTGCCTAGTTTCAAACTCTGAATCTTATGTTCATCCATATCAATCCCGATAACGCTATATTTTTTCTCAAGAAACGCTTCTGCCAGTGGCAATCCTACGTAGCCAAGTCCAATGATTGCAATGGTTCGACTCAATGTCAGCCCTCCTTCTCCTTATGCTGCTAGAGTAGTATATGAGAGAAGAATGCTTTTAGCTTGGACATCTGACTTCCTTAAGATCCAACTTTCATCTGGAATTCACGATTTGTCGAATAATTGCAATCAATCTCTGAGCACGTACTGCCGTCGTATGCTTTTCATGGATAAACTCGTAGCCTTGTCTCGTGATTTGCTCGCGCAAGGCATCATTCTCCGGACGCAAATAGAACTCAACCTTCTCCTCAAAGTCATGTTCGGAAACAGCTACAAAATGCACATCCGGCCTAAAGCCTAAATCTCTTAAATCCTCGTTCCGCGAGGCTATTAAGAGAGTATAGCTCGCAAGCACTTCAAAGTATTTGCGCAAAGAATATTTATGAATGGAATCGCACGTCAGAAAAATTTTGGCCCGGTTGGCCTCCATGGCAAATTTTTGGGCAACCAGCACTTGTTGATCCGATTCGAAGTTGGCATAGCCCGGATGCTTATGAAAGACGAAGCCCGGCCTTTTCATATACGTATTTTTCATTAAGTGACGCAGCGGATATATTCTGCGGTTGATCGCTCCCATGAGTAAAATATCAATGTCCTTCGCCTGACCATAATTTCGAAATACCGTAGGCTCGGCAAAATGGGGCAGCCAAAATAAATTCCCCTCAAATTCGGGATATCTGGCGCGAAAAGCGCTGCGGTAAATCGTAAAGATGTTTTCCGGCTTGCAAGCGAGAAACTCCCTTCGCTTATCTACATGCCCATGAAGATCATGCATAATCATGCCCCAAGGAATCTGCAGATCGAAGACCCCTTCAACAGGGGGACAATGCGTTGAATGAAACATATCATTCAACAGAATGAAATCAGGGGTAAACGGAATTCGCTCCAGAATCTCGCTCATTGTCCCGCCCTCATGACAAAGTGCCAGATCAGCGTGCTTCGCCAGTTCCAGCTGTAAATAATGAAAGTTCCTCTCTAAATACTGACTGAAGTCCTTTGTAATAAACAATATTTTGAGCCGCTTCATAAACCTCATTCCTTTCCGAGGCGGCTTTCAAGATTTCTCAATAAGAAAAAAAGCTCGAAAGCCTGCCTAATTCATCTGACAAGCTTTCGGACAGCAGCAGCATTAAGAAGTTGACGCTATACCAACAAATGATTCAGGACCATTTCGAATCGATGTCGAGATGCCCGATACGTAGCTGCTGTAAATTGTTTCTGGCGCACCCGGCGCATTAATATCAGCAGTAACAAAGGTTGTCAAATGGGTGGCTGAAGATTCGCTGACCACATCTTCAATCGTATGAATGACATTCTGCGGAGCATAAGTCGCGCCCCGTACGATTTCAATCGTAACCACATCTCCGATATCGCCAAGGATACCGATGGTTCCATGCAGAATAACGATCGGATTAGGGATGTTCTTCGTTTGCAGCCCTATAATGCCAAAGAGCTCCGGCGCCGAAGACAGCGGCGTCCCGGGTGACCCCGTCCGATTTGAATTGAGGGATGTTCTAGCATCCAAGAAAACGCCCAAAAGCAAATCACCTCCTGAAAAGAAGTTACATTACCATATGCTCGTTTATTCGACGTGGCCTAGACAGTTCACATAAGGCAAAAGCTTAATTTGGCCCTTAGACCGGCAACTTGAATACGCAGCGGAATAAAGGAGCCTCATGCATCCCGAAGGCGATGCAGCAGACGGTGAAAAGCCCTTTTGTACCGAGATCGTAAAGATGCAATCTCTTGCACAATGACCGGTTCATGCCGAATTGTTCCCATGCCGGGATGGCGCCGATAAGCGATCAAAGGCTGGTTCACATAATGAAATGGAACTCCGGCCAGCAACATTCGGCACCACAAATCATAATCATGCGTATAAGGGAGTTTCTCATCGAATAGTCCCACCCGCTTAAGCAAGCTGCGTTTAATCATTACGGTGCAGCCGTTGATCGGATTTCCGCGCAGAAATGTCTCCAGCAGCTCTCGACGGGTCATGGGCGAAGCTCCTGCCCCGTGTTGGGTAAACGTACCATTTTCATCGATATAATCGAAATTCGTATGGGAAATGACTGCTTTGTGTCTCAGCATTTCATGAAGCTGAATGTTGATCTTATCGGGATAAAATATATCATCCGAGCTTAGCCAAGCGAAATAGTCTCCCGAAGCATGGCGTATTCCGTGGTTCAGCGCAGTTGCCGTTCCCCCGTTGCGCTTGCCTAAATAATGAATGCGGTGCTGGTAAGGGGCCAGCAGCTCCGCATAAGAAGTAGAACCGTCGTCCACCACAATGATTTCTATATTAGGATAAGTTTGATCTAGAGCGCTTGATACCGCCTGCGCAATATAAGGGCAGTTATAAAAAGGAATAATGATGCTTACCTTCACACTCATAAACGATCCGCATCCTCCCATCGATAATATTGTAAAATATCGCTTACCGAGGTCTCCCACGGGATCAACGGGCTCCAGCCCATTTCGCTCAGGAGCTCGGGCTGTATTAGGGAAGCACTTTCCGAGATCCCTTCTTCTGCTCCTTCCGTGCCCACTTCTTCAAGCGGACACGGTATTCTGGCCATATTTATGAAGCTTTTGCATACATCGCCGAGTCTTCTCTCGACTCCGGAACATACCGGGTACACCTTCCCCGCACTTCCTTGACGCAAAAGCAATTCATAGGCATCTACCGCATCTCTGACATCGAGAAAATCCCTTTTGGCGTTCGCTGAAGACAGCCGGAACCTCGGCCTGGATTCTCCTCGTTCCAAAGCGGCAATATATCCTGCCAGCAGGGAGCAAATGCCAGTGGAGGGACCGGGGCCGATCAGATTACAAGGCTCTGCCAATATGACGTGTTGATGGAACAGTTCTCCCCATGCCAATGAGACGACCTCTTGGATCGATTTGCTCAGTCCGTATGGATGAGTCGGTTCTATAGGGAAACTCAAATCAAATTTAAGGCGCGATCCAGCGATTAATATGGGAGTTCCCCCGTGCTGATGCAGAGCATTTAACAAATACACGGTCCCCATAATATTGCTTTCCATGTATAAAAGCGGATTTTCCCAGGATTCAGGAACGGAATTTTTGCCGGCCAGGTGAAGAACATAGCCAGGTGATATCCGCTGGACGGCTTCGTGGATCTCTGTCGGCCGGTTCAAATCGCACACATAATAATCCACATGTTTTATGAGGGGCAGCGCTTTGAGGGATGAACGGGATCGGACAATCGCAGCTACCCGGTAACCTTTCTCGGCGAGTCTCTTGCAGGCATGCTGTCCGGTAAAACCTGCTGCTCCGGTAACCAGAACGATGCGGTTATCCATCGCCTTTCATCCACTCTGCCATTTCTTCAATCATGCCGCGAAAGGAAGGCAATGCAAAATGAACATCCTTCCGAGTCGATACCAAGGTGCGGTCAATTACCGGCTCATCCGCGGGAACGATGGTTACATCCTGCTTGTTCCAGATTTCCTGAAATAGCTTCAGCATATCATGCTTCGTGACGGTTTCTGGATGTGCGAGATGCACGAGACCCGATAAGGAGGAGTCCAGCACGGAGTCGATGACCTTCGCCAATTGAATGGTTGTCACTCCGTTCCATGGAACCCGGCGATACCCGTTTACTTTTCCTTTTTGACTTAAGAACCAGTGCAGCAATCCGATTCCCTGCTCGCGTATTTCGGGTCCAATAATCGATGTCCGAATCGTAAGATGCCCCTCGTTCCGTACCTCCCCGAGCGCTTTCGTAACCGCATAGGTGGATGTGCCGTCGGTCATGTCATTTTCCGTGTATCTCCCTTTGCTGCCCAGAAATACGCAATCTGTACTGATGTGGATTAATCGGGCAGACAACGCATCTGCTGCCCGGCGCAGCCGATGTGGGAGAAATCCGTTAATATGATAAGCGCCTATTTTATCCAGATCCGCGCAATGGTTCAGTACACCTACAGCGTTAATGATGATATCCGGATTGACGAGTTGAATGGCCCGGTCTACCGCGGATACGTCGTCAACGTCAAGAATGAGCGACCCGGGGTCGCTCGCGTCCCGGGTCGTATAAAAAACATGATGTTTCCCCTGCCGCTGGAAATAACGAACGAATACATGACCTGCCATCCCGTTGCCGCCGACGATTAAAATCTTCATGATATGAACCCTCCGCGAATCAATAAATTCCGGATATCGTCTTTGTTCATTAAATTGTGCTCCGAGCTAAAGCTGTCAAACGGGACAAGGGGATACTGGCTGTATCGCTCCTTTAATTCCGGCAGATTCAAGTTAGGGAGAATCACCAAATATTCGCGGTCATAGACTACGGTAGTCAAGCTCTCGTATTCGCTCATCAGAATTTCATGAATTTTCTCGCCAGGGCGGATACCAGACTCAATAATTTCCACGTTCTCCTTGCCTGATGCTTCAATCAGCACCTCGGCCAAATCCACAATCCGGCAGGTCGGCATGGACATAACGAAGATTTCCCCGCCGATACTTTCGACGGAAGCCTTGAAAAGCAAGCTAATGGCGTCCGGAAGTGTAAAGAAGAAGCGCGTCATTTTAAAATCCGTGATACGTACATGATTTTTGTTTGAAATTTGGTTTTTAAACAAATGAATCACGCTGCCATTGGTGCCAAGCACATTTCCTCCGCGCACACATACGAATTTCGTATCGCTTTGCAGCAAATTGGCATATACGATCAGCTTCTCACCGATCGCCTTGGTCATGCCGTAGAAGTTAGAAGGATTTGCCGCTTTATCCGTAGAAATGTAAATCACTTTTTTCACTTTATTTTCCATAGCGGTCTCAATGACATTCTGCGTCCCAACTACGTTAGTCTTTAAAGCTTCATAGGGCTGATCCTCACAAACGGGAACATGCTTTAATGCAGCCAAATGGTATATGATATCGACATTCTTGCACGCATCCATCAAAGCCTCTTTATCGCGGATATCGCCGATACGAAACGTAAGTCGGGGATCCTCGAATGCCCGGCTCATGGCGACCTGTGTAGACTCATTGCGTGAAAATACGATAATTTCCTTAGGCTGCTGAAGCAGAACCTGTTTGACGAGCTCATATCCCCATGATCCGGTTCCTCCTGTCACGAGAATAACTTGATTATTGAACATTCACCTTCCCCCCCAGCACGAATTTAACAACCTTCCGTGAGACTCGCTCTTCCAGGTAACCCTCGGGACAAGTCCAGGAGCGCTCCAGACCGATCATTAACCCTACTGCAGCAGCGATTCTCTGCGAATCCAGTCCGGATACGACATTGCTGCCGCAATCCACGGTTTCGGGCCGTTCCGTCGTTCTGCGAATAGTTACCGTAGGCACCTGCATGATGCAGCACTCTTCCTGTACGGTGCCGCTATCCGTCAGGGCGCAGCGGGCATGCCGCTCCAATTTAACGAAATCGAAGAAGCCAAAAGGCTCATGGAACTCAACAAGTGGATTCATTTGAATTTTCAAATCGCTGGCGATACGGGACTTCGTTCGGGGATGGATGCTGCAGATCAGGCGCTGGCCATAGGTTTCAGCTACTTTGTTCAATCCCTCCATGATCTCGTGCAAATGGCCGGGATGATCCACATTCTCCGCGCGGTGCGTCGTAACCAGGAAATACTGGCCTGGCTTGAGTTTCAGCCGTTCCAGAACATCACTGTGCGCAATGAAAGGCTCGTAATGCTTCATGACCTCATAGATTGGATTGCCTGTCAAAATGATCCGTCGGCTCGGCACGCCTTCCGCTAAGAGATGCTGCTTGCTTTGCGGAGTATACGGCATATTAATTGTAGAAATCGCATCGATCAATTTGCGGTTCTTCTCCTCGGGCACCTCCAAATCAAAGCAGCGGTTCCCTGCCTCCATGTGGATGACAGGAATGCCCATCCGCTCTGCCAATATGGCGCACAGCGCACTGTTCGTATCCCCAAGAAGGAGAACCCGATCCGGCTGTTCTGCATTTAATATCGATTCCAATTGCGAATACATGGCGGCTAGCTGGTTCCCCAGCGTAGTATTGCGGTTTTTTAAAATATAGTCCGGCTGCCTGAGACCGAGCTCTTGAAAAAAAATATCGCTAAGACTGGTATTGAAATTTTGCCCGGTATGCACCAGCACATGTTTGTCGGCATAATGATCCAGCAGGGGAATAATCAAGCTGAGGCGAATGATTTCCGGTCGAGTTCCGAGTATGGTCAAAATTCTCACTATCTCATCTCCCTGTTGAAAGTCTTTTCCTGACTTTTCCTCTTTTTCGCATACGGCTAACCCGCCGAGTCCGACGCATGTTTCGCGCTCCATGTTTCATTCGGGCCCTGCTTCCATTCCGCCGGCGCTTCAAACGCTTCAGGCTCTTAAGCCGTCTGTGAGCGGAGGGCAATACCCTGGCCTTTTTAGCCCCGCGTCTCGCCCTTGGTTCCGATTTAGGCACAGGCCGAAGCGCAGGCAGACCTGCACCATTAGGAGTCAACCCATTCATGTGACTCAACACAGCCTGCAGATTAGCTTCGTAAGCTTCCGGACCGAAGCAAGCTTCAATCTGGATCCGGTTGTTGCTGCCAACCGATTCTATTAGGCCCGGCTCTTCCAGCAACCGAGACACTTTGGCGCTAAGCTCAGAATAGTCTCCGGCAGAAACGAGAAACGGCTGGTTGCCCGTTAATCGTAATATTTCTTCCAGGCCTCCGGATGCGTAGGCAATGACCGGCTTCCCTAGAATCATTGCCTCCATGGCCGTAAGACCGAAACCTTCCTCCCGCAGGCTGGGAACAATAACGATGTCCATCGCGCTGAAAGCCGCTTCAATGTCAGACACGTAATCGATAAATACGAACCGTTCCGCGTAAGGAGATTCAGCGACCCTTTGCTGCAGCCTAAGATAATACGGCCCATTTATTTCAGCGCCGATCACCACAAAACTGCTTTGCTGATATTGGCCTGCCAATATCAGAGCTGCTTCAATAAAATGATCCGCTCCCTTCTCGGCGGTCAAATAGGACGAAATATAGCCAATCAGCCGATTATCAGAACCCACCTTCCATTTATGTCTCTGCTGCTCTCGCAACTGCGGCCACTTATGGGGGCTGAAATCGCTCCAAGACCAGGAAGGATATAGGATATTGAGCTTCCCGGCTGAGCAGCCGCGTAAGGGAAAGGCTGCCGATTCCGAAATGCAAATAATCCAATCGCTGTACCGATCGATAATTTGGGTAGAGGCTTCCGTGTATCCGTTGCTGGCAATCACTTCGGTAATATGCCAAATAACGGGGATACCCATGGATTTCGCTGCCATGGCCGGGATCACATGAACACTGGTATTAACAAGCACGTAATCCGGCCGTTCTTTAGATAAAAGCCGTGAGGTTTCTTTAAACGCTGCCTCCTTCAGAGAATCCTCAATTTGCTGCGCCAAACCTTCATGAGGCAAACACATTCCGTAAAGGAGCGGAATATTCTGTACAATCGTTCTTATGCCGTGTCGCCTGGCTAGCCGGGATAACAAGCCCTCTTTAGGAACGACTATAACGCATTGAAAATACGGTGATAATCTCGTGGCCAGAAAGAGCAGCAGTTTCTCTGCTCCTGTTATATTTCTCTTGTTGCAAATATGCGAGAATAACAACAGCTTCCTCGATTCTGACATAACGGCCTCTCCTCATAAGGGGGTAAGGAGAGCCTCACCTCCCCGTCTTGATAAATGACAATCAGTCTAACCAAAAACCCGGCTGAGCATTTCATGAAGACGGTGGGAATACGTATGCTCACGATAGGTTCTCTCCAAAGCGTTAAGGGCTATCTCACGACGTTCCGTCTCATGACTTAAATAATAATTCACTTTGTCATACAGCTCGCTCGAGCTGCTGAAGGTTTCAATTTCCTTGCCTGGAATATAGAAGCTCGCTAAATCATCTCGCACATCAGCAAGCTGTAATGTTGCGCAGGCGGAGATTTCGAATGTCCGGGGGTTGGGAGAAGCAGCGGTAAGGCCGATCGAATTGTTATTTACGGTTGTATCATAAGGGGAACGATGCATATTCAGCACGATCTTAGATCCGCTGTATACTTCTCCCGTTTCGCCGGGTCCCATCCATTTTCCTATTTCTATCCGGTCAGGATAGGAGGCATATTCCGGCAATCGATCCCACCAAATTCCATTAATCGTCAAGCCTTTCTCCATCAAACCGCCAATAATCGGCTGCAAAAATTCAATGCGGTTCCAGTAGGCCGAGCCGATGAAGCTGATTTCACGCCGAACAGGCGAACGGGTCAACGTTGGACGGTAATGGCCTACATGGGCTGCAAAGGGCAAATAATATACATTGGCGCACCCTGCAGAACGGTAGAAATCCAGGCAATTACGTTCCAAGGTAAATACGTAATCATAATGAGGCGCAGTTCTTACAGTCATGTCGGTGTAATAAGGGTCATCCGTCAACCAAATTGCAGTACGTACCCCTTGAGAGCGTACCGCGTCCACTTGCTCCACAGGCATTTCCATCCCATCCAGCACAAGCATTAAATCGGGCACAATGCTCGCCGCAAGTTCCGAGATCGGTTGCTTGGGTCCCGCTACGTTCACTTCCGTTGCCAGCGTTTGGAGAGTGGCAATAATGGCTTCATCGATCGGAGCATAAGGAAATCCCTTACCCGAGGACACATAGAGGACTTTCAAATCTCTTTTGGGAAAATGAATATGGGCCGCTTCCACGATCGCTTTTGCACGTCCGCGCAAATATCCCTCATCATAGCCGCTCTTTAATCCTGCTTCCCTTCCTCTCCGGCTAGAATCATACACTTCTCCTTCTCTTACAGCCGTTGACTGTAAATCCGAATGAACGATCATGTCGTCACTCCCTCTTGAATTATCGCGTCACAATTGCTTACTTCATTTTCAATTTGGTAAGCAAGTTTTTAATACGTCGATGAAACGTATGCTTGGACCGAGTCGTCCACAAAGAGCGCCAGGCCATTTGGAGACGCTCTTGATCATGGCTCAAGTAATAATCGATTTTCGCTTGAAGTTCACCTGCGTCAGCAAATGTCTCGATGTCATACCCTGGTTTATAATGCAGTGTTAAATCGTTGCGAATATCTGTAATTTGCAATGTACCGCAGCCGCTGATCTCAAAGGTTCTAGGATTGATCGAGCTCCCCGGAATATTCAAGCCATTCCGGTTATCCAATCCGGCCTGCGTAGGACGATGAAGATTAATGACGATCTTGGCTCCGTTATAATACGACACCGTCTCTTCCGGCTCGATCCATTTGTTGTTTATGAACCGGGACAGCCGGTCGTAATCAGCCAGACGATCCCAATGCTGCCCCGCAATGAACACTTTCTTGTCCTGCAGGTAAGATGCCATCTGATTAAATAGCTCTACGCGGTTCCAAAAGGCATTGCCGATAAAGCAAATATCGTAAAGATATTCCGGCGAGGAGCGCACCGGGCGGAACATTTGCGGATTAGCAGCAAGCGGAAGATAATGAACATTCCTGCAGCCGTTTCTTTGATATAGTGCTACGCATTCCAGTTCATGCGTAAATACGTCATCATAGGTTTGCGCAATCCGTATTGTATCGTCCGTAAAATAGGGGTCATCGACAAACCATATCGCCGTACGGATTCCCAACTCGCGTATGGCCATGATCTGCTCCTCGTGCTCGGGAGGAAATACATGCAGCCCATTCATCACAAGCACCAGATCAGGGCGGTATGAGACCGCCATAGCCAATGCGGACCCAGGATCGGCCACGACGGATTCTGCCACCAGTCCGCTTAATGCTTCCGCTACCCCACGATCGATCGCCTCGAATCCTTGAGGAATATAGAGTACGCGGCATTTGCTTTTGCTAGGCGATTTTTGCTTCGGAATTCGCTCCAAAACAGCCTGACACCCGCCGAACCGGTAGCCTTCAAAATAACCATCCCGGAAAGCTATGCTAGAATCCGATTTGTTCAAACTTTTCAAGGCAATTCATCCTATCTATATTGAAATTTCCTAGGTCTGTATAAATATATGCTTGGAGGGCATGTGCATCATGGACGACTACCCGGAAAACTCATAAATTGGCGAATGCCACGAAAAAGCGGGCTCTCTCCGGTAATCCCGGAGCAAAAGCCCGCTTGCATTCAAACTCTATTCTTATACGCTAATTTGTGGCCATCCTCAAAGCCTTTAGAAAATCCCGAATTGAATCCCTCCTGGTAGGCTACATCATAGGCCTGCTGAAATAAGGCCGGATCATCTACAGGAGCGGCTGGCAAAGGCACTGCCGGTTCAGGACCCGGCACTACCGTAGGGGCAATCTCAGCTTGGCGCTGCGGAATGTTCGGCTTTTTTCGCCGTAATCGCCGCCCATGCCTGACTCTACTGCCAGATTTCCGGCTAAGATGTCTGCGTCTGCGTCTAAGCGATATCTTGCGTTTGCCCCCTAAACTTGTTCTTCTTCTTTTTCTTTTGACTAGCTTAGTACGGCTTTTCCGCCGGGTTTTGGTCGTTAACATTCTTTAATCCTCCCGTTCTCCTCGGGCAGCGATGTTAGCCGGGTAGCACGAATCCATAATCCAGGGCATTGAAGGAGTTCCATATTGTACTTGATGCAGAGTAATGCCACACACCGTTTGCGCAATGGCTTGCTGGTACCTGGTCAGAGCTTGAATATTATGAGCCAAATGGCGTGCCGTCTCAGCCGAATGATCCGTCACATCTGCCAAACTGTCCAAAATTCGGGCCATCGCCGTTTGGCTCTTGGCGATCGAGTCTATCAGCCGCAGCTTGGATGCCTCGACCGAGCCAACACCCGTTATCATTTGTCCGAGTCCTCCAAATCAAAGGAACCGCTGAATAATCCGTCAAATCCGCCATCGTCAGAGCCCGATTCCTCCTCATCGGATATGAGGACAGCCTTCAAATTGCCGTTAAAACCGTTCTGCAGCTTGGTTAACCCGTCTATCACTTCAACGAGCTGTTCATGAATATCGAGCGGTTCCGACAGCATCTTCTCATGACTCTCAAAGCTTCCGCCATGCACATGGTTAATCATCCAATTGCGCGCTTTTTCAACCTCTACCGCCTTTGCCTCCAAAATCATGGCAACATTCCATTGAACCTTGGCCGCCGCATCCAACACATTCAAAAAAGACTGCTCTCTGCTCATGATATCATCCCCACTCTAGCAACCTATTCTTCATCCTGATCTTTTAATTGCTTGACCACGAGTTCCAAATTTTCTGCCATGGCTTCCTGCAGATCGGCAATTGAATTCAAATAGGAGACAACGCTCTTGTTAATGCGCCCCGCGTTTTCAATCAACCCGTCGGTTCCATCAAAAGCCGGATCGGCATCTGGTATGGAATGAATGATCTGCGCTATTCGCACCGCAACCTGCCGCTCGGCATCGATGATTCGCGCGATCTGCGCATGCGAGTGGGACATATGGATGATGAGCTCCGTGATCTTCTGTTCCACCGGGATTCCCCCTACTTTGCTCGATTAACCGGGGACACTAGCGTAACTGATCACCGGCCCCGGCTTCACCTGTTCCAGCATATGCGGGGCTCAGCTTCCCCGTTACTGCAATGACGGGGTATTATAGATCTTCTGATTTTAATCGGGGGGGCGGAAGGATCGGCACACCTTCCTCATATTGTTTGAGCTCATCTAATGTAAGGAGATCAGGCTCGATAGGCAGACCCCACAGCTCGCGAGTATAACCCGAAGCAAATTCGCGCATCCGGCCCCGGTCGAACTGATATAGCTTGCCGTTCTCACACCGGACGACCGCTCCCTCCTGCAAAAATTCACCTTCCGTAGGGGCTTGTTTGCACTCTGACAACCGGGTTCCCGTAGGAATTCGCAGCAAATCGATGACTGAAAGCCTGACCGGCTTCATCGGCAGGCCTCTGGACGACACTTCAATCAACGGATATTTAACGCCATACTCCAACCAAAACGGCTTGCCTGCTCCTTCCACCCAGACGTGTGTCGGAAAAAAATCACTGGATTTGCGATGACGAAGCTCTCTCTCTTTAGCGTTCAAACGCTGAATAAGTTCAAACGGTTTGCCCCATTTTTCGTGAAAAAGACGCTCATTTTGGCGATTTACGACGACATATCGTTCGTCGCCCAGCCTCTTCATGGTCACGCTTCCGATATGGTGCACGAATGTATCCCCGGCAATGACCAGGCGTTTGCCCTGCAGCCGCAGGCGCAGCATCCAGTCATCATCCTCGAAGTTGCCGATCTCATATCCTTCGTCGAAATAGCCTACCTCCTCAAACAGCTCGCGGCTAAACAGCACGCAAAAGCCCACGAGCCGATCGGTCTCCCGCCATTTGGATCTGTCCGCCACATTGTAATTCGCCGCAAATGATTCCATTTCAGACCGGCTATGATAATCGGTATCTATTTGCTGCTCGCCGCCGATATAATTCGTAACCGGACCAACCGCCGCATTGGGGTTGCTGTCCAGTACGGCGATCATTTGTTTCAGCCAGCGCTCAGTTACAATGACATCGTTATTTAACAGCACTATCTTCTGTCCCTTTGCCATCATCAATCCGGTATTCACAGCGCTAGCAAAACCTAAATTCCCGCGGTGGCTGCCGACACGAACCGCGCCTCGCCGCTTCTGCAGCGCCTCACCTGTTCCGTCTGTGGAACCATCGTCGATGACAATGATCTCATAGGGATGCTCCGTATGAGCTTCAATACCAGCTATGCACTGCAGGAGCAGCTCTTTTTGATTGTACGTAGGAATGATGATGCTCGTGCCTTCGAATGGAATTGCAAAAGCGCGCTGCCCCTCCTCTACCCCTAGCCGATATCCGGCTTGAAATCCGATCCCGTATTTCCCGGCATGTTTTCTCTTCGAGCGGCTAATCGCCTCTGCCCGTTCCCTCTGTACAGCTTCCCGCAGCGACATACGTCTGCCTCGACTCATCCGTTCACCTCCACCTCCGGTAGCAAGAGGGCCTCTCCGCTCTCCAGCCGATTCGCCAAATGCCCCATGTCAAACGACACTTTGCCTAATTCTTCGGCGATGGCCGTACAAATCATTACAGCGGCAACCCCAGCCGCAACTAAGGCAAGATCAAATTCGATCAAAGCGGCTTGTTCTACGATGCGCTGTACATCATGCACTCCGTTAACCGGGGTGACGATCCCTGTAACCTCTAGGCCGCCGCTTTCGAGCACACCTGATAATCCAGCCGCCTTATTTCCGATAAGAAGCAGCTTCTGCCCATAAAGCATTCGATATAGCAATCCTTGTTCATGCAAGGCGTAATTCACCGTAGAGGAAGTCATCCTCAGCTTGTGGTGGGAAATATCTAGCTGATTCAAGGCCGGAAATAACAGCCCTTGGAACGAGGGGTGACGAGACACGGGAATACCGACGATATTCGCCTTGCGGATGGATTCCGCTAATGATCGGCTGGCTGCCGCATCAGGCAGCGTAACCCCAGCATAGGGCAGAAACGGTCCCCATAGCCTGGCTTGCTCCGTGGAAATGATCATATCATGCGCTAGGGTGAGCAGTTCCCCGTCACCGAGCCGGATGACCGAAAACGGCCGCCGCTGACCCAGGGCACGAATGATTTCCGTGCATACTGCTGTCGGAGACATGATTGGAACGAGCGAGGCCGTTACTTGCTGAATCCCTCGGGCGATCACATCATCAAGGGTAAGATCCGGCAGTACGGTGTAAGGAGGGAGCTGCCGTTCAACCTTTGCTTCACCGCCCTCATAGTAGCCTTGCCGATAGCCTTCGTCATAGTTACTAGCCGCGCTCGCCCCAGGAATAGTTATGTCCTTTGGGGAAGGCTCTGGCAGTGGTTCAGGCAGAGGCGCAGGCGAAGTACTCATGGGAAGCCATTCGTCTGCTGCCGTACTCGACCGGTTCCGTGCCGACGCTCGCCTCCCTGTCTTCATCCGGCTTCTTATCCTGTTCCAACCACGCCTTCTGCGCTTGTGCCGTCTGCTGCGCTTCCAATTCATGCAAGCCCCCCTCTCGCTCATCATGATGATTGCTAAGGAAGCACGCCTCTCATCCGTACACCGGCCTCCAGCAGCGATTCGAACGTTCCTGCATCCCCCCACCACAGTTGGAGAACATCGTACTCCAGCTTCCCATCTCTAGCGTATAAGTTGTTAACGTCGGTGATTTCCAATTCCCCCCGGGCAGAACGGTCTATCGCGTTAATTCGTTCGAAGACCATATCATCATACATGTAGATTCCCGTCACGGAGTAGTTGGATTGAGGTTTCGCCGGCTTCTCTTCAATATAGGAAATCAGGTCGGGACGAGACTGATCGAACACCGGAACCCCGTACCTCCTGGGATCATCAACCGGTTTAAGCAGCACTCTCGCACTTCCATGAATCTGTTTCATATAACTCTGAACATAAGGCGTCAAATCATCCAAAAATAAATTATCCGCCAAGAGCACAACGAATTTCTCCCCGGGCGCGATAAAGCTTTTTGCCAAATTTAGAGCTTCGGCAATTCCGCCGGCGGTTTCCTGTATGCGATAGGTCAGGTTTACCCCGAAGTTCTCTCCGCTCCCCAAATAATTCGTATATAGTTCTGCAGATTGCTTGCTGATCACGAGAAGAATGTCCTTGATCCCTGCTTGCCGGAACCGTTCGATGCCATAGCTTACCATCGGATAACTCCCGACCGGAAGAAGATGTTTATTTATGATTCGAGTCAACGGATAAAGGCGGGTTCCCGTCCCTCCCGCTAATATTACGCCTTTCATCTGCTTCCCTCCCCAAAGCTGTTTTTGTCATAGATATATCCAGGGGTCAATCCCCCACTTATCGATAAATTTCTGGCGATTGCACTCGATCAGATCGTCCCAGCCACCCGGATTTGCTGACGCAAAGCTGGCGCTTCCCGCATGATAAATGAGCGTATCCCCGCTAATGAGCAGCCGAAAGCCATGCTGGCGCGCACGGTAGCAATAATCGTCGTCCTCATAATGCCCCGGCGAGAAGCGCTCGTCGAACAGCCCGACGATTTCCCGCAGCCTTCGTTTGAATAAGAAGCATAGACCGACAATACGCTGGGCCTCAAGCCACTTCGCCGGATTGGGGCGGTTATGCCGGCTTGCGACTTGCATAAACTCTTCCTGCGTATCCCACACGACCTCTATTTGCTGGCATCCGCTCGCATAGTTGGTAACCGGCCCGACAATACCTACGTCTTCCGCGCTGTATAGCGCGCGAAGCATGTTCGACAGCCAGCGCGGCGTGACGATGACATCGTTATTCAGAAGAAGCAACTGCTCGCCGGAAGCGATAGAGAGCCCCCTGTTGCATGCGGCAGGGAATCCTTCATTTTTAGGCAGCGCTATAAATGTAAGGCCCTCTTGAATGCAATATTCCTGCGTCCCATCCGTAGATCCGTTATCGACAACAATAATTTCATATGGAACTTCGGTATGCTCGCGGATCGATTCAATGCAGGAGGTCAGCAAGTGCAGACCGTTATACGTTGGGATAATGATACTGGTCAGCTTTGTCTCATTCATCTGCCATTCCTCTTTCTAGCCAGTTCACTGCGCGGCATCCTTGTCATTTTCAGCCTGCATCCCTGCAGGCGCATTACCGCTTCAAACGCTTCGACATGATCGCCAAGGATTAGCTGAGCGACTTCATTTCCATCGCCGACATTCCCGCTGCGCAGCCGGTTGTTTCTCACCACGTCCACCGGGCGTGGAGCTCGGACCTTCAGTCCATATGCGATAGCCAAAGCCTGCGCTTTCGGGGGCACGATTAGCGCCTTGGCTCCAAGAGCAGCTAAGGCCCGGCGGGATAAAGCATGGGGAACGGCGGTCAAGGAATTCGCCTTCAAATCGGGCCGGCCCAGCATATAGTTAAGAAACATCTTGCTGCGGGTTACGGTATCCTGTTTGGAGAATGGCGGCAAGTATGGTGAGATGTCATTCAGAACAACGTCAACCCCTTTCCCGATCTCTACTAGGAAAGAAGCTAAGTCCTCGGCGGCAAGGACGATATCGCCATCCGCAAACAACACGGTATCACCGCTAGCAAGCGATGCTCCAATAGCACGGGCAACGTCATGCCCCAGCCGCTCCGGGTAGCTTACTACCGTTACGCGCTCGTTGCTTTCGATGGCGCGGAAGCTGCCGTCCTTGCATCCATTCAGTATGACGATAATTTCCTGAAGGGGCAGACAGAGCAATTCGTTTATAACGGATGCAATCGTCCTCCCCTCATTGCAGGCGGAAACAACCGCGGACGCTGTCCCGTACAGTGGCAGCGGAATTCCCAGCACCTCTTGCTTTACGATCATGTTATACCCGCGGCGGTAAGCTTTCGAAATGGCTAGCACACTACGCCAAGGCAGTGTTGTATGGCATTTCTCCTCATACCATTCCATATAGCAGGCCTGCATATGTTCATACGAATGTGAGTCATCCTTCTCCGCCAAAGCTGCGGCAGATCCCGCTTGATAGGCCTTCTCCTCAAGCTCCCTCCATTTCATCTCGCGCTTCACTTGTGCCTTAGACGATTTTTTCCGCTGCAGGCGGCTGTGGGCATGATTTTGATTGGAAGAACGCTGCCTGCTTATCGGTATCTCGTATTTTCTTCTTGGCATGCCCTCACCTCACCTTGTCTCGCCTGCGTCCGAGATCCCCGTATCCCCCGCGCGGGCCTTCTTCCTGAATGAGCCGATTTACGGCTTCCAAATGATCTCCTGTGATCAGGCTGGTTAGTGGATCGGCTCTCCCGTTTTTGTATTTAACCGGATTTAGCCTTCCCACTTGAACGGAGTGCACGGCTCTTACTTTACATCCGCGAAGCACCGCAGCAGCTAGAGCTACCGGCGGCACCTCGAGCGCGCTATACCCAATGGCTTCGACCGCCTTGCGGCTCATGGCATGAGGAACCGCCGTCAGGGAAGCTCCTTTCAAATCGGATCGGCCTAGCAAGGCGTTAAGCGAATATTTAGCCAACACAACCGGATGAATTTCCCGTCCTGCCGTAGGCCCCGAATAATCGTTTAGAGCCACGTCCACTCCCTCTTTCACCGCCTTGACGAAGGGGCGAAGCTCCATAGCTGGAATAACCATATCGGCATCGATGAACAACATGATCTGTCCTCTAGCGGCTTCTGCGCCGACGCGGCGCCCTATGTCGTGTCCAAGCGGCTCGGCAACGGCAATGACGCGGGCTCCGCATTTCCTGGCCAATGTCTCTGTCCCATCCGTCGACCCGTTAGCCACGACGATGATTTCGCTGTAAGGATGAACCCTGCTAGCTTCATAGAGAACGCCCTTTAGTGTATTTCTCTCGTTCATTGCTGGAACAATGATAGACACCACTGGGTTTGGATGATTTTTCACGCGCCACTTCAACCGTTTATGATATCTGATCCGCCGTGCGGAGCGGCGTGCCAGCTTGCGCTTCCTAAGCATGTTTTCACCTCCCAGTTCCAGCTGCTTCTGCATGATAGAGCGAATAGGGCTTTTTGTACTACCTCCTACAGTGTATGTTCGTGGGGGGGCGTTGCAACGGCAAACGTACAGTCCTTTCCTTCCGAAAAAAGACAAAAGACTATTCTCGGTTTCGCGGAACAATCCACCGATGAATAGTCTTTAATCCAGCCTGCTATATTTTTGCTTCCTGCCCTTTCATCAATCGGACCCAACGGGCCGAAGTATGCTGCCAACGAAACCTGCGGCGCGCCAGTTCCCGGCCCGCCTGCCCCATCTTCTTGCGAAGCGGCTCGCTGCCGAGTAAAGCAACAATCCCTTCCACCAGATCATTGGGCATGGATGCCGGCGGAAGGAGCAATCCAGATTCTCCGTCGATGACGACCTCAGGGATGCCCCCAGCCCGGCTGGCCACGATTGGAACTGCCGATGCCATCGCCTCTACGTTGACCAAACCGAAGGCCTCATCTTCCTCGGAGGGAACGACGATGAGATCAGCCAAATTGTACCAATCGGCGACGCTCGGGTAAGGAGCGTACGGCAGGAACACCACTCTATCCCCAAACGGCTCCGCCATCTTCTTCAAACGCCTGACATACTGGCTCTCCCGGTTGATCCCGTAATATGCGCCGCCTACGACAACGAGCATCGCCTCCTTCTCCTGCTGTATGATTGCAGGAAAGGCCTTCAGCAAATGATGAACTCCCTTAGACGGAAGCAAGCGGCCGATGAACATAATAATTTTACGCCGGCTCCATCCCAAATCCGTAAGCCTGGCTTGTCGCAAGTATTCACCCGGCGAGGTCCACCGTGGCGCGAAATCCTCAAGGCTTACCCCCAACAGATTAACGGATATTGGCGTCTGGAGCGATGGAAAACGCCGCTGAAGCTCTTTTTGCAAATACTGGCTGTTCACGATGATCCGATCCACCTTCTCCAGTAAGCAGCGCATTCTTGCGGCAGACTGATAGGAGGCGTCAAAGAAAGTAGTTGAGTGAAAGGTCAGGAATACCTTGGCCATCGGCAGCCTGCTCTTTAATTGGTAAGCAAGCAAGGGGCGATTATGAACATCCACTCGGTCGGGATGCCACCTTTTCAAATGGCGAAGCAGTGATGTTAAGTATAGTCTGCCTCCGGGCATGCGAAAGCATGGGACGGATTCCAGGCTTCCCGGGCTCTGGATCTGGCCGTCCGACAGGCCGAATATTCGAATATCCAGTTCATCTGCAGCCAATGGTGCCACCTTCTCGATAACCCGTTCGACGGAGCTGCTATGTCCTGAAGGAATCACAAAGGTCCCAGGCGTAATGACCGCTACTTTTAATCTGCTCATGCGCTTGGCTTCCTCTCTGCAAAAATAAACCCGCATTCCAAAATATGCGCATTCTGCCGGTAAGGTTAATGCCCCCTCGGAAGCATCCTTGCAGGCGGTTCTTTTAGCTAAAACAGGCTCATGATACAGCACAGTCGTCCACGCTATTTAGGTTATAGCCACATAAACTGAACCAAAAAAGTCGTATACGAAAAGGAGGAAAATCCATGGGGCAAGACCATGTCGGTATTCTGCTAAACTCCAGCATGTACCGGGGAATTCCCCAGCGCAAAACCGGCCAGGAATCGATAGCTAATTATGAGGAGGCGGCACGGGCTAACGGATTCATTCCTTGCTTTCTGAGATTAGGGGATATCGATGCCGGATCAAACAAAAGCATTGCTTACGTGCAGAGTGGCTACGATTATGTCAAGACAACAATCCCTACTCCCAGGGTCATTCATAACCGCGCGCTCTACAGAGATGCAGGCGCCCACCGTAAAATCCACAACCTCGTTTCGCAGGGGATTTGCATCTTTAATGTAAACAATCGTTACGGAAAAAACGTCGTCCATCGTCTCTTGCAAGAGGATCCATATTTATCGGAATACCTTCCAGAAACGGCCGAAGCTTCTCCCGCTTCTCTGCGAAGAATGATGTCGGAATACGATGACCTTGTATTGAAGCCGGTACGCGGATCGGTTGGATATGGAATTATGAGAGTACAGCGGGATGGAACAGCCTGGAAATTAGTATATTCCTCCAAGAACAGGAGAGGCTGGATCACGGATAGAGTCACCAAGGAGAACATCCCGGCTTGGCTGCATCGCAGGTTCATTCAAACCCCTTATCTCATACAACAGCGCATTCCGCTTGCCGAATACGATGCCAGGCCGCTGGATCTGCGCGTAACCGTTCAACGCGGCGCTTTTGGCGCATGGGGCATTACCGGGATATTCGTCAAGATCGCTCCCCAAAACAGCTTTCTCTCTAACATTGGCAAAGGGGGACGCCCGTACCCCGTCGGACTGCTGACGCAATGTCTTCCCGCTAGAACTGTACCGGATATCCTTTACCATGTCGAACATTTATCGCTCACCATTGCGAGGCATTTGTCCTCGCGCCTGCCTCTGCTCGCAGACCTCGGGATCGACATCGGCTTGACGCAGGAAGGACAACTCTATTTCATCGAATGCAACGGCAGGGATCAGCGTTACGGCTTCAGAAAAGCCGGATTGACGGATATTTGGAAAGATACGTATCAACGGCCTATGGATTTTGCCAGATATTTATTTGACCGTGATCAGTCAAAACTGACCTAACCAAATAGAAGTCCAAATCCGCACTGAGCGAATCTGGACTTCTATTGGTTATTGTTATTCAGTATCGTACATCCGTGATACCGAATAGCGGATATATGATAGCTAGGTTAAAAGCCGCTGCCATTGCCAGACACAGCAGGAGCAGCAGCCCTAGGTCGTATAGCGTAAACTGGGAGGTATAATAATAAGTCCTGCGCCGACTATTGTGGAACGCCTTTGATTCCATAGCTACCGCTACGCGGTGAGCCCGGCGAATGCTTTGCGACAACAGCGGTACAGCATACAGCTTGGTTTGCTCGATCCAGCCGCGGATGCCGCGGCTATGCCGGACACCCCGAATCTTGAGAGCGCTGCGCCGGATTTGGAACTCCTCCCATACCATCGGCAGCAGCCGAACCGAGGCCATAAAGCTGTACGCGTATTTCGGAGCAAGCTTCACCTTCTGCATCAGGGCATAGAACAAGGCGACAGAAGAGGTCGTCAGTACATACAGCAGCCCCTCCGCGGCAAAAGTCACCGATTTGAAGCCGATATGGATGCCACGATAGAAGCTTTCCTCCGATATGCGGATGATTCCCCATTTCCACCAAAGCGTATCCCCTTTGCCAAAGAGAATCATCGTAATGGAAGAGGATACAAATACGAACAGCAACGGGAGAAGCAGCAGCATGATCTTCCACGGAGGATGGCCGCTCATCAGAAAAAGTACAAGAAAGACAGCTATTGCCTGGTAAGCAATGAAATCCAAGCTGTGCGTGAATAAGGTCAACAGGAACAGCAGCACGATCATCCCCAGCTTGGCAGCAGGGTTAGCCCGGTGCAGCCAGGTCGTTCGTCTAGGTGTTAGAAATTGTTTCATCGGTTCCCCTCTTCCTGCTTGAGACGCCTTATACGCTCTCCCCGCTCCGTCCATCGCTGGGATACGATTCTTCCTTCCCGGACTTCCCAACGCTGGGTTGCGACGATATCCGCAATCTTCTCCTCGTGCGTAACCATCACGATCGAGGTCCCTTGACGACGCAGCTTCTCGCAAACCTGCAGGATCGCAAAGGTATTGACGGCATCCTGCCCGAAGGTTGGTTCATCCAGCAGCAGAATGGGTTTATTCAGCACCGCGGCGCCAGCCACGCTTAATCTCCGCTTTTGTCCGAGAGAGAGCTGATAAGGGTGACGGTGGTTCAGCCCCTCGAGGCCGAAGGTCAGTAAAGCCTCATCGACTCGCTCCTTCACGAGCTTCTCCGTTAATCCCTCCAGCCGCAAGGAAAAAGCAATTTCCTCCGCCACATGCTCAGCGACGAATTGAAACTCGGGATTCTGGAACACAAAGCCGATGCGGGATGCAGCCAGCTCCACGTGCTTATCGCGCTTGTTTCTGCGCCATCGGCTCTTCCTTGCGGTCCGGTCGGATTGCCTATTATCCAAAGGCTCTCCTTGCAGCAAATAATTTCCTTCCGAGCGGAGCAGCCCCATCAGGCTCAGCAGCAGCGAGCTCTTTCCCGCCCCGTTAGGCCCGGTAATCGCAATGAAATCGCCTGGAGAAACCGTGGCATGCTCAATCTCAATCACCGGCCTGCCATGCCTTAGGCCTGTGAACCGGGATACCTCCAGCAGCTTCCCGGCAGAGAGCGATGCCGGCTGCTCCTGAGGAACCGGTTCAAGAAGCGCTTCTCCCTCGGGCGATAAGAAGTAGTGCTCCCATACGCCGGGATACCAAATACCGAACTCCTTCAGCTCAGATTGATACGTGCCGAATACCTCTTGCGGCGCCCCATGTCCGAGCAGTTGCCCTTCCGGGCCAAAAAGAATGACCCGATCGACAAAGCCGGCAATTTCCTCGATCCGATGCTCGACGATAATCAGCGTCCGATCCGGGGAAACCTTCTTGACCGTATCCCAAATCTGTTCCCGGCCTTCCGGGTCAAGCAGCGCGGAAGGCTCGTCCAGGAACAGCACCTGGGGATTGGAGAGCAACACGGAGGCCAGAGCCAGCCGCTGCTTCATCCCCTGGGACAAGGTGTCGATTTGGACATGCAGCTCCGGCAACTGAAGGCCGACTGCCTGAAGAACCTCTTCCATTCTTCCCAGCATTTCATTTTGCGGAACAGCCAGATTTTCGAGAACAAAAGCTAGCTCCTCATCGACATACGGCATGCAAAATTGGGTATCCGGGTCTTGGAATACAAATCCCCAGGATGGCGGCTGTATCCGATCCTCGCAGCGCATCGGCACCTCGACAAGCGAAGGAATAATACCAGAGAGCACCTGCAGCAGGGTAGACTTCCCACTCCCGCTCGGACCGAGCAGCAATACCTTCTCTCCCTGCCGTACATGAATAGTAAGATCTTTAAAAATGAAGCGTTCTTCACCCGGAAATTTAAGCCGCAGCCCAGTTACGCCAGCTGCTATAGCCGCTGCCCCGTTCTGCTGGTCGCTTACCGCGGCGGATGTCAATATAGGCATCATCGCTTAATCGTCCAGCGCCGCATAATCTTTGTCTTCCACAGGCCGCAGCAGATTGGTTACTCCCGTGGCCTCTACCGCCTTCACAATCGCATATGCCAGATATCCGCAAATCAGGGCGGAGCTGACGGCGCGCATGCCGTATTTGGCAATCAGCAGCCAAGTCTGGTAATCCTGGATGTATCCATAATAAATGTCCGGAATCAACGAACCTACCGCCGCGGCTATACCTGCCAAAGCCGCCACAGCTGCTGAATAGTTCTTGTAGCGGAATGCCGCAAAAACCAGCTCAGCGCCCAGCCCTTGGAGCACGCTGTACATTACAAGCTGTATCCCCCACTCGCTGCCGAACAATATCGATACGTGCGCCGCGGCAATTTCGGCGATTAGCGCTACACCGGGCTTGCGGATCAGTAGAAACACCAGTGTAGACGCCATAAACCACATGCCATAGACGAGTTCATCCGCCTGCGGGAAAAACGAAAACAAATTATATACCGCGCTCCAAAAATAATAAACTACCCCCAGGACGATCGATACGAAAATCGTTACGAGCAGATCGCTCAGCTTCAACCCCCGGCCGCCTTTTCTTTGTACTGCTTCTTGCATTACGGTCATCTCCCCTTCTTCTTCCTTCTTTGAATTAGTATGGCTAAAAAACAAAAAAACCGCTGGATATGCTCAGGCGGCTGTATGAGTTCATAGGCACGAAAAAACCTTGAACAACGGATTATCTACGCTGGCATTATCCAGATCAGATTAACGGTCAGCAGTGGATTGTACTGCAATCTCAGCCTGATTCCCTCAAGCTCCCGTATCACTATGCGATTGATTTAACCATACAACAAGAGATGCTGCAGTAGCAAGCATTATTTAAATATTACAGCTTCGTTGTTGATTTAGTTTGTATTATATGTCAATATAGTCGGAAATGGAAAACGGCAGCACCATTGTTCAGCACAGGAATTAGGGGGAACCAATTTGACCGCAAAATGGATGAAATGGATGACGGAGCTTACCTCCCGGAAATGGATCTCCCGGCTGATGGGTCGGTTCTCACACTCAGAAGCAAGCCGGCTTCTTATACCTACTTTCGCTAAATCCTATGGCATTCCGCTGCATGAGGCCGAGAAGGACATTAAAGAATACCGGACATTGAACGAATTCTTCACACGCAAGCTTAAGCCGGACATGCGCCCGATTCATTCCCTCCCGGAGGGATTGATCAGCCCCGTCGATTCATTAATTACCGCGATGGGAGAAATTCGGGCGGGAACAATTCTCAACGTAAAGGGCCAAGACTATTCTTTGGAGGAATTGCTTAATTACTCTCCACGCACGGAAACCTATAATCACGGTTTTTTCTTCGTGCTTTACCTTAGTCCGACCGACTATCACCGCATTCATGCCCCCATAACGGGGAACAAGCTGGAAAGTGAGCATATTAAAGGGAAGGTCTATCCAGTCAACGACTTTGGAATGAGAAATATGCGGAGGGTACTCAGCCGCAACGAGCGGCTTATCACTTACATTTCCCACGATCTAGGAGAAGTTGCCGTCGTTAAAGTTGGGGCTATGAACGTAAGCAGCATCAAATATACAGATTCCGAGGCGAAGCATTGGAACCGGGGTGACGATATGGCTTATTTCGAATTCGGCTCGACCGTCGTCCTGCTAGTCGAGAACGGTACATTTGAGCCGCTTCCTGAGCTTGCCCCGGGCTCTAAGGTCAAGATGGGAGAGCCTTTAGGGAGGTTCTACCCCGCCGGCAAGCGCAGCACAACAGTCAAATCTTGACTTGAACGGAGACAACGAAATTTCTTATATCTTTCACCAAGCAGGCCGCCCTTCATTTAATGGAGACGGCCTGCTATTATCTTACGGCTATAACGCCCGCTTGCCTTCGCCTTACTCCACGGTAATCCTGCCAACTTGTGTTTGCAGCAAGATCTCCCCTCCGCCGCCATTGACCTGGCTCGTTCCTTCCGCAGCTCCGGTGATTTTTCCTACCTCATTCTTAATAACAAGCGTGCACTGCACAGCATCGTCCAGGGCTGCATTAATATTTCCGATCTCCGTTTTGACATTAAGCTTGCCTTCGCCGCTCAATTCGGCAATACGCACGTCAACGCTGCCCGTGGACGTTATTATCGATGATTGCCCCGTAATGCGGACATTATCCATTTTAATCTGTCCGACTTCGCTGCGGATGCTGTAGCTTCCTTTCAGGTCATGAAGCTCAACTATGCCTACATCATTCCGGATATCATAGCTCTCCATGGCTAGCGGTACTTCTATCTCGTAATCGATCATGAAGTCGGAGAATCCGTATTTTTTTTGCGCCCATTTCCACAGGCTTGAATTCGGGTCATCCTGCGGATGCACAGTGATCCTCAACTGATCGCCCTTCTCGGTCACAGCTACCTCAGCTTGATCCAATATGCGCTGCCTGCTCTCCTGCTTGGTCGATTTTCCAAACCACACGACGGCATGAACGCGGATTTTATCCCCATCATACGTGCTGACTTTGATATTTCCAACTGTATGGTCAACGCTAAGCTTTGTCGCCTTGCCCATCTGATGGCTCACCGAAATATCCCGGGACAATCCCGCTTCCTTGCTCCTCTGCCCCCACTTATCCGCAGCATTGATGACCGACTGCTCCAGCGAGCTGGTGGCCTGGACAATCGCTTCATCGGATTTATCTTGTATGCCGCTGCAGCCGGCCAGCACGGCCAGCGTTACTGCGGCCGCCGTCATTGTTATGGAATTCAATCTCTTTCTGCTTCTGACACGACTCATAGTCCGCTCCTGCCTCCTATTATTATCATTGTTGAATTTCCCCTCATATGTACTCTCTTAATTGTAACGGTTTATTTATACGGCTCCACAGGCTGAAGACCGGAGTTATCCCAGACCTGAGGCTAGGATGCCAGCTCTCCCCAAAAGACTTGGATAATAAGAAGAGGCCAGCATCCCAAACAATGCCGGCCTCTGTTTAAATAATACAGCGTTATTTCTTCGTTACCAGTTTATAAATGATTTGTGCCGCTTCGGCCCGGGTCAAGTAGGCTGCAGGAGCAAACTCCCCTTGGCCTCTGCCTTGAATTAGTCCTAGGGAATGAGCCGCATTTACCGAAGCTGCCGCCCAATCCGCGATTTGGGCTGCATCTGCAAAGCTTCCTGCAGCTTCCTGTGTGCTTACGCCGCCTCCCTGAATCGCATAGGCCTTCATCAGCATTACAGCCATCTCTTGTCTAGTTATCGAAGCATCCGGGTCAAATGTCCGGCCGTCACGTCCTTGCACAAGGCCTGCCTTATAAGCCCCTGACAAGGACTGGTAGTACCATGCACTCCGGGATACATCCGTAAACTCATCCATAGCTCCCTGCTCAAGCTTCAACGCGCGGGACAGCATGACTGCAAATTCTGCACGGCTGACCGAGCGGCCAGGCTCATAAGAGCCGGTTGGCGTTCCCGCAACGATTTGCCGCAGCGCTAGCCCGGATACCGCTTCATGAGCCCAGAACGTTTCCGGTACATCTGCAAACCGCTTCGTAAACTCCAGCACCGCATATTTGCTGAAGTGGCTGGCTTGTGCGCTCATCTCTCCGTTAGCCCACTGCCCGCCCACATACTCCAGCTTACCTTCGTCGGAAACATAGAAAATACCTGTTTGTTTAATATTGTGAACTGCATCCAGCTTGATCCGGATCGTAATCGGAGACCGGAAGCTCTTTAGCTCCTTCTCCGTCCCTTCACCGGTTATCAAGCTTAGTTTGAAATCGTAAGCCTGCCCAAGCGGCTTGATCGTGATAGACTCATTTTGCAAGACTCCCTGCTTCAGAGCAGATGCAAGAACTTCCTGCTCTACAGCCGCAAACTGCAGCGCAATTCCATTGCCTGACGAAGCTCCCCCTAACTCGATAAGCTGCCGCAGAACATCCGCCGGAATAGTCAGGGACAGGCTCCCGTTTGTCAGTTCCAACGGGCGATTCCCTAGGAAAGCTATCGACGCTTCGGTCAAAATAACCTTGTTCACATCCGGAGATACTGTAACTAATCCGGATCCTGATTCAGCGATAGTAATTTGCTCCGGTTTAATTGTCACTTGTCCTGAAGCAGGCTCGGATTTCACCGGTTCTGACTTGTCTGCTGCCGGGCTAGAAGTCGAGGTAGTTCCGCCACCGCCACCGCCCCCTGGAGCCGTCGGATTTGTTGGATTCGTTGGGTCCGTTGGATCTGTAGATTCCGCCGCGGTGAGCACCAGCTCGACGTCATCGAAATACCCCCAGATGTCCGCGGGTGCTTCAACCTCGAATCCGACCGTCAACGCACCGTCCTTCACTTCTATATCTTCAATGACATACTGTTCCCAATTATTCCATCCTTTATTGACCATGTCCGCGCTGCGAATCATGCCTGCGCTATCTTCGGCAAACAGCTTCAGCACAGTTTCCCCGCCGCCTCCGGAAGCCCAGGCTTTCAGCGTATAGGTTCCATTCGGCAAATCGGTAATGGCTTGCTTCAATTGATAGGCATATGGCGAACCATACCAGTAATTAAAAGCATGGCTCCCAGAATGGGCATTGGCAGCGTTGTTCTCTACCTTGCCTGCCGCACTCGTACCGGACAGTTCCCAATGGCTCAGATCGTTGCTCTCAAAACCGCCGTTCTTTAGCATATTCTCCTGGGCCAGTACCATAATGTCGACTTTGGCCCGTTGCTGCATTCCGGCAATTGTGCCGTAGACCGTAAATGTTCCCGGCGTTTGCAGCTGCGCTGCCGGGATGCTGTCCCATGTCACGCTTTTCTGTAAAATCGATCCTTCGTTATACAGCACCTTCACCGTCGACGGAAGCACAGGAGCTGCTCCCTTGGATACTGTAATCTTATCAGCAGGATAAGCGAGAATCGGAAGTATGTCGGTTATGCTCCCAGGCATGAACCGGAATACGTTCAACGAATCCAGGGCATTGCCGTTATAATCGAACATCGCCTGGTTCTCCCACGCATTGCCCTCTCCCGCTTTCCAGCCTACCCCTGGCAGCCAGGCCGGCTCCCAATAAAAGACCCCGAGTCCCTGATGGTCTCTCACGCTCGCTACCGTATTGAATACCGTTTCGATGACGAGTTTTTGATTTTCCACCGTAGCAGGGAATCCGGCGATATCCGTCTCATTCTGGTTAACAATATTACCGTGGTTATCCCCGTTCTCGTAGGTATAGGCATAAGCTGTCTCTACGACAACAACCTGCTTGCCATATCTCGCTACCAAGTCGTTAAGATTGCTCTTCAAATCCTGGAAAGTCCCATGCCAGTATGGATAATAAGACAAGCCGATAATGTCGTAATCCACGCCGCGCGCCTTGATTTGATCAAAGAAGCTGCGGAATTTGCTGTTGCTTCCGCCTTCGGCGAGATGAAGCATGATTTTAGTCTCATGGTTTGCCGGCGTCGTATCGCGCACGGCCTGAATTCCCTGCTTCAACAGCTCGGCCAGGTTATCGAATCTACTGGTCGATCCATCAGGCAGCATCATCCCGCTATTGATCTCATTACCGACTTGCACCATATCCGGATAAGCATTTACCGCCTCGAGCTCCGTCAACACCTCCGAAGTGTAGTCGTAAACCGCCTGCTTCAATTCCCCGAAACTGTACCCTTGCCAAGCAGCCGGTTTTACCTGCTGCCCCGGATCAGCCCAAAAATCGGAATAATGGAAGTCTACAAGCAGCTTCAATCCTGCTGCCTTGACCCGCTGCGCCATCGCTATCGTATGCGTTTTGTCATTATACCCGTCCGCCTGCACGGGATCGTTCCAGACACGCAGACGAACGTAGTTGACGCCGTGATTTTTCAAAATCTCCAGCAGATCCTTCTCTACTCCGCCTTCGTAATATTTGACTCCGATGTCCTCTAGTGCCTGCAGCGTAGAAATGTCCACGCCTTTAATGAAATCGTCAGGGTCAAACGGTTGGCCCTGCACGACCTTCACCAGTTCGATATCGTCAAAATATCCCCAATAGTTAGCCGGAGCGGCAACATCGAAGCCAAAAGTCATTTCTCCTCCGACAACTTCGATATCCTGAACTATGTACTGGGTCCAATTGTTCCAGCCCGTATTGACGATAGCTGTACTTTGAACAGACGGATTGCCGCTAGCGTCTGTCGTCTCCGCGAAAAGCTGCAAATCCGCAACTCCATTTTCTCCCGAAGCCCATGCCCTCAGTTCATAGCTTCCATCCTCCAGCCCACTGATCGTTTGCGACAAACGAAGCTCATACTCATGGGCGTCATACCAGTAGTTAAAATAATAATCCCCGCTTTGAGCTTCGCCTGCGTTTTTCGGCACCGTGTATGCGTAAGTGGCCCCGGTTACAGTCCAGCCCGTAATGTCGCCGCTTTCGAACCCTGGATTGTTTATCGCAATTTCTACGGATGCCGCGCTTGCTCCCGCTGCTTCGGCCATCCTCGCCTCCGAGCTGAACAGAACGCCTGGCAGCGCCAGCAATACAATCAAGAAAATAATGAACGGCCTTTGAATCCTTTGCATTGTTCTCATTGCTTCCCTTCCTCCTTATACAGTAGCTGCATTGAAAATAAACGATCCGGTGCAATGACGCCCCAATGACCGTCTATGCCTCTATTGTAGTAGGATTGAACCAAGACGAGGATTCAGCGCGCCAACAAAATATAATACTATTTCTACGATATCATGGATATTTTCAACGCAAACTTGCGACTTCCGTCTGCAGAGATTAAAAAAGCAGCCGGCTTCCACAAGCCGCGCTGCTTCTATTTGCAATGCCATATTCAGCTATAAGTATTAGAACCAGTTATCTCCTTCAAGGTTGGATACCCGGTTGCGACGTATACGATTTCTAAAGATGTTGCCGCCAGCTGCCAAACACTGACGGCTGCGAATCCGCCGTCTTTGTCCCACTATGAATCACCTCCTCCAAGCCGCAAATCTACAACCATTTACCCGGAACGGAGGTGTTTGAAACACTTTTATTTTGAATTTTTTTCCTTATCTGATTTCCGATGGACTTCGTCCGGTATGCTGCTTGAATTGGCGGCTAAAAAAGAAAATATCCTTATATCCAAGCGCATCGGCCACCTCAGTCACATTCATCCCCGCATGCAGAAGCAGATGCTGGGCCCGGTCTATTCTTGATTTAATGATGTATGCCTGAACCGGCATGCCAATCAGTTCCTTGAACTTCGTAGAAAAATATCTTGGCGAAAGCCCTGCGCGCGCCGCCAAACTTTCTACTTTATGCGGCAGACCCGGGTGCTGCACAACGTAATTGGCTGCCTCCAGAATAATTTCTACCAGCTGATTGCTCACCTTTTTCTCCACGGGAATATAGCGTTCCTCGCGCAGCAGGTGAATCAGCAGTTGTTTGAGAATCAACTGTGCTTCTTCCTCAAAGGCGTAAGCTTTAAGCAGAAAAAGGCGTACGTAACGCGACAGCAAGTATTCGAAATCAAGCGTATCCTCTAACTTGCGATAAGGATTCGGCACCTCGCTAACGGGCTCACTCAGATCAAAATGAATATAGGTCAAGACAAGCGGACGCTGCGGATTATGCGTAGCGCTAGTATGGTCGCCGCGCCGAAACAAAAAGCAGCTTCCTTTGGCGACAGGGATCGGCTGGTTATTCAAAGTGACTATGCCTTCCCCGCTCCATACATAGAATAAATCGTAATTCGCCAGCGGCTTATCCCGCTTATGCCATTTCCAGCCTGGCTCGCAGACGATTTTTGCAAAAGCCGGCTTCAATATGATCGAGGATGGTGATACGTGGAGCATGTCCTTTCCCTCCTGAGTCAAAATATCCCTACTTGCCATTTCTAGCTATATTATATCGTCTACTTGCGCCTGCTTAAAATAACTTTCCACACATCCGCCATACGCCGAATTCCTTCCTCTATCTGCTCTTGATCCAAATGGGCAAAGCAGAAACAAGCCGCAGGAGCTCCGGGTGCCAATTGGTAATCGGCAGCATCCCGGAATTGTACACCGCCCGCAAGCGCCGCTTCGCGAAACAGCTCGTAATCCTCCTCCTGACCGCGCCAACGCGCGTAAATGAGCAAGCCTGCATCCGAAGGCTGGAGCTCAAACAACTCCCCGGCATGTTTATGCATCATCGCGCGGAACCATCTATGTTTCTCCCCATAGTAGCGCCGCATCCTCCGCAGATGGCGGGCATATTCTCCACGCCGCATAAACCGTGCCAGCGCACGCTGCTCCAGCCTCGCTGGCGATACGGGCTCGTACAGCGCCTTGGCGCGGATCACCGGCTGGACGAGGCTGGGCGGCAGCACGGCGTAGCCGATGCGAAGCGCGGCGAACATCGTCTTGGAGAAGGAGCCGACATACACGACCCGCTCCTCGCGGTCGAGTGCCTTCAGCGGCTCCAGCGGGCGGCCCGCGAAGCGAAACTCGCTGTCATAATCATCTTCGATGATGACAGCGTTCCGCCGCGCCGCCCATGCAAGCAGTTCCCGGCGCCGCGCCGGGGACAGCACTGCGCCGGTCGGGAATTGCCGGCCCGGCGTCACAAACAGCAGCCGCGCGTCCCAATCGCGCGGCACGATGCCTTCGCCGTCCACCGGCGCGGGGACGGCGATGGCTCCGCAGGCGGCGACGGCTCTGGAGATCCCCGTGTAACACGGGGTCTCCAGTACCGCCGGCTGGCCCTGACCCAGCAGAAGCTGGGTCAGCAGCACCAGCGCCTGCATGGAGCCATTGAACAGGCAGATGTGCTCCGCATCTGCCGCAATGCCGCGGCTGCGCCGCAGATGAGCCGCGATGGCTTCGCGCAGCTCGATATCGCCAGCCGCGTCCTCAAGCATCAGGGAGGAAGCATCGAGCTCCTCCCTGACCGCAGCAGCGATCGCGCTCTTCCATTCGGCGAGCGGAAATAAATCCAGGGAAGGTCCGGCATCGCAAAATGAGATCATGCTGCCCGAAGAAGGCTCTGCCTCCTCCGTCCTTAACGGCGAGCCCGATACAGTACGCCCCCATGCCGACAGTTCGATCGCCGCACCTCTGCGGGGCTCCTCTTCTAACCGGGGAGCGGCACCGGACACAAATGTGCCGCTCCCCGCAACCGAGCGTATATAACCGTCGCCGTGCAGCATATCGTAGGCCTGCGAGACGCTGCCGCGGGATACGCCGTACAGCACGGCTAATTCGCGCGTGGAGGGCAGGCGGGTACCCTCGGGAAGAGTACCTTCGTGAATGGCCTCGCGCAGCGCATGATAAAGCGCCCAATATTTATAGCGATGCTGCTTGCTATGCTTTTCCAGCGGTAGAATAAAATCCACGGGTAACAACCTCTCTTCGTAAAGTGGACTAATAAAATTAATGTAAATTGGTTCTTTTTTATTGTCAATTCAGCCCATACACTAAGTTGAAGCTACTATAAATGATCGTATGGGGGATTGCATGATGAGAAGAAAAGAATTTTCGATGAGCGAAGACGAACAAGAAATCGCCGATTTCCTGCGGGAGATGAGCTTCGGCTTTCTCGGAACCGTGGGCAGTGACGGCGCATGCCGGGTTACTCCTTTGAATTTTGTATACGGGAATGGTTATTTTTATTTCCACGGCAGCCTCGCCGGGGAGAAAATGAAGCATTTAAAGGCAAATCCGCAAGTAAGCTTCACGGTGGCCAAGGAGTATGCAATCATTCCGTCCTACTTCACCCATCCACAGCTGGCTTGTCCGGCCTCCGCCTATTTCAAGAGCGTCATGGTTCGGGGACACGCCGAAGTCGTGAACGATTTAGAGGAAAAAGCCGAAGCCTTCACGCTATTCATGGAGAAGCTGCAGCCGGAAGGCGGCTATGAGCCTATCGATCCGGAAGATCCGCGGTACGCCGGGCAATTAAAGGCCGTCGCTCTCTTTCGCATCGTTCCAGAGAACATCAGCGCCAAATTCAAATTTGGACAAAACTTAAATAGCAGCAGCTTCGAAGACGTTCTTCAAGGGCTTCAGGAGAGAGGCGGGGATTTAGATAAGGAGACGGTGGAGCTCATGCATAAGTACTGTCCTCATCATGCCGGGGGCTAAGATGAATTCCATCGACTCCATACAGTCAAAGTGATATAATGTTAGGCAGTAAATTCGGAAGCTAACTATTATATCAAACTGATCGGAAGGATGATTACGCAATGAATCCACTTGCGGAGCAGTTGAACGAAAGTCTTAAAGCAGGTAACGCCCATTTATATGAAATGTTGTCCACGCTGGGCAAGGAGATTTATTTCCCCAAAGAAGGAATCCTCAGCCAATCCGCTGAAGCCTCCAGCCTTGCGAAGAAGTTCAATGCCACGATCGGAATTGCCACGGAGAACGGCGGCCCGATGCATCTTGCTGTCATTCAAGACAACTTGTCCGCCTATAAGCCGCAGGACTTGTACCCATACGCTCCCCCTGCCGGCAAACCCGAGCTAAGAAGCGTCTGGCGTGAGAAGATGATCCGCGAGAATCCTTCCCTAGACGGCAAAAGCTTCGGCAATCCCGTAGTAACCAACGCGTTGACGCACGGGCTCAGCATCGTAGCAGACCTGTTCGTCGATGAAGGGGACGCCGTGATCTATCCGGACAAAAATTGGGAGAACTATGAACTGACTTTCGGCATTCGCCGTCACGGCGCCATCGTTAACTATCCGCTATTCACGGAAGATATGAAGTTCAATAGCGAGGGTCTCCGCGAGTCACTTCTTGCGCAAAAAGACAAAGGCAAAGCCGTTGTTGTTCTTAATTTCCCGAATAATCCGACCGGCTACACTCCGGGTGCCCAAGAAGGGGAACAAATCATCGCCGCCATCCAGGAAGCTGCGGAAGCGGGCATCAACGTTGTGGTCGTTACTGATGACGCCTACTTCGGACTATTCTTTGAGAATTCCTTGTCCGAATCTCTCTTCGGGAAGCTCGCCGGACTTCATCCGCGCATTTTGCCCGTAAAAGTGGACGGCGCCACCAAGGAAGAATACGTCTGGGGATTCCGGGTCGGCTTCATTACCTTTGCAGCGGAGAGCAAGGAGGTTCTTGCAGCTCTGGAGCAGAAAACGCTGGGCATCATTCGCGCCACCGTATCAAGCTGCTCTCACCCGTCGCAGACGTTTATCCTCCATGCGCTGAAGTCGCCGGAATTCGAAGGGCAGAAAGAAGAAAAGTTCCATATTATGAAGGGCCGCGCCAACAAGGTAAAATCCCTGCTCGACAGCGGAAAATACGGCGGTGTATGGGAATACTACCCGTTCAATTCAGGCTACTTCATGTGCCTTAAGCTGAAGGATGTTCTGGCCGAGGCAGTTCGTCAACGCTTACTTCAGGAATACGGTGTCGGAACTATCGCCCTTGGCGATCACGATCTGCGCGTCGCCTTCTCCTGCATTGCCGAGGAGAATCTGGAAGAACTGTTCGATATTATATACAAAGCCGTTCTGGACTTGAGAGGCTAATAACACGTAACGGGAAGCGGCACAATCGCCCAAGCATGCGTTTACCCCTTAACATACAATACGATGTAGACATTTACACTATGTCAGTGTGGAAAGGGGTATGTATATGAGCGGTGTTGACGGAGTAAGAGGCGGTTGTGGCAGCTGTGGCGGATTTGGCCCTGGACTGGGGACCAGCACAGGTACGATTCTCGTACTGTTTATTTTATTAGTCATTGTAAGCCGTGTTTTCATTTAATCCACGGACCTGGAACGAAATAAAACGCCCTGCAGCTGCAGGGCGTTTTGTCGTAGATTTAAGTCTTTTTGATCATTCTAGTCGTCTTCTTCAAGTTTGCTCCATTTGCGGGTCCAGTTCGCACGAAGCAGCAGTACGAGCAGCACGCCTGCGGCCAATCCGCCCGCGCTGATCAGCAGAACCGAATCGGTACCCGCAGAAGCCGCAAGCAGGGGCAGCCATAGAACAACTGCCAAAACAAGCAGCAGCTTCGTAATCAGCCGCAGCACTTCCTTGATCCGCACCCCTTGCATAATCGGGTAATAGGAAGCTGCCGGAGAATCACGGTGGACAAAGCGAAGCGCGGATAGCTGAGTGCCGATAATGAAAATAAAGAACACATAAACAGCAGCTCCGATCCAGGAATGCCCCGTCCAATATATGATCAGCATGCCAAGCAGCGTTAAACGAGTTATGATGCCAAGCAGCTCGCTTCTAACAAAGGTCTTCATCAGCAAATAACGGTACGAGGTTCCCTGTTTCCAGGGAACCCGGTTCCCCGCCGTAGAGAGCCAGCGGCGGCGAACGACCTTCTGTCCTTCCGCCGGTATCTCCACAAACCAGCCGAGAATCATCATCGTCCGGGCCGCTCCGGCCTTCTCGTTAGCAATCAAGCTCTCCCAAGGGACGGCATGCTTCATCGGAAAACGCAAGGCAAGTACGTAATTCGCGCTCAGCAGCAGCATGAACAACAGGCTCTTCCACCATTCCGGCAGCCAGATCCAGGCCGCGAGCATAAGCAGGATAAAGCACCAGCGGAGCAGGCGGTAGCCTGCCCTGGCCCGGGATGTCGCAATTCTAACTTCCTGCCAGGCCCCGTAAGCGCTCAGCACCTTCAGGAGCAGCAGTACAAGCAGCATTGCCCACAATGGGATGGCTGCTTCCCCGCTTAGGACATACATAGGCCAAGCGGTAACGGTGACCAGATACAGCCCGAGCAGCTTGTAAATTACCCCGCTAAAATACGCTGGGGACAAATATTGCTTCATTTTCGATTCCTGCGGCAGCAGAAAAATGACGTCCGCCGGCTGCACATAAGTTCGAAACCCGGAATATACCGTGAGCGGCCCGAGCAGTAGGAGCATGATCCAGCGGACGGGCAGATCAGGTGGCAGGGCCTGAAGGAATGAAGTGTACCATGCCGAGAAAACAATACACAATATGAGGAGCACGACCGCGACTCCACTCTGAAATACGTAAGGCAGATAAGGAATGACCTGTCCCCAAAACGATGATTTGCGCTGGCTGCGCAGCGCCCTCAGTTCCATCTCCTACTCCCCGTCCTTGACCAAGGCATAGAACATGTTCTCAAGCGATGCACCCGGCATCTGGGCCTGCTCGGCTATTTCATTCAGGGTCCCTTGAGCGATGACTCTGCCTTTGTGAAGTACAATAAACCGGTCGCAATAATTTTCAATCGTCGATAAAATATGCGAGCTGAGCAGGATCGAAGACCCGCTCTCTTTCATCTCCATCATGAAATCCAGCAGGGAACGGATTCCGAGCGGATCCAGTCCCAAAAACGGCTCATCAATAATATAGAGCGGAGGCCGGGCTACGAAAGCGCACATAATCATGACTTTCTGCTTCATGCCTTTGGATAGATGCATCGATAGGCTGTCCGCCTTCTCCTCCATATGGAAGAGCTTCAGCAGCCGCTTTGAACGCTCCTCATAATCCTTTCGCTCCACGTTGTAGGCTCTGGCCGCGAATTCCAGATGCTCTCTTACGGTCAGCTCTTCATACAACAACGGCGACTCCGGGACAAAAGCCAAGGAGGACTGGTAAGCCTCCGGCTCCTCGCTGCGCGTCTTGCCTTGAATTACGACGCCGCCTCGATGAGGCGTCATCAATCCCAGAATATGCTTCATCGTCGTACTCTTGCCCGCTCCATTCAGCCCGATCAGGCCGACCATTTCTCCAGGCTGCACATCAAATTGGATGTCATGCAGCACGGGACGACCAAGGCTGTAGCCCCCGCTCAGTTCTTCTACCTGCAAAACGGGCGTTTCACTCACAACCGTTCCCCCCAATCCTCAATTCTTAACGCTTAACCTATTCTTTATTCCGCTTCTCCTTCAGCCACCGGGGAGCCCCTTTGTTCTTGCGGTCCTGATTCCTGTCATTCTTCCTTCCGCCGTTCGTGCTGCTTCCCTTTACGGCTCCTGAACCAGGCCGTTTTGCCCCTCCGCTGCTGCCAATGGCAGCCCCGGATACATCCGCTCTTCCTTCTCCTCGTCTAGCTTGCGTTCCTTTTGCAGTCCCCTGCTTGGCAGTACTTTGTCTCGCAGTACCTTCTCTTGCCGCTCCTTGCCCAGCAGATCCTGAAGCCCGGCCTGTCCCTTGAGTGGTCTTGTTTCGCCCGCCAGAGGATGCATCCGGGTCAATAACTTTGCCGGCATACATAGTCCGAGCGGAGATTTTGATTCCCAGCTCCCTCGCAAATTTACGAATAATGAACTCCTCTTTAGCAGAAATGATCGATATAGCCAGCCCTTTGCGCCCCATTCGTCCTGTACGGCCGACACGGTGCACGTAGTACTCCGTATCCGGCGGAGGATCGAGATTGACGACGAGCTCAAGCTCCTCGATATCCAATCCGCGGGCCGCGATATCGCTGGCGACCAGTACACGAATTTTCCCTTCGCGGAAACGGCGCAGCGTAGCGGCCCTAACCGTTTTGTCGGCATCCCCATATAACGCTCCGGCGCTAAGACCGACGAAATTCATCTTCGCCTCGACCTCGGCAATATTGTCTGTGTGATTAATGAACACAATCGTCCGAGACGGATCATAATGCCGGATGATTCGGCGCAGCATATCGATTTTTTCGCGTTCCTCCGTCATAAAGTAAATATGCTCCAGGCTTTTGGCGGTACGCTGTTCCGGCTCAATGCCGATCTCTACGGGATCTGTCATCTCCCTTCCGGCAAGATTCCTAATCTCCGCATTGATCGTGGCCGACAAGAACATCAGCTGCCTCTCCCGCAGCGTTCCCCGCAAAATATGTTCGACGTCGGCTGTTCCGCCCAACTGGAACATTTGATCCACTTCATCGACGACAACCATGCGCACCGTATGCAGTTTTAGCTTGCGCAAAGCCAGAATTTCGCGGATTCGTCCCGGCGTTCCGACCACAAGCTGCGGGTGCTGCTTGAGCCGCTCCAACTGCCGTTTGATCGCCGCCCCGCCGATCAAGGCTTGGACACCCACGCCCAGCGGCTCGCCATATTTCTCAGCTTCGCGGTAAATTTGCATCGCCAACTCTTGTGTCGGCGCCAATACAATTCCCTGCAGCGTCTTCTCCGCAGTATTCATTTTTTGCAACATCGGCAGCAGATAAGCCAGCGTCTTTCCCGTCCCCGTCTGCGACTGGGCCAGCACGTCGCGGCCGCTCAGCGCAGCAGGGATGCTCTCCGCCTGCACTGGCGATGGCTCGTTAATTCCGTATTCCGCCAATCTGGATAGCAGCGGCTCCTCAATACCTAATCCGGCAAAACTTGTCGTATTCATATCTGTTCATCCTCACGTAAAAGTCATATCTTTCATTATATGCGATAACAGCAAATCCCACCAAATTCGCCATGATTTTTATTTCCTCCGAGCTTTCCGAGCCCTAAAAAAAACCGGCTGAATCCAGCCGGCTCATCTTCTATTTCTTATTTAACATCCGGTAGCTCAGCATATCCGCAAGACGAGGAAACAGCTGATAAAACTTCGCGCCTGCTCCGAAGGCCCATGGCATATTCACTTCCATCGGCCCTTTCTCCACGGCAGCGACAATCGCTCTCGCGACCCGTTCCGGCTTTAGCATGAGCCATTTCACGTTGTTCACATATTGACCGGTAGGGTCAGCCAAATCAAAAAACGGAGTGTCGATCGGCCCTGGGTTGATCGTGGTTACTTTAATGCCATATTCCCGGACCTCCTGACGAAGCGCGCTGCTGAAGCCCAATACGGCATGCTTCGTAGCACTATAGGCCGTCGATTTCGCTGTTCCCAGCTTACCCGCAAGGGAAGCGACGTTGACGATTCGCCCGGATCGAGCCTGCTTCATATAAGGAAGTACGGCCTTAGTACATCTTACGACCCCCATGTAATTCACGTCCATCATGGCGGCAAACTCTGCAAGCGGCATCTCGTCGCAATATGTAAATTTGCCGTAGCCGGCATTGTTCAATAGGCAGTCCACCCTGCCGTACTGAGCGTAGATTTCTTTAAACCCGTCAGCAACGGATTCGTCGTCCCCTACATCCATGGGCACCAGCTTGAATGGACCTCGAAGCTCCGCTCCGATCTTCTCCAGTTTATCGACCGACCGGGATGCTAGTATCACGTCCGCGCCGCGTTTGGACAGCATTCGAGCCGTCAAGGCTCCAATTCCGCTTGAAGCTCCCGTAACTACAACAACCTGATTCTTTAACGACATATGCATAGTCCTCATCTCTTCCACAGGATCATCCGGACAGAAATAAAGAACTAGCATCCAAAAAATACGCGATTTTTAGAGCTAGTTCCCGGTTCCGTAAATTCTATTCTTATTCTAAGAGATCATGACTTGAATATCCAGTTCACCGATTCCGTCCATCATCAGCGGGATGCATAATGCTTTGCGAGGGGTTGTATCATTCATGGCTGTGCCGGTCTTGATGACTTGAGGCGGAGTAATGTCGACAACGTAGCCTTGATTCGATAAAATCGTGCTGGCATTTCCACTAATCATGTTGCCAAGCTCTGAAATAGCACTTTGACCCATTTCGTCCATTTCGGTAAGAACAAATCCGCCCATCATGGCCGACACGATCCGCAAAGCAACCGTCTCTTGAAGGCCGAACACGACCATACCGCTGTAATGCCCGGTCATACCGATTTGTATCCATATATGATCATGCATCGGAGTAATATCTTTGACTCCAAGATTCCCTGTAGAAGGTGAGATCTGAATGACCTGTTCAATGACCGACCTTGCGGATTCCAGAAAAGGATTTATCACTTCCGCTTTCACTATTTATGCGCCCCTTTACACTTGGAAGTAATTAATTCAATACAAAAGTCCCGTTTTTTCGCTTGTACAACATTATACTTTATTCCTACCAATAAGTCATTAAAAATCGAACAATGCAATTTGTTGGAATATACATTTTATTCTTCCAAGGCGTCTAATCCCCTGAGGGCAATTGTCCTGCATTGCGTTATTAAGGGATAATCCCCTATAATTAATGAAATAAACATGTTCGCCATCGTGGCATCTAAATAAGCTGACAAACAGCTGCGAAAGGAGAGTTCGGATGAACATAAGCCAACTGGAAACGCTGCTTATGATTTCCAAGACCAAAAGTTTTCGCAAGGCGGGGGAAATGCTCAACCTGACTCAACCGGCAGTTTCCGCACAAATCAAAAGCCTGGAGGACGAATTCAATACGGTGCTTGTCGACCGCAATCAGCCTGTAACATTGACAGATCGCGGACAGGTATTTCTAGAGCGTGCCGAGGCTATCCTTGATATTGTCGAGGATCTGAAGCAAAAGCTGTCCGATATGGAACATATCCCGCAGGGACTTATCGTACTGGGCACGACCACTTCGATCGCCATACAAATTTTGCCGCGGATTCTATCCTATTTCCAAGACCAATTTCCTCTGATCAAGACGACGATTCAGTCCATGCCCTCCTCGCAAATTTATCAAAATGTAGAGCAAGGACTCGTTGATATCGGCATCGGCTATTTGATCGAGAATAATCCACAGGTTCATGCATCCGTCCTATATTACGATACGTTCGCGCTCGTCGTGTCGCCGCTTCATCCTTTAGCTCAGGCAAAATCGCCCACGCTGGATATGCTGAGGGATGTTCCCATGATCATGCTGTCCCCGGATACCGTGGGCAGACGATTCGTCGACGAGGTCTTCCGCAAGCATGCCATAGAACCTGAAATCGTTGTAGAGCTGTCGAGCAGCGAGGAAGTGAAGCGAATGGTGGAAATCAATTTGGGCGCCGCGATCATTTCCAAGCAATCCGTGATGCGAGAGCTTCGTCAGGGCTCATTGTACATCGTTCCGATTCCCGAGCTGGAAACGACCCACCCCGTCGGCGTCATCTATAAATCAGGCCGATACATCAATTCGGCAATGCAGCAATTCCTTGGCGATTTGAAAGGCATGCCGGAAACCCATTTCATTGGTTCCGAATAACCTATTCTAATATATAAAAGGAGTATCAGCATGAAATTTGATCTGCACACCCACCACTTCCGCTGCGGCCATGCCGACGGCAACATCCGTGATTATATTGAGGCTGGCATCAAAGAGGGATTGTCCGTTATTGGCATCAGCGACCACACTCCATATTTCGGCAGTCCGGAGGAACATCCTTTCCCGAGCATAGCGATGGCTAAGCAGGAGTTTAAAAATTACGTCGAGGAAGTCCTCCAGCTAAAACGCGAATATGAAGGAAAAATCGATGTTCTGCTCGGAATCGAGTCGGACTTTTTCCCCGAGCATGCCGAAATCTACCGCCAAACGCTGGCAAAGTACCCGTTCGATTATGTTATCGGATCAGTTCATAGTGTCAGAAACGTCAGCATTTTCAATAAAAACCGCTGGAAGAAGCTGAGCGAGAAGCAGCGCATCGCCGACAAGGAAGCCTATTACGCCTTGATCCAGGAATCGGCCCGCAGCGGCATGTTCCAAATTCTGGGCCATATTGACGCCATGAAGGGAAATTATCCGGAATTCTCGGACATTCCCGCCGCCGAGGCGATTGATGAGACGCTCAAGGTCATTGCCGAGGAAGGTGTTGCCATAGAGATTAACACCTCTGGCAAGACGAAGCTGTCCGGGGGCTGGTACCCTTCGGATTCCATTCTGGAAAGAGCTTTGCATTTCGGGGTCGAAGTCACCTTTGGATCGGACGCTCACGTACCTTCCCGCGTAGCCGACGAATGGGAGCTGGTTGCCGCTCGCCTCAAGGAGATTGGCTTCACGCAATGGGTATATTACAAAAACAAAACCAAACAGACGGTGCCGCTGTAAAATTGTAAAAAGACAAAAAAAAGAGAACCCACACGTACGGCGCTGGGTTCCAAAGACAAATATATTCAAAAGGGGGTCATGTATTAAGTGTACCCCCTTACTGTTAGAGAACGATCACAGTAATATTTCATTTATGTAACAAACAATGTATTTTTATTACCTAATTCGCAATATTCCCCCCGGTTGATCGCATACAGCTTGAGCCTCTCTTCATTCCCTCGCTCCCTCGATCCGTTAAGCACCGCCTTAACATACGTCATCCCGCATTTTTGCAGAACACGCTCCGATGCAGAATTATCCTGTGAACAGCGCGCTTCGATCCATTCAAGCTCCAAGGATTCGAATGCGAAATGAACCAAAGATCTCGCCGCTTCCGTCGCATAGCCCTGTCCCCAGCATGCCGGGGACAGCAGATAGCCGAGCCGTGCTTTGCCTTGGAGACGATCCCAATGCTGTAACGAGCAGACACCGATGATACTGCGGGATTGCTTCAATTCTATGGCAAAATGAAGATCGCGAAGGCTCTCGTAACATTCCGCAAAATAACGGTATAGCCGCGCCGGGAACAGCAGGGTCTGCGGCTCGAGCAATGCGCTGCGCCTTACCAGCGGATGAATCATGTACTGATGCAGCTCCTCGCAATCTTCCGGCGTAATCCGGCGTAATATCAGACGCGGACTTTCCAGCACGGGAATTGCTTGGCTGCCATCCCGCTTGACGCGTGTACTCATGCCTCCTGCCCCCTATTCTTTTCTTTTACAATCCTTCTTCTTTGGATTCAGAATGATCCGTTGCTTCCGGATTTCCCTTAAATATCTGCCGAAAAACGCCCAGCATGGATAATGCATAGGCTACGGTTACAAAGCTGAAGAACAGTTCCATAACGACGACTAGCCTAGACGTGTTGTCCACCGGCATGATATTACAGAACATACAAAATAACCGAGCCGAGGACAAATAATACGATCGGCGCAAGCAATATAAAGCGGCTCGTGACCCTTTTGTTGAGAATATACAGCACGCCGACCAAAGCAAGCATGCCTAACACATTTAACCATATCCACCATGATTGCACGCTGCTCCCTCCTGGGTAAAGCCTGGTTCTTGCATCCTACTAACCATTACCCAGAAGGAGGCCGATTGAGCACGTTCATCTGTTTCTCTGCAGTTGCTGCGCAATACCGAAATAATAAGCAGCCACATAACAGAATAAGGTAATCAGGAATATCCATTTGCAGAACCCGATCGCATGCCGCAAATATTCGAAATCCATCAAATATATGATCGTTTCGCCCAGAATACGCACAGGCTCCTGAAGCACATCCCAGCTATTCCAGCGAATGAATCTTCCTATGTATACGCCAAAGCTGCTTAGCAGCAAAACAGCGACAACGAATACCCAGCCTACAACCGTTCCCAAATATTTGCGAACGAGCGCATGAACCGAAGCTAAAGAGGCCGTGGCAACGGCCAGGCCGAGCAATGCGGCGAAGAGCATCGTAAACAAATGATCCCAGAACAAATTTTCTTCCCAGAACCGCATTCCCGTACCGGAAGCAATAGGATAGCGGTTAAAGGGATGCAGCAGATCCGTAATCAAATATGCGGCATTGGGATAGAAAAACAACCACAGCAGCCCGACTCCAAGGAACAGCAACAGCTTTAGCATTTTTCCCTTCAGCAAACTGACCATATCCAGCACGATCGCTAGGCCAAGTGGAATCCATGCCAAAAACGTGTTCCACAGCATAAATAAATACGGAGGTCTCCCTCCTTCCGGCAGCTGCGTATGTACGACATATCTCATACCAATCAACGTGGCGATAAATAGAATCAGATACAGTACCCATTTGCCCGGGTATCCGAGCGATCTCCAATCTTGCAATTGCTATGCCTCCTCCTGTCAAAACACTTTCCATAAGCTCTGTTATGTCTTGTTAGGCTATAGACGTTCTACAAAGCCGGAAAGTTACAATTGTTGACAAACAAGTGTTTGGTAAAAAAAGGGGAGGCTGAGTGTTATTTTAGTTTCCTGATCTTATGTTTGGTCAAAATATCCGAAATCTCTTGGTTAATGACCTTGATATCGGGACCGGACGCCGGATCGTCCCTCAGGCCGTACTTCTCTTTCAGCTTCAAAATAGAGTATACCCGTTCGTCAAGCACCTCTGGCGAAATAGCTCCACGCTTCACGGCCGCAGTCAGCGCATCGATTACCGCAAGCTGCCGTTCCCGCTCGTGTCCGACCAGCACGATATTGCCCCCGCCCTGAATGAACTTTACTGCCGCTTCCCCGATGTCGTAGTGTTTTACGATCGCTCCCATCGTCATATCATCGGTGATAACAACGCCTTCAAAGCCAAGTTCCTCACGCAGCACATCGTGGATGACCGCCTTGGAGAACGAAGCGGGCTGCTCAGCATCAAGCTTTGGCATCAGCAAGTGCGCAACCATCACGACGTCCGCCCCTTCTTCGATCGCTCGGATAAAGGGCACAAGCTCCAGCTTCCGCAGCCGCTCCATATCATGCTCAACCACAGGCAAGCCTAAATGGGAGTCGACCGAAGTGTCGCCGTGCCCTGGAAAATGCTTGAGCACAGGGATGACTCCCTCCTGCCCGATCCCTTGAAACATGGCAATACCCATTTCGCTGACGATCTCTGCATTGCTTCCGAAGGCTCTGCTGCCAATCACCGGGTTATCCGGATTGCTGTTAATATCCAACACGGGTGCAAAATCCATGTTCAAGCCGAATCCGGCCAGCTCTTTGCCGATTACGGATCCGAGGCCGGACGCCAGCTCCGTACTGCCCGCCTCGCCGATAATCTGCGCAGATGGCAGCGCTTTGAATTCCTCCGGCATACGGGAAACCCGGCCTCCTTCTTCGTCAACGCTGAGCAATAATGGCACCTTATTATTGGCATTCATTTTTTTGAGCTGATTGAAGAAAGCGACCGCCTGCTTGGAATCGCTAATGTTGTTCTTGTAGAAAATAAAGCCGCCAACATGGTGCGATTCAATGAATTGGCGCGCCGTATCGTCCGGGGCCGTGCCTTCCACTCCGACCACGACTAATTGGCCAATCTTCTCCGCCGTGCTCAACTGCTCCAGCATCCGCCGGGCGGAATCATCCCCCTGTCCAGGGTTGCTATGATTGCCGTTCCCCTGCGGATTTGCTCCGGTCTCAGGCTGCCGAACATCCGTCTCGGACTGCTCCGGTGCCGCCGGGCCTTGATCGGTGTTTGGCGCTTGCTTAGGCGCACAAGCCGACGATATAGCAAGCGCAAATATAAGCATAGCAATCAAGTATGAACGCATCACTTGCTTCATGAACCCTGCCTCCTGTCTAATCGTTATGTCCCGATGGAATCCAGCCACAGAATGACGGCGAACGCGATTTGCAATAAACTGAGCACGCCGAATAAGATCATGATGACGATAAAGATCGTCCGCAGAAGCTTTTTTCCAAGGCTCCAGCCTTTACGGCAGGCCTCCCGGAACGGGTTAACACTGCTCTCCATGCTTCTCCTCCATCTGAACCATATGGTGCTGGTCATGCAGGATGAAATCCTTCAAATATTGCGCTACGAAAAACGGATGCCCGTCCGCATCGATGTATTCTTTATTGTAGGATTCGTCCGTTAATGACTGGATGGCGGCAATGATCTTCTCCCTGTAGAAAACCGCCTGCTCGGCCAAACTCGCGATGCTTGTCTGCTCACCATACAACTGTGCCTTCCGGTTGAATTCGTCATAGTCGGTATGCCGAAGGGTCAGCGGCTCCTGTTTATATATCTTGTCGATGGCATGCTTATAAAAGTATTTATCCCACAGCAGGATATGGCTGACGACGGCTCGCAACGGCCATTTTCCCGGAGCAACCGGTTGATTCCAATATGGTTCATCCCGTTCACGAAGTTTGACTGCAAAAGCAATCCAATCCTGGAACGCAGTTAGAAGCTCCGCCCTTTCATCCTGGTACATATGTTTCTCCAGGAAGACGAGATTTAACCGCTCATGCACCAGTTCGGTTCGAAAAATGCTGTATCCGAGCTTCTTATATAGGTACAGATTTCTTTCGCTTACATGTCCGGTAAACAACTCGAATCTTGCACAGTGAGCGAATAGCCGCTCAAGCTCCCGAATAAGCGCCGTGCCGATCCCTCGATTCTGGTAATCAGGGTGGACGATGACTTTTCCAATATGACATGTTCCATTACCCTCACGGGCTCTTGCCGAACCGATGATCATGCCATCATCCAGCACGGCTTTCAAAATCGTATGCGAATGCGATTCTTCAATGAAGTCCTCCAACGTTTGCGTTAACGGCGGGATTTGTTCATCCTGATAAATAAGGGCTTCACTTTCGTAAGCCTGATATTGAAGCTGCAAAATTTGCTGTAAATCAGCTCTGTCGGCGACGGTTATCCTCATGCGCATTGAACCTCCCTTAACCTTGTTTAGATTAGCCTTATTTTACCATGAAGATGTATAATTAGGTTGTTCTAATAATGCCTGCTTCCTCATTTGTGAAAAGACAAGAAATTGCGGTATATTGGCTTCAGTTGGACTGCCACTTAACGGCTTTATCTTTATAGCTTTATAGTTCAGACAAGGAGATGCATAATACGTGATCCATATTCTTATTGCCGACGACGACCCGCATATTCGCGAGCTCGTACGTTATTATCTTGAAGCGGAGGGCTATTCCGTCGTGGAAGCAGCCGACGGAGGAGAAGCGTCTGACCGGCTTGCAGCCCAGAAGATCCACCTAGCCATCGTCGACGTGATGATGCCGAACAAAGACGGGTACCAGCTGTGTGAGGAGATCCGGGAATACTATGACTTCCCCGTTATTCTGCTCACGGCCAAAGATCAACTGATCGACAAGGAGATGGGTTTCGCCGTCGGAACGGACGATTACCTGACGAAGCCTTTTGAGCCGAAAGAGCTTCTATTCCGCATCAAAGCTCTGCTTCGCCGTTACCAGATGGTGAACGCCGAGACGATCCGATTGAACGATACCGTCATCGACCGGCGAAGCTATGAGGTGCATAGCAACGGCAAACTTTTTATGATCCCCTTGAGGGAATTCGATTTGCTCTCACAGCTCGCCAGCTATCCGAACCGGATTTTTACGCGGGAAGAGTTGATTCAGCTCGTATGGGGCACGGACTTCGACGGAGATGACCGAACGGTTGACGTGCATATCAAGCGCCTTCGCGGCCGGTTCGGAGACAGCCACCAGGATTTCTGCATCACCACGGTGCGCGGTGTAGGCTATAAGCTGGAGGTCGCTCCCCGATGAAATCGCTGTATTTGCGTATCGTCATCACGACGATCTTCGTCATGATCCTGAGCTTTCTCATCGCCTTTGTCGGCTCCAACCTGTATTATCAGCATCTTTTGAAGCCGTTCAACGATCAGAAAATTACGGCGATGGCCAAAAGCATCAGTACTTTCTACGAGCAAAACCCAGAGCTCGATCCAGTATCCTACTTCAGCCATGTGGGCGAACTCGGCTACCAAATGTATTTGGTTCCGCCCTTCGAGCATGGGAGCTTCTACGGCGACCCGTTCCGGGAGACGAAGCTGGATGATGCCATCGTACAAAGCGTCCTCCGGGGCGAGGAGTACCACGGCGTCTCCAAATTTTCGACAGGGCCTTTTGTGACCGGCTTCTTTGACAACGTGCTGATCAACACTGTCGGAGTGCCTGTGCACGCCGCAGGCCAGGATTACGCCTTATTCGTCAGGCCCAACGTGGGCGTCCTGTTCGGGGAACTGAGAATTTTCTTCGCCGTACTGGTCGTACTTTCGGTTCTATTAAGCATTCTGTTCGTCATCATCAGCACCCGCTACATCGTAAATCCGATCGTGAAGTTGACCGAGGCGACCAAAACACTTGCCCAAGGCAATTACAACATTCAGCTTGAGGTGAAACGGCGGGACGAAATCGGCAAGCTGGCCGGAACCTTCATGCAGATGGCCAAGAGTCTGGAGCAGCTCGACCAGATGCGTCAAGAATTCGTGTCCAACGTATCGCATGAAATTCAGTCTCCGCTCGCCTCGATTCAAGGCTTCTCGCATACGCTGCAATCGGCGGATTTGCCGGAGGAGCAGAAGAAGCGGTATTTGGCCATCATCGAGAACGAGAGCCGCCGCATGTCCCAGCTTGGCAAGCAGCTGCTGATGCTCGCTTCGCTCGATAAGGAAGAGACGATTCTGGACAAGCAGCTATTCGATATGTCCGCCCAGATCAGGCAGGTGCTGTTCATGCTGGAATGGAGCTGGCGCGAGAAGGAGCTGGCCGTGGAGCTTGATCTCCCTCCAGCGTTTATTGTGGGGGATGACAAGCTGCTGCATCAGGTGTGGATCAACCTCATTACGAACAGCATCAAATACACAGAGCCTGGCGGTACTATCGCGATCCGCCTGCGCCAGACCGAAGCCGAGTGCCGCGTGGATATCGAGGATACAGGCATCGGCATAGCCGAGTCGGATCTCCCCTACGTGTTCAACCGTTTCTACCGGGTAGACCGGGCCAGGGACCGCAAGGAAGGCAGCAGCGGCCTGGGTCTGGCCATCACGCAGAAAATCGTTGAGCTGCATCAAGGGCGCATCGAAGCGGCCAGCGAGCTTGGCAAAGGTACCACTTTCCATATTACCCTGCCAAGTCGTTAACAAAAACGTCTATCGCGTAATTGCAAGAAAGATAGACCGCACTAGTCGGACATGACCCGTTCATATTCCGTTCATAGAGAACTCTTATAGTTTAGTCAGGACCTGATAGACAGACTATAGGAGTTAGGAGATGAAGCTGTCATGTTTCTTGCTTTACGAGAGTTGAAACACGCCAAAATGCGGTATTCACTCATCGCGTTAATTATGGTGCTGATCGCATGGCTGGTGTTATTCGTATCTGGACTGGCCCAAGGCCTGTCCTCTGATAATGCCTCTTCCATTCAGAATATGAATGCGGATTATTTAATAGTGCAAAAGGAGTCGGATCACCGCTTGACCCGCTCCACAATTTCGGAGGCACAGCTTGCGGAAATCCGCGAATTCACGGACAAGGCATCCGCCGCCCCGCTGGGCGTGCAAATGACCGCCGTGACCAAAGCGGGCGAAGCGAAGAAGCTCGACGCCACGCTGTTCGCCATCGAAACGGAGGGGATATTGGCGCCAGCCCTTGCCGAAGGACGGATGATCGATGAAGATACGCCGGATGAGGCGGTCGTCGATCTTTCTTTTAAAGAGGCGGGAGTAGTGCTCGGGGATGTCTTGGAGGAGCAAATGTCCGGACAGCAGTTTAAGGTGGTCGGATTCACGAAAGGGCAGTCCTTCAGCCACTCCCCGGTCATCCACGTGAATTTCAAGGAATGGGGTTCGCTTAAGGCCGCAGTCTCCAGAGGCGGCACCAGCGACGGCACTAATTATAACGCCATCGCACTTCAAGCCGATACCGCTAAAGCGGATCAAATCGGCGAATCGATTTCGGGGATTGAGGTCATTTCGAAGGATCAGGCGCTGCAGGGCATACCTGGATATAAGGAAGAACAGGGCTCCCTGCTCATGATGGTGGCTTTCCTGTTCGTGATTGCGGCATTCGTGCTGGCGGTATTTTTCTATGTGATTACGATTCAGAAGATGAACCAGTTCGGCGTGCTGAAAGCAATCGGCGCAAGCTCCGGCTACCTAGCCCGCAACATCATATCCCAGGTCATGACGCTCTCCGTCACGAGCCTGGCCATCAGCATCGGGCTTACCTACGGGGTAGCGGCCATTCTGCCGGCCAGCATGCCGTTCGACCTCAGTCCGGGTCTCGTGGGCCTCTGCTCGGTGCTGTTCCTGGCAGTAGCAGTCGTCGGCTCCTTGCTGTCCTTGTACCGGGTCGTCAAAGTCGATGCCATTGAAGCGATAGGGAGGACTGCGTAATGAGCGATAAACTGCTAATGGAAAATATAAGCAAGGTGTATGGGGATGGGGATACTTCAGTCAAGGTGCTGAAAGAGGTCTCGCTCGAAGTGAAAGCCGGAGAGTTTGTGGCGGTTGTCGGTCCGTCTGGAGCGGGAAAAAGCACATTCCTGTCCATCGCCGGGGCGCTGCTCTCACCAACGAGCGGACAGATCGCCCTGGGCGGAGAGGACATTACGGACCTGACTCCGCCCGAACTGAACCGGATTCGCCTGGACAAAATCGGTTTCGTCTTTCAATCGTCCAATCTAATCCCTTATTTGACGGTCATGGATCAGCTGCTGCTCATTGCCAAGCTGGCCAAGACGCCGCGCAAGGCGGCGGAAGCCAAAGCTGAGGAACTGCTTCATCGGCTAGGACTTGCGCATCGGCGGAACCATTACCCGGACAGCCTGTCCGGCGGAGAGCGCCAGCGCGTAGCGATCGCCCGGGCATGGATGAACAACCCGGAAATCATCCTCGCCGACGAACCGACCGCCAGCCTCGATTCTGACCGCGGCCGAGACGTCGTGCAGATGCTGGCGGACGAAGTGAAGCTGCACGGCAAAGCCGCCGTCATGGTGACGCACGACCAGCGGATGCTCGATCTTTGCGACCGTGTCGTCCATATCGAGGATGGAAAATTAACCGAATAGAAAATTGCCAGGCCGATCTAAGCATGAGATCGGTCTGGCTTATTGTTCTTCGATGATGGAATGTCCTTTGGAGAAATCGCGGCAGGTCCACTGCCATTCCTCATGAAGCTGAAGCTTGCCGGAAGGCAGGACAACTGGGCGGGAATAACATTTGCCCGTCATGATCTCACCTTTGTCGTTTACATGATGATATCTCATATCCAGTTCCCCCTGGTGATTGGCGTTAGCGATCAGATGCCCCCGCACAATTCCTCCTCCCGCATACTCGGCCCAGACGATGTTCCCTTCTTGATAATACCGGAATATCGTGCTGCTATTGACTTCTCCATTCTCGGTCGTTTGCACGGAGGCAAATGTTTTCCCGTTATAGTTGATCAAAGGCTTCTCCTCGCTTCTATTGTTAATTTTAAGTCTTTGCGGCCTTAATTCTCAGATTACTGAAGCTTCTTCACCCCTATGGGTCTCATTGTGAGCGGAGTATACTGAATGGTATAAACCTCGCCCTTCTTAATCCCATGCGGAAGAATGTAATGCACTGTGATTTCGCCAATATGAACTTTATTGCTGAAACTCTTTCCTCTTCGCCCACCCGACTTTTCAATTTCTATAACTACTCCGCTTACCTGCTTGGGACCACTTACCATTAACAGCCCGAATCCCGCTAACTCACGCAAACAGAAGGAAAGCAGCAAAATAGCGAATAAAACATTAGCCCAGGGCGGATATTTCTTATTCTTATTCTTATTCGCATTCTTATTGTTCTCCATGACTGGTTCATTTGATTGAGGAGGCTTCGGCAGCCCACTCCCAGCGCTCAGGTTCTCGATCAGAATTCCAATAGCCAATAAAAAAGCAAGCAATATCAAAATGATTAATACCCAAAGGTGGAAACGGTCCAATCAGGACACCCTCTTCACAATATTTATAGCAAAAGAAGGGCACAACGCCCTTCTCCTACCGTGTTTGTTCCAATCCGATTTAGCCCAAATGAAAGCCAGCTTAAAAAATCCAAAACGCTTTTTTACAGACATTTTTGCGGGTCGGATCCACTATTTCACTGATTCCCGCCTTCTCCAATTTAGGATATAAAGCCTCGGCCCCCCGGTTCACCTTCAGCTCCATCTCCTCTTTATACAGAGGAAGAAGACTGAAGAAATGCACCGCCTTGTCTTCGGAGAAAGTTAGCGTAAAGAAGGATTCAGTATTATCTACGTTCGTAGGCACCGTAAGCATCATTCCCGATAGCTTCGTATTGCTCGCATACGGCTCGGCCGGGTCGCCGTTCGGGATTGTATGCTCGGCAAACAGCCAAGTGTCGTATTCATGCGGAAGTCTGGCCAGTTGCTTCAGGCAGCGAATCGGCCAGTAGTAATTCTCGTCCTGGAATGCTTTTTCTGTCATCTGCCAGGTATGTATTTTGAGTTCACTTCTAATTTCTAAACGTATTTCGTACGCGCTCTGATTTCAAAAAATAGGGAATCCAGATAGCGCATCCTACCACACCGCCAATGATCGTCGAAACCCCGCTTACTCCTCCTACCTCCCTAGCCATAGGAATTTGATTCACCATAACAACAGTGATTAATAGCAGCAAGAAATTAATAAGATAAAACGTGATCATCATACGAGGCAATATTCTTTTTTTCTGATAGAAGCTCACTAAGATAAAGATGGTAAATATGAGCATGATCGCCGCAGATATGCCCTCTACCATGAATGTTGTCTTCCACATAGGATGATAATACGGCGAGCCCGGAGAGGTCAGAGGATGCCCCCCAGCCGACCCGGTTAGCGACACTGATTGCAGCATAGTAACCGCTCTTGTAATGATCGAAGTATACAAACTAATTTGAACGAGTATTAGCCATCCTCCCAATCCTGATACACCTAGCGGGGTTTCTTCCGTTTGTCTGTTTATTTCATTTTCTACCATTACTACACGCCCTTTTCAGTCAAAAATTATTGTGCAACAAGCAACTAACATTCTATCTATTTATAGTTCAAACCTCCCATTTGTATAGTTATTCCATTATATCCGATATTGTTACAAATATATACAATTTACTACAATATAAAACCTACTAAAGAGATATGGTAATTCTTTATTACTAATGGTAAAATCTTCTTTAGTATTTTTTCCCTACTAAACTAGCAAAAACTAAACTTCGTCCATTTATCGTACGAGGGGGATTGGTATAAGGCCTTGTCTATGCTTGGCAGCTGACATCAAACTGGAACTGAAATTCATATCAAATATTTTAACCAAATGGAGGGAGTTATTTGAAGAAAAGTTTTTGGTTTCGCAAATCGTTTGTTGTTATTCTGTCTTTTGCACTACTGGTCGGACTTTTTCCTGGCGGAGGCAGCGCTGCGGCTGCAAATTCGCTGCCCCTGCAAATAATCGATGATTTATTAATTTCAGCCGAATCCGCAGAGACGTTCATTTCGCCGCAAATCGATACAAGCTCTCACAGCAAGGTTCGTGTTATTGTACAGCTCGAAGGACAACCTGCCGCCGTGGGCAAATATGCTGCCCGGATGGGGATACGCTCGCTGGCTGCTGCAGCAACGGAATCCGCAGTTCGCAATGAGCAGAGGGATTTCCTGGAAGAAGCGAAGGACCAAGGCATCGATCTGCAGGTGAATTATCAATACAACACAGTATTAAATGGCTTCGAAATAACGATTCCCGCCAATGAAATACCATCCCTTGCCGAGATTCCAGGCGTTAAATCGATCCAAGAAAATAGCATCTGGTACGCTCTTCCGATCGCCTCCACCACTGCGGCCGATGCAATCAATTATGACGAAACTCCGCTGAAGCAAATCGGAGCCGATGCCGCTTGGGCCAAAGGACTGACTGGCAAAGGCCTTAAAGTCGGCGTCGTCGATACAGGCGTAGATTATACTCATCCTGATTTGAAGGATGCATATAAAGGCGGGTACGACTCTTTCTACAACGATAACGATCCTTATGAAGAGATCCCGCTTACTCCAGCCGAAGATCCTTATCAAGTCGGTTACGGCGGGACAGCTCACGGTACCCACGTCGCGGGCATTCTCGTGGGAAGAGCGGCCAATACGTCCGCCAGCATCGCCCAGAAAGGCGTTGCCTACGAAGCCGATCTCTATGCTTACAAAGTGCTTGGACGGGATCTGGTAGAACCCGGAACGGCGTCCGGCACTTCCGCGCAGGTTATTGACGGCATTGAACGGGCAGTGAAGGACGGTATGGATGTCATTAATCTGTCGCTAGGCTCGGACACGGAGAAGAACGTCAACTCTCCAGATGCCATCGCAATCAATAATGCCGTCTTGTCTGGGATCATCGTCGTCTCAGCAAACGGAAATGCCGGGCCGGGGCATTATACCATGGGATCGCCCGCAACCTCTCAGCTGGGGATTGCCGTTGGGGCGGTTACGAGCGACAGCAAAATGTATTCAGTCAATCTTGCCGCTGCTTTGGTAGACAATACTGCAACGGATCCCAGCGGGAACCCCGTCTCGGCGACTGTTGCTACCTATGGTCTATCCGACCCCCGGGCCATAGGCTGGGAGAGCGGCAATGAGAACTTGGCGCAGATTCTTGGTGACGTTCCGCATGAAGTAGTTTACGTTGGTCTTGGCGGTCTCTCTGACTATGCCAACAAGGATGTTGCCGGCAAAGTCGTTTTGGCTTCGCGCGGCAAGCTAACCTTCACTGAGAAAGTGATCTATGCGGGCATATCCGGCGCCAAAGCGATCGTAATTTTCAATGGCGTTAACGACGGGGATGACGCAGATTTAGATCCTCCTAACGCAGATAGAGACGATTATATCGACACCACGCTCGGCGACAATCCTCTATTTATACCTACCTTTGATATGAAGGGGGTAGAAGGACGCGAGTTGGTCAAAGCCATTATGGAGAATCCGGATTTATCACTCCAATTTACTTTTGGAACAAATTATCAACCTTTAATTAGTAAAGGCGACACTTTGGCCAGCTTTTCCTCCTGGGGGCCAAACGCTGACGCTAACTTAAGCATTAAACCGGATGTCATGGCCCCGGGCGTAAGTATTTTGTCCACTTATCCGGCATATGGCAAAAGCGATCCAAATGCTTCCTATGATCAGGCATATTTGCGCAACAACGGTACTAGCATGTCTACTCCATATGTATCGGGCTTAGCGCTCCTGCTCAAGCAGCAGCATCCAGATTGGACGCCGTTCGACATTAGGGCTGCCCTTGCCAACACCGCAGATGTAATCAGAGATGAGAATAACGACTTATACGACGTGTACCAGCAGGGCGCAGGGCGCGTCAATGCAAGCAAAGCGACGAGTACGCCGGCTTTGCTGCAGGCCCTTGAGCCAATTACGATTCTGGACACCAATTATTCGCCTAAGAATGTCATTAACTATAACTCTTCAGCAAGCTTTGGCGTTATAGCTCCGGGAAGCGTATCGGCGAAAACCCTGCAACTCAAAAATACTTCGAACCAAGCAGCAGACTATCAGGCTACTATAGAATGGCATGGCACTCATCCAGGTGTGGAGATAAGTCTGGATAAGAGCACAGTCACGGCAGCTGCCAAATCAACATCCGTCCTCCAGCTTGATCTGGATGTAGCAAATCATGCAGCGGTTGGCTTCTATCAAGGACAGGTTAATCTGGCCGGTTCCGGAGTGCCTGATCTACATTTGCCTTTCACCGTATATGTAGGCAGCAAGCTGCCCGATAACGGATTCGGAATTCAGGAATTGAAGCTTACGAATTCGGTTGTCTATCCTAATCGCAGCAGCCAGCAGACCGCAGACCTTTCCTTCCGATTGACTGCGACAGACACGAATTATTATGTCATTGATGTTGTAAACTTGGAGGATGAGTCTCTCGGTTATTTCGCAAGTGACATGCTGGAGGATTTGAATCAGCGATTTGCACCTGGCGTGTATACTATTCCAGGCATCAGCAGCAAGTATTATCCTTACGACGATAATGGCAGCGGAACGGAAACCCCAGCCTACCTCAGTGCTGGAACTTACAAAATATACGTTGCCGCGGCCCAAGTTACGCCAAGTGGCGAAATAGCAAAAAAGGGCGGTGAGGAGATTGCATATCATGCCATTACATCCTTCCGGGTAGACCTTAGCACAAACAATGCTAGCGGCGGCTCCGGTGGAGGAACGGGCGGCGGTTCCGGTGGTGGTGGTGCTCCGGCTCCGGGCACGCCTGCCATCCCAGCAACACAAGCTGACGACATTAGCGCGGCAGCCAGCGCAGTCATCGAGCAAAGGCAGAAGCAAGTGGTGATCGCTCCGATCAACGAAGATGCGAATAGTTCTGCGACGGTTGTTATCCGTGATGATGCTCTGAAGTCCGCGCTGGAATCGATCGGCGACGAGGCGGCGGCCATAATTATACCTATTCCTGATCATGACGGCCACCGCAGCCAGGTAAGGTTGAGCGCCGATCAACTCAAGCAATTGTCTCAGAAACTGAATGCAAAAAGTGTGATAGTCGTAAGTTTTGAAGGCTCCGCTGTTGCAATTCCAGCATCCCTGCTAAAAGGGGCACCTGCTGACGCTGGATTAGAAATCATCATTGCACAAGCAGATTCGAGCAAATCCAAATTCGCCGCCAAAGCCGCAGGAGCTGCGGTCATCGGCTCACCTGCAGCCTTCGAGGCAAATTGGATTTCGGGCTCTGTCAAGAAAGCTGTGGAGGTGCCAAGCAGCACATTCATTAAGCGCTCCTTCACAATTCCAGGCAAAATCGGAGCCAATCAGGCAGGCGTGCTCTACGAATCCAACGGCAAGATCAGGCCCGTAGCTTCCGTAGTCAAAGAACAATCGGATGGTTCTACGCTAGTAACGGTCAGCCGTCCCGGCTTCTCCGTATATGCTGCGGTTGGGCGTTCTGTAGAATTCAAAGATATTGCCAACTCCTGGGCAGCATCCGATATTACCGCTTTAGCGAACAAATTCATTATTGAAGGCACGTCGGCAGACACCTTCTCGCCGAATAACAATCTGACGCGCGCTGAGTTCACCTCCCTGCTCGTTCGGTCCCTTGGGCTGAAAGCAAGCGGTTCCGCCACATTCTCGGATGTGTCCGCTGCAGCGTGGTATGCAGACGATGTCGCAGCTGCATTCGAGGCAGGACTGATTCGGGGAACGGGCGACGGCAAATTCTCGCCGAATGCCAATGTCACCCGCCAGGAGCTGAGTGCTATTTTAGCTCGGGCCCTGCAGTTGACTGGCACTGAGCTAAAGACGGCGAATCCGTCGCTAAAAGCTTACAATGACGAAGCCGGCATTGCTGGCTATGCCATAGAGAGCGTCAAGACGCTGTCAGCGGCAGGCATCATCAACGGCGACCTAAACGATAACGGCCAGAGTTTCCGCCCGACTGCGCCTACGACACGGGAGACAGCTGCCTCCGCGCTTCGCCAATTCCTGCGCCAGGCTGGATTGGTTGAATAGGGCACAAAACATGTACACAATTAATTGAAGGAGAGCGAATAGCTCTCCTTTTTTACGCTATTTCTTTACAGCCGCATGAAAGCCGGACTTTAGCATAAACTACTCCTAAAATAAAACCCATGGTGAGATGATGACTTTAAACAATATTGCCAGAATCGGCATGCCGCTCAGATCGGCTTTATTCGTTTGCATTGTTATAATTACGGAAATGGCGATTTGCGGCTGGGGAACCTCCCCATCCATTCCTGTGTATGCTCATAAAGATCCTTCGCTGCCGATCGTAGCCGACGAAGGGCTATATACGATCGAGATTTATCCGCAGTATCATAAGCTGATTGTCCGGGCACAGGGGGAGAAATTCAAAACGTATCCCGTTGCGGTAGGAAACCTGTCCACACCAACTCCCGTTGGGGAATACAAAATAATATACAAAGGAACCGATTGGGGGCCCTCTTTTGGCCCACGTTGGCTGGGATTGAATGTCCCTTGGGGAACCTATGGCATCCATGGCACGAATAAGCCTTATTCCATAGGGCAGCACTTAAGCCATGGCTGCGTGCGGATGCGAAATAGAGACGTGATGGAGCTATATGATATGATTCCGGTCGGCACCAAAGTAACGATATACGGGCATGTGCTGGGCAATGCCAGACACGATCCCAGAGCTTTGGCCGAGGGGGATGTCGGAGGAGAAGTTCAACTGATTCAGTCCCGTTTGAAAAGCGCAGGATACTTTAACGGAGTCTGCAACGGTAAATTCCGCGCCGATACGACCGCCGCCCTGAAAAAATATCAACGCGATCATGGCCTCATTCCTAACGGGGTCGTCTCACTTAAGGTTTATGAATCCCTCGGATTGTGGGAATGACCGGCTATGTAACAAAACGCCTAAGTTTGGAGACATCAAAATAAAGCCCCCCAAGTGACTAAAGAGCCCTCCCAAGCGACTAAAGCTAAGCTTTAGATGCTTGGGGGGCTTTTGTGCCTTTTAGCTGGTTTGTTATTTAGTCCTGGCCGCCTCATGCAGCGCAATACCCAACGTGAAAGCGAACGGTTAACTCGATGCCTAGCGTTTAGCGCTAGCACCTTCCTTATGTGTCCTTAGCCAGTACCTGGCGTTTAGCGAGCTAGACTTGGTGTTCCAATCGGTATGCTTCGCCCCCCTTGAATTGTAACGGACCCAGAAGCCGCTATTCTCCGAAAATGTGCTCAGATTTACGTCTAGCGGACCGTAGTTACCTTATTTAATGAAAATTAGCGGAATTTCACTATGTTCGCTCCAGATAGAGAATCGTATGTCCGTTAGCCCAACGTTTTATGGCATTTTGTCACAAATAGCGGAACCTGTGTCCGATCAGAGTCATGCTCACGTCACAAAAGGCACAACGTCCAACAGGGTCGCATACGGCATACGGCATACGGCATACGGCATACGGCACACGGCACAATGACAATCTACAACGTACACTCACTACGCACTTATTAGCATAAGGCACTAACCAGACTAAACACATTAAACACACATTGACACAACATATCCCAGCACAATATACTGCCGCAGGCCGCCACTATGCTGCACTAATATCTACTCGATAAAATCCTTCATCGATCTAACCGTTAGTGTTCCCGGCTTGCCTGGAACGAACGCCTCATTGCTGGAGCTGCGGCGATGGAAAGTGACGGTGTGCGGCACGCCCGGAATGAGATCGAAGAAGTTATCGGTAAATATCCCCTCTTCCTCAGCCGACAGCCATACTTGCCTTGCAAGTGCATCCGTCTTCAACGTGAAGGACATGCCCCCGCTTCCCGGAACTTCCTCAACCGTAACTGCCGCGTCCGGCCATTCGATATCGCGGAATAACTCGAAGTAATATGGCTTGCTATCCAGCACCACACCATCCGCGTGTAACTCAGCCAGCATTACTACACGTTTCAGATCATGGTCGCCGAGCCACTCGCCAGTTTGAACCCGGTGCACGATATCTGCGGCATCGGCCCCGACAGCCACCTCATGGCTCATTTCGCGCAGCAGTTGACCGCTGAAATCAAATAAACTCAGCTTGAGCACACCCACGATAGGTTCCTGCCGATCTGAAACCAGATAAATGGCCACTTCGCCTTTCTGGGTATCATCGATCGATAGCATGACATCCTGGAAGCTGCGGCGTACCGTATACTGCAATGCCTTCCAGCGTCCGTAGTAGTCCATTCCCGCCCAGGAAGCAACTGGCCAGCAGTCGTTCATCTGCCAATACAGCGTACCCATGCAGTAAGGCTTATTCCGGCGGTGTGCCTCGATCGCCGTCTGAATCGCCTGGGCCTGCAATAATTGGCTCATGTACAGGAACGATTTAAAATCCCGTGGCTCCGGCAAATATTGGCTCATGTATTCCTTGATAAGCTGATTGCCTCTTCCGTTCTTCTGGTGGGCCAGCATCACCTTGGACTCGAGCTCCAGTTGATCCTCCGCAGCGTATTCCAGTACCGTTTTCAGCTCGGGAAAAGATTGAAAACCGTATTCGCTCATGAAGCGGCCAATCTTTTGGTTGTAGTTGTCAAACGGCTCTACTGCATGCCATACGCCCCAATAATGAACATCTCCTTCACCTGTTACCTGGGCTGCATGCTGATTCTCGTCCCCTGTCAGACTGCGCAGCGGGGATGACGGCCAATAATCAGTGCCTGGCGCCCATTTACGAACGGCCTCGGGCAGGATGCGATGGAACACGGCCTCGTAATCGGCCCAAATTTTGTCCCGAAGCTCTGCGCTGTCCATCTTCTCCTTCCAGCCCCAGCCCGTGCTCCAGGCATAGTGCGCCCAAGCCGAGTCGATCTCGTTATTGCCGCACCATAAAGCGATGGAAGGGTGATTCCGCAGTCGTCTCACATTGTATTCCGCTTCGGCAGCCACGTTGTTCAGGAACGCTTCGTCCCCAGGGTACATGCTGCAGGCAAACATGAAGTCCTGCCACACCAGCAGCCCATACTCATCGCATAACTCATAGAAGGCATCTTCTTCGTAAATGCCCCCGCCCCACACACGCAGCATGTTCATATTGCTCTCTACCGCTGAGGCGATTTCGTGGCGATAACGCTCCCGCGTTACCTCTGTCGTAAAGCTGTCATTCGGAATGTGATTGGCGCCTTTCATGAATACCCGTACACCGTTCAGCTTGAAGTAAAATGACGCCCCCGCCTCATCTTTCTCACGGACAAGCTCAATACTGCGGAGTCCTGTCCTTACGGTTCGATCCGATACGTTCTCCTCGCCCTGCAGCAATGCCGCATGAAAAGAATACATCGAAGGCTCGCCGAGCCCGCGGCACCACCATAACTTCGGGTCTGTAATATTCGTATCCAGCGTTAATGTCTGTAGACCAGGCCTTAGCGTCACTTCCTGTTCCCAGTTCATGTCCTCCGTGCCGATGCGTAACCGGCCATTCCAATCCGATACAGCCTCTACCTCTACAACGGCCGTTAGCTTGGCTTCCTCAATGTTTACCTCGTCCTGGCGAATGTACAAATCACCGATTGTTGGAACCGACCAGCCCTCCAGACGAACTTCCCGCCAAATACCGCTGGTTACGAAGCGCGGCCCCCAATCCCAGCCATAATGATAAGGCGCTTTGCGGGCAAAAATACTGACCTTGCGCTCCTCAAGCCCGCCCAATTCGGATTGATCATTTGTCGCCGGAAGGTCATATCCCAACTCCGCGAGCTTCGGCAAATCCTCCTTAATCGGCGAACGGAATCGAACAAGGATGTCATTGCTTCCCGTACGCAGAAGGTCCTTCACATCCACATGCCAAGCTCGGAACATATTATCGGCAGACAACGCATGCTGCCCGTTCACATAGACATCCGCATATGTATCAAGCCCTTCAAAAACGAGCTGGATCCGAGTCATTTCCGCCCAGCCGTCAGGCAGCTCAAAGCTGGATTTATATTCCCAATCCTTCTTGTCGATCCACTGCAAATCATGCTCGTTCGTCCCGTAGAACGGATCCGGAATCAAGCCATGACGCAACAAATCGGTATGAACCGTCCCTGGAACTGCTGCGGAAAGCCAATCCGTCTCATCACATGCTTTAAAACTCCACTGATTTAATATCTGCTGTTGAATGCTCATAAGCCCTCCATCAATGACATAGTAGAATTTTCTTGAATTATAATTTATTATATTACATTATCAATGAAATTTGTTATTGTTTTGTTATTTATTTTAGAAAACAAAATTCTCATTAATACCCCTCCCTTCTCCAACCCGGCAACAGGTTAATTAAAGACAATAAATAGCAACCTAGTACATTTAAAGTGAAATGACAAAACTATACAATTGATCTGTAAGCGCTACCAAATATTCGAAAAAGGGGCGATAAGAACATGAAAAAGAAAGGTTTATTGATCGCATTCATAACGTTTTTTGCGCTAACGACCTTAGTAACAGGCTGCAGCGGCAGCAAAGGCACCAGCAGTAATGGCGGTAACGGCGGTAACGGCGGTAACGGCGGTAACGGCGGAGCAAGCAACGGATCGTCTAATGTGGCCGAGAATAACTCCAACGGCCAAGGCGAATCCAATAAGCTGAGCGGGAAGGTTACCTTCCTAACCAACCGGACGGACATGATCGGCAAAGAATACGACGACTACGTCAAACGCTTCAACGAGAAGTATCCAGACATCAAGATCGAATTTGAAGCAAGTCAAACCGATTACAATCAGCAGATCAAAGTCCGGATGGCTAGCGGCGAACTGCCGGATCTGATGTTCATCCCGGATATCCCCAACTCAGATCTCCCTAAATATTTTGCTCCGCTTGACGATCTGGAGTTAAGTGCGGAGGTTTCATTTAAAGATTTCAAGTCTTATGACGGCAAGCTGTACGGAATTACGACGGGCAACTCAACCTCAGGAATCGTGTATAACAAAAAAGCCTTCGCCGATGCCGGAATTACCGAGCTCCCCAAGACGTGGGATGAATTCCTAGCTGCATGCGAGAAGTTGAAGCAAAACGGCGTTATTCCGCTCTCCTCCAACTTCAAGGATAAATGGCCGCTGGGGAACTGGGTCTACGATTTGCCGAGAGTCATCGAGAATAATAAGAATTTCCCCAACGAGAGGCTGAACATGGAAGCTCCTTTCTCCATGGATAACGGATACGGCAAGGCAATGTCCCTGCTGCGAACGCTCGCGGAGAAAGGTTATCTGGAGAAAGACATAAACTCTACAAACTGGGAGCAATCCAAGAAAGACGTGGCGAACGGCAAAATGGGCATGTATTTCCTGGGCAACTGGGTCATTAACCAAGTTATCGGTGTAGGCGCCGAATCGGACAATATCGGATTCTTCCCGCTGCCCTTCGACAATTCCGGCGAGATCAGAGCCGGCTTGAACCCGGATTTCTTTTACGCCGTCAACAAAGACAGCAAGAGCCTCGAGGCAACTAAGGCATTTCTGACCTGGATGCTGGAGGACTCCGGATACGAGGATTTCGCCGGGTTCATCTCACCGCTGGAAGGCCGCGAATCCAAGCTGACCCAACTCGCGGAATTCCAGGCTACAGGGGTAGATCTGCAGGAAGGCATGCCGGACGATCCAAAGGTCATCGAAATTTCCAACAAAGCGCAAGTCGACCTGCCCGCCATTGCCCAGGAGTTCGTGCTGGCGAAAGACCCGCAAGCCGTGCTTGATAAATGGAATAAAGCTTGGGCCAAAGCCAAGAAAGATCTCGGTTATTAATGAAACTGCTATTCATGAATCGGCATTAACCTTGAACATTACGCAAAATGGGTTATCGGTAGGCGATAATCCATTTTGCTGTCAATTTGGCGGATAGAAAGAAGGGATACGGGAATGTTCGGAACCTTGTCATATAAAACGCAGAAAAACATCATTATCTTCTCTTTTCTACTCATTCCAGTCGCGCTGCTGCTGCTCTTTACCTATTATCCGGCCCTTAAGCTGGTCTGGTTCAGCTTCACCGACTGGGACGGCTATAGCCCGGAGAAGCCTTGGGTAGGCCTGGACAATTACAAGGAAGTGTTCTCCAATCCGGATATATTTGGGGTGTTCACCCATAACTTCGCCTATTTTGTCATGGGTATTGTCCAGAATATCGTGGCGATTTATTTCGCCGTCCTTTTAAACGGCAGGCTGCGGGGAAGAAATGTGTTTCGTCTGCTGCTCTTCCTTCCCTACATTATGAACGGCGTCGCGGTCGCCTTCATGTTCGGTTATGTGTTCGATACGACGCAAGGCTCGCTCAATCTGCTGCTGCAAGCAGTCGGACTGACCAGCCTCGGGGAAACCAGCTGGCTCGGAACGCCAGGCCTGGTCAATTATTCACTGGCTTCAACGGGACTATGGCGATTCATGGGCTATAACATGGTCATTTACATCGCTTCCCTGCAGGCAATCCCGCGTGATATTTACGAGGCAGCCAAAATCGACGGCGCCAACGCCTGGCAGACCTTCTGGCGCATCACCCTACCTAATATGAAGCCGGTTATCCAGTTGAACTTGTTCCTCACGGTCACCGGAGCCCTCGAGGTCTTCGACCTTCCCTTTGTCCTTACCAAAGGTGGACCTGCCGGAGCCTCGCAAACCTACGTGCAGCGCGTCGTGGAGACAGCGTTTGCCTATAATCATTATGGCCTGGCCTCGGCCATGAGCATCATCCTGCTGTTCTTCGTCATCATCGTCGTCGGTCTTCAACAATTCGTGCTTAGCAGAGGAGGGAACGGAAAATGAGCAGCAAAAAATTCGAAGCACTCGACATCATCAAATATTTGTCTCTGCTGGTCGGCGTGTTCATCGTCCTGTTTCCTCCCTATGTCATCATCGTGAACTCCTTCAAATCCAGCGACGAATTCAATACGGCAAGTACGATGGCGCTGCCTGACAGTTTTTTTAACTTTGATAATTTCAAAGTTGTATTCGAGCGAGGCGGGCTGCTGAACGGCTTCGCCAATACGCTGATCATCATCTGCGCCGCCCTTGTCTTCAACATCATTTTTGGTACCATGGTCGCCTACGTGCTGGGCAGATTTACTTTTAAACTAAAAAAAGCCGTGTTTGGCGCCTATTTGTTCGCTACAGTCATACCTAGCATTACGACCCAAGTCGCTACGTTCGGAATCATTAAGCAGCTTGGTCTATATAATACGCTGGGGGCGCCAATTATTCTGTATATCGGGGCCGACGTCATCCAGATTATTCTGTACCTGCAATTCATCCGCAACATTCCGGTCGATCTCGATGAGAATGCCATGGCGGAAGGTGCATCGCTATTCCGGATTTATCGCTCGATTATTTTTCCGCTGCTTACCCCGGCGACGGCCACGCTCGTCATTCTAAAATCAATCAGCATTTACAACGACATGTACACCCCTTATCTTTACATGCCGAAGCAAAGCCTTGGCGTGGTGACAACGGTACTCATGCGCTTTCAGGGTGTGAACATCGCTGACTGGAACTTAATCAGCGCGGCTATATTGCTCATTTTGCTGCCGACCGTCGTCTTGTATTTTGTGCTCCAAAAATACATTTTTGAAGGCGTGACCAGCGGCGCGGTTAAATAACCGGCAATTTCTGCAGGAAGGACGGCAGCCTATGATTTCATCCCTTTTCTATCTATGTCGCAAAGCCTGGGTGTTCTTCGCTAACCTATCCATGCAAAAAAAGCTAGTCGTCATCTTCGTGTTCCTCATCTCCCTGCCGATTACGTACGTTAGCTACTCTTCGTACCGGGCGAACTCGAACTCCATTCTGAACAACATGACGAGCTCCGCCGGCCAAATGACCGACAACGCCATGGACAAAGTGGATCGCTACATCGCCGACCTGAAGCGGTATACCATCCTTCCGTTATACAACAAGGACGTGGAGAAGCACCTGGATGAACGGGAGACGGACTGGGAGAAGAATACGAGCATCAATATGTTTCTGATGTACCTAGCGAATATGAAGGAAGAAATTGCCGGAGTCTATATGGCCGATCGCTTCGGTACGATTTTTTATAATAAAAAACCCGGCATCAACGAAATGTATCCCGAAGAAAGGCTGGCAGAGTGGGAGATCCGGACGCGCGAGGCTGGCGTCTCTCCCGTGCTGCTCGGGACGCACCCAATTCGAGTCAACGGCTCTGAGCAGCGGCAGGTGTTCACCATCATGCGCTCCATTCAGTCCGTCAGTACGCTCAAGAACATCGGCATCATCGTTATCGATGTGGACATTCGCCTGTTTGAGGAGATTATCCAGCCGCTGAACACAGTTACGCACGGCAACACCCTGATCGTGGATGAGCATGGCAGAGTCGTATACAATTCCGATCCCGCCATACTGGGCAAAGATTTAAGCGGCAGTCCCTTGCTGGAGCAGGCCTCCGGGCTGCGCGGACATTTCGAGCTGGACATCGAGGGAATGCCGTACATCTCGGTCTACAGCGCATCTTCCAGCACCGGATGGAAAACGATTACCTACATTCCACTTACAGAGCTGCTTGCTCCAATGAAGCAAAGCCGCAACGCCCTTATGATTACGGCATTGCTCATTGTTTTCTTTGCCTTGGCGGTAGCGATCTTCATCTCCTACGCTCTAACCAAGCCGCTCACCCGTACGGTACGATTAATGAAACAGGTGCAGCGCGGCAACCTCGACGTTCATGTCGAGGTAAAATACAACGACGAAATCGGCCGGCTCGGCAGTCATTTCAACCGGATGATCGACCGGATCAAGGGACTGCTGCAGGAGGTGTACGAAACCGAGAAGAGCAAACAAAAAGCGGATATGCTGGCACTCCAAAACCAGATCAATCCGCATTTCATATATAACACGCTGGAATCGATCCGCATGCTGGCCGAGCTGAACGACGACGACCGCGTCGCCGAGCTCACCTATCTGCTCGGCCTGCAGCTCAGATACAGCATTACGCGCAGCGATGAGACGGTAACCGTCGAGCAGGAGCTGCGCCATGTCCGCAATTATTTGCAGCTGCTGCAAATCCGGTTTCCGGACAAATTGGATTTTCATATCGAGGTTCCGCACAATTTCTATCACTTACCGGTCATCAAGCTGGTTTTTCAGCCGATTGTTGAAAACGCGGTGTTCCACGGGCTAGAGAAGCAGGCGAAGCCGGGGACCATTACAATCACTGCCTGGAATGAAGGACCGGACGCTATCTTCGAGATTAGCGACGACGGTGTCGGCATGGATAAAGAAACGTTGGCCCAGTTGAATCGCAGCTTGACCGATGGCAAAATCGATAAATTCGGCATCGGTCTGCGCAATGTCAACGAAAGGGTCCGCCTGTATTACGGAGACGCCTCGAATCTGACGGTAGACAGCCTGCCTGGGAAAGGCACCATGGTAACCTTAAAAATTGCTGGTCTCCTGGAAGAAGAACATCGTATACGCTATGGGGAGGTAATTTGATGCTTCGAATGGTCATTGTCGATGACGAATCCTCGATCCGCGAGGGAGTAGCTAAAATCATCACCAAAGAAAACGATGCCTTTGTTGTGGCCGGTGTTTTCTCCAATGGGCAAGATGCGCTGGATTATATCGAGACATCGGACATCGACGTCGTCATTACGGATATTCGCATGCCGCTGGTCGACGGGTTGGAGCTCATTAAGCGGCTCAAATCCGTTCAACCGGAGATCCGGTGCATTATCATGAGCGGATTCACCGATTTTGAATATGCCCGTCAGGCGCTTCGCTGTTCCGCGGTGGATTATCTGCTCAAGCCGATCAACAAGAAGCAGCTATTCAAGCTGCTCTATACGCTGCACGAAGAGAAGGATGCCAGCCTCGGAAAAGAGCAGCGCCTACGCTCTGGGGTACTACTTTCTTATTTCACAAGCCCCTCCACTCTCTGCAGCAAGCTGCCTGAGCTGCATTTGCAGCTGCCCTATTTTGCCGTGCATGTGCTGCGCAGCCGCGATATAGAGGCGCTCCGCGAGCAACTGAATTTAGCCGTCCCGGACCTGAGCTGTATCGTGGATATCGTCGACACTAACGAAGGTATGCTGGCGGTTGTCAGTTATTACGCCGATGAACCCGATGCCAAGGTCATTAAGCAGCTCCCAGGTCAGCTGCAGCCAGGCCTTGCTTCCCTCGGCATCGTCCAGGCTGGCTCCAGCCGAGGATACAGTGAGGCAGCCCAGCTAAGCGAGGCCTACCGCGAGGCCGTTCGGGCATGCGACTACGGGCTATATGACTATTCGGCCTGGAGTTATTACCATTACGATGATTTGCCGCAGCCGGAGCCCAACCTCATGGATTGGTTCATCAGCACAAAGGATGTGCTAAGCGAGCATATGCAGATTTTAAATATTCCGCAAATAAAGGCGGACTTGGAGAAATTGTTCGACCAGACAATGGCCGCCAGAGCTTCCCGGCAATCTATCCTTTCCTTATGCCGATTGATTCATGATACGGCGTTAGCGGAGCTTCCGGAATGGAAATCGATATGCGCTCCTGCCGCTGAAGAGCCGCTGGATGAGCACATGCTGTCCTGTCTGGCTTTTGCGGAGCTCAAGAGCTTGTTCTTATCTCAATTCCTCAGAGGACTCGAAGATATTAGAGCAGGCCGCCTGCAAATGGCGGACAAATCCGTAGAAACGGTGAAACGCTGGATTCACGAGCACTACGACCAGCAAACCGAGCTTGGCAGCCTGGCCTCGATGGTCTACCTGACCCCCAGCTATCTCAGCAAGCTGTTCAAGAGCGAGACCGGCGTGACAATCACAGATTACTTGATCGAGGTGCGTATCAAGAAGGCGAAGCATTTGCTCAAGACAAGCTCCGACATGAAAATCCATGAGATCGGCTGCGAGGTGGGTTACCCCGATCCGGCTTATTTCAACAAGCTGTTCAAGCGCATCGTCGGCGTGACCCCTAATGAGTACAAGAAAATCAATGCGGTTACCCATAATAGCTAATCAGTACAGAACTCGGCAGAAACACCAATGGGGCTCAACAGTAACACCTAATTGCTAGGCGCAGTGAAGAGCGCACGCTTTAACGGGCTCCAGATATACTGTCCGTTAGGTACTACAAAGGTTGGTGTAAATGAGGGAAGAACTCTAGACTAGGGCATAGGTTCGTTAGTTAGTGAGGACATCGGTGTTTGAAAAAGTAACTTGGGTTTTGCTGATCTCTTACGGACCCTGGTTCCGCTATTTCGCAAAAATGCTACTTTTCCTGGAATTAACGGACACAGTGGACCTTATTTGTGTAGAATCGAAGGGTTCCGTGGTCATTTTCACTAAATAGCGCCTTCGGTGTCCGTTAGCTCGCTGATTTCGCGAAAAAACGGCAATTAGCGGAACCAGGGTCCGTTCAAGTACATTTCTTTCGCAAGGGCCTCCCCCTCCCCCTTCTTCTCCTCCTCCTATCGCGAAAATATGCTATCCTATGGATATTTACGAGTAAAATCATCCATATCATCCGGTTGGGCAAACGCAAATACCCGTAGGAGGCAAGGCAGATTATGAACTTAAAAATAGAAACTGGCTGGGGAACCTATGGTTTCAGATTTAATGACGTTCCCCATCTTCCCTTATGCGGCTTGTTTGCCGTAGGACATGAGGTTGTAGACAACCCGCAGTACTATTGGGATGGGTTGACCCGTACGGACGGCCCATTGTTTATTTTCCAATACACCGTTCAAGGGGAGGGTATTTTTGAGGCTGGGGAGAAGGTAGAGGCCCAACAGAGAGTTGGCGGAGAACAAGGCAAGGAACTAGATAGGAAACTTGGCATCAACGCAGCCCCAAAGCCGAGCACCGGAACCACCACGAGAATAGATGCGGGGCGGGCTTTCCTCGCCGAAATTCCCAGCAGCCACCGCTATTACTTTCTGGAGACAAACGCGGTGCCGTGGGAGTTCTATTTTTTGCTGATACGTCCGCGCACGGTGCTGCCACTTTGGAAGGAGATTGTTTCCCTCCTCGGCACAACGCCATACCTGAGCCCCGACAGTTTGCCGATCAAACGGCTCAAGGTGCTGTTCGACGAAGCGCACAGCGGCAATATCACGGATCCGTATACCGCCTCCTCCTATGTGTACCAATTTTTGATCGAACTGAGAAGAGCCGCTTCCGATCGCCACCGGGAACAAGAGCATTGGCCGCTCGCCATCCGCGAGTCCGTTCGATTTCTTGATGCGCATTACAGCCGCATGATTGGCCTCGATCAGCTTGCAAGGCAGCTGGGCTTATCGAAGTTCCATTTCCTGCGGACATTTACGAAGCATCTTGGCGTTACTCCGAACGACTATGTCAACCGGAAAAGGATTGAGCGGTCGATCGAGCTTTTGCAATCTACCGATTGGAGCATCGAGGCGATTGCCGGCGAGGTCGGTTATTCGTCGGGAAGCTATTATATTAAAGTGTTCCAGAAGTTCACGGGACAAACCCCCGGGTCTTTCCGCTCAGGCAATCATGCTCTGCAGTATAACCGGCTATTTTTCGACTAGAAGATTATCCCTTCATGCAACACAGCAATTCCGTGCTATTCATGTTCCTAAATTGTTGTAGATAGCTATTACTAGAGCATATTATGATGAAGCCATAAGAGCAATTCTATTTCATCACATATTAGGAACTTGGATTGGAGGAACTTGTTATGGATCATCGATCATTTGCCCCAACGCCGCCGATGGGGTGGAACAGCTGGGATTGTTATGGGGCTGCTGTCACCGAAGCTGAGGTGCGCGGGAATGCCGATTATATGGCAGAGCACCTAAAGGAGTATGGTTGGGATACGGTAGTTGTCGACATCCAATGGTACGAGCCCGGCGCCAATTCATCCATTTATCGTCCGTTCGTGCCGCTGGTAATGGATGAATTTGCAAGGCTTATGCCGGCGGAGAACCGCTTCCCTTCGGCGGCAAACGGCCAGGGCTTTAAGCCGCTGGCCGACTATGTCCATCAGCTCGGCCTGAAATTCGGCATCCACATCATGCGTGGAGTTCCGCGTCAGGCCGTTCATGCAGCCACCCCTATCAAAAACGCGCCCGTTACCGCGCGCGATATCGCCCATCCTAACTCCATTTGCCCTTGGAATACGGATATGTACGGCATAGATGCTGCCAAGGAAGGCGCTCAGGCTTACTACGACTCCTTGTTCGAGCTGTATGCCGAATGGGGCGTTGATTTCGTGAAGGTCGACGACATCGCCGCTTCGCGGCTCTATGATACGCATCAGCCCGAAATCGAGCTGATCCGCCGTGCGATTGACCGCTGCGGACGACCGATGGTGCTGAGCTTGTCGCCGGGTCCGGCGCCAGTCGAGTATGCAGAATTCCTCTCACAAAATGCGAACATGTGGAGAATGACGGACGACTTCTGGGACCACTGGGACCTGCTGCTAGATATGTTCAATCGCTGCGAGCGATGGCAGGACAAATCGGTAGAGGGCTGCTGGCCCGACTGCGACATGCTGCCGCTGGGCCATATCGGCATTCGTTCCGTGGATGGCGGCGGTGCGGACCGCTGGACGCGATTTACCCGCGAAGAGCAAATAACGATGATGTCGCTGTGGTGCTTGTTCCGGTCCCCGCTTTTCTTTGGCGGAGAGCTGAGGGACAACGACGAATGGACGTTATCGCTGCTTACCAATCGCGACGTACTGGAGATGCATCAATCCAGCTCAGGCGCCAGACTGCTCGAGAGGGAGGGACATCGCATCGTCTGGGGAGCCGACGGGGCGAATGGCCGCCTATACGTCGCCTGCTTCAATACCGGCGAAACTCCGCTTGAGTTCAACCTTCCGCTTCAAGGGCTGGGCATCTCGGCCTCTGTCCAAGCGAAGGAGTTGTGGACGGGCGAAACGACCGCCATCCGGGACAGCCTTTCGGCAAACGTAGCGCCTCATGGCGTAGCACTGTTCCGCCTGGAGCCGCTGTAAAACGCCCATCGAAATACTTTCAGGGAAGCTTAAATAACAATCCAAATCATAACGGGGCTACCCAATGGTTATCCAAACCATGCCTGGGCAGCCCCGTTTTTTGCATTCCATTCGCGACCACAAATCGTTGTGTTGAATATTTTCGCCAACCTCAAAGTCCATGCAGACTCATGAATTCCTTGGGGCTCATGCCGGATACTTGCCGAAATACGGAGCAAAAATAGCTCGTATTATCGAAGCCAACCTGCCGCGCAATTTCATAAATCTTTTTGTCCCGTTCGCTGAACATCAGCTGCTTGCTCCGATTGATTCGCTGCTGATTCACGTACTCCACCGGGCGAAGCTGCATGCTGTTCTGAAACAAACGGCACAGATACTGCGGAGAAACCGAAATGACCTCGGCCAAATCCTTCAGCTGCAGAGTCCGGTGAAGATTTCTATCGATGTGCTGCAGAACGGGCTTGATCCGCTCCATGTCATGTTCCTGGTTCAGTAGCGGCTGCAGCGTTCTTTTTAAATCCACCAGCAAGGCGTACAGCAGTTTGGAGTGCTCCAGAGAGGCGTACTGTCCGTTCTCATCCTGAAGCAGCAGCTCCTTCAACTCATGCAGCCACTTCTCCTCCTTTAACCTCTTCGGCCCAGATTCGCTGATTCCGGCATGAAGCAGCATCTGCCCAGCTTCTCTTCCTTGGAAGGACACCCATGCTACTTGCCATTGCCGGCTGATCGGAGCGTATTGATGCGTCACCCCGGGATACAGGAAGAAGACGTCCCCTGGACCGACGATATAACTCTGCCCTTTAATGATCAATTCCCCTTTGCCATCAAGAACCTGGTGAAGCTGGTAATCAGGAAAACCGTCCGGCCTGACAGTCTCAGGCTGATGCTCCCAGAAGCCAATCGTTGTCGCATACAGCGGCAAGAGCATCGCCTCCTGCGGATTGCAGAAAATCATCTTGCTGTCCACACACACGCCTCGTTTCATATTTTGATATAAATGAAGAAAATCCTTATATATCAATCCTATTCTATGGAATCTATAATATGAATATATCAATAAACGATCAAAAAAGGGAGTTGGTATCTTGCGCCAGAAACTTGTCTATCAACCGCCTGTCAACGGATATCCCGAATGGAACAATAACCCGGAGATTTTCCAGATTAATCGCATGGAAGCTCATGCCTCCATGATGCCTTACTCCACGATTGAGGAAGCCCTTGCCGGAAACAAAACATCTTCGTCCTACTACAAGCCGCTGAACGGCACCTGGAGATTCGCCTTTGCGGAAACCCCGGACCAGCGATGCAAAGATTTTTACAAACTGGACTATGATTACAGCGGCTGGGCGGAACTTCCCGTACCCTCCCACTGGCAACTCCACGGCTACGACTACCCGCAATACACGAATGTCCGCTATCCGTGGGAGGAATCAGAGCCAGAGCTCCAACCGCCTTTTGCGCCGACGCGGTACAATCCGGTCGGCTCGTACATCCGGACGTTTACGGTGCCGGAGGCCTGGCAAGGCCAGCCCGTATTTCTCAGCTTCCAAGGGGTGGAATCGGCCTTCTACGTCTGGGTGAACGGAGAACTCGTCGGCTATAGCGAGGATACCTTTACCCCAGCCGAGTTCGATATCACCGCCTATCTTGCTGCTGGAGAGAACAAGCTGGCCGTAGAAGTGTATCGCTGGTGTGATGCCAGCTGGCTGGAAGATCAGGATTTTTGGCGGCTGAGCGGCATTTTCCGTGATGTCTATTTGTACTCGGCTCCGGCGGTGCATGTTTCCGATTTCTTCGTACGGACCGAGCTGGATGAACAATATGCGGATGCTGAGCTGCAGCTGGATGCCAAACTTACAGACTATTTCGAGGCGAAGGCCGGCTGCACGCTGGAAGCACAGCTTTACGATGCCGATGAACGGCCCGTGTGGGATGCCCCCTATTCCGCTGCCGCTTCCTTTCAAGAAGGAAGCGAGCAGCAGCTAACGTTGTCCGCCCCCGTCCAGAATCCATTAAAATGGAGCGCCGAAACGCCGGATCTTTATACGCTGGTCCTCTCCGTGAAGGATGTCACCGGGCAATTGCTGGAGACGGTCAGTTGTAAAGTCGGCTTCCGCACTTTTGAGCTACAGGACGGGTTAATGAAAATCAACGGCAAGCGGATCGTCTTCAAGGGCGTCAACCGCCACGAGTTTTCCTGCGACAAAGGAAGAGCGATCACGAAAGAAGACATGATCCGGGACATTGAGCTGATGAAGGCCTACAACATCAATGCGGTCAGAACGTCCCACTATCCGAATCAGTCACTGTGGTACGAACTATGCGACGAATATGGGCTGTACGTCATTGACGAAACAAACTTGGAAACGCATGGCTCATGGGAATACGGGCAAAAGGAGCTGAACGACCGCAACGTTCCGGGCAGCAGGCCGGAATGGCGCGCCAACGTACTGGATCGCTGCAACTCCATGTTCCAGCGGGACAAGAACCATCCGTCGATCGTGATCTGGTCGCTGGGCAACGAATCGTTCGGCGGTGACAATTTTATCGCCATGCATGATTTTTTGAAGCAAGCTGACCCAACAAGGCTGGTGCATTATGAAGGGATTTTCCATTACCGGGCTTCCGAAGCGGCATCCGATATCGAGTCTACGATGTACATCAAGCCGAAAGAGGTAGAGCAGTACGCGAGAAACAATCCGCAAAAGCCATATATTCTTTGCGAATACAGCCATGCCATGGGAAATTCCTGCGGTGGGCTCCATCTATATACCGAGTTATTCGACCGCTATGACATCCTGCAGGGTGCTTTTATTTGGGATTGGGTCGATCAGGCGATCCGTGCCCAAACGTCAGACGGCACCGAATATATGGCCTACGGCGGGGATTTCGGGGAATCGCCGCATGACGGAAATTTCTGCGGCAACGGGCTGATCTTCGCCGACCGCACCGTAACGCCGAAGCTGGACGAAGTGAAGAAATGCTATCAGAACGTCAAGTTCGAGAGCGTGGACCTGCAGCAAGGCCGAATTCGGGTACGGAATCAGTATTTGTTTACGGATCTTCGCGAATATGCGCTGAAATGGGAAGTGCAGTTGGATGGCGAACCAGGGTCAAGCGGGATCGTAAAATTCAGTCTCCCGCCGGGAGAAAGCACGGAGGTCGTCATTCCTTTTCTTCCGATGGATCCTTGCGGGCCGGAAGCGATCCTGACCGTCTCCCTCGTGACGCGGCATAAGTCGATATGGGCGGAAGCCGGACACGAGGTTGCATGGGAGCAGTTTACGCTCGTCCCTTACTTTAACAGGGAAACTCCTGTCCTCGATAACGTCGCAGCCGTGACTGTTAGTGAGCTAAATGGAGAACTGTTGGTCTCCGCAAACGACGTTGCCCTCACATTCAACCAGAGCACCGGGGAACTCGTCTCGTATGCCTTATTCAGTATGGAGCTGTTAGCGGAGCCGGTTCGGCCGAACTTCTGGCGCGCGGTCACGGACAATGATTTAGGCAACAAACTGCACGAACGCAGCCGCATTTGGAAAGATGCACCGAACAACCGGCAGCTGAACGAATTTTCGTGGAAACGGGAAGGCTCAGGCTGCGTGATCACAAGCCGTTATGTTTTGGACACGGCCCTCCTTACTGCACTAACCATCGAGTATCGCGTCCTCCCGGACGGGACGATGGTGGTTTGCGAGGAGTTCGTTCCAGGCAGCGGCCTGCCGGAAATTCCTGAAATCGGGATGATGTTCAACTTACATGGCCGACTGGACACGATTGCCTGGTATGGCCGGGGGCCTCACGATAACTACTGGGACCGCAAAACCGGGGCACGGGTTGGCCTGTTCACCGGAACTGTCCACGACCAGTTCGTACCCTACCTTCGGCCCCAGGAGTGCGGCAACAAGACCGATGTCCGCTACGCCTGCTTGACGCAAGGAGCTGACGGCCCGGGACTGCGCATCGAAGCTTCCCCGCTGATGGAGGTGTGCGCTCTGCCGTGGACGCCGCTGGAGCTTGAGGCACACGATCATCCACATAAGCTGCCGCCAAGCCAGCAAACCGTGCTGCGGGTCAATTACAAGCAGATGGGTGTTGGGGGCGACGATAGTTGGGGAGCTCCGACGCATGATGAGTTTACCCTCCCGTCGAACCGGGCATATACTTTCAAATTTACGGTACAAGCAATTTCATAACAGATCAAAAAAGCCACTATAGCCAATAATGATAAGCTATTGAATGTGATGTTAGACATTTTATTGGCGAAATTAAAAATGGATAGAGATTTCAGAAAACATCTGAATCTCTATCCATTTCTTTGTTCATTTACAATTACATTATGACTTAGTAAATAGTATTGCTGAATTGAACAATCGTTTCCCGTTAGTTCAGCCCACACCTTTTTCATTCTTAATAATGTGTTTCCAATTGGGGGGCAACTCAAAATCTTTAAGATGTTCAAACCCTATGACTTCTACTCCTCCCATATTGTCAATCTTGAAGGAAATAAAATCAGATCCAACATCAAGATGGGGACCGATATAAGGTGTTACCGTCACATTAACAACGATATGGGAATCATGATATTCAATCAATACGTTTAATGGATCAAGGAATGGAGCAAACAAAGGCATTTCATTCAGTTTATCCTTGTAATAAAGATCTAATTGTTCTTGTATCTTGGGCGTTAACAAGGTAAGTATAACCCTATTTGGGTCTGCTTTCGTTTTAGCGTAAGTTGTCTGTATTGATGCTAATAACCAAATTATGATCAGAACATATACCATTACACTGCGTCGCATGGAGATTGCCCCTCAGTTTTTGGTTATATTGCCCATACGACTTCTACACTATCCTGCCTGTTGTTGTCATGCTATCGTTACCCGTTAGTTAAGTAACAACCTGCTATGTTATTCCAACCAATAGCCAATTCAACCAAATTATCCGTCCCTATTGTGATATTTTTCTGCCCTACAGGCCGACCACCTTGCGATATGTAAAATCCTAAAGATGGATTGTCCTTTAGTACCCATAGCATCATCGATGTGTAGCCTTTATTTTTTACTGATTCAACCACTAAATTGAAGAGTTTCTTGCCTATTCCTAAACCTTGGTATTCCCTTAACAAATAGATAGCATATAGCTCGCTTTCATGTATGAATTCCTTATTTCGATTTTGACCACCGCTGGAAAACCCAACAACATTTCCTTTTCCGTCTTCGGCAACAAATATTTTTTCATGTTCCTCTCGATTTTCAAATGTCCAAATCCAATTTTTCGTCCTATTCTCGACTGTAAGATTTGATAAGTATGAATCAGCAATGATTCCTTTATACGTTGTTTTCCAACTACCAACATGGACGAATGCAATCCTCTCTGCGTCTTCAATGGATGCTTCTCTTACCATCATTAGGTTGGCCCCCATTCTCAGAACTGAATATCAACCCATATTTTACCACGAAATAACTAAATTAAACTGCCCGTTAGGTTAACCTCAAATAAATCCCTCAAATATACTTGCAGTCTATTTGCTATGGTTTTCTGGTCGATATGTCATATCTTTTACATGTATAAAAATGGGCAACACAGAGAACTATTCCCCTCTGCATTGCCCACGAAATCATGTAATGTCTAACATTGTATTTAATTGCCTGTTGTTATTGGTGTTAGTGGAATTCCTCCATCTTCAATGTTACAGAGTAGTCCATGCTTTTATCTATAGCGCTGATACAAGTTTGTCTTCCTCGGAATAGGACAGCGCCGAGTCGAACCCGCGGTTCAAGCAAATCGGTTCCGACCATGGCCCTTCGATCCGGTCCGCGACCATTAAATAACTGTGACATTCCATGAAAGGCCTTTTCGCAATTCTTGTATCCGTATAAGTCAAGTAATATTGGTGGTCATGATAACTCAGCTGCGGCGTCCAAACACCGATGTCCGCACTGCTGCTCCATGCCGTATGGTCCGTCAATATATCGGTGTAATGCTCCCACTGGATCAAATCATTCGACTGATATATCCGGATCCCTGACAAGCCTTCGATATAAGGTACCGCTGCATAAAAAATATCAGCCACACTGATCATACTCGTGTTCGCATCGAAGTCGGCTAACAAAGGGAGTGTCATCGATTCTGCTCCTCTTCTCGCTTCCAAAAATTCGTCCCGGCAAACACCTGCTCCATCCGCAGTTCCTCCGGATCCGTATCACAGCAGCCTGCCCACGATACCCGCTGCAAGCGTAACGATCCAGCCTGGTCACCGCAATACTCCTCGTAGCAGACCGTCTTCTCATTCGCTGAATCGTTCCAGTTATCCCAGCCGCGCGGATGAATATGCTCGCCCAGCACGCAATTGACGTATGCGGTCCTGGCATATTCCCGCCACGGCCTCCCCAGGTATACGTCCGAAACTCCCGGAGCGGCGGTCAGGAAGCAGCGATGGAACACATAGCCATGCTTCTGCCCTTGCGGCGTGGAGGCTGCCGTGACGTAACCCGACTGACCCTCGTAATGGCGCAGGCTTCTCATCTCGCAGCCTTCAAAATAAGCCGTCGCTCCGCCAAAAATAAAATCCACAGTCCCCTCGATGTAGCAATGCTGATACAGCTGGCGGTAGTTCGCATGATGCTCCCTGAGCGGAATCCCGCCGAACTCTGCCCTTTCCCGGGGCGCCGGGGGCAGCGGTCCCGTAAACAGCGTATCCTGATGCCCCTTGAAAGAACAGTTCCTGAACACGGCCTTGTCGCAATGCGCATAGACCGCCACCGCCTGCCCGATTTCCGGCCCTTGGCCAGCCGTATTCGACACCACAATATTCTCCAAGACAAGATCGCTTCCGCCGAGAAACAATGTCGGCGTCCCGAAGGTTTCAATACGCTCGCCATGCTCGTCCAGCTCCCGGGCATATTTTCCACCTGTTATTTCAACATAGCCCAGGCCAATAATTCGCAAATGCGAACGATAGATAAGCACGTTCTCTTCATATATTCCCGACATGATATACAACGTTTGAACCGCGCCCGCACTTTGCAACCCTGGCAGTTCCAGAAAATCAATCGCCGCCTGGATGCTCTGGAAATGGCAGATGGATTGTTTCCCTACAATAATAGGTTCGGATAATTGCCATGAAATTTGTTCCATCCTATAAATGCTCCGCCAAAAATTTCTGCCAGGCTACCCGCATATCCAGCGTCTCCATATGCCCGGCGCTGGAAACGAACGGCTGCCAATGATCGGCTTTGCCTGCGGCCTGATAGGCCTCATACAGCCCGTCCGCCAAATACTCAACACCCTCGATCGGGGTCATCCGGTCGTTGCGCCCGACCATGCTCATGCGGGCCCGCGGCACGATAAGCTTCTGAATATCCAAGGTCTTGAAATGCTTCAGCAGGCCCGGCACGTATGAATAGAACCCATGATGATCCAGGCCCCGCTTGGCAATTAGCGTCTCCGCATCAACTTGCCCGCAAATGTCGATCGCGACCTTGATCCGCTCATCAAGAGCCGCCAGCCACCATGACATCATCGCCCCCATCGACATCCCCATCGTCGCGATGCGGGAAGCATCGATATCCTCGCGGTGGCACATATAATCGACCATACGCATATTGTCATAAATCATCATGCCCCACATTACCCTGCCCCGCCACAGCATTTCCTTGACGAGCTCGCTCTCCTTCTTGCCGCCGCGCTCGTTGAAGCCCCACATATCGATGCAGCAGGCTGCATATCCCATTCCCGTAAGAACCTTTGCAAACGAAGGCTCCTGCAAATAATGGCTGCTCTTGATAAATTCCTTGCGGCCCCGCTCATAATCCCCGCCATGGGAATGGTTGACGACAACGAGCGGGAACGGCCCTTCTCCATGTAAAGGTTTAGCCACATAAGCGGGTACTTGTTCGATTCCGTTCAGGTCGAGCACCAAAGATTCCAGTAAGTAGCCGTCGTGCTCCTCCTGGGTTAATACCGTCGCCGTGATCGGCTTATTGACGGGCAGATCTCCCAGCAATCCTCTTAATCGCTCACGTGTCATAACACTTCACCTCATTCAATAATATTATCGTTGGAAGGTGCGACTGCAACTTGCTCGACCAGCTTCTCAGGCTTGCTGGTGTTTCTGGACTCACATTGCGTGATTTCCACATTCTCGCCGTTTTCGATATAGAAGGCCGTGCCTTCATGGTTCTCAATCGTAACCCGATTAAAGCGAATATCTCTTACGTTCCCTAGATAAAAACCGCGGCGCTGCATTTTATCGATGCCTGCCATCATCGCAGGATAGCCTGGAATCGCATCCTTGGCCATGGAAATATCTATATCGTTGAACGTGATTTCGGAAATATACTGCTCAGCAAGTCCGTACAAAAATCCGGCTGCAGCATGGACGTTGCGCGCCGTAATATTCGCGAAATGAATGCGGCGGAAGCATGGGGTTTCCTCGGTGATCGGGTACGGATTTTTATCCCATACGTATTTCTCTTTGCCGCGCGGGCCGCAGAAATAATACAGATTCAGTTTAATTGGACAGATCACATCTTCCATCACAATGTTGCTGATGCGAATGTCTTCAACGATTCCGCCGCGACCCCGTCTGGATTTAAGCCGAATGCCCCGATCCGTCTGCTTAAACGTACAGTTGCTGATCGTGACGTTGCGAATATTTCCGCTCATCTCGCTTCCAAGCACGATGGCGCCATGACCATGAACCATAGTGCAATTCGTAATCGTAATGTTCTCGCAAGGCACCCGTTCCGCCGTATCTTCGGTTCCGGCCTTAATCGCGATGCAGTCGTCGCCAACGTCTATATTGCAGTTGCTGATGCGCACGTTCGTGCACGACTCCGGGTTAATGCCGTCCGTATTCGGCGAATCCGCCGGATTATAGATCGAGACATTGTCCACGGTGACATCGTAGCAGCAAATCGGATTCACGGTCCAGCTTGGTGAATTCCTGATGTTCACATCTTTAATCGTCACCCGCCGGCAGTTGTAAAAACCGATCGTCGTTGGACGCGGAAATTCCAGCTCCTCCGGTCTGTTCCGATGCTTATCCCACCACGGCTGTCCGTTCCCTTCAATCGTCCCGCTCCCGGTAATCGATACGTTCTGTGAATCGAAGCTGTTAATGCAAGGAGCATGCACCTGCCGCTTTACGCCTTCCCATCTCGATTCCACGGCAGGAAAATCATCCGGATTGGTGCTAAATGATAGAACCGCCCCAGGGTTCAAGCGCAATTCTATGTTGCTCTTCAGGAAAATAGCTCCGGTCAGAAACGTGCCCGCCGGTACATAGACCGTTCCCCCTCCAGCCTCGCTGGCCGCGGAAATCGCCTTGGCAATCGCCTCTGTCGCGGGTATCCCGCTGTCCCGCTGTGCTCCGTAATCCACTATGTTATATACTTGCATCTGCTCTCGCTCCCATTCTTATGCTATCGTCTTAGAAACATAAGGACCTGATACCCTGCGCTTCCAGAGAATCAAGTCCTGCTGCAAATGAAAATAGTTGCCATTAACCGTTGATTAAGGACTGCATCTCAACACATGCCATAACCAAGGCGCCAACCCCGTGCAAATCGTTATTTACTTTGGGGCGGGTAACATAATTATCGTAATCCCCGGCGGAGGTACCGATGCAGATGTCCGGCAGAATCAATCTTCCGTGTTCATCCTGCTGGAGCACGCTAATCAAACCCTTATAACCTTTTTGGGCTGCAGCCAGAGCTTTCTCTCCGGAAATTCCCAGCTTAACGGCCTTCGCAATCGTATACACGAATAAACACGAACCCGAGGTCTCTAGCCAGTTTTCGGGCATATGTCCCTTATCGACGACCTGATACCATAAGCCGCTCTCTTCGTCCTGAAAGCGAATCAGCGCCTCTACGAATTCGCCTAAAACGGGGAGCAATTCTGCGCGGCCCGGATGGTCGGCCGGCAGCAGATCCATGAACTGAGCTAGAGCAAGACCGTACCATCCCAGCGACCGGCTCCAAAATTCAGGAGAACATCCCGTCTCCGGATCGGCCCAAGGCATGCGGCGGCTTTCGTCCCAAGCATGATACAGTAGGCCGGTTGCCTCGTCCTTCATATTTTTGCGCATTAATCTCTCTTGATGAAGCACCGTATCACGCAGGCCCGTCTCACCATAGGCGTTGGCATACTTCAAGGAGAATACGCCGGCCATGTAAAGTCCGTCCAGCCACATTTGATAAGGATATTTATCCTTGTGCCAGAAGCCGCCCTCCGAGGTCTGATTAATGGTCAGCAGCAGATTTCTCAACTTCTCCGCCGCGACCCGGTATTTCTCCTGTCCCGTTCTTTCGTGAAGATTGAACAGCAGCAGCCCTGCCTGCATGGCATCCAGCTCATCCCGCTGAAAGTACAAATTGCCGTGCTCATCCACAAGATCGTCTACATATTCCTGAATGTACTCGACGTAACGATCTTCCCGAACCGTTTCCCACAGCAGCTCCATGCCGCATAAGAATACACCTTGATGGTAATGCCAGCGGTGAGCCGGGGGAAGCTCCCCCGCCTTATAGGTGTCCATTAAGGAATCGCATGCTTTTTTTGCCCAATCCAGCGGCGTAGCTGATACATTTACAGTCATTTCTAAGCTCCCTCCATGTTAACAATATCCTTTTGCTCCAAGATGAATTGCAAGATAACATGAATTACCCTTTCATCGAGCCCAGCATTGCCCCTTTGGCAAAATGCTTCTGCAAGAACGGATACACCATTAGAATCGGCAGAGTCGCTACGACGATAACCGCCATTTTAATCGTCTGGTCTGGCGGCGGAACGACGCCGTCCAGTGTAGCGCTATGATCCAAACCGCTAGCCAGGACGACAATTTGTCTGAGCAGAACCTGAATCGGCCACTTCGCGCTGTCATCCAGGTACAGGATCGCCGTCAGATAGGTGTTCCAATAAGTAACCGCGTAGAACAACGAAATGGTCGCTATCGCCGGCATGGATAAAGGCAGTACGATTTTGAACAGAATGCCGAAATCATTACAGCCGTCGATTTTAGCTGATTCCTCAAGACCTTCCGGTATATTCTGGAAGAAGTTTTTGAGAATAATCATGTTAAAAGCGCTGATTGCCGACGGGATAATCAATGCAGCATACGTATCGATCATGCCCAGTTCTTTTACAACCAGGAACGTAGGAATCAGCCCGCCATGGAACAGCATCGTGAATACGACCATGAAGTTCACGACCTTGCGTCCGTCCAAATCCCGGCGCGATAGCCCGTAAGCCATCAAAGACGTCATAAACATACTGACCAATGTCCCCACCAGCGTCACTCCGATGGATACGCCCATCGCCTTGAAAATCGTACTCGTAGAGAAAATAAATTTATATGCCTCGAAGCTCCAAACTTTGGGGATAAGCACGAATTTACTGGCCGCCAATTCTGCGCTCGTGGTAAATGATCCTGCTACAACGTGCACAAAGGGAAGCACCGTGATCAATGCGATGATCGCTAATAAAGTAAAGTTTACAGCAGCAAACAACCTGCCGGTGAAAGATCTATCTTCTACCATTTCAATTCCTCCCGTAGCATATCAATAGACGCCTTCTTCTCCCATTTTCTTGGAGATTTTGTTTACAGTCATGACCAGAATGAGGCCGATGATGGATTTAAAGAAGCCGATCGCCGTACTGTAGCTAAACTGACCTTGTCTTAAACCTGCAGTATAAACATACGTATCGATAATCTCCGCAACTTCTCTGTTCATGGAATTGAGCAGCAAGTAGACGTGTTCGAATCCCAAGTCGAGAACGGAACCAATTTTCAAAATAAATAGTGTAATAATAACGCCCCTAATTGCCGGGATCGTGATGTGCCAAACTTGTCTTAGTCGTCCGGCACCGTCCATGCGAGCCGCTTCATACAGCCCTGGATCGATTGCCGCGATCGAAGCCAGGTAAATGATCGTACCCCAGCCTGCTTCTCTCCAGATCACCTGGATAATGTACATCGGTCTAAACCAGCTCGGATTTAGCAGAAAGTTGACTTTTTCAAATCCAAAAAAGACTAGCAAATCATTGATAATCCCTCCGTCCATCGTGACCATAACGAAAGAAATGGAGACGACGATAACCCAAGACATAAAATGGGGGATATACAGGAGCGATTGGAAAATTCTCTTGAAGAAATTCCCTCTGAGCTCATTCAGCATTAATGCAAGGATGATCGGTATCGGAAAATATATAAAGATATTCAGTCCGAATAGTACTATCGTATTTTTCAAAATGTTAAAGAAATCCGGTTCGCTGAACAGCCTGTTAAAATGCTTCATACCTACCCAGTTGCTTCCGAGGATGCCGTTGTAAGGCTTATAATCCTGGAATGAAATGATGAGTCCGTACATGGGCAAGTATTTGAATATAATAAAATACAGCAAGCCCGGCGCAATCATGACATAGAGCCATCGATTTCTCCATATTCGTCTTTTAACTTCATTTTTGTTCTTCGAAGCCTCGAGTACCGGTTGAGCTGTACTTGCCTGTGCGGTGACTTCCTGCATGATCTTCTTCCTTTCTGTTTCATATTGGTGCAAGGCTGCGCCGCTCTTAGGAATAGAAGAGGCTGTTGAGTGCATCAACAACCTTTTCTACTTCCTTCTTATAGCTAACTTGCCTTGGCCAAATCCTTATTTCTTGTATGCAGCGTTGTACTCTTCGATGATTTTATCTCCGCCCCGCTTCTTCCAGTTCTCAACTTCTTTCTCAAAACCGGCTTTATCGATTTGGCCGTACATATATTTGTAGGTTGCGTCCGTAATGATTTGCTGCAATTCGACGCCTTTCTCCGTATACGTAGCGGAATCAAGCGGTGCTGTAGGGTCAGGAACGCCTACCTTCACGTTCTCCAAGAGAAGCTCTTCTGCATGGATTCTGCCTGGCAGGGTGTTATAAGCTTCGTACATGCCGTTCGTCTCGGATTCGCCGATGAGGCTATCCTTGTAGCCTTTGACTTCTCTTTCGATCAATTCCTTGTCGTCGGTTGGCTTGGCTTTGCCGTCTTCAACTGTATAGTGAACTCCTTCGATTCCCCAGAACATCACGTTAGCAACTTCCGGTGTCATCATTTTGTCGAAGAAGGCAAGAATTTTCTTCAATTCAGCCTCGTCTTTGATTGCGCTTTTCGGGAAAAGTACTACGTTGTTATATCCAGGAATCATCCATTGAGCGAACTGACCGTCCGGTCCGGCCACCATACTGTGTGTATCCACGACAGCGTCCGGAACGTTCTTGATGAGATCCTTGTGCAAGGAATCGATATCCTGCATGGAACCGCCGATATAAAGGCCTGCTTTGCCGCTGGTGAACATTTTAACGGCATCCGTCTTACTCGTTGCTGCAAAGTCCTGGTTCATGTAACCGCCTTCACGAAGCTTTTTAAAGAAATCCATCGTGTCGATATATTCTGGGAACGTAAATTCAGGCTGCAATTGGCCATCCTTCTCTCCCCAGCCGTTCGGTGTCCCGAACCAGGAGGATACGGTTTTGAACGCGCCGTAGATCAATTCGTTCCGGTCAACGACCCCGATCGTATCCTTCACATTGTTGCCGTCCGGATCTTGCTCCGTAAACGCTTTCGCCATTTCGAACAATTCATCGACGTTGGCCGGTGCAGAGAGATTCAATTTATCTGCCCAGTCTTTACGATAGATGATGCCTTGACGGGCCAGCGGTCTGCCGATGTACAGGGAGTACAGCTTGCCTTCGACTTTCGTATTATTGAGAATTTCCGGCTTCAGCTTGCTGAGGTTAGGGAACTCACTGAGGTAAGGCCCGATCTCCCAGAACTGTCCGTCTTTAATCGCATCCTTCATTTGAATGAAAGTGGTTTGGTTTTTCAAATAAGTCACTTGCGGCAGGGAACCCGTTGCAAAGGAAGAATTCAGTTTTTCTTCATAAGTGTCTGCCGGGAAAAATTGATACGTTAATTTCGTGTTCGTCAATTTTTCTAATTCTTTTTTAATGGTGTCTGGCGGAGTCTCTGAAGTATTAAGTGGAAGCATGATCTTGATTTCCGTCGGTGCATCCGATTCGGCGCCTTTCGCCGTATCGCCCCCTGTTGCCGGTGCTGTGGGTGCTGCTTTGTCGTTGCCGCCGCAGGCTGTCAGCATTACACTTAGCGTTAGCAATACCGCTAACATGATGGAGAAGGATTTTTTCTTCATAACCATTTTGACCTCCATTTGACTTATTGTGTTTACATGTTCAACAGTACAGCCTAAGCGAGATTACGAATACAATCATTTACTCATAAACGCCGGTATATCAAGGAATCTGAACAAATGATTATCAGCGTCATAAGGCGGTAATCGCACAAAAAACCACTGCGTTAAAGACGCAGTGGCTGCTTGTTGGCCATAATTAATTATCGCGTAATCGTTCGCGCTCCAGGGCTTGGCTGTACTCCTGAATAATCAGGTTGCCGCCGTTTTGCCGCCATTTCAGCGTCTCTTGCTTGAACTCTTCCGCCGTTATTTTACCCAAAATATAATTGTAGGTCGCATCGGTGATGATCTGTGACAGCTCAGCATTCTTCTCATCATATGTGTCAGAGCTTAAACGAACCGTCGGATCCGTAACCAGGAAGGATTCATTGTCTTTGCTGAGGCGTTCCGCTATCGCGGTCAGTTCTTCCTTCTGCACTACCTCCAAAATGTTCTCGTTGCTAATATTGGCAATCATCAAAGAATAGAGCGGGTTGACCTCATCTACACGCAGCCTGGAGGTCTCCTCGGGGAGAATAACCTTCCCGTCCACGATTTCGTAATGGCGTCCCTCGACCCCATACATCATGAGGTTAGCTACATCTGTATCCATAGTCCGGTCGAAAAAGGCGAGCACCTGCTTCAACTCTTCTTCTGTGGCTATCGCTTTTTTGGAGAAAAGATATAGTCCGTTATAGTTAGGAATGGACCAAACCTTGTAGCCTTTCGGCCCTTTGATCCGGTTGATCAGCGCCAGCTTGACCTTAGGATTCACTGCATGCGCTTCAATGGACAGACGCTGAATGTCCGTCATGCTGCCGATGTAAACGCCTGCAAAACCTCGGATAAAGCTGTCTCGCTGCAGCTCTTTGCTGGTAAGGGCAAAGTCCTGGTTAATCAATCTCTCGCCATACAATTTCTTCATGAAATTCATCGTGTCCATGTATTCTTCCGTCTCAAACTCAGGAATGAACTCGCCGCCCACCAGCTCCCAATTGTTCGGAGTTCCGAAATAAGAGCTCAGCGTCTTAAATACCCCGTATACTAGATCATTCCGGTCGACTAGGCCGATCGTGTCCTGCTTCCCGTTCTGATCTGGGTCATTATACGTAAATTGCTTCAACACTTCGTACAGCTCATCTAACGAATGAGGCTCCTTCAGGTGAAGATTCTCCAGCCAATCCTTGCGGATAATAATCCCTTGCCTTGAGGACGGGCGCTCGGTGTACAATCCGTATATTTTGCCTTCTACGGCCGTTTGCTGCAGTATCGAAGGGCTCAGCCTTTTTAAGTTGGGAAATTCGTTGAGATAAGGCTCGATCTCCCAGAACTCCCCGGATTTTATGGCATTTTTGACCAGGCCATAATCAGTAAACTTTACGAATGTAACCTTTGCCAACGAGTTGGTCGTGAGCGCCGTATTCATTTTATCGGTGTATACCCCTTCAGGAACCCAGCGGATATCAAGATCCACCCCCGTCAATCCCTCCAGCTCGGCAATTACTTCTTTGGAGGGCTGCTGCGGAAAATGTAAAGGTGCTATAATCGATATATAGGGACGTTGATCCCGGGCTTCCTTTTGAACCGACCGAACATCGCTGCAACCAATCAATAAGGTGAAAAAGAGCATGATCGGCACATACAACATGCGTCGCGTTGTCCTTCTCGTTGACACTCTAGGCATTCCAGTTCCCCCCAAAAGTAATGTAAAATTTGTCTTCCCGCTCTCACCTGAAGAAATTTACAATACAACCTATTACTTGAAATCATTCAAATTTATAGCCATAATTAGAGGAAATGATTATTGCGTTATGAGATGATTATTGTTATTATTCATCAAAATGCAGGTTATACTGACTACTTCTACACGAGCAGAGGTGCAAGTTTTGTGAGACCACTAAGTTTCTTGAGTAAACTGACGCTTTTCGCCTTTGTCATCAGTACGCTTCCCGTGTTGTTCATCGGTTCATTTTCATATTTGACGTCTTCTAACGAGATTCAAAAAAATGTGAACAAAAGTAAAATGGAACTTATCCTGCAAATCAATTCAAATGTAGAGCATAAATTAGCAACAGTCAATCAAACTTTAAATCAAGTCGTTAACTCCAGCGTATTAAAAAGGGCACTTGACAATCCGTTAAATGAGAGCGATTTCATTTTGTATAACGATCTGAGAAACGAAATCCGCAACATGCAGTCCTTTGATACAAAGCTCGAGGACGTCGTTCTCATCAATCAGCGCAAAAACTGGATGATCAAAAATTCCGGGCTGTACCGTCTGGATCAATACAAAAATTATGAACAGCTTGCTAATTTGATTAACACTCCGGATAATACGTCTTGGGTCATGACCCCCTCCGCTTGGTTCTATAGCGAGGAAAGCCTGAATGTTGCGAACTGCGATTACAATATTAGCCTGATCAAAAGGCTTCCGACATCCAAGCTGCATAAATACGGGCTAGCGATGGCCAACATCCCTGTCTGCAGCTTGAAGGACTTCATCAACTCGGAAATCCAGCCTTTCGACAGCATTATGATTGTGGATGAACATAACCGTATTCTTCTTCATCCAGATAATTCAATGATTGGCAAACCTGTAAGTGAAAGCGGATTCAATGAAATCTCCACGATTTCCGATTCCCCTGCGCTTTCAGGGCAATTCAAAACGTTCATCGATAAAAAAGATTATTCGGTTACTTACCTGAAATCACAAATGAACGGCTGGGTCTACCTGTCGGTAACCTCCATTGAGAGCATGACCAAACAATCGGGTAAAATCGGTACGTTAACGCTGTATGTCTGTTTATTTATGCTGCTATTGTCCATCTCGATAGCCTGGCTCGGTTCCCGCCGCATGTATTCGCCGATCGAGAGATTGCTTAACCAGATGGGACAGCGCAAATCAGACATCAGATCCAAGCATGCCAACGAGTTTCAAGTGATTGGGGAGCATGTTCAGCATCTCTTCCAATCCAAATCGCAGCTGGAGAAGGAAGTCCGCCAGCATATTCAGCAGGTTCGTACCTTCTTCCTGATCAAAGCGTTTAATGGACATCTCAAGAAAAGAGAATTGATCGAGGAACTGGAGCAGTTTGGTTACCTGACTCAGGTTGAGGAATGGAAAACGATGGCTGTATTTACCTTGTCGATCGATTTCTGCGATGATTCCGCTTATGAGAAACAGGATCTGAATCTCCTGCTGTTCGCTGCCCATAACATGATTGAGGAACTGATGCCTTCCAGCCAGCGGCTTGCCCCGGTCATGATTGACCAAACGGTAGTAACTTTGATCGGCAGCACCGATGCGGACGAGAGTTCGTTCCACCAGACGCTGTATTCGCTTACGGAGAAGCTGCAGCAGGAAATCAACAACTATTTGAAGCTGCAGGTCAGCATCGGCCTAAGTTTGCCCTTCCATTCCGTGCATAAGATATCGACCGCATACCGGGAGAGCCTGGAAGCCTTAAAGCATCGGATCAAGCTCGGCAAAGGCGTCATCATTCAGTATGAGAACATTAACTCGGGCAAGCATTATTTGAACTTGAATTATCCGACTCATAAAGAAAATGACTTGATGGACGCGATCAAGCTGGCGGAAACCGATAAAGCGAAGGAACTTGTGCGCCTGTTGTTCAAATCGATCTTTACGCTGGAGCTTACGCCGCAGGAGTATCAAATTCCGCTGACTAGGCTCTTGAACAACTTGCTGATTATGATGCAGGAGTCGGGAATCAGCCTGAATCAAATTTATCATGCGAACGGCTCCTTATTCGAAGAGATGCTGGATCTGCATACCGTTGCGGAAATCGAGGACTGGTTCTGGACCGTAGTTATCCATCCGATGATCAAAATATTCAACAGCAGGCAAAATGCCCAATATCACAACATTTCTGAGAAGATCATCGATTTGGTTCAGCACTATTACGATACGGATCTTACGCTAGAAGAGTGCGCATCCAGGCTCCATTATAACGCCAACTATATTAGCAGCATTTTCCGCAAGGAGACGCAGTACAATTTCAGTGAATATCTGACGATGTACCGATTCAAAATGGCCAAGAAATGGCTTGAGGAAACAGATATGCCGATTAAGGATATCGCCGCCAAGCTAAGGTATAACAATTCTCAGAACTTCATCCGGTCGTTCCGGAAGCAGGAAGGCATGACGCCGGGGCAGTATCGCGATGGCCATGCCGCGTCCAAGAAGCAGAATTCAGGATTGGACGAAACGATGTAATCTGCACAAAATTTTCACGTGTGCATAACATAAAACGCTTGATTTATATGGCGTGCGGATATACAATGAAATCGTTAACAATTACTGAGATTCAAAAATAGTGAGGTTCTATGATTACAATTAAAGATATTGCCCGGGTAGCCGGTGTATCTCATACGACCGTCTCCCGGGCGCTAAACGGCAACCCTCTGATCAAGAAGGAGACCCGGGATCGCATTGAGAGGATCGCCGCTGAACTGAATTATGTGCCGAACTACAACGCTAAGAGCCTGGTGATGAAGAAATCCTATACAATCGGCCTCTTCTTCTCCAGTATCGACCAAGGAACCTCGGCCAGCTTTCTCGTGGAAGTCATCAAGGGAATCAACCATGTGCTGGACGAGAATTACAACCTGTCCGTGAACGGAATCGATAGCATCCACAATCTGGACAGCATCATCCCCCAGCGCTTTGACGGCATTCTCGTGATGAGCCAGAGCGATGCGGACAACGCCTTCATCTACCACGTAAAGAAGATGGGCATTCCCTTGGTCGTCCTGAATCGGCAGTTGGAGGATCCAAGCATCATGAACGTTATCGCGAATGACCGCGAAGGCGTCAAGGAAGCGATCGATCATGCGATTTCCCAAGGCCACCGCAAGCTGGCGATGATCGAAGGCAAGACAGGCTTCAAATCCTCCACCGAACGCAAGCAGGGTTTCCTGGACAGCATGATGGAGCAAGGCCTGCCGCTTGTTGCAGATTATTTCGTTAACGGCGATTACAGCATCGAGAGCGGCTACACGGCGATGTCCCGCTTGTTAACTTTGCCTGATCCGCCTACGCTCGTGTTTTGCGGCAATGATGACATGGCGATCGGCGCGATGAATGCTTGCTTTGCCGAAGGTATTCCCATCCCGTCTCAGTTGTCGCTCATCGGATTCGACGACATCGTCTTCGCCCGCTACACGAACCCTGCCCTAACAACGGTTCGGAGGCCGATTGCCGATATTAGCGAGCTAGGGACCAAGAAACTGATCGAACTAATGCAGCAGCCCGACAGCAAACCGGAGCAATTGTTCGTCAAGACGGCGTTAATGGTCCGGCAAACGGTAGCCACAATTTAAGCCTTATAAGTCTAAGGCGGCAAATCTTCACATATTTATTCTTAAAAAAAAGAGATTACTCTTTTTTTTAAATACAATTGTTAACGTGTGCATTATGACGTTAATCACAAAAAGGAGACAACGATCCATTATGACACAACAACAACTTTCCAGAACTACCTTTCCTGACTTGCCCGTGTATCCAGAAAAAATGATTCAATTCGGCGAAGGCAACTTCATGCGCGCCTTCGTGGATTGGCAGCTGCAGCAAATGAACAAGAAAGGATTGTTCCAAGGCAGCGCCGTACTCGTTCAGCCGATTGAGCAGGGCCTGGGCGAGATGCTGGCGAAGCAGGACTACCTGTACACTGTGCTGTTAAATGGCATTATGCAGCAGCAAACAGTAAACGACCATGAGATCATTACTAGCGTCAGCCGTGTCATCAACCCTTATTCCGATTACGAAGGTTATCTCGCATTGGCGGAAAACGATGAGCTTGAATTCATCACATCCAACACGACAGAGGCCGGGATCGCTTACCGTCCTGAAGACCGCCTTGCCGACGCTCCTCCAAAGAGTTTCCCTGGAAAATTGACGGCGCTGCTTCATAAACGTTTTCAGTTAGGCAAAAAAGGCTTTACTATCATCCCTTGTGAACTGATCGACCGCAACGGCGAGAAGCTGAAGGAAATCGTACTGCAATATGCGAACGATTGGCAGCTAGGCGATGCTTTCATTCAGTGGCTCGAGCAAGAAAACACCTTCTGCTGCAGCTTGGTTGACCGGATCGTGCCGGGCTATCCGCGCGATAAAGCAGAAGCTCTGGCGGAGGAACTGGGCTATCAGGATAATTTGATGGTTACGGCTGAGCCGTTCCTGTTCTGGGTTATTGAAGGACCTGCCTCCTTGTCCGAGCGCCTGCCACTGGCTAAAGCCGGATTAAACGTTGTCGTTACCGATGACATGACTCCTTACCGGGAGCGCAAGGTTCACCTGCTCAATGGACCGCATACGGCCATGGTTCCGCTGGCCCTGTTGGCCGGACTGGAGACCGTAGAGGACGTCATGAACGATGCTACGTACTCCCTCTTTGTAAAGAAGCTGATCGAGGACGAGTTGATCCCAATGCTCGATCTGCCGAAGGAAGAACTGCAATCCTATGCGGAAGCCGTGCAGGAGCGCTTTAAAAATCCGTTCATCCGTCATGAGCTGACTTCGATTTCATTAAACAGCATTTCCAAGTTCAAAACGAGATTATTGCCTGTGTTGCTTCGTTATCAACAGGAAAAAGGAGAGCTTCCAAAGCTCACTACCCTCTCCTTTGCCGCTTTGCTGTTCAGCTACCGCGGCGACAAGATCGAGCGCCAGGACGGCGCCGAGGTTATTGCTGTCTTTGACGAAGCTTGGAGCCATCCAGAATCGTTAGCAGCAACGATCCTCAAAGACGAGAGCTTATGGGGCGAAGATTTGACCAAGGTACCAAACCTTGTGCAAGCCATCGAAGGATATTTGCAGCAGTTGGAAGCATCCGGCAGCCGGGCTGCACTACAACAATTGATTTAGGAGAGATGATGAATATGCAACGACTAACGAAGATGAATCCCCGCGATACCGTAGCCGTCGCTTTAAGACCGATCAGCGCAGGGGAAGAGCTGAATTTCGACAATGAGGTACTCAAGGCGCTCGAGGATATTCCGCAAGGCCATAAAATCGCCTTAACCAGCTTCGAGCCTAACGATGTAGTAACCAAATACGGATACCCAATCGGGCATGCCACTTCCGCAATTCAGCGCGGCGGATGGGTGCATACGCATAATTTGGCGACGAACCTGGCGGGCGAAGAGGAATATGAGTATGTTCCAGATCTCCATCCGGTGACGCACCCGAAACGCGATTTGACCTTCCAGGGCTATCGCCGCAAGAACGGCAAAGTCGGCATCCGCAACGATCTGTTCATCGTTCCTACGGTAGGCTGCGTCAACGGGGTTGCCGAGCTGATGATTAAGGAGTTCAAGGCGATCCATCCGGATCTCGGTACCTTTGACAATATTACTGTATTGAAGCATCCTTACGGCTGCTCACAGCTCGGAGACGATCACCGTATGACGCGCAGCATTCTGGCGGATGCGGTCTATCATCCGAACGCCGGCGGCGTACTCGTCTTTGGCCTCGGCTGCGAGAACAACATCGTCGCTGAATTCCGCAGCATATTGGGCGATTATGACGAAGAGCGCGTCAAGTTCCTCGTTGCCCAAGAAGTCGGAAATGAAGTAGAAGCCGGCTTGCAGCTGCTGGAGGAGCTTTATGTTGCGGCGCAAAATGACCACCGTGAGCCTGTACCGCTTGCTGAGCTTAATGTCGGCCTTAAGTGTGGCGGTTCCGACGGCTTCTCAGGCATTACGGCGAATCCGCTGCTCGGCGCATTCTCGGACTTCTTGATCTCTCAGGGCGGAACATCCGTATTGACGGAAGTGCCCGAAATGTTCGGCGCAGAGAAAATGCTGATGGGCCGCGCAGAGAACAAGGAGGTCTTCGAGGATATCGTACACTTGATCAACGATTTCAAGCAGTACTTCCTGTCCCACGGGGAATCGGTCTACGAGAATCCTTCCCCGGGTAACAAAGCCGGCGGCATCAGCACACTGGAGGACAAATCACTTGGCTGTACGCAAAAGGCCGGAACTGCTGCGGTCGTCGATGTATTGCAGTACGGCGAGAAGCTGCGCAAGAAAGGGCTTAGCCTCCTGCAGGCACCGGGGAACGACCTTGTCGCCTCCTCTGCTCTCGCTGCCTCCGATTGCCAGCTCGTTCTGTTTACGACCGGCCGGGGAACGCCGTTCGGCAGCTTCGTGCCGACGATGAAAATCGCTACCAACAATGACATTTATAATAACAAGAAGCACTGGATGGACTTCAATGCCGGCCAGTTGCTTGATACGCCGATGGAACAAGTCCTCGAGGAATTCATCGATTACGTAATCGACGTAGCCAGCGGCCAGCCAACTCGCAACGAACAGAACGAAGTGCGCGAGCTGGCGATCTTCAAAACCGGCGTCACGCTGTAAATGGACTTATAGGATATCTCGAATAACCATAAAGGAGCCAAGCGGTATGTTTCTAAACGATAACTTCCTGTTAACGACAGATATGGCCGAGTCGCTGTTCCATGACTACGCTGACAATATGCCGATCATCGACTATCATTGCCATCTTGACCCGAAGGAAATCTACGAGAATAAGAACTTCAAGAATATTACCGAAGCGTGGCTCTACGGGGATCACTACAAATGGCGCCTGATGCGCGCCAACGGCGTGCCGGAATCCCACATTACCGGAGACGCATCGGACTACGATAAATTTCTCGCTTGGGCAAGAACCGTGCCGAAAACGATCGGCAACCCGCTGTTCAGCTGGACTCATCTGGAACTGCGCCGCTTCTTCGGCATCGATGAGCTGTTAAACGAACAATCCGCACCGCGAATTTGGGAGAAAGCGAACGAGAAGCTTGCCTCCCCGGATTTCCGGCGCCGCAGCCTCATCAAGGCTTCCAAGGTGAAGATCATTTGCACGACGGATGACCCGGTTGACTCCCTGGAGTATCATCAAGCCCTGAGCAAAGAGGAGCAAGACTTCCAGGTGTTCCCGACCTTCCGTCCGGATAAGGCGCTTAACATCGACGCACCGGGCTTCAAGGACTGGATCGGACGCCTAGAGCAGGCAGCCGGCACTTCAGTAGCTTCGTATCCCGACTTGGTCCACGCGCTTAAGAATCGCGTGCAGTTCTTCCATGAGCACGGCTGCCGCCTGTCGGACCATGCCCTTGACGTGCTTCGTTATCAAGCCGGGGATGCGGGCGCCGTAGAGCGTATTTTTACGAAAAGGCTAGCTGGGGACGATCTTTCCAAAGAAGAAATAACGATTTATCGCACAGAGCTTCTGTCCGCATTGATCGGCATGTACCATGAAATGAACTGGACGATGCAGCTTCACATCCATGCATACAGAAACAACAACACGCCGATGTTCAACAAGCTAGGTCCTGATACCGGCTATGACGGCATTAACGACCTGTCGCTCACCGAGTCGCTCTCGCAATTGCTGGATCGCGCAGAGAGCACGCAAGGTCTGCCGAAGACGATTCTGTACTCCTTGAATCCGAACGACTACCCGGCGATGCTGGCTTTGATGGGCTGCTATCAGAAAGATACGCCAGGCAAGCTGCAGCTAGGATCGGGCTGGTGGTATAATGATACTCGTAGCGGAATGCGCCATCAGCTCACAATGTTTGCCGATAACAGCGTATTGGCCAACTTCGTCGGGATGCTAACCGATTCGCGCAGCTTCCTGTCCTACACCCGCCACGAATATTTCCGCCGAGTCCTATGCGAGCTGATCGGCGAATGGGTGGAGCGCGGAGAAGCGCCAAATGACGTTGCGCTGCTCGGAAAGCTGGTTGAGGACATTTCCTATAACAACGCAGCTAACTATTTTGGCTTCAGTTCTGCCAAGTAAAGGAGACGGCGCTCATGCTTTTGGTTTGCGCAAGCAACGAGCAGTTAATTAAAGAGGAAGGGAAGTTTCCGCTGGAAACCTCCCTTCTCTTTCTCTATCCTGTAACAGAGTCTAGCGGGGACTCAGACACCACGGACACGGAGCACAGTATGGCTGAGGATAGCGGCGAAGCCCGTCCCTTCATCCTCGTATTGCCCGGTGGCGGTTATGAACATTTGGCTGGCCATGAAGGCGAGCCAATCGCCCGCTGGCTGAACAGCCTGGGCATTCATGCCGGTGTGCTGCATTATCAGGTGGGCGATTTCGAGTTTGCCAACCTGATCAAGGATGTAGAGGATGCCCTCAAATGGGTGCGGGAGGCGCCTAAAAATTGGAATGTTATCCCTGACCAAGTCGGGATAATCGGTTCCTCTGCGGGAGGTCATTTGGCTTCCATTGCTGCGACTACAGGATCGGTGAAGCCGAATCTGCTGCTGCTCTGCTATCCTGTAATCTCGCTCCATGAACCGTATACCCATGAAGGCAGCCGGCGGAAATTTCTGGGGGCAAGTCCTGAGAAGGAATTACTGGATGCCTGGTCATCCGATCAGCGTGTTACAAACGACACTCCTCCTACTTTCATCTGGATGACGGCTGATGACAGCGTCGTGCCCGTCGAGAACAGCTTGCTATTTGCGGGGGCCCTGTCCCGTCATAAGGTTCCTTTTGAACTGCATGTATTCGAGGAAGGACGCCACGGCCTCGGCCTCGCGGACGATCATGCCCACGTGCGGCAATGGCTCCCTCTTGCCGAGAATTGGTTGAGTCAACACCACTATGTAAAGAAGGGATTATGATGAGCCATACCTTGTTTATCGCCGGCGATTCCACCGCCGCTCTGAAAGGGGCTGCCGAGAAGCCGATGACCGGCTGGGGCGAATATTTGCAAGGGTTCTTCCAATCCTCCATTCGCGTGGATAACCGGGCCATTAACGGACGAAGCACGAAATCGTTCCTGAATGAAGGACGGCTTGCGGATATTGAAAGCGATTTCGGAACTGGCGACTACCTGTTCATCCAATTCGGACACAATGACGGTAAAATAGAAGACCCGAGCCGTTACGCCGACCCGCAGCAGGAATACCGCTTAAATTTGCAGCGTTTCATTAACTCCGCCCGCGAGCGGGGCGGTATACCTGTGCTGCTGACCTCCGTCAGCCGCCGCCGCTTCTTGGAAGATGGCACCCTTGACCCATTCGCAGTAGGCGAGTATCCCTCCGCGATGAAGGAAGTCGCATCAGAGACTGGCACGCCGCTGCTTGATATTTATGCGGCTTCGCAGCAGCTTTACCAATCATTAGGGGCAGAAGGTTCGAAGCAGTTGTTTATGCACCTGCCGGAGAAGGCCCATCCGAATTACCCATCCGGCATTATCGACGACACCCATTTCTCGGACGAAGGAGCACGGAAAATCGCCAGGCTCGTTGCACTAGCCATCCGGCAATCAGCTGAACTATCTGCTCTAAAGCAGCATTTAAAAGGAGAGATCACATGACGGTTCCCTTTCATCTCGGCGTTCGCGCCCATGATTTCGGAGAAATTCCATTGACGGATCTTATTCAGAAGCTGCAGCAATACGAGTTCTCGCATATTCAATTTGCGATTAAGAAATCTTTTCCGGAAAGCGCTCCCCGCCTTTCCGCTTTGAGTCCGGGGACAGCGACTTACTACGGCAACGCCTTCCGGCGGGCAGGCATTCAAATTGCCGTGCTGGGCTGCTATGTCAATATCGTAGCACCCGATCCGCAGACGGAAGCCCAAGCGCTGGCCGACTTCAAGACCAATATCCGCTTAGCCAGAGATTTTGGTGCCAGCCTTGTAGGCACGGAGACGGGCAGCGTCGGCAATGGCTATACGACCGACAACTTCACTGAGGAAGCCTTCCAGAGGGTCATCCCTGCGGTACGGGAAATGGTTGCCGAAGCTGAACGCTTTGGCGTCACGGTAGGCATCGAAGCGGGGATAAATCACCCCCTTCACACCGCCCCATTGGCCCGGCGCTTGCTGGATGCGATTCCTTCGAACAATTTGCAGATCATTCTCGACTGCGCAAACCTAATGTCGCCGGACAATTATATGCGGCAAGACGAAGTGGTTGCCGAAGCGCTGGAGCTGTTGGGTGATCGTATCGCAGTCCTCCATTTGAAGGATTTCGTCGTGAAGGACGGACGAATCGAAATAGTTCCCGTCGGCCAGGGCATGCTCAAATTCAAGCCGATTCTCCGCTATATGAAATACGAACGGCCTCATATCCAGGGCCTCATGGAGAGTACGACCGAACCGCATTTGGCGGGGAGCGTCGAGTTTCTAAGAAGGTTGTATGAAGAAGTGTAGTGTAAACAGAAGCCTTGAAGTGTCAGCACCACTTTTGAACATAAAACCATGGCGCGAGTAGTCGCGTTAAGCACGTCAAAACCCCCGGTTCAGCCCGCGTTAGCGGTAATCTGAACCGGGGGTTTTTGTAGGGTCTTGTGAGCCTAACTTAAAGCTCATGTGACGGCGGTGCATAATAGATCGTCATGCTTAGCCGGACTAGCGATTTTCCAGCATTAACATAAGTATGCGGCCTGTCTGCCCTAAACCTGATGGAATCACCCTGCTGCAATTTATATTCATCTTCATTAACGCGGAGGATAAGCTCGCCATCATAAACCATGATGTATTCCTCCGTTGCCTCTCTGTGGGCCTCCGACTGCAACGTCCCCTCGGGCTCAATTTCTACCTGGTAAAGTTCAAAGCGCCGATCCTCCTGGAAAGGAAAGCAGGGATACACTTTATACTTCCCGTTATCCTCCGTCAATGCTTGTAATTCATTTCGTATAACGACTTCCGTCTCCGGCTGGGACTGTTGGACGAGCGCAGTAAAAGAAACCTTCAGTCCATTAGCGATTTTCCAAATGGTCGTAAGGGTCGGGCTTGATTCGCCACGCTCGATTTGTCCGATCATCGTCTTGCTTACGCCGCTCAGCTGAGAAACCTTCTCCAAGCTTAACTTTTCCTTTTCTCGAATGGCCTTTAAATTTCGCGCAAGAATAAGATGGATTTCCTCCATATGCCTCCCCCTTATATACAATATAACGTCCGATATGTATAATATAGAGCACAACGGTCGTTATAGCGTCCGTTAAGTATATCTTAACATATAATCTTGCGAAGGAGATCTTTATGCCCGTCATTTCGTTTTTGCTTTTTGTATTCATATCCAGCTTCACCCCAGGCCCCAACAACATTATGGCTATGGCCATGGCTCATCGGGGACTAAAAAGAACCGTGAAATTCAGTATGGGCGTGGGCAGCGGATTTTTCATAATCACCTTGCTATGCTGCAGTTTCTTTAACCTCCTGCTTGCCAGCGTATTGCCCGTGATTGAACTTCCTTTAACCCTGCTTGGCGTAGGCTACATGCTGTTTTTGGCTTATAAAATATTGACCAGTAAAGATATGGGAGAATCAAGAGATAACAGAGAAAGCAATCTCTTCATCACCGGCGCCTTGCTGCAATTCGTCAATCCGAAAGGCATCTTATTCAGCATTACCTTAGTGGGGACCTTTATCGTACCCTATTACACCTCGTACTTAAGCTATTTTCTTCTCTCCGTATTGTTAGGTGTCACAGGTTTCCTGAGTACCTTCACCTGGAGTCTATTCGGCTCTATTTTGCAAAAGGTCATCATGCGCTACAGACGGCCGTTTAATCTGATCATGGCTGTTTTATTGGTTTACAGCGCTTTTGCGATACTTGTTAAGTAGTGGGTAGGGGAGATTTTGCGAAAAACAATAAACAGGTCGATTATGGTGATTTCCATAATTGACCTGCCTATTGTAACTCTAACTTAAATTGGTTATAGACACTTGTTACAATACCACATTGAATCATATAGCCTACTTAAATTTTTTTCTAGATCATTCAACGTATCTTCTATCCATACAATCATTGTGAATGGATTTGTAGAAAAGGAAATACAAACTGTAATATGATTTCTTCACTTTGATATATTTCATCAATAACTAATGCATTAAAATATACTTCATTTCTATCATCCAAATCCAACTCCTATATTGAAACTCAGGTTACGAATCACCTCTAATTTTTTAAGAGCTTTATTTCCACCATTATGAATAATTTCATACCTGAATAACCCGTATTACACATTTCGGCTTACTTTTTAGGGAAACTTACCCATAAATAATAAACTCCCCCTTTTTAGTGCTTAAGAACCATAAGTTGTTTTGAGATTTCATTAATGATTTCTTAAACAAATCTTAGACAATTTTTAATGGTAATCTTCCTGCACATTTGATATACCTATGGAGTAGCATATATACAGAAAATGGTGATAAGGGGTCGAATGGATTGAAGAGGAAGCTTGCGGATTACAAGCCGCTATTATGGATTTTGGCCATTCCGGTGCTTAATATTTTTTATGGGGTATTGAATCACGGCAATACGACGGTGAGAAGCCTGATGATCCCTTGGGATGACCACATCCCTTTCATATCTGCTTTTATTATTCCGTATATTCTGTGGTATCCTTTCATCATCAGTATGCTCTTCGCTTATTTCATTAAAAATAAAACAACGTACTATCGCACGCTGCTCACGCTTTGCCTGGGACTCGTCGCCAGTTATATCACTTTCTTTTTCTACCAGACGACTGTAGGCCGCCCGGAAATTACCGAAACGGGGTTGACCTACTGGCTGGTCAATTTCATTTACATGACGGACGGGCCGTACAACTGCTTTCCCAGCATTCATGTCCTGACCAGTTATTTAATGCTTAAAGGGCTGGCCGAATGCAATTGGTCCGCTTTGTCCAAGTGGACGATTATTATTGCGTCCTGGACGATTACGGCTTCCACGGTGTTCGTTAAACAACATGTACTCCTGGATATTGTTGGGGCCATCGTGCTGGTCGAAGTGTTGTATTTCGTGGTGCGAAGATGGGTTTTCGCGGTGAGCCCAAGCCCTTCCCCAGCCAATCCGATCGTACGGGAATCGGCCCGCGAAATTTCGAACAGCTAATAGGTATCGAAAAAAGATTAATGTCTATCGACGTATATACCAAGAAGACTCCAGGTACTTATACTTTCTAATATCTTCACAAAAAAACGCACCCCGTAATGGGGTGCGTTCTAATTTATGGGGCTGCCAACACTTCCTGCGGTATGTTGATTTCTTTAATTTCACCATAATTGGAGTATTTGCTCCGCCTTTCGGTTTCAATGGAAAACGTGTTACCTGACATCGTTACATCCATGTCCGTGGATAAACTGATTTCGACCGGGTAATAAGTGTCTTTGTGAACGGTGTACACTAAGTTTGCCTTTCTGATTTTTAAATCAGAGTAATTATCCATCAGCGGCTCTCCGTGAACATTGGTCTGGTTTCTGTAGCTTTCGGCGAACTTTAACAATTGGCTGTCGTTTAGCTTAGCTCGAATAACATAGTGCTCCCCTTCTTCACTGACTTCCATGGCGTCCTCCACGGATCGATACGGCTCGAGCTGCCGCCAGGGATAGCCTGCTTCCTCCATACTTGGCATCGCTTTGACTCTCATCTCTTCATTCATCTTCATCCAGTCTTTCCCTAACTTCATGTATATGGCATCTTTCGTTACGTACTGTTCCATATTCATGGACATGTCCTCGGTGTGCATTTTCGTCTGGGTGCTTGAATGGATCTGAAACGGCTCTTTAATGATATCGCTTCTCGTCAACGAATCGACAATTTGTTCCGTAGATGCCGTATTCGAAACTCTGTTAACAATAATCTGATACACATCCTCTTCGGTCGAGAAGCTATTGAGTTCCTTTCCAGCCTCGTTCATCCGTTGTATAAGCACTCCCACCTCCGGTAAGCTTGGATTCGAAGTGGTGGTATTCACATTCGAGTCTTTGTTGCTCTCGCTCCCCCCAACTGTTGTTGGATTAACCGCCTCTAGATTTGAGTCCGCTGTGCAGCCTGAAACGACCACCGCCGCGATGAGACCCGTCAATAAAATCGCCATCCATTTGTTCAAGGTAAATATCCTCCTACAGTAAAAGACATTTTTCCAGTTCTTAACGATCATTTCTATTTAAGGTAACCATACGCCCTATCGTTGTCAATAACAAGAAAGATCCTTCACCATCTCGCTAGCAAACCATTGCTGCTGCACATAAGTGGCAAACTATGATACTGAACCTACACGAGACGTGAGGACGTGGCGAAAGACCGTGGCGTAAGGCTGAAACGTGAGACCGAACGTGAGACGCAGGCACAAGACCGAGAGCGTGGCCGAGACGTGGCTTAGAACGTGAAACTAGCGCGACGCACAGACATGAGACTGTAACTAACTTAGACTGTAACTGAGACGTGACTTGGATCGAGAATGTGACTTAGAACGAGAAATTGCGCGACGCACAGATATGAGACTGTAACTAACTTAGACCGTAACTGAGACGTAACTTGGATCAAGAATGTGACTTAGAACGAGAAATTGCGCGACGCACAGATATGAGACTGTAACTAACTTAGACTGTAACTGGGACGTGACTTGAATCGAGAATGTGACTTGGAACGTGAAACTAGCGCGACGCACAGACATGAGACTGAAACTAACTTAGACTGTAACTGAGACGTGACTTGGATCGAGAATGTGACTTAGACCGTAACCGAAACTTTTTAACGATTCTCACGATCACTATTTGTCTAAAAATAGCCTCTGTCAGAATGTAACGACACTAGGGAACGCTATTTCAATCTTTACTGCTCCAAGCAGAAAATAAACCGTAAATAGCGTGGCTGACAGTCGTTAGATGTAAAATAAGCGCAAATTGGTACAAATAACGTGGATGAGAGTCGTTAGATTCGAGCTACGAGCTAATTGGCTCACGGGCGGCTAACGAGCTAATTGGTTAACGGGCGAGCTAACCCCAACAGTCGGGTACCTCCTTCGAAATGCATAGTAGATCGTCCACACGGCCAAACCCCTGACCTTATCACTGTCGCCCTTGCAAAAAATAAGCTTCAGCCACAAGAACAGAAACCAAAAAGGACGCCTCCCGGCGTCCTCTCGTGTGCCCAATCCTATGCTTCTTATCCACTTGGTTCTGTTCCCTGTGCTTCCTATCCACTTAGTTTCGTTCCTAATGCTACCTACCCACTTGATCTCCGTTCCCTATACCACCTACCTACTTGATCCCCGTGCCCTATGCTGCATCCACAAATTTAAGCTCTCGGAGCAAATTCAGCAAGATCACTGCAGCTTGGGCGCGAGTTACCTTCCCTTGTGCCTCGAACTTGCCCTGCGGGTTGCCTTTCACGATTCCACGGTCCGCCAAATAGGCGGCCCCGGGCTGCACCCAAGCAGGAATGGCGTGCAGATCCTTAAATATCGCCAACGAGCCCGGCACATTACTTCCATCGCTGCCGTCCACAAGTCGGAGCGCATGGGCGACCATGACGACCATCTCGGCGCGGTTTAACTCTTTCTCCGGATTGAAACGGCCGGATTCATCGCCGGTCACAATACCGTACTGTGCAGCAGTGCCGATCTCCCCGGCAAAAGGCGTATTTGGCCCGACATCAGCAAATTGGCTGTCCCCGATTGCTGTAACCGAGGCCAATCCCAGACCCCGTATTAGCAAAGCCGTAAATTCGCCTTTGTTCACCGCTTGCCCCGGGGCAAAGGTAGATTCGTCCGTCCCCATGACGATCATTCGCGAAGCCAAGCCCTCGATGGCCTGCTCGGCCCAATGCCCATGAATATCCGCAAACGATTTGCGGTGTTCCAGCACAGCATAAATGCTGTTGCCGGGGCGTTTGATTTCAAGTGCTATTCCTTCATCCGTGCGTATTCTCACCGCAGGCACGAAGAGCAATTCATCCGTCGTTTCATCATATTGCACCGCCGTTAACGGCTTATCGGCAAAGTGATCGGGAATGTCAATCGTCCGACTGACATAAGTTAGCCCGAAATAACTGATCTCCCGCTCCTCGTCTTTCCCGGATAAGGTCACTTTAAAGTCAATGACCGTACCCTGCACGATTGCCGCTCCCTGTGCCGCAGCTTTACCGTTAATCTGCTGCAACTTCTCCCCTGCAACGGGGGCCAGGATAACATTGACCGAAACACCCCCATCCCCCAAATCCAGTGCGCCGTTAGCACCCTCTAACTGCTGCAAACCTAGCACATGCAGCGGAAGTCGGTAACTCGCCGATGCGGTACGGATGACCAAGACAAGATTCTTGTCTCTAGCGGCCGCCGATGCCAGCGCCTCTGCCGGAAGTGAGACCTTCACTGCCTGCAAAGCGGAACCCGATCCCGCAGCGCTCTTATCCTCCGCCTGTATGATGATCTCACGGTTCCCTTTCTCAGCGGCCGCCAGAACGGCTTCAACGTCAGACAGCCGCGCGGTAATCCGGATCATTTCCGTGCCGTCCGCTGTTATTTCTTTCGTCCGCTGCAGCTGTTCACCAGACAGTACATGCCCACCCTGACTGCCGTTTCCACCGGCGCCATTAGCCTTATCCGGCTCATTCTTGCCAGTTCCCTGGCTCCCGCCAACGGTACTGCTGCCTCCATTTCCATTTCCAGATCCGCTTCCATTCCCATTCCCATTCCCATTCCCATTGCCGCCACCAGCATTGCCGCCCCCGCTACCATTTCCAGGATTGCCTACAGGCTTCGCTTGTTCAACAATGCGTCCTTCTACACGGGGACTGACCGTCCCGCCCCGCTGCTCCACGTGCTCGATAAAGATTTCATAGTCGGGATATCCAAGATCCTCATAGTACGCACCAAGCGCAATCGCTTCGGCAAAAGATACATAACCGTCTCCCCCATTAGCCACGAAGCTATTAGTTGCCAAACGGTAAGTTGCAGACTCGTTCAGCGGGATGTACCGATCGCCGCTTTGAATCTGGATATCGTACACTTTGCTGCCAACCGGAGCTCCCGGGTCCCACTTGAACTTCATCCCAGCGACCTGCGGAAATTTACCCGGCAGATCGGCAAGCTTGGCGCCGCTAACGCCATTTTCAAGTCCATCCTTAAGCTGTTTGCCGGTGACATCCAAAATAAATAGCGTGTTCCCGAACGGCATCACCGTGCGCAGCTCGCCCATCGTAATTTCGCCTTCATCAATGGAGGCGCGAATTCCCCCGCCATTGGTCAGCGCAATGTCCGCATTTTTGAGAGCCTTCGCTTTCGCCAGCATGCCATCGGCAATGAAGTTCCCCAAATTCGTCTCTCTGGAGCGCACATGCTCACGCTCACCGTCGAGCGCAACGCCGGCATTCCCGATCACCTGCTTCTTGAGCACGTCCAGTTCGGCGTTATACGGCTCCAGCATCGCTTTCAGCTCACGATCTTCCTCTACCTGGCCGTCTACGGGAATGAGCCCTCCGGACGTTTGGCCCGCTCCCGTCAGCACGACGCCGTCACGATCGAAATAAAGATCGACGCGGCCCAAGTATTTTCCCCATTCATTGGCCTGCACGATTACCGTCGGCGCACTGCCGCCCGGGTTCAGGACGATTTCCGGCTCATCCAGCTTCGTATGGGTATGGCCACCAACAATCAAGTCGATCCCTTCCACCGCGCCAGCGAGCTGTTTATCCCGGCTGTAGCCCAGATGGGACAAGGCGATAATGATCTGAATTCCTTCTTGCTCCATCGCCTTTACCGTCTCAGCAGCAGCCTCCACAGCAGGAAGAAACGCAACGTCCTTACCAGGACTTGATGTTTCCTTCGTATCTTCCGTAGTCAAGCCCATCACGCCAACACGTTTGCCGTTTACCTCAAATACGACATACGGATACACGCCGGCATCCCCGGCCGACTTAGGAATGCCAGCTGCCACCGTCTTGGGTGATTTAATCCATGAGCTCATATGTTTATCCTTGCTGAAATCAATATTCGAGCTCACCAGCGGAAACTGTGCCTGGCTCACAAAATCGGCAAGCACGGCCGTTCCCCGATCAAACTCGTGATTGCCAAAGGTCATCGCATCATATTGCAGTTTATTCATGAATGCCAAATCGGCAAGCCCCAGCCACTTAGTAAAATAAAGATCTCCCGAGAACACGTCCCCAGCATCGACCAGCAGACTGTTTCCGGCCGTCTCCTCGCGAATTTCCCTGACGAGTGTTCCGCGTCTCGCGACATCGGCTAAATGGGCATGCGTATCGTTCGTATGCATAACCGTCAGCTTCCAGTCTGCATCGGCAGCCTCACTCACTGTAACTTTCGCCATAGCCATGCCATAGCCATCGTCGCTGATTGCCGTAACCTCTGCGATCCCGGCAGAAACAGGCGTAACGAGTCCATCAGCATTTACTGCAGCAACACCGGCATTGGAGGAGGTCCACTTCACGCCAATTTGGCCAACGCCGACGGCATCCACCACAGCCGTCAGCTTCTCCCCGGCTTCGCCTAAATTAAGATGCAAGTCCGTCTTATTCAAAGTTACCTTAGTAACCTCCAACTCAAGGACGGCCACGGTGCCGCCTACCTCGTTTGCGACGAGCAGCAACGGGCGGCCTGTCGGACTGTCTGGCGCAGCAATGAATTCCAGTCCCTCCGGACCTGTATCGGTATCCAAGCCCGCGCCGAAATCGCGCGTATTCGTATAATTGACAAATTCCGGCGCTGCCGGGTTAGTCACATCATAGGTCATAACGCCGCCGATCCGCTCCAGCCCGATGAAAGCAAACACTTTGTCCCCGACCCGGCCTACCGTGACGTATTCGGGCTCTGGCCCTTTTTTGCCGCTGCGGTCGTCCTTCTCTGTCTTGCTGTGACTCGCATTGAAATTATCCGGGAGGCGCTGAGCCGTAATTTGCTCAAAATCATTGCCGCTATCATACACAAGCCGCATATCCGCAGCATTCCATATGGAGAAAGAACGTCCCCCGAACAAATAAACCCCGTCACTTCCCATATCGCCCGCGACTTCGACTTTATCGTAAACCGTTCCGTTTCCTTCTAGAAACTGCGCCGCCGCAGAGCCGGGGTTCAGCCGGGTTCGCAGCTCGCCAAGCGTTGTGCCGTTCATCCGGCCTGGCCATTCGGTGACGTCTCCTTCATTTGCCGTAAACAGATAGGTTTGGCCGCCAAAATCATAGGCAGCGACTCCGTCCGGCATATATTGGCCGAAGAAAGGGACATTCTCCAGCTTGATCGTCCCATCCTTCACCAAGTCCAATGAATTGGCCGGGTCGCTTAAATCTTTCACGCCTAGCCCCCGCACGGCTGTTACCTTCTTGGCAGCGATATCGATCTCAGCGATCGCGTTGTTCTCCTGCAGCGACACATAGGCAGTCTCTCCATCTGCCGATAGGGCAATGTACTCCGGCTCCAAATCGAATACGGCGTCCGCCTTTGTCCCCGGACCGGTGATGCTGCCGTCTGCACCGGAAGCTCCTCGGATGTGAACCGCATCGTCAATCACCGCAGGATCGTCAAATTTGACATGCGTCACTTCTCCAGTCAGCGTGTCGACGATTGTAACACTGCCTTCCGGATCTACTCCGGCGAGGCGCGGTTCTCCTTCATCCGCCGTCAGTATATAGCGTCCGTCCAGCGTAAACAGAACCATGTCCGGCTGTACGCCGGCCTCGTAGGACGTCAGCAAATTCCCGTCCTCATCCATAACGAGAATTTTGCCCGCTTTGGCTGCATCTGCTTCCTGCACCGCTACGGCTATCCGCTTTGTTTCTGCATGAATATCGACACTGGTCAAATCTCCGTATTGAAAGCCGTCCGTTTCCGCCAATTCCTTAACTTGAATCGTCTTCTCCTTCGTTAAAACTCCGCCAGCCAGCTTGACGATATCGAGGCTCGGCGGATTAGAAGAACCGTTAACGAGATAGAACCTTCTGTTCCCCTTATTGTATTTCACAATCTCGGCCACGCCGCCATCCTTGTTCGTAGAGCCGACCTGGTATGAACCGATTTTGCGAATATAGAGCTTGTCTGTAAAATCGTAAGAGGCCGCCGCATTGTAGACATTTTGCGTTACAGAATATGCCGCCGCAGCTTGTTCATAATCCGCTTGTCCGGCATCAGTTTTGGGGATTTCAACGTTTGATACTTCTAATGCTGCACCATAATCCTCGGCATAAGCTGCAGCCCCCGTAAATAGAGAGCCGGCAAGAAGCTGAACTGCCAGCAGTAAAGATATCGTTCTCCCGCCCGTATTTCGTAACATAATGTCCCTCCCCGTGTTATGTTCATAATCGCCCCCATCATATAGAACGAATGTTATCTCTAACGCTTTAATATTGCCGCATTATGTAAATTTCCCAGCTGATCGCAAATACAAAAAGCCAGCAGGCTTCTTCTTGTAAGGAAGATGAATCCGCTGGCCTTGTTATACTTTATTGCCATATCACTTGCGAATATGACAGAGCTCATCCAATTTCACAGTCATTTGCTCCGCGATTCGCAGCGCCTCTTTCAGTGGAGGCGTCTCTGCTTTGTACGCATTGCTGTGTCCCACATGCTCTCTCCATGCAGTACTTAATAAATAACGCCGTTCCGTCAGCAGCCGGATGAATTCTCCTTCATTGCTGGCCGCCCACTCGGGAGTATGTTCCAACTCAACATGAAATACGGAATGGAGAATCGCTTTCGCCATCACCCAATGCCCGTCGTCTTCAGGATGAACGGCATCGCCGTAAATGTAGTCAGGGTCTTCTTCCCGGCGGGATTGAATATACGACATGACCGCATCCCGGAGATCGACGACGGTATAACCCGACTCCCCACCGAATTGGCGTATATACTGGGCAAAGCGCCCAAGCACATCGTTATATCCTTCGTAAGGAGTGTCATACCCGTACACCTCTGCGCCTTCCCCAAGCGGAGTCCGCTCTGCCGGAACCGACGATAAATCGAACGGCGGCGGAGTCATGAGAATTACCCTTGCCCCTGTCTCCCTTACCCGGTCAACAGCTTTGCGGATCCCGCTGCAATACGCCTCGTAAATGTCCTCCCGGTAAGAATAGTAAATTCCGTCATTCATGCCGTAGCAGATAAAAACCCAATCCGGGCTGCTCTCCTCCAGCGCGCGGTCAAGCCGCTCGAACAGCCATGGACGAGGCTCCTCGAGACCCGGTTCGGACATCCCGGCAACCATCTCTCCGCCAACGCCGAGATTGATGAACTCCAAATCCCCTTGCGGCGGATTTTCCAAAAAATACGCTTCCAAATATCGAATGTATCCCCCGTTTTCCGTGATGCTGTCGCCTAGAAATACGATTCGCTTCTTTAAATGGCCCATACCGTCATCACCTTTCCTGCCAACTTAGGTCTAAAAGTATTTTACCGTACATTGCGGGGGACTGTCGCTAAAAAAATCGATCACCACCTGCCTTCCACCAGAAGACAACGATGATGATCGATCTAAAAAGCAATCATTTCTATATGAATTATGAAGACTTAAGTGCTGCATCAGGCGCCGCCTGAGATTGTCGGGAAATAACGAACAGCGTGGCCCAAATCAGCATAAATCCGAAGGCCTGAGCGACCGTGACCATTTCCTGAAAGGCAATCCAGTTGATAAGCACCCCGACCATCGGGAAGCTCAACTCTGCAAGCGTGGCGACGGAGGCCTTAGTCGTAGTCAGCCCTTTATAGTAGACGAGCAGGCTGAGCAGGCCTGGCAGCAGCGCTTGACCGAGCAAGTTCAAAGATACGGCCGCAAAAGCACCAGACTCCGTAGGAATGTTCCAAGCAGCCCCTTCGTTCCAGGTGATCGCGAACAACAATGGCAATGCCAGCAGGAAACGAAGCGAGGTTACTGTCTCGTATTTCATTTGGCCTACCATCAGACGGCCCATCACCGTAGAACCGCCCCACAGAGCCGCCGCGCCAAGCGACAGCAGGCTGCTGACGTGCACGATTTCACTCCAGTGCCCGATCGGCAGCGTAAAGCCGAAGGTCAGCAGATAGGTACCGCCCAGAGCCAGAATAATCAGCCAAGAAAAATGACGCGGCAAGCGTTCCTTCAGCAGCATCCTTGCCAGCACGATCGCAAACAGCGGCTGGAGCTTCTGCAGCAGCAGGACGGCATTCGGATTGCCGTTAACGAGTCCCATCGTGAACAAAATGGTAGCTATGGCCGATCCGCCCCATGATATAAAGAGCAGGGCCCCGGCTTGCTTCCAGCCCAATCCTCGCAGCTCCTGGCGATTCTTCCACATCACCGGAATGGCGATTAGTGCGATAATGATATGCTCCAGCAGCACGATTTGTGCGGATGTAAGCGACTTAAGCAGTATGATGCGAAACAACGGATCGGCACCCCAGAGGGCAGCTCCGAGAACGACCAGCCAGAACCCGCTTTTCGAGCGGGCGGCTTGCAGCGGCAGCGAAGGTTTGATTTTGACTCCTACAGTTACGTTTTCCATCTTGCGGTCTCCTTACCTTGAATACGGAGTCTTATACGCAGAAAACCCCCGTGATCGACAACGTCGACCTGTACGGGGGCTGATCAAATAAGCTTGCCTGGACATGACAAATCCACAGCATGCTTATCCTTGATCTTCTCCCATCCGGACTTTACCGTCGGCCCTGGAATTTCACCAGATCAGTCCCTGCCTAATTCAGACAAGGAGTCGCGGGCTGAAGGCCGTTCAAGGAACGGACTATCACCGCCGGTCAGGAATTTCACCTTACCCCGAAGATCCATATTCAATTTCGTTTTTTGTATTTCAAAAATTGTCTTATTGCTTTGAATTTAGAATACTACAAATTAACGCTTATTCCTATGAAGGAAGTCACATTTGAAATCATATCATGATATATTTCATGTAAATTCATTTCACTTTCAACTATTATAACATTTTTTCACACGTTGTGTAGCCACTTTTTATTCTAAAAAGATTTGTTAAAATGTTCTATATAAATATCCGGAAAAAGAGGTGCCCATCATTTGCCTAATCTGCTTGAATTGGAACAATTGAAGAAGAGCCATGCGGACTCGCCTGGATCTCTTCTTTTTAGCAATGCCAGCGCATCCGTGGCCAGCCACGACCGCGTTGCCCTCCTTGGCATGTCGGGACAAGGGAAAAGCACCTTACTGCGAATCCTGTCTCTGCTGGATGCAGCCGACGAAGGCGATATCCGCTTAGAGGGCATATCCTCCAGGCAAGTCGACCCTATAGAGTGGCGTAAAGCTGTCTGCTACGTGGCCCAACAGGCCGTCATGCTGCCCGGCAGCGTCGAGGATAATTTGCGGACGGTACATCAATTGCACCGCGTTCCTTACGACGCTCCGTTTGTGAGCAAACTGCTTGCGCAAGCAGGCCTTGAAGCGATCGACCTCAGCAAAAATGCGGCTGATTTATCCGGCGGAGAGAAGCAGCGCATCGCCTTGATACGTTCTCTCCTGCTGCGGCCAAAAATACTTTTGCTCGACGAAATCACGGCTTCGCTGGATCAGAGCAACGCTCAAAGGATTGAAGAACTGCTCCGAGCATGGCACCGCCAGGAAGGCACCGCTATGATCTGGGTGACGCATCAACTGGAGCAGGCTGCCCGGATCAGTGATCATGTCTGGTTTATGGGTAATCACACCTTGTTGGAGAAAACACCGATGAAGCAATTTTTTGAGCAGCCCGAGACAGAACTTGCCCGTAAGTTTCTGAACCAGCCGCTGGACAGGGGTGAATTATGTCTCTCTTAGCACTCAGCTTTACGATTATTTTCGTGATGGTCACGATGCTGATCTCCGTATGGCAGAAGCTTGGTTTGGAAAAAGATATCGCCATCGGAACGATCCGCGCCGCTGCGCAGCTGCTGCTCGTCGGTTACGTGCTTCAGTTCGTATTTAACAGCAATCATCCGTTATTCATCATAGCTATCGTCATATTCATGATTACCGTCGCTGCCAGCAATGCCGCCAAGCGAGGCAAAGGGTTAAAAGGTATCTGGTGGAGAGTAGCCATCGCCATCTCGGCGACGGAATTGCTCATGATGGGTCTCTTGCTGGGTCTGGACATCATAGAGCCAACCCCCCAATACATCATTCCGATCAGCGGCATGACCATTGGCAACGCAATGGTGGTAGCCGGGTTGTTCCTGAATCAGTTCAAACGCGATATCCACGCTTCGCGCGGCGAAATTGAAACGCTCCTGTCCCTCGGCGCAACCGCTCGAAGATCGGTTCAGGATGTCATGAAGCGTTCCGTGAAATCAAGTATGATTCCGACGATTGACGGGATGAAAACCGTGGGACTCGTCCAACTGCCGGGCATGATGACCGGTATGATCATTGCCGGAGCCGATCCCGTCGAGGCGGTTCGCTATCAAATCCTGATCGTGTTTGCCTTTACCAGCTCCGCAGCCATTACCAGCATCCTGCTCAGCACGCTCAGCTATCGCCAATGGTTTACGAAGGATTTGCGTCTGCGCCGCGTCGAATTATAATGATGTACGCCAGAGCGTGAAGCATTAATAATATGATTTAAAGCAAAAATCCGGGGCCTTAGAAGTCCCGGATTTTTCTTTGATCGTCGCTTATAATCATTCGAAAGCAGGAATGGCGATTTCATCGTAATTGTCCTGCAGGAACTGCTTCACCTCTGGACCGGACATAGCCTTGGCCAGCTTCTGCACCGCTTCGGAATCTTTGTTATCCTCGCGTGCTACCAGCGTGATCGCAAAGTTGGATTCCGCCGTTTCGGTCAGTAGCGCGTCCTTCTTCGGCGTCAAGCCGAGCGGGCTGGCATAGGCAGGTGTCATGAGCACAAGATCCGCGTCATCGAGCATCCGTGCCAGCATGAGCAAATCCATTTCCTCGAACTTGTAATTTTTCTCATTCTCGATAATATCTGCTTGCGTCGCCTCAATGCCCACGCCTTCCTTCAGCTTGATAATACCGGCTTTATCCAGCATATCCAGCGATCGTCCGATGTTGGACGGATCGTTAGCGATGGCGATCACCGCGCCCTCCGGCAGCTCTTCCATCGATTTATAGCGCTTTGAATAAGCGCCATATATAGCGTGGTAGACCGGCTGAACGGCTACTAGATTAGCGTTCTTGTTCTGGTTGTACTGCTCCATATACGGGACATGCTGAAAGAAGTTGACGTCCACTTCCTTGTTCGCCAGCGCATCGTTCGGCTGGATGTTGTCCGACAATACGACAAGCTCCAAATTAACGCCTTCTTCCTTCAACAGCGGCTGAACGAGCTCGAGGATTTCAGTCATCGGCGGAATGAGCGTTGCCACTTTAAGTGTGACCTCCTCCTGCTGCTGCGGCGATTCCGCTGGCGAAGCTTCCTTATTCACTGCGCCGTTATCCGCTTGTTTACCGCAGCCGGCCACAACAACCATAAGTAATGAGAGCATAAGTATCCATTTTTTCATCGTATGTTTCCCTCCGAATATTTTTCTAAGTATGTTGTAAAAAAACAATTAATCTCCTCAGCTATGACCGCTTATCCAGTATTCTGGAAATCGTCGTGCCTGCATACTGAATGCCCTGCACCAGCACAATCATCAATAGGATCACCCCGGTCATCAGCTCCGTCTCAAATCGCTGATACCCATAGCGAACGGCAAAATCGCCAATCCCGCCGCCTCCGACGATTCCCATGACAGTCGAATAAGAAATGAAGCTGATCGTCGACGTAGTTAACCCAAGTACCAGGCCCGAGCGGGCCTCCACGTACAAAAACTTGACGATCATCTCCAGCTTGGACGCGCCCATCGAGCGCGCCGCTTCGATCACGCCGCGCGGCACATCGAGCAGCGCCTGTTCCACCTGCCGGGCATAGATAGCAATCGCCACGACCGACAAAGGAATCGAGGCCGCCAGCGTGCCAATCGCCGTACCGACGATCATCCGGGTGAGCGGAATCATGAAGACGACCAGCAGCAGGAACGGGAAGGAGCGGATGACATTAACGAGGCCGTTGAGCACCCACGACCAGGTGCGATTCTCATAGATCTGGCCTTTGCGGCACAGGAACAGCAGCGTACCGACGGGCAGGCCGCAGAGGATCGCGGCGACAACCGAAATTCCGACCATGAAGAACGTCTGGCCGATCGCCTTCCTGATCTCGGCCTCGTATTGAATCATGCTGTCCAGCATTACAGAAATATCAAACATCGCGGAGACCCTCCGTACCTAGCAATTGTTCCCTGTACGATTTCGGAGACGGAAGCGCGGCAGCTTGATTCCGCGGCTGCAGTGCAAAGCTGTCCGTCAACCGGCCGTCCTCCATCACGGAGACCCGATGACATATTTGCGCTACCACGTCCATCTCGTGCGTGACGATAACGATCGTGACTCCCAGAGTCTCGTTCACATGCCGCAGGACGCCAAGGATATCATTTGTCGTCTTCGGATCGAGGGAAGAAGTCGGCTCGTCGCAGAGCAGCACCTTCGGGTGATTTGCCAAGGCACGAGCTATCGCCACGCGCTGCTTCTGCCCTCCGCTGAGCGCCGCCGGGTACTCCTCCGCTTTGTCCGATAACCCGACAAATTGCAGGCACTCGCGAACCCGCTCCGATCGCTGCTTCCTCGGCAGCCCGGCCAGTTCCAGGGGAACGGAGACATTGCCGCTTACTGTACGATTCTGGAGCAGATTAAACTGCTGAAAAATCATGCCGATCGATCTTCGCGCCTGGCGCAGCTCGGCTTCGCTCATGCCGGTCCAATCCCGGCCTGCCACGATGACCCTTCCCGCATCCGGAGCTTCCAGCATATTCATCAGGCGCAGCAGCGTGGATTTCCCTGCACCGCTAGTTCCGATAATTCCGTGAATCGATCCTTCCTCAACCGCGAGAGTTACCTCCTGAACCGCAGCCAACCTGTCATTGCGCTGCTTGCTATAACTCTTGCTTACCTCCTTCAGGGATATCATCCGATTCTCCCCCTTTGACCACCCTAAAATTGTATCACTAATATTAAACGACTGTTATACCCATGATCTTCTTATGATTATACGTGATTAATATCACTGTGTCACTAATTTAAATAAATACAACAACCCATTCAGGCGTAAATACAGGACAAAAAAACCGAAAGACGGCCGCACACATGCGGTTATCTTTCGGTTTTAATGCTGATTATTTGCATAGAAATAATTGAAATTAATTCTCCAGCCAGCTTTCGTCCCAAATGACATAGCCCGTGGAATCTTCCCCGGCCGGTCCGATAAATTTAACGTACAGCTCGGTTGTGTTGTTAGGCAGTACCAGGACGTTCTCAACTACGGTGCCGTTATCGATTTTACCTGTAGCAAAGGCTTGTCCGTCCTTGTCGGCAATCGTGTACGTTCCGGAATATACTTTATCAGACTTCGGCGTCTTGAAGCCAACCAGCACGCCGACTTTTTTCGTGCCATTCTGGACCTTAAAGGCAACGCCTTGTCCGGCGCTGTTCACGCCTGTAACCGTGAACGCCGCTTCGTATTGCGTCTCTCCGAACTGCAAGTCTGCCTTGTTGCGAGTGATGCCGCTTGTATAGTAGCTCCATTTGAAGTGAGATACGTTATTTACGCTAAAAGGACTGCGCTCTCCCTTGCCCGGAGTTTCGGCAATCGGTCCCGTCGTAATCGAAATTTGCTGTTTGGCCGCATCGTAGCGAATGTCCGCGCCGGTAGCCTCGGCCACAGCACGCAGCGGTACGTAGGTCGTCCCTTTATAGCTGATTGGAACAGCCTTCGCCCCGTTTGCATCTTTAGCCGTCCATGCCTGTCCGTTCAATAAAAACGAAATGCCGTGATTCAGGTTAGCCTGAATGCGCTCCAATGTGGAAGCCGCAGACACGCCGGCGGAGAAAGTCAATAATAGAACAAGCGCCATCCCGATCATTGCCGTCTTTTTGGTTTTCATTTTCAAGAGTCATCTTCCTTTCCCAAAATATGCTATGTATTTAGTTCTACATAATAATACATTATTCTACATTCTTCTTGAATGTGTCGAAGTCCCCAATTTCCAGGCAATTCCTTTAGAGAATCAAGGGAATATCAAGGCAATCACGACAAAAAGGCCCATCGAAATCCTTCGATCGGCCTATAAAGCATACTTGTCTTTATTGTTTTCAACTATCGTTAGACACTTGGCGAATTGTCTGTTTATGCGGCTATTTGTCTAGTTCCTTTAATTTAAGTTCCAGTTCCTTCACGCTCAGCCGGGTAAATGCACCATTGGCCGATCCTGCGTATATTTCGTCTCCCATCATGTTCAGCAGGCCGCTTCTAGCTCTTTGCTCCCTTAATTCTGCGTATCCCATCCGGATGTCCTGTATGCGGCCCGCAATATGTCCATCCTTCTTGCCGAGCGCAAGTAGATCGGATCCGTAGGGCAGCAGGACGTATTCAGCTAGCAGCACGTAGCTGCCTGGCGCCATGTTGGACAGATCCTGACCAGTGTTGACGGGAAGCATCCATACGACCCGTCCTGTCAGCAGCTCCATTTTTGCCGGGACGCCGTCCAGAACCAAATACATATGTTTCCCTTCGATGATGCCTTTCGATGCTTGCCCCGGTAAAGTCCAAAGCTCCTTGGCGGCAACCGCATCATATAATATTGATTCATAGCTCTCAGCGGAGGACTCTGATGACTTGGACTTAGCTGGCAGCTGTCGCTGTACAAGAAGGTATTGCTCATTCAGCACCTCAAAGCGTTCTCCCGCCTTCACCGGATACCGGGCAACCTCGCCTCCCGTTTCCAGATCGACGAGCAGCCACTGACCTCCATGAAGAATCCATCTTCGTAAACTGCTCTCCGGCACAAAAGGATCGAGTCTCGGGCCGCCGGCATAATACGGATATAAATGAGGGTCTTCGCCGGTAACGGTGTCCGCCTTCAGCGTCCAGGCTATTTTACCGGTATCCGTCCCCCTGGCTTGCAGCAGCTGGCCTGCCTGGATGAGCACATACGGATCGTCTGCTCCGGAGTTCAACACCCGGTAATCGCCTTCTATAGTAATTTCCCACTTCTGCTTCCCTGTCATCCTGTCCACCACGGCCAAATGGCCTGTTTGGCGGCCCATATCCGGCCGATCATAAATGATGACGGAGTCCTTGGCCCCGCCGATTTCCAGGAATCTTCCTTCCTCTCCATCCTCCAGCCTCGATTCCCAGAGTACTTTTCCATCGGCAAGCCGAACCTGGCGTACCCGGTCCTCATACGCTTGCTTCTCTGGACTGAACGATGTATAGACGGTGACCGAATCATCCGTATTCCCCATCATGGTGAGCAGCCTGCCGTATCCGACATCGATTTGCCACAGCTTCTCCCCCGTCAGCCGATGAACGCCATATACGTTAGAATCGTCGTGCATCCCGCTGAAACGGCCATCATCCCCATGAACCAAGAGGACTTCATCGCTAGCCCCGGTTAAGTAGGCGTACTGTAAGTCTCCCTGATTCCGCCATACGGAGGGCATTTCCAGTGTGGCCGGGAGCGAACCCGTCATGAAATGATGGGTGAAGAGGTAGTCTTCGCCGGTATACAGCCAGCTCATCGGCTTATCGCCTGCCGGCCATATCCACTTGGCTGTCTCAAGTCTGCCCGCCGGGGAGAAGTAAGCGATGAAATGCCCCTCTGGACGTACAAATCTCCAGCTCTCGCCTAGCAGGAACGTGCGCCCCGCAAGTTCAACATTCCCTGAATGCTCCTTCACGGCGGGCTGACCCAGGAGCCTTGCTGTTTCCTCAGCAGAAGCTCCCTTATGAAGCAGCAGCAAGGCGATATCTCGGACCGCTGCAATGGGAACAGCCGAGCGTTGCTCCATTAATCCTGCGGAAATCTCTTCTTGTTCCACAACCTGGCTCTCATGAACCCACAGCAAGATAGGCCGGTTAATGATATAGTCTTCATGCCAATGTGCCGGGCTTGCGACAATGCCATACCAATCGTCCCACCTGGCAACCGATATCGGGCGTTCTTCCCGATTCCCCAGAGCGCTGGCGCTCCACTGAACCGAGCTGCCGGGTGTCAACGACAGCTTTGTCTTTGCGCGGAGTCTTACGTAGGCCGGTGCGGTATTCACCACCCGGCTTGAAGCCGCCGTCGTATACCATACCGGAACCCATAGCTTCCCCCGGGATGGATCCTGCAGCGATACCATTTCGCCCGATACGGCTTGCACGGCAAACGACTCCCCTTGGTGACCGATATAATTCACCTTGAAACTATCGATGGGCTCCTTCCCGGTTAGCGGATCAGCAAAATAGGGAGCTTCCTGCTTGAGCATAAGCTGATCCCCCGCTCGGATATGGGCATTCGCTTTCTGAGCTTGGATTTGATTCCCCGGAGAATTACTGCTGCCTCTCACGTTCGCTGATGTTGGCGCATCTGCCAATAGCTGCGTCAACAGAATAGCCGTGCAAATAACCATGAAACCGCGAATATTCACAAGGATTCTTCCTCCTTTTTCCAAAACCTGTCTACATCTTAGACGCTCAGAAAGCAATTAAGTTGCCCTCTCCCATTTACTTAGCACTCAGCGTGTTCACATCTCCTCTAAAGCCCCTTCATACCTTTGCAGCACTTGCTCCAGCTCATCCATGCGGACAAAGCGAGCTTCCCGGTAAACTTCCTTTCCTTGAAAAAAAAGCAGCAATGTCGGTGCAGACAAGGCCAAATATTCCGCCGCTGTATCTGGAGCATCCCCCATAAATACGTAGATTCCCCTAACATTCGCATAGGACTCCAGCAAGTCGGTAACCTTCACTTGAATCGATTCACATACGCCGCATTGGCTCGTCTTGATTAGAAGCAGCACCAAAGGGTGCTCCTGGATCGTCAGTTTAATTTCGCTCAGTTGATATAATCTCTGCATGCGAACCCGCCTCTCTGCTATTAAATGGAGGGCATCACGTTTCCGCCGCTTACCGGAATATACGCTCCCGTAATGAAGCCCGCCAAATCGGAAGCCAGGAACGCCACCGCATTCGCAATATCCTGATCTTCCCCCCGGTGCTTCAGAGGAATCTGCGCGACATATGCCGCATCATGCAAATCGCCTGCGCCGCGATCCTGCTCGCTGATCGTCCAGCTCCGCGCAGATCCGTTCCTTCATCTCCAGTATGGAAGACTCCTTCGTAACATCTCCTTGTACGATGATAGCCGATCCTCCTGCGGAGTTGATTTCCTGCTGCAACTCCTTCGCCTTCACTTCATTATTATTGTAATGAATCGCAATATTGGCTCCACACTCGGCAAGCGTTCGGGTTATCACTCTCCCGAGCTGCCCTGTCGCCCCCGTGATCAACGCTATTTTCCCTGTCAGATCGATTTGCATCATGTCCTTCGTCCCTTCCGTTACCCTTAGTCATTCTCCCCTTTGTTTTAGATTATAGAATAGATAAGCATCTATTTCACCGAACCCATCATCCCCGCCACAAAATGCTTCTGCATCAGGAAAAATACCAGCGCCGTCGGCAGCGTCGCAATGACAATCGCCAGCATGATAAGGCCGTAATCCGGTGAGTAACCCGACCCCAATGTGGAAATGAGCAGGGGGATCGTCTTCTGCTCCGGCGATTGCAGCACGATGAGCGGCCACAAATAATTGTTCCAGCTCGACATGAATGTGATGATGCCCGCAGCAGCGTAGGTCGTCTTCATCGTAGGCATGAATATTTTGAAAAATATCCCGAGCTCGCTCAGCCCATCCATGCGCCCTGCTTCCACCATATCCTTGGGGAACATTTTCGAATTCTGCCGGAAAAAGAAAATCAGAAACGCCGTCGTAATCGTCGGCAGCATGACCGAAGCCATCGTATCGATCCCGATCGCCGGAAGGGTGCCGGAAATGTTGGCGAACATCCGATAGAGCGGGATCATCAGCGCCGCAAATGGAATCATCATCGATAACAACAAGATGTTAAAGACGATATCCTTCGCCCGGCTGCGGAAAATTTCAAACCCATAGCCGGCCAGCGACGCGATGACAATCGCCAAAACCGTCGTAAACACGGATATTTTCGCGGAGTTCCACAATGACGTCCATAGATCAGTTGATTCAGCCAGCTTCCGGAAATTGTCCAGCAAATGACTGCCGGGCAGCAGCCGGCCCTTCGTGACATCAACCGACTTGTTCGTAGCGCTCACGACCATCCACAGGAAGGGAAAAATCGAGACGAACGCCGCGCCGCCAAGAAAAGCGTAGGTGAATACGCGCTTCAGCTTCCTCATTTTTTATCACCTGCCACTTTAAATTGTAGGATAGACAACAGAACGATGATGACCACGATAGAGTACGATACGGTTGCCGCATACCCGAAGTCCGCTGTGTACTTGAAGGACAGATTATAAATATATTGCGAAATCGAGAGCGTAGCGTTGCCGGGCCCGCCCTTCGTAATGTTCATGACCTCGTCGAAGAGCTGCAGCGTACCGATCGTGGATGTAATCGAGGTGAAAAGAATGATCGGTTTCAGCATCGGAACCGTGATTTTCGTAAATTGCTTGAACGATGATGCCCCATCGATCCGTGCAGCTTCATAGATAGAACTGTCGATATTTTGCAGCGCCGATAAGTAAAAGATCATGTTATATCCGGTCCAGCGCCAGGTAATCGCAACAATGATCGTAATCTTCGCCCAGAACGGATCGGTAATCCACTGGATCGGCATCTGGATGACGGATAGCTTCATGAGCAGCGAGTTCACCAGCCCGTCTGCCGCAAACAAATATTTGAACACGACGGAGTAAGCAACAAGCGAGGTAACGCATGGCAGGAAGATCGCCGTCCGGAAAAACCCGCGAAATTTCAGCTTGCTGTCGTTCAGCAGCACCGATATGAACAACGCGAGAAGGATCATGATCGGAACCTGAATGATCAAATAAATGAACGTGTTTGATAAGGCCGTCAGGAATGTTTTGTCGGATAGCAGCCTTACGTAGTTGGATCCTCCCGTATAAGTCAAATTGCTCCCCGTTCCGGTCTTGAAGGACAGGATCAGCGCCTGAACCATTGGATAGAAATAGAAGGTCGCGATCATGACCACGGCAATCAGGATGAAGCTCCACCCGGTTAAATTGCTTTTGGCGCGGATGCTAAGGCTTGTTCTGTCCGCTTTCATCGTTAGCAAGAGCCCCTTTCTGCCTTTAAAATAACCCCGGGACGCTTAGGCCTCCACAAATCTAGGTGCAGCTCAGCGCCCAGGGGTTCTGGGTATTTGTTATGAAATGAGCGGATATCCCGCTGCTTTATTTAACCTGAGCTTCTGCCTGTGCCTGCGCATCGCTTAGCGCCTGATCGATGCCCTTGCCATTCAAGTAATTTTGCATTTCGACGATCAGGATATCCTCGATGGCATAGGTAGAAATTCCGTAGTTCACCTTCGGAATCTCGGCCGTCCACGCTGCGAAATCATTGACGATCTGCTGGCCGCCGAAGAAATCGTCCGGCTTGGCGTAAGCTTCACCGGAAGCAGCTGCCTTCAGCGTGCCGATCGCGCCTACGTTCGTCAGCAGGTTCTGATACATATCCACATCCGATCCGAAGGTTTCGGCCAGGAAATCCGCAGCCGTCTCCGCACCCGGAATGTTCATGACATACCAGGAACTGCCTCCTAAGTTCGTCGCGTGCACAGAATTCGGCGTTTGTGGCAGCCTAGGAATCGGCAGGATTGCCCACTGCTCGGCTTGGGAGGCTTCCGCCTTCACGGATGGTGTAATCCAGTTGCCCGTCGGTACGGTAGCGACATCCCCGTTGTTGATGTTGGCGATGAACTGGCTCCAGTCCGCATTCACCTTTACGACGTTCGCTTCCATCATCTCCTTGTACAGCTCGAACGCTTCCTTCAGCGCCGCATTACCTGCCAGATCCGGGGTCTTGCCATCCTCCGCCAAATACCATGATCCGCCGGATTGAATCATCATGCGGATGATTCCCAGGTCGTTCGGATCCAGCGTAATGATGTCCTTGCCGGTCTTCTCCTTAACGACCTTTGCGATCTCGATATATTGCTTCCAATCGATATTCTTCAAATCGTCCAGCGTGTATCCCGCCTGCTCAATATAGTCTTTGCGGACATACATGCCCGTGACCCCGGAATCGAACGGTACACCGTATTGCTTGCCGTTCAGGCTGGTCGGCCCGATTTTGTAATCCGCGAAATCCTCGGAGCGGATTTTGCCGCTGAGATCATAGAATGCGTCCGGGTAGGATTGCAGGAACCCCTGTGCCCGATAGTCCTCGATCAATACGATGTTCGGCAGCCCTTTCGTCGTGCCGGAGTTCAGTCCCGTATTCAGCTTCTGGATAATGTCCGCTTGCGCGAATTCCACGATATTGATTTTGGCGTCGGGATTTTTCTTGCTGTACGCTTCCTTCGCAATGTTCAGCGCTGCAATGTTGAACGCCGGATCCCAGGCCCAGATCGTGATTTCCTCCGCCTTGCTGCCGGAATCGCTGCCGCCGCTATTGCCTCCGCTTCCCGCTGGCTCTTTGCCGCCTCCGCCGGATGAGCAGCCTGCGAGAATCACCATGCAGCTCAGGAATAAAGCTAGTACTTTCTTCATCGTTTCAGCCCCTTTGATCGTAAATGAGTTCTCTTTCCCCTGCTGATGAAGCCTCATCTTGCAAACGCTTACCACAGGATCTGAATTTATCGTAGCACCGGGCCAGAAAGCAGCGTTAGCAATTCCTTTACAGAGATTTGTCATTTTATTGTCCGAATGAATGCGCTTTCACGGAGTGTCTGTCTTTTCTTTGGATTCTGGTAATTTTATTGGCTTTCTTCTAAGCTGTCCTCATCAATTTTTATCGTTCAGCTAGTAATAGGTGGATTTATAGTAGTTAGTTTCTGTAGCAAGGAAGTGAAGATAAATTTAAATGGATTTCATGTCGTTAGAAGAAGGGATATTGCCAATGATGGCTTGTTTCTCGATTTTAGGTGCGTAAAATCCATCTAATCCCCTGAAACATCCGCTTAGAGCATAATTAGATACATGAATTCCATTTAGTGAATAACAGTTTCGTGACCAGCTATTAAGGCTATTTGCAATGGAAGTCAATTTGTTGCAATGAGCGGCAGCGTAATGCGGACGCGGGTGCCTTCGCCGAGCTTGCTCGTGATTGTCACGCCATACTCCTCCCCGTAAAGCAGCCGGATGCGGTCGTTGACGTTGGCCACGCCGATGCCTGAGAACAGCTTGCGCGAACCTCTGGATTTCGGCCCGGCTTGAGTCTTGTCCGCCCCTAAACCGGCCTCTTTAGCCGACTGCCGAACTCTGTCCTCCGCCCCATGCTCCAGCTCATACGCCGCCATATCCATGCCATCGCCATTGTCGGCCACCTCGCAAACCAATTTTTGGCCTTCCTTCGCTACCAGCACATGGATCACACCTTCCCCCTTCACATTGAAGGCATGGAAAAAGCCATTCTCCATAAACGGCTGGATCATCAGCTTCGGCACCTCGTAATGCGCGCAATCCGGCGCGACGTAATAGTTCACCCGAATCCGCTCCCCATAACGGATATGGTTGATGAACACATAGGCTTTAAGATTCGCCAGCTCCTGCTCTACGGTAATCGTCTCGCTGACGTTGCTGATCGTATTTTGCAGCAGCGAAATAAGCGCATGGATCGTCTCCACCGCTTTGTCCTTGCTGCCTTGCTGGACGAGGAATTTAACCGAAGCCAACGTATTGTACAGAAAGTGAGGGTTGATCTGCTGCTGTAAAGCAGCAAGCTCCGCCTTCCGCTGCCCCTTCTGCGTCTCCACCAGCTTGTCGACATATTCATGGATCTCGTCGAGCATATAGTTATAAGCCCGGCCCAGCTCGCGAATTTCGTAGCCGCCCGAGACGTTGACATAGTTATGGAAATTCCGCCGTGTCACCTTCGACATTTGGCGTGCCAGCAAGGTGAGAGAGCGTGTCATTTTGCGGGATATCAAAAAGACCACGACCAGTGCAACCAGCACGATCGCCAAACAAATAAGAACGACGCTTCGCGTATTGACCATTTGGCCAAGCACCATTTGCTGGTCGATCATGTTCACCAGATAAAAATCATAGGAAGGCAAATACTGAGCCAGCATGAGCTGGTCTTTGTCCATGAGGTTCACTTTTTTTACGTCCAAGCCCCGCTCTTCGATCTCTTCAGCATAGGACAGCAGCTCATAGCTTCTTCGCCCGGTCAGATCCGGCAAATTGCTCGTCATCACCGTCCCGCTCTTGTCCATAATGACAACATCGTTTCCTTCGCTCGTAAAGCTGCTGTAGAAGGGTTTGAAGTCATTCTCGTCAATGACGATATAGAGCATGCCGTATTCCTGGCCCGTCGTCCGCTCCAGCAATACCTTGGTCGCCACGATGAACTGCCGACCGGCTGCGTCGCGGTACATTTGATACATCAGCTTATCCGGGTGCGCCTTCGCCTTGGCTGTAATTTCGCTCTGCTGCAGCTCAAGGGCCGACGGCTTCACCAAGTTGACATTGCCCGAATAGCTCCGCCCGTTCTTCCCGACGATCGCCACCCCGACGGAATAGGCGTCCACCATCGACTGCACTCGTTTCATCTGCTGAGTCATGTTGTAATAGGAATTCATCACGCGAATGGATTGCGGCGCTTCGGCCTCCGTCAGAAAGGTCTTGAGCGTCCCGCTCTGCTGCGCTTGATTCGCGGCCAGCACGATCGAATAGTGAAACGCTTCGAAATTGTTATGAATCTGGTCAATGACTTTGGAATTCGTAATGCTGAACGTTTCAAGGAACAACTGCTCCGTCATACGCAGGTTCGTCCACACGACGGACACCGTAATGGTTACGATGCAAATGACCATTACGACAAACAATTTTATAAATAATCCATGAAATTTCAGCCGCTCAAACCTTGCCCTCATCATAGCTCCTTCTCCGCTCGTTCGGCGTATTGTCTCCGGTATTGAGTCGGGGACAGCCCTGTGCTTTTCTTGAATACTTTGCAAAAATAACTGTGATCCCCGTATCCGACCCTGCTGCTGATTTCCGATATTGGGATATCCCCCATGCGCAGCATATCGGCCGCCTTGTCGATCCGCACCCGGTTCAGATGCTCCTTGAAGCCCTCATGATGGTGCGCCGCAAAAAAGCTGGACAGGTAAGACGGATTGAAATGGAAATACCGCGCCATCTCTGTAAGACTGATCGGCTCGGCGTAGTGCTCATCGATGTAATCAAGCAGCAGCTTCATGCTGGGGTTGCCCTCCTGCAGGGCTTGCTGTGCGGACTGTACGCAGTCCCCCGCCTGCTGCCGGAACTCCTCGAGCAGCGAAGTAACCCCGCTGACATGCCGCGCCTCGTCTATGGCTTTAAAGTACGCATATTTAGCATCTTCTAGCGCTGTAACATCGAGGTTCAAGCTGCCAAGCATATGTATGACGTTAAACAGAATATTTCCGATCAATGACTTAAATTCAAACACCTCCGCCGTATAGGCTTTGGTATGCCAGGCAATATAACGCTCCAGCTCATCGAACCCTTCCGCCAATTGCAGCCTGCGAATCTGCTCCATAAAGGCCTGAAGCGCAAACTCCTTCGCCTCTTCCGCCTCCGGCAGCTCGCTTGGCATCAGGAGGGTATTCAGAGGCAAAAAGAATCGGAACTGCAGCAGCTTCAGCCAGCTGTCCCGGTAAACGCCGCCAAGCTGATCCAACTCGTGAAAGGAGTCGCTGAGCACCCATGACAGCTCTCCTTCCTCCGTTAACGAATCAGGATGCAGCACCTTCAGTTTGGGCGGCAGCGCCTCCCGCCCCTCTTCGTCAACATTCAACACATACACGGACAGATCTGGATAGCCGGCAATCGGACCGCAGGGAAGCTTTGCCGCAGCCATTCGTGGGAAGAGCGCTTTCAATTCATCCAAAACGGATGCATCCCCACAGCTCCCCAGCACATAAAAATAAGGATAAGGAAACCATTCGGCCGCTTGGGAGCGATCCAGCTCTATTTCATATTCCGATAACAGCTTTTCAAGCGTTTGCTGCATGGAAGCCGACTGAGTATTCTGGCGCACGGCTCGGCTTGGAGCCGGCAGCTTCTCCGCTGTTTTGCGCAGCACCTCAAGCAGCATTCCCGTCTCCAAATGCGGCTTCAGAATATAATCGGATACCCCGCTCTGAAAGGTCGAGCGCACATAATCAAATTCACTGAAGCTGCTAAGCACTATGACTTCAATCTCCGGCCAGTTATGCTTGATGAGCCGGGTCAGTTCCTCGCCGTCCATAACCGGCATCACGATATCCGTCAATACGATATGCGGGCGCAGCGTCTCGATCAGTTCCACCGCTTCCTTGCCGTTTGAAGCCTCGCCAACAATCTGAAAGCCCTCCTGCCCCCAATTCAAAATATGCTTGATGCCCTGCCGCACCAGAATCTCATCGTCCACAACAAGTATTCTGAACAGTTCGCGATTCCCCATCTCTACTCTCTCCTTCAAGCAACGTCCATCGATGCACCCTTGCTCCTTAATCGTACTCCTGCCCCCTAATTGCAGGCCAGCTCCCTAATATTTGCGGCTGCTTACTTCCCGCTCCGCCGTCACTTCCGTAAACACACTTTCTGAGGTAACGATCCGCTTGGGCAGAGTGCGCCCTTCCATGATTTCATTCACCGCCTGCATCAGGTTCGGACCCAGCAGCGGGTTGCATTCCACCACACAGTTGATGTTGCCCTCGATCAGTTGCTCTAGCGCCTTGCGCGTGCCATCCACAGACACGATAACGATATCCTTGCCCGGCTGCAGGCCATATTCCTCCATCGCTTCGATGGCTCCAAGAGCCATATCGTCATTATGCGAAAATAGAACGTCGATATCGCCGCCCAGCCTGTGGAGCAAAGACCGCATCGTCTTCTTGCCCTGCTCATGGGTGAAATCGGCGTATTCGCTTCCTATAATTACAAACTTGTCAGTACCCGTAATTGTATCATGGAATCCCCTGCCCCTGTCGATCGAAGGCGTTGAGCCTTCCGTCCCCTTCAGCTCGACGATCCCTACAGGACCGGCGGAGGCCGCCATTTTATCCAGGACGTACTTCCCGGCCTTCTGCCCCTCCTCATAGAAATCCGACCCGATCAATGTCACGTACTGCGAGGCGTCGGCTGTATCTACCGCCCGGTCAACGATGATTACCGGAATGCCCGCTTCCTGTATTTCGTCCAGGATGCCCTCCCAGCCGGACTGCACGACCGGAGCGATAGCGATGACGTCGACCTTCTGCCGGATGAAGCTGCGGATCGCCTCAAACTGCTTGCCCTGCGACTGCTCGGCATTGTCGAAGATCAGCGTGATGCCCGCTTCCTTCGCCGCCTCCTTCACGGACTGGCTGTTGGCGTAGCGCCAATCGCTCTCCGAGCCGAGCTGCGAGAAGCCAAGCACGATCGGCCGAGAAGGTGTCACGATGCCTTCAGGCTGGCCATCTCCATGAGGCGGCATGATTCCGGCGGAAGGAAGGCTTCCGTCTAATGCTGGGTCTTCTGCAGACCTTCCGGCCTCGCCCACCCCGTTCTCATGCATATGCGGACCAGCCGCACCCTCATTCCCCATGTGAGCCGAGCTGCAGCCTATGGGCAGCATCACCAGACAGACCGCCAAAATAAGCTTTAGCAGCAGCAAGACGCGTGGCTTCAAATCTTTGCGATACTCTTTCACCGCCCAGTCCCCCTTATCGCTTTGCACCTCTTTATTTTGCAAGTCTAACATGTTTCCCGGCCATTTTCAGGCAAAGAAAGGATATCCAAGGACAAGATGCATGCCCCATAGATATCCTTCAAAATGAAAGCTTCGCCCTCAGCTTCGCCCCGCCAGCCGCTGCTCTCCGAGCAGCCTTTGCAGCAAAATGAACAGCAGCAGGAGCACACCGATGACGATTCTCGTCCACCACGAGCTCAGCGTGCCTTCGAAGCTGATGATCGTCTGAATGACGCCTTGGATCATAACGCCAAAAAATGTGCCGAAGACAAAGCCTACTCCTCCCGTGAGCAGCGTGCCGCCTATGACGACCGCCGCGATGACGTCGAGCTCCATGCCGCTGGCATGCAGGCCGTATCCAGAGAGCATATAGAAGGTGAACACGACACCGGCCAGCGAGGAGCACAGGCCGCTAAAACCGTACACCATGATTTTCGTTCGGGCCACCGGCAGACCCATCAGCAGAGCCGATTGCTCATTGCCGCCGATGGCATACGTATTGCGGCCGAACTTCGTGTAGTGGGCCATGTAAATGCCGAGCACGACGACCAGCAATGCGATAATGACGCTGATCGAGATGAACGTGTTTCCCGGCAGCCTGATTTTCGTCTGAGCCATCGTGGTGTAGAAGGCATCATCGATCGTAATCGTATTGATGCTGATCACGTAACACAACCCTCTGGCCAGAAACATTCCCGCCAGCGTGGCGATAAACGGCTGAATGTTGAAATGATGGATCATCGCCCCCATCGCGGATCCGAACAAGATGCCAAGTGACAGCACGAGAGGGATGACAATGTACGGCGGCCAGCCCTGCTGCAGAAGACTCGCTGAGATCATCGTCGTCAGGGCAATCATCGAGCCGACGGACAGGTCGATTCCTCCTGACACGATGACAAAGGTCATGCCAACGGCAGCAATCAGCAGGAACGAATTGTCGATTAGCAAATTCATCAGCACCTGGAGGGAGAAAAAACCTGTGTACCTGAACGATCCGGCAGCAAACAGCAGGACAAACAGGCCAACCGTCACTAACAACGGAATATACTGGCGCTTAAGCATGGGGATTCACCTCCCGGTTCGCCGGATAATTGCCGGCCTTGCCACGCCCTCGTCGTCCGCGGAACAGTCCCCGGAATTTATCCGATTGGACCAGGCAGACGGCAAGCACGACGACCGCTTTGACGACAAGCGTAATTTCCGGCGGAACGCCAACCATATAAATCGTGGTCGTCAAGGTCTGGATCATCAGCGCGCCAATCAGCGTCCCCGTTAAATGGAATCGGCCGCCGTTCAGCGAAGTCCCGCCGATGACGACAGCCAGGATAGCATCCAGCTCATACCACAGCCCGGCATTGTTCCCGTCAGCGCTGGACACATTGGAGCTTAGAATAAGCCCGGCCATCCCCGCGCACAGGCCGCAGAACATGTAGACGGCAAGCATTACTGTCTTTGAGCGGATGCCCGCCAGCCGGCTCGCCGTCGGCTTGCAGCCAACCGATTCGATGAACAGGCCGAGCGCCGTCTTCCGCGTCAGCAGCGAAGCGATCGCAAACATGACGGCCACGATAAAGATCGAAAACGGCAGGGTGAACAAAGAACCAGCCCCGATATATTGATATTTCGGACTGAGCACGGTTATGATTTGCCCATTCGTGATCAGTTGGGCGATCCCCCGGCCGGCGACCATCAGGATGAGCGTCGCGATGATCGGCTGAATGCCGAATCCCGCCACGAGCAAGCCGTTCCACAGCCCAAGCAGCGCAGACAATACAAGGGCGACCACGACGGCAATCAGCACCGTAATCAATGCGTTCTGGTCGGCGCTGCGGCTGACGCTGAGGCAGGCCATGGCTCCGGTAATGGCAACGACCGAGCCAACCGACAAATCGATGCCGCTCGTCGCAATCACCAGCGTCATTCCTATCGCTACCAGAATCAGTGGCGAGCCGAAGTTGAGTATATCGATGAGGCTGCCGTACAGATGGCCGTCTCTCATTTTAATGGAGAAGAAATCCGGCGAATAAACGAGATTAAATAGCAATAATCCGGCTAACATGCATAACGGCCAAAACAAACGATGCTTGATCATCCCTGCTCCCCCCCTGCAATCGCCTGCATGACTTGCGGCTGGCTTGCTGTTCCGCCTAGCACTTCCTGCACTTTGCGGCGATCCCGCATAATGGCCACTCGATCACTCACTCGCAGCACTTCCTCGAGCTCGGAGGAAATGAACAGGACGGACATTCCCTTCTCCGCCAAAGATAAAACGAGCTTCTGGATTTCCGCTTTGGCTCCGACGTCGATGCCCCTTGTCGGTTCATCCAGAATCAAGAGGCCTGGCTCGGTGAGCAGCCAGCGTGCCAACAGCACCTTCTGCTGATTGCCCCCGCTTAAGTGACGGATAAGCTGCTCGGGGGCCGGTGGATTGATGTTCAATAAGCGGATGTACTCTTCGGCGATTTCATCCTGGCGTTTGCGGGATATTGTACGGAACCAGCCCTTCGTCGCCTGAAGGGCGAGGATGATATTCTCCCTCACGGTCAGATCGTCGATAATGCCCTCCGTCTTTCGATTCTCCGAGCAAAAAGCGATCCCCAGGTCTATAGCTTGCCGCGGGTTGGACATCATTCCATTGAACCCGCCAAGCCGGACATGGCCCTCATCGGCGCGATCGGCACCGAACAACAGCCTGGCGAGCTCGGTGCGCCCCGAGCCGAGCAGTCCTGCAACGCCTACAATCTCGCCTTTATGAATGCGTAAATCAAACGGATCAATCGAACCTCGCTTGCCAAGGCGGCTCGCTTCCAGCATGATCTCGGCGCACCGCTCCGGCCCCTCGCCTGGCTGTTTGGGCAGCTGTTCGAGCACGGAAAGCTCCTTGCCGATCATTTGCGATACCAGCTCTATGCGGGGAAGTTTCTGTGCCATGTATTCCCCGACAAATTCTCCATTACGGAGAATGGTTATTCGATCTGAAATTTCATACACCTGGTCCAGAAAATGCGTCACAAACAAAATCGCCAAACCTTCGTTTTTCAATTTGCGCATAATTTTGAACAGCTGTGCAACCTCGCCTTGATCGAGACTTGATGTCGGCTCATCCAGTATAAGCACCTTGGCCGAGACGCTTAAAGCCCGGGCAATAGCTATTAATTGCTGAACCGCTACCGAGTAAGACTGAAGTGTTCGCGTGACGTCAATTTGCAAATGCAATCTGTCCTGCAGAAGCCGCTCAGCATTCCGGTTCATTTCCTTCCAACGGATACGCCCCAGGCTGCGAGGCTCATTGCCGATATAAATGTTCTCGGCAACGGATAGATTAGGACATAGATTCACTTCTTGATACACCGTGCTGATGCCAGCGTGCTGAGCCTCCTGCGGGTTGTGAACCGCAATCGCCCGGCCGTTCATTTCCACGCTGCCTGCATCGATCGTGTACACACCGGTGAGTACCTTGATTAGCGTCGACTTGCCCGCGCCATTCTCGCCCATGAGCGCATGAACTTCACCCGGGAATAGCCGGAAGTTAACGCCGGACAACGCCTTGACGCCGGGGAACTGCTTATGGATGCCGTTCATTCGTAAAATAGGTTTGTTCTCTATCATTTGCACAGTCCTCTCCCTCCCCCATAGTAAGCAGCTCCGAACGAATGGCCAGGCCAGTCGTCCGGAGCGCCATTTCCCCTTGCCACCCCCGTCAGTACTGGCGGTTCGGCAGCTCCCGCTTCGCATCCTCCGAGGTGAACACCCCTTCGACCGTAACGATCCGTTTGGCCAGATCCTTACCGTTCACCACGTCGCGTACCGCATCCATCAATTGCGGGCCGAGCAGCGGATTGCACTCGACGATAAAGTTGATTTTGCCTTCGCTCGCCGCGACGAATCCGTCCTTGACGCCGTCTACGGTAATGATGATGATATCCTCACCCGGCTTCAGACCCGCGGCTTCAATCGCCTGGATCGCACCCAGTCCCATATCGTCGTTGTGTGCATACAGCACGTCGATCTTTTTATGCGCCTTCAGGAACGCCTGCATGACTTCCTTCCCTTTAGCCCGTGTGAAATCGCCCGTCTGGGAAGCGATCACCTTCAGCTTCGGATTGAAGGCGATCTCCTCGGCAAAGCCTTTCTGCCGATCGATGGCCGGAGCAGAGCCCGTCGTGCCCTGCAGCTCCACGATGTTGATCTCTTCCTCGGTATCCTTGTATTGCTCGACCAGCCATTTGCCAGCGCTGCGTCCTTCCTCAACGAAATCGGAACCGATAAACGTTTCATACAGGGACGTATCTTTGGAATCCACCGCACGGTCCGTCAAAATAACCGGGATGCCTGCGTCCTTCGCTTCCTTCAACACGGTATCCCAGCCGGATTCAACGACCGGGGAAAAAGCGATAACATCAACCTTTTGCTGAATGAAGTTGCGGATCGCTTTAATCTGGTTTTCCTGCTTCTGCTGCGCATCGGAGAACTTGAGTTCGATTCCGGCATCCTTGGCCGCATTCTGGATCGATTTCGTATTGGCCGTTCTCCAACCGCTCTCCGCCCCCACCTGTGAGAAGCCCAGCGTAATTTTCTGGTCGCCGGAATTCTCCTTGTTCACCGCCGGCTCTTGGCCGGTCTGGGTTGCCGCAGGCTGCTGGGCATCCCCGCCGCCATTGCCGCTGCCATTACCGCCACTTCCGCCGCCGCAAGCTGCGGACATGAGCAGCATCAGCGTGGCCGCCAGAATAATTCCTGATTTCCTGAATACCTTCATTTTTGTATCCTCCCCTTTTGCAAATCACCAATTTTGGATGGCGTGACCCGATTATAAAACGCTTCCAAAACAGGAGGATACGGAGTTTCATCGCGGTTTGATGCGATTTTTTTCGCATTATTGCCGCCTCCCCATATTTTGTTTGTTTTCTTGTGAAAATGGTTCAATTTTTTATTATCGATTGCGTTTTTATAGGGGATCATTCATAATTTGATTTACATTATTTATAAGGAAAGGGTCCGACTTCCGATGAAGCTGATCCACTCGTTTTCCTCAAGCTTGCGCGCGAAGCTGCTAGCCATGTTCGTACTTCTGACCGTCATTCCGTTAATCGCGATCGGACTGATCTCTTACCAGAAATCGTATAATACGGTGTATGAGAACAGTAAGGCCGGCGCCGTGTTAATCGCCGAGCAGTTGGCTCAGGATTTGGAGATTCTGTTTACGGATACAGGCAAATTGCTGGAACTCGGCAAGCATCCACGGGTGCTTCATTTTCTCTTTTCGCAGAACGATACCTACGAGGATGCCAAAGAAGTGCTCAGATTAATGGATTCATATAGGCAAACCTATAAATATGAAAGCGTTCTCAACATTTCGATGATCAATTTGTACGGTCGGGGAATCAGCGAGCGCCGCGGTGTCTTCCAGCTGGATAAAAATCCGCTGCGCAATCCCCACTTTACTTTTTTGCTCCATCATCCGGATGCCGTGCTCTACATTCCGCCGCCGGATGCCGATCCGCTGGACCGGCTGGACGGCTTCGCCGAGCCGCATGTCATATCGATCATGGCTGCTGTGAAGCAGCGGATTACGCACGAGGTGATCGGCTTCATCGTCATCGATCTGGACGATGCCGTCGTCAAGCAGTTTTGCGACAATGTCACCATCGGCGAAACGGGGTTCTTCTACGTCATCGATCAGAGCGGGAGACCGATCTTCACACCCACACGTTCGGACCGGGAGATCCAGCTCCCTGCGCAGGACAATTTATCGAGCCTGGCCGCTGGCTCCATGACAAGCTATGTAGATGCCTCTCGAGGAAGCCCTAAATTTATCTTTACCTCCGCTTCCAAGGCCACCGGCTGGAAGATCATCGGACAAGTGCCGCTCCAGGAGATCGTGTCCGAAGCGAATTCCATTCGCCAGCTGATCGTCGTTAGCGTCATATTAAGCATCGTGTTTGCGGTGTCACTCCATTTTTTCATCTCATCCAGACTCACTAGACCACTCCAATTGTTAAAAAATAAAATGCGGCTGGCCGCTTCCGGCTTCTTGGAATCGAAGGTCGCTCCTACAGGCAATGACGAAATCGCCGATCTCGGCCAGAGCTTTAACATTATGCTAAGCAAAATCAAGACGCTGCTGGAGCAAAACATCCGGGAGCAGGAGGAAATAAAGAAGGCCGAGCTTCGGGCGCTACAGGCGCAAATCAATCCGCATTTTCTGTATAACACGCTGGATTCGATTCTTTGGATGGCCGAGGCCGGCAAGACCGATAAGGTGATCCGCCTCGTCGAATCGCTCTCCCGCTTATTCCGAATCAGTCTGAGCAAGGGAAAGGACTGGATCAGCCTGGAGAAAGAAATCGAGCATGTGCACAGTTATTTGATTATTCAGCAAATGCGTTATCGCGATATTCTCGAATACGAGATTGAAACAGAGCCCCAGCTCCTCGGGGCTCCAACCTTAAAAATGCTGCTACAGCCCATCGTGGAAAACGCGCTTTACCACGGAATCAAGAACAAGCGGGGCAAGGGCCTCATCCGAATTAGCGCCCGTGCCACTAACGACGGGGGAATGGAGCTGAGCGTCCAGGATAACGGCTGCGGAATGGATGCGCACAAGCTTGAACAGCTGCGCGTCAATTTGGCGAATCAGCGGCTTCCGGCAGAAACCGGCGAGGAGGTCTCCGGCGGCTTCGGACTGCATAACGTACAGCAGCGAATCCGGCTGTATTACGGACAGCAGTACGGCGTCCAGGTGGACAGCAGCGAAGGAGAAGGTACAACTGTGACGATGCGAATTCCGATGAGAGGACGTGATTGAGCGATGAAAAAGGTCTTTCTAGTCGATGACGAAATTCTGATCCGGGAGACGATCCGGGACTGCGTCCATTGGGAGCAGGAAGGCTTCCTCTACTGCGGCGATGCCTCGGACGGCGAGGTCGCGCTGCCGCTAATCGAGAAGCTTCATCCGGACATTCTGATCACCGACATTAAAATGCCTTTCATGAACGGCTTGGAGCTGTGTGCTCTCGTCCGCCAGCGTATGCCGGATATTAAAATCATCATTCTGAGCGGACACGGCGAATTCGAGTACGCCCGGAGTGCGCTCAGCATCGGGATCGAAGAATACTGCCTGAAGCCGATCAGCTCTGCGGATTTGACCAGCCTGCTGCGGAGCGTCAGCCGGAAGATCGATAAGGAACGGGGCGAGCAGGCGCAGCTTGAACGTCTGCGGCAGAACGAGAGCATGGGCAGGGCGCTATCCCAGGCAAAGCTGCTGGACGATTTATGCAGCGGCTTCCTCACGACGCCGGAGACGCTGCATGCCGCGTCCCAGCTGGAGGTACCGCTGATCGCCCGTTACTATGCGGTCGCAGTGATGGATCTGCGCGATGGCGATGACCAGGCGGGCGGTCACGCCTCGGATCAGCAAGCCACCGGTGAAATGGCCGGAGTCACAATGGAGGGACCGCTCCATGATGCTAAGCTCCTGTTCGGGCAGGCTGCTGCACTGAACACGGCGGATAAGCAGCTGATGCAGCAAATCTGTTCCTGGAAGGATGACACGGCCCTTCCCTTCCGCCAGAGCCGGACGAAGACAGGCTGGATTGTTAAAGGCGATACGATCGATGCCCTGAAGGAACGGATCGAGCCGTTCCGAAGGCTGCAGGAGAGCGCAGCCGAACAATCCCGAAGCTACGTCATAGCTGTCGGTATCGGCTCGATTCAGGACCGGCTGCAGGGCGTTCATCTGTCCTGTCTGGAAGCGGAAGAGGATATGCACTGGCAGCGGCTGTCCCGGCAGAACCGCCGAAATTTATGGGAGGCGACCCGCAGTACGCTGTACAGGAACATTTTTCTGGACCGGCAGGCCTTCATAGGATTTCTTAAGGTCGGCTCTCCCTCGGAAACGCCGGGCTTCATCAGGGATTTTGCAGCGGTACTGCAGCCCATTGACTGGAACACCTCATTGATCGGTTACTATATTCTAAACGACATCACGCTAGAAGTAATTCGCACGGCAGAGGAGTTGTATCGCCAGCCCGAGTCCCCTGACAGCTTCCTTCGGCCGTTCCAGAGCGAGATTGAGTCGATCCGAGCCTGGGAGGATGCGTGCGCTTATTTGACCCGGCTGGCTGAGCAATTCTGGCTTTGGCGCACCCGCTCCTCTGACCGCTACGCCCACCTGCTCGTCCAGGTCAAGGCCTACATTCAGGCCAACTACGACAAGGACCATATTTCTCTTCAGGACGCGGCTGATTACGTAAATGTAAGCCCTAGTCATCTCAGTAAAATATTTAGTCAGGAGACGGGACAAACGTTCATCGAATTTCTGACCCAGACCCGGATTCGCAAAGCGATGGAGCTGCTGCATTCCACTCAGGCCAAAACGTATGAAGTCGCCTTTCAGGTAGGTTATAGCGATCCGCACTATTTTTCTAACCTATTTAAGCGAATTACCGGGATGACCACGACGCAATTCCGCAGGAAGGGAACGCTCCCTGCGGCGCTATACCGGGCGGAAGGAGCAGCAAATGAGAGCAGCCAGACAATTTCTCTATAGCCGGGTACTACCTGTCACAGTTATGCTGTTCAGCTGTCTTGTCTTTACAGGCTGCCAATCTGCCCTGAGCACGGAATCCAAGCCCCCATCCATCAAAGCTGCTGCTGCGAGCGAGGAAGAAGCGCCGCACTATACCTTCGGCATCATTTATCCGGTAGCGCATCTGTTCTATGAGGAGATTACCCGTTTAGCGGAGGAAGCGGCAGCTCCTCATTCCATACGGCTTATCGTTAAAGCGCCGGAAAGTTTCAGTGCCGACCAGCAGATTCATATGATGGAGACGATGATCCAGCAAAAGGTCGATGCCATAGCCATTGCTCCTATCGATGCGGCCGCCTTAGCTCCAGTGATCAACAGGGCGGTTGAGGCCGGAATTCCGGTCATTTGCTTCGAGTCGGACTCGCCGGGAAGCCGGCGGCTCTCTTTTATCGGCACGGATAATGTCAAGGCCGGGGAGCAAATGGGCCAAGTAATTCAGCAACTGCATAAAAACAAAGGAATGCTTCTCATTGAATCCGGCGTGCAGAGCATGAAAGTGAATCAAGAGCGTCTCGGCGGCTTGCTCCGGTATTTGCAGGATTATACGAATATACAAGTGCTTGAAATCCGCTACCATGGAGGTAATAGCGACAAGGCCTTATCCGATTTGGAACAAATGATCGACGATCACCCGCATTTCGATTCGTTAGTGTCGATCGACTTGATCTCCAGCTCGACTTCCGTACTCGTCTGGAAGGCCAAAGGCTTGAACCGGCTTGCACTATCTTTCAACATGACCCCGGAAATGAAGGAAGCGATCCGCAATGGACAGATCACCTCCGTCATTTCTCATCACGAACAGGACTGGGGGCACCTGCTCATTGAGCATCTGCTGCGGGCGGCCGAGGGCGAGCATCTTCCTCCTTTCGTCGACACAGGAACCCAAGTAGTACAGGGTCTGTTATCGGAATGAAACATTGCTGTATTATAATTGGATTACAGAACTAGTGTTTGGATATTTTAACGAGAACGTGAATAGGGGCGTATTTATGACAAATAACCACAAAATAGCCATCATCGGCGGAACGGGAAAAGTCGGACGTTATATCGCTGCAGCCGCGCTGCGGAAAGGTTATCAGGTTCGCATGCTCGTAAGAAATCCGCGGAAACTGGACGGCCATGATGACAGAATCGAAATCCTGCAGGGCAATGCGGAAAATAGAGATCATATACGACAACTGCTCCAGGATTGTGATGTTGTGGTGAACGCTTTTGGCCAACCGCCTGGAGATGTTCCGCTTTATAGCTCCGTAACCAGCATGGTTCTCGAAGTAATGAACGAGCTGGAAATCAGCCGTTATATCGGCGTAACGGGAGGCTCTCTCACCTTGGAGGGAGACCGGAAACGGCTCATGAATAAGATTGGTGCGCTGCTGTTCAGAATCTTCTTCCCTGCGATGATCAAGGACAAGCAGAAGGAAGCGGCCATCATTCAACAATACTGCAACATCGAATGGACGCTGATTCGGCTGCCGTTCGTCGTCGAAGGTGCCGAAAGCGGCGGTATCAAAGAAAATCTAACCGATATGCCCGGAAACAAAATTACGAACAAGGACATAGCGAGCTTTATCGTTCGCCAGGCCGCAGAAGTCAAGTACATTCATAAAACCCCTTTTATCGCTACATAGAGATTGCACGCCGGGGAACAAGAAAATCCCCGTCTCATATTCATGAGATGGGGATTTCAAGCTGGCTTCAAGTCCGATCTTGATTTCGACTTGATTTGGATTTGGATTTGGAATTGGTATTAAGCCAATTGCAGTAATTCCTGAATGCTCGATTGGATGACGTCGATGGAATCCGTCGGCTCAAAGCGGCGCACAACTCGTCCCTGCCCGTCGATCAGAAATTTGGTGAAATTCCATTTGATCGCGTCGCCTACCAGCCATTCCGGCGCTTTTTCAGACACCATCAGCTTCAGCAGCTTCGCGTTAATATCACTTTCATCAAAGCCCTGAAACGGGGCAGCCTTCTTCAAATAATCAAACAAAGGATGAGCCTGCTCACCGTTCACATCTACTTTCGCAAACATCGGGAATTTCACGCCATAATTGATTTGGCAGAAGGACTCCGCTTCTTCATTCGTACCTGGCTCCTGCTCCCCAAACTGATTGCAAGGAAATCCGATGATCTCCAGCCCTGCGGCGTGATACTGCTCATAAACCTTCTGTACGTCGTCAAACTGAGGAGTAAATTTGCATTTGCTAGCCGTATTCATGATCAGGACCGGCTTGCCCTCCAGTTCATATAAGGGAAACCGCTCACCATTCGTCTTAAGCACGTTAAAGTCATAAATTGTTAGCATGGATTTCTGTCACCTCATGATAGTATGTATTGATTTTCAACATATAATAGATTTGCGAGAAATGCAATAAAGCCGTTCCAAAATGAGCGTTGTAACACACTTATCTCTCCATCCGATTAGTGTGACCAAATGCTTACGGACATGAGATCCCCTATTTGCATGTAAAATGGATTGTTTACTGTGCTTACGGACACAGGATCAGCTATTTGAGCTTTTTCACCGGTTTTGCTGCTGTTAAGGTGGAATAACGGAAACTGTGTCCGATAGAATGTGAAATTTGCTGATTTTGGACAAATAGCGGAACTAGGGTCCGTTGGCGAGATGGCTTGCGACATACGGGCTTACAGCAGATAGGCGTGTGCAGCTAGCAGGCGTATAGCTGGCAGGCGTGCAACTGGCAAGCGTGCAACTGGCAAGCGTGCGGCGTGGTGTTTCACTGGATTCAATAATAAACCAGCGGCAGTCTTGGACTGGATAATAAAATCCTAGACTGCCGCCAGTTGATAGAACTACCTTGGCTCACGTAAAAAATTGGCTTTGCTGCAACTTGAAATTGTTTCCTCTTCAACGGATTTAGCGGTACAGCTTGAAACGCGCTGGCCAAAATCGTTCTTGCTCGCCTATACTGCTTCTGGTCGTGCAGGTGCGTCGCCAGATTGTCGAGCGCATCGGACCAGCCGCCGTACATTGTACTTATCGCCGGGCTGACCGGCGAATCCGCGCAGGTGGGAGATCATTCGGTGCGGTTGCCCTGTTCGGTGAGATTCAGCGTCACGACAGGGGAGTTTAGGCCCAAGGCTAAGCCATCAACTGCTGCAGCTTGTCCAAGCTCAGCTCGGCCGTCGAGGCGAGCAGCAGATCAGCGGCGCCAAGCTGAGCGGCGCTTCCGATGCCGACGGCCTTCATGCCAGCGGCCTGGATGGCCGCAACACCTGCCTCGGCATCCTCGACGCCGAGGCAGTTCGCCGGATCTACGCCAAGCATTTCTGCGGCCAGCAGAAATATTTCCGGATCCGGCTTGCCTTTGCGGGCGCTGCCAGGGTCAGCCACCGCCTGGAACCAGGAGCTGGCTCCTAGCCGCTCCAAGATGAACGGCGCATTGTGGCTGGCCGACGCCAACCCGACCGCAATTCCCTGCTCTTGCAGACTGACGAGCAGTTCGCGGATGCCCGGCAGCAGATCGGCTGGCGTGATATGCTCGATCATCCGCTTGTAGCTGTCGTTCTTCCGCTTGGCCAGCTCCGCCTTTTCTTCCGCTGTATAGCTCCGCTCGCTGTCCTCGAGCACGATCTCCAGCGACTCCATCCGACTGACGCCCTTCAGACGTTCATTCTTAACGCGGTCAAACGGAAGGCCTAGCTCCTCAGCCAGCTCTTTCCAGGCCAGATAATGGTATTCTGCCGTATCGGTAATCACGCCGTCGAGATCGAAGATCACGGCCTCCAATTTTTTCACAAATGGCATGCTCACCGGTACTCCCGGCAGCAGTTTCAAGGTATGCCCTTTATGCCTGATCTCCAAGCCCTCCGTACCGTCGCTCTCTAGCAGTTTATACACAACTTCCTCACGATCGACGAAAATTTCGATCAGTTGACCGCAGCTCATCACCTTAAAGCGATAGCTGTCCCACTGCGCCGGCAGCTTCGGATCGAAGCCCAGCACTCCGTCATAGGCGCGCATACCGCCAAAGCCGTTTACGATCGACATCCAAGATCCCGCCATAGCCGCGGTATGCAGACCATCCTTGGCATTGCGGTTCACGTCGTCGAGGTCCATGCGGACCGTGCGGTCGAAATAGGAATATGCGCTCGCCAAATCCCCAATTTCCGCGGAGATAATGCTGTGAATGCACGTAGATAACGAGGAATCATGCGTCGTCAACGGCTCATAATAATTGAAGTTGCGGATTTTATCCGCCAAGGAGAACCGGTTGCCAAGCAGGAACATCGCGAGCACAAAATCGGCCTGCTTCAGCACCTGATGGCGGTAAATGACCAACGGGTGATAGTGCAGCAGCAGCGGGTATTTATCTGCCGGTGTGTTCTCGAAATCCCATTTTTTCTTCGTTAAAAATGTATCGTCCTGCCCATAAATGCCCAGTTCGTCATCAAACGGAATAAACATCTTCTCCGCCGCATTGAGCCATCCTTCAATTTCTTCCTCCGTCAGCCCAAGCTCCCGGCATAACCGGTCGTAATCCTGCGGATACTGTTCCCGCAAAAGTGCCGCCGTCTCATAAGCGTAGGCCAACTGTTCCTGCACCATCAGATTCGTGTACGCATTGTTGTTGACGATCGCCGTATATTCGTCCGGTCCGGTTACGGCATCGATGCAGAAGGCACCGCCGCGCGCCGGGTTGTAATGGCCAAGGTCAGCCCAGAAACGGGACGTCTCAAACAGAATTTCGGCTCCTTTGGTAACAAGGAATTCGATATCCCCGGTCGCCTGCACGTACTGCTTCATCCCGTAAGCGATATCGGCGTTGATATGCGCCTGGGCCGTGCCCGCCGGAAAGTAGGCCGAATTCTCGGCGCCGTCGATGGTACGCCAAGGGTAGAGCGCTCCTTTCTGCGACATGACGGCTGCCCGCTCCCGTGCTTTATCCAGCGTGTTATATCGGAACTCTAACAAGGTCCTGCCGATTTCGGGCTGTGTATACGTGAAGAACGGCAAAATATACATTTCCGTATCCCAGAAATAGTGGCCTTCGTATCCCTCTCCGGTAAGACCCTTGGCTCCGATATTCGTGACGCCGTCGCGGCCTGCCGATTGCAGCAAGGCAAAGGCGTTGAAGCGGATCCCTTGCTGCAGCGCCACATCGCCGTTAATTTCCACGTCGGCCCGCTGCCAGAATCGCTCCAAATAAGCGCGCTGCTCCTCAGCCAGCAGCTCAAAGCCGCTGTCACTCGCCTGTCGCAACATTTCATTGCTGCGGCTGACCAGCTCCTCCTCGGCATAATCCCGGGTCGTATGATACGAGATGTATTTCGTCAGCCTGGCTGTCTCGCCGCTTTTCAGCTGAAGATTATATTTCGCCGACATCCGCTGCTCGCTCTGCTGCACCGACATCTCGTATCCCCAAGGGGCTTCGATGCGATGGCTGATTGCAGTAAGGAGAGCAAATCTCGTATAACGGGTACGATGCCTCATCCATAACATCGCTTTCTCGTGCCCGGTCTCTTCCAGCAGCAAATTCGGCTCGGAGCGGGCTCCGCCAAGACGAGGATCATCCGTCGCTTCTGGCTCGGCAATGTTGCCGTCCATTGCGGAAATCAGCGCGACATTGCCCTCGAAATTCAGCGCGGTCACCTCATATTGGATCGCCGCCAAATGTTTATGCTGCAAAGCAACCATCCGCTGAATCCGGATCATCATACGATGCCCCGCTGGCGATTCCCACTCAATTTCACGCTCCAAAAGGCCCTTCTGCATATTCAGTTGCCGTTTGGAGCTATGCACCTTGCCCGTGTGAAACTGAAACGGATGCCCTTCGACTCTCAGCTCGATCAATTGCGCGTTCGGAACATTTAACATGGACTGATTGCGCGACGGGTACCCGTAAGCCCCCTCGGGATAGATAATCGGCTCGGAATCGTAGAAGCCGTTCAAGTAGTTGCCGACGACCGATTTTCCCTTCTTGCCGTAATATCCTTCCTCAAAATTGCCGCGCATGCCGATATATCCGTTGCCTAAAGCAAATATGCTCTCATTTCTTTGATTGTTCTCTTCATCATAGGATTGTTCAGTAACGTACCATTCCTCATAAGGATACAGTGCCTTTGAATGTACGTATGGCTTCATTTTCATCTCTGCCAGGCCCCTCCAATTCCGTAATCATTCTCTTGTTGATTGCTACAGTGTTAGCCCTTGAGCGATCCGCCCATAAGTCCTTTGACAAAATATTTCTGCAGTAGGAAGAAAATCGTCAGCGGCATCAGCATCGAAATAAATGCGGCCGAGGTCAGCAAGTGCCAGTCGTTGCCCCGTGATCCGACGAGGTCGGCAATCTTCATGGACATAACTTGTACGCCCGGCTGGTTGCCGATGAAGATCAGCGATACGAGATAATCGTTCCATACCCACAGGAATTGGAAGATCGCGATCGATGCCAAGGCAGGCACGGACAGCGGCAGGATCAATCGACTGAAAATGGTAAAGTGGCTTGCGCCGTCAATGAATGCCGACTCGAATAAATCTTTAGGCAGCTGGCTGATGAAGTTATACATAAAGTACGTCACGAGCGGCAGACCAAACGCGGTATGTGCCAGCCAAATACCCAGGTAGCTGCCGTTCAGGCCGAGCGCCGTGTAATCCTTCAAGATCGGAATAAGCGCAACCTGTATCGGAATGACGAGCATAGCGATAATAACGACAAATAGTGTCTTGCGGCCCGGGAATCGCAGCCAAGCAAAGGCATACGCCGCAAACGAGGCGATCAGCACCGGAATAATGGTTGCCGGCACAGCAATCGTCAGCGTGTTCCAGAAGGCCTGGGACAAGCCGGTTCCTTTTTGCACCGTTTCACTGCCATCTCCGAGCTTCAGCTTATACTCCTTCCCGGACAATACGTTCTTGTAGTTGTCCAGCGTAAAATTGGGCTTCACTTCCCAGCCGCGCTCCTGCATATTGACCGTGCGGGCTCTGCGGTTCTCCCATACCAGGCGATGGTCGCCCTCGCTCACGCCAGCCTTCAACTGGTCATCAGTGTAGGTTTTGCCATTGACCTCAATCGGCTCGCGCAAATCGACCTCTTTGGACAGCTGCAGGGTCTCTCCAGCCTTCCATTCCTGGTGAGGAAACACCTTCCACCAGCCAGTCTGCAAAATATCCGCCGCAGGCCTGAATGAGGAGATGAATAATCCTAGTGTTGGAAGCAGCCAGATAAAGCAGATAATGCCGAGCACGACGTTGACTACAGTCTTGCTTCCTTTTCTCTTTTTACGGCCGACCATTTAGAATCCCCCCTGCTTGCGGAACTGGCGCAAATTGATAATGATTACAGGCAAGACCGCGATCAGCAGCACGATAGCCAGCGTGGAGCCGTAACCGAAGTTGCGGTACATAAAAAACTGCCGGTAGAACTGCGTCGCTACAACCTCTGTATCGTATTGACCTCCCGTCATCACCATGACGACGTCAAATATTTTCAAAGTGAATACAATAATGGTCGTGGTGACCGTCAAAATCGTAGTAGAGATATATGGAATCATAATGCCGAAGAAAATCTTCACTTCGCCCGCGCCATCCACGCGCGCCGCCTCCAAAATATCCTCGGGGACGCCCTTGATCGCAGCGGAGAAAATAACCATCGCAAATCCCGTTTGCATCCAAATAAGTATCATGATCAAAAAAAAGTTATTCCATGGCTGGAGCATACTTGTCCAGGCCTGCGGCTCGCCGCCAAAAAATGTAACGATCGCGTTCAAAATCCCGATTTGCTCGTCACCAGGCTGATAATAATAAACGAACTTCCAAATAACGCCGGCGGCCACAAAGGAAATCGCCATCGGCATGAAGATGATCGACTTGGCGATCTTTTCGTAGCTGCTGCGGTCAGCCAGAATCGCAATCAGCAGACCCAAGCTTACGCAGGCCAGCGTTCCGACGAACACCCACAGCAGGTTGTTGCGAAGCGCCGTCGCGAGCAGCCGGTCAGTAAAGATGGCTGCATAGTTGGCCAGACCGACGAACTTATCCGAGGATGCATTGAAGAAGCTTAGGTAAAGCGTCCGCAATGCGGGCAGAATAAGCAGCCATCCCAGGACGAGAGTTGCCGGACCAACGAAGACGTAGGGCAGAACTTTCCGGCGGACATGCTCCGGGTACTGCTCCACCGCCCAGTTAAACGAATAGTAGATTTGATAGACGCCGACGACTCCCCATATCACGGCGAATATTGCCGTCAGCAGCGGGTTAAGCGTAGAATCGCGGAAAAACAAAAATATCAAACCGTGTACGCCGATATTAATTATTAGTACAAGCAAGGATAAGAGCACGGCTTTCATGCTAATTCTTGGTTTTGCTTGTGCACTCATAATAGCTCCTCCTATAAGTTTTGCGGAGCAAAACTGTCTTCGTAAGCATACGCTTGTTTTGCGGAGCAAAACTGTCTTCGTAAGCATACGCTTGTTTTGCGGAGCAAAACTGTCTTCGTAAGCCTTGAACTACTTCGTGATCAAAAGTGTCAACTTTTCAGCACCGAAGCCTAAGCTTTCGATGCACGTTTTTTCAAAACGTTTTAGGTTGCACGAACCCTGTTGCCTATGCTCCCGATGTGAGTTTTGCTTTGCAAACTTTTAAGAGGAGCGGAGTGTAGGAGAAGCCTACATGAGCACCTACAATGTTTCCAAAGGAAACATACTACGGAAGCATATGCTCTTCAAGGGTGAGTGCAAGATTCGATGCCGATTAGCACCTTGAACTACTTCGTGATCAAAAGTTGATTAGACAAGAAAAGAGGAGCAGCTAGCAATCGAACCATAGTGCTCCTCTTTACCAGTTAACAACGTATTAAAAATGATGATAATAACAGACTAGTTATCCCAGCCGGACTGAATTTGTTTCAATGCTTGATCCAGAGTTGCCGTACCGCTCACGTAGTCGGTCATACCTTTCCAGAACGTACCAGCGCCAACTTTACCAGGCATCAAGTCAGATCCGTCAAAGCGGAGCGTGGATGCATCCTGTACGAGCTTCGCCATGCGGCGGTCGGATTCAGAGCTGTACCAGTCAAGGGATGCGTCGTTCATTGGCGCGATTACGCCGCCGGATTGAACCCAAGTCTTGATGGATTCGCCTGTCGTGAAGAATTCCATGACTGCACGAACTTCCGGACGGTCATTGAACATTGCATAAATGTCGCCCGCTACAAGTACTGGCTTGCCATATTCTTCATCAATGGATGGCAGGTAGAACCAATCATAGTCTTCATCGACTTTAACCGTTTCCGGGAAGAAGCTGGTGATGAAGTTACCTTGACGGTGGAACCAGGCTTTTGGAGGATCCGTAAACATTGGAGCCGGAGCATCACCGAATGCCGTAGTTACGATCGATTTCGTACCGCCGTATACATAATCTTTATTCATCCAAATGTCAGACATGATTTCTACAGCACGCTTCACTTCAGGAGATGTGAAAGGAAGCTCGCCGCTTACCCATTTGTCGTAATTCTCTGGAGTCGTAGTGCGGAGCATGATGTCCTCCACCCAATCCGTAGCCGTCCAGCCTGTTGCTGCGCCGCTCTCGATACCGATGCTCCAAGCAGGGTCGCCGTCCTTGGCGATTTGCTCGGTCAAGGCCATCATTTCATCCCATGTCTCAGGAATTTTATACCCTGCTTCTTCAAACTGCTTCTTCGGATACCATACCAAGCTCTTCACGTTACTGCGGTTCCAGATCCCGGCCAGAATTTCGCCGTCCTTGCCCACCATCGTTCCCATGTCGAGCCAGCTTTGGTTGTAGTTCGCTTTCAATTTGTCCTGGTCAAGAATGTTGGTCAAGTCGATGACTTTGCCCGTTTTTGCGATAGAAGCCAGCAGACCCGGCTGCGGGAAGTCAGCGATATCCGGAGCATTTCCACCGTCTACGCGGATGTTGATCGTTGCTTCGAATTCTTTGGAGCCTTCATATTGAATGTCGATACCGGTTTTCTCCTCGAATTCTTTAATACTGTTTTCAAATTTCACTTGGTCAGCATCTACGAACGGACCGAACATCGTTACCTTCGTCCCTTTATATTCGCCTTTCAGCGCCAGCTCCAGCGGAGATAGATTCTCGTTGCTGCCTTCATTTGCCGCTCCCTGGTTGTTGCCTCCAGTCTGATTATTCGCTGGCGGCTCATTCTTCGCCGTATTGCCGCCTCCACCACAGGCGCTTAGCACCATCGTGAATGACAGCAATAGTACGAGAAGCAATGACATTTTGCGTCCTACAGCGTTCTTCATCTTATGAACATCCCCTTTAGTTTATTAAGTCTTGCGTCCCTCGTTGTAGGGTCATACTATTGTTTGCTTCTTGCCCGCTAAACGGATCATTCTTTTCCAGGATCACCCCCTTAAAGAGCTTCAATAGTTGTTCCTCAAGCTAAGCATATCATGATGTACAAGGGTGTATGCGTTTGCATTTTGCCGATTGCCCATTCAAATTTTTACGTTTTCCTGGATCTGAAAAGCTTTTCAGACACGACAGAAAAATAAGTAAAACTTACTTTTCTCTGCAGGAATCTCGTACAATGAGCCGATGGGCTACTTTTTCCCGTAAAATGCCGTTGCTTCCCGTCGTAACCAGTTCATGCACCTTCTCCGCCGCGCGGTAACCCAATTCGTAAATCGGCTGCGCAATCGTCGTCAGCTTCGGAATGTACATGCTCGCTACCCGCAGGTTATCGAAGCCTATGACGGATACTTGATCCGGAACGCTGATGTTCCGATCGTTCAAATAAGATATGGTCCCCATCGCGAACTCGTCAGCTACACAGAAGACCGCAGTGATATCCGGGTATTCCGCAAACAGCTGGTCTGCCGCCTCATATGCATGCTCAAAACGGTGATTCGCATATTTGACCTTCTTGATGTTATACTCCAGTCCGCACTCCGTAAGCGCTTGCACAAAACCTTGGTACCGGGGTGGTCCGGATATGGAATTATCATGGTTGAAGCCGATCATGCCGATATCGGTGTGGCCCAGCCCAATTAAGTATTTGACCGCATCATACGCCGCAGTCTTATCGTCAATCTCCACGCTCGGAATGTCGTATTCATAGGAGTGGGAGGAGACGAGTACAAACGGGATCCGGCTTCCGGCCAGCTTCTCGTAATACTCTGGAAAAATGATATCACTAGCAAAAACGATTCCATCCACCTGCTTCTCATGAAACGCGTCGATGTAGGACAGCAGGCGATCCTTGTCGCGGTCTGTGTTGCAAATCATTAGACTGTAGCCAAGCTTGATGCAAGCATCCTGTACTCCTCGAATGATTCCAGAATAGTAAATATTCTCGATATCAGGGATCAGCAGGCCCAGCGTAAAAGACTTCTTGTAAATCAGGCCGCGCGCAAAAGAGTTCGGCTGATACTGCAGCTCTTCGATCGCATCCAACACGCGCCTCCGTTTACTTTCAATCACTGTATCCGGGGCGTTCATAACACGGGATACCGTGCTGATGGATACCTCTGCCATCTTGGCAACATCCCGAATTGTAGGTTTCATCTTCGTCTACTTCCTTTTTTGAAAAGCTTTTCAAGGTCATTATAGCAAGCCCTTTTTGGTTTGACAAGAACTTTTTAAAGCGCTTTCAAAATAATAAAAAAACATGCTTATTCATATCATTTAAACACAATTAATTGCATAATAAATACCCCTGATCTACAAGATATCAAGGGTATTTATTATGTCGATCCAGTTCTGATTAAGGCTCGATTCCCCAGGCCAGGACACCGTTGTTGTACAACGTTACTTTGTTCCAGTCAGTGTATGAGGTCTTGGTGGCATCGAAGGAGTAGTCGTTATTCTCATTGAAGTTGGACCAGTCGGATTTGGACATTCGCAACTGAATGTCACCGGTCTGCCCGCCCGGAGCAATGGTGCCTGCTGCGGCTGTGAAGCTGAGCTCGACATAGGTGTCTGCATTGGTGCCGGAAACGCTTCCGAAAGTCGCTTGAATGTTGCTCGTCCCCACCTGAGCCCAATCGACCCAGGCGTTCATCGTTTGATTGCCATCTTTCGTGAAGTAGTAGCGAATCTTCAGGTTACTTAGATTGACTGCGCTCGTTCCGTTATTTTTGATGTTAAAATACGGCTTGATTTGATTATCGCTAGCGTTAGTGTCTCCAGCCCGGTACTGTAAAACGAGTGAGCTGGAAGGCACTGGAGTGCCTTGCGGAGTTACGCTGACCTGAGAGGAGTCGGTGCTTGATCCCACGTTGTTCGCTGCGCTCACCACATAATAATAAGTGCTGCCGTTCGTCAGTCCTGTATTCGTGTAGCTAGTAGCCGTAACGTTGCTGGCAATGGTTGTGTAAGGCCCGCCGCTAACTGCTGCTCTTTTTACCGTATAGCTTGTTGCTCCGGAGGAAGCATTCCAGCTTAGTACGGCTTGTCCATTCCCTGCCGCAGCCGTTAGGCCTGTAGGAGCGGCTGGTGCAGTCGGCGCAGGAGGATTACCGTTATCCGGAACTGGCTGATAACCAGGTGTCGTATAAATTCCGCTAAGCTGAGACGTGGCAAGGGTGCCGTATGTGCTATTCACCACGGTTTTACCCCAGTCTGTCAAGCTTCCTGCCGGGCCAGTCACCAGATCCAAGTACTCGACGCCTCCGCCGTTGCCGTACCAGGACCAGGCAAGCCAGCCGACGCCTTTTTGTTGGGTATAACTCAAGATGGTGGCCTCATCGACATCGCCGCTAGTATGCTTATGGCCAAACTCCCCGATGATGACAGGTATATTCAGAGCCAAGGCATTATCGATGTTGCTCTTTACAGTCGCAGCGTTTCCGCCGGCGTATTCATACATATGAATGGAAAAGATCGTATTTTTCAGCGTATCGGTGCTGGCAACGGCCAATCCTTTCTCAAAGATAGAGTTCGGGTACTGTCCCCAGCCTGCGGCATCCACTACGATCGTATTCTTAATGCCTGCATTGCGGAGAGCCGGAATTGCTGCCTGGTACCCGCTTGCCCACGCATCCGAGCTCCACGATCCAAACCATTCATTGGCAATGTTGACGATAACGCGATCCTCTTTCCCGATCAACGCATCTTTAATGCTAATCCAATAGTCCACGGCGCGATTCAGCGTAGTAGTGGAATCCGAGCCCGTCGCATCATGTACTTCGAGCATCGTAATGAGCTTATATTGATCACATAAGGCGATAATATTCTTAACAGAAGCGACATCGTCCTTCGTCCACTGTCCCCCATCCGACAATACGATCCGCACGGTGTTAGAGCCTGTCGCGGCGATCGCAGGAATGGCGGCTGCCAAATCATTCTTGAACCAGGTGTGGGCGTGATTAACCCCTCTCATGACGAAAGGCTTGCCCGTCGCATCATAAAGCGTCGTACCGCTAACATAGAATCCCTTTACGGGCGTGGCTGCCGCAGATGCTTTCCCGCCGGGAACAATGGCCGAAGCTGCGATGACGGTCATGGCAAGAAGCATCGTAGCAAAAGATTTCAACAGTTTTCTACTCATAAATAGAACCCTCCAATTCATAGTTTCGATATTAGGTAAGCGCTTACTTATCTGGCGTTACTAGAACCTCCTTTCTTCGAACAAATAGATAGAAATGGAAATTTCACTTTTCATCATACATTATTTGTAAACATAATTCTACAGTTTATTATATTTTGTTAGCGTTTTTATGATAACAAATATCACGGTATGTGGGAGCAGAAACCTTTGCAGCAAAGACGTAGCAAAAAAAGAGTTATCCAGCTTATAAAGCTGCTAGATAACTCTTTTACTGTATCTGTCTCTTATGCTATTCATCAGTATTATATCTGCTCAAATCCTCCAACAAGTCAACGGCCGCATGATTTGGCGTAATGTTGTCCATTATAGTGATCAACCTATCATATGATTCAACCAATTGCTCTTTTGCTTCATCTACTAGAGCCTGATCCTCTTCGTTTAATGCCTGAACAGAGTTCTGACGATAATAATCACGGTACTCGGATAGCTGCTGTAACAGCTTGTTAAATTTTTCGTTTTGAGAGGCCTGCCCCTTCTCAGAACTCTGCTGCCTCAAATAGCCGTAAATAGTCGCATCAATTGTGCTGCCTTGTCTGACGGACAGATGCGACCACATGGTTCCTCCCCCATCCGCATAATAATGCAACTCGAACCAATAAGTATTGACGTCTGAAATGCTTGTTCTCAATTCGGCTGCTAGATTCTTCGATGAGTTATTTTCCGCTATGAAATCGTTCAGCTTATCCGTATAACATTGCCCAAGCTCCGAATAAGCATCATCGATTCCCGCTTCGGAGTAATTCTCAACATTCTGTTCTAGCCAGGCTTCAAAGATTGCATCAACTTCCCCTACTTTCGTAATATCTACAGCTTGGCAAGCCTTGGATGGCGCGTTCTCAACATCAGTCTCTTGTGATTCCCATTTAAAAGTATCCAGCATCTTATCTACCTCAGACCTCATAACACGATATTGTTCCGCTTCTTTCTTGTTAGCAGGTTCGTTAGACCATAGTTTTGCGGTAATCAGTACATCCTCGTTTTCAAAAACAACCTGAACATCGTCTGGCCGGCTCAGCCCATCGCTTGGGTGGGAATATTCGATTTGAACCAGGGGATAAGCCCCCTTTTGACCCAAAAATGAAATAAGCTGCGTTTCCACGCTATTCTCTAATGAGATATGTCCTACCCAGTTTTCCGGAAGCTTAAAAGCCCCGTAATAGGAACGAATCTCCGTTGCACTAAATAATGTAGGCTCTTCGTCATAATACCCCCAAGAGCTCACCATCATCTTGGCTGATTTCTCAAAAACCTGTTCGGATGAAAAGATTACGCTTGCCCCTTTCACTGGATAGATCAGGTTGAATTCCTTCTCTTCCTCTTCGTCGGAAGGTACGGCCATAATCATCGTTTCTCCAGCTCGTTGCATAATCTCCGTAAATGACATTCCGGCCTTAACCTCGCCGAAGTGAATCGGGCTGATTTCGGCAATATCCACATGACTAATGGGAACTCCCTCCTCCTCCGTCAAATGAAATACCAGTCCAGCCTTCTCCAGCTTGAGCCATGCTGCCCCTGCATCGTCCGCTCCCTCTACAGGTGCTTCTTGAAAATCCTGCTGAAGCGTATCGATCAAAGATGCTTTATCCATTTCCATATAATGAATAAAGCGCTCGTAGAAGTCCTGGTTTTTCAAGTCATATGCAGCATCGAATTTAGCCCTAGTATCACTATTAGCAGTCGATGTTACCTCAGTCCCTCCTGACTTCAATGCTTTCCCTCCGCAAGCCGTTAACATAATGACACTTAATGAAATCAGCGTCCAGAATAATATTTTTCGTTTCACTTGATAGTTCCCACCTTTTTACTATTTTGACCGTAGACATTTCCGTCATCTGCAATAATTCGACGTACCGAAATGGGTTTTTGAGTTTTCAGCCAATACCCCTTAAGTTCAGATATTTTCACATTTCCTCCTTTGGAATTCGATCCACTTTCGTGAATAAACTTTCCATTCCCCAAATAGATTCCTACATGACCTACCTGGGATGAATTAGGCGAAGTAAATAGGATTAAATCCCCCTTCTTCAAGTTAGAAATATCGAAACTTCCGGCATCTTTTTTTCCAGCAGTCCACACTTCTAATCCAGAATTAATTTGAGTACGTGTATTAGCGCCAATGTCTATGTTTTCGCCTACATCCAGATCACGAAGGATCGTTCGATAAATAGCCGACGTAAAATCTGAACAGTCCATGGCTTTAGGAGGTGACTTGGGATCCATATACTTTGGCCGATTTCCGTCCATATAGTAGGGCACTTTACCTTCGAATTGTTTGGCCAGTTCGAGCACTTCTTCTCTTGCCCCCTCAGTTCCCTTTTTTGGTATATTAGTCGAGCCTGGGCTCGCAGGGGGAACGGAAGGAATCGTTTGGGGACTCTCTTGCTTAGGTAGATCTAGATCTATGATAGACAACAACATGACTGCAACCCCCGGGTTTTTATCCACCACAGGTCCATAGGTAAAAACACCGTCTTTATAGTACTTTCCTTCCAGTGGAATGTTCGAACCGCTAAATACATATACGCTGTTAACCTTATGATTAATGTAGCCCAGACCGTTATAATACTCAGCAAATGTCATCATTTGGGCGACATCCTTGGAAGTCTTATCTATGCCTACGGCATCACGTATGTATTTCTTTTGATTCAGCGCATGAATTGCCGCCTCTTCCCAATCTGTAAAAAAGATACCCTTGGGGACATTTACAGTTTTTTTGCCAAGCGGATCCCCGTTATGTAGATACTTACTAAAATCACCCGAGCTTTCTCTCCAATGTATAGCCGCAATCAGCTCTGGAGGAACACCCGTTTTTTGGGAAACTGTCTCGTATTTTTGTTTGTTTTTTGCATAGTGCTTTTGAAACATCTCTAATGAGTTCATAACTGCTTTATTGGATGTGTCCCGGGTTATATACGGAACAAGCCATTGATTGCGCTCGTATATAGCCTTGATCTTTTGGGTATTTCCTTTTATATTTTTGATTTTTACATTGGTCTCTGTCAATTTAGATAGATCAAGATTTTCCGGTGGCTTAGTTACTACATTCTCTGTTTCCGGCACCCTCAAATAATTCCCCGCAGGCCCCGCTCCCGTCCAAAAATGCATATAGCCTATGCCATCGACCATCGCCGGGGACAAGGCATACTTGTCCTTCAGAATCCCGCGAACCTTCTCCGCGTAAGCGTGGGCGCCGTCCATTTCTTTCGTCATGCCTTTGGCCTTGTACTCATGCCAGGCGACTTGGGCTCGACCAATCTCACCTAGCTGCTTATGTATTTCATTCAAATGCTTCTGTGCCCAGGCTCCTTGAGCTTCGCCCTTCAGAACCAAGCCAAGTAAGTATTGGTACTGGTTATCTTCCGGCATGAGGATCTGCACAAACTTGCCATCCTTCACGATCTGCATCGAAGGATCGTACGAGCACGCTTCGAGCGCACTTCCTTTAAAGTATTCACTTATGTTGACATGCGCGCTGTAGAGCTCCTCGTTAATGCCATAACCCTTCAAAACCTCTCGCTGCTTCGTCGCTTCTTTATGTGCTTGCTGCATCAAATATGTATTTCCAAACGCCTTATATACAGAATAAGCGACCTGGGCACGGGCAATGGTATTCCTCGCTTTAAAAATCGCATCAATCTTCTCCTTGGCCTCCTTCTTCTCTTCCTCCGTGCCATGGAGGGCAAGCTGATGCAGCTTCTGGACCTCGGGATCTTGAAATAACGCATCCTCTAAATAGCTGGAGAGACCTTCTCCAGTAAGTCCGCCATTTGCAGAATAATAAGAGGATGGGGGGATAGACTGATACTTCTGCTTCTTCGTACTGATTTTTGCCGTTTCCTCATCTTTTCGATAGCGTGCCGCCGCCTCTGTGAGCACCTTCGCTTTGTCCCGAAGCCCCACCGAAATGGCTTCTGCTTGTTTCTGAATCTCCTTCAAGAGACGCTCTATCTCATTCAGGTCACTCCTACCGTACAACTCCGGGTACTGGCTCTGCGTCTCACGTACTAGCTGGGAAATGGATTGATAGACATTCCGCTCCTCTCTTTCAACGAACTCTCCGAATCGTTTGGTTTGTGCAGATAGCTCATCTACTTTTTTGGGATCAACCTTAATACTCATTCATAGCTTCCTTTCAATAGATTCTTATGGTCTCTAGCAAGCTATATGTACTCCCATGGTGCGGTATCCAGCTTCCACTTACCCTCCATAGTCTCATATACGGCGTCTACTATAATAACTTCAGTCTCTCCATCGACATCAGGCACCTCAAACGTAATTTCACTTTTCTCTTTAAAATCCGTTATGCCAATCACTTTGGCCTCTTCCCATTCACGCAAGGAACCCACTTCATAAGGCAAGTAAACAAGCTTGTCGTTAATAACTTTGATTCCATTGGTATCTAACATTTCTCTGACCACAGATTCCGTATAGCTCGTTCTCAGATAGGCAGTTAACTTCTCCCTCGAATTTAAATCATCACAAAAGTAATAATAATACTCCTCTGCATCAGCCAACCTCTCCTCTAGAGAAACATTGCATTCTCCTCACGCAATTCCGCTCCCTTACTCTAACTGGAATGAGCATAATTATTGTAAATAAAGGGTTGCCCCATTATTTTCCTTAAACAAATAGTATAAGTTTTTTGAAGAGCTATAGCATGTGCCATTTTCCTTATTTGTAAAAAAAAGAACATGAAATATCCCTATTTTTATGAATAAAAGGCCACAGTCACCATTTTCGGTGCTGTGGCCTTTTCAACTTTATAGCGGAATCGTATAGAAAATACGCTTGCCTTTTTTATCCGCAAACCAAACCATCTGGTCGTTCATAATAATCGGGTCGCATTCGGAAAGTACGAATTTAGGAATACTGTTGATTTCACCAACAGCATTACCGCTGCCGTTAATTTCTACATACTTCACGCCAAGCGGCGTATGCTCATAATCAAATTCCTGCCACAGTACCATAAAACGATCATCGTTTATTTTTACTAGTTTTGGGATAGAACCAATATGATCCGTACCTGATGCATATTTCGCTATAGTTATGTTGCTAACTGCACTTCCGCTCAAATTAGAACGTGGCACAACAGCAAGCATGATATCGCGAACATCCTTATCAAGCCCGACCATATCGAAATTGGTATATGATTGCACCTTAGAGTGATCAACCTTGTTATAGGCAGTTATATAATGGGTAGAGGAAATCTCCAATCCCCCGAGAGAAACCCCCGTCATGTTAGCACCAATACTTCCAGGAATACGAAATAAATCTACCTCTTTATACTGTGATCCGTTCCCTTTATGAAGCACGATCGACCGGGGATACGCATCACCATGATCGACCAAGACATGTTCTTTTCCATCATATTTTACAAACTGGTCAAAGGAATGACTGACATGATTCTTTTGAAATTCCCCTGTATAGTTGGTTATGCTCATATTGGACGTATTAATCATTAAAGTAAGCTGGGACTGATGATTCTTACCATCTGAGGCTGTATATCTCAATCGTGACATATGTAATACAAGTTCATCGCCATTTTCAGCCATTCTGGGGGCTGCTGAACGGAACGGCTGTATTGTGTAGCTTTCCCCGCCTTTAACCGAGACACTGTCGATTCGATTAAAGCTTTTATCATAGCGAACAACTCGAATTACTTCCTTACTATCGTTCTCTTCCTCATTATCTTGTCCATAAGCAATATAGTTATATTTCTCCCCACTGTAAAAAGCCCCATAGTATGGCAATTCAAGAGGAAGCTCTTTACTTGAAATTGCTTCATAGTCCTTATTGTATGACTCGATTCGAACCTGCCCCTCATCTACGGTTACACTGCTGAACGTGCCATCGCTATTATTTATTAAATGGGAACGGATGGGCTCGCTCCATCTTGAGAAGTAAGGCTGAACAATATTGTCTTCCCCCACTCTTGTACCTGCTGCTTGATACGCATTCTCGGGCTGGTATGAGTCTACAACAATACTATTGGTTCCTGAATCAAAAGAAACATCAAATTTTAATACTTTAGCCAAATCCCTTAACTGAAAATAAGTGTTGTCCTCAATATTATAAGCCTGTATGGAATGAAGCTGCCCATCAATCATAATCTTTGCCGTGGATAGGTTGGCTACATATAGCTTGCCAGAACTAAAGTAAGGGGTACGGAAAGACTCATCGGCTGAATAAGCCTTGCCTGTCGTTAATTCAATCACATTCTGGCTATTGTTCCAGGTTATATCGAATTGGCTATCCGTCCCTGATAAATGACTTGCCAAATCACGCAAACGAAAATAATTGTAATTCTGAATGTTAAAGCCGGAGCTGTGAACAACCTCCCCATCAATGACCACTTTACTAGCGCTCACCGTAGCGGATACATTCCCTTCTGCATAACTCGCTGATACCCCTATAAATAAAAAGAGACATAGCGCTAACAACAACGTACAAATCTTTCTCATCTTGGCCTCCACTATTAAACTAAAATATTATCATCCCAATATCATAACATTATATAGTGGATATATCTGCTAGTATCGTAGTCATCGATTTGGTGGTTAAGGCTTCATTCTACTATTTGTCCATTTTTTCTCTTTTAGGAACGGGAATCCTAACGCCAACATATTCTAGTGTATGCCATTGCGTTCCAAAGGAGTGACTGCGTGTGAAGCGTGTGAAACCTATAAAAAGTCATGTGAAACAGCCGGCTAGAAAACATACTAAACCCGTAAAAATACGAAGTATCAGCGGTGGCGGTGGTGGCGGCAGTACGATTTCAACGAGCCAAAGAAACGAAATCGCGCTGCTTTCCGCCATTTTGTTTCTAATCGCCGCCGCGCTCAGCTTGTATGTGGCTTGGAATGATTTGAGATCCGGCGGTACCTCCGAAACGCTTATCTAACTGCGCAAAGACGCCAAGTAGACCGGGCGTCTTTTTGCATGAAATCAAATAAAGCACAGCACCCTCCCTCAAAAGGAAAATGCTATGCTTATTCTTCTACCCCTTAAACCAATTTCACCAAATGGTATTTCTTCTTCCCTTTGCGGACGATGATAAAGCGGCCTTCAATCGCCAGGTCGGCGGTAATCTCGAACTCCAGCTCATTGACCCGCTCCCCGTTCAGAGAGATCGCCCCACTCGTAATATCTTCACGCGCTTGACGCTTCGATGGTTCAATGCCTACGTCAACGAGCCAATCGACGATATTCTTGGACTCTTTGGCCGCTTCGAAGGTCGGCATTTCTTTGAAGCCTTGTTCGATTTCATCGGCGCTCAAAGACTTAATATCCCCGCTGAACAGAGCCGCGGTAATTCTCTTGGCTTGCGCCAGCGCATCCTCACCGTGTACGAACCGGGTCATTTCCTCGGCCAGCGTAATTTGCGCTTCGCGCTTATGTGGCTCGGTCTGCACCTTCTCGGCCAGAGCCTCAATCGCCTCTTTATCTAGGAACGTGAAGTACTTCAAGTATTTGACGACATCGCGGTCATCGGTATTCGCCCAGAATTGGTAGAACTCGTATGGCGTCGTTTTCTTCGGATCAAGCCAGACCGCACCGCCGGCCGTTTTGCCGAACTTCGTCCCGTCGGCCTTAAGCATGAGCGGAATCGTTAGGCCGAATGCTTTCGCTTCAGGGCCTACTTTTTTACGGATGAGATCCATCCCGCTTGTAATGTTCCCCCATTGATCGGAGCCGCCGATTTGCAGCTGCACATCCTCTTCCTGATACAGATGCAGGTAGTCCATCGACTGCAGGATTTGATACGAGAACTCTGTGAACGAAATTCCACTATCCAGGCGGCTTGCTACCACATCTTTGGCCAGCATCGCATTGATGCTGAAATTTTTCCCGTAATCCCGCAGGAAATCAATCACGTTTAACTGATGCGTCCAATCGTAGTTGTTCACCAATCTCAGCTCATTGTCCCCGTCGGTCATGAACAGCTTCTTCATTTGCGCGGTTAGCGCATCAACGTTAGCCTGCACCTGCTCCATTGTCTGCAGGCTGCGCTCGGATTGACGGCCGCTCGGATCACCGATCGTTCCGGTCGCGCCGCCAATGAGAATGACGGGCCTATGCCCTGCCAGTTGGAATCTTTTCAGCACGATAAAAGGAATCAAATGCCCGATATGCATGCTGTCTCCCGTCGGGTCCACCCCGCAATACAACGAAACTGCCTTCTCTTCGGTCAGTTTGCGGAGCCCCTCTGCATCCGTCTGCTGATTAATCGCCTCGCGCCATTCCAATTCATCGATAATATTCAACATGTTCAACTCCTATATTCGATAAAATAAAAAAACGTCCCCTAGTCTGTTTCAGACTAAAGGGACGATTGAATTAACCGTGTTACCACCCAATTTGTACGATGATATCAATAACCGGCAGCCGGCTCGTCATCATACCACTCTCAGCTCGTTATCGTGAGCCAACCCGCTTGGCATTACCCAAGATACTCCGGAATGTAATTCGCAAGGGATCAGTAATGCTGCCAGGTCGCATCGACCCCTGGCTTTCTGAGAACAGTGACTGCCCGCTACTTCGTTCCATCATCGTAACCACATATAAGTTTACAGAAAGTATATTGAATTGAAATTCAATTGTCAAATGTATTTTCCCCCTCGGGAAATGAATCATAAATCTTTGGTTATCATGATATCCATTTCCTTCTGCTGACGCTTACGGAGGTATTTCCGGCCTCTTGCCCACTCTTCTATCAAAATAATCAATCCAATTATAAGTAATACAATATACGCCGTCTTAGTTTCAATTCTGTTGGTTGTAAACATCCATGTTATCACAGCAGTGAACACTAGAGGGATGATGGCACCGAGTATGAAACTATTCCTGCTAGCCATAAAATACTGAACAGCCGACATACCAACAATGATGAAGAACACCGTTAAATCCGGCATCTATATCCCCTTCCTCTCTGCATTATATTTCTCGATAATAAGTCGTGCATCTTCTAAGGTAATACGTTCCTCAATGGCTAGTTTCTTAACGAAATTAACCAAAGGTTGTGATTCATCATCCTGAGCTAATTCAATTTTTTGAATCAGCCTGTCTAATCTGATGCGAACAGTAGGATAAGAAACCTTGTACGCTTTTGCAAGATCCTTCAAGGAACCAGAATTCATAATGAACTTACGCATAAATTCGATATCCTCTGCATCCAAGGATAAAATCCACGAAGGAATATTTCTCTCACCCATCTATCTCCCTCCCTTGTTTCCTAGGATAACCAAAATATTAATAAAAGTAAACATTATTTACGTTTATTTTTTAACTTTATTTAATTATATTTAATTTTATTCAATAAATCAGGAGTTGTAAAAGGAAAATTGTTAATGGAATCTTGGGGGTTACAGGAATGTTCAACCAGAAAAATTAATAAAGAAGGGGCTGTTTAAGCCCCTTCTTCATCGTATTAATCGGTATTTTTTATTTAGCTCGACTGCTTCCCGTCAATTGCACATAACAAGACGCTTGCAGCAAGTCCAAGGCGGCGATCAAGCGTGTGAGACGGGTCGCTGGAGAAATCCACATTAATTTTCGTGACCAACGGATTGAAATTTTGCTTAAAAGTAGTCACCGTACTGCCATTTATTTCTACGTTATAAGTTTGCGGAATTAAGCTGCTGAGGAACCGCCGCAGCAGTGCTAGTAGCCTGCTATCCTCTTTGATCCGCCCGATCTCGGCCTCGCCCGTATTCAGTATGATCCATTCATCTTTCAAAATAGACTTAAATCCCTTTCTGCGCAGGCTTCCGACATGCTCGCCCGTACGCGCATCCTGAACATCGTAGGTCGCGGAGAAATCGATCACGTTACGCGCCTTGATCGTCAGCAATTCCTCACTCATGCTCTCATCGCTGTACAGCCGAATATCCTCCTTGAGCTTAAAGGCCTTCATTTGGGAATACATGACGAGCTCTTGATTGGCATTATAAATATGGAACCTGGCACCCAGTACGGAAATTATCTTTTGTCTTACCAAATATTGATCATAACTGAACTTATTATCCACTTTTCGCGATGGCCTCCCATGAACTTTATTATTGTTTATAATACGTCAAGCTAGAGGCTCTGTATATAAAGTCCATGGCAAATTTTCCGAATTATAGTTGCTAAAGAAATGTGTTGTCCCAGTGGACTTTTCATGCCGAAATGTCTTTCAAATAGTGGACACCTGAAATATATCTGCGCCATCTGGGAACATCTATATATAGATTTCTATAATATTCAAATACAATATGTAGTCAGCGCAATGAGGTGGATGTTGTTTTTCTTAGTGTCCACATTTGCATGGACATTCATTGTTAAGACGTCCACACTATACGCACAAAAAAACCATCCCCCTCTAATTTAATAACGAAATTCCCACCCCGTCGCGCCCCCAAGTTAACGTTTAGTTTAGTTAATTTAATTTAATTCAATGCAATATAAATGTGAATTTCGGCGTTCTCCATGTCTCCACCGCTTTGATACTCCTCAAAATCGCTGCTGAATTTTCTATCCAGCTCCATTGACCACAGCTTCATCCAAAATTCAGCCACCGCCTGCTGCATATGACCTCGCACAATAAATTTAGCATATTTCCCCGCAGGGATCGTTTCGATCTGAATCGCAGCCTCTTCTAAACTTTGCTTGGCATCAGAGTCCCCCGCTCCTAGCACTTCGCAGCATACGATCACATCATATTCGCCACGAACATCCATCTCATAATGGGTGTATAAGCCAATGCTTTTATCATTCCGTTTGCCAGGTATCGAGTGGTAAATTCCATCCTGATAAAACCTCTGCCAGAGTTCACCTATCTTTTGGCTCATATGAGGATCGTTGTTGCTGGTTCTGATCTGGATCCCTGCGACTGTTTTTTCTTCTACATGCACTATTTCATAATTCATGGGCTATACCTCGCTTCATTTGATATTGAGGTCAGTATAGCAGCCCTAATTGGACAACAGTATGTCATATTATAAAAAATAGCTCATGAATATTTTCCTAAACTGGCCTCCAGCTTTCGCTTTATGATATTCCGGACATGCTCCGGTTCTATCACCTCAGCGGCATCACCATAGGACATGATGTACCCGTACACCCATTCATCCTCAACATAGGTAACCTCTACATTAAAGCTTCCGTCCGGATTTTTAGTGATACCATGCTGGTCAAATTCATCATAAACCCTATAAGCCATGCTGGGCTCAATTTTTAAAACAAGCTTTACCGTTCGATGATTCATATTGGAAGGATAACTCCAAATTTCCCCCGGCCTCTCTCTGATAAATGTTTCTTGAGAGCAAGCCAGATTTTTGATTCGGCTCACTTTGAACATTCTAAAGTCATTTTTCAACCTGCAAAATCCATAAATATACCAGCCTTGTCCTTTAAAAATCAGCTTTACAGGCTCTGAGATTCTCTCGGTTTTTTCTCCATAGGAACTATAGTAGTCAAAGGCCACTACATTTCTGTTCAAAATCGCCGTTTTCAATAAGTTGAACTTCTCCTGCTCCGAAGCATCAGAGCCCCATCGGGAGAAATCGACATCAATCCAGCTGGTGGACTCTTTGTTGAATATGGCTGCGAGTTTATTCAGCACGGGCTCAACATCTGGAACATTCAGGGCATTCAAGCCTTGAAGCGAAGAGAGGATGTCCACCTGCTCCTTGTCTGACAGCATTGATTTGCCCAGCACAAATTGATCAAGCAGACGAATACCTCCGCCCGTCCCCTTACTCGTATATACAGGGATTCCCGCCGCGCTTAGTGTATCTACATCCCGGTAAATCGTCCGCTGCGATACTTCGAACTGCTCGGCTAATTGCTTGGCGGTTACCTGCTTTTTGTCCAATAAAATATACACAATTTCAAGCAGTCTGTTTATTTGCATCTTTCGTCACCCCAGCCTATTTTACCCAAGTGTATGGGCCGATGCTGTAACCAATAATCTTCTTTCACGTATATGATGTAAGCATCATCCGTCCACTAAACAACTAGAAATTGAGGGAAGCCAACAATGAATGAGGTAATTACAATTCAAGCCAATACATCGTATCAACGGGCTGAGCAGAAGGCAGTTCAGTATTATGCCTCTCTCCAAATGCGGGCTATGGATGATACGTATGTTCAAACTTTGACAACTGATATTCAACTATGGAAAAAAAGCCATGTTCCTCGCTCCTGGCATGATTGGCTTCCACGTGGCAGCAAGACGCCCGATGCACTGGGCTATCATAAATATATCGGCTGGCTGAATCGCACCGGAAAATTAGACGGCTATCTAGATCGAAGCATTTCTTATATTTACATGCGTGACCTGGGCAAAGCTCTGGATTCTTCAGATACCCAAGCTCGCATAGAGCGTACAGCAGCAGATGTTAAAAAGTACCTGCTTCGCTACACCGGCTCCAAACAGGGAGACCAGCCTGAATTTATGAATATGACTGGACTTTACCGATGGGCCCAGAAAGAGAACATAGAAGACGCAGTAATCTGGCTAATCGATAAACTGAACAGCGTATCCTCTCATATCCCTCAGGGAATGGATGCGGAGCATGCCCAGAGAAAACTGATGAAAATCATCATCGGCGTCGTACTTCATGTCATGGATGAGATGACCGATAGCCTGCCGGCTGATGAGCGCTCGAAGCGGCTTGATGAGGCGATCCGCCTCGGTTACTCCTATGGCCTGACCTATCCTTTTATCGACGATCTCCTTGATTCTCAAATTTTGAATGCTGAGGAAAAAGAACAATATTCCCGTATGATAAGAACCGCCCTGCTTACCGGCTCTGTTCCGGATTCTGGGGAGTGGGACGGCGAGCACAGGAATTTCATCCATTATGTATATTCGGAGCTTCGGGAGGCTTTTGAGTATATTAGGAGCTGCCAGTCGCCGGAAAATATAAATACTTTCTTTGAGCAAGCCTATGTATTTTTTCATGCTCAGGATCTGGACCGCGTTAAGGAGCTGTCCAATCCGGCCTACACAAACGAGGAGCTGTACCTGCCTGTTATTTTGAAATCATCTTCTTCCCGTTTGATTGTCCGTTCTGTCATTGGCGCACCCGAGGATGAAGGCTTTGAGCAGCGAACGTTCTATTACGGAATCTATAACCAACTCGCTGATGATTTTGCGGATATGTTTGATGATATAAAGGCGGAAGCCATAACGCCCTACACGTATTATTTGCAATACAGCAAGCAGCGTCCGGACCTGATGAATCCCTATGAATTATACTGGACGGTCATTTCCTATCTGATCCATAACGTGTATCGTTCCGATGCCAAGGCCCGCGAGGTCATCCTGAATCGGGCCATCAACGGGTTAAAACGCTTCAAGGATCGCCTTGGGGAAGCCAAGTATAACGAAACCATGAGCATCTTCGCCTCGGGAGCTCCGGAGTTCAACCGGCTCATACAGCGTATGGTTCAGCAAGCGGACGATGTGGACTTTCTTGACAAACTGCTGCGAGATCAGATCGTAACCGTACTGAGAAACAGCAGCAAAGAGAAGGATAGCTTTCTCGATACGGTCCAGGCTGTCCGCCGCCAGATCAATCAACAGTTGCAGATCCCTAAAGAAGGAGCGATCCCGCCCGTCACAGATTCGTTAATTGATGCCGCGAACTATAGTCTTCAAGGGGACGGCAAGCGCCTTCGGCCTATTCTAACATGGGTCATGGGGGTACAAGAATACGGGCTCAAGCCTGCGGCGATCATGCCGCTGCTGAAGTCTTTGGAATATATGCATACCGCTTCTTTGATCTTCGATGATCTGCCCTCACAGGATAATGCGCCTACCCGCCGGGGACGCCCGACTCTCCATCAGGTTCATAATAGCGCCACTGCGGAGCTGACGGGTCTGTATCTGATTCAAAAAGCCGTTGAAGAGCAATCCTCCCTGAGCAGTTTTGATGCCAAAGCCGTACTCGCCCTGATTCGATATTCATCCCAAAAGGCCGGCGAAATCTGCATGGGTCAGGCCATGGATTTAGAAGCCAGAGGACAATTGTTAACCCTTGAGCAGTTGAATACGGTATGCTTTTACAAAACAGGGATCGCCTTTGAAGCCTGTCTGGTGATGCCTGCCATTCTAGCTCAAGTCAATGAGACGGAAATAGCATCATTAAAAAAATATGCTTACCATGCGGGCATCGCCTTTCAGATTAAGGATGATTTGCTGGACCTGGAAGGCGAAATGAGCTTATTGGGAAAGCCCGTTCGTCAGGATGTTGAAAACAACAATTCGACCTTTGTAACCCTTCTAGGTCAAGATGGAGCCCGTAGGGCGATGTGGGAGCACTATTGCCTGGCGATGGAAACATTGAATGAAATACCGCGAAACAACGTTTTTCTTAAGCACTTATTAAATTATATGGTGAGCAGAGATAGATAAGGTGCTGAATGCTCCATTCCGTACGTTAGATCGTCATGATTCTGAGGGTTCGTTTAAAAGAGGTCGAATATCAGATCAATGACGTCTAACGTATTTATCTTTAGAAACTAGCGGCTCCCTCCATGAAGCTCCTGAACAAACACTTTATCCGCCTCAGCAAACTCAAATGAGCCAAGCTCACTCTTCCCTACCCAGCAGTACTCATCATGATCGACTAATGTAATTGTCCCAGCTTGATACGTTGACTTCCAGGCAAACAGCCGGATATGTACATCTCCATACCAATGGTCATTTACGCCAACAAATTCATAGGGTTCAATCTCTATGTTCATTTCTTCCCTAAGCTCTCGGCGAAGGCACTCCTCACCGGACTCGCCCTCTTCGATCTTCCCGCCCGGAAATTCCCACAGCCCTGCTTGGGACTTTCCCTCTTTTCGACGTGCGATTAGCAGTTGCCCTTGCTTATTCTCGATTATTGCTGCCGCGACTTGGATCATGCAATCACCTCACATTAATTCTGGGACAAGTATACAACAAAAAACACACCCTCCTCCAATCGAACCAGCCGATCTAAGGAAGGTGTGCCGACAAACATGATATACGCAACAATGCTAAGTTAAACGCCCCGCTATTCTTGCTCTCATCTTATAGAGTTCCGGCAGCATGACCCCAAGCAAAACGATGATGACACCGCCCCATTGCAGCATCGTCACATGCTCGCGAAGAACGAACGAGGAGAGCAGTACGGCAACCGGCAGCTCAGCAGCTCCCAGTATTCCCGCCATTCCCCCACCGATATGAGGGACGCCTATCGCAAACAGCACCGGAGGGATGAAGGCTCCGAACAAGCCGAGCAGGAAACCGAATAGCAGCAGCTGGCTCCACAATAAACCGTTAAATAAGAAGTACGGCGGAAACAATATGAACACCAGCACCAGCCCGCCGGTAATCATCCAAGCGCTGCGGTAGGCCGGGTGAACCGCCGGCATCGCTTTGCCGCTAAATAGAATAAACAACGTGTAGCTGACAGCCGATAGCAGCCCAAGCGCAATGCCAATCATGGGGAAATGCGCCTCTTTCTGCTCCATAAGTCCAGCCGCGAGCAGCGTACCTCCGAGCAGCAATACCAATGTAAACAGCATGATTCCATTCGGACGCTGCCGCTTGCTAACCGCTTGGATCAGGACACTGATCCATGTGAATTGAAAAAGCAGCACAATCGCCAGCGAAGCGGGAATATAACGTAGCGAATGATAATATAGCAGCCCCGTAATCGCAGTCGGCGTCCCGGCCAGCATCAGCAGCAATCTATACTTCCAGGTTAGCTTGGGCGAATGATCCGCCGATGCTGCCGATTTCGCCGAACCTGCTGTCGACTCCGCTGCTGCCCCCAGTCGTTTGTCCTTGTTGCGACGTTCTTTCAATGCGGTATACATCGCCAGCAGCCATGCCAAGATGCAGCCCGTCAACAGTTGCGTCCCCACCACTTCACCAAGTTGATATCCTTGACCATATGCGAGTACAACAATGGTCGACAATATGCCATAGCTGCTCGCTCCAATTAATACGGATAATAGGTATTTCATTTTCATTTCCTTGCAAATCCTCCCTAACCTAAATCAAAATATGCCCAGAAACACAAAAAATCCTAGCTGCGAAATAAGAATCGGCAATGCCATTCTCATTATCGTAGCTAGGAAGTTACGGCTTCCAGTAGAAACCCTCGCACCGTTCTATCATGCTAATTCAGCGAGGTTATACGAAAAAAATATATGCGATTGTCACTAACCATGTCACATCTTACACGACAAGCAAGAAGGTGTCAATCCTTATAAATTTCCATCCATTCCGTAAGCCGCAGCAGCTCCACGGAGTAGATAGGTTAGCAAAAAAGCGATTCCGGTATGTCGCAAGTAGAACGATGTATACTTTGAGGTAGCAAAAAAATTCTTAATAAATGAACTTTTCCCCAAGGTCGTGACTCTTATAGGGGAGTGAGGTGAAGCAATGAATGTGGTTCGATACGTGAAAAAAGCAAAAAAGGGGAACAAAGAAGCGCTGCTCCAATTGATCATGGCCGAGAAAGACGACTATTACAGGCTCGCGCTCACCTATATGGGAAATTCGCATGATGCGATGGATGCCATGGAGGATATGATCGTCAGATTGTACGAGAACATCGGTCAGCTCAATAAAGTGGAAGCCTTCTACAGCTGGAGCAGAACCATTCTGGCCAACAGCTGCAAAGCCTTGCTTCGCAAGCGGCAAAAGCTGGTGCCTCTGGACGATGTGGGCATGAACGTCGAGCTGGCGGCAAACCATGCCCTTCCAAGCGATCCTTATCGGCATAGCGATCAGCAAATGGATATCCGGCAAATGCTGCTCTGCTTAAATGAACAGCAGCAGGAAGCGATCCAATTGAAATATTGGCATGATCTCGATTACCAGACGATTGCGGACATGATGAAAGTACCCGTCGGCACGGTGAAATCGCGTATTTTTCAAGGATTAAAGAAACTGAGAGATCTCTATGGAGGTGAAACGGATGGATAGTGTCGAGAAGCAGTTAGCGGAAGAAAAACAGCGCCTGGATGTCATCGCCGCACCGGAAGAGCTGGAAGACAGATTAAGAAGCGCCCTGAACGGAGCAGCCCCAGCGAAAAGAAAGCGGATATCCCCGGTCTGGAGGGCCGTGGCAGCCGCCCTAATATTGATCGTTATCTTCGGTTATAACTACAATGCCTTCGCCTTCTACGGCAAGAAGCTGCTTGGCTTCGATGAGCTGATCAGCAGTACACTGCAGGAACTGAACGATCAAGGGATGGGGCAGCTTGTAGACAAGAAGACGACCTTGAGCGACGGGACAGAGCTTACGATCAATGGCATCATGGCCGATGCCAACCAATTGATCATGTATTACACCTTGACAAATCCCAAGGGGATCGATAATTTTAGCGATAATCCGTTTAAGCCATCAAAAATTACCGGTTTTCTTACGGACTCCCAACTGGAGAGCGGTGTATCGCAATCAAATGCGGACAAAACCGAGGTCAAGGGAACGTTTACGTTTGAGCCCGTAAGCTCTTTTGCCAAAAGGCTCATGCTGCATTTTTGGGATCGGGGGCAAAATAACCAGCTCATCGACCACACCCTCTCCTTCGCCTATGACCCGAATCAGGCGATGCAGACCGAGGTGAAGCAGTCCATCCGTAAGAAAGCACAAGTAGACAAAGGCACGATAAACTTCCAGTCGATCACCGCTACGCCGACGATGACTATGATCGAGGGCTCGTTAAGCGTAGATAACTTTGACCGCCTCCCTAGGGCATTAGACGGGATCGAGCTGATTGCCAACGGAACACCTGTAGAGAAGATCGGAAGCGGTCATGGATCTTCAATTGGAGGCAGAAATTTTGACCTTCGATACAATCCGCTGCCTAAACCTTTGAAGTCCTTGGAACTCGTCATGAAGGATTTCGTCGGTTATCAGCAGTTGGATCAAAAGCTGCCTCTCATCTCAACTGGCGAAGAGCCCTTCACCTTAGAAGGCAAGAAGGAGCTATGGGTAAAGAAAGTATCTGTCACATCTCAAGGTGTGGAAATCACGATCGCAACTGAAGATGATGTTCTGCTCGACGGCGTCTCGATCGAGACGCAGGACGAAACAACAACTTTAAGAACTACCATTGGCCAGATCGAAACCAAGCTGGAGGACGGAACCTTCCTGAAGGAACGCACATTGTTGTTCGATACGCAGACCAAACCGGAGTACCTGTACATCAAAGGGATGCATTACATGAAGGAATATAATGTTGTTGTCGCAATCCCCGTCGATTAACTCTAGCCGCCGCCTTCGGCGGTTTTTTCTTTATCCTTATGCAAAAAATAAAGAGGGAGCATATGCTGCTCCCCCTTCAATCCAAACCCTTTCCATCGAACCGCTCGCTGTGTTACCCCAGCATGACCTTTCGCCCGCTCTTCGCACTCTCGATCGCTCCGAGAACCATAGCGATGCTGTGGATGTTATCGCGGCAATCAGTCTCGGCCGGACGGCCTTCCTTCAGGGCAAGGAACATTTCATCCAAGCATCCCTCATGCCCCAGCTTGCCGTTCCAGCTCAATGGCGCCTCCACACGCATTGTATCGCGCATGAACTTCTGCTCCGCTTGTTCACCAGAGCTCACGACCTCCGCATAAGGCGCATGGACTCCGTCCCAAATCGCCGTCCCCTTCTCGCCGATGATCCGCCAATCAGCTTCCCAGGACGTCGGAGCGCCTTCTGCGCACCACGAGCCCCGGTAGCTGAACACCGAACCGTCCGACATCTCATATATGCAGACGGCCGAGGCATTGCCCTCGTACCAGGAGCCCGGAGGGTTAAACTCATGGCAGTAGACCGACACCGGGTCGGCATCGATGATAAACCGGGCTTGGTCAAAGGTATGGATCGCCATGTCCAGAATCAGCGGACTCTCCATCACATCGCGGAACCCGCCGAAGTGCGGCCCAAGGAAAAAGTCCGCATTGATCATGCCGGGCCTGCCGATCGTGCCGGATGATATCAGCTCGCGAAGCGCGCGGATGTTGGCGTCGTATCGGCGATTCTGCATAACGGACAACGACCTGCCCGTGGCATCCGCTGTTTCGATAATTTTCCTGGCCTGCTCCATCGTGGCGGCCATCGGCTTCTCGCCAAAGACGTGGCAGCCATGCTTCATGGCGGTCGTGCTGATCTCGAAATGGCTGTCCGGGATCGTTACATCGATGACCAAATCCGCACATGTATCGGCAATCGCCTCCGCCAGCACGGTATACGTGCCGCATGCCAGCCCATAAGCATCCCGGATTTTCTCGGCCTGGCTGATATACACATCGACCAGCCCGACAATGAGAGCATCGTTCCGCTTCAACAGCTCCTTGATCCACACATTCGACATCCCGCCGCAGCCGGCAATCACGATCCTGTGCTGCTTGCTCATTGTTCACACCACCTATGATTCAACTCATATTTCGGAGTCAATTCTCTTTACACCGGATTCGGGACGAAAGCTCCGCCGCGGCACTGCTTCAAGTAATTCAGCGCATGCACCTGGCCGGTCATCTCCAGCTCGCCCTGATAGACCGGATCATGCCAGCCCTCGATATCGATCGTCCCTTTATATCCAGCTTGACGTAATATCGTAATAATGTCCGTCCAGTTCGTGTCGCCGAATCCCGGCGTCCGATGCCAGACGAATTCCTTCGGTCCGTGAATGCCGTATTCCTTGACGATATCCCAAGCGATTGTCGCGTCCTTGCCGTGTACATGGAATACTTTGTCCACCCACTTCCGCAGCTGCGGAATCGGATCGATCAGGCTAACCATCTGATGGCAAGGCTCCCATTCAAGGCCGAGATTGTCGGCCGGAACCTCGTTGAACATCATCTCCCAGGCCTGCGGATTATGAGCAATATTCCAATCTCCCTTCCACCAGGTGCCGCCCATATCGCAGTTCTCGAACGCGATCCGCACGCCGCGGTCGGCCGCACGCTTCGCCAGCTCCCCGAATACTTCCTTGAAGCGCGGCAGCGACTCATCGATCGGACGATCCGTCAGACGGCCGGTAAAGCCGCTGACGATATCCGCTCCGAACAGATGCGCATGATCGATCACCCGCTCCCAGCTGGCCAGCGTATCTGCATTATCCCCTTCTCCTGTCAGCGGGTTGCCGAACACCCCGACGCTGGAAATGACTACCCCGTGCTCATCTATAATCTCTCGCACCTGCTTGGCAAGCTCCGCCAAATCGATGCCGCCCGTTGTTTGCCAGAAAGTGAGGCTGAAAGACTCGAAGCCATGCGGCAAAATTTGCGGAATGACCCGTACCGCATCCTGTCCGCCAACCAGCGTGCCTATACGTAACAAATGATTGCCGTTTTGCATTTGCCAACCACTCCTATATTGAGTATATTGTGAAGCATAAGCCCATTGTATAGCGCTTCCCTGAATATATCTCTATACAATCTTGTGCTTTTTTGGTTCTATATTGCGCTAGAGGAGTGTTGCCTGAAATGACCCACCCTCAGGAATTGCGGGAGCATACGTATTTTAACGATCCGGCCTATCCCTTTAATATATTTCGACTTCGCGAGAAGCAGCAGCAGAAAGGAGCCCCTTCGTTCTATTTGCATTGGCATGACCATTTCGAGATTCTGTTGGTGGTTGAGGGAAAGGCCGTATTCTTTATCGACAGCAACCCCTATGAAGCACAGCCCGGCGATATTATTATCGTCCCCTCCGGCGCTCTGCATGCGGGTTACGCAGCTGACGAAGGACCACTGGAGTACTACGCCATCGTGTTTAACGCGGCGATGCTCCGGCATGGCAAAACCCCCGATCCGAAGCACGCGCTCTATATAGCGCCCTACCTGGACGGAGGCCTGCTTTTTCCTATCCAACTAAGTCATCAAGATGCCGCGAATCTGCGGTTCAAGCATGTTCTGGAGGAGGTTATCAGCGAATTCGAAGGCAAGCAGCCCGGATACGAACTAATGGTCAAAAGCCAGCTGTACATGCTGTTCACTCTGCTCTCCCGCCGCTTCATGCCCGGCGAACAGCAAGGGCGGGCGAATCTGGCCCATACGCGTAACACGGATCGCTTCAAACAGCTCCTGCTCCATATCGATGCGCATTATGCGGAGCCAATCACCGTATCCAAAGCGGCGTCGATGATGAATCTCAACCCGTATCATTTTTGCAAAATATTCAAGAAAACGACCGGCTCCACGCTCATTGAATACGTCAACTACATTCGCATCAACGAAGCGATGAGGCTGCTCAGCGGCAGCGATCTCACCATTACGGAAATCGCCGAGCAGATCGGCTGCGGCAATCCAAATTATTTCACCAAGCTGTTCAGGCAATATAAAGGCGTTACGCCCTCCCAGTGGCGGAAGGAGGCTGCGGGACCTGGATTGCAGCGCCAATAAGGCCGGAAACACAGGCTCCATGTTAAAGTCTTAGCCTTACGGTATCGCGGCCTTACGGACATACGGACTTACGATCTCAATGCCTTGCGGCCATACCGCCGCCATAACCGTTTTTTTTGCTCCCAATAATAAGGGTAAATCCGGTCCGGCGATTACAACCACTGTTGCAATTTTTTTTACAAAAACATTTGCAGTCCATATAAAAAAAAAGGCAACCCCCTGATATCACAGGGGTTTGCCTACTCCTTCCGCTCCTTAATCAATTCCAGAAACTCTAATATAATATCCGAAACGGCATCTTCCTCCGACGTGTGAATATACTTACTTACCCGTAGAATGTCCCCTTTATAGAGCTCGATGAGCTTGAGGGTGGATTCCTTATCGTTTTGCCTTGCTTTATCCAGCAGGCTCAGGAACTCACCATCCGGGACAATTCTTTGATCATCTTTCGCTTCCATTTGTTCACCCCTTGCTGACTCATGTTCAACTCACGGGCAACCTCCTGCTCAGTCTTGTCTTGGATATAGATCTTGAAGATAATCGATCGGCCCGTGTCAGACGGGAGGGCATTAATCAACTGTCTAACGACGATTTTATTATCAGAAGATGAGGTGAAACTGGTTGTGGCCGGTTCCATTCCGCCAAATGAACACTCCCGCTTCCGCACGACCTTTGCTCGATACTGAATCCGCCAGGCGATCCGATACACTTCTCTCCGATATTGCTCGTACACGGTTTGTTGTTCTTCCAAAGCTACCTCCCCCTTTCAAAATCATCTTCTACCTATAGGGAAAAATTCTTAAAAAATTAACAACTGAGAAATCATCTTATTTATTGAAATTATAACATTTATTTCTAAATCTTTGGTTGTAATTCTCCCTGATTATTTTCTCTATATTAGTGAAAGGACATTTAGAAGAAAGGAGGGAGCGATGATGCAGGTTGCTGATATGGTCACGCTGATCACGAACGTCGGTTTTCCCGTTACTCTAAGCTTTATTCTGATCAAATACCTACTGCAAACGATGGGCGAAAAGCTGGATAAAATGGACGATACGATTCACCTCTTAAGCCAGCAGGTCAAGAGCCTCGAAGCTCATGCAGACACTGCAAAAGCTGCAGAACATGCTGAAACGAAGACTAAATGAGGAAAACAGGCAACGGAAACGGAAGTAGACTCATAAAGCTGCTGCTCGGGAAGCAATCCCCCTTAAAGCATCGCTCCAGGCGGGTTGCTTCCTTTCCTATCATCTTGTTCGCAAATTCTCTAGTCTTTATTAAGCCTCATAGAGTGCGGCATAGTTTGTACCGAAAAAAAGGGGGCATCTGTTTATACATTATATGTGCGTTAGCGGAAAAATATGACTCGTGTATAATTAGACGTATAATTCCAATTTTTGTTTCTAAAACCAAATAACTGATTGATCTTCGGCTTACCTGCAAGCCAATATAAAAAAACTACGGCAAAAAGGCCGCAGATTCCAAATATGAATCTGCGGCCTGCTTTGTGACTCGTACAGTTCTATTGTCGCTCAGCCACATCGGCCGCCTCAGCTACCTGCTCCAACAGCTCTTCTGCGGCTTTACGCACATCCGCCGCCTGCGTGACCGCTGAGATGACGGCAACGCCGTCCGCGCCTGCACGCACCACCTCGGCGGCACGCTCTGCGGTAATCCCCCCAATGCCAACGATCGGCAATTTGATCCCTTGCGCCCGCATCTCCTGGATCATGCCTGTACCCTGCACCGGGCTCGCGTCATCCTTGGAGATCGTCGGGTAGATCGGGCCAACGCCGATGTAATCGGCGCCGTTAACAAGCGCCGTCCGCGCCTCCTTCACCGTGTGCGCGGACACGCCGAGGATACGGTTGCCGATCCGGGCGCGAACAACGCCCGCGGATTCATCATCCTGCCCAACATGGATGCCGTCCGCCCCGATACGAGCGGCGAGCTCCACGTCATCGTTGACGATGAAAGGCACCCCGGCGCGGCGACAGGCCGCTTGCAGCTCGAGAGCGAGCGCAAGCTTGGCCTCCCCGGTCAGCGCGCCAGGGCCCTTCTCGCGGAACTGGATCATCGTTGCGCCCCCGCTTAACGCTTCTTCTACGACGCGCAGCGGCTCCTCCCGGCAGTTCACACTGCCGACGACCAGGTACATCCGCAAGTACCGGCGCATTTGCTCAGGAGAGATGCTGCCGCCGCTCATCGCTCCTGCTCTCTTCTGCGGCGATACGCCCAATGGTTCGTCGGGCCATGCCCCTGGCCCAGCTCTAGGCTATCCTCGATCGCTGCCTGGATATAACCGCGGGCCATCTGCACCGCCTCCAGCACCGGCAATCCCTTCGCCAGTCCGGCCGTTATCGCTGCAGAATAAGTACAGCCCGTTCCATGCGTGTGAACGGTATGAATCCGTTGTCCCGTCAATTCCGTGCACGAAGCTCCATCATAGATCAGGTCAACCACCTGCTCGCCGTCTTCATCATGCCCGCCCTTGATCACAGCGACGGCCGGGCCATAAGCGCAGATGCGCTTGGCCGCCTCGCGGCGATCCGCCATCGTGCGGATGCTCATGCCGGACAATGCCTCGGCTTCCGGGATGTTCGGCGTGACGATCAGCGCCAGCGGCAGAAGCTGCTCCTTCATCGCCCGTACCGCCTCCGGCAGCAGCAAATCCGCTCCGCCCTTAGCGATCATCACCGGATCGACGACGACATTGCGCCAGCCATGCTCCCGGATGCGTCCAGCCACCGCCTCAATAATCTCGGCGCTAAACAGCATCCCCGTCTTCAGGGCATCGACGCCAAGATCGGTGCTTACCGCATCGATTTGCTCTGCAGCAGCTTGTGGCGGCAGCGGGTACACGCCCTGAACGCCCAGCGTATTCTGCACCGTGATAGCCGTAATGGCCGACATGCCGAAGACATCCAGCTCCTGGAACGTCTTGAGATCGGCCTGTATGCCCGCACCGCCTCCGCTATCCGACCCTGCAATGGTAAGTGCTCTGGCTATGCTCATACAAGTTCCTCCCCTGTGGCGGAAGTCTCAAATTCGCGTACCGCGGCATGTCCCTTCAGGGAATGCGGATGCAGCTTGGCCAGCTCGTCGAGGAAGGCGATCTGAAAGCTGCCGGGGCCGATTTCAGATGTGCGCTCGGCCGCCCGGGAAGCCGCAGCGCCGTAGAATGCCAGCCCTGCCGTGCCGGCCAGCAACAAATCCTTCTCCACCGCAGCAAAAGCGCCCAGTACCGATGTCAGCAGGCAGCCTGCTCCCGTCACCTGGGTCAGCAGCGCATCCCCGCCGCTGACGACCCTGCACCGGCTGCCGTCTGAAATGACATCTTCCTTGCCTGTAATCGCTACGACCGCATTCAGTTGCCGCGCTGCCCGCAGCCCTAGCTGTGCGTTCTCATTGTCGGCGCTGTCTCCAGCGTCAACGCCCTTGATCTCGCGCGTCTCGCCGATGAGGTTGGCAATCTCCGCCGCATTTCCCCGCACGAGGGATATCTTTACCTCGCGGAGAATCCGCAGCGCCGACTCCGTGCGGAACGCCGTAGCCCCGACCCCAACCGGATCCAGCAGCACCGGTACGCCATGCGCATTCGCCGATTTTCCCGCAATGATCATCGCCTCGACCTGCTCCTTCGTCAATGTGCCGATGTTGAGCACGAGCGCCCCGGCGATTTGGGCCATGTCGGCCACTTCCTCCGGCGCATAAGCCATGACGGGAGACGCCCCAAGAGCATACAGCCCGTTCGCGGTAAAATTGGTCACAACCACGTTGGTCATATTATGAATGAGCGGTTTAGTTCTCTGAACCTTCGTAAGAAGTGCCGTTATATCGTTTTCAAGTGTACTCATTATGATCTGCCTCACTTCTTTTTGTAAGAATGATAGATTATGCCTTCGACATATAGGAGCCTTCCCCTACAGGGCGTATTCAGCCGTACTCATGGACACTGGCCAATCCTGAACGTTATAAGCCATATCCCAGAACATGTACTCGAGCTGGCAGCTCAGCAAATAGTGCTCGGTCATTTTTTTGCGCTCCAGCTCGGTCGTAATTTCCGCCCATTTGTCCAGACGCTCACAGAACTTAGCAGTCGTATTCGTCCTTGTCGCATAGAAATGAATCCACTCATAGAAAGGATGCGCTTCGGTTGGCTGCACTTCTTTCATCAGCTTCTCACCGATCTCCAGGTAAGTCCATGGACACGGCAGCAGCACCGCCATAATTTCAGCCAGGCTTCCTTCATGCGCAACATTCAGCATATGGCGGATATAATGATGCGCTCCCGGAGCCAGTGCATATCCTTGCATTTGATCATAGCTGACTCCGGCAACCGCACAGAAGTTATTATGCGGATGAACTTCGCTGTTCAGAATAAAAGAAATTTGCTGGTTAAACATTTCGATCTCATCGCGGCTCGAGCATTTGGATATGGCAATGCCGTAAATCCGCATATAAGCCGTTAAATACTCATGATCCTGCTTGACGTAATGAATGAGCTGCTCCTTCTGCAAGTCGCCGTTAGCGATTCCTCTCACAAAAGGGTGTTCAAAAATTGCCTGAAAAATACCATCGGCCTTCTGTCGAAGCTCCTGCGTAAAACTCATTGTTCTCCACCTCCGGATATAATGTGAACATGACCAGGAAGCCATTAGGGATGACGCCGCACATTTTTAAATACCAAAAAGGCCGCTCCATCAATGGAGCGGCCTCATTCAACATCACCTTTACACGGACAGCAAGCTGCTGTAATAAGTGTCAGACATTGGATTCCGACTCCACTTTCCTACGCTAGTACGAACTAGATCAGGTTCAAAGGGTCCAAGATAAGATCTTGTCTCAGCCGCTGACGGCTCCCCTAGTGGACTTCCTATTCATTTTCACTATTACTGTATCTGTCTTTACAAGAGTTGTCAAATTTTTGATATTTCAAATTATTTGCCGCAGCATTTTTTGTACTTGAGGCCGCTGCCGCATGGGCATGGCTCGTTGCGGCCGATCTTGGTGACGGACACCTGGCTTTTGTTCAATGGACTTAGCTGGCGATGTGCCGATCTCAGCTCCACATTGCCGAAAATCCGGTTCATCGCGAACGGAGTATGGCCTCTATGGATCCACAGTCTTGTATGGTTATATACATCGTTCATCAGAGCGACAACGGTATCGGCCTGCTCCATGCTTTGGAATTTCAGACCTCGTCTCTCAAATTCATGGATCAACTCGCCCGAAGTCGCTTGCATCGTACAGGCTAGCTGAATATCGTCGATAAGATAGTCGACCAATTCCGCATCCCGGGAAATTTCCTTCATCACATACGCTCTCAGCTTCGATAGCTGCGGCGTCATCTCGAAGTAATCTTCTTCGGCATATTTCAACAGCTCTTCGCGCTTCGGAATGAAATGCGGCTTGCCTTTAATCTGCGACAACAGCTCTTTAAAATCTCCTTGCGATTCCTCAAGAGACAAATATCCATCAATGATGAAACCCTCAGCTATCGTGTAATTCTGTTCTCTGCTCGTTAGCTCTCCGAATAGCTCCTTGAATCGTTTCTGATCGAGCTGCTCACTGTTCTGCGCATTATAAATTTCAATAAGCTTGTCCGGCTCAATCGCGCCGAATAAGTGGGTTGTAGCTAATATATACTCATGAACGAGCTGCGCACCCGCTCGTTGTTGGTGGAAATTCACGTGGTCCAGCTTGGCGTAAGCTTCTCTAATCTCATCCGGCATGACGATATAAAGCTGGCCCTCGCTGAAATAAGTAAATACGAGCCCACGGTTCATAAGATACCAATAGTGCTCGATCAGAATGAGATTGTTCTGCAGAACAGGTTGACGAAGAAGCGATTCGAACAATTGCCATTCCAGGCTGCTGGTCATCAGCAGAGCTGATTGCAAATGCTCCGCGTCGGTCATATAGGCTGTCAGCGCTTCTATTAATTCCTGCTTTTTCATCTTGGAACGTCCAGGCAAATTGCAGGCCGAAGCAAGCGCAGACAAACGAACCTTCGTCAGATCTTGAAGAATGTCAGGCAGACTTGTCGTTACTTCCCCGATAATCGCATGCTGGATATTCATTTGTTCAAGCATTTCATTATAATCTTCCAAGTTCAGTTCTCCTCTTTCAATTCCTTGTTTCCTTTGTATTTCCCATTGTATCGCATCAGTCATAAATCCACCGGATATCCCACTATTTCGGGCTCAACTACATATACTACCACACAAATGGCGTCTAGGAGAGGAATTCTCAGCAAATTTCATAATTTTCATTAGCAGAAATTATTGTTCGCGGTGTTATTAATAGCATATAATCCCTTTAAAGCCAAAGTATTCACTTCCAAAATATGGACTTGAAGGATTGCGGGCCATCCGTTATCGTCAATGGTTGATCAGGTATCTTCGTCAGATCGTTCAAACATTTTCAACAAACAGAGGTGATATGAACTTGGATAGAGACAACAAGATCAGAGAACTGGAGGAAGATTTACGAAGGATAAGCGAACAACTGTCTGAGCTGAAACACGGCCAGGGATATGCATCATCCCCCCTGAACCCGCCCGCTGAAAAGGAAGCAGTCCATGATCCGGCCCTTGAATCGTCTCTTCGAGCGCAGCAGCAGGGTCAGCAGTCCGGGCCGCCGCCGTGGAACCCGCAGAGCTCACAACAGCAGGAGCACCAACACGATCAACATCTACAACAGCAACAACTGCATCAGCAGCAAGTGCCGCAACACATTCAACAACAGTACGATCAACAAGGGCAGTCCCAAAATCATGGCACCTTCCCTGGCACGCAGCAGTATGATCACCAGCAATCTGACCAACCTGCGTGGAACCCTCAAAACCCGCAGCAGCAACAACTGTATTACGAACAACAACAACAACAACAACAACATCATCATCATCATCATCAACAGCAGGACCAACACGGCCAACCGCATCAAGCACAGCTCCAGAACCAAGCCCCTTTAATGGGAGCACCATATCAAGGCCAACAGCTGGAACTCCAGCAGCCCCCGTATATGAGGCCGCCAGCGAATGCGCCGCGTTCATCGCGCGATTGGGAATACGCCATTTCACGGGTATGGCTGCCGCGGGTATTCATCGTCGTGCTATTGCTTGGCGTGCTATGGCTGTTTATGGCCGCGGTCAACGCTGGATATTTAAATGAACCGGTTCGCTGCCTGCTGGGAGCCGTTCTGGCCGCAGCTATGTACTGGTTCGGAGACAGGCAGGTTCGCCAGCAGCGTGAGGCGCTGGGGCAGGTCCTTCTGGGCGGCGCAAATGCCGTCTTAGTTCTCACTCTTTTTGCCGCGCATATGCTCTATGACTTGATACCGCTTGGCATTGCTTTCGTGCTATACATAATGTCCATTGCCTTTGGCGTGTTCATAGCGGTTCATCATCGATCGCAAACGCTGGTTATCATCGCCTTGCTATCAGGGTATCTGATACCGTTTCTGGCCAAATCCCCGGCTAATCCGTGGATGTTCTTGCTGTATGAGGCCGTCTTCTCCATCGCCATGATGCTCGTAGCAATCCGTTTCAATTTCCGGGCTGCTTATATTGTAGCCATTTCTGTCCTGCATGTACCGCTCTTAATCTTGTATGCGCAAGGCCTTTACGATAAGAGCAAATATCTTTTCTTAATCGCCATATTATTGCAGCATTTCGTGCTATATGGAATTACGGTGGCTCGCCGCTACCGGCACAAGCTGGATCAGATGATTTTGCTGCCGATTGGCTTTTTCCTGCTCTCCCTCTGGATGATCGGACTTTACTCCGGAGAGGAAGGATACACATTCAGTATTCTGATGGCCTTATTGTCTATTCTATACAGCGTTACCACCGTGCTGTCTTTAAAGCACAGAGAAATGTCGCAGCTATTCGCTTCCATCGCTACGTACGGCTGGGTCGTATTCATCGTCGACAGCGTAGGCAAGGATTACAAGGCCAGCGTACTGCTTGTCTTGGGCATGCTCTCTTTCGCGCTCGGCATTAAGCTGAGAAGCCTGCTGCAGCAAATCGTCGGCTTAACCCTGTACTTGTTCAGCGCATTGCTTATTTTATTCAGCCTCATGCCTGCATTTTTCTCCAGTGAGACGCTGGCCTGGTTCTTGCTCGTAATCAGCATGCCAATTCCGTATTTTATGGTGAGGAAAGAACAAGAGCCCAAATGGGTGAATTCACTCTGGAACGTCTTCAACTGGGTTGAGGCAGCGCTTTGTCTCATTTTCGTGACCCAGATTGCTTATGTGTTAAGCAAATCCTTCAGCAGCGATGTCCAGCATTTGAGCTTGTCCGGCGCATGGATTCTTTATTCGGCCGGCCTGATTATCTTCGGGCTGATCACGAACCGCTCCCGCGTCAGACTGGCAGGCGTCATCTTCTTGTTCGTCATTTTGCTGAAAGTCGTCATTATTGATTTGCCATGGGTATCGATCGGCGTAAGAGCCGCTCTCTTTATCGCCTTGGGGCTCGCAGGAATAGCTACCTCGAGACTGCTTTACAAGAAGAAGCAGGATGAGGATCAGCCCGTATCCCCGGATGCATAAGTAAACATTTTCGATCGATTGGCAACGATTTAGAACCGTCTTACAGGCGGTTCTTTTTTCTGCAGCACAACCATGCTCCGCATATAACTATTTAATCGGATTATGATATAATCACGGCACAATGAATTTATGTAATTTTAGGGAGGCTTTACATGCTCACGTTCCAACAAAAAATCCAGATTCTAGAATCCTTCCCCCAGCTTGAACGCCGGGACGTATCGCTAGGTCGTGTCAATTTCCACTATGAAGGCAGCGTTCATGACAAAAAAACAGTCGGATATCATCTGCATCCGAACGGCAACGGCTTTATTTATGCCGGGCTGCTCGATCACCTCGACGTTAACGATAAAGGCTTCGTCAACATTCGCGACTTCACTGAACCCGAGCTTCGCCAACTGGTGCAGCAGTCGATCGATTCGCTGTCCGGACTAAGCACAGGTTATTCCAGTTCCCCCGTGCCTGCTGCAGCAAGCGGAGGTATAAGCGGTATAGACGAACAATCCGCAGCTTCAGGCCATAATTCCGGCGAAGAGCTTTGGCATGACCCGGAAGGTACCAGCCTGCTGCTGAAGCCTGAGGACGATTTATGGTACGTTTACGCCGGATCCATCGTTGAAATGGTTTTCGAGACCCGGGAGGAAGCGGAGGAATATTTGCGCGAGGAAGGCTTTACGCCTTAGGGGAAGGTATGATCGTCCTCCTTATATAACTTCAAAATGCTGCTGCGGCAGCTGCATAACCACAGTCCGATTCGCTATGATCGGCTGTGGTTTTTTTGCATCCAAATAACTTTTGTCAACACAGATTAAAAAAGTGTTTGAAATTAGACACAAAATGTTTAATAATATGTAATAAGGGTGACACAAATTGTTCACAAATTAGTAATTCAGCATTCACAAGGAGCTGATCCGTATGCAAAAGCCAAAAACAGAGTACAAAAATGAAAGCAACCTGTTTGCCTGGATTGTCGCAGTTGGTGCATTCTATACAGTGTTCTATACGACGTTTACGATCTTGGCCATTCACGGATAATATGTCAGAGAGTTTGCGATAGTATATATAATTGAATCCGAGTCCTGTAGCGTAGAATGCGGGATTTTTGGAAAAAAGGAGCTTAAGGCCTTTCTGAGAGCAGAAAGGTCCTTTTTGCGTTGAGTAATCTTAAGCACTGTAGGAGATATTCGGGGAGATTGATGCATTAGCGGCACGGCCTTAAATATGGAGTCGAGTCTGCCCTAACAAAATCGGGTTGACCTGTCCCAACTCACAAATCATTCATTGATAATTTAAAATCGGAATGTATTTTATACAGTTAGTTAAGCTCTTTTATCAAAAATACATGCGATAAATGTAAAACATGCAGTTAGTTTCCCTGAATGGAGCTCATTCTTCGAAATCACTTAAAACTAAATGTAGGTTTTGCAGTTAGTTCCCTCTAACACGGCCAAAACCGCTGAACTAACTGCAGGAAATACATCTAGTTACTTCTCCTGGCCATCTAGAACAGTCATAAATCAGCATCGGACACCATTATAGCGCTCCTTAAAGCCTCTAGCCGAACAGCAGAGCACCTAATGCACGGCCGCCTCCATTCAATCATCGGCACACGGTCGCCCCCCTCGCCGTTAAGTAGCACGACCACCACGCCCGAAGGCTGCCAAATGCGCTTACCTGGCTACCGGTACAAAAAAAACCACCGAACCCGTAGGTTCGGCGGCTGTCTCGTGATCGGAGCGATTAAGCTTCAATCGCGCTGTCAATAACGTCTTGCGGAACTTTGATGTCTTCCAGTTCATTGTGCTTGGAAAACTCGGTCTTCATGATCATAATTAAGGATACGGATTGCCCTTCGACTTCCATGTCCATTTCCAAATGCACATCAGTTCTTGTTGGAAGATATGTTTCTTTATTTACGGCGTTGCTGATTTTGATGCTCTTGATATCCATCATTTCCATCATTGCCGCTACTTGTTCCTCATTGCCGCTAGCTGCCTGGCCCATCAAATTTTTGGCCATTTCTTTAAGCCCGTCTCCGGACAGGTCGGCAGACAATATGTACTCATTACCTTCTTCGGTTACTTTGGCGTCATTAGCAATCGATTTGAATTGCTCCAATTGAGCCTCCGGATTAGCTGCTGCTTCCATTTCCGCAACCATAGTATCAATCATTTCGTCGGGAAGCTTAACCCATGTACCGTCTGCTTGAGAGTAAATCCCATCTTTTGTGATATATTGCTTGATGTCCGTCTTGCCTGCATCCCCCATATCCATCGTCAGCTCTTGATATATAGCGATTGGATCCTGTTGAACGTCCATAGTCATAGCAATGTAAACGTCTTGGTTCATGACTTGATCGCCTTGCTTGATCGTCATCTTCTGGTCAATATCCGCTTGCATCGAAAAGCTCTTCAGCTCTTTGCTAGCTTCGGCCGATTTTGTGATCAGATCGTCTACCGTAGGCAGAGCGCCTTCAGCGGATGCTGGCGCAGCTTCGTTCACGCTCGCGTTCGTTGCCGGTGCGATTGCGTTTCCAGCCTCTTTCTCCTTTCCGCAAGCGGTGATGCTTACTAGTAGAATTGCCCCCAATAATACTGCTGTAAATTTCTTCAAGATGTCTTCCTCCTAATTTGTGTAAGTACCTTAAATATCTTAACCAAATTCCACCAATAGTCAATAAGGCACATAGACCCATATGATTACATTTACAGACTTAATTACCCAGGATAATAGAACTATTTTTCTTATCAAGTAGCTATCTCGCGAAGCCTATTCTATGATAATAAATAATCAATAAATTTATTTTTTAATGAAGGAGTCCCACATTGAAGAACTTATTCGTGACTGGTTATCGGGCTCATGAGCTTGGCATTTTCAACAATAAACATAAAGGAATCCCCTATATCCAGCAGGCAATCCGTAAAAAGCTGATCCCTCTTCTGGATGAAGGATTGGAATGGGTGATCACCCCAGGGCAGTACGGCGTAGATCTATGGGCATGCGAAGCCGCCATTTCACTCAAGGCCGAGTACCCGCAGCTCAAATGCTCCATTATTACTGCCTTCAGTAATCCAGAGGAAAAGTGGAGTGATGAGAAAAAAATGTATTACGAGCAGTTGCTGCGAAGCATTGATCATTATGCTGCAGTGAGTAAAGAGACTTACCAGGGCAAATGGCAATTTATTGCGAGGGATGAGCTGCTCTTGCGCAAAACAGACGGCATTCTCCTCGTCTATGACGAGGAGATGGGCGAGGCCAGCCCAAAATTCATCAAGCAGCGTGCCCTCCGCAAACATGCGGAAGAGGATTATGAAGTCATTACCATCGGAGCCGAGGAGATTCAATCCCTAGCCGAGGAGGAGGCGGAAACTCAGTTTAATGATGTGCAAGCTTATGAATTGCTTGATCCTGGGCAGGAATCATCAACATAAACGGATGGTCACGGCTCTAACAACAAGTAACCTTACTCAACCGGCGAGTGAATTTATTGCTTTTTGGCCAGGAGCATCTCGGTCAGTGGGAGCCATTGCTCCTTCAACCAGATCTATTGCTTGATTTAATGCTCGGTTCTCTGACTATCCAAATTTATTGGATTTTGTGTATTTATTCTGTTCTGACCAGCCACTAACGAAAAAATAGATGGATATCGTGTATCTAAAAATGCTGTATTCATCTGATTCGCTTTTTTTCTTCGCTATTAGTGACACGAAATCCAATTAATTTCGCGCTTTACGCCAGCCTGTATATTTTAAATACCAAAAATCCATCCATTTTTCATTCATTTAAGCTGCTCGAATTTTTCGATGGCTATTATCGGAAATGACAGCATTTACCGACTCCGTCTGTACGAGCGATAGCAAAAATATACCCGAGAAGGCGAAGACTCCATGTTTTTCGCAAAAAACCGTCCCCCAGCCCAATCCGGCCAGTAAGACGGCATCAATTCTAAAAGTTCAACTTGAGCGCTCCTGCAGCTCCTTCCAAACCTTCTTATTACTGTACTCCTTATTTGTGCTAATATCCGGACCGAACCAATCCGGAGCAGCAAACTGGACCGCCTCTTCTTCGGAGGCAAACTCCACCTCAAGGACCATGAGATCGATTTGATCATACAGATCGATTTCGATGGTTCGTCCACTCCATAGCGCCGTCACTCGATTCTTCGTTAGTGGAACTGCCCGATGAATTCCTGTTATCTGTTCATAGATCCCTTCTGAGATTTGATACTCTACTTCCTCGCGAAGCAATCCGTGCCCCTTCTTAAAGGTATGCGTATATGTAACCTCACCCGTAGCCAAGTCCTTGATTTTGCGCACGCGCAGCTCCTGATCGCCGGCGAGTGCCAGATAGGTCTGCTCGATTCGATGCTCCGATTGCAGTTGCAGTTCTCCTTCTTCGATCAAGGATTGTGGAAGCTCCGGGAGCAGAAATTTACGTTCGATTTCAAATGACATTTGTAAAACATCTCCTTCTCTAAGATGACTTAAGATTGAGGGTTGCCCCGCAGCTACTTAAACCATCCCTTCTCTTTAAAACGGGTAATGGCCTCAATTCGGTTGCTAACCCCCAGCTTATCCAGGATAACGGAAATGTAATTGCGAACCGTCCCCGCAGTAATGAACAGCTCATTGGCAATTTCCTTCGTATTTTTCCCGTCAGCAATAAGTCCCAGCACTTCCTTCTCCCGTTGGGTCAGGGGATTCTCGTCCCCGTAAGCTCCGTCGACTAGCTCTGATGCATATATTCTTCGGCCGGCCATAATACTGCGAATGGAAATCGCCAATTCCTCGCTAGGACTGTCTTTCAGCAAATACCCGCTGGCCCCGGCTTTAATCGCCCGTTCAAAATAACCAGGCCGAGCGAAGGTCGTCAGTATCATCACTTTACAACCAGAGCCTTTAAGCTCCTCCGCTGCATCCAGGCCATTCTTTACGGGCATCTCGATATCCATGATGCAAATGTCCGGCTTATGCTGTTGAACGAGCCGGACCGCATCTTCTCCATTGCCAGCCCTGCCGACAACCGTCATATCCTCCTCCAAATCAAGGATCGAGGCAAGAGCGCCGAGCAGCATACGTTGATCTTCGGCAATCACTATTCGGATCATATCGTTGTCTCCTCTACCGGTTGTTTTAATGAGCTGGGCACTTTAATCTTAAGCTGCGTTCCTTGGTTTGAGGCAATCTCCATGCTCCCGTTAACAAATTCAAGACGTTCCTTCATCCCCCGCAGACCATTTCCTTTATAATAAAACGATTCTAAGGGAACGCCTACCCCATTATCTTGTATCGTAACGGTTAATTCGCCGCGGGACGGTTTGATCACAATGGAACAGGCCGTAGCGCTGCTATGCCTCACGATGTTCGTCACGGCTTCCTTCAGACACATGCCAAGCACATTTTCATTCATCAATGAAATATCCAGTTGAGCAGGATTCCCTTCCAGCGTGAACTCGATCTGAGCCGCCTTCAACATTTGCCTAATTCGGAACATCTCGTCCTGCAAACTCGTTCCTCTCATTTGCGTAACCAATTCGCGAACTTCCTTTAACGCAACCCTGGCCGTCTGGCGCACATCATCAATCTCAGCTCGTGCCCGGGGCGGATCTTCGTCCATCAATCGGCCTGCAAGATCACTCTTCAGACCGATTAAAGATAGCTTCTGGCCAAGCGTATCATGCAAATCCCGAGCAATTCGCTGACGTTCCTCCAGCTTCACCAGCTCCGAAATCCGCTTATTGGCATCCTCCAACTGTCCCTGCAATCGATCGCTTTTATTGCGGTTATACGTTGTGACGGGAAGAAGGATTACACCGATCAGACTGACGAGGACGAACGGAAGCTGTGTTATAAACCATGAGGTTTTCGTAAGAAATCCCCAGTTTATCGTCACCACCGACGTCACGAGATGAATCGTATACAGTGTAATAAAGCCTACCTTGTTCTTAATATTTCCTATGAAAAATGCGAGAAACAAGGAGAAATATACATAGCCGAACAGCAGTGTCATCGTAATTGAAATAGCGATCTGCAAACTGGTCCAGAAATACACCTTCCAGCCTCTAGACACAAACGACAGGACATAACAAGCGAAGAAAGCAACGATCAACAAGCTGCCCAAAACAATCTGGTAAGGAGCCGATGACCGAAATATAAAATAAAAGGGCAATATGTAGAAAACAACCCAGATGTACGGGCTTAAACCGGTATTTCTTTGAAAAATCTGGTGCCATTTCTGCATCGTTCCCACCACCCTTTGTACAGATTAATTAAATTTTCAGGCGCTTCATATATGTAGCTAGTATAAACAAACAACAAGCCCATTACCATCAAAGTAAGGGGCTTGCTCCTCTTTTATTTCGCTTGAACACTTGGCAATGGGCTTGGGCTCACAGCTACGCTAGATTTCTGCCGAACATTCTTAAGTTCCTTGAAGGAAATAAACGTTTTATTTTTCTCATCCCACAGACGGAAGCGCAACGATTTAAGGCTCGTTTTAAGCGTGATTGTCGTAGCCTTATGCAGGGGCGGGGTCGCCTGATGCGCTTTCTCCAAATTATAGTTCGGCACCTTCGGGCTCAAATGATGAACATGGTGAAACCCGATGTTCCCGGTAATCCATTGCAGTACTTTAGGCAGCTTATAGTAAGAGCTTCCCTCCACTGCGGCATTAATGTATTCCCATTCCTCATCATGCTCGAAATAGGAATGCTCAAACTGATGCTGAACATAGAACAACCAAATACCAAGCATACCGGATACGAAGAAAATCGGAAGCTGGACCAGCACAAATGCCTGCCAACCGATCGCCCAGCATAGCAAGGCATATAGCCCGACTATAGCGATATTCGTTACGTAATTACTAACTTTCTCTTTTCTCTTCGCACCCTTGCGATTGAAACGATAGGACACGAGAAAAATATATATTGGGCCAATAATAAACATCATGACCGGATTACGATACATGCGATAGACAAATTTCGTCCAGGCAGGCGCTGCCAAATATTCATCTATCGTTAGCAGCCACATATCGCCGACCCCGCGCTTATCCAGATTACTGCTCGTGGCGTGATGGATCGCATGGGTATTTTTCCATTGCTGATAAGGACAGAGTGTAAGGACGCCGGTAATGGTTCCTAATATTTCATTGGCAAGGCGGCTCTTAAAAAATGACTGGTGACAGCAGTCATGAAATATAATAAACGTTCTCACCAAGAAGCCGGCGGCAACAATTGTAATCGGAAGGGTCAACCAGTACGACACGGACAAGCTTAAATAAGCTCCATACCATAGCAGTATAAATGGCAGCAAAGTATTTATCAGCTGCTTGACGCTGGATGGTGTATCGATTTCCTCGTAAGGAGCTACGTTTTTTTTCAATTCTGGCAAACTGTTGGACTGAGCCATATATTATCTTCCTCCCGGCTATGACGCACGCAGGTACTCTTCTCGTAACGTCAGACTCATTGATGTATCTTCATTATAAAAAATACATCCCCGTCGTCCCAGATATAAACGTCAGCTTGTGAACATGATAAATGTCATATACCCCTGCCATTTGTTGCCTATTGAATTGCTATGGCAAGCACAACAACGCCCGCCTTCCGGCGAGCGTTGGATTTTAAGCTATAGCAAAGCTTCTACGAAGACTGCCGCAGCGGCAGCCTTACGAAGCGCCCGATCCGCTCCACGGCCTCTAGCAGCTGGGACATGCCCGTGGCATAGGAGCAGCGGATATAGCCCTCACCGCCAGCCCCGAACACCTGGCCAGGGACGGCGGCCACGCCCGCTTCCATCAGCAGGCGCTGCGCGAACTCCTGTGAGCTGAGGCCGGTGTCGGCGATTGAAGGGAACACATAGAATGCTCCCGCCGGTGCGTGGCATGGAAGGCCGATATCCCGCAGTGCTGAGACTAGCCACTGCCTGCGCTGATCATAGGCACGGATCATCCCCTCCATCTCCTGCATACCGCTGCGCAATGATGCGATCGCTGCCACCTGTCCCATCACCGGTGCGCACATCGCCGTATATTGATGGATTTTCAGCATGGCCGCGATCAGTTCGGCAGGGCCACATACATAACCGACCCGCCAGCCGGTCATGGCAAAGGCTTTGGAGAAGCCGCTAATAACGAGCGTGCGTTCCTTCATGCCAGGCAGGGAGGCAATGCTGACGTGACGCTGCCCATAGCTCAGCTCCGCATAGATTTCATCTGAGATGACGATGAGATCATGGGCGATGGCCAGCTCAGCAATCGGCACCAAATCCTCTCTCGTCATGACGGCCCCCGTCGGGTTATTCGGATAATTTAATATCAGCACCTTGGAACGGGGCGTGAGATGACGCCGAAGATCCCGGGCGCGCAGCTTGAACTCTTCCTCTGCCGAGGTCGGCACCTCTACAACCTTGCCTCCATGCAGTTGAGCGATAGGCGTATATGCGATGTAGCTTGGCGTCGGTACGATGACCTCATCCCCCGGCATCAGAATGGTGCGAAGCGCCAGATCGACCGCCTCGCTGCTGCCTACGGTCACGAACATTTCATGCGCTGGGCTGTAGCTTAAGCCAAATCTCGCCTGCAGATAGCTGGCGATTTCCTCTCGAAGCTCCATGAGCCCGGCGTTTGGGGTGTACCCCGTCGTCCCGCGGTTCAGCGCCGCAATGCAAGCCTCGATGACAGGTCTTGGCGTTACGAAATCCGGCTCGCCTACAGCGAGGGATATGACATGCTCATCCGCCGCTCCCACAAACGCCCTGATTCCAGATGGAGGTATCTCCTGCACTACCGGGTTAATCCAGTCATTTCTCATTTCAGCCCACTCCCGTCCCATTCATTTACTTCCTGCTGCGCGGATTGATCATCACCAGGATAGAAGCGCGATTACTCCTATGCGAACAGCTCCTTGGCCGCTTCACCGATGATTCTTATTCCCGTTTCAATATCCTCGTCGCTTACGCGGGAGAAGCCAAGCCGCATCGTGTGCTGCCCAGTACCATCCGTATGGAAAATATCCCCCGCCGTAAAAATGACGCCCCGCTGCTTGCACAGTTCTAGCAGCCGCCTTGTATCCGCTCCTTCGCCGAAGGCTACGAACAGATGCAGTCCCCCGTCACCTGTCAGCTGGCTATAGGGTAAATATGATTCGCAGCACTGCTTCGTCCATTCGTATTTCCGCTTGTATTCCGCTCTGGCTTTGCGCAAATATTTGTCCAGATTGCCATTTAGCAAATATTGATACAGTATCGATTGATCCAGCGTCGATGTATGGATGCTGCGGGCCCGTTTCAGGCTCTCCAGGTAGTAGATCAACTCCTGATCCGCCAGAATCCAGCCTACCCTCAGACCGGGAAACAGCACCTTGGAAAAGCTGCCCAGATAAATCACCCCGTTGCCCTGGCCGGCCGCCGCAATCAGCGGAGACACATGGGAGCCGGAGTAGCGAAGCTCCTCGTTGAACCCATCCTCGATGACAGGAACCTGATAACGGGTTAGCAGCCTCATGAGCTCGAGCCTCTTCTCTGGAGACATAACGATTCCCGTCGGATTGTGGTAGGAAGGCACCATATAAGCGCAATCAAAGGGTTGGCGCGATAACGCCTGCTCCAACTGCCCCAAATCGATGCCGTCTCTTTCCATGCCGATGCCAGTGATCTCGTACCCGTGCAGCCGCAAATTTTTGATTGCAGTATGATGGGTCGGATTTTCGCAAATAACCGCTCCGCTACGCTTCGTTAAAGCCGACAGCACCAGATCCAGGCCTTCTGTGAAGCCGTTCGTAATGAGCATGTCCTTGCCGGCCAAGTCCACGCCTTTTTGCTCCATATATTGCTTCAACAGATCAATCAACGGCTTGTAGCCTTTGGCATAACCGTAATTCAGTAGAACTTCGCCTTCCACCGCCATCCGGTCGAGGAACGCCCGCTTGACGTTACCGAGATCGAATAGCTTCTCGTTCGGGGCAATGCTCGTAAAAGAAATCGTACCTCGCTCCGCGCGGATGCCGTGCTTCATCAAATCCATTTCCTCGGCCAGCCGCGCTTGTTCGTTCATGCGCTCCTGCCAATCCAGCCGCCAGGAAGGAGCAGCCGGACTAGCCGCGATTTGGGCTATGTAACTCCCTTTCCCCTTCACGGTGTAGACCAGGCCCTCTTCCTCCAGTCCGAGATAAGCCGAAATAATCGTATTGCGGCTCACGCTCATCAGTTCGCTGAGCTCCCGAGTCGAGGGAAGCTTCTGATGCGGCTGGAGAACGCCTTTCATGATCATTCGCTTCAAGTATTCCTTTACCTGAACGTAGGCCGGACGGCCTTCCGCTAATTTGAAATCCTGATACATCTTTATCTCTCCTATCCCTATACTGGCATAGAACTTATATTGGCAAAAGAACCACAGCCCTGCATTGTTGCCAAGGTTGTGGTTCCTTTTATCTTAAATCGTTCCGTTTATAAGTTGAACAATTAAAATGGTTGTAGTTGCCTGCACCCTACTTTTTAGTTCATCTTATATAAGCAGCGTGCCACTAAGCTGTGTCGTATACTAAATGGAATTCATGTATCTAATTATGCTCTAAACGAATATTTCGGGGGAATAAATGGATTTTATGCACCTAAAATCAAGAATCCAGCCCATGACGGCCATCTTTCTTCTTCTAATGACATGAAATACATTTAAATCTGCTTTCCCTTCCTTGACGCAGAAACTAACTGCTAAGAATCCATTTATATTAGTTGAACAATTAAAATGGATGCGGGGCAAGTACGTAAAATGTTCCTACGATCGCTGTTGTTCCGGAATTTCTTGGATGATATAGGTTCATAATAGGTAGAAAGCTTTCAGTTTCTTCGGAATCATTTTTCTCCCTTGCCTGCATCCTACTTTTTAGTTCATCTTATATTCTTCTTGCCTAGCATTATCATAAAATTGAATGTTATGACTGGCTTTTCGTCCATCGCCTGCAGTGAGCGCAGCTCTTCCTCGGCAGCCTGCCAGGCCAGTGGAGTCATCTGCAGCAAATCCGCAAAATACTCCTGCTCGAGCAGAACCTCATACCTTACCTGCTTCATATCTATGAGCTCAAAATGGCGGCGAAACAGCCCAATCGTCCTGTCATTGGAATACGTCCGCCGATTCGTTTCACTATGCAGCGCCTGCCGTATTTCCTGCAAATACGTTTGGCCAGGGATCACCTTGATTACTAAGCCATCATCCGCAAGCATACGGTGAAACTCGGCATAATTGGCCGGGGACAATATGTTCAGAATGATATCGAAGGACCGGTCGGCGAAAGGACACTTCGCAAGGTCAGCAACTCCCCACAGCATTTCGGGATTTGTCTTGGCCGCCAATTGGATGCCCGCTTTGGAAATATCTATCCCTGCGGCGAGTATCCTGCCCTCGGTTCCCGCGTTGACAAGTTCGCCCCCTGCCGTTTCTGCCAACTGACGCACAAGCGCCGATAGATGGGAGCCTTCTCCACAGCCTGCATCCAATATCGCAGGAGCAAAAAGGCGCTTGCCTCCCTCCGGGCTTAGCCGCAGCTTGGCTTGCTCCGGTTTTTGCCGCCAGAGCACTTGCTGTTGAGGTCCTTGCTGTTGAGGTCCTTGCTGTTGAAGTCCTTGCTGTTGAAGTCCTTGCTGTTGAAGTCCTTGCTTATTCCGCCGCCTCTCTTGCCGCTCCAGCTCTTGCCGGACTATCTCGCCTAGGCGGTCGGTCAACCCGTGAAACGCACCTGCCTGGCTAATCCGCGCGCGCGATTGAAATAGACGCTTATCGTATTTCTCCTTCAGAGCTTGCAGCAGGAAGTTGACGTACCCCTGCTTCGCAATATCAAAACAATGACGGCTGCCACAAATCAGACTATTTCCCTGCAGCCTCAGCGCACCCGCGCACATTGGACAAATGACCATGCCGGCGGGTATGGTATGAAATTTTAACATGCTATCGCACCTCATTCATTCGTATTGATTCAATGAAAAAGGCACAGCTAAATAAGCCCAGGCATCCTCGTTCTCAAAAAAAGCCGGGGTTATCTCTCTGTACCTCTCATTAACGCAACCGAATGTAATGGATCATCTGATAGCAACCTCTTTCCTGATATAGCTCATGCATACTTCAACATGGCAAAAAAATAACGGAAGAAGCTTAGAACAAAAGCTCCTTCCGTCATTTTAACTTAAAGCCGATCCAATTGTAAAACCAGGGATTAAATCAGTGATTACACCATGATTTTGCAGATGTCATTTGTGAATTCCACCGGATCCTGCACAGGCAAGCCTTCGATTAGCAGCGCCTGGTTGTACAGCAGGTTCGTATACAGGCTCAGTTTCTCCTTATCGTTCTCATTCGCCGCCTTAAGCGATTGGAACACCTCATGGTTCACGTTGATTTCGAGCACTTTGTCAGCCTGGACGTCCTGGCCGCTCGGCATCGCCTTCAAAATCTTCTCCATCTCGATCGATAGATCTCCCTCGGTCGAGAAGCAGACCGGATGGGATTTGAGGCGCTTCGAGGCTTTGACACTCTTCACTTTGCCGCCCAGAATGTTCTGCATCGCCTCAAACAGCTCTTTGTTGCTGCTCTCGTCTGTTTCCTGATCCTTCTCGTCCGGCTCGATGCCGAGGTCGCCGCTCGATACCGATTTGAATTCCTTCTCTTTGTAGTTCAGGATCGTCTTGAGCGCAAACTCGTCGATATCGTCGGTGAGGTACAGGATTTCGTAGCCTTTATCGGCGACAAGCTCCGTCTGCGGCAGCTTCTCGATCCGCTCGATCGATTCGCCGGAAGCATAATAGATATACTTCTGGTCCTCAGGCATTCTCGAGACATAATCGTCCAGCGTAACCAGCTTCTTCTCCTTGGAAGAGTGGAACATAAGTAGATCCTGCAGATCTTCTTTATGCATGCCGTAATCGTTGTACACGCCAAATTTCAACTGGCGGCCAAAGGAGTTATAGAACTTCTCGTACTGCTCTCTTTCATCCTTCAGCAGGCTTTGCAATTGCCCTTTGATCTTGTTCTTGATGTTGCGGGCGATCAGCGTGAGCTGGCGGTCATGCTGCAGCAGCTCTCTGGAAATGTTCAGCGACAGGTCCTCGGAATCAACCATCCCTTTGACGAAGCCGAAGTAATCCGGCAGTAGGTCGCCGCATTTGTCCATAATCAGCACGCCGTTCGAGTACAGCTCCAGTCCTTTCTCGTACTCCTTCGTGTAGTAATCAAAAGGAGTGTTCTCCGGAATGAACAGGATCGCATTGTACACGACTGCACCGTCCGCGCTAATATGGATATGCTTCAGCGGCTTGTCGAAGCCGTAGCGCTTCTCGTGGTAGAAGTTCTCGTAGTCCTCCGTGGTCAGCTCGCTTTTATTTTTTCGCCAAATCGGCACCATGCTGTTGATCGTTTGCTCTTCCTTGTATTCCTCGAACTCGTTCTCGGCGCCTTCCTTAGGCCACTGTCCGCTTACGTCCATCTTGATCGGATAACGGATGAAGTCGGAGTACTTCTTGATGATCGCTCTTAGACGGTACTCTTCCAAGAACTCGTCGTATTGATCTTCTTCCGTGTTCTCTTTGATTTGAAGGATGATATCGGTGCCTGGCGTCGTTTTGTCGTAAGGAACGATCGTGTAGCCGTCGGCCCCTTCGGATTCCCACTTGAAGGCTTGGTCGCTGCCGAACGGCTTGCTGATGACGGTCACCACGTCGGCTACCATGAATGCCGAATAGAAGCCTACGCCGAATTGGCCGATAATGTTGTGGCCATCCTTCGCTTCGTTCTCTTTTTTGAACGCCAAAGAGCCGCTCTTCGCAATGATCCCGAGATTGTTCTCCAGATCTTCCTCGGTCATCCCGATCCCTGTATCGGAAATCGTCAGCGTGCGGTTGTCTTTATCGGCCGTAATTTTAATAAAGTAATCCTCGCTGTTGAACACAAGCTTATCGTCGGTCAATGCCTTGTAATATATTTTATCGATCGCATCACTGGCATTGGATATAAGCTCTCTTAGGAAAATCTCTCTTTGCGTATAAATGGAGTTGATCATCATTTCCAGCAATCTTTTGGATTCCGCCTGAAACTGCTTTTTTGCCATGAACAATAATCCCCTTTCGTTCCTTTGATTCACCTTGTTAGCACTCAAGTTCGCAGAGTGCTAATTCTTTCTTTTATATACCATATAGTAAAATTTAAAGTCAACCCGTTGGGCTATATATGCGCTAACTTATCTGGATTTCTAACAAAATAGATGCGGCGGGCTGCGCCATCCTCAACTTGCAGCAGTACAATCGTATCTACGCTGCCTGACGAGCGAACAATTACGCCGGTATCTCCATTTATTGAAGCCAGCTCGAAGCGTACATCCCCCAGAAGGTCTAGTTGCCGCATTAAACCAAGCAGGAAGCGGCTGACATGATCCCGCGATGTGATCGGACGGACTGCTGCCGCAACTTTGCCCCCTCCGTCGGAGAGAACGACGACATCTTCGGTAAGCATCGCTAACAATACATCCATATCCCCCTGCTCCAGCGCCTGCAAGAAGGCCTGGACCCAACGCTGGCCTGCCGCTTCACCGCTGTTTATGAGCCCGGCATCGTCAATCCCCATTTTCCCCCGGGCTCTGCTCATCAGCTTCCGGCAATTCGTTTCGCTCTTGTCCAGCAGTTCAGCGATTTCAAAATAATCGAAGCCGAGCGCCTCTCGAAGCACGAAGACAGCCCGTTCTGCTGGAGACAATCGCTCCAGGAGAACGAGCATAGCATACGACAGCAGCTCATTGCGCATCAGCGTTTGCAGCGTATCCTCTTCCGGCGTTGGCACAGGCTCGGGCAGCCAGGGGCCAAAATACTGCTCGCGCTGCTTCCGGGACGATCGCTGCAAATCCAGGCAGCGATTCGTCACCATTTTGCATAAATAAGCTTTGGGTTCCTCGATATGGTCCGTGTTCATCGCATAGACCTTCAAAAATACTTCCTGCACCGCATCCTCCGCATCCGCTGCCGAACCAGTCAACTGATAGGCGAGAGTAAACAGCAGTCTTCTGTATTTTTCATAAAGCTCATGCATTGCGCATCGTCCTTTCACGGTTTCCGATGGGGTTGCTTCAAGAGGCTTGCGATATCCCAAGTGTATTGGCGAATCTTCCATCCCAGCCTGCCTGTAATTATCATATCCAGTCCCCATTGCCGCGTCCAGACCATCCCCCGCTCCCCTCCCAAGCCGAAGCAATACGCATCCATGTAGCCCTTATGCTGTGGAGCAGGGCGGCCGTTCAAGTCCGCCAGCATAATCGCTCCGAGCCTGGACGCCTGTGCGCCTCCTTCTTTGCATGTCATTGTGTCAGCGCGGCCGGTAGCCGGATCGACGATTCTCGCGCAGTCCCCAATACTGTACATCCCCGGCATACCTTGCACCCGGTAGCTTGAATCTACGATAACCTGCCCGTCAGCCGTAAGCGGCAGACCCATGTCCTTTAGTGCTGGATTTGGCAGCAAGCCCAGTGTCCACACGCATAATCCTGCGGGGATAACCTCACCGCTAGATAAAGAAACCATCCCTTCCTTTTCCTGAAGCGCCTTGACTTCATGCATCACGGTTACGCCATAATTATGAAGCTTGTTTTCCAGCCTGTGACCCACTTTGGCAGGACCATCCGGAAATAGCCTCGCTTGCGCATTGATCAAATAAACCTTGATCATTTCCAGATCGATTTGCAGAGCCCTGGCCTCTTGACGCATGAACAAGGCCAGTTCAGCCGAAGTCTCGATTCCGCTAATGCCTGCCCCGGCCACTACCATCGTCAGCAACCGCTGCTTCTCCCCGGGATCGGTCTCCTCTGCAGCTTGGCGCATATTCTCCTGCCACTGCTGACGAATTGCCGCAGCCGCCTCCAGCTCCGTTAGAGCGATCCCTCCTTGATCAGGTTTAGGCCGTCTTACGATACTGCCAACCGTAACTATAGCAATGTCATACGCAAGCGTATGATCGTTCCCATTACCATCCCGATAGTTAGCCTGTTTCTTTTCATGATCAATCCTTCCAACAGTTCCTCTAATAATTTGGATATCCGGAAACATGCGTGCAAAAGGAATCGTGATCTCCTCTTTATAGGCAGCAGGCTTAAATAGCAGCACCTTCCGCAAATGGTAGGGCTCCTTATCGATCAGAACTATTCGTATCTTCCTTGTCTCACCAGCCTTTTGAAATGCTTGCTGAATGGAGCGGATCGCATTTATTCCTGCGTAACCCCCGCCTACGATCAGGCATGTTAATTCGTTCATTCTTCCCATCTCCTTTGTGTTGTTTCCCATGGGACGGCAAAGGAGCCGGATTTGTGACACATAGCAAAAGAAAAAAGGCGATTCCCTTAAGGAACCGCCCTTTTTCTTTTACAGCGTCATCGCATTTTTACCTAAAGATAAATCCGTATGACTTATCGTAGGTTTATCGTAAACCATCTTTCTATTAACCGTAAATCTTCTTAAACGCTTCTTCCGCTTGTTCCAGAATCGGATCCCAGTCCGCTTCCGGCTTCTTCGTAATCGTCACAAAATCTCTCAATCCAAAAATGTTGTCAACGCCTTCAATGCCTAGAAGGGCGCTAGCCAGTGGATGATCCGTTGCATCTCCGCTCTTCAAGGATATGCTGCGAGTGCCCTCGAACAGCGTCGCCTTCGCGCTGATCTTCACGGCGTTCGGATTCGGGGTGGCCTGTACATCGACTTCCAATGCCATTGCTATCTCACTCCTTTCCATTCCCCGCTATTGTAGCATGCTTCGCCTAGCTTGACGAATAACTCATCCTTACTGCATCGACACACTTTGTTCATATTGCGTTCATAGTACTGATATATTTTGGAGGGGTCACTATAAAAAATTCGGGGAGCATATCATGGCAAAGTATAGCAAATGGTTAATCCGCATTGCGGCAATCTATTCCTTCATCGGCGCGTTGATCGGTGCGGATATGGCTGGGCGATATGATTACACGTTAACTCCCGCTCATGCTCATATTCTCGTTGTCGGCTGGCTAACCTTGTTCGCCTACGGCATGTTCTACTACATCTTCAAAGAGATCAGCATGGTCAGGACGGCTAAATTGCACGTATGGTGCAGCATCATCGGCGGCGGACTGATGCCCTTCGGCATGCTCGTCTATTACAAAATGCAGAATCCGGCGACCCTGCTTGCCTTTATCCTGCCTGCCTGCGTCCTGCTGCTCGCCATCGTCCTGTTCATCATCCTATTATTCTTCGATAAAAGGCTGTTCCGGGCCAATAGCTAATCGTGAGTACCGTCCTCATAAATAGAGCCCTGTTCACCCTCAACAAGGGAGACAGGGCTCTTCTACATTCCGCCGATTCCAGCGGGCCTGCCGCTAGCGCAACAAACCGCTAGCGCTAGTTGAGACGCTTCGTCGAATTTCGGATGACGAGTTCACCGGGGAATGTTTTGTGGGCGTGAGTTATTTTTTTATCTATTAAATCAAATAAGATCTTAATCGTCTCTTGCGCTATTTCCTCTGTCGGCTGCTTGATGGTCGTAATTGACGGATTATAATAGAATGAAATATCCAGCCCGTCAAAGCCTACGACGGAATAATCTTCAGGCACGCTTAAGCCGGCTTCGAATATCGCTTTGCACGCCCCGATCGCGAGGCTGTCGGATACGGCATAAATCGCCGTGAACTCCTCGCCGGACCGCAGCAACTCCTTGGTCACCTCGTATCCATTCTCCATGGAGTAGCTGTCAATGTCCTCCCGCATGGAGCGCACAAGCCGCTCATTGTATTCGATCCCATGCTGCTTCAAGGCCTTCTTATATCCTTCATATCTCAGCTTACCGATACTTACGTCATCCATCGGCGCGGTTATGATCGCAATTTTGCGATGTCCTTCATTGCATAAATAATCGACGATTTTGTAGCTCTCCTTGACGTCATCGACCGAGACGGAGGAGTAATCGTTAGGATCGAATTCTTCCGTCATTCCGATCGTACTGAGCACGAACGGCACGGTTAACTGATCCAACTTCTCTTTGGAATGCGAGAAATACCCGCCGAGGAACACAATGCCTTTCAGCCGCTTCTCCTTCTCCAGCTCAATCGCCACTTCGATTTCATCCTGCTTCTCGTCGACGCGCTGCAAGATGAATGAATATTTCTTCCGCTGGATCTCACGCTCGAACACCTGAATCATCGGGTTGAAAAACGGGTTCGTAATCCCCTTGATCAGCACGGCGATCGTCTTCGACACCGAGCGCTTCAAATTTCTCGCGCTATTGTTCGGCACGTAATGATTGTCTTTGATGACCTGCATGATCATCGACTTGGTCTCTTCGCTGATATCGGGATGGTTATTGATCGCTCTTGAAACCGTAGTCACCCCGACTCCGCACATTTTGGCAATATCTTTAATTGTAATAGAAGCCATACTTGTTCTTCCCTTACATCGTAATTAAACCGCTATACCAGGCATTTCATAAGGATAGCAGTTAAAGTTCTAGAAAACAAGGCAGATTTCGTCCGAAAACACAGCAGCCGTCAGCCTTTTACTGCCCCTGCGACAACGCCTTCTATAATATACTTCTGGCAGAGCAAATAGAATATGACGATCGGCACGATTGCCAGCACGAGCATCGCCATCATGGCGCCCATATCGATGGAGCCGTATCCGCCTTTGAGATACTGGATCGCAATTGGAATCGTCTTGTACTCGCTCCCGATGATAAGATCAGGCAGCAGGTAGTCGTTCCATACCCACATAACGTTCAGAATAGCGACCGTGATCGCAATCGGTTTAAGGATCGGCAGCACGACCTTGAAGAAGGACTGTACGGGATTGCAGCCGTCAATCATGACCGCTTCCTCGATTTCAATAGGGATCGATTTCACGAAGCCGCTGAACAGGAAGACGGATAATCCCGATCCAAAGCCGAGATAAATGAGAACGATGCCGATCGGATTGTCGAGATTCAAGACGTTGGCCGTCTTCGTCATCGTAAACATAACCATTTGGAACGGCACGATCATGGAGAATACAAAAATGTAATACAGCAATTGATTGAACTTCGTCTTAACTCTCGTAATATACCACGCGGTCATCGACGTAAACAGAACAATGACACCCACGGAGAAAACGGTGATAAACAGCGACATGCCAAACGCCGATATGAAATCCGTCTTGGCGATCCCGCTCGTATAGTTGGTGAGCCCGGAGAACGTCTCGCTATTGGGCAGCAAGAACGGGGTATCGCTGATAAAGAACTTTCCTTTAAAGGAGTTCATCAAAACGATCAGGATCGGAGAAATGAATGCAATCGCCAATAGGAACAAAATTAGAAAGATGAGCGTATCTGCTCCTTTGTTTGTCTTTTGCATCAGCTCTCAACCTCCTTCCTTCTAGTAATCAGCAGTTGAACTAGCGCAATCAAGGCCACCAGAACGAAGAACACGACTGCTTTAGCCTGACCCACGCCTTCCCAACCCGTCTTACCATAGAAGGTGTTGTAAATATCCAATGCCATCATCGCCGTCTGCTTCGCGGGCGCGCCCGCCGTCAGAGCCAAGTTCTGGTCAAACAGCTTGAACGAGTTCGACAACGTCAGGAACAAACATATCGTAATCGATGGCATCACCAACGGCAGCGTAACGTTGCGCAGCACCTGGAACCGGGAGGCGCCATCAATCTTAGCCACCTCGATGACATCCTTGGGTACGTTTTGGATACCTGCTACGTAAATAATCATCATGTAACCGATCAGCTGCCAGTTCATTAGTACGACGAGTCCCCAGAAGCCATATTTCGGATCAAACGTCAGGGTGAGATCAAATTTAAACAGTACACCGTTAATGATCAATTGCCAAATGTAACCAAGCACGATCCCGCCGATCAGGTTCGGCATGAAGAACACCGTGCGGAACAAGTTCGTTCCCTTCTTCCCGCGGGTGAGCAGCATAGCGAGAATGAAGGCGAACACATTGATAGAAAGTACCGATACCACAGTGAATTTCACCGTAAACCATAACGCATTCAAAAAGTCCTGATTCGAAAACGCTTTGATGTAATTGCTTAATCCTACCCACTTTGCATCGTTCACGGTCGTAAATTCCGTGAAGGAGAGGTATACACCTAATATGAACGGTATAACAAAAGCTACCCAAAAGGCGATGATCGTAGGCAATGCAAAAAGGGCAAAATATTTTTTCATCGACTTTTGCATGGTTTTCTTCTCCTATCTCAGTATTAAACATGATGATTCCGGAATACTTATCGATCATCGGATAGATATGGTATTGATGCCACTGGGCTTCTATCTGTAACCCAGTGGCATCGCATTACACCCGACGTTATTTTGCCTTTTCAGCTTTCCAGCTCTCTGTGAACACTTTCACGACTTCATCCCAGGTTTGGTTGCCTTGAACGTATTGCAGCAAAGCATCGCCGAACTGATTCTTGAACTCTTCACTCGGGAACGCCGCGAACGTCCAAGGAACAGAGGTCACATCCTTCTCCATCCAGGACATCACTTCTTTTGCCAGAGGATCAGCCGGCTTCTCGTTTTCATTAAACGTATTGAACGGTGCGATGAAACCTAATTCCTGTGTTACGTAAGCTTTTCCTTTGTCGCTGGTGAACAGCCATTCCAGGAAATCGATCGAAGCCTGCTGCTTCTCAGGCGACACTTTGCTATTGATCGCAAGGTAGTTCTCGGTACCGATGGCCAGACCTTGCTTCTCTTCGCCGTTCACTCCTGTATAGATCGGCAGGAACTTGATATCCTCCGCTTTAACCACGTTGCCGCCTACTTCATTGATTTGGCCCCAAGCCCAGTTCCCGTTCTGAACCATTGCCGCTTGTCCAAGGGCAAATTCAGCCATTGAGTCGGCTACGGATTTGCCTCCCAGCAGCGCTCCCTTCGTCACCGAATTGTTCGTATACAAATCAAAGATGTTCTTGAAGTTTTCTGCATATTTGAACTGCACTTCATTCGCTGCCAGGCCTGCCATCACAGTGTTGTCGAACTCCGCGTTATCCTTGAATTCATAGTACAGCGGCAGGTTGGCCAAGTGCGTCTGCCATCTCCACTGCTCACCAGCGCCAAGCGAAGTAGATGCGAATACACCTTTGATGCCAAGCTGGTCCTTCTTCGCTGTCATGTCCTCGACAACCGCTTTCAAAGTAGCGAAGTTGTTGATTTCGGACGCGGAAGAAATGGAGACCGCTTTGTCCGGCAGAGCAAAGTATTTCTGCATGATCGCATCATTATAAATGATGCCGTAGCCTTCCACGACGTAAGGAATGCCGTACACGCCGCCTTCACTTGTCACCGCAAGGCTTGGATCGGATAAGTAGCTGTAAAGCTTCGTGTCTTTAAGATCCAGCGTGTAATCTTTCCATGCTTGATAGCCGACAGGTCCGTTGATTTGGAAAATCGTCGGCGCATCCTTCTTGGAAATTTCCGATTTTAATTTCGTTTCGTAAGTACCGCTTGCTGCCGTAACGACTTTTACCTTAACCCCTGTTTCCGCTTCATAGTCTTTCGCGATCTTCTCGTATACTTCCGCAATCTCTGGCTTGAAGTTCAGGAAATAAATTTCTTTGGCTCCACCAGAAGCTCCTTCACCTTTGGCGCCATTCTCCCCGGCAGCTGAATTATCACTCTTGCCGCACGCTGCAGCCAGCACAGTTACCAGAGTGAATACAAGCATAATCCCCAGCAATTTCTTAAGCTTGTTCATCGTCTAGACCCCTCTTCCTTAATGAATATCATCCGTCATGAAAACGCTTTGAAAATATTATGATAGCGTTTTCGGAAACGTTACCGAAAATGGGTTTGGTATCCTTATCGGTAACGTTTTCGGTGACAAGGCTATAGTAGCACAGGAAACCCAAAGTCCGCAATCCTATTTGCTTATTTTCAAGACATGTAATTCTTTCAGTAAGCTTTCAGCGTCCATTCAATTTGAATTAAGCCGGTTAGGCTACATGGGCCTGGTCGCCAGCTAACACACGCTAACGGACAGGATGGACTTCTGTCAAGAAAGTGGACACTCACGCCGCAGATTTTCTGTTAAATTGTTCAGCAAAACGAACAGGTGAAAGATAGT